>CARFUA010000001.1:0-17118 GCA_948976265.1 uncultured Clostridia bacterium
CTTGAAATCAAAAATAAGACGTTTAAATTTTTAAATCGACTAATTATACCAAAAAAAAATTTTAACCCCTTAAAATAAAAATCCCACATTGTTTATATTACAATGTGGGATTTTGGCGGAGATGAGAAGATTCGAACTTCCGCGGCCCTTACGAACCCTACAGGTTTAGCAAACCCGCCCCTTCAGCCTCTTGGGTACATCTCCAATTATTCTATTATATAAAAATGGCGGAGAGGGTGGGATTCGAACCCACGGTACGCTATAAACGCACGCCAATTTTCAAGACTGGTGCCATAAACCAACTCGACCACCTCTCCATGAAGTTGTCTAAAAACAACTATTTATATATTAGCACATTTTACACTGTTTTGTCAATATATTTTTTATTTTTTCACTCATTTTTTAATTCTATTCATAATTTTTTTATTCTTTTCTTCCTCATAGGTGCCTTTTAATCACTTACTTCACCAACTTCTTCTGCAGAACCATCTCTCCTTTTAAAGAACAAAAAACCGCCTGATTGGCGGTTTTTTCTATTTTCTCTTCTTTGCCATAAAATTTTTCGTCTGTTCTGCAATTTCAATCGCATATTCTTCCTCTTGGGACAACTGATAACTTGACCCTTTCGTCTTAATTGGCTTTGCATAAATATTTGAATATTCCGAACCATAAATTCCATTCAAAACCACACCATTGTCATTTCCATCTAATAAAGCTATCGCAAAACTCAAATCACTACCAACATCCTTAAACGCATTATAACGCACCAAACCAACTTTTTGTATGCAAGAAGCAATATCTTGGTCCAACTTCGTATAATAATTCTTAATTTCACCATTATCCTTTTCAATCGCTTTAACTTCCTCTATATACTTTTTCAGCATCTCGTCCAAATTGTTTCCATTTCCCAGTCTTTTCATAAAAGATAAATACCTTTTATGTATCACAATCACAAGCAACATTTCCGCAATAACTGCCAATACTAGAAAAATCAACAATCCTCCTACTAAACTCGTATTTTCCATGAAACTAAACATATCATTCATTTTATCCACATCCTTATTTTATCAAATCTAAAATTCTTTCCAAATCATCATTCGAATTATATTGAATAATAATTTTTCCTTTTTTGGCTCCAGCATCTAATTTTACCTTTGTCCCAAAAAATCCTTGAAATCTATTCTCTATATCCTGATAAATTGGCATATATTGGTCAGCCTTTTTCGCTACCTTTTTGTGAGTCCTCATCTTCTTTTCCGCTTCTCTTACAGAATCTCCTGATTCAATTACATAAAGTGCCATTTTATACTGTCTATCTGGATCTTCTACTGACATCAACGATTTACAATGCCCCTCTGTTAGTTTACCCTCCAAAGCCAAATTCAATACTCTTTCATCCAAATTTAAGATTCTAACCGTATTTGCAATACTACTTCTACTTTTTCCCAATATCTCAGCAACTCGCGCTTGCGTCAAATCATACTCATCCATTAATTTTTTTATACCGCGCGCCTTCTCAATTGGATTCAAATCTTCCCTTTGAATATTTTCAATTAATGAAATCTCTTGATTTCTCTTATCATCATTTTCCTTGATAATAACTGGTATTTCTGATAATCCTGCTTTTTTAGAAGCTCTCCATCTTCTCTCACCAGCAATAATTTCATAATACTTTTCCTTTTTTGCAACCAAAATTGGTTGAATCACACCATATTCTTTAATCGAATTGGCTAACTCCTCAATTGACTCTTCATCAAACATTTTTCTCGCTTGCTCAACATTTGGCTCAATCTCATTAATCTTCAACTTGCTAATTCCGTCTTGTTCAGCTTTTACCGCAACAACTTCCTCCTCAACTGGCATAGAAAATAACGCATCCAATCCTTTTCCTAGTCCTGTTTTTTTCGCCATTTTTTTATCCCCCCATCTATTTTTCCTTTTCTTTCTCTCGCTCCGCTTCTGCCTTCAAAAGCTCTTTTGTCAACTTGTCATAACATCTAGCGCCCTTTGATTTATCATCATACAAAATAATTGGCATCCCATAACTTGGAGCCTCACTTAATTTAACATTTCTTGGAATTACCGTTTTATAAACACGATCTCCAAAATAATTCTTAACCTCTTTCACTACTTGATTCGAAAGGTTTGTCCTCATGTCATACATCGTAAGTACCGCCCCTTCAATCTCCAAACTCTTATTCAAATGCTTTTTTACAAGATTAATCGTATTCAAAAGCTGTCCTAAGCCCTCTAACGCAAAATACTCACACTGTACTGGAATTAAAACAGAATTAGCCGCTGTAAAAGCATTCAACGTCACCAACCCCAAAGATGGTGGACAATCAATCAAAATAAAATCAAACTCGTCTTTTACTTCTTCCAAAGCCGTTTTCATTCGTTGTTCTCTTGACATTTGATTTACCAATTCCACTTCTGCACCTGCTAAATTCATATTGGCAGGGCATATTTTCAACGTTTTGACGCACGTATCTTGTAATGTTTGTTTTATGTCAACTTCATTCATTAAAACATCATATATTGAACTTTCTGCGTCTTTTTCTACACCTAATCCACTGGTTGCATTTCCCTGCGGATCACAATCAATCAACATTACTTTTTTGCCTTTTTTCGCCAATATCGAGCTTACATTGACTGCGGTTGTAGTCTTTCCGACTCCACCTTTCTGATTTGCTATCGCTATAATTCTGCTCAAAATTCTCACTCCTTTTTTTCTATCATATCTAATTTTTTCCAAAATGTCAATAAATTTTATCGTAATCGACAAAAAATTTCACAATTTTCTTCCTTCTAATTTATAAAAAAATTCCTGGTAAATCTCAAGAATCTTGGAAAAAAAATAGAGAGACCGCATAACGGCCTCCCTTTCATACTTATAACCTTATTGCAACTATAAGTAAACAAGATAACATATTAATAATATACCACTTTTTTTCTCATTTGTCAATACCTTTTTTAAAAAATTTTATCGAATTGGCTCTTTTGCTGGTTTTCCCTGTCCTCTTGGATATTTTTCATCTGTTCTTTTCTTTTTCCTTATACTAATCAAATTCCTCTCAAACTCCTCATTAATAAGCAATTTTTTAACTTCTTCAATTTCGCCTCCAAACACTTCAATCGCTTTTTTAGCCTCTTTTAATTCATCTTCCATATTTGGTCCCTTCATACAAACCGCCAAACCACCAACTTTTACAAAAGGCAACATATATTCACTAATCGTCGCCAAATTTGAAACCGCCCTTGTTGTCACAATATCAAAACTTTCTCGATAATTTTCATCTTTTCCCAAATCTTCTGCACGAATATGTAAAGCCTCTATTTTCCTCAAATTTAACTTATCGATTATATCTTGCAAAACAGTAACTTTCTTATTCACAGCATCAATCAACGTAAATTCCACATTTTCCTGATAAATCTTCAGCGGAATTCCTGGAAATCCAGCGCCAGTCCCAATATCCAAAACCCTTTTTGCATTTCCCAAAAAAGAATTCACTGTCAATGAATCAATAAAATGTTTCACAATAAACTCTTTCTCATCTTTAATCGCCGTCACATTAACTTTTTCATTCCATTCCAATATTAATTTCATAGATTGATACAACATATTTGCCTTTTCAAAGTTATACTCAATACCATTTTTCACACATTCTTGCTCAAAAATATCTTGAAACTCTTTTAATTCCATTTTCTCTCCTACTTTCTTTTATTTCGTCTATATTGCTCCAAATAAATCAACAAAACAGACACATCTGCTGGCGAAACACCAGAAATTCTTGACGCCTGACCAATCGAATACGGTTTAAATTTGTTCAATTTTTGCCTTGCTTCCAATCTTAATCCCTTAATTTCTTCATAATCCAGTTCTTCTGGCAAAATCTTTTCTTCCATTTTCTTAAAACTTTCAACCTGTTTTTTTTGTAATTCAATATATCCCTCATATTTCACCATAATTTCGACTTCTTCCCAAACTTGTCGTTCCAATACAGGACGTTCTGAGTCAATTTTTTTCAACTTTGTATAAGTAAGTTCCGTTCTTTTTAGTAAATCTGCTAATTTTGTTCCAAAAGAAATTGGCGTTGTCCCGCATTTTTCTAAAATCGCATTATTTTCCTTATTTGGCTTAATATTTGTAGTTTTCAAACGTTCGACTTCTCTCTCAATTTGCGCCTTTTTCTCCAAAAATCGCGCATATCTTTCCTCTGAAATTAACCCAACTGCATGCCCAATCTCCGTCAAACGCAAATCTGCATTATCTTGCCTTAATAGCAAACGATACTCTGCTCTCGAAGTCATCATTCGATATGGCTCTGCTGTACTTTTCGTCACAATATCATCAATTAAAACACCAATATATGCCTGCGATCGGTCCAAAACAATTGGATTGTTTCCCTTTAACTTCTGCACCGCATTTATTCCTGCCATAATACCTTGCGCCGCCGCTTCTTCATAACCAGAAGTTCCATTAATTTGTCCTGCAAAAAACATTCCGCTAATTTTCTTCAATTCCAGTGAACTTTTTAACTGTGAAGGCTCAATCGAATCATATTCAATTGCATACGCAGGTCTTGTAAATTCAGCATTTTCCAAACCTGGTAACGTTCGATACATAGCGATTTGCACATCTTCTGGTAAAGAGGAACTCATGCCTTGAATATACATTTCATTCGTATCTTTCCCTACTGGCTCCACAAAAATTTGATGTCTTTCCTTATCCGCAAATCGCACAACCTTGTCCTCAATGGAAGGACAATAGCGTGGTCCTGTTCCTTCAATCATTCCAGCATACAATGGCGAACGATGTAAATTCTGACGAATAATTTCATGCGTTTTTTCATTCGTATACGTCAGCCAACAAGGAATTTGTTCCACGTGTAACAAATCGTCTTCAAACGAGAATGGAAGCACCTCAGCATCCCCTTCTTGTATCTCCATTTTCGAAAAATCAATACTTTTTTTATTAATTCTAGCTGGTGTTCCCGTTTTAAATCGCTGAATTTCAATTCCCAGCTTTTTCAAACATTCCGACAACTGATTGGCCGCAAAAACGCCATCTGGTCCACTTTCAAATGAGTTTTCTCCAATAAATATTTTTCCTTTTAAATAAGTTCCAGTTGCTATAATCACGCAATCCACATCATATTCCGCACCCAAATTTGTCACAACAGACTTTACCTTATCAGCTTCGACTTTAATATCCACAATTTCTGCTTGTTTCAAATACAAATTTTCTTGTTTTTCCAAAGTATGTTTCATTTCTGCCTGATATTTTTTTCGATCTGCCTGCGCTCTCAAAGCATGTACTGCTGGACCTTTGGAGGTATTTAGCATTCTTAATTGAATTAAAGTTTTATCAATATTCTTTCCCATTTCACCGCCCAAGCTGTCAATTTCTCTCACTAAATGCCCTTTCGATGAACCTCCGATATGTGGATTGCATGGCATATTCGCCACACATTCCAAACTAATTGAAAAAATAAGCGTTTTCATTCCCAAACGTGCACACGCCAAAGCAGCTTCACAACCAGCATGCCCTGCGCCAATTACTGCTATATCATATTTTCCAGCTTTATATCCCATTTTTTTACTCCTTTTTATTTTTGTTAAACGTGGAACAAGAAAAAATGTTCTGCAAACAAGTGTATTATTTTCCCAAACAAAACTTTGCAAAAATCTCGTTTATGACATCCTCTGTAACACTTTCACCAGTTATCTTTCCCAGTTCATCCACAATCTCTTTTAAATAAGAAGAAATTATATCAATTGGCAATTTTTTCTCCACAATTTCTTGTGCTTTTTTTAAATACTCTTCGCTACGCATAATCAGACTTTTATGACGATTATTGGTCACAATCAATTCGCCATCTATTGCAATTTCATTCAATTTAAATTGTGCTGAAATCGCTTCATATAATTCTTCCACACCTTTTTTATTTTTTATAGAAATTTCAATTATCTTTTTCCCGCAATTCCTTATTTCCGTAAGGCTTAATTGTTTTTCTAAATCTATTTTATTAAGTAAAATAATTGCATTTTTTTGTTCCACAAACTTCAAAATATCTCGATCTTCCTTCTCCAATTCTTTGGAAACATCAAAAATTGCCAAAACAACATCGCTCTCTTCCAATATTTTTAACGATTTTTCCACACCAATTTTTTCCACTGTATCCTCTGCCTTACGGATTCCTGCTGTATCAATTATTTTTAATGGAATACCATCAATTTGAATTAACTCTTCAATTGAATCACGAGTGGTTCCCTCAATATCTGTCACAATCGCACGTTCTTCATTCAAAATTAAATTCAGCAATGATGATTTTCCAACATTCGGTTTCCCCACAATAGCAACTTTGACACCTTCTTTCAATATTTTGCCATTTAAGAAGCTTTTTTCGAGTTGGTCGAGTAATATGTCGATTTTTTCCAAAACGTGGCTTATTTTTGATTCTGTGACGTCCTCGACATCATATTCAGGATAATCAATGGTTACCTCAATATCTGCCAAAAGAGAAATTATTTCTTGACGAATTTGTTTTATTTTTTCTGATAAATTCCCTTCCAACTGCTGAACAGCTACTTTAGACTCCTTTTCTGTCTTCGCATTTAAGATATCCACAACCGCTTCTGCTTGGGATAAATCAATTCTTCCATTTAAAAAAGCTCTTTTCGTAAATTCTCCAGGTTCTGCCATCATCGCTCCATTTTTCAAACAAAGCTCCAAAATCTGATTCATTACCGCCATGCCACCATGTGAATTAATTTCGCACATATTTTCTGTTGTATAGCTTTTCGGCGCCAAAAAATAAGAAACTAAAGCTTCATCCACAATATTTCCGTAAGTTATCCACAACTTTTCCATACTTTATGGAATACCCTTTTATTTTGGATTTATTTTTTGGCACAAAAAATCGATTTAATATTTCAAAACAATCTTCTCCACTCATTCGAATAATTCCAATCCCGCCAACTCCTGGTGAAGTAGAAATTGCTACAATCGTACTCATAATTTTTTCTCCTTTTAATCTTTCTAATTATAGCACTATTTACATAAAAAAGCAAGAAAATTATTAAAATACCTTTAAAGGAACAAAAAAGGGGGAAATTACTTCCCCTTCTTTTGTCCCTCGCAATACTCCTGAGCAAACTCCCTAATTGGAGGATGCTCTGCTACAAATACTTTTTTTATGCTACCATTTGCCCTCCGGCAAACTTTGGCAACATACATTATTTCTTCTTTGTCCTTTAATAAACATACCGCATATAACTCTGAGTTGGATTCGCTTGGAATCCGTCTCATTTGCCGAATGTCTTCAAAGGGTAAAAATATACCCTGTTTTTCAAATAGTGCACGCTGAATAAAACTAGTTGTTTCAATTCCCATTTGTTCTTTTCTTGTCTTCATAATTAATCCTCCTGTCATAATGTCCTCCTGATAGTAGCGAGGTTTTTCTTAATAATTTTTTTCGTTAAATAAATTATATCACATTTTACATAAAAAGTCAACACTTTTTATTAAAATTTTAAATTTCCCCATTTTGACAGTTTTATACAGCTTTGACAGATAAAAAAATAGAAGCTTTCGCTTCTATTTTAAACTTACAACAACTTTTCGATAAGGTTCTCTTCCTATACTATAAGTCTTTACTCTATCATGTTCTTGTAAGGCACTATGAACAATCTTTCTATCATATGCCGTCATTGGCTCCAACGTAATTGACTTTTTGCTTTTCGCAACAGATTCTGCTATTTTACCCGCTAAAACCTGCAAATCCTTTTCCCTTTTCTCTCGATAATTACTAATATTCAATAGCACTCTTACCTTTTCCTGTTTATCATTACTAGCAATATTGGATAAAATATTTTGCAAAGAATTCAGCGTCTCTCCCCTATAACCGATTAAATAAGTAGCTTGTTCATCTTTAATATCAATTTTTATCAAATTTCCCTCTGCTTTGATTTCATACTTTAATCCTTTGGTCGGTAAATTCGCTAAAAAACAATCCAAAAACTCTCTTAAATCCCCCATAACCTTGTCTACATCTACTGGTTCACGATTTACTTCTTTTTTTAACACTTCATTTTTGAATTTCATCTCCACTTTCACAACTTTTGGTGCTAAAATACTAAAAAATGTCTTTTTATCCTCTTCCAAAACTTTTATATCTACTTTATATTTCGTTGTTTTTAATTCTTTCAATCCTTTTTCAATTGCTTCATTTGTGGTTTTTCCTTCAAAAATATAGGTTTTGTTGTCCATTTTTATTCCTCCTCTTTACAAACTTTGTTAATAATTAATCTTTCCCCTAACATAAAAACATTATTAATCAACCAATAAAGTGCTAATCCTAGAGGCGCTATTAACGCAATAGAAACTGTCATTAAAGGCATCATAATCATCATGTTTTTGTTCATTTCTTCCATCATATCGATTTGTTCTTCTTCTTTTTTGATTAATTCTTTGGTATCTGGATCCACTTCTTGTGTCTCTTCTTTTTTCTCTTTTGGACGATTCAAATTAGCTGTAATTCTCGTAGAAATAAACGAAGTTAATACATATAATACAGGAATTATAAACACTTTCCAATCATTATAATTCTTTGATGGAATTGAACTTAAATTTAATCCTAAGAAATTCATATTAATATTAACTCTTTCATCTTCCCCAGATTTCGTTCGAATAATTCCAATTTCTTGATAATTAGCATTTCCTTCTGCCTCTTGCAATTCTTGCGCATATTGATTAATAACTTCTGGTTCTACATGTTTCATATATGTCAAAGGTCTGCTTACCAAATAAAACATGGATATAACCAATATAATTTGTAAAATAGAACTCAAGCATCCACTAAATGGACTCATATTCTCCCTTTTATACAAATCCATAACCTCTTGATTCATTCGCGTTGGATCATTTTTATACTTTTCTTGAATTTCTTTTGTTTCTTTCTGTATCTTTGCAGACTTTTTCATTGTTTTTTGTTGCTTAATTGACATCGGCAACATAATTAATTTTAACAATATGGTGAATAAAATAATGGCAATACCATAATTTTTAACAATTCCATAAATAAAATTCAATATATAGCCAAAAACATTGGCAAAAAATTTAAACAAAAACCTCTCCTCCTTCTTCTTTTTATTTTAATGGATCATATCCTCCTTTTGAAAAAGGATGACATTTTATTATTCGTTTGAAACCCTTCCAGGTTCCGCGTATCAGGCCATATTTTTCAATAGCCTGTTTGGTATATTCAGAACACGTTGGCTCAAACTTGCAATGAATACCCAACATTTGTGATAAATACGGAGAAATATATTTCTTATAAATTTCAATCATTTTTATGCCTAATTTTCTCATCATTCTTCTAACCATATTTCTGATTTTTTTAATAATTTTTCTAGTTCTTTTTGGATGATATAAAAATCCATGTTTTGTATTTCACATTTTTTATTCACAGAAATTAAAATATTATATCCACATTTTATTCGCATCTCGAAAAGCCTGTAATTTTCTTTGATTAAGCGTTTTATTTTATTTCTATCCACAGCCTTTCCACTTTTTTTCCCTATTGCTATCCCCAATTTATTCACACTATTTTTATTTCTCAAAATGTACATGGTAAGGTTCTTTCCGTAAGCAATTTTTCCTTTGGAAAATAATATTTTAAATTCATATTTTCTTTTTAACATTATTGTTTTTTTCATATCACTTCTCAATTCAACCATTATACATAAAAAAAGGGACGCAAAAGTCCCTATTTTTACTACGCACTAAGTTTTTTTCTTCCTTTATTTCTTCTTGCTTTTAGCACTTTTCTTCCTGCACTTGTTTTCATTCTTTTTCTGAAACCATGAACTTTATTTCTTTGTCTCTTTTTTGGTTGGTATGTTCTTTTCATTTTGCACCTCCTATATTTATTAATCACTTTTTTTTACAAATAATACCTATTATACTATATAAAGCTTTAAAAAGTCAAGTCCTTTAAATAAACTTATTTTATTTTTTATTTTCTCTTGCTATTTTTTTTTTTTTTTGATATGATGAATAATATATTTTTACTTACGGAAATTTATTTTTGCAAATATTAATAAAGAAAGGAAAAAATGAATGTATTCTGATAAAAATGACTTACTTACAAAAGCAAAAGATCTTCTAAAAGAAGAAATGACCAATATTTCATATACAACTTGGATAAAAAATCTAGAAATAGAATCCATCAATGACAATAAAATTGTTTTAATTGCGCAATCCACAATTCAAAAAGATGCGATAGAGTCTAGATTAGCAGACTTAGTTGCGAATACATTTAATTTTATTACAAATAAAAATTGCGAAATAAAAATTATAGAAAAAACGGAACTTCAAAATATGGAATATATTCCACAGGAAACAGAAGATTATACACAAACTGAAAGTTATTCCAATACGTTTTTAAATCCTAAATATACTTTTGATACGTTTGTTGTAGGAGATAATAATAAATTCGCTCATGCCGCTGCATTAGCTGTTGCTGAATCACCAGCTGCGTCTTATAATCCATTATTCATTTATGGAGGCGTAGGACTGGGAAAAACACACTTAATGCATGCAATTGGTAATAAAATATTACAAAATAATCCAAATTTTAAGATTTTATATGTGACAACAGAAAATTTCTCGAATGAAATTATTAACGCAATTCGAGATGGAAACCATAAAAATGAACGTTTTCGAAAAAAATATCGAAACGTAGATGTTTTATTAATTGACGATATACAATTTCTAAAGGACCGAAAAACTGGGCAAAATGAGTTTTTTCATACCTTTAATACTCTGCGTGAAAATAACAAACAAGTTATTATTTCCAGTGATAGACCGCCAAGAGATCTTCCTTTAATAGAAGAAAGGTTAAAAACAAGGTTCGAATGGGGCTTAATCGCAGATGTTTCTATGCCAGACTATGAAACTCGTTTAGCCATATTAAGGAAAAAAGTTCAGCTAGAAAATATTTTAATTGATGATTACATTTTATCAGTCATTGCAACCAAAATTAATTCAAATGTAAGGGAATTAGAAGGCGCTCTTAATAAAATAACAGCGTATGCTTCTTTAATCCACAGTCCAATTACAATAGAAGTTGCTGAAAAATCAATTAATGAAATTGCTTTGCAAAAGGAAAAAATTGTCTCCGCTGGTTATATACAAGATGTCGTATCAAAATATTTTAATTTGGACAAGCAAGATTTAGTGTCTACAAGAAAGTCAAACGACATTGTTTATCCAAGACAAATAGCTATGTATTTATGCCGAACTTGTGCGAATATGTCTTTTCCACAAATTAGTAAAGAATTTGGAAAAAAAGACCATACAACAGTAATGCATGCTTGTAATAAAATTGAAAATGAAATCAAACAAAACACAGATACAAAATTAATTGTGGATAGTTTAAAAAATATTATTCGAGAGAATCAATAATTGATTTTTCTAAATAAAAATTAAATTTGAAGCAAACATTTCTTTACGGAACAAACATTTACAAAAGATTTTTATTTCCATTTATAGGACAGCTTTTCAGGAGTTATTCACATAGACCTTGTTAATAAGCTGTAAATAAATTGTTAATAAATAGAAATTCACAAATGAGCTGGAATAATGTGGAAATCTAACCCTAATTATTCACAAACTTATGCACCTGCTCAAAGCTTAGGGAAATCTAACTTTAAACAACTTTTCCACAGTTTTCACAAGGCCTAATACTAATACTACTATTAATATCTATTATATAAAAAAGGAGAATAAAATGAAATTTATTTGTGAAAAAGAAAAAATCTTAAAAGGAATTAATTCTGTCATTAATGGTGTTTCATCAAAAACAACAATGCCAATATTAGAAGGTATTCTAATTCAAACCAATCTTCATGAAATAAAGCTAACTTCGTATGATTTAGAAATTGGTATTGAATATATATTAGAAGCAAATGTAAAAGAACAAGGAAATACTGTTGTAAATGCCATTATGTTTAGCGAGATTATTCGTAAATTACCAAATGCGGAAATTCAAATTAGAATTAATGAAAATAATTTATTGGAAATTGAATGTGAAAATTCTCTTTATAAATTAGCAACCATGAATCCAGAAGAATTTCCAGAATTACCAAAAATCAACATTGACAATTCTGTTAAATTAGAACAAACTACTTTAAAAAATATGATTCGAAAAACCATATTCGCTGTTAGCACAGAAGAAAACAGACCAATTTTTACAGGAAGTTTATTTGAAGTTGTGGATAACCAACTAAATGTTGTAGCAGTTGATGGTTACCGATTAGCTTTAAAAAGTAAGGAAGTAGAAGAATCAAATAATTTTAGTTGCGTTATTCCTGGTAAAACATTAAACGAAGTAAACAAAATTATTTCGGATTCGTTTGACGTTATTACAGTTGGCATTGCAAAAAATCAAGCATTATTTGAAATGGAAAATTGTAAAATTGTAACTAGATTATTAGATGGAGAATTTTTAAAATATTCTAATGCAATTCCGCAGAATTGGGAAACACGAATCAAAGTCAACAAAAGTCAGCTTCAGAATTGTTTTGAAAGAATTTTGTTAATTTCAGCTTCTTCGATTGAAAAAGAAAAGAAATATCCTGTTAAAATTAGTATAGAAATTGGAAGAGTCACAATTTCTTGTTCAAATCAGACAGGTGATGCGAAAGAAGAAATATTAGTTGACACAGAAGGCAAGGAACTAGAAGTTGGTTTTAACCCAAGATTCTTTATTGATGCTTTAAAAGCAATTGATGATGAAGAAGTTTTCGTTGAATTTGGGACAAACCGTTCGCCATGTATTATTAGACCAATTGAAGCAGGCGATTATGTATATATGATTTTACCAATTAAAATGAAGGATTAGTTTTCCACATTTTATGAATAGAATGGGGATAAGTGATGTACTTAAAAAAAATAAATTTAACAAATTTCAGAAATTACGAAAATCAAGAAATTTTACTGAATAAAGGAATAAATATATTTTATGGTGATAATGCACAAGGAAAAACCAATATTATTGAAGCGATTTTTTTGTGTAGCATGGGGAAATCTTTTAGAAGTAAGAAAGATAAGGAATTGATAAAATTTAATGAGTTATCCACAACGGTTAAAATTGAGTATGAAAAGCAGGATAGAAGTGGAAATATTATGGCAAAAATAGGGGAGAAAAAAGAATTTTTTATTAATGGAGTAAAACAGGCAAAAGTAAGCACTTTGATTGGAAAAATAAATATGGTTATTTTTTCTCCAGACGATATAGAAATTATCAAAGAAGGTCCCCAAAAAAGACGTAAATTTATAGATATGATGATTAGTTCTTTAAAGCCGAATTATATTCATTTATTAAATGACTATAACCGTGTCCTGGAACAACGAAATACGTATTTAAAACAAATTGAAAAAGAAAAGAAAAGTAAATCACTTTTGGAAATATTGGATGAACAGTTAGCTGATTTATCGTATAAAATTTTTGAATATAGAAATCAATATATAGAAAAATTTGCTGAAATTATTCAAGAAATGCATGATATTATAACAAAAGAAAATAAAAATAAAGAAAATATTAAAATAAAATATATTTCAAATGCAGAAGACAAAAATGGATTTTTAAATAATTTAAAAAAATCTCAAGAAATTGATTTAAAAAGAGGATATACAAGTACAGGAATACACAGAGATGATTTTATTATTTATATTAATAAAAAAATAGTTTCAATTTATGGTTCACAAGGACAACAACGAACAACTACATTGACTTTAAAATTGTGTGAATTAAAAATTGTAACAAATGAAATTGGAGAAACACCCATATTATTATTGGATGATTTCATGTCTGAACTAGATGAAAAAAGACGTAAAAGTTTTCTACAAAATTTGAAAGATAGTCAAGTAATTATTACATGTACAGATAATATTGATATTCAAAAAGAAAATAGAAAAAATTTTTATGTGGAAAACGGCACAGTGCAAGAAAGCGTAAAATAGTATAAATGTACTAAAAGCGTTAATAATTCTATATTTTAATATAGATGATATAAAAATACAATTGATTAAAAAAGAAAATTTTAGAAAGAGGTAGGAAAATGGAAAAATTTGAACATGATTATAATGCTGAGCAAATTCAAGTATTGGAAGGATTAGAGGCAGTAAGAAAAAGACCAGGTATGTATATTGGTAGTGTTTCAGTAAGAGGACTTCATCATTTAGTTTATGAGATTGTGGATAACGCTGTTGACGAATCTTTGGCAGGATATTGTAAAAATATTCATGTAAAAATAGAACCTGGAAATATAATTTGTGTTGAAGATGATGGTAGAGGAATCCCTGTGGATATCCATCCCAAAACAAAGATTTCAGCGGCTGAAACAGTTTATACCGTATTGCATGCTGGTGGAAAATTTGGCGGAGATAGTGGATATAAAGTTTCAGGGGGACTTCATGGTGTAGGTTCTTCGGTTGTAAATGCGCTATCAGAATGGACAGAAGTTATCATCCAAAGAGATGGTGGGATTTTTCAAATGAAATTTGAAAAAGGAAAAACCGTTCAAGGTTTAACACGAATTGGTGATTCAGATAAAACGGGGACAACCGTCAGATTTTTAGCAGATGATTCTATTTTTGAAACCTTGCAATATGAATATGAAGTTTTGGAAAATCGCCTTAGAGAAGTGGCTTTTTTAACAAAAGGTTTGCATATTATAATTGAAGATTTAAGAGAAGAAACACCAAAAAAAGGAGACTTTTGTTATGAAGGTGGATTGATTTCTTTTGTGGAATACTTAAATAAAAATAAAGAAAAATTACATCCAAAGCCAATTTATATTGAAAAAGATGGGGAATATCCAGTTGAAATTGCCATTCAATACACAACGAGTTATTCTGAAAATATTTATACTTTTGTAAACAATGTCAATACTATAGAAGGAGGAACGCATTTAGAAGGCTTTAAAAGGTCGCTAACGAAAGTATTTAATGATTATGCCAAAGCAAAAAATATTTTAAAAGAGAAAGATGGAAATTTACAGGGAGATGACATTCGTGAAGGAATTACAGCAGTAATTTCAGTAAAAGTAAAAGATCCACAATTTGAGGGACAAACGAAGACGAAACTTGGAAACAGTGAAGTAACAGGAATTGTTCAATCAATTATGAATGAACATATGTCTGCTTTTCTAGAAGAAAATCCAAATGTAGCTAAAGCAATTTTGGAAAAGTGTGTGAGTGCAGCAAGGGCAAGAGAAGCTGCGAGAAAAGCAAGAGAATTGGTAAGAAGAAAAAATTCTTTAGAAACCACTACTTTACCAGGAAAGTTGGCTGATTGTAGTAGCAAAAATCCCGATGAATGCGAGGTTTATATTGTCGAAGGTGATTCAGCTGGAGGAAGTGCAAAACAAGGAAGAGATAGAAGATTCCAAGCGATATTGCCACTTTGGGGAAAAATGTTGAATGTGGAAAAGTCAAGAGCAGATAAAATTTATGGAAATGATAAATTAAATCCAGTTATATTAGCAATTGGAGCTGGAATTGGAGCTGATTTTGATATTACAAAACTTCGTTATGGTAAAGTCATTATCATGGCGGATGCAGATGTTGATGGAGCTCACATTAGAACCTTATTATTAACATTTTTCTTCCGTTATATGCGACCATTAATTGAAAATGGAAATGTATATTTGGCACAGCCACCGCTATTTAAGTTATCCAAAAGAGGAATGGAAGATATTTATTGCTACACAGAAGATGATTTGTCGAAAGCATTTAAAGAATTGGAAGAAAAAGGAATTTCAAGAGAACAAGTTGGAATTCAGAGATACAAAGGTTTAGGTGAAATGAATCCAGAGCAATTATGGGAAACTACAATGGACCCAAGTAATAGAATCTTAATAAAAGTGACCATGGATGATGCTATGGTAGCTGACGAAACATTTTCTCTTTTAATGGGAGATGAAGTTGCTCCTCGTAAGAAATTTATTGAAGAAAATGCAAAATATGTAAAAAATTTAGATGTATAGGAAAAGGAAATCCACAATTTGTTCAATGTTTGTGGATTTCTTTAATTTGTGTAGACAAAAATCCAATAATTTGATATGATTTCACTAAATAAACAAATAATAGGAAGGAGAAATAATGAATTCTGATTTTAATCAATTAATAAAAGAAGCGAAAAAAATAGCAGAAAAAAGAAAGTTAAGTGAATATGCCACCTGTGGTCATACAAGTTGCGCATTACTTACGAAAAAAGGTAATATTTTTACTGGTATATCCTTGGAGTTAAAATGTATTTTGGGAAATTGTGCTGAGCATGCTGCAATTTCAGAAATGATAAAAAATGGGGAAACTGAAATTGATAAAATTGTAGCATATTCATCAAAAGGAGAGATATATACACCTTGTGGAAAGTGCAGAGAAATTATCAGAATGGTGGATAATCGAAATTTAAAGACGCAAATACTTGTAAAAGAGGATAAAATTTTAACATTACAAGAATTGTTGCCAGAGATGTTTATTTCAAAGAAAAATAAATGAAAAAATACTTATCCACAAAAAATGGAATGATTTAAATTTCATCCACATTCTTACAAAAAGGGTAATTGGAACAAGCATAGAAAGGACCTTTAGAAGATTTTTTCTCTATAAGGTAGCCACCGCATTTTTTACAAATAATTTGTTTTTGTAAAATGTTGATATCATTTATTGCAAAATCGCAATAAGGATAGTTGGAGCATCCTAGAAACATTTCTTGATTTATATTATTTGTCTTTAAAATTAAATGTCCTTTTGTACATTTTAAACATTTTGGTTGATTTTCAATATTTATTTTATTTTCATCATGATTTGAGGGGATAGATTGATTTGAAATAAGTTCTTCTAAAAAAGAAGAATAATGTTCTTCTGGTGCAACCAAATAAGTTCGATTTTTTGTACGTGTGATTGCAACATAAAACAAACGTCGTTCTTCGGCATATAAATATTCTTCTTTATTGGCTAAAACCAAAGATAAAATGGGGTCACTAGAAATTCGATTTGGAAAGCCGAGTAAATTATTTTGCATATTAAGTAAAATTACATTTTCA
>CARFUA010000001.1:17136-20259 GCA_948976265.1 uncultured Clostridia bacterium
TGACCTGTGGACAGTTAAAAAAGAGATATGAAGATTGGGGAAAGGTAAATATTGAATTTCTGAAAAATTCTCATTTAATTTAAAATTGTCACTATTTGCAATACATAGAACATCGTACTTGGTTCTGCCCAACAGCAATATTTCTGAATTTTCTCCAAATTCAAAAATAATATCTTTAATTGCCTTTTCCACACCTTCAACAATGTCTTCTGAAAAATACACAACCCTGATTGGCTCAATGATGTGTTTATCAGATTTCAAATTTTTAGTTAATTGCTTTGGATTTTGGGTTACAAAATTACTTGCGATATCAATAAGCTCTTGAGAATTTCGATAAGTTTTTTCTATTTTTAAAAATTTTGATGGACCAAAATATTTTTCAAAATTACTAAATAAATCAATATCGCTTCCAGAAAATCGATAAATTGATTGCCAATCATCGCCAACACAAATGACTTTTGAATGAGTGGCATTTTGCAAAGCTTTAATTAATTTAAAGCGACTCATAGAAATATCTTGATATTCATCAATAATGATATATTTATAATCTTTTGGAACAAACCCCAAATTAATGATTTCTGTAGACTTGTTTATCATATCATTAAAATCAATTTTACCTGTGGATTGTAATGAAGATTCATAAAAATCAAAGAAATTACGGAAAATTTTTAAAAATAATTCATTGCGCGATTTTAGGAAATAATTATCTATTTTCTGGTTTTCCACAAGAATTTTATCAAAATCCGATATTTGCATATTGTTGGATTTAAAGAGACTTAAGAAGGTTGACATTAATTTAATAAATTCCTCAAAAGATTTATCTTTTTGAAAAATATAAATTTTTTGGAAAATATCTTTTAAATTGGCCTCTTTTAAAATAACTTGATTTTCTTTAAGGGAATTTTCTAATTTGAGAAGCAAACTTTTATCTTTGTTATAATAGGAATAAGTTTCGATATAATTTGTATTATGGATAGAATATAAATTTCTTTTTAATTTAATTTCTGCTAAATACTTCTGTTCTTCGTACTTGGTTAAAAATTTGGAATGACCTTTTTCATCTGTGGAAAAGTGTTCTAAATATAAGTTATAATCAGGTAAATAGAAATTTGACTTAATTTTTCGTTTAAAAGAATTTTTAGCTTCGTACGGATATAAATAATCATATTTATAATTAATACTGTTTAAATATAAAAAATTACTAATTATTAAATCATCAAGGCGTTTTACCTTTTTGCAATATTTTTGTGCATTTTCTAAAAAATTTTTATCTTGCTTATGGCATGACTTCCAATACTTACTTTGAATTGTTTCATAATCAATATTTCTAAAATGGTCAATATAGTCGCCAAGATTTTTAAAATTCGTGATATCTTCTGGAATATATAAATAAGCAGTCATAAATTCAAGGATATTTTTAATTTGTTCTGGAAAATTTAAGATTTCTTCTTTAAAATAATTAGAAATAATTTGATTTAGAAATTCACTGGTAGCAATAGTTGGACGTGTTTGTTCAAAATTAGTTATGATGTCAAGACCAAGTTTGTGGAAAGTTTTAGCTTGAACTTCGATGTCTATTCTGTGAAGACGCTCAGTCATTTCTTTGACGGCTTTGTCAGTAAAGGAAATTAATAGAATTTCATCAGGTTTTGCTTTTTTGGATTCAATCAAATATTTTACTTTCCCAGAAATTGTTAAAGTTTTTCCACTTCCTGCACCGTGCAATGACTAGATTATTGGTTTCATCACTTAAAACTGCCATTTTTTGTTGTAAATCTAGACTTTTTCCATCAATATTGTTAAGTAAATCATCATAATCATTTAATTGATTTTTTAAATAAATACTATTGTGGGCTTCAATATAGCTTTCTAAATGAGAATAAAGTTTAAGAAATTTTCGAATTTCTTGATTTTTAAAGAAACATTTAAAAAAATCATAAATTGGTTTATATTTTCGAATTAAAAATTGTTGGGTTTTTAAAGTAATATATTGACTATTTAAAGAGTCAATTGTTTCTAGAAATTCAGCTATTTTCGCTAAATATTTTTTGTATTTTAAAATAAATTTTATATGAATCATCTCCTATATTTTATTAAATTCTGTATTATGGAAGGTTTTGAGAAATAAATTTTTAAGATATAAAGTAAAATTATTTTACAAGAAAAAATTACAAATGTCAAGAGAAAAAATAAAAAAAATGGAAATAATTTTAAATTATTTCCATAAATATTCCCTAACTTTAATTATATCATATTTATGTGGAATTGTCAAGTTGACAAAAACATGCTCTTACTTACATTTAATAGGATTCAGAATTTTGAATATAACCATTTTCCCATAATTCTTCGCAAGATAAATCAATTTCATCATTCCAAGAAATTCCATATCCTCCTGGTTCAACTTTTACTTGTTCAAAAAGATTAGGAATATTAACGAGATTTTGAAAAACATCCCATTTTTCAAATAAATTACTAACATCATAATATTTTATAATATTGTTCTCAAAAGTTATTTCTATAATATAATTTTCCAAATATTGTACATTTTTTATTTTATGAAACATATTAATCCCTCCTATTTTAATGGGTGAATAATTTTAAATTTTTGAGTGTTCCAAACTTCTAAAACTTCAGTTTTGTTCAATTGTAACCATTCTTGAACAAGTTTTAATGCTCTAATTGGTAAATCGCCTTCTATAAGTTCACCATTTTCAATTTTAATAGCACCTGTATATTCACCATATATAGCATGAATATGTGGTGGGTTATGTTCTGATTGTTGAAAATACATTTTTATAAGAATACCGTAAAAATTAGATAATATAGGCATAAATTTAATTCTCCTCCTTATTTTTTGTATTTTTATATCCAATTTAAATTTACACTTATATATTTTTTATTTTATCATACTAATAAAAATTTATCAACAAAAATTTCGTAAAATTAGTGACTTTTTGATAAAAATATTATAAACTATAAAAAAGGAGAAAAAATGGAATTAATAGATGCAATTCAAAATAGAAAAAGTATTAGAAGTTATAAAAATACAGAAATATCAAATGAAATTATCGAAGATTTAATCAATTGTGCAAGGCTTGCGCCTTCGGCAAAAAATAGACAACC
>CARFUA010000001.1:20270-28030 GCA_948976265.1 uncultured Clostridia bacterium
CAACCTTGGAAATTTGTTGTAATAAAGAATGAAATGAAAAGTAAAATTATTGAACTTATGCTAGAAAAAGAAAAGAATCCAGATTCAAAATTTGATACAAAGTTTTATCCAACCAGTGTACCAAGTACTGTAAAAGCAATCGAGCAAGCGCCAATATTAATTTTAGTATTAAGAGAGCCAGATGATAATTGGCGAATTGGGGATGCCCTTTCTATTGGTGCAGCAGTAGAACATATTTGTTTACGTGCAACAAATTTAGGATTGGGCTCATTGTGGATTAGAGATACAGTTTATGCTGAAGAAGAAATTTTGAAATTAATTTCCCAAGAAAATATGAATTTAGTTTGCGCAATTTCGATTGGATATCCAAATGAAAATAAAAATCCAAGACCTAGAAAAACGCTAGAAGAAATTTTGATGTGGTATAAATAGAAAGGTAAAAAATGAATATTTATAAATCTTTAAATGAAATGATTAATTACATAGAAGATAATCTTGAAAATGAAATTGAATATGAAAAATTGGCAAAAATTTTAGGTGTGAATGAATACACGATGAAAAGTATTTTTAGTTTACTTTGCAATATATCTATTTCGGAATATATACGAAAAAGAAGATTATCAAATGCAGGTTTTGATTTGTGTAAAAGTCGTGAAAAAATAATTGAAATTGCTGTGAAATATCAATATGAAAATGCGACTTCATTTTCTAGAGCCTTTGAGAAATTTCACGGAATGAAACCAAGCAATGTGAAAAATAATCCTGATGGATTAAAAATTTTTACCAAGTTAATTTTTGATGAAAATATAAAAGAAAATACCAATATTGAATATAGCGTGATTGAAAAAGAAGAAATGATTTTATATGGAAAAGGAATCAAAACAACCTATTGTGAAATTTCCCAAGAGGCGCCAAAACATTTTGCTAATATGCAAAAAAAATATATTCATCAATATGGACCAATTAAATATGGCATGGTGGTATATGAAAAAAGATTTGAAAGTGATAATTATCAATATTGGGTTTTGTATGATAAGGAAATTAGCGAGTTTGAGAAATATGTTATCCCAAAAAGTAAATGGTTAAAATTTGATATTTCATCACAAGATGAAAAAAATATTCAAGAAATGTCACATAGGTTTTATGCGGAAATTGTTCCTGTTTTAAAATATAATTTAAGAGAATTGCCAGAATTGGAGTATTATCACGACAATATGACAGAATTTTGGATTCCAATAGAAAACTGATTTTTTATATGACTAAAAATAAAACGTTGACATATAATAAAATGTGAGTTATAATATATATAACTTATAAGTTTAAGTATACATTTTAAACGAAGTACAAAAAAAGACTAGGAATGGCGTTTCCTAGTCTTTCGCTTTATTTTTCATCATCTATCATAGATAAAATAATGAGTAAAGCTAGCGTTTTAAGTATACGTTTAAACATAAATACAATTGCCTCCTTTCAAAAGATTTCCTTTTGTGAAAGGATGGGGAGATTATAATATGGAAATTATAATTCGTCAAGAAAAACTGATTTTTTTTATCAAGAAAAAGTCAGTTTTTTTGTATTTTATTTTGATATAATTTGAGAAAAAGAAGGGATTGAAATGAGTAAGAAAATTATATCAGAAGTATTTTTAACTTCAAAATATGTTACAGAAGATTCTTGGTTAAATTTAATTTTTGAAGTTTCGAAACTGAATGGTCGATTTAGAAAATGGGATTTATTTGTCAAAATTGAATTAAATACAGTACGATATTTTATTAGCTCCTCCCACGAATTGCCACCAATTATCAGCCATTTAAGTGAGTTTTTATTAAAACGAATTGATACAAAAGAAAAAATACATTCACAATTTAATTTTTTCTATTTTATAACCAATCGAGAAAATAATGTTCTAGATGTTTATGATAAAAATGAAGTAAAAAAAGCAAGAAATCTAACTATTTCACAAATTATAATATGGCCTTATTGCAAAGATAATTTTTTATCTTCCACCAAATTCTTTTTTGAAAAAAAGAATAAAAAAATCATTAAAAAATTAGCCTTATTTAATATTCCACATCGATTTTTAAGTATTGATTTTTCAAATTATAGCCGATTTTTTTATAAAAAAGATGCCATTAAATTTTTGGATATTCAAAAATCTTTGCGTTTATTAAAAAGTGATGAAAAAGATAGTTTGCTTAAAGTAAATGGATTTCCCTATTTGAATAACAATTATTATTTGCATCTAAATCGTTACGATTTTGATAAACATTCTTTAGTTGTAGGGGCAAGTGGCTGTGGAAAGTCAAAATTAATTAGTTCGATTATTGCAAATATTAAAAATAATTCAAATTATAATTTAAAATATAAAGTCATCGTAATTGACCCGCATGCCGCAATGGAAGATGATATTGGCGGTTTAGATGATACAGCAGTTATTGATTTCAAAAAAGTAGAAGACAGTGCAAATTTATTTATGAATTCTGGCAAAGACATTGTAACTTCTACAGAATTAATACTTACTTTATTCAAGTCTTTAATTGCAGATTTATATAATTCAAAATTAGAACGTGTTTTAAGGCATAGCATTTATACATTACTTGTGAAAAAAGAATTATCTTTTTCAAATTTAAGAAAATTTATTTTAGAAATCGAATATCGAACAGAAATGATAAATGAATTAGAAGAGGAGCTTCCAGAAAGCACGGTTGATTTTTTCTTAAGTGATTTTAATGAATTAAAAAATCAATCTTATCAAGAAGCAATTGCACCCATTATTTCGTTTATTGATGAAATGCAAATTTTGCCTGTTTTTAATCAAGAAGATAGGAAAATGAGAAATATTGAAGAAATTTTAAAAGATAATTTTCTAACCATTTTTTCTTTAGATCAAGTTGCGCTAGGTGAAAATGTTACAAAAACAATTGCAGGATTTGTGATGGGGCAGATTTTGCAATTAGTTCAAGGAATGTCATTCGAGGAACATATTATTTTTGTAATTGATGAAGTTGCAGTTGTGGAAAATCCAATTTTGCGTCGCTTTTTATCAGAAGCTAGAAAATATAATCTTTCTTTGATTTTAGCACAGCAATATTTTAGTCAAATAAGTGAAGAATTACAAAAATCAATTTTTTCAAATGTGCTTAATTATTACATATTTCGTGTATCACGCGCAGATGCACAGGTTTTAGAATCAAATATTCAAATGGAAGTTGCTGTTCATGATTCTTATCGAATACGCATGAAAATTCTAACAGAATTAGCCAATCGAGAATGTATTTTGCGTGTAAGTAGTAATGGAAAAGTTTTACCAGCTTTTAAAGGAAAAACGCTGGATTTTGTTTCACTTCCAAGACAAAATAAAAGTCAGATATTAAGCACAAATTTGCAAGTAAAAAATGAAAATAAAATCAAACAAGAAATGAAAAAAATTGCCTTTCATATTGGTGAAAAAATTAATTTAAAGGACATTATGAGCTCCCAATCAACAGGTAGAAGGAGGATTCATTTAAATGAATAAAAAAGAAGCAATGGTAATTGCAAATAAAGTTTTTGAAAATATTTTTAGGCAAAAATGTCCCTATCATTTAGAAGAAATTTTAACTGAATTTGCTTTTGATATTAAACTTCCCCAAAAAGTAATTGACAGTACAACAGGAGAAGAAACTTGGGCAAGTTCAATTAATCCAACTAAATTTATTACGCAAAAAAATTCGGAAAATTTTAATAATGGAAAAGGCTGGATGCTCAAAAAAAGAGAAGTAAATAGTTTAGAAGATATTATAAAATTGTGGAAAAAAGTAAATTTTACAACAACAGAAAGAATTTATGATTCAAGCAATATTTCGCAATCTGATACAATTTATAGTTCTGAAAATCTGTACCGCTGTAACGATTGTAGAGCAAGTAAGAATTCGTTATATTTAGATGGTGGAAATAACTTAGAATATTGTATTGCATCACAAAGAAGCGCGAATTCTTCGTTTTGTATACGTGTAGATGATTCAGGAAGTTGTACGAATAGTTATAATGTAATTTGTTCAGCTAAAATTAGCAATTCCTTATTTATTCAGGATTGTAACAGTTTGCACGAATGTATTTTTTGTTCACATATTTCGAATCGAAAATATTGTATTTCCAATATGCAATTTGAAAAAGAAGAATATTTTGAAATAAAAAAAGAAATTGTAAAATGGATTTTGGGAGGGAAAAAATGAAAATAGAATTAGCAAAAGAAAATGAAATAAAAGATATTTTAGAAATTATAAAGGAACGTTGTAATTGGTTTGAAAAAAGTCAAATTAAGCAATGGGGAAGTTGGTATTATGAATACCGATTGTGGGAGAAGGAGATTAGATAAATTTTAAAAAATAATAAGGTGAAATAGAAGGGATGAATTTAGTGATTTGCTCAAACTAAGTAAAATCAACTGAGAGCAGAATTTCACTGATTTGTCAATTGACAGACTTGCATAAATATGATATAATTAAAGGTAGGGGATATTACAGAGATAATATAGGTTATTTCTGTTTTTTTGTTCGAAATTATTTTGTATTAATAATAGAAATCGTATAAAAATTGAAACCTAGTTTAAGAATTCACTTAAACTAGGTTCATCGATAAAACTTATATTAACTTTCAGCGAAAACTAATATACATAATAGTCTAAGCTAACATATATCACTATATGAATAACCTATATACCACATATATTAATCAGTTGCTAGACAATAAATGCACTCATCATAGCCATATTCATCTCAAAATAGAGACTAGTAACAACCACAATTAAATACAAGCATCATCATGACTTGGAATAAATTACCTATCATTTAACCATTGATTAGACATAAAAATGAATATTTCAATAGCTTACAAACAAATAATTTACTCGGACCGCGTCCGACATAATATAACCAAAGGATTGCTTCAGCTATATTACATCTTAGCTCGAATAATAAAAAGCCAAAAATCGACCTCATATTACTCTAAGTTAGGCTAATATAAACCTTATAATGATAGTATTGTCGAATTTTGAAAAAATATTCAGAAATTTTTTAAAAAAACATATTGACAAACGTAGATAAAAGTTGTATTATCATAAAAACAAAAAGAAAGGAGCAAAATTTTGAAATTCAAAAAAGAGCAAACAACGCAAGAATGGTTGCCTTTTGAGAATATCTATGAAAATGGACTAATATTTTATAAAAATTCTTTTATTAAAATTTTAAAAATCAATCCTATCAATTATGATTTAAAATCTAAATTAGAAAAAGAATCTATTTTAAATTCTTATAAAAACTTCTTAAAAATCTGTGATTTTGATATACAGATATTAATTCAAAGTAAAAAAGAAGATATTTCTAAAACCATTTCCCAAATTAATCAAGTAAGTGAAAAAAATGAAAAAATTCAAGAAATGAAAGAAAATTATATAAACTATATTACCCAAATGAACAAAGAAAAAAACTCATCTTCCAAGAATTTTTTTATTGTTATCCAAAAAAAAGTAGATATTCTAAACAAAGGAATCGAAGATTTTATGGCAGAAGAAACCAAAGCATTTGAGTATTTAAGTGAATGTTATTTTAAAATCAAAGAAACATTAACAAGATGCGGAAACCTTGTTGATGAAATTAATTCTAAACAAAAAGTAACAAACATTTTACAATCTTTTATTAATTAAAAATCCAAAAATAACTGAATAGAGGTGAAAAAAATAGAAAATTTTTTAAATGGAACGCTGAATCTAAAAGATAAATTAGCACCAGGTTATATCAATCTTACCAACCCCAAATATGTTGAATTAAATGGAAAATATTATGCAGGTTTATTAATTGTGGATTACGAAAGAGAATATAGCGAAATTATCTTTAAAAATCTAATGAATACTAACGTAAATACAAATATTTCCATATTTTATGAAAAACAAGATACATATAAAACACTAAAAGATTTAACCTATAGCATTGGAAATACTGGTGTGGATTTAAAATTTGGAAACAGTAACAAAGAAGATATTGATTTAGCAGCATTTTCCTATAATGATGCGAAATACATAAGAAAAGAAATGCAAGTGAATAATGAGGAACTTTATTATTTATATACCTATTGCATTGTAATTGCAAAAGATGAAAAGGAATTGCAGGCGAGTTTATCAAAATTAGAAAGTATTTTACAAGCTTCTGGTTTGGTACCAAGAAGAGCAAATTTCAGGCAAGAGCAGACGTTTTTAAGTTGTTTGCCAATCATGGAGAATAGCAAAGATTTGAAGGAAGTCACGAAAAGAAATGTTTTAACTCAAGGCTTAGTAGGAACCTATCCGTTTATTTCTTCTACGTTATGTGACGAAAATGGTGTATTTTTAGGAAGTAACCGATATAATAATTCTATGATTTTAGTCGACCGATTTAACAAACATAAATATAAAAATGCTAACATTTGTGTGTTTGGAACAAGTGGCGCAGGGAAATCATTTTATATAAAACTGTTAATTTTAAGATATCGTTTATTAGGAATCGAGCAATATATAATTGATCCAGAAAGAGAATATAATAAAATTGCAGAAAGTTTGGATGGAACACTCATAAAGCTTGGTCCAACTTCTGATACTTACATTAATATTTTTGACATCAGAGAAGAAAGCATTGAAGAAGGAGCTCGGATATTTAAGTAGTAAATTGCTAAAATTAAGAGGATTCTTTAGCCTGATTTTTGGTGATATAGAAGAAGAAAAAATGGCAATTTTGGAACAAAAATTAATCCAAATGTATAAAGAAAAAGGTATTACATTTGAAGATGAATCTTTATATAAGAATCCAGAAGAAGGAAAAATTAACATTATTCCATCTTTTAAAACAAGTGAAGATATGCCAATTTTGGAAGATTTATACCATTTATTAGAAGATGAAAAAGATAAAACATTTAAATTAAAATTATATCCTTTTATTTATGGTTCTTTAAAATTCTTTAATCATCATACAAATGTGGAATTAGATAATAAATTAATCATTGGTGATGTATATGATTTAGGAGAAGAAAATTTAAAGTATGGGATGTACATGTTTACCGATATTTTTTGGGATAAAATCAAAAAAGATAGGAATCAGAATAAGGCGATTTATTTAGATGAAATATTTGACTTCCTTTTTATTAATTCGTGTAATTACTGCAAAATGCTCAAAAGTGTTGGTATTATTATTTTAAGAATTTTTTGAAAAAGTCAATAAGGGGAAATAAAAGCCAAAGAAATTTAATTACTAATATACATACGATATACACACGATATACAAATAAAAATAGAAGGGGGTTAAAATGGGAACAAATAATTTACAATTTTATTATATAAATCAAGAATATATAAAATATATTAGACAATTTGATAAAAATATACCTATAAAAAATAGACCATACTTGGGGGTAGTTTTAAAAAATAAAAATTATATTTATTTAGCACCTATGTACTCTGCAAGAGAAAAACATAAAAGTTATTTTATGAATAATACATTTTTTAGAATTTATGATTATTATAATAATTATATTGGATTAATAAGATTTTCAAATATGATTCCTGTTCCTAAAAAATTTATTCAAAAAATTAATTATAATTATTCAAATAAATTATATCAAGAATATTATTATATCTCTAAACATCAAAATCAAATTTTAAAAAAGGCTAAATATACGTATATAAATTATGAAAGTATTAAAAATATTTGTGTAAATTTTAAAAAGATAGAAGAAGAAATAAGAGTAACAAAGTA
>CARFUA010000001.1:28120-45193 GCA_948976265.1 uncultured Clostridia bacterium
GAAAATTTTTTACAAAAATTTTCAATAAAAACTTTAAAACATCATATATTTATATTATTTGGGATTTTTTTTTTTGATACCAATATTTATTGGATGTGTATTTATTTTTATTTCTTCTTGGAAATTTGTTTTGATAGTCTTTATCAAATGATGTTAAGTATATGTGAAATTCTTTATCATACTTCTTTTCTATTTCTTTTAATTTCTTACTTAATATTTTTTGGCTTAATTTTTGTTTTAATATTTTATTTGTATCCTCATTTTTTTGTTTATTTATTTTTTCTTTTTCTTTTCTTAATTTTTCTTTTAGTTCGCAGTAAGTATTATAATTTGTGTCATTGTCTTTTATTTTTCCATTTAGTCTATTTAATAGATTACCATACAAAGAATCAATGTCATTTTTTCTATTTATATTATATTTTTTATATTTTCCTTTTTTAGCACAAGACGTTTCTTCTCCTTTATATTTTTTGTATTTCTTATCACAATATATTTCATCATTTCTATTTTTGGGGATAAAATAATCATTACAAAATTCGCATTTTGAAATTACCTTTTTATTTATTAGTAATTGATAAAATGTAATATAACATAATTCTTGTATGTTGTTAAAAGTATAAGTATATCTTTTTATTTTAGGATTTTTGTCAGTTAAATTAAATTGAAAAGTTGATGTTGGTATAGTAATTTGATTAAGTTTAAATTTTTTAGTGTTACTTTCAACAGATTTATTCAAAAAAGAATTATCTACTAATTTTTTTATTTCTTTTAAATCATTTATAAAATTATCTAAAAATTTAATACAGGCATTTTTTATTATTGTTCCATTTTTTAAATCTTTATATTGTTGTGCTACTTTTTTATTTATAATACTTTTTTCCAATTTTGCTAATTCTCTTATTTTATTATCAAGTTCATTAAAATAATCAACTCTAATTTGGTGTAGAGTATTTTCAAAGGTGTTTATTTCATTTAATAGAATAGGTGATATGTCTTTTTGTATTTTATATTTTCTGGCATTTTTGTTATCTTTTGTAAGAGGTTCATATTTCCTTTTTTGTAAAGTATCTTGAATATCTATTTTTAATTGTTGAAAAATATCATAATAAATAGGTTCATTAAAATCATAATCCTCATCGTAAGTGTATATGTTTGTATTTGTTTTTTCTTCAAAGGATAGATTTAAGATATAATTTTTAGATTCTTCCAAATATTTTATAATTTGCTCATATTCATTCATAATTATTAATAATGTATTTCCTAATCTAGTAGCATTTGTTTGTAATGATTTAGGTTCTTTTTTTAGTTTGTTTTCATTCATAGAGAAAGATGTTTGTATTTGATTAATTCGTTCAAGTTCAATATCAGAGCGTTTATAAAATTCAATTTGAAAAGTATTAGTATAGTTTTTAAAGTCATATAAAATTAAATTTTCTATATAATCCATCTATTATTTCCTCCTTATCGTGTAACCACTAATAAAAAAATAAAAGTTGTTAAATGGACACCATATATTATATAGAATAATAGTAGTAGAAGTCAAGTGTGCATAAAGATTTCAAAAAAATAGTTTTTATTTGTAGGTTGTTTATGTAGTTGTTCTAGAAGATTATATCTACAACTTACAGGAAAGGTAGGCAGAAATGCAAGAAAGAATAAATCTACAAAAGATAAAAGAGATATGTTCAAAAATGGGGGTAGTACATTGTCCTGAAAGGGAAGAGATACAAAATGAAACCTATGAGGAATTAGAAGAAACGTGGGGATATAAAAGTATAGATTTTGTTAATGTAGGAGGGAATAAAAGTGAAATATAGTGAGTTTTTAGATGATTTATCAATGATTGCACGAAATGAATTAAGTTCTATGATAAGTAAGAAGATAGAGCCAAGTATAGAAAGAGTTGAAAAAACTTTAAGAGATGATTTTCACAATGTTTTAGAAGAAGAAATTGATAAAAGCATACAACCAATATTTAAAGATTTTATACTGAATAAAATTAAATCAGAAGTTAAAAACGATAATTATTTATTATTTTAAAATTAGGAGGTAATTAATATGAATATCAGGGAAATGATTATAAATTCAAAGGAAGTTGTAATGTCAGAAATAAAAGGTGTAGAGAAAGAAGAAATGGAAGAATATTTACAAGAAAATATCTCTTATTTAGAAAATTCATTAAAAAATGTAATAGATAATGAAGTAGACGAAGGTATAGAAGATTTATTACTACAAAAGTTTCTAGAAGATTTTGAAACCAAAATAAAATATAGGTTAAGAGAAAAAGTTTTTAGGTAAAGGAAGATATTATGGAAGAAAATAAAAATCAAAAATTATTTAGTCAAAATGGTGTTTTACCAATAATAATAAACGGAGAAGAGTACACACGTATTCTTCCCCCAAATTTTATTGTAGAAAATAGTAAACTTTATGAAATAGAGAAGAAAAAGGATAAAGAAGGAAATATTATTGAAAATAAAAATTTTATTTCATCTGTTATACCTATTCTTTTAGATGTAATTAGTAATGAAGATAGCGAAGAGGAGAAAGTGAAAATTGCAATTTATAAATATAATAAGTGGAAAGTAGGAATTTTTCCAAAAGATATTGTTTTTAGTCATTTTGAGATAGTAAAATTATCTTCTTTTGGTTTACCTGTGAATAGTCTTAATGCTAAAATGTTTGTTTATTATTTTTCACAATTTGAGTTAATAAATCTTGAAACACAGAAACCTATTAGAGCAGTTACAAAGTTAGGGTGGAGAGATGATTTTAAAATTTTTGTTCCTTTTACTAATGAAATTATAGTTGATTTAGATTATAGACTTCAAAAATGGCTTGAGGGATATACACAAAAAGGAAATTTAAAAGAGTGGATAAATGAAATAAAGTTATTAAGAAATAATATTTTATTTAGATTTATATTATCTTCTTCCTTCGCTGCACCATTACTTAGAATTTTAGGACATAGAATTTTTGTTGTTTATAATTATGGGGATTCGAGAGCTGGAAAATCTGCTATGTTACATACTGCTTTAAGTGTATGGGGAAATCCTGAAAATTTAATGTGTACTTTCAACACAACGGCCGTAGGAATGGAAAGATTAGCAGGTTTATTCAATGATTTAGTTTTAGGAATTGATGAGAAACAAATACAAAAATCACAAAATGAATTAGAGAAATTAATATTTATGTTGTCAAGTGGTACAGGTAAGGTTAGAGGAAATAAAACAGGTGGTGTTCAAGAATTAAATACTTTTAATGTACTTGTTTTAGCAACAGGAGAGCAAACAATAACAACAGAAGAATCAACAACAGGTGTAGCAACAAGAATTTTAGAATTAGAAGGCTCACCATTCAATTATAAAGAAGAATTGAGTTCTAAAATGTATGAAACAACTCAAAAATATTATGGTACTGTTGGAAGAAAATATATAGAAATTTTAATTAATAAATATAGCCAAGATAATTATAAAACATTGAAAGATTTGTTTGAAGAAATAAAAAAGGAATTAAAATTAAAAACTACTAATGATATATATTCCTATATTTCTTCTGTTGCAGTTATTGTTTTAGCTGATGTGGTTGTAAGTAAAGAGTTATTTGAAGAAGATAACAAAGAAAATTCTATAAAAATGGGATTAGAAATTTTAGAAAAATTAGGAACAGCACAAGAAATAGATGTAGTAGAAAAGGCATATTTAGAAATTACCTCTTGGATTTTATCTAATTATAAGTCATTTGATAAATATAAGATAGAAAATTATACAGAATATGACGATACAGAGAGTTGTTCGTTTAAAGAGAGTTTTGGACTTTTTGATAAAGGTGTTTATTATGTTCATACGTCAATATTGAAAGAATGGTTGAGAAAACATAATTATTCTACTAAAAAAATTATAAATGGTTTAGCAGATAGACATTACATAAATGTTAATATAACTGAAAGTGGTAAGGTTGAAAGAGCTATACAGAAAAAGTTTAGAGGGGTAAATAATAGAATGTATGCTTTTCCAACACCATTTGATTTAAAAGAGAGATTAGAAAAAGAATTAATACAACAACAAAAGGAACAAGAAATTAAAAGAGAGCAGGAAATTGCACAACAATTTAAGGGAAAGCAACAATTACACGCTAATGGGGCAAGGTGAATTCTTTTTAATAAAGGTAATGTTATATTGATTTTTTCCTTTAAGAATATTCTATAAATCAATATAACACAGGATAGGAGGAATAAAAGTGATACATAGTATTTATTTAAGTATAGTAGGAATTTTAATTAATCAAATTCCATTGTTTTATGAATTATTTACAAGAAATAGTAAGCAAAGATTTTATAAATTTGAATATAAAAATGTCCGTTTCTTTTATTTCTTATATTCCAAAAGTTTATATATACAAACAGAAGTAGATAAAATAATTGGAAAAAGAGATATTACGTTAAATGATAAGGAAGAGTTTATAAATGAGTTAATAGAAATAATAACAGAATTTGTAAATATAAAAAAGAAAGATATTAAATTTAATGTTTGTAGAATTGATTATAAAGTGGATATCCAACTTACATCATTAGAAATGTCTAATATGCACGTTTTAATGAGTAAACATAGAACTAATTATAAAAAGTTAAAAGCAACAGGAATATATGATACGAGTATATCATTAGCAACACCATATTCAGGTTTAAAAGTAAATGTTTATGATAAATGGGAAAAGTGTAAGTTGCCAGAGTGGAAGGGGGTTTTAAGAGTGGAACTACAAGTAAAAAATAGGAAATTACATAGGTTATTGAGAAAAGAAGGAATTAAAAGAAATATCAATGTATATTGGACCAAAGAATTTATGGAAAAATATTACTTTTTATACTATGAAGGATATTTTTATTTGGGAGATTATTATAAATTAAATATTTGTAAAAGGTTAATTAGAGAATCCAGTTATAGTATGACTATAAAAAAGGGATTAATAAAATTTGTTACAGAAGTTAATAGGTTTGGAATGACAAAAGTATGTGAAAAATATTCATATAACAAAGTAAGAAGATACATTGATTATTTGAATAATATAAAAGTTAATCCAATTACTATTAATAATGATAGTGAAATAAATAAAATACAGAATATAGTAGAAAAAGCAAGAGAAGTTGCAGAAGAGAGATATTTTAAAGATTAAAAATTAATTTTAGGAATTGGTTACTATAAAGATAAGAAAGAATATTAGTGTAGTAACCAAAATTCCTAAAAAGTGTGATTATGTTCAAATTAAGAGAAGATAGGAAGTGAAGTAATTGAATAGAAATTATAATAAAATAGAAAAATTAACAATTATTGATGTTGCAAAAATTTTACATAAGAGCGAAGAGTTTATTAGATATGGATTAGTTACAGGAGCATTACCATTTGGGGTAGCAATTAAATTACCTAAAAAGAAAAAATATAATTATTTTATTAATCCTAAACAATTTTGGGATTATGTAGGTAATGAGAAAAATATTGAAAATATCTATATGGAAGAAGGAATATTTATCTTATAATAAATCAAAATTAGAAAGAAAGGGGAGATAAGAATTGAGGATGCCTAGTCGGATATCGGCTCATTAATAAAATTGAAAGGTCAACGTAGGAGACCATTTCAGGTACGTGTAACTGTTGGTAGAAAAGAAAATGGACGTTTAAAGTATGCCTATTTAGGATATTATGCAACAAGAGAAGAGGGACTTGCAAAATTAGCAGAATATAATAATAAACCTTGGGATATAGACAAAAAGAATATTACATTTGAAGAATTATATTCAAAGTGGTCTAGTGAACATTACGATAAAATAGGAAAGACAGGGGTTTCAGGGTATAAAACTGCTTATAAGTATTGTCAACCATTATATAAACAAAAATTTTGTGAAATAACTTATTTAGCATTACAGGCAACTGTGGATAATTCTAATAAAAATTATTATCCTAAAAAGGAAATAAAAAAATTACTAAATCAGTTATATGATTATGCAATAAAATTAGAAATAGTAGATAAAAGGTTAAGTAAATTTGTAGATTGTGGCTCAAATGATAAAGAGAGTACAAGAAAACCTTTTACACAAAATGAGATTAAAGTATTATGGGATAATGTTAATAAAGTTGAATTTGTTGATTCAATAATCCTCCTAATATATACTCGGATTAAGAATTTCAGAATTGTTAAGCATAAAGATAGAGAATGTTCATTTATCAGAAAAATATATGATACGGACGGACGGTAAGACCAAAGCAGGACGTAATCGTACGATACCATTACATAATAGGATAATTCCAATAATTAGTAAATATTATAATAAAAATAAGGACAAAGAGTATTTAATAACTAATAAAAAAGGGGAACAAATGAAATATGATAATTATTATAAAATGAAATTCAAACCTATAATTGAGAAATTAGGATTAGATAAACATAAGCCTCACGATCGGAAGGCACACGGCAATTAGTTTATTAAATTCAGCAGGAGCCAATAGAACTTGTGTAAGGTTAATCGTTGGGCATAGTAATCGGAGGGGACGTAACCGATTCCGTATATACTCATAAATCATTGGACGAGTTATTAGAAACTATAAATTTAATCAAATAAATAAAAAGGGAATAGTTATTAATTCAACTATTCCTTTTTAGATTATAAATCTTTTATTTCTTCTTCTAATATCATAAATTTTTTAACATTTTTACTTTTTATTTCAATATTTTCTATTCCTAAACTATTACAAAAATTTTCATATTCATTGTATAGAATAGAATTCTCTTCAAAATTTTTATTAAAGCATTTTTGAATTTCAGTATTAGTTCTTCCACCATCAAAATTTCTTTTAGTTGAATTATCTTTTAAATTTACTGCAATAGCATGTAATTCTTTTGCTTCTTCATATTTTTCAATGGTATTGTTTTTATATCCTATAAATTTACTTGGGAAGAAATAAATTTTATTATTATATGTGCATTTTAAAAAACATCTTCCATAATTTATTATTTCTTTTACATTAATATCATTTATATTTGTAATAAGATACTTACAATTATAAATAATTTGTTCTTTATTTTCAATTAAATCCATTTATAACACCTACTTATAAAATTTTCTTAATTGTAACATATTATTTTTAAAAATGGAAGTTTTAAATAAAAAATATAAAAACTCATTTCAAATTTTCAATAAATAGTATAAAATATATATTACATCATAGTTATAAGTCTGTCATTAGAGAATTTATTTAATTATAGATTCTCTCCCCTAATGTTATTAATGAAAGGAAGTTATAAAATGAGAACAACATATGAAGATATAAAAGATAGAATAAGTATTGATAATCCAAAACTTATTGCTTTATGTGGAATTATGCTTAGTGGGAAAACAACTATTTCAATTCAAATGTGTGAAGATTTAAGCTATAATAAAAATCTTTCAGTAGTGATGTTTAGTTTAGAACAAAGTAAAAGTATGATAATAAATAAATGTAAAAACTATAATTCCAATTTTACTATTATAGACAATGTAAATTTAACAACAAATGATATAAAAGAAATGTTAGTAAAATTAAAAGAAGAAAGTAATATTAAGTTAGTTGTTATTGATTATTTACAATTACTTTCTTATGATAAATCTCAATGTTTAAGTAGAGATATTGAGATACAAAATATTATTAGAGAATTAAAAGAAATAGTAAAAGAATTAAATATTACTATTGTAGTTTTATATCATTTAGGGATTAGAAGTAAAGATATGTTTATTGAAGATACAAAAGAATTTGACGATAAAATATTTTTAAATAGTGTTTGTGAAAGAACTACTAAATATAACTTCCATAAATATAATGTTTTAAATGTATTAGACAATAAAGATTTTGAGAAATTGTCAATAACTTTTAAGAATATTATGTGTCTTGAAGTTCCTAGAAAATACATATATAAGTTTGAATTTGTTAATAATCCACATAAAGAAATAGTACATTATAATTCTAGTTATCCTTCAGGGGAGCCAATAGATGTAGAATATTTAACTTTAAGTGATGTAACAATAGTTTTAGATAAAGAGTATTGTTCTAATTTATATTCAATTACTGGTAGTGATTATTTCTCTCCATATTTAGAGAATGAAACAGATATAAATTATACATCTACAAGAGAATTACTATATAACACTATTTCAACAATAGATATAAGAGATAAGAATAATAAAAATATATTTCCACAATTTTATGTTGTATGGAGCGAAGATAGATATAATAATAAATATCAAACAACTACTATAAAGGATAATGAAATAATAATAAACATAAATGACGATAATTAAAAAAATATAAAACTACTTATTTAGATATTTATATATATGTCTTAAAATAGATAGGATAAATATTAAAGGTGGTATAATTTTGAGAATCAATAATTATGTAGGATTTAAAACAGGTATGCTTAAAGTATTAGAAAAGACGGATAAAAGGAATAAACAAAATAAAGTTTTATATAAATGTCAATGTGAATGTGGAAATATTGTTTATTATAATTCAAGTGATTTAAAACAAAATATAAGTTGTGGTTGTTGGAGAAATTCAAGAAAAAGAATTGATAAAATGTTAAATACGATGAAATATGTTGAGGATACTTCTATATCCTTAATAAAACATCGTAATCTTAATTCAAATAATACAAGTGGATTCAGAGGTGTAAGTTATGATAAATTTAGAGGGAAATGGAGAGCATATATAAGATTAAAGTATGAAACAAAAGCATTAGGAAGGTTTAATACATTAGAAGAGGCAATAAAAGCAAGATTAAAAGCAGAAGATAAATATTATAAACCTCTTATTGAAAAGTATAGTGAAAAGAGGAAGAATTAAAAAGGAGGAAATAAAGCATTGCGAAAGGAAATTAAGGAATATGAAGAAGAGTTAGAAGAAACTGATAAGATAGCAGATAAAATACATAAAAAATATGAGGAGAATTATATAAAATTAAAAGATATATGTAAAGAAGATAATATGCAAGTAGAGGATTTTTTATATATTATGGGGTATCATAGTTTGAAAGATTATTTAGAAGAATTGGAAGGATAATCAATATTGGAAAAGAGACAAATATTATATAATATGTAAGTGAAAGAATAGAAATTCGTTCTTAAAAAGTTAGAAATTCAAAAAGAGTAGTTTTGGTTTATATTTATATAGTTTGAGGGTGGAAAAACACCTAAAAATTATAATTATAAAAACAAAAAACAAATAAATATTATAAGTTATATACATATTGGTATTGTAAGGAAAGGACGTTTGATATAGTATATGTAAGTTCTATATTAATTATTAATCCTATATAAATTTTAGGTTTTATCTTAAAATAATAAAAAAAAATAGATAGTGAGGAAATAAGAAAATGTGTTTAAAGATAGAACAATTAAAAAGTTACTTATATTATAATAGGTAACTTTTATTTATTAATCTTCTTCTATATTGATATTTTTGATATCTTCCATATCCATATTATCAATAGCATATTTTATCATTGCATTAACAATAAAATTATAAGATTTCTTATTTTTCTTTGATAATTTATCAATTACTTTATAATCCTTTTCATCTACTCTAATACTAAAAGGAACTTTATTTATACCTCTTGGAACTTTAAAACCCATATTAAACACCACTTTCTAAACCATAATATAGTTCATTTAGTATTTTACAATTTGGTGTATAATATGTATAGTTTAATAATTAAACCATAAAATAAACCAAAACTATTGAAAAAAGACAAAAGGTCTTATATAATAAGATATAGGGGGGATATAGAATGTTTTATCTACATAGTGGAAATAATAAAACGTGGGGAGAAATGACATCAGAGGAAAGAAAAATTTGTTTAATATTTATAGGTATCATACTTATAGGATTAATTGGTTATGGAATATATTACTATTTTAAGAATAGAAAAAAATAATATACTAAAACATATACAACTTACACATTTTATTTTAAAATAATATAAAGGAAGGTGGGAAAATGAGAAACAAAGAAACTATTTCTAAATTATTTGAAGATAATATTAGTAAGATATATGAAAAAGAAGAAAACGAGGAATTAACAAAGGAAATAATGGAATGTGAAAATCAATTAGTAAAAAGATTCTCAAAAGAACAATTAGATTTATTTAATAAAATTAATGAATTAAAGGGAAAAAGAAGAAACAATTTAGATAGAAATATATTTATATATGCTTTTTCTTTATCTAATAAGTTAATGATAGAAAGTTTAGAAAAAGAGTAAAATTCTTATATTATTTTACTCTTTTTCTTTATTTAATAAATAATCCATATAACTAAGTAGATGTTCTTTATCTTTATTAGATAAAGTATTATAGTTTTCAATAATTTTAGAATATTCTACATTATTTTTATCTAATACTAATGTTTTTATAGATGTAGTAATATTAGTTCTTCCTAAAAGGTAATCAACAGAACAATTAAAGTAATCTGCTAATTTAATCAACATATTAGGTTGAGGGAATGAATAACCTAATTCATATCTTGATATAAGTTCTTGTGATACACCTAAGTCAACAGATAGTTTAATTTGTGTAATATTTCTTTCTTCTCTTATATTCTTTAAGTTTTCTAATTTATCTATAATTTTATTATCTTTCATAAATACCTCCTATAACAATATAACTTATATTATAGTAGTAATTCTCATAAGTTTTAGTAAAAATAAAAATATAAAATATGAGAATTACTTGTAATAGATATGAATTAATGTTATAATTTAAAAGTATAAATAGAGATAAAAACCTTTTATTTTATTGGGTTATCTCTTATAAATAAATAAGGAGGTCTTTATTATGATGACTTGTGGAGGACAAAAACCAACTGGAAATTGCCATTCAATTATTTATAAGTGTACTAAATGTGGAGCAGTTGGGTGTAAAACAAAGGGTTGCACAAATCAAAAATTTGATGCTGGAAAATGTTTATGTTGTGGAAGTTATGGAACAACCAAAGAAGCATAAATAAAAAGATTATAACTAGATAATAAAGTATCTAGTTATTTTAATATAATTCATAATAAAGATAGTTAAGGAGGATAATATGAATGATAGTAAAAGGGCATATAATACTTATGAAGAAAATCAAAGAATAAAAGCAGCTGCAAGAGTAGCAAAGAAAGAGGGAACAGTTGGACCTATACCAACAACAGTAAATTTGAATAATAGTAAAAGAACGTATTTAACTTATGAAGAAGAACAAAGGATAAAAGAATCAGTTAAAGTATATAATAAAGAATTAGAAAGAGATGAAGAAGCAGAAATAGAAATGTGGTATGTAATACTTTGTTTACCTGATTTCCTAAGAGATATTTTATCAGAGAGTAAATTAAGATTTTTAACACCGATATATAATGTAATAGTATTATTCCTATTTTATAAATTTACTTTATATTTAGAATCAGTATTTAATTTTAAAGGGAATGTATATGATACATTATTTAATAATCCATATAAGCCTTCAAGTGCAGAAATACAAGGAAGTATCTTTTATTTAATAATATTTGGATTACCAATTTTATATACAATAATACAAGTTATTAGATTTGGGATTTTTACTATAAAAGATATTTTTAGATTATTTAAAAGAAAACAATATCCAAAACAAACAACATCAGTAAATAATATAGAAGATAATAATTTGAAAGAAGAACAAGAAGAAATAATAATAAATAATTTTAAAGATAAGGAAGAACCCAAAGAAGATATAGATTTATTTAAGGTTTCAGAAGATGAAGTATATAATAGTAAAAATGAATATAAAAATTATGATACAATAAAAAGTGTAGAAAATAACATAGATTATGACCCATATTTATATGAAGTGATTGAAAGTATATTAGAATTAGAGGAAGTTACAACATTATTTATACAAAAGAGATTTAAAGTAGGTTATGCAAGAGCAACAAGAATATTAGAGCAAATGGAAGAACGAGGGATTATATCTAAATATGAAGGAAGTAAACCACGAGAAGTTTTAATTACAAAAGAAGAATGGGAGAAATTAAAATGTAAAATTTAAAATAGTTTTATATAAATAAATTCTTAACCTTTTATAATTAGTTGATTATGTCTTATAATGTAAATATAGTAAATAAGGAGGAACAAATGGATACATATAATTTAATAAATTCAAAAGCAATTAGTGAACATTGTAGAAAAATAAAACACCAATTTAATACCGAAGAATTGGCAGTATTAATTTATAGAAATAAAAGAATGAATATAGACGAAAAGATAAAAGCATATGAAGAATTAATAGAAGATTATCCAGATATGGAAGTAATTGAAAGAATAAATTGTAAACATTATGATAGTGTAAAAGATATGATACGAGGGGAAATAAAGAGAGTTAAAGAATTAAAAGAAAAATTAGAAAAAGAAGAAAAAGATGTAATTTATACATATAATTATTGGGCTAAAAGTAGTTATAGTTGTGGTAGAATTAATGGACGGAAAAGATGAATATGAAGATATTTATACCACTTTTAAAGAAGTACAAAAAGATATAGATAATGAAATTAAAAAAGATGAAGAACAAGAGATTATAAGTTTTAGAATTAGAAAGAGAGAGTTTTTAAGAAATAGTAAATATAATATTGGGGCAGAATACAAACTTAATAATGAAAGAAAGTTAGAGATGGTAAACATATATGATTTTAAAAGTGAATGGTTAGATATTAGTAATATATGTTTAAATATTCCTACACCATTTAAAAAAGGAGATTTATTAATTGCTACATCTAAAACACCCTTTGGAGAAGGTTTTGTTTTGAATTATGAAAGATTTCCATTTGTATTAGATAATTTAATATTTTGGAATAAAAGATGTTTAGAAAATTTTAAAAGAGGTGGTGGCGATAGTTCTGATATGGAGGGAATAGGATATTTAATAAATGATTATGGGGAACTTTATTCAGATAATATTTTTGATTATGATAGTTGGGAATATTTTGAAGAAGAATTAGAAGGCATAGATAGATTATTAAAACCTGTTAGTAGTTTATTTAAAGAAGAAATAGATATTACATTATTTATAAGTGCTTATGAGAAAATAAAACAAGAACATGATAGTTCGCTTTATTGGTTTACTGACGAAGGGTTAAAATTATGTGGTTTTAGTGAAAAGGAAATATTAGAAATTAGAGGAAAGTAATTAAATATCCATATTAGAAAGATTAATTTTTTAAAAGTTAATCTTTTTAATTTTAGAGTACCAACGTAATACAATATCTATTTTATTACGTTGATAAAAATTAATGAACATCTACAATACCAATAAGAATATACATTTTATCTTATAGTTTTTAAAATAAACGTACTATAACCCCTTTAGATTTTACGTTTAACGTCCTATAATACAAAAAAAAGAAGGGGGGATTTTAAATATGAAAAAGAAAAAGGGAATTACAAAAACACAAGCGAAGGAATTAGCAAAAGATTTAATACAAGAAAGATTTTCTGTAATGTATTATGTATTAGTAGATATAGACAAGTGGTCTACAAGTGAATGGGCGAAATATACAGAAGAAGAAAGAGATTTAATCTCAAATGAATTAGATAAGATTTCTACATCTATGTTAAAGAGAATAGGAAGAAGTTACTATACAAAATAATTTATTAGAGGTGGATATTATGAATTTAGTTCAACCAATAAGAGATAGAGAGAAATTAGAGGACTTAAAAGAAGAATTAAAGAAAAAGGGATTAAGGAATTATATGTTATTTTTAACTGGATCTAATTCGGGAATGAGGGTAAGTGATGTTATTAAACTTAATGTAAATGATGTTAGAAATAAAGACGGAACAATGAAATCACATATTATAGTAGTAGAAAAGAAAACTAAAAAAGTAAAGAAATTTCCTTTATGTAATGATTTATACAAAGAAATGGAAATATATACAAAAAATATGAAAGAAGGAGAGTATTTATTTAAAAGTAGGAATGGAGAGAACAAACCAATTACAACTACACAAGCATATAGGATTATAAAAAGGGCAAGTGAGAAGGTAGGATTAGAAGAAATAGGAACACACACAATGAGAAAAAGTTTTGGTTACCACCACTACCAACAATACAAAGATGTAGCATTATTACAAACAATATATAATCATAGTTCCCCTTCAATTACTTTAAAATATATTGGAATAAATCAAGATAATATTGATTTAGGGTATAGGAATTTTAGTATATAAATATATCTCATTTACAAATTTTTAAATGTCTCCTAAAATAATTAAAAAAAAAGGAGATGTAAAGATATGGAAGAAATATACAAAGAATATAGAGAAAGATTAATAAAAAATAATGTTAGTAGTTTAGAATTAGAAATATTTGATATATTTATAAGGAAAGATTTTATAGAGGACACATTAAAATTTGTTGAATTACTACAAAATAAAGATTATAAAGGAATATTAAAAGAACTTAAATCAATAGAGAAAAGTCTTTATAATATTAAAGATAGTAAATATACAAGAAATGAACGTTTGGCATATAGCAATATTGCAAGGGGGTATATTATAAGATTACAAAGTATAGTAAATAAAGAAGAAGAAACAAGATACGATTTAATAGAACAAGGAGAACAACTATTAAAACAAAAAGATGTAGATGTAGAAGTATATAACAAATGGATTAAAAAATATAAAAAACATATTATAGAAAATCATAAAAAAGGTAGTAGGGAATATGACTTATTAACTATTTGTAATTTAAGTATTGAAAGTAAATTAGGGGATAATATTGAAATAAATAAAATGTTGTTAAGAATGAGTGTCGAATTTGGAAAAGAGATATTAAGTTTTTATGTATAAAGGAAGGTTTAATTATGGAATTTATAAAATATAATAATAATCCTAAAAATAAAATAACTAATGATTGTGTTATTAGAGCAATAGCATTAGGAACAAATAGAAACTGGAAAGATATTTATATGGAATTAACAGAATTAGGGATAGATAAAGGCTTAATGATAAATGATAAGAAAAATTGGAAAATGTATTTAAGAAGATTAGGGTATGAGCAACAAAAAACACCTAAAAAAGAAAATAATAAAAGATATACAATTCAAGAGTTTTGTAAAGAATTGGCAGAAGAACAAAAAATATATATTATAAGTATAAGAAAACATTTAACAGTAGTTAAAGATAAAAATCTATATGATACATGGAATTGTAGTAGTAAATGTATGGGGAATTATTGGATAAAAAGTAATAAGATAAAGAAAAGGAAGTAATTTAATGATAGAAGAAAAACCAATATGTAGTTATTGTAATAATCAAATAAAAGGGTATGTTGAAACCTCAAAATTAGATAAAAATATTAAATTATGTAGTAATTGTTATTATATGGAGATGTTTGAAATAACAATGTCTAAAATAATAAAAGAATGTGAGAGATAAAATGAATTTAAAAGTAAGATTAGATGTTAATTCATAGTTAATTAATTGTAAAATAAAAAGAGTAATAGAAAGAGTTAGAAAAGTAGAAAAGATATATGGTTTTTAAGTTATAAAGTTGATATGGATAATAGAATTATTTATCTCAAAATGAGGAATTAAAACCTCATTTTTCTTTTGGTTTTATTATGTGGAAGTCAATAAAAGTCATTAAAAGCTTGTTACTAATATACATACGATATACAAAAATGCTTATACTTATTGAAAAATAAGGAGATAATAAATACTTAGACGAAATATTTGACTATCATTTTATAAATTAATGAAAGTATTAATAAAAGCCTAAAAGCATTGGTATTATTATTTTGTGGATTTTTATAAAAAGTTAATAAGGGTTAATAAAAGTCAAAGAAATTGAATAACTAATATACATACGATATACACACAATATACAAAACATAAATTAGAATAAATAAAAACGATTCTATAAGAAATAAAATTTATTAATGAAAAAAAATAAATATCATTTTTAGAAGAAAAATAATTAATATAAAAGTTAATAAAAGTCATTAAAGGTTAGTTACTAATATACATACGATATACAAAAATGCTTATACTTGTTGAGAGATAAGGGAAGAAAAAATACTTAGATGAAATTTGGCGATTAATTGGTGTTACATCAAGCGGATTTGTGGCTAGTTTTATTTATAAAATTTTTAAAACAATTCGAAAATTTGGTGGAAGTGCTGTGGCGATAACGCAAGATATTTCTGATTTATTTGGCTTGCAAGAGGGTGCTTATGGAAAAAGTATTTTAAATAATTGCAGTATAAAATCTTTCTTTTCTTTAGAAGAGGAAAATATTATGGTTCTTGAAAAATATGCCAATATCTCAGAAAAGGAGAGGATTGAAATGAAATCTTTAAAAAGAGGAGAAAGCCTAATGTTTATAGGCGAAGACCATATTTTAGCTAAAATTGAAGCTTCAGAATACGAAAAAAATTTAATCATATAGGAGGAATAAATGAAAAAAATATTAACAGCCATTGGAAATCCGATGCTAAATCATAAAATAAAAAATATAGAAAATTATGAACTATTAAATGAAGATATAAAAATAGATGAAGAATTATTAGAATGGATAGAGAAAACTCAAGAAGTTGATATTTTATTTTTATGCAGTAATATCATACATAATTATAAAGTTGATGAATTTATCCAAATTATCCGAAAAATACAAGAAAATATTTTTATTATATTTTTTAAAGAGGAAAATGTAGAAAGTAATTTAAAAGAAGACGATAATTTAAAAATATATAATTCTTTTGATTTTGATTTAGAAACTTTAGAAAAAATTTTGCAAAAATTAACTCAAAAAAATATTAGAAAAAATACTTCAAAAATAATTTCAGTTTCAGGTGTAAGTGGAGTGGGAAAAAGTACATTTTCCACATTTCTTGCAAAAAGTGTGGAAAATCAATTCATAAAAATATTATTAATTGATTTTGATATAGAAGAAAATCAAATTAGAACTTTATTAAAAATAAAAAAACAACCCAACAATGTAGAGCAAATAAAAAATATGATTATTCACGTAAGCAAAAATTTAGA
>CARFUA010000001.1:45225-45724 GCA_948976265.1 uncultured Clostridia bacterium
ATTTTTCCGAAGAAATATCAAATTGATTTTTTTAAAATTCAAGAAATATTTAATATATTAAAAAAAGAATATAATTTAATTATTATTGATACTTCTTCAAAATTGGAGAATGAATATACTAAAAGAATATTTTATAATAGTGATGAAATTATTTTTTTATTAGAACCTAATATTTTGGGTGTTAAAAAATCTAAAAATATGTTAGAAGTATTAGAAAATGATTGGAGAATTCAAGATTCAAAATTAAAATTAATTTTAAATAAAACAAATATTTATCAAATATCTGATACAATAATTGAAGAATTATTTCCTAATATAAAATTATTAGGAAGAATGAAATATAATGATGCATATAATTTAATGATAAATAAAAATGTAGATAAAAAAGAAATAAAAAAAGAATATGAAAAAATGTATAAAAAAATCTGTCAAATAAAATAATTATTAAAAAATTTTATAACAAAAATATTTGCAAAATATTAATTAATTATTTTATCAA
>CARFUA010000001.1:45742-219468 GCA_948976265.1 uncultured Clostridia bacterium
AATTTATATAAATAAAAAAGAATATTTTTATCATATTAAAATAATTATTTTATAATTCATAATAATAGTCGTCAATAAAAAATCACAAAAAAATGCTGGCACAACAAATTAGGCAACTACCTTCAGAAACAAGATATCAGATAATGAAAAAGTTATAGATATTTCATAAATAAGAAAAAAGTGTAACCTAAATATTTCCAAATATGAATAAAATCGAAAAAGCACTACAAGACGAAATAAAATAAAGATAATTTCAATAATTTTTTCCAAATTTCCTTGCAATTTTCCAAATATTTAGATATAATACAACTATAAAAAATAAAAAGAAAAGAGGAAAAATATGGATAGACAAGAGGAAACAATCGTTGAGAGAAGTATTGAAGAAGAAATGAAAACAGCCTATATTGATTACGCCATGAGCGTTATTGTTTCTCGTGCTTTGCCAGATGTTAGAGACGGTCTAAAGCCAGTTCATAGAAGAATTTTATATTCAATGCATGAAGATGGTATTACATCAGACAAGCCATACAGGAAATGCGCCAATACAGTAGGTTCTGTTTTAGGAAGATATCATCCACATGGAGATTCGTCTGTTTATGATGCTATGGTAAGATTAGCACAAGATTTTTCAATGCGTTATATGTTAATTGATGGTCATGGAAATTTTGGTTCAATCGATGGCGATGGCGCAGCAGCCATGAGGTACACAGAAGCAAGAATGGCAAAACTTTCAGAGCAAATGTTAGTGGATATTGAAAAAAATACCGTCGATTTCATGCCAAATTATGATGATAGATTACAAGAACCAACCGTACTACCAACCAAAGTTCCAGCATTACTAATCAATGGTTCTTCAGGAATTGCAGTAGGAATGGCAACCAATATTCCACCCCATAATTTAAATGAGATAATCGATGGACTAATCAAAATAATTGAAGAAGATGATGTAACAGATGAACAATTAATGACTGTCATCAAAGGTCCAGATTTTCCAACAGGGGCAACTATTTTAGGAAGAGAAGGAATCAAACAAGCTTATACAACTGGTAGAGGGAAAATTACATTAAGAGCTGAATCTGAAATTGAAGAAATGTCAGGAAACAGACAAAGAATTATTGTAACATCTTTACCTTACCAAGTCAACAAAGCAAGATTAATTGAAAATATTGCAGCCCTTGTAAGAGATAAGAAAATCGATGGAATTTCGGACATCCGAGATGAATCAGATAGACAAGAAAGAGTTAGAATTGTAATTGAATTGAAACGAGATGCCAAGCCACAAGTTACCCTAAATCAATTATACAAACATACAGCAATGCAAGAATCGTTTGGAATTATTATGTTGGCATTGGTAAATGGAGAACCAAAAGTTTTGACATTAAGACAATGTCTAGACGAATTTATCAAACACAGAAAAGATGTAGTTTTACGTAGAACCAAATTCGAATTAGAAAAAGCAGAAGCTAGAGCACATATTTTGGAAGGATTACGTATTGCTATCGATAATATTGATGAAGTAATCAACATCATTCGTTCTGCTTATGATGATGCCAAAGAAAAATTAATGGAAAGATTTGGACTTTCTGATATTCAAGCACAAGCAATTTTAGATATGCAATTGAAAAGGTTATCTGGTTTGCAACGTGAAAAAATTGAGGAAGAATATGCAGAATTAATGAAATTAATTGCTTACTATAAAGAAGTTTTAAGCAGTGAAACATTGGTATTTAATATAATCAAAGAGGAGCTTCTTGAAATTAAAGAAAAATTCGGTGACGAAAGATTAACCAAAATTGTTGCTGCTGAAGGCGAAATTGATATAGAAGATTTAATCAAAGAAGAGCAAATGGTAGTTGCCTTAACTAATTTTGGATATATCAAAAGAATGCCTGTTGACACCTATAAAAGCCAAAGAAGAGGCGGAAAAGGCATCATGGGAATTGCAACGCGAGAAGATGATTTTGTTAAAGAAATCTTTACCACTTCAACACACGATACAGTTTTATTTTTTAGCAATAGAGGAAAAATGTACAGATTACGTGGTTATGAAATCCCAGAGGCAGGTAGAAATGCTAAAGGAACAGCGATTGTCAATTTATTAAATTTGGAATCAGGCGAAAAAATATCTGCAGTTATTCCAATTCAGAATTTTGCAGAAGGAAAATATATTTTAATGGCAACCAAAAATGGAATGCTTAAGAAAACAGCCTTAAAAGAATATGATACCAATCGAAAAATAGGATTAATGGCAATCACTTTAAAAGACAATGATGCATTAATTGATGTTAGACTAACTGACGGAGAGGACGATGTGGTTCTTGTCAGCAAAAAAGGAAAATGTATCACGTTTGATGAAAAAAATGTTAGACCACTAAGTAGAAGCGCACAAGGCGTGATTGGTATGCGATTGGACGAACTGGATGAAGTAATTGGTATGGAACCAATTATTAGAGGTGGAAAAGCGACCTTGCTTGCCATAACGGAAAATGGTTTTGGAAAAAGAACCGATTTAGAAGAATATCCTATTCAAGGCAGAGGCGGAAAAGGCGTAATCACTTATAAAATAACTCCAAAAACAGGTGATATTGTAGGCATTAAAGTAGTTAATGGTGATGAAGACGTAATGATGATTACCGATACAGGAACGATTATTCGTTTGAAAGTTTCAGGAATCAGCATTTTTGGAAGGTCAACGCAAGGTGTAACATTAATGAGAACTAATGATGGAAAGGTTGTAAGCATAGCAACCATTGCTCCAGAAGAAGACGAAGAATAAAATGATAAAAACGCATTCAATAGAGAAATCTAGTTTGAAAGCGTTTTTTTTCGTTTGCAGATACTTGACATTTTATTAAAGTATGATATATTAACAACGTTTTATAAGCGTATAGAAAGCGAGGTTGAAAGATGAGAGATGACCAAATAAGAGAATGGATTCGGATTATAATGGCAGTTATTTGGATAGCTGGCATGTGTACAACACTTGTTTTTTTGCAGCGGGATTCTAAAATTTTAATTATTACAATTGGATTGGCGATTTCTGCGTTATTAGCAACGGATGAATCAAGAGTTGTCGTAGCTGTTATTGAATGCGGAGTTGTGATTGTTTACAGTGCCTTTTTAGGTTATATCATAATAACCGAAACCTATAACATAATCCTTCTAATGGCAGCCACTTCAATAGTGGTAATAATTGTTATAGCAAGACTAAAAAATACTCCAGATAACTGGAGTCAAATCAATTGAAGGAAGAAACAACATAACAAAACAACAAAAACAGTAGTTTCAACAACTAAAAAAAGAAAGGAATCAGCTGGAACAAGACAAAAAAGGCATTTATATTGCCTAAAATGGAAATTTATTGAAAACGAAAAATCGACTTAGAACAATTCTAGTCGATTTTTCGTTTCTGAAATCGCAAATCTTCGCCAAAAAAACGTAAAATTCTATAATAACCAGCAATGCGAGAGGAAATTCTAGTTGTATAAATTTTCTCAATTTCATCAGGTCTCAAGTTGGTAGAAATAATCGTTTTTGTAATTTTGTTATTTTGATTTAAAAGGCGAGTATTAATAATCGTAAATAATTCGGTTATGTATAATTCATTTGTATGTTCGGTTCCCAAATCATCAATAATTAATAAATCTGAGGTTAAAATATTTTGCATCAAATCAAATTTGGAGTTTTCTTTACCAAATTTTGCGTTAATAATTTCCTCAAACATAACAGGCGCAGTCTGATACAAGACGGTTTTTCCGAGAAGATAAAAATTCATTGGCAATGCAATTTGTCATAAAGGTTTTTCCAAGTCCTGTATTTCCTGTAAATAAAAGATTTTTTTCATCAGGTTGGTCAAAGGATTCAATAAAATTTTGAGATTTTTCTTTGATGAATTCTATATTTTCTCGAGGAGAAAGATTTGATTTATAAATTTCAGTATTTTTTTCTGCAGAGAAAATGTTGGAATTGAATTTGGAAAAATTTTCTTTCTCTAAATTTCCAATATTTGATTTGTTATAAAAAATATTAAATAATTGCTGTTTTAAACAGTGGCACATAGTAGAAATCCCATTTTTTTCGAGATAGCCAGTATCTTTGCAATGTTTACATTCAAAATGTGGTTTTAAATAATTAGAGTCTTTAGCTAAATCTTTTAAAAATTTATTTTTTTCTTTGATTAATTCTGTAGAGCGTTTTTTTAAATCTGTTAGCAATTGTTTGTGGGCAGAATTTTCGGATTGTAAAATTAATTTAGCGGTTTTTATGGAAATATTGGCAAGTTCTGTTTCAATTTCAGATAATCGCGGATTAACTGATAAAAGCTCGCGTTTTCTAGATTCAGCTTGCTGAATCGCGTTGTTACGCTTGATTTCATATTCATTTAAAATAACTTTTAATACTGAAGTTTCCATGTATTATTCCCCCATTAATTGTCGTATAAAGCCTCCCAATTATCAAAAGTGCTTTGTGTATATTCTAAAGCCATCTGTTTAACTTGCTTAATTTTTTTGTCTTTGGTTTTGGTAGAATTCAAATAAGTATTGACATCAGAAACGGTTGAAAGTCCTTTGTTATGCCAATCAGTTAAAAGTGTATTAATATATTCAAAACTAATGCTGTTTTTGGTAGAAGCTTTTTTTAAGGCAATTTCAATAATATCCATATCGTATTTATAATTCTCTGTCCAGTTTAAGATATATTCTTCATCGTAAGCGGTAAGATTTCTTGATAAATTAAGTTTCTGAGCAATGTTCTTTTTTAAGACATTATTTTTTTCTCGGCGTTCGAAGTATAAATCTAAATCATTGTAGGTTTTGATGTTTTCGCGATTCCAACCTTCAGCCACAGTACGTACGTAGTTTGGGTGCAAAGCTCGATTTTCAAAAGCATAGCTAAATAAAGCGAGCATCACTTGTTCATCAAATCCATATTTTTCAAACCATAATTCAATATCTGGATACCAAGAAGGTGACATAGTTCCTGAGAAAAATTGTGAGTTGATACTGTCAATTACTTTAGCACGTGATTGACTTTCAGCTTTTTTTTCAATTTCTTCTGGCGAAAGAGTTACCTTTGGATGATATAATTTGTTTAATTCAATTTCTTGGATATTCGCTAAAGAATAGCCATTTGGATTTTTGACAAAAAGACCAGCACCTTCCCAATATTTAATGGCATCTTGCACAGTTGGAAAGTCTAAATCAAGTGTTTTTGATAAATCATTAATTTTTATTTCACTGTTGTGTTTTGACAAAAAAAGAACATAAAAATAAACCTTAACAAATTCACTTTTTGCTTCAGGTAAATATTGTGTAAAAAATATATCTGGAATTTCTGTACTTGAGAATAAAAAAGATTTATCGCTTTGATTTAGTTTCATATAAAAGCCCCCATTTTTTATATTTAGATAACACAAAGTTCTCGAATATTGTGCTATTTGTTATTCTAATTTATTTTCTTTTGTACATCGTTTTTATTATACCATTAACTTTTTAAAATGACAATAGAGAAAATATTTTTGCTAATGTGATTCAAGTGGCAGTAAGAAAAAAAGCTATTAAGGAAATCTTAATAGCTTTTTTATGATTTATTAATGAGTTATTTTTTTCTAAATAAATAGATTTTCTGATTGATGTAATATTTAGAAATATAAATCAACACAGAAACAATATTTTCATTATGTATTCCAAGGATACTAAACAGTAAAAACGGTACAAATAAGCCGATAAAAAAATATATTTTAATAAGAGGGGAGATAAAAAATAGATTAATAAATCCATAAAGAATACCAGCCCACACAACATCCAAAACAGCTGTTTGATAATCGATTAGCCCTAATAATTTGGGTCTAAATTTATAATTTTTTGGTATAATAAAATTCATAAAACCTCCTAAATAAAATCATTTAACTGATTTTTACTAAATTTGTAAATATGAGAGAAAATTTCTTTTAGATAATAATTACACCTAGCAATAATAACAAGGATTGCAAGGTAGAATATTTTAAATAAAGAATTTCCTGCATAAATGCTTAAGCAAAATCCCAAAGTCAAAACAATGCTGACGAAAATTTGCATCAATAATAAAATCAAAAATTGTTTTAACCAACCTTTAAAAAATCCATCTAATTGATTATGAATTAATGTAAGAAAGGCAAATGGGGACAATAATACTAAAATTTTGCACATGATATAACGAACAGAGTAGCTAAGGAAAATATAAAGAAATCCAAAAGTAGAAAGGATTTTTAATAATCCATCAAAAGAAAAAATATCAAAAGTTTCCAAAGTTGAATACAAGGCAGAATTAATATAATTAATGAAAGTAGAAAAATTAATTTCATAGCCAGTTATAGAGTTTCCAAGTTTATTAATAAAGTCGGAAATAAAAGAAATAAATTCAATTAATTTTTCACAAAGCCACAAAGAAGAATTCATGCAAGCGACAAAAATAATGCATTTGAAAATAAATTGATAGGGGGAATCAATTTTAGAATAAGTTAAATGAGAAATTGCAAATTTTAATGCGTAAAATAGAAGAATACCAAAAATAAGGCTGTTAGCCAGCAATAATAAACCGTTACTAGAATCTGTACCAAACATTTTCTGAAAGTTCATATCTTGGAGAATATCTGAATGGATGAATAATATAGAATCTAAATTGGAATACATAGTGTTATCAATAGATGAGAAAATTTTAAAAAAGATATGGTTTATGGTATCACAAATCAAACTAGTTAAATTGAGAATTTCACTTTCCAAAGGGGGCTCCAATTAGGCTAAAACAGTATCAACAAAAGAAAGAACTAAATCAATACATACAATCAACACATAAGAAGTAATGCTTCCTTTTATTAAATTATTAGCACGGTAAATTTTTTTCTCATCACCTAAACTGAATTTTCTCATCAATAAACCTGTTGCAATGGCAACTGCGACAAAAGAAGTTGCTATTCTTACAATATATCCTTTAATTTTAGTAAAAGCTCCTGTTAATGTAGACACTAGCTTAGGATCTGCTGCAAAAGCAATATTGCTAAATAAGCAAATAAATACAATTGACACAAAGGCAATATAAAATAATAAAAATTTTTTTCGTTTCATCGTAAAAACTCCTTTCCTAAAATAATTAAAAATGAAATAAATCATCACCTTCTTTCTTTATGAAATTTTAATAATTTGAAAATTTGCAAGAAACTGCAATATAAGAAAAAATAGATAAACTGATAAGAAAATCAGTTTGAACAAAAAATTTCCTTTTCAAATTTTATATATCATACAACAAATTTTTCAAAATGTCTATACTTTTTTGAAAATTTGTGTTAAAATTATTTATATTGTTAAAATTAAAACTATAAAGGAGGAAAAAATGATAGAAAAAACAACAAAAATTGGTGATTTATTAGAGCAAAATCCAGAAAAAGCGGATATTTTACTAGAAGCAGGAATGCACTGTTTAGGTTGTCCAGCTTCACAAGCTGAAACATTGGAAGAAGCTTGTGCTGTCCATGGAATTGATGTAGATGAATTAGTAGCTAAGCTAAATGCCTAAAAACAAGGGCAGGTTGCTAACCTGCCTGAAATTCATATGCATTCATAGCTCAGTAGGATAGAGCGTCCGCCTCCTAAGCGGAAGGTCGCTGGTTCGATTCCAGTTGGGTGCACCAAAAAATAAAGAAATCTGGCAGAAAAATAACAGATTTCTTTATTTACAAATGTAAAAAAGCTTGCAAATGTCAAAAAAATGTGCTATAATAATGCTTGGTGACAAACTTACCATAAAAAAGGCATACTTGTGCTAGAAAAAGAAGGGAGAATCAAACGGATGGAAACAAAAGATTGGCACCATAATTGGAAGAAAAGCCGGAAAAAAATTGTTCCAATTCTGGTGTTAATAATGATTTTTTTCGTTAACACTGAAAAGTGTTTGGCGACCTCTATTTTTGAGAGTATGGGTGAGGTACAACCTCATTCATTAAATGCTATAGAGATGGCAAAAATCTCTATAGAAGCTCAAAAAAAGCTCCAAAAATCAAGTGACATTGTTACGTTAGTCAAAGAACGTAAAGAAGAAGAAAGAAAAATCGAGCTTGGTAGGCAAAAAGCCAGGGCACGAGAACGCCAAGAGGCTAGGGAATTAGCTTTGGCGGAAGAAAAGGCTAAAAAAGAGGTCGAAGAGAAGGCACGAAAAGAGCGTTTTCTTTATCTTCTTCCAGAACTTGACCTTTTTGAGAGGATATTACAAGCAGAAGCTTCTCAAAAAGATGGAAATCCAGGAGATTTAATCGCAACAGGTCAGGTAATCCTGAACCGTGTTGTGACTACTTATGAAGATTTTCGTAACGTACATACAATTACGGAGGTTTTCTACCAAATGGAGCCACAAGAACAATACCATCCAGATACTAAGAAAAAAGTAGAAGGAAGGTTAGAAGAACCGACTCCGTTAGCAAAAGAAGTTGCGTTTGGCTTGCTTACGGGTGAATATCCTAGCATAGACAAACGAGTTTTATTCCAATCGAGCGAAAAAAAAGATTGGATGGATGGTCATGTAGAACAGGTCGTTATACCTGAAGCTGTACAATTTTATGCCATCCCATTAGATTACGAAGAAAAATGTCTGCCAGAAGAATGATGTCTTCTTTACAAAACTACTGCCGCATTTGGAAAATTCATGTGGTGGTAGTTTTGTCTTATCTTGAAAACCCTTGTCAAAAAATGTAAAATATGATAAACTATAAAATAATCAAAGAAAACTAGGTGAATTATGGAAGAGAAATTTATGAAGGAAGCCTTGAAAGAAGCTAAAAAGGCTTTTGAAAAAGACGAAGTACCAGTTGGTGCAGTGATTGTAAAAGATAACAAAATCATCGCCAGAGCACACAATATTAAGGAATTAAAAGGCGATTCTACGCAACATGCAGAGATTTTGGCAATTCAAAAAGCTTGTAAAAAATTGGGAGCTTGGCGATTGTCCAATTGCGATATATATGTAACATTGGAGCCATGTCCGATGTGCGCTGGCGCTTTGATTCAAGCCAGAATCAGAAAATTATACATTGGCACACAAGATGATAAAACAGGTGCTTGTGGTTCAGTTTTAAATTTATTGGACTATCCATTTAATCATAAAATTGAAATTGAAAAATATATATTAAAAGAAGAATGTGAGACAATCCTCAAAACATTTTTCAAACAATTGCGCAATCGTAAGAAAAAGTAACCAAGAAAGGAAATCCAAAGATGAAAAAAATTCGAATTCTCAAAAAATGTATATTTTTATTTTGCATAATTGTAATTCTTATGGTGGTTGTTTCAATTATGCTAAAATACGAAGTAGAAGGCGAAAAAAAATTACCTTATAATATTTCCAAAATATTTGTCATCAGTACTGTAGAAGGAATGCCAACAGATGATGGAGAAAATATTTGGAATATCAATGTCAAACAAGCCAATGACCTATATTTTTATATTGAAAAAAATGATGTCACAGAAGAAACTATCAAACAAATTACAATTGAAAATTTCTCATTAATCAAATCGCCCTCAAAAGGGGAAGTGACGATTTATAGACCAACAGGAGACTTAGAAAATTTATATACTTATAGTGAACAAAATTATTTAAATGAAAGTTTAACCTATACAGGTGCAGCCATAGATGACTTGAAAACTCTTGAAATTGCTAATACAGGAGGCGTTATAGGCTATCGAGTGGCACTTAACAATTTAGGAACCTATATTTCAAATGATTCCACGGAAATTACGTATGACGGAAAATTGTTGCAAAATATAGGGGTTACAGTAGAAGATATCAAACTGGAATTGACTTTCGATATTTTGATTGAAACCAACAAAAATGTTACCTATAAAGGCACAATATCAGTTGCTTTACCTGGCGAAGATTTGATTGAAAAAGGTGCCTCTAATTTTGAAATAAAAGATTTTGAGCAAGTCATTTTTAAGCGAATATAAATTGCAAACCAAGTACATAAAAAGTGCTTGGTTTTTTTTACAAATTTTCCATCATTTTATATAGACATTCAAAAGAAGATGGTATATAATAAAACCAGAAAGTGATAAATGGGATGAAAATATGAGAATTAATGATTTTGAAAAAATGCAGCAAAATCTTGCGCAAATGAAAAGTAATCTGGAACAAATACAACGTATGGAGCCTACCAAACCAGCAAAACGCATTTCAAAAGGAAGACGAGCTGTTCAAAAAGTGAATAAAAGAAAACATCCAATGGCGACTAGAATTGCCAAAGAAGAGCATATCATTGTGATGATAACCATTGCAATTGTTGCTTTTACATTTATTTTCTCAACCAGCATTTTTGCTAAAACGATATCTGAAAATCTAACGGAAAGTCAAACTGTTCGAGAGGAGCCAAAGGAACAAAACAATTTATCAAGCGAAAATCAAGAGCAACTGCAAGAAGAATCGCAACAAGAAGGACAAGCAGAGACCACCGATCTTGTGCTAGAAAAGAACAAAAATGCGATTCAATTGGAAGAAATTTTACTAGAAAATGTAAGTGTTCTAAAATCAAAAGAATATGCCGAAGAAGAGCGTCCACTTGATTTTGAAATTACATATAACGAAAATCCAAATTTGCCAGAAGGAGAAGAAGTTGTAACAACAGAAGGGATTGCAGGAAAGCAACAAGTAAAAGTAATCAAATCCTATGAAAATGATGAATTAGTTTCAGAAGACGTTTTAGAAGCTATTGTAATAGAAAAAGCCACGCCACAAATTGTTGATCGAGGAACGTCTAAATTTTTAAACAACAACAAAGCGCATTTAGGTGATACGATGTATGTTACCAAAGATGTATCTTTAAAAGAAACTGCCAAGGATTCTGCTAGCGAAATAGGAACCATTTTAAAGAGTTTAGATGTGACTTTAAAAGAATTAGAAGGCGAAGAGTGGTGCAAAATAAGTTATGATGGAATAGAAGGATATGTAAAATGTAAAGATTTAACAACTAGCAAAGTAACACCAGGAATTCTAGAATTAAATCGTATTCAAAGAATAAAAATGACATTGGGAAAAGAAATGTCATTAAATCGCTCAACCAATTTAACTTTGGAAGATTATAAACGAATTCTATCAGGCAATCCAGCAGATAAAAATCATATTTTAGAACAAAATGCTGAAACATTTTATAACATTGATAAAAACTATCATATAAATGGTGTCTTTCTAGCTTCTATGGCGATTCACGAAAGTGGTTGGGGAACGTCAACCATTGCAAAAGACAAAAAAAATCTATTTGGATATGGTGCGTATGACAGTTCACCATATGACAGTTCTTTTTCGTTTGAAACATATGCCGAAGGCATTGAATTGGTTGCCAAAGTATTGGTAAAAAATTACATAAATGAAGCAGGAACACCGATTTACGAAAATGAACTTGCAAAAGGGAGTTACTACAATGGCTCAACCATAGCTGGAGTCAATACTAGGTATGCTAGCGATTCCAACTGGCATAACAAAGTGTATAAATACATGGAATATTTATATAATAGATTATAAAATGGAGTGAGTATGAAAACAAAAATTCATAAATTTGCATTGCCAATATTATTAGCAATAATATTGGCAATCTTAGTCATTGATTATCAATGCATTATCAAAAAAATAATGAATAAAAATCAGTTTGCTAATCAAGTAGTACAAATTGCAGATGCTAATCGAGAGCCAATATTTAAAGTATCCAAAATCATAAAATACAGTAGCGCAGAAGCAATTGACAATACCATTGAGCAAAATCTGCAAGATTTAAGTATTTGCCAATATTCCGACCTTGCTATTTATATCGACAATTTAACAGATGAGCTAACCGAAAAAAATTCTGTTAAAGAACTTTATATTGACAATTTCAAAATTGATGTTGCTTACAAATATGGCACTCCAACGCTATATTATAAAAATCCACTTGAAATTTCAAAATTCAGAATGGTAGCTGAAAAAGAAATCCAAGACAGATTGCAGTATAACATTATTTACACCAATCAACAAAACGAACAAAACGATTATGAAACGCCTACTTTTTTTGCAGATTGTTCCAATCCAATTACAATTGGATTTATTAATAAAAATATCCTAAGCAATTATCAAGTAACCAAAGAAAATGGATTAGTTTCCTTCGATGGTAGAATTTTTAATCAAATGGATATGAATTTAAAAGAATTATCACCTAAAATAAGTTTTACAATTCATCTAACCAATCTTCAAAACGAAAAGTTTGTATGCAATATGACAGCTGATTTACAACTTGAAACAAATGAGGGAAGCGTAAAAAGCGGCTATATTATTCAAATCACAGATGAATCAGAATATTATCGCTTTTTTAAAGAAGGATAAAAATTAGCAAATTTCTTAAAAAACCACTTGAAAAATAATTGGTTTCATTATATAATATCTAAAGTTGAGCAAGACTTCTTTTAAGGAAGGTATGTTTCAATAAAAAGCTATGAATCTCGTCAGGTTCGAGAGAAAGCAGCGATAAGTAGTGTATTTATGTGAATTACATGCCTTCCTTAAGGGAAGTCTTAATTTATGGAAAAGAGGTGTTTGGAATATGGCTTATACAGCGTTATATAGGAAATTTAGACCATTAAAATTCGAAGACATGGTAGGGCAAGAGCACATAACAAAAACACTGAAAAATCAAATTATGGCAGGGCGTGTTGGGCATGCCTATTTATTTAATGGTGGACGTGGAACGGGAAAAACAACAACTGCCAAAATTTTAGCACGAGCAGTCAATTGTTTGAATCCGCAAAATGGAGAACCATGCAATGAATGTGAAATTTGCCAAGAAATTTTAGATGCTTCTTTGACCGATGTTGTAGAAATGGATGCTGCTTCCAACAATAGTGTAGAAGACATTCGTGCTATTCGTGACGAAGTAAACTTTTTACCAACCAAAGCCAAATATAGAGTTTACATTATTGATGAGGTACACATGCTTTCAGTAGGCGCTTTTAATGCTCTACTAAAAACCTTAGAAGAGCCGCCAGAACACGTAAAATTCATCTTGGCGACAACAGAACCACAAAAACTACCAGCCACGATACTTTCACGTTGCCAACGATTTGATTATAAAAAAATCAATGATGAAAACGTTATCAAAAGGCTAAACATTATCTGCACAGAATCTAACATAAAAATAACGGAAAATGCTTTAAAAACTATAGCCATTTTATCGGAAGGCGCTATGCGAGATGCGATTAGTATCTTAGAAAGATGTAGCCAAGAAAGTTCAGATGAAATCACCATTGACCTTGTCAAAGATTTAGTCGGATTACCAAGTTTAGAATATATCCACAAATTAACGAAAGCACTGTTCGAAAACAATGAAATAATAGCACTAGAAGCGATTGAAGATGTCATAAATAATGGAAAAGATTTATATAATTTTTTATGGGAAGTTATTAAATATACCAAAGATATATTAATTTATAAAGCAACACAAAAATTGGATTTATATTCTGAGCAACAAATATCGGAAATAAAGGATTTGGCTGGAAAAGTAGAGAAAGAAAGACTTTTAAATGTCATATATCAATTATCCGAGTTAGAAAATAATATCAAAAATTCTGCGCAAAAAACCATTTTACTTCAAACAGGAATCATAAAAATCTGTATGAATCAAGCCAACGGTGATATTATCAAACTTGAAGAAAAAGTTGCTCAACTCGAACAAAAAATCAACAACTTGAATTTTTCAACAGTTCCTAAAGTTGCGACTACTACACAATCAAAACAAATAATGCCCAAACCAACACAATCAACCACAACTTCAAAACAAGTAGTAACCCCAACCAAACAAACAGAAGATTGGAAAGAAATTGTTGAGAATCTGAAAAACAGTGGGAAAATCAGATTATTTACTTGTTTAGTAAATACCACAGTAAACAAACTAAATGATCAAACATGGGAAATTGAATTTCCAAATGGGTTAACAGAATTTAACAAAAGAATTTTAGAAGATATAACAAATCGAAATGATTTAATTAAAGCAATTGCAATGTCAACAGGATATGAAATCAATTTCAAATTAAAAGATGGAAAAAAGGCAAAACCAACAGAAGCACCTTCTGCATCTGGTTTTGATGATTTAGGAATTGATATTAACATTATCGATTAATCAAAAATAAGGCTATTTAAGCCCAATAAGAAAGGAGATTAAAAAATGGCAAAACGAGGAGGATTCCCAGGTGGAATGGGAGGATTTGGCGGAATGAATATGAATCAATTAATGAAACAAGCTAAAAAGATGCAAGAAGACATGGAAAAAACGCAAGAAGAATTACAAGAGAAAGAATTTGAAGCAACAGCAGGAGGAAATGCAATTTCAGTAAAAGTCACAGGAGCTAAGATGATAAAAGAAATAAATATTCAAAAAGACGTGGTTGACCCAGAAGATGTAGAAATGCTACAAGATTTAATTTTAACCTGTGTAAATGAGGCTTTAAGAAAAGTAGATGATGCGCAATCAGCTAGTTTTGGAAAATATAATATTCCAGGATTAATGTAAAAATAAAAAAAGGACTTAGGAAAAATGGCAAATTATTCACCATCCATTGAAAAATTAATTGAAAGTTTCGAAAAATTGCCAAGTATTGGGCATAAAACCGCACAACGATTGGCGTTTTATATGTTAGATGTAACACAAGAAGAAGCGAAAGAGTTTACAGATGCAATTTTGAATGCAAAGAAAAATTTAAAATTTTGTTCCAGATGTTTTAATATTTCAGATACAGACCCATGTAATATTTGCTCTGATTTAAAAAGAGATCAAAGCACAATTTGCGTAGTAGAAGATGTGCGCGATGTTTTTGCAATGGAAAGAACGCATGAATATAAGCGGTGTATATCATATTTTACACGGTTCTATTTCTCCGATGAATGGAATTGGACCAGATGATATAAAAATTAAAGAATTATTGACCAGATTAATGGATGGAACAGTCAAAGAGTTAATTTTAGCGACCAATCCACGTGTGGAAGGAGAAGCAACTTCGATGTATATCTCAAAACTGGTTAAACCAATGGGGATTAAAGTTACAAGAATTGCAAGAGGAATTCCAGTTGGAGGCGATTTAGAATATACCGACGAAATCACACTTATGAAGGCATTGGAAGGAAGAAGTGAAATTTGACAAATTTACATAAATATGATATAATAAAAGGTAGAGGTATTTTTGAGAAGAATGAAAAAATTCTTCTCATTTTTGCTATTTTATGAGGAAAATGGGCAAAGTAATAAAGAAAAATGAAATTTTCGAAAAAAACATGTTTTAATTTACTATTGTCAAAAAAAAATACTTATGATAAGATAATAAATAAGAGCTGTAGAAAGGGGAAATCACAAAAATGTCTTCAAAAGATAACGAAAATGAACAAGAAGCACAAAAAGATAAAGAAATTTCAGAAATAGAAAAAAAAATTGATGCTAGCAAACCCAAAAAAGAAGTAGAAAGGAAAGAACAGACTCCAAAAGAGGAGGTTCCCCAAAAACAAAAATCTTCTCCAAATCCGAAAAAATTCGAGAAAATAGCAACAGAAAAAGAAAACAAGGGTACGAAAAACAAAACCTTATTTATCTTAATGAGCATTATTTCAATATGGATAATTGTTTTGTTATTTTCTACAATCTTTGCATTGCTTAATTTAGGAAAAACAACAATTGCAAAAGGGGTATCCATTAAGGGGATAGATGTATCAAATTTAACGGTAGAAGAGGCAACCAACAAAATAAATGAAGCAATTAATGTTGAATTACTTTTAGGAATGGATATAATCTATCAGGATTACAAAGTTGATTTTGATGTAAACCAAATCCAATATACTTATGATGTATCTACTGCAATCAGAGAGGCTTATCGTATTGGAAAAAATGAAAATATCGTTTCCAATAATTATGAATTATTAGCAACGGTGTTATTTGGAAAAAATATAGAGCCGAAAGCTAGTTATCAGGAAGAATCATTGAATGGAATAGTGGATGATATTGGCGCAAAAGTACCTGGATTGGTTGTTCAACCTAGTTACTATAAAGAAGGAGAGCAGTTAATCATTAATAGAGGGACGGATGGAATTATCATAAAAAAAGAAGTGTTGAAACAAGATATTTTGAGAAATATACAAAATAGAAATGCTTTAAATATTATGAAAAATAGCGAAGAAGAAGTAATACAATTACAAGTTGAAGAAGCTAAACCAGAACCAATTGATTTAGATAAAATTTATCAAGAAGTTTATTCCGAACCTAAAGATGCTTCCTATATTGCAGAGCCGTTTCAATTAATTCCAGAAGAACAAGGTGTCGATTTTGCAATTTCAATGGAAGAAGCAAAAGCCATCATTAATACAGCAGATTCAGAAGAATATAGCATTCCACTAAAATTAACACCAGCCAAGAAAACGATTGCTGATATTGGAACAGAAGCATTTCCTTACCTAATATCTTCCTACACAACGAAGTATGATGCAAGTAATACCAATAGAAGCGGAAATTTAAGATTGGCAGCCAACAAAATTAATGGTAAACTTTTGATGCCTGGTGAGGAATTTTCATTTAATGAAGTAGTTGGAAAAAGAACGATTCAAGAGGGATATCGAAATGCGAAAATTTACGAAAATGGACAAGTAGTAGATGGATTAGCAGGCGGAATCTGCCAGATTTCTTCTACGTTGTACAACGCAGTTTTATTAGCTAATTTAGAAATTACCGAAAGGCGAAATCATTCTTTTACTTCCACTTATGTTCCAGCAGGAAGAGATGCGACTGTAGTTTATGGAACGCAAGATTTTAAATTTAAAAATTCAAGGAATTATCCAATCAAAATTGAAGCTAATGTGGCAAATGGAATTGCGGAATTTAAAATCCATGGAATTAAAGAAGAAGTAGAATATGATATAAAAATTATTCCAGTTACAACACAAACGATACCATATCAAACAGAATATGTTCCAGATGCAACGTTACAGCCAGGTCAGCAAAAATTGACGCAAGCGGGACATAGTGGTTGTAAAGTTACAACGTATATCGAAAAAAGACTTGGTGGAGCTGTAATTTCGAAAAAAGTGTTATCCAATGATACTTATAATGCAATGAAAGCAATTATTAATGTTGGGCAATAAATAAAATAGTTTTATGAAAAGTACCAAAATAGGGTGCTTTTTATAATGCGTATAAAAAATATTCTGTATTTTAGGCTTGTTTTTTTTAGGGAAAAATGGTAAGATTAAGAAAAATTGTATTGATTTTCTTGAAAAAATTGGTGCGCCATAGAGGGGTCGAACCTCCGACCATCAGATTAAGAGTCTGCTGCTCTACCAACTGAGCTAATGGCGCATTTACCTTTTTATTATAAAACATGAAATTGAATTTGTCAAGAAAAATTGATGATAAAGGAGAAATTTATGATTGATTTGCATTGTCATATTTTGCCTAAAGTAGATGATGGTTCAGAGAGTATGGATGAAACGATTGCAATTCTAAAAAAGGCAAAGAAATCTGGATTTCAGACGATTTGCTTTACGCCACATTATGCTGGTCCAAATTATGTTAATACAAAAGAACAAAATTATCAAATCGTAAAACAAGTCGAAAATAAGTTGAAAGAAGAAAATATTTCAATGAATTTATTATTGGGAAATGAAGTTTTTATACAAGAAGAAATGGAAAGTTTATTGGAAAATGGAACCATAGCGACATTGGCTGACAGTTCCTATATTTTGATTGAAATACCAATGTATCAAGAAGTACCTCAAATAGTAGTTCAAAAAATGTTAGAAGGTGTTCGTCAGAAAGGTTTTAAAATTGTAATTGCTCATCCAGAAAGATATTTGTATATTCAGAAAAATCCAAATATACTCACTGAATATTTTGGGGAAGATGTGATTTTTCAAGGGAATTATGCGAGCATTCTTGGAATTTATGGAAAAGGGGCACAGAAGACAATAAAAAAATTGTTAAAAAATAAGCTTATTCATTATTTATCAACCGATACACATTATGCAATAAAATGTTTTTATGATGAAATGGAGTTAATCCAAAAAAAACTGCTGAAAGTCATTGATAAGGAATATTTTGAAAGATTAACAAAGATAAATCCCCAACTTATAATAGAGAATAAGGAAGTTATTAAATAAAAGAAGAGGTAAAATATGAAAATATTAATGGGAACTAAAAATCCAGGAAAAATAGAAGGAGCGAGACAAGCATTTTCGAAATATTTTGAAAATGTTGAAATAGAAGGCATTGCTGTGGAATCTGATGTTGGCAATCAACCAGTTAATGAGCAAATCTTGCAAGGGGCGAAAAATAGAGTTCGAAATCTGAAGAAATATGCCCAAGAAAAGAATTTAAAACCAGATTTTTATATTGCTAGTGAAGCAGGAATTACGAACTTATTAGGAGAATGGCTAGATTTTAACATGGCAGTAATTGAAAATAGCGATAGTGAACAAAGTATAGGGTCCAGTGCTGGTTTTCCAATTCCAGATAAATATATAACTGAAATAATGGATACAGAACTTGGAAAAGTCATGGATAAATTGTTTCATTCTACTGGATTAAGCAAAGAAAATGGAGGAATCGGTATTTTAACACGAAACGAAATTTCTAGGATAGATTTAACCAAGCAAGCTTTTATTATGGCTTTAGTGAAATTTGTGAATGGGGAAATTTGGAAATAGAAAGAATTAAAAATCAGAAAAGCAAGAACCCACAGTCTGTGAGGTACTTGCTTTTTTTGCTAGACAAAAATTTCGCGCGATATACGAAGATATTCTTTAAAAAAGGAACCTTCTGTAGCAAAGATTGTAGAGTAACTTATTATAGCTCCGTTCCGAGCTGTAAAAGATTGGACAGGAACGGAAGCATACCTACATGGTACATTGTTTTCTTTTTCTTTCTTTGACAAAAAACGTACATCTTTGGTGATATCGGCTATCAACAAATGGTTCTTTTCGTTGTAATATCCTACGGCGAAATTGTTTTTGTTTTTAGTGGAAATTAAAAATGATTCAATTTGCTTTGCTTTTAACTTGGAAATTAGAGCAAGGCTAAAATGAAGGGAGCTTCCCAAATGAGAAGTTTCAACCCAATGTGTAGTTTTTTCTAGCATTTCCCGAACGGAAACATTGAGGGACGCTAAGTTGTTGTTGAATTGTGTTGCCACCGCTAAATCGTATTTCGCAGTTTTGACAATGCTTTGATAGACTTCGGTTACTTGCTGTGTAATTGTTCCCATGAAAATAATCTCCTTTTCTAAATCAAACAAAAATTAATGAATAATACTTTATCATATTTATTCACAAATGTCAATAATATTCAAATAATTACATTTATAAAAAGTGGAGAAATTGTAATTTTTGAGAAAATCAGTATTTTTGCATAAAAACATCAAATTTGTGCATAATACAGTTAGAATTTTAAGAAAGGGTGAGAAAAATGGGAACATTAAATCAAGCAGAATTGCAAAATTTAAGACATTTAATTGGGGCACAAGAAACTAATTATGAGAAATTAACGAATTATGCAGACAATAGTGTGGATCCACAAATTAAGCAGGTTTTAAATAAAGCTGCGCAAGATTCATTAAACACAAAACAAAAATTAATGTCATTTTTTAATAATTAAAAAGGAGGGAACATGGAAGAAAAATATATGGTGAATGATATTTTGGAATGTACCAAATCCAGCTTAAAAGATTACCAAGGGGCAATTATTGAAACTGCCAATATGGAGCTTAGACAAACATTTCAAAATTTAAGAAATGCAGAAGAAAGTTTTCAGTATGAATTATTCAAATTGGCAGAATCAAAAGGATACTATGTGCCTGCTGAAAATGCCAAACCAGAAGAAATTCAAAAAGTAAAAAATGAATTATCCAATTAAAAAATAGAGATTTACTCTCTATTTTTTATAATTTATATCACCAGATAAGTCTCGATAAAAATGGAATTCAGATACTTGGACATAAGGGATAAGCCAAAGAAATCCAATGCCAAACGTCACAAATGAAAGAATAACCCAACCAATAAAACTCAAATTTAAACAAAAAAGTGACCAAATATTTCCTTCCATTAATTCAGCACTTCTTTCAATGGCTTCTTTTCCAGTTAGCTCAGATTGTTCGTAAGAAATATAAATGGACAATCGATAAGAAAATATTTTTACAAAATAATAAATAACAGAAATTACATAAAAAATAAAACCGATGAATGTTAAAAGGCTATTTTGATGAATTTTTCCATATTGAGTGAGGATTGCACAACTCAAAATGAATAAAATTGGAAATAATAGCTTTAAAATAGTTTGAAAAGAGATACTCCAAGCTTTTCCAAAGTGAGAAAAACCGTTTTGAAAAAAGGTCAAAATAATTGTCAGAAATAGAATTATTCAAATCGAGTAAAGTTGTGATAAAACCGTAAAACAATGGTACAGTTATGATGATAAAAGCAAAATATCCAAGAAGTGGTTCGGATTTCAAAATACGAGAAAGAAGGTAGATGGTTACTAAAAGAATCAACGTTGTTAGTGCTGATTTTCCCCATTTTGAAGCAAGACTTTGACGGGCTTTTGCGCGTATTTGAGAAGCCTTCATGATAAAATCCTCCTTTTAAAATATTAATTACAGTATATCTTAAAATGAGTAAGATAGCAAGAAAAAATACAAACTCAATATTACAATTATGTAACAAAATATAAAAAAATAAGAATAGACAACCTAGTGGGAGATTTTGGAAGAAAAATCAAAATAAATATTTAAAAAAAGTTTATTTTGCTCTTGCCAAAAAAGAAAAAATTTTATACAATGCAATTAACACATAAGAATAAAAGGAGTGTTTAAAATAAAAAGGGTATTAAAAAATACAGTAATTCACTTAAGAACTAGCTTTAAATTTGCGTTATTGCTAATCATTGGAATTGCGATGATATCATTTCTAGTTTTTGTAGTATATAAGCCAATGTATAGTGTAACGTTAAATGGAGAATTCCTAGGATATACGTCAGATAAAAGCGAATTACAAAGCAAAATAAGTGAATATACCAAAAGTGGAGATAGCCAAACAGTTGCTTTTGTTGAAATAGATACTTTACCAGAATACAAAATGTGCTTATTAAAAAAAGGATTGACAGCAAATGATTCTGAAATTTTATCAAAAGTAGTGAGTACAGGAACGCCTTATTATAAGTATTATGCAATTTTAGAGAATGGAGTAGAAAAGTGTTGGGTATCAACTTATGAAGAATCGGAAGGGATTATTAGCCAATTAAAAGAGAAAAATAGTAGCAATAAAGACAATGTATCCTATGTTGTAAAATATGATACACAATTGGCTGAATTAACTAATACTGAGACAGCAGTTGCTTCATTATATACAGCGCCAGTTGTAAATAAGAAAGTACCAACCACAACTTCGACAGGCAAAAATACCATTACTTACACAAATTCTTCTTTAGGACTAGCTTCGATTCAACAGCCAATTTCAGGACGTATTACCTCAAGATTTGGGGTAAATAGTAGAATTCGTTCTTCTGCCCATACGGGATTGGATATAGCCAATGCTTCAGGCACGCCGATTCTACCAATTGCGCCAGGAACCGTTACATATTCAGGAAGAAAAGGTTCATATGGTTTAATGGTAATTATCAGTCATGGAAAAAATGATAAAGGTCAAAAAATAGAATCATATTATGCTCATTGTAGTAGGTTAAATGTTAGTGTAGGGGACCGTGTGGATACGAATAGTATCATTGGATTTGTTGGTTCAACAGGAAATTCAACAGGACCACATTTGCATTTGGAAATACGAATCAATGGGAAAGCAACCAATCCGCAAAATTACTTATATCATTAATAATTTAAATAGGAAAAATAAATGAGAGCAATATTTTTAAAAATGTCAAGTACCTGATGATGTTAATACTACAGAAATAGTGAAGGAATTGACTAGATTTAAAAATAGTGCTTTCTTTTTATCATATTTTTAAAAGTGATTAATAAGATAATGAAGGGAGAGGAAAAATGGAAAGTATAGGTACTATAACAATTTACGGGTTATTATTTGGTATGTTAGGGACGACTTTGGGGGGCTTGATTGGGGCATTTTTAAAAGTTCGTTCTAATAAAATATTGAGTTTTGTATTAGAATTTGCGGCTGGACTAATGACCGCTATTATTTGTTTTGATTTAATACCAGAAGCTTTAGAGTTTGCTAAGATAACGGGATGTCTAATTGGAATCATCATTGGCGTTGCGGTTATGATATTGTGCGATGAGATGATTAGTCGAATTAATTTTGCCAAAAAGGATGTAAAAAATAATACATTGTTTAAAACAGGAATGATTATTTGTGTTGGGCTTGCAGTGCATAATTTCCCAGAACGGATTGGCAATTGGTTCAGGATTTGATGCTTCTACAACATTAGGATTATCACTTGCGATTGCGATTGCCATTCATGATGTACCAGAAGGAATCTCCATTGCACTGCCGATTAACAACAGTGGATATGGAAAAGCTAAAGCAATTATTCTTACTGCGTTATCAGGAGTAACAACAGGAATCGGTGCTTTTTTTGGGGCAATTATTGGAAATATTTCGAAAGAATTGATAGGATTTTCTTTGGCATTTGCAGCTGGAGCAATGCTTTATATTGTCTCTTGTGAGTTGATTCCAGAATCGAATAAAATGTATAAAGGAAGATTTTCATCTTTTGGGAATATCTTGGGAATTACATTAGGAGTTTTGGCAAATGTAATAACTTAAAAAAGTACAGAGAATTAATCTGTACTTTTATTGTATTTTTCTAACATTCTTTTTTGATAAGGAATTAATGAGAAGAACGAAACAACAAGAGAAAGTTCCAAAATAATAGTGGAAGAAAGTTTGCTAAGTAAAGAACTCTCGTATTCTTCTTCGATTTTTGTAACAACTTGATTGGCAAAATCTGGGGAGATAATTTCGTAAGTTTCATAGGTTTGCTCAATGGCAGTTATATAAATGAAATTATGAACCCACAAATAAGCTATACAACCCAAGATAGATAATAAAATGCAAATCACGAAAAATAAATTCATTTTTCGTAAAAAAGGATGACAATATTCTTCTGATAATTTAAGTTTTTTAAAACTTTCAATGGTACTGGTTCGACATACAAAATGTAATAAATAAAAAATGACAATAGCACTCATGAAAGAAAGTGTTATAGATAGAAAAATATTGGAAATATCATGTAGCGCGCATTTGACAATGATAGTAACTAAAATAAAGATAAATCCTATTAAAATCCCATAAGATAAAAATAAAATAAGATTTGATTTTAAAGTTTTCTTAAAATTTGTTTCTTTTGTTTCCATAAATTTCTCCTTTGAATAATATAAATAATTATATCATATAGAAGAAAATTAGGGCAAGCCTTTTTGAAAAATTAATTTTGAGTAAGTAAAAATAATGCATTTCTAAAAGATAAATTGTAATTTTAAGAAATGCTTTTTTGAATTTATCGTGAAAACTTCGTGAATTTTCACATATTAACTTGAAAAAAAAAAGCATAACTGATATGATAAGATAAAAATTTACAATTAGGCGGAAAAAATGATGGAAGAAAAACCAAAGATACGTTCAAAAAAAAATCTTTTTAAAATAGGAATATCTTGTTTTATCATTATTTGCGTAATATATGTGTTAGCTAGTTATTTAATAAACGATGAATTTAGAAGTATGGTTGATACAAAGATTTTAAAAAAAGAAGTGACAGAGAAATCATCTAAGGTGATTGAAATAAATTCTGATGGCAATCCATACTTATTTGCTTACGATAGATATATAACTGTACTGAGTAAAAATGTTTTGACTTTATATAATCAAGACGCAAATGCTGTATCCAAAATAGATGTTAATATTACAACCCCATATATGACGGCAAATAATAAATATCTTGCGTTAGCAGAAAAAGGTGGGCAAAAATTATACTTAATTTTTGATACAGGTATAAAGTGGGAGAAAGATATTGAAGGGGAAATTTATCGAGTAAATGTAAACCAGAATGGCTATGTTTCGGTACTTTTTAAGAATACAACTTATAAGTCATTGGTAATAACTTATAATCCAGAAGGAAAAGAGTTGTTCCGAAATTATTTAGCAAGAGGGCATGTAGCAATATGTTCTGAAATTTCAGGAAATAATAAATATTTAGCAATCGGACAAATTGATTATTCTGGGGCGATTGTAAAATCAAATGTAAAATTAGTATCCATGGATGCTGCAATAAATAATGAACCAAATACGCATTTATATACGTATGAATCTGAATCAAGTAGAATTTTAAATAACATAAAGTTTAATAGCAAAAACGAAGCGATTTGTATGTTTGATTCATACATTCAAAAAATTACGACGTCATCTGATGAAAGATTGTATGATATAACAGATGAAAATATATTTTTGGATATTAATTTAGGGGATAATATAGTAATTGTTGAAAAAGAAAATTCAGGTTTATTTTCTCATCAATACCAAATGAATATAAAAAGTACCACAGGAAAAAGTGATAAATTATACATTTTAGAAAAAGATGTGCCTAAAGAATTGGCGCTAACGCGAAATTTGATTTGTATTCGACTAATAAATGAAGTAAGTGTAATTAATCCAAGTGGTTGGCTAATAAAACGTTATACAACCGATCGCGAAATGCAAAATATGTTATTGGGTGATAGTATTTTGGGAATTGTATATAATAATAAAATTGAAGTAATTGGATTATAATGGAAGAAGGAGGCAAGTATGAGCGGTATAGTAGTGGATTTAATACTGTTTTTTATCTTAGTAGGAAATGCTATTCTAGGTTATAAAAGAGGCTTGGTACGTGTTATATTTAATATATGTTCTTCCTTGATTGCCATTGTTTTAGTTTTAATATTATATGTGCCAATCACGAATTATATCATTAATAAAACGCAGATATCACAAAAGTTAGAAAATGTTTTTGAACAAAAAATCGCGGTTTTATTTGAAGAAGATTCAATCGAAACAGCCGAACAATTACAACAAAATAGTAGTATGATCAGCATTTTTAAGATATTTGCAGACGTTGAAGAAGGCAGTTTGATTGAGGAGACAACAGATAATATTACTAAATATTTATCAACGCAAATTTCACATAAAATACTAAGTGTATTGGTATTTTTTGGATTGTTTGTGGGGATAAGATTAGTATTATTTGTTTTAAGAAATTATGTAGAATTGATTGCTAATCTTCCAGTTATCAAATTATTCAATCAATCAGGTGGAATGATATATGGTGTTATAAAAGGATTTTTGGTGATTTATATAGTGTTGGCGGTATTATCATTATTATTGCCAAGTATCCAAGACACGATTGTTATAACTGCCATTCAAAAGGCACCAATTGGAAGCAAAATGTTTAATCATAATATTATTTTAAATTTAATTTTTAAATTTTTATAGTACAGGAGATGATTTATTGGGAAAAAATAAGAAAAGTAAAAAGAAGAAAAATGGAATCGGAAAAATATTATTTGTTTGTATCGTATTTTTGTTGATTGGATTAGGCGCATATTTGGGATATTCGATATCAATTAATGGAGGTGGCTTGCAAGGATTTTTGGCGACAATTTTGGATCAAGATGCCACTAAATTAGAAAATTTGGATACGATAAATGTTTTATTATTAGGCGTTAGCCAAGATCTTGATTCAGAATTAACAGATACAATTATGGTATGCTCCTATAATCCTAAAACCCAGAAAGCATCTATGCTTTCCGTACCAAGGGATACATTCGTTGGAAAAAATAAAGCGAAGGCATCTGGAAATGATAAAATAAATGCAATGTACGCTAGAAAAGGTCCAGAAGAAACAATGGAATATGTAGAAAAATTAACTGGAATGGAAATTAAGTATTACGTTGTTGTAAATAATCAAGTTGTAATTGACTTAGTAGATGCAATTGATGGTGTATATTTTAATGTTCCAATTGACATGAAGTATGACGATAAAACCCAAAATTTGCATATACAATTAAGTGCAGGTTATCAAAAAATAGATGGAGAACATGCTGAGCAATTATTAAGATTTAGACATAATAATAATGGAACTTCTTATCCAACGGAATATGGAGATAATGACTATGGAAGAATGAGAACGCAAAGAGAATTCATGATGGAAGTTGCCAAACAAACTTTGAATTTAAAAAATATAACACGTATCAAAACAATAACATCTGCGATTTTTGAAAATGTAGAAACCAACTTAACTTTAGATGATATATACGCGTATTTGCCTTGGGCAGTTAGTTTTGATACAGCCAATATCAGCAGTAATCAAGTACCAGGAGAATCCGAAAAATGTAACGGACTGTGGTTTTTTGTACACAGTCAAAAGCAAACAACACAAGTTGTTTCAGAAATGAACAACTACTTAGAAGGCATTGAAGCAAACGAAGAAAGTATTTCCAATACTACAAATACAACGAATACTGTAAATACTACCAATAAGAGCAATACTACAACAAACACAAAAACGCCAAAAAGTAAAAAATAAAATGGATAAAATTTTCAAAAAAAGCTTGCTTTTTTCAAAGCAAGCTTTTATAATAGAAAAAGGAATTTATTTCCTAAATTTTTTCTTTTTCACTTTTTTCTTAGTTGATATTTTCAAAATCATAACCCCAAACATCAACAATAAAATTCCACCAATTAAAACGACGATTTCGATATTTAATTTTTTTTCAACATTAGATTTAGCTAAAAGTTCAGTCGAATATTCAATTCCATCAATTGTATAAGTAATGCTTCCCAAGCTATCACCAGTTTGAATTGGTGCTTCTAAATTTTCATGTAAGGTTATACTTGGAGCTAATCCATCCAAATCCAATTCTTTTTTGAGATAAGCAAATAATGTATCTTTTGTGATTAAATCTAAATTTTTGGTATCCTTTGTTCCATTTTTTATTTCAATAGTTTGAACAATATCTTTTTCTTGAACAATATCAGAAAATTGGAAGTTGTCAAAACCATAGTCGAATAAAGCTTTTGTATCAAGATAACGTTCACTTAAACCTTCAGCATTTGTGCCAGCGTGTAATGTAACAGAAATTAATTCAACATCATTTTTTCTAGCTCCAGCAATTAAACAATTTCTGGCTTCAGTTGTATATCCTGTTTTGATACCAATAACATTCTCATCATAATAACGACTGTTTGGACGAAGCATATCATTTGTTGTTAAACAAATTCTATCTGCAGTTGGATGCTTATTTGTTGCAGGTAAGGTATAAGATTTTGTGGAAACATAATTTCTAAAAGTTTCATTTTGCATTCCATACATAGCCATAATCGCTAAATCGTAAGCAGTAGAATAATGGTCTTCGTGATGAATTCCATTTGGATTGACAAAATGAGTATTTTTACAACCCATCTCTTTTGCTTTTTTATTCATCATATCTGCAAAATTTTCAACAGAACCACCAATATGTTCTGCCAGAACGACAGCAGCATCATTTGCAGATTTTACCATCAAAGCATACATTAAATCATTCACAGAAAGTTCTTCCCCTTCATGTAAATTACAATTAACATATCCATTTGGAATAGAAAAAATAGCGTTCTTACTAACGACAGCTTTTTCTTTCAAATCACAGTTTTCCAGCACCAAAATAGCAGTTAGGATTTTTGTTGTACTTGCTGGATACATTTTATCATAAGCATTTTTCTCATATAATATTTTTCCAGTTGTTGGTTCCATTAATATTACAGCAGTAGAAGCAATTGTTGGCTCAGAGGCGAAATTGAAATTTGTAAAAACCAAGCAAAACAGGATAAATATCATAAAAATTTTTCTTTTGCAATTCATAAAAAACTCCTTAAAACTTTTTCTACTATCATATCTCAAATTGATACGAAATTCAACATAAAATTCAAATAAAATTAGAAAGGAATGATAAATATGGATAAACAAAAAATAATCAAAATTGCGATAGTCATTATTATAGCAATTCTAGCTATCGTATATTACATTTCAACCAATCAAAACACAGCGGATTATGAAGATATTTTAACCAATGCCGCAATTGTAGAAAATAAAAAAGAAGAACCAAACACAAAAGAAGAAAAAAACAAAATCAAAGTATATGTAGCAGGAGAAGTAAATATACCAGGTGTGCTTGAATTAGAAGAAGGAGCCAGAATTGAAGATGCCATACAAGGTGCTGGAGGAGTAAAAGTGGAAGCCGATTTAAAAAATATCAATTTAGCCTATGAAATTTCGGATGGAGAAAAAATTTATATTCCCAATACGGCAGAAGCTGAATCCGAAGAAAGCGGAAATTCTTCGGATGTTTCTTCTGGAAACAACAGCAATTCGAATGGAAAAATCAATATTAATAAAGCGACTGCCACAGAACTCACAAGTGTTCCAGGAATTGGAGCTTCAACGGCACAAAAAATTATTACGTATCGTGAAGAAAATGGAAAATTCCAAGCAATTGAAGATGTCAAAAAAGTATCTGGAATTGGAGATAGTAAGTTTGAAAGTATGAAAGAGTATATTTCAGTAAAATAAAATTTTCATCAAATCATCTTTTGCTATTGATATTATATACATATTTTGATATAATATGCCTATAATAAAGATATGGAGGTGCATATTATGCCAATTATTAGACCAAGTTCAGATTTAAGGAATAAATATAATGAAATATCCAACCTATGTCATGAAACAAACGCTCCGATATACATTACCAAAAATGGAACTGGTGATTTAGCAATTATGAGTATAGAGTTGTATGAATGTTTAATTGAGAGATTTGAGATATATGGAAAAATAGAAAAAGGACTTAAATCTGTAAAAAATGGAGAAGAATATTCAGTAGATGAAGTTTTTGACGAAATAGAAGGCGAGGTATGAATTGAATCATTATACAATAAAAATTACAAAAGAGGCGAAAGATGATTTAAAATTAATTAAAAACTATTTAGCCGATAATTTACAAGAGTTAATTATAGCCAATAAAGTCATAAGGAAATTAAAAGAAAGCATAAATAGTCTTTCAAGTTTTCCAGAACGTTTTCCGATTGTAAGTGATTATTATCTTTCAATACGAAATTTAAGAAAATATACGATTGATAAATATATCATTTTTTATACGGTAGAAAGAGATAAAAAAATAGTACATATTATTAGAATTCTGCATGGTAAGATTGACTGGTAAAAAGAATCGATTTTTATTAAAATCGACTCTTCTAACTATTTTGCTTTTCATTGGCTTGTTTTTTCGATAGTTTTTATTCCATTAACAACACCTTACAAATACTTTCTGTCGAATTTGGCTTTGCCAAAGAAAGCGTATTTTCTTTCATTAAAGCTAATTTATGTGGGTCGCGATATAAATTTTTTAGAACTCTTGCAATATTATCATTTTTCTTAATCCAAACAGCGACGCCTTTTTCCACTAAAAATTCAGCATTTTCTTCCTCTTGACCAGGAATTGGATTAATCAGGATCATAGGCAAATGAGAGGTCAAACTTTCAGTTGAAGTAAGCCCTCCAGGTTTTGTAATAACAAAAGATGAAACAGACATCAATTCAGGCACTTTATCGGTATATTCTAGGACTTTGATTCGTTCTTCAGAATCTGTATTTTTCACAAGTTCCTCGAATTTAGCTTTCATTTTTGGATTTTTTCCAGAAATTGCCACAACTTGAAGCTTCGAAAATAAACGAATCAATGATTTTAATACCATAACCGTTGTTTTGTTTCCCAATCCAAATTCTCCGCCTGCAAAAAATAATACAATTTGCTCGTCTGGATTTAAGTTAAATTCCTGTGCAATTTGTTTTCGGTCATAATCTTGTTGAAATTTATCTGACACAGGAATGCCTGAAACGAAAATTTTGTCTTCCTTAATTCCATATTCTATCATATCACTTTTCATTTGATTATTAGCAACAAAGAAAAAATCGCAATATTCATGAAAAGCCAGCCATTGCCCATGAATGTGGAAATCCGTTAAAATAGTAGCCAATTTGCAATCAATTTTTCCTTTTTTCTTCAAAAATCCACACATTTGCGTGCCAAATGGATGCGTCGAAATAATTAAATCAGGGCAAAAATCTTGCAATAAAGTATTCAGCTTTATAGAAAAAAGCCTATTTGAAGTAGTAACGGCTTTAGAAGTAAGTCCATCATTAGCTAGATGATAGGCAGTTTTCCAAGCAAAAGGGATTTTTTTTGCTGCTTCATTATAACTATCTGACAATAATTTATTCAAATGCTTATTAATATATTCAATACAATCCACCAATTTTATTTCAATATCTGAATAATTATTTTTTATATGATTCTCAATCGATTTTGCAGCCGACAAATGACCGCCACCATAAGAACTATAAAATACTAAAATTTTTTTCATAAAAACTCCTTAAATTTATTTAGCATTATAAATTTTTTAAAATTATATCATGAAAAAATCAAAATTACAATATTTGGAATATTAAAAACAATTTTGGAAAAACTAATAAAAATTAAGGAGGAATATAAAATGAATAATGGTGTAAAAACGAAAATACTTACAATAACGACAATTTTATTAGCAGTTATTAGCATTACAATTGGATATTATGCTTATCATAGAAACCAAAGTTATGCGACATTTCAAGTCAATCGCTATAATGAATCATTTGGAAATTTAGTCAATTATATGAATAGTGTGGAAAGTTTGCTTGCCAAATCTATGATTTCCAAAAGTCCAGAATATGCAGCAGAAAGCTTAACCGAAGTTTGGAGAGATTCCAATTTAGCATTGGTTTATTTAAGTGGAATTCCCATGAATACAGAAGAACTTTCCCAGACAGCCAAATTCTTAAATCAAGTTAGCGACTATTCGTATTCATTATCCCGAAAAAATATTCAAAATGAAGAATTATCAGAAGAGGATTTTGAAAACCTAAAAACCTTGCATCAATATAGTATTCAATTAGAAAATACATTAAATCAATTATCCGAAGAATTATATGCAGGAACCATCAAATGGGATGATTTAACCAAGAATAATTCCCTAGAATATGCCCAAGCAGTTGACAACATCTCAGTATTTTCCAATATTGATTCAAACTTAAAACAATACGAAGGTTTAATTTATGACGGAGCTTACTCCGACCATGTCAATAAAGCAGAAAAAGTCGGATTAGTCGGAAATGATATTTCCCAAGAAGAAGCACAACAAAAAGTTCAAGAATTTTTGGGGGAAGACAAAATCGAAAATATACAATTCAATCAATTTCTAGAAAATGCAGATATTCCAAGCTATGATTTTTCAGTCAAATTAAAAAACCAAGAAAATACAATCAATCTAGAAATTGCCAAAAAAGGTGGAAGCATTGTTGAAATGCAAAACAATCGAGAAGTAACAGAAGAAAAACTATCGCAAGAGCAAGCCAATGAAATTGGAAAACAATTTTTGGCGCAAAAAGGTTTCAAAAATATGAAAGAAACCTATTTTACCAAATTATCCAATGTTGTAACAGTGAATTATGCTTACGAATACGACGGAATCATTGCCTATCCAGATTTAATAAAAGTCAAAATAGCTTTAGACAACGGGGAAATTTTAGGAGTTGAAACCAATGGTTATTTGAATTCACATACAAGTAGAGATTTTGGCGCCGTAAAATTAACAATCGATGAAGCACGAGCCAAACTAAATTCCAATTTAAAACTTTTAGACGAAGGAATGGCAATTATCCCAACGGAATGGAAAACGGAAATTCTATGTTATGAATTTAAAGGAAAAGTAGAAGATAGAGAATTCCTCGTTTATATTAACTGTGAAACAGGGGAAGAAGAAGATATTTTAGTTATCCTAGATACACCAGGCGGAACTTTAACTGTATAAAAACTTGACACTTTATGTAAAATATGATATTATAATAATCAAGTAACGTAGATACAAGCTAAAAAATAATTTTTTTAATTGGAGGAGGAAATGACATGTTAAAGGAAAAGAAAGAGCAGATTGAAAAGAGTGAAGAGAGGAAACATCAGTTACGGTGTGGTGCAGTAATACTATTGACAGCTGGATTGATAGTTTACGGGGCAAAGCAAATATATGATACAATTTATGGAGAATTTGATTCTTTTAATGTATCATTCGTGATGTATGTTGCAGTAGTTTGTGCATGTTTGATAATATACTTCGTATGTTCGTACTCTGTCTACAAAACGGAAGCGGCAATCACAGAAAGATGGAGTGCTATAAAAGAAGACGAAATCTTACAAGCATTAAAAAAGTGTAATAAAGTAGAGTTGGACTTGGATTATTGGGAAGCTGTTGAAAATGATGATGTGTTTTATGATCTTATTGGAAATACGCTATTTTGGAGAAAGTATGAACATATTTATGTATGTGTGACAAAAGAAAATAACTTTTATATTTGGGCCGAAAATCAGAAAGAGAAGGTATGGGAACATACGTGCAGGAAATCAAATTCTGCGTTTTTAGGTAAATATTTCGAGCCAGTATAGGGGCGAATGTTATAAGGGGCAGGTTTTCCTGCTCCTTTTTCTTTAATTTAGAAAGAAACCCCCAGTACAACTGGGGGTTTTTCATTTCTTTTTCTATTTCTATTTCGTAAGCATTGGTCCAATTTCTGTTACTGTACCAGCGCCTAAAGTTAAGACTAAATCATGTGGTTTGGCGTTGGATTTTATATAAGTTACAACTTCTTCAAAATCTTTAATATAAATCACTTCTTTTCCCAAAGTCTCCATTTTATCAGCTAAATCTTGAGAAGAAATACCAATCGTATTTTTTTCTCTAGCCGCATAAATATCTACTAAAATAATATGGTCGAATCCACTTAAAGATTCCGCAAAAGCCTCCAAATGAGCTGCTGTTCGACTATACGTATGTGGCTGAAAAATAACCCAAGATTCATGAAAATCTTTATTTTTAATAGCATTTACAGTTGCCAAGATTTCAGTTGGATGATGACCATAATCATCAAATACAGAAACATCATTAAAAGAACCTTTATATTCCAAGCGACGACTAGCTCCAGTAAAGCTCTTTAAAGCCTCAGCCAATGTTTCCTTATCAATCTCATAAGAATGGCAAACACTAATGCAAGCCAAAGCATTTAAAACATTATGATTTCCTGCCACAGAAAGAGAAAAACGATGAAAAAACTCACGATTTTTATAAACGTCAAATGTTGCAAAACCGTTTTTATCAAATGTAATATTTTTAGCCAAAAAAGTAGCTTCGCTATTTTCAATTCCATAAGAAATAAAATTTGATTTCGTAATATTTTTTAAAGCAAGACAATTTGCATCATCAGCATTTACAACCAGCAATCCGTTTGGTTCCAAAATTTTTACAAAATCTTGAAACGCTTTTACCACATTATCAAATGTCTTATAAAAATCCAAATGGTCATTATCGATATTTAAAATAACCTCTGTTTTTGGAAACAATTTCAAAAAATTCGCTTGATATTCACAAGATTCTACAATAAAATAATCACTATTTCCCACTTGATAATTACCACCAATCGTGTCCAAAATAGCACCGACTTGAATGGATGGGTCTAAATTGGCTTTTAGAAAACAAAGTGAAATCATAGAGGTTGTTGTTGTTTTTCCGTGTGTGCCAGAAATACAAATCGATTCTTTGTATAATTTTGTCAAATATCCAATAAATTCACCACGTGTTACAAGTGGAATCGAATTTTGCTTGGCAATCATCATTTCAGGGTCGTCTTCTTTAATGGCAGCAGAATAAATAATCAAATCCGCCTTTTTACAATTCTCCAAATCGTGACCAATGGAAGTTTTTATTCCATGTAAATTCAATTTGTCCGTAATTTCACTCTGATTTAAGTCAGAGCCTGTCACGATGTGGTTCCAATTATGTAGTGTTTCCGCAATGGCACTCATGCTAATTCCACCAATTCCAATTAAATGTATATGTTGATAGTTAGATAAATCTTTCTTTTCAAAATTCATTTTTACCTCCCAGTAGTTGTCTAAATTTTAATATAAACTTATTATACAATTAAAATATGCTATTTTCAAGTATAATGTTAATATTTATTATGCGAATATTGGAAAAAAATATACAAGCCCAAAAGACAAAAGATAAAAATCATGAAAGCAAGTAAAATCAAGTGAGAGCATAAAACAGAAGATTTGTCAATTGACAAATTTACATAAATGTGATATAATTAAAGTTAGGGGCATTTTTCTAGAAAATGCAAGCGTTTTATAAAAAATAAAAAAATATTGTAAAAATTAGAAGGAATTTTTGATATTTTGGCGAATAATATAATTAATACATACAAAAACAGCGTATGTATTAATATAAACAATAGAAAGAGGTGCCAAAATGCAAATAACAGATGTACGTTTAAGAAAAGTAAATTCAGAGAACAGAATGAAAGCTGTTGCTTCTGTAACATTCGATAATGAATTTGTAATTCATGATATCAAAGTTATCGAAAGTGCAAATGGATTATTTATAGCTATGCCAAGTAGAAAAACTCCAAACGGAGAATTTAAAGATATAGCTCATCCAATTAATGCTGAAACAAGAGAAAAAGTTCAAAAAGCAATTTTGGAGGCTTATGATGCTCCAGATGCTGAAACTGCCGAATCAGCAGAATAATATATAAGTATATTAATAGTTTAGTCACTATTTTGCAATAGTGGCTATTTTTTATGGTCAGAAAACTTGGAAATTCGACAAGTTTTTTTGTCAATTTTTCAAGAAAGACTTGTGTTTTTTGGAAAAATGTAATAAAATAGATAAAAATTATCACAAAATGTAAAAAACTTTTCAATATTTGAGGAAAGAAAACGACAAAAAAAGTATTTATTTAGTGATTAAATACTAATCAAGGAAGAAATATTTGAAAAGTAGAGGTGGTTAAGGATGTTTCAAAATATAACAGAACGTGCTGAAGAGCAAGAAAATCAAATCAGTAAAGTAAATTTAATTTTAAGAGAATTCATAAAAATAAAGAACATTGTTCTCTTTATTTTAACTTTTTGTATGTGCATGATTTCAATTGAAAATGAAATCACGCCATTTGGACTAGCCATATTGGCGGCTACATTAAGCAGCGGAATACCTGTATTTGGGGTTTTGATAGCAGCAACAATAGGAACGTTAGTTGGAAATGGCATGAGTGCATTTTTAAATTTCATATTTAGTGTTATCGTGTATTTTGCACTAGTACTTATTTTTAAACCCAAAATTGCAATTCAGGAAAGAAACGAATTATTAAAAACAGGGAGACATTTATTTGTTGCATGTTTTATCATCACATTTTTTCAAAATGTAAAAGGTGTTGTGCTTACGTATGACATATTTATGGCGGTTGTTACAGCAACTTTAACGTATGTGTTTTATAAAATATTTGTCAATGGGTTAGTAGTGATAAAAAATTGGAAAATCAAAAAGGCGTTCACATTGGAAGAATTAATTGGAGCATGTATCATTATTGCTATTGCAACTATTCCTGTAAATCCAGAGTTATTATTTGGTTTACATTTGAGTAATATTGTTATTATATTTTTTGTGATGTTACTTGGTTGGAAAAATGGCATGTTAGTTGGATGCACAGCTGGTTTAACAATGGGATTAGTTGTTTCAATGATAGAATTACAAAATGGTTTGCAAATTGCTGTATTTGCAGTATCTGGAATTTGTGCAGGCATATTGAATCGATTTGGAAAAGTGGGTGTAGTAAGCGGGTTTATTTTAGGAAATAGCTTGTTAATTTACTTAACCAATGGTGATACGATAAAAGTGGTTTATTTACGAGAGATTTTTGTGGCAGCATTAGGGTTGTTTTTTGTACCAACTAAAATGAAATTGGAAATTGAAAATTTAGTTAATCAACATAAATTATTGAGTGATTTGGGAGAAAATAGATTAGCACAAAATGAAGAGATGCTAAATAAGTTGAATATCATCTCAGACACAATTTCTGAAATGGTGGTCGACAAACCAGAAAAATTCACGAATATGGATGAAGACTTTAAAGATATATTGTTTGGAAATTTGGAAGAAATACAAAATAATATGTTTTATGAAGATATTATCAATGAAGATAATCACATTGCAGATGAACTATATACAACTTTACAAACCAATGATATAATGCTTGAAAACGATTTTATTGAAGTATTAAAAAATCACAATAATTATATTATCATGCAGGATGAAACGATAAAAAATGATTTGCAGGAAATAATAAAAATCATCAATCGTTCTTATAAAATGTTGCAAATCGAAATTACCAAAAAACAAGAAAAAGCAAAACATTTTAAAACGATGAAGAAGGGGTTAGAAGATATTTCAAACGCGATTAAAAATAGTGTTAAGACGAGTGAAACGAATAGCAACAGTAAATTTGCTCCAAAAGAAAAGGAATTGTTGGTTTTATTGCAAAACAAGTATCCAAATACAGTTTCATGTCGCATAAAACAAGCAAGCAATGGCAAATACATTATTGATGTAGCTTTTTCGAATGATAAAGTAAAAGAAAAACAGTATATAGCCAATATCGCAAATATTATGAGTAAAACACTTGGTTCAAAACTTATATTCATGCAAGATAAAAAAGGAGAAAGTTATATACAAACTTATACTAGTGAAGATAAATTTATTTTGCAAATTGGAAGTAGCAAAGTAACTAAAGAAGGAAGTACTGTTTCAGGTGACTGTAATTTGCAGATGAAGTTAAAAGATGGTAAATATCTATTAGCCATAAGCGATGGAATGGGAAGTGGAAAAACAGCCAGGGAAAGTAGTAAACTAACGATAAAAATGCTAGAGGATATGCTAGTTAATGGATTTGATAAAGAAGAGTTAATTACTTTTATTAATGACAAAGTTAATTTTAATACAGATTCTGAAATGTATGCTACGTTAGATTTTGCAATTTTAGATATGTACACAGGAAATATAAAGATAGCCAAAAGTGGTGCTTGTAATACGTATATTAAGAATCGAAAAAATATAAAAGTGGTAAAATCGCAAACGCTTCCTGTAGGAATTGTTGAAAAAACAGAACTAGAAGTACAAACAGTTACAGCACAAGATGGTGATATTATTGTAATGTGTAGTGATGGATTATTGGAGTCACAAAACGATGGCAGAAAAGATTGGATTGAAGAATATTTAAGAAATATTAATACAACCAATGTTCAAAAAGTGGCTGATTTGATTGTGGCAGAAGCTGTTGATAATAGTTTTGGAATTGCTAGAGATGATATTACAGTGATTATTGCAAAGGTGGCAAAGAAAAAATAAGGAATAGGAGGTATCATGAGCAGAGGTAAAAGATGTGATGATGAACCCAAATTGAATATCAAAAAAGTGATTGCAACAATGGTAGCAATAGTTGTGGTGATTATGGTTGTAATTTCTATCAAAAATTTGTTATTTAATATGCCCAAAACAAAAGATGTTAGCATCATAGAAACGTATTTTCCAGCTTATACGAACGAAAAATGGGGCGTGATTGATAATAACGGTCAAACAGTTATAGACATGATATATGATGAAATGGTGATTATACCAGATAAAAATAAAGATTTGTTTATTTGCACAGCAGATATTGATTATGAAAATGAAACCTATCGTACAAAAGTAGTAAATAAAAATGGAACAGAAATTTTAACGAATTATCAAAATGTTCAAGCCATTGAAAATGCAAATGAAACAGATATCTGGTATGAGAACAATATTTTAAAATTTGAGCAAGATGGGAAATATGGATTGATTGATTTTAGTGGAAAGCTTATTTTAAATGCAGAATATGATGATATTTATGCATTAGAGGGAATTTCTAAAAATCTCATTATTGAGAAAAGTGACTTAAAAGGCTTGGTAAATACAAGCATGGGAGAAATTATTATTCAGCCAGAATACACTGATATTACAACTGTAACTGATAACTATGATAATGGCTATATTGTAAAAAAAACAGACAAATTCGGTATCATTGGTGCAGATGCCAAGCTTGTACTTGAACCAAAATATGACGAAATAAAGGAACTGGCTTCTAATGGATATTATGCAGTTGTGCAAAGTGGGAAAACGAGCTTAATTGACAAAGATGGTCAAGAAATATTAAAAACTGGATTTGACACCATTGAAGAAATTAATACAGATAATATCACAACAAAGCTGAATGGTTTATATGGTGTTATAACAGTAGATGGAACAACAGTAATTGCTAATGAGTATGAAGATTTGAAATATGTATATGGTACGTATTATATTGCCAAAAAAGATGGAAAATATGGTGTAATTTCGACAACAGGAGATACCCAAATTGACTTCATCTACGCTGCAATGGAATACATAAAAACAGCAGATTTCATAGAAGCAGAAAAAGATAATTATAAAACAGATTTAATTAACCGAGAATTTAAGGTTGCTTTAGAAGATGTAATTGTGTCTGAACTTAACTTAGAGGATGGCTATATTCGAGTAAGAATAGGCGAGGAATATCGTTATTATAATTTTGAATTTCAAGAAAAGAAAAGCCAGGAAATATTGGCAACAAGTACATTATTTTTAATAAAAGAAAATGGCAAATATGGATATGAAAATAAAAACGGAGAAAGAGTCGTAGATTGCATCTATGATGACGCAAAAGAGCAAAATAAATTTGGCTATTGTGCGGTACAAAAAGACGGACTTTGGGGGTGTTTAAAATCAGATGGAACTGTAGTAGTTGAGCCAAGCATAAATTTAAGTGAGTATTTGTATGTAGATTTTATTGATACTTGGTATCTAAATAAAGATTTGAATTTAAATATATATACCAAATAAAATAAGGCACGAAAGAAACGTGCCTTTCTTTTAAAAGGAGAAAAAAATGAAGATTAGTTGCGGTACAGATATTATAGAAATTGAGAGAATTCAAAAAGCGATTGAAACAATGGGAGAAAAATTTTTGCAAACAATTTTTACACCAAAAGAAATAGAATATTGTGAAGCAAGAAAAGTTCAAAAATATCAACATTATGCAGCTAGATTTGCAGTCAAAGAGGCGGCTTTTAAGGCACTTGGTGATAAAATGAATAAAAGTGAAATGAACTGGAAGAAATTTGAAGTTGTTAAACGAGAAAATGGAAAACCAGCGTTGGAAATAAAAGAAGAAATCAAGGATTTAGAAAGTGTGGACATTAGTATTTCGCATTGCAAATTATATGCGACGGCGAATGTAGTTGCGATGTTTCAATAGTTGGAAGGAGAAATAATATGGAATTTTTTGATTCACATGCACATTATAATGATGAAAAATTCGAAAAGGATAGAGCTGAAATTATTCAAAAGATTTATAGCGAAAATGTAACCAAAATCACTTGTATTGGATATAATAGTAGGTCGAGCCAAATGGCATTAGAATTGAGCAAACAATATGATTTTATATATGCTACAGCAGGAATTTCTCCAAATGATATTAAAAATGTAAAAATACAAGAAATTGATAAAATACGTTCAATTGCGCAACAACAAAAAGTTGTTGCAATTGGCGAGATTGGGTTGGATTATTATTGGGAAAAAGAAAATAAAACACAACAAAAGGAGTTTTTTATCCAGCAAATTGAATTGGCAGATGAGCTGGATTTACCAATTGTTATTCATTGCAGAGATGCAGTAATGGACACTTTGGCGATTTTGAAAAATGAAATTAACCCTAAAAATCGAGGCATTTTTCATTGTTGTATGCTGAACAAAGAATTGATAAAAGAAGCTGTAAAACTAGGTTTTTATATATCGTTTAGTGGAAATATAACTTTCAAAAATGCGAAAGCGAAAGAAGCAATTGAAGAAGTGCCTGAAAATAGAATATTGATTGAAACAGATAGCCCTTATTTAACGCCAGAACCATTTAGAGGAATGCGAAATGATTCCAGAAATGTAAAATTGGTGGCAAAAAAAATAGCTGAAATCAAAAAGCTAGATTTGGCAGAAATAGCAAGCATTACTTATCAAAATGCGAAAGAAATATATAAAATTTGAAAAAACTCTTGTATATATTTTTTTATATGATATAATGTCATTAATCTATTGTAGGAGGTTAAAATTATGGGATTAGCAATTGTTATCATTATTGTTGTCTTGTTAGTCATCATTGTGGGAATGTATAATGGATTGATTACATCTAGAAATAAAGTAAAAAATGCTTGGAGTCAAATTGATGTACAATTACAAAGAAGATTTGATTTAATTCCTAATTTGGTTGATTCTGTAAAAGGATATATGAAACATGAAGAAGGCGTTTTAGCAAAAGTAACAGAACTTAGAACATCTTGGGCAAATGCTACAACAGTTGGGGAAAAAGCTGAATTAGATAATCAATTATCAGGTGCTTTAAAAACAATCATGGCAGTTTCAGAAAATTATCCTGATTTAAAAGCAAATCAAAATTTTAGTGAATTACAAGAAGAGTTGAGAAATACTGAAAATAAGATTTCCTATTCAAGACAATTCTATAATGATAGTGTTACAATGTATAACACGAAATTGGAAGTAATTCCAACCAACATAATAGCAGGTTTATTTAGTTTCAAGCCAGAAGAATTATTCAAGACAGAATCTGAAGAAGCCAGAAAAAATGTTAGAGTGGATTTCAACAATTAAAAGCAAGGGGGTGCAGTTTAAGTTGCACCCTTATGTTTTAGAAAGGGGAATAAAATGTACGAAGATATCAAAAAAAACAAAATGAAAACAGGAGGCATTGTTTTTATCTTTTTACTTATGATAACTTTAATTTTATACTATGTATGCTATATGTTTGATATAAGCAGTTATGCCGCGATTGCTATAGCGTTGAGCTTTTCGATTCTTTCAACAATTGCGACTTACTATAATTGTGATAAAATTGTATTAGCAAGCGTAAAAGCACGAGAAGCAACGCATGAAGAGGATTTACAACTAACGAATATTTTAGATGCCTTAATGGTCGCTTCGGGATTAGAACATAAACCACGTTTGTACGTTATGGAATCAAGCCAACCCAACGCATTTGCAACAGGAAGAAATCCACAAAATGCCATTATTTGTGTGACAACAGGACTGCTGGAAAAGTTAGATTATTATGAATTAGAAGGGGTTGTAGCGCATGAATTATCGCATATAAAAAATTACGATATCTTACTTTCAGCTGTAATAAGTGTTATGGTTGGGTTTGTGATTATGCTATCAGACATATTTACAAGAACCATGTTCCGTTCTTCCAGAAGGGACAATGATGAGAACGACAGCAAAGGAAATGCCGTTTTATTATTAATTGGTTTAATATTTTTAATCTTATCGCCAATTATTTCTAATTTAATCCAACTAGCCGTTTCGCGCAGAAGAGAATATTTGGCAGACAGCACAGCAATTCAATTTACGCGTAATCCAGATGGATTGATTTCCGCTTTGAAAAAAATATCAGAAGATGACTCAGAATTAGATGTTGCAAGCAATAGCAATGCCTATATGTACATCAGTAATCCATTTCCTAAAAAGAGGAAAAAGAAAATGAGTAACTTACTTTCAACGCATCCTTCTATAGAAGAGAGAGTGGAGGCTTTGGAGAATTTGAAATAAAGAGAGCAAAAGGGAAAGATTCTTTTTAAAGATATTCAGAAATCAAGAAATTACAAAAAATGCCACCTAAGTCAAATAAAAAGCTGAAGTACCCACAATTATTATGTAAAACATTGTATTTCATGTCAATTTATGGTATAATAAAATTAAATAAAGCAATTTTAGCTTTTGTTGAAAACCGTGTTAAACAGATTTTTTACTTAAGGAGGTAAAATCATGATTAGATCTGAAAAGTTTGCATTGCGGGACGTGGAAATTAAAAGTTTGTCAGATGAACGTCTGATGCTAATTGACCCAACGGTGAAAGGGTTTTATAAGAATGTTCTGCAGTTTGCAACTGCAAATAAGAATATTAATGCATTTGTAGAGGCAATCTATGAAGTGCAGAAGATAGAACTTGAACCATTTTGGCGACCTGTAATGGATCCATCCGAAATAGATGGAGAGATTGTCTATATGAAAGGGAAACCACCAGCAGTGGGACATTCATATAAATGGTGGGAAGATAAACTTACCAACATGAATGGTGTAGAAAATAAGATTTGGGGCATAGGAAACGATTATCAGTACTACGTTGATAAGGTAGATCTTATCAATCGGCTTGTTGCTAAAGGATATGATCTAAGTAAGGCAATTGAAGGAGTTGTCTTGAATTCGGCGAAGTTTGGACATTATGCTAATTCAAAGAAGGCAAAGCATCATTTTGAGGTAACAGGTTCACGTGAAGTATGTGGTCGATATGACCTGGGAAATACTTGCAAGATTGTACATTGTACAAACTGGAAAGACGGAATTTTTTGGATTGTTGGTGGCGCCTACTGTCATTTTGGAAACGATCGTCCATTGATTGATTTTGATTATGGCAGTCTTGTGGGGATTGATGGTGTCTGCAATATTAGTGTTGCCTGGCCTGTGCTTATGTCTAGAGCTAAATTTATTTGATTTCCAAAAAAGGAAGAGACCTGCTAATAGCAGGTCTTGTTTCAATTTAACTGCGTTTTCTATAACATAAAAATTTTAATTTAAAATCACAAAAACAATTGACATTTTTTTTAAAAGTGATATAATAAAGCAAACATAAGTTTTATAAAAATAAAGGAGCAAAAATGGGATTATTAGATGAATTAAACGATAAACAATATGAAGCTGTAACAACAACAGAAGGACCAAGCTTAGTAATTGCAGGTGCAGGAAGTGGAAAAACCAAAGTTTTAACACATAAAATTGCCTATTTAATTGGTGAAAAAAATATCAAACCATGGAATATTTTAGCCATTACATTTACCAATAAAGCAGCAAATGAAATGAAAGAAAGAGTTCGAAATCTTATAGGAGAAGTAGCAGATGATATTTGGATGGGAACATTTCATTCCATTTGTGTACGCATTTTAAGAAAAACCATTGATCGAATTGGATTCGATTCTTCTTTTATCATTTTTGACACATCTGACCAAAAAACAATGATTAAAAAGATACTAAAAGAACAAAATTTAGATGACAAAATTTTTACAGACAAATCCGTTTTATATGAAATTAGCAATGCCAAAAACGAAATGCTTCAGCCAGCCCAATATGCGGCTCGTAGCAATGGAGATTTTAGAAAAGAGCAAATTGCGGAAATTTATAGCATTTATCAGAAAAGGCTAAAAGAAAACAATGCCATTGATTTTGATGACATCATCAATTTTACCATCGAAATTTTACTAGATAATCCAGACATACTCGAGTATTATTCCGATAAATTTAGATATGTCTTGGTAGACGAATATCAAGATACCAACAAATCACAATTTACACTCGTAACACTTTTGGCAAGCAAATTTGGCAATATTACTGTCGTAGGAGATAATGACCAAGGAATTTATTCTTTCCGAGGAGCAGATATTAGCAATATTCTAAATTTCGAAAAAGATTTTCCAGGTACAAAAATTATAAAGTTAGAACAGAACTACAGATGTACACAAAATGTTTTAAATGTTGCCAATGAAATCATTAAAAATAATGAAACCAAATATGAAAAGAAATTGTGGACAAGTAACGAAGCTGGTAGTTTACCAAAAGTATATCGTGGAGACAATGAATATGATGAAGCCAATTATATTGTAAGCGAAATCAATAGTTTGCGCAGAAACGAATATTACAAATATTCTGATTTTGCAGTATTATACAGAATGAATACCCAGTCACGTAGTATAGAAGATATTTTGCGCAGAGAAAATATACCTTATAAAATTATTGGTGGGCTTAAATTCTATGAAAGAAAAGAAATTAAAGATATTATTGCATATTTAAGATTAATTCATAATGTAGCCGATAATCTAAGCTTAACAAGAATTATTAATGAACCCAAACGTGGTGTTGGAAAAACAAGTTTAGATAATGTTGAACAAATAGCAAATAGCAATGGAATCCCAATGTATGAAGTGATTAAAAGAGCCGATGAATTTGGCTTAAATCGAGTATTTGGAAATACACGAGAATTTATTGCAACCATCGAAGAATTACGTGATTTAAAAGATACAAAATTAATTTCAGATTTAATTAAAGAAACTTTGAAAAAAACAGGATACACCAAAGCTTTAGAAGACGAAAATACCATAGAAGCAGAAAACAGAATAGAGAATTTAAACGAATTTTTAACTGTAGCAATAGAATTTGAGGAACAATCAGCGGACCATTCTTTGACAGAATTTTTAGAGGGAATCACATTAAGTTCTGATTTAGACGGTATGGAAGAAGCTGAAGAATCGATTACTTTGATGACTTTACATAGTGCCAAAGGACTTGAATTTCCAGCTGTATTTTTAGTTGGAATGGAAGAAGGAATTTTTCCAGGTTATAAATCAATTGGTGAAGAGAAAGAATTGGAAGAAGAACGCAGATTGTGCTATGTTGGCATTACGCGTGCAAAAGAAAAATTATTTATGACAGCGGCAAAACAAAGAACCATTTTTGGTTCGACCAGTTTCAATAATATATCAAGATTCATCAAAGAAATTCCAGCGAACATGTTAGAGGGAATGGAAGAATTAGAACAAAATTCAAATTCTACTTTCGGTGAAAGCAATATGGAATGGAATTATGGAAATTCAAGAAACAGTGGATTTTTTGACAATCCAGTAACTACCTATAAAAGTCATGAAATTCCTAAAAAAGCGACTGCTGCAAGTTTTGGATTTAAAAGCGCTGAAACCTTTTTGGCAAATTTAAACAAGCCAAGAAATAATGCCATTAGTTTGGAAAATTATAAATCAGGAGTGAAAGTATATCATAAAAAGTTTGGTGAAGGCTTAATTAATTCAGTTGAGCCAGAGGGAGATGACTTAAAAGTCGATATTTCATTCGAAAAAGCTGGTCATAAAAGGTTAATGGCTAAATTTGCAGGTTTGCAAATTTTAGAAAGTTAAAAGAGGAAATAAAAAAACAATCCGTAAATGGATTGTTTTTTTGTGACATACAAAAGATTATTTTTCAGCGATAATCAATGGAACTAGCATTTCATCCACGCTAATTCCAGCATGGGCTGTTTTAAAAATATTGCCTTTTTCATCATAACGTAAACAAGTATGACCAATACTAACAGCGATATAATCAGCAAAATTATCTGTTACAATGTCATTTTTAATATGTTTGCCAAATAAGTTATATTGGATGACTTCATTTTTAGAGAATAATTTAAAATCATTCTTAAATTCTTGTAAAAATAGGTGCTCGAAAGCTTTTTTATCAACATTGTTTTTTAATTTGATAGCACAAGCTCTGGTTTCAATAGCTGTTGTTCTAGCTAACATATCATACAATGGAGGATAATCACTCAAAGTCTTGTATTGGCAGGCAATATGTCCATGATCAGCAACAATAATCAAAAGTGAATTTTGCGGAATAGATTTATATAATTTTTCGGTCATGAAATTGATGTTCAACATTTCTTCTTTGACAATTGGGCTATTTAAGCCATTTTCATGCATTAATTTATCGGGATTATGGTAATACGCATAAATAAATTTTTTATTTGGAATATGACATAAGTCACAGATTCTTGACTCAATTTCCTCTAATGTACAACAAGGATATTTTTCATCAAAAGGCCAAGCCCAATAAGCATCGTTTGGTGTTTGTAAATTAATCTTGTCTAGAATGTTTTCATAGTGCATTTCGGGTCGATTTTTAGTAAGCTGTTTGGCAGGAGATACAGAGTCCTTTAAAGTATTTTTAAAAATAGAAACGGTTTCATCGTCATCTTTAAAATACATATCCCAACCTAACCAGCCATGTTCACTTGGTTCCAATCCAGTCAAAATACTAGTTGTAGCAGCCGTTGTAGTGGCTGGAAAAATAGAAGAAATATCACAAATTTTATTTTTTTGCAAAAAAGAAGTTTTGGGCAAAAAGCGGTCCAAAATACAACTACCCATACCATCATATAAAATGAGTACGATATTTTTAAAGTTTTTTTGAGAAAATATTTTATCCAATTCTACTAATGTAGAAGAATAAGGCAAACTGCCCATTTCCTTCAAAATAGAATTACTTAAATTGACCAAATTCTTGCCAGCAATTGGCCACATAATTTTGGGATTAGTTTCTAACATATAACCTCCATTTTTAAGTAGATTGATGAATTTAATATATCATATATATCTTGCAAAATCAACTGTTAGGCATTTTTATTAGATAAATTTTATGTAAAATCTATTTTAAGCCAATTTGTTTAATTTTTAATGATAAATCATAAAAAAATCAAACAAATCGATTTAAGGTATTCTTCCGAATTTTTTAGAGTCATAAAAACAGGTGCCTTGAGAAAAATAGAAATGTGTATCAAACATGTAGAAGGGCTAGAAGAGGACGAGAAATAAAAAGGACACATAATACACAAGAAAAAGGTAAAACCAAATTAGGAAGAGAAATATAAAACAGTTTTCCCACAAAACAATTGCAAAATTTTAATAAATAAGTTATAATAAATGGTAAAAATGGAGGAAAAATAATGAAACAATATAAAGAAGTGTATGAAGTTGTAAAAGCAAGATTAAGTGAATATAGATTACATCATTCAGAATGTGTAGCAAAACGTTGTTTGGAATTGGCAAGTATTTATCAGGTAGACAAAGAGGCTGCAAGATTAGTTGGACTGGTACATGATATTGCCAAAGAAATGCCTGATGATGAAAAAGTAAAGTATTGCCTAGAAAATCATTTAGAAATGGACGCAATCGAAAAAGTGCATAAAGGTTTATTACATGGAAAAATTGCTGCTGATATTGCCAAAAAGGAATTTGGTTTTAGTGAAGACTTATGTTCCGCTATAAAATATCATACAACTGCAAAAGAAAATATGTCACAATTAGACAAAATCATGTATGTAGCAGACATGACAAGCGATGACAGGCAATTTCCAGATAAATCCTATGTAATTGAATTAGGGAATAAAGATTTAGATGAATGCGTAAAATATATTTTAAAATTAGGAATTAGTCAAAGAATGCAACAAAATAAAAAAATACATTTAAATTCATTAAAAGCCCTAAACTTTTTTATGCAGTAATCCAAAATTCCAAAAAACCAAAAAGTAAATTATAATATTAAATTTTACAAAAAAATACAAAAAATATATTCACAAAAACGAATCAAAATGGTATAATAGAACAAAGTAATGATGGGGGATGTTGAAATGATTTTTAAGGATTATTATAAAATTCTAGGATTGGATACCAATCGAGTAACAATCGATACCATAAAATTAGCTTATCGCAAACAAGCTAAAAGGTATCATCCAGATGTTAATATTGGAAATAAAAATAATGAAGAAATCTTCAAAGATATAAATGAAGCTTATCGAGTATTATCTACCTCATCAAGTAAAAGAAAATATGATAGAATGTGGAATCATCATGTTGGTAGAAAAAACAAAGCAACTTATGAAGAAAGCAAAAGAAGCAAGGATTCTTTATTTAGTGACTTTTTTAACATGTTTTTTGGTGTACTGAATGAAGTAAAAGTAGCCCAGCAACCAGAGCTTTACAAAGGCGAAAATGTTCAAACAGAAGTAAATATTTCAATCGAAGATGCTTTTAGAGGAAAAGAGCAATCCATAGCAGTAAGAACAATTGATGGAAATTTGAAAACTTTTCGAATCCAACTTCCACCAGGAATCCAAAACAATGAAAAAATTCGACTAGTAGGTCAGCGGTAAACCAGGAAAAAATGGAGGTCGAAATGGTGATTTATTAATTCGAATCAAAATAAAAAATGACGATAAATTTAGATTAGAAGGCTATAATCTAAGAACCAATTTATATTTAACACCATGGGAAGCTGCCCTTAGTACAAAAGTAACCATAAATGGTATCAACGAAGATGTTTCTGTGTACATACCAAAGGGAATCCAAAGTGGAGATACCATCAATATTGAAGGAAGAGGCTATAAAAACGGAAAAGGAGGCAGAGGTGACCTGATTTTAGAAACCAAAATTATGGTGCCAAAGCAATTAAGCTCAAAAGAAAAAGAGTTATTTGATGCCTTAAATAGCGCTTCTAATTTTAATCCAAGAATTTGTTAAAGTTATTGACATAATAATGAAATTATTATATAATAAAAAGGTAAGTTTATACATAAGAAAAGTCGCATTTAAAAATGTAATAAAGGAGAGTAAGTATGGAAGAAGAAAACTTACAGGGAAAATATTTCAGTATTACTGATCCAAAGGAGGTAAACACTGTAATATATCAAGTAAACAGAACTGAAAAAGAATTTCTAGACAGAGCACCTAAATTTACAGTAGAAAGGTTAGATTTTTCAGAGCAACTTGTTGGAGAAAAAAAGAGAAAGACATTTTTTGTTGATCATCCTGCACCAGAAGGAAATCCATTGGTGTTTTTATCATTTGGAAAAGATAAAGTTGTAGTAAACACAGGATTTTTGGATTACGACGAAGTTAAAATCTCAAAAAAACCAATGCCAATGAAACTCTCAACCATTTATAATGAAAAAGAAACTGTTTACAGAGAGTTTGAATATACTCCAAACATGAAAAGACCTATTTCTATAATAGATCCAGAAACAACAGAAGAAGTAAAACCAACTTTGTATTTCGACGAGGAAGCAAATGAGGTAAAAGGAAAATGCACGCTAAAAGCATGCAAAAAATATTTTGCCTTTCAAATAAGTGATAGAAAAAATAGGAAGGCTTAAGGAGGAGAATTTTATGAATCATTCCGATGCTCCAACTGGAGAAAATGGAAATAGAAAATTAGAACAATATCGACAAATGAATGTAAAAGAGGTAGCCAAGGAATCACTAGCCGAAAAATGGGCAGATTTTTTACAAGACCAAACAATAGAAGGTCACCTTGAATATGGACAGCAATATGGCGAATTTTTAGTCTTAGATATTCCAGAGATACCAGAAAAAAACAAAGATAGCATTTTTCAAAGTGTAGAATCAAGTGTTTTAGAAATAGTTAGAGAGGATACTTTTGTAAAAGCAACAACACTTCTACCAGAAACGGAGAAAAACAAAGAAGCATTTAAGCGAGCGAGAGAAAAAGCAAAAATGCAAGGTCAAATTAGAATAGAGCGTGCCAATAAAGGAAGCAAACAATCGACACAAGAAAATACAGAGAGATAATTTACAGAAGAAAAGGTGATAAATTATGAGTTTTTTTGATAAAATAAAAGCGGCCTTTAGAAAAATAAAAACAAAATTAATTGTATATTTAGTAATTATAATTGTAGTAGCAATTATGGGAGTGGCACCATTTAATGTATCAGTTCAAGAAGGACAAATGGCAGCAGAAGCGGGAGAAGACTTTTTCGCTGTTTTCTTTACACAACTATTTCATAATATTCAAAAGCCATTATCTTGCTTAGGAGAATGCTTTTCATTATACTTTAGTGCTTTTATGAATACATTAAAATGGTATTTATTTGTGTGTTCGATTTTTGGGATTATAGGTTTATTGAAGGCGTTTCCAAAGCATGAATTTCAAGATATAGAAAATGGCTCTAGTGATTGGAGTGAAAATGGAGAACAATATGCAGTTCTAAGTAAAAAAAAGGGAATTATATTAGCAGAAAAAAATTATTTGCCTGTAGATAAACGTGGTAATGTTAATGTATTAGTTGTGCGGAGGTTCTGGTGCTGGTAAATCAGCTTCTTACGTTAAGCCAAATGCCTTACAACTTTTGGGTTCTTATGTTTTTACTGACCCGAAAGGAGAATTATATGACGATACAGCTGGCTATTTCAAATCACAAGGTTACGATATAAAAGTATTAAATTTAGTGCATCCACAAAACAGCGATGGCTACAACCCACTTCACCATATCAACAATGAAATTGATGTTGACGTTATTGCACATACCATTGTAAAAGGACAAAGTGACGGAAGTGGTTCTGATCCATATTGGGAAGACATGGGTGAAATGTTACTAAAAGCATTGATTTATTATTTAAAAGCAGTACGACCACCAGAAGAGCAGAATTTAGCAAGCTGTTCCGAACTAGTAAGAGCAGCCAACAATAATGGTGGTGATAACCTACTAACCAATCTAATGAATCAACTACCATATGACCATCCAGCTAGAATGAACTATAAATCCATTGAAATTGCGCCAGAAAAAACGTATGGTTCTATCTTAAGTACATTACAATCTAAATTGGGTAAGTTTGATTCAAGAGAAATTGCAGAAGTAACTTCAACAGACACGATTGATTTTACCTCCATTGCTAAAAAGAAAACAGCTGTATATGTTATTTCTTCAGATACACATACTGCTTATGATTTTCTACTAACCATATTTTTCTCGCAAATGATTCAGCAATTGTATGATTTTGCAGATATCAATGGAGGCGCTTTGCCAATTCCTACATATTTTATATTAGATGAGTTTGCAAACATAGGTCAAATTCCAGATTTCGATAAAAAAATATCGACTTCAAGAAGTAGAAAAATTTCTTTTAGTGTAATTCTACAAAATCTAGATCAGCTAGAGGCTGTATATAAAGAGGCGCATGAAACCATTCTAGGTAACTGTGATACGCATTTATTCTTGGGTTCTAACTCGCAAAAAACAGTAGAATATTTCTCAAAGGCATTAGGAGAAAAAACAATTACTAGAGATAGTATTAATGTAAATAAAGATAGGGATAATTGGAAAACAGGTTTAAGTCAATCTGACCAAATTATGGGAAGAGCACTTATGACACCAGATGAACTTCGCCGAATGGATGAAGATATGTGTATCATTTATGAAAAAGGAATTAAGCCGGTTAAGGCAAATAAATATTATTATTTTAAATATCCAGAAGGAAAAATTATTAAAAAATATAAAGTTGACCACAATGATGTTCATATTGAAAGAGGACCATGGAGAAAATATAATCCATATAATCCTTATGTAGAAGGGCAAGAAAACAAGGGTGGAAATCCACAAACTTTAGAAAATTTAGATAATTTATTCCAAGAAGAAGATGGACTAAAATCAGATACAAATCCTGCAGGTAAGCTTCCAGTTGATTCAAACGAAAAAGAAGAAGCTAATAAAAAGGAGGAGTTGACAGATATTCAAAAAGAACTAGAAGCAAAATTTGATGAATTATTTGGGAGTTTAGAAGAATAAAAGTGAGGGACGTAAAAGTTATGCGTCCCTCACTTTTATTTTGGTAGTTCCCAAAAACAAAGTGCATGTGTCAAAGGGGAATTTAATTTGCTCAAAAAGCGCTCTAAAAATCATTTTAAGAGGTTTGTTTGGTGGATTGGTATAAATTTACGCTTGAAGAAAAAAAGGTTGCTAAATGGGGCGTTTAGAATGTTGTCAGAAAAAACATTTTTCTGAGACCAACTGATTTTATGACTATAGGAAGCTGTAAGACTGATTTAGACAGCGATTTCTGTGGTTTTTAGTCATTTATCATTAAAAACAGAAAAATAGCTTAGAATTCATAAAAAAGAGGGACGCATCGTTGGCGTCCCCCTTTTATGCTACTATTTCATTGATGAAGATATCAAGTTCTTCGCAAGAATCTTCCAAATGTAAATCGTTGATAATTTCCCAAAAAAGATAAATTTTTTCAGTGCGCAACGAGAAGAATGTTTCCGCATTTGTGAGGCAGGAGATGTCTTTGTAGTATTCCTGTTTGTCTAAGACAAGGCATTTCTCTGCGCGTATCTGAAAATCCCCTACACGTGCCCATAAATTGTGGCTTTTTTGAAAAATATCTACTAAAATTTCCCGATTCTGAAAATCCAACTTAAGTTGTAATTTGTATTCTATCAATGATAGCACCTCCTAAAAATATTTGTAAAAATTATATCACAAGTAAACCATAATTGCAAGAGATTTATATGAATTTAATTACCGAACAAATTTTTTGTATTTTTATTGACTCTCGAATGGATTTATGATAGAATCAAAATCTAATCAAAAGGAGTGATTTTATGAAATTTGTTCATATTGCAGATATGCATTTTGATAGTCCTTTTACAGGACTAAATGTGGTGGATAATTTAGGAGACATTAGGAGACTGGAGCAAAGAGAGGTTTTTCGAAAAATAATAGATTATATCCAAAAAAACGCAATTGACTATTTGTTGATAGCAGGAGATTTATACGAGCAACAATATATTAGAAAATCCACCATAGAATTTATAAATAATCAATTTGAAACAATCAAAAACACGAAAATATTTATAGCACCGGGAAATCATGATCCGTATGTTAAAAATTCTTATTATGATAGTTTTCAATGGAGTCAAAATGTACACATTTGCAAACATGAATTGGAACGAATAGAAGAACCGGAAGTTGACATTTATGTAACCGCTTTTACGAATTTTTTTCAGAATGAGTCGCCCATTGAAAAAATGGAAATAAAGAATGCCAACAAGTGCAACTTATTGCTAACACATTGCGATTTAAACGGTAGAAAAGACCAAAATCGGTTTTGCTTATCATCCAATATCAGAATCTCAATTGAGTGCTTTAGCGTTTGATTATGTGGCAATGGGACATATTCATAAACCAAGTATTACTCAAAGTGGGAAAATGGTCTATCCTGGGTCACCAATTTCTTTTGGATTTGATGAAATGGGAGAACATGGAATGAGGGTTGGAGAGGTCACGAAGCAAAGCTTGCAGACCGAATTTGTTAAACTTGATGAAAGACAATTTGAGAAACGAGAATTATCAGTAAATAATTTGCTAATACAGGAAGATTTGGTGGAAACAATAGAAAATTTGGAATTGAAAAGAAATCATATGTATGAAATAGTTTTGGTGGGAAATCGACAATTTGAGATGAATCCAAGAGAAATTTTAAAACTAATTCCAACCCCTAATATTTTAAAAATAAAAGATAGTACAAAAATGGCTTATAATATAGAAGAAATTGCAAAAGAGAATAATTTGAGGGGAATTTTTGTAAGAGAAGTTATAAAAAAATACCAGAATGGAGATTATTCAGAAGAGCAAATCCAAAAGGCAATTGAACTTGGCTTAGAAGCGATGTAATTTGGAAAGGAGGATATGAATTTGAAAATTGAAGAGATAAAAATAAATGGATTTGGCAACGTGAAAAATAGAAGAATCGAGTTAAAAGATGGAATTAATATTATTTATGGAGCAAATGAATCAGGAAAATCAACGATTTTGAAATTTGTAGAGTCTGTTTTGTATGGCATATCCAAAAATAAAAATGGGAAAAACATTTCAGATTTTGACCGTTATAAACCGTGGGATGATTCCGAATTTTCAGGGAAAATCAAATATACGTTGGACAATGGGAAACAATATGAAGTTTTTCGTGATTTTAAAAAGAAAAGTCCCATCATTTATCAAGCCAATGAGGACATTTCTAAGGAATTTGAGATAGACAAAACAAAGGGAATTCGCTTTTTAGAACAACAAATTGGAATCGATGAAATTGCATTTTGTAATACGATTATGATGAAACAACAAGAGGTAAAACTTGGAAAAGTAGAGACCAATAGTATGGTACAAAAGATTAGTAATTTGGTTTCAACAGGAGATGATAACATCTCTTTCCAAAAATCTATGGACAAGTTAAACAAGTGGCAAAACGAAAAAATCGGAACAGAGCGAACGAAACAAAAGCCGATTAATATTGTAGATAGTAAATTAAAACAGTTATTAGATGAAAAAAGAACATTAATGGGGTATCGAGAAAATATAGTTCACCAAGATAAGCAAAAAGAACAGATAAAATCTCAACTAGATAAATTACAACAAGAAAAAGAGAAATTAAAAAATAATAGGCAAAGTGTTAATGAAGATAAAATCAAAAATATGGAAATGCATTTCCAATTGAAAATAGCAATGGCAGTAGCTATATTTCTCGTTATTTTGGGGGGCGTATTATTGTTGACAACAAAGAATCGATGGTTTGCATTAGCTCCAGTAATACTATTAATTGCAGATATTTTTGCGATTTTGAAAGTACGCCAAAAGCTCAATCCAAAAGATTCTGAGTTTGACTTTTCGAATATGGAGAAAAAGATTGAGAAAATGGAAGCAGAAATAGGAGATTTACAACTAAAAAGTCACATTTTGGAAACAGAAAGAGCCAAAGTAGATGAAAAAATAGAACAGCTGGCGAGAATAGAAGAAGAATGGGCGGAGCAAAAAGAAATCAAGGATGAGCTACTTTCCTTAAATGTATCCTATAATATTGCTAAGGAATGTCTGATAAAAGCGTATGACGAAATAAAACATAATTTGAGTCCACAGTTTGAACAGAAATTATGTGAAATAACAGCAGATTTGACAGATGGAAAATATAAAAATATCGCTGTGAGTGATGAAAAAGGCTTGTCAATAGAAGTCGAAAATGGTGCTTATATGCCAGTAGACAGGCTAAGTATTGGAACCATTGATGAAATGTATTTGGCGTTAAGATTGAGTATTTTGGCGGAAATTTCAAAAGAAAAGTTGCCGATTTTTTTGGATGAAACGTTTGCTTTTTTTGATGAAAAGCGTTTGAAAAATATCATTTGTTATTTGCAAGACCAGAATTATGATCATCAGATTTTGATTTTTTCTTGTAGCAATCGAGAAATAGAGGTGTTGGAACAATTAAAAATAGAATATCATTTAATAAACCTTGAAAATTAGAAAAAATTGGTGTATAATATCATCAGAAAGGAATGATAAAATGTTTCAAAAATTAGAAGGTGTAGAAAAGCGATATGAAGAATTAAATCAGTTGATTAGTGACCCAGAAGTGATTTCAAATCAATCGGAATGGCAAAAATTAATGAAAGAACACGGAAGTTTAGAAGATGTAGTAGAAAAATATCGAGAATATAAAAAAGTAAAACAACAAATGGAAGAAGCAAAAGAAATGCTAAATGACCCAGAACTAAAAGAATTGGCAAGCATGGATTTTGAAGAGGCAAAAGAAAACTTACCTAAAATCGAAGAAGAATTGAAATTTCTTTTAATTCCCAAAGACCCAAATGATGATAATAATGTTATTTGTGAAATCAGGTCAGGTGCTGGAGGAGAAGAAGCGGCGCTATTTGCAGGGACGCTTTTTAGAATGTATTCGATGTACGCAGAAAGAAAAAATTGGAAATTGGATATTGTAAATGAAAATGCCACAGAACTTGGTGGTTACAAAGAAATTACATTTATGATAACAGGAAAAGGCGCGTATAGTCGATTCAAATTTGAGAGTGGTGTTCATCGTGTACAACGTGTTCCAGATACCGAAAGTAGTGGAAGAATACACACTTCAACTGTAACGGTAGCCGTACTTCCAGAAGTAGAAGATGTGGAAATTGAATTAAATCCTGCGGATATAAAAATGGAAGTATTTCGAGCATCAGGAGCAGGTGGACAGCATATTAATAAAACGTCTTCAGCAGTTAGATTGATTCATGAGCCAAGTGGGATTGTGGTTGAATGTCAAACGCAAAGGTCACAAGTGCAAAATCGAGAATATGCAATGAAAATGTTGCGTTCAAGATTATATGAAATTGAGAAGGAAAAGCAAGATTCAGCAGTTGCCAATGAAAGAAAGAGTCAAGTTGGAACAGGAGATAGAAGTGAGAAAATTAGAACGTATAATTATCCGCAAGGACGTATTACGGACCATAGAATTGGAATGAGTATATTCCAATTTGAGAATTTTTTGAATGGTGATTTAGACGAATTAATTGACAATTTAATTGCAACGGATAGAGCAGAAAAATTAAAAGGAAATGAGGAATAAAAGGTAGAGGCGATAATAAATCGCCTCTATGTTTCATTTATGTAGTACGTTTTCTGTTACTAATTTTCCACATTCTTTGATTTTATGCATAATCAAATCTGAATTTTGAATGGGAGTGGCAAATTCGCTGATAACACTTGATAGAGTTGTTGCATAGGAAGGTTCCAAATTTTGTAAAATGAAGAAAAAGCAATCATTATATTGATATAATGAATTGGTTTCCGTTAGATTATCGACTAAGTTTGGTAAAGAAATGGATAAAAAGTTAGTAAAATTGCAAAAATCATCAAAATTTGAGAACTTGTAAATAAAAGTATTGTTGGTAGCAACAATTGTTTTTCTATGAGCCTGTACGCGTGTGGATTTTAGAACTTCTTTTTCAATTCTTGTAACAGTAATAATAAAACTACCATTGCTAAGTGCAATTGCTTCAATGGAAAGTTTGTAATTGTCAGTGATAAAGCCTACTTCACGCTCTGCTTTATCTAACATGGTTAAAAACAAACTTTGACTTTCGATAGAATTGGACATAAAAGAATGGACATCAATATTATTTTCTTTTAAATCAGAATGATTAAATGTGATTCGAATTCTATTTTCATTAACTTTCTCTATTTTCATAAGGCAAACCTCCTAAACATAATTTAATTATACTACGTCTAAACAAAAAGTAAATACTAAATTTCTGGAAAAACTGGAACTGTTAAAGCTTTGCTTGTTACAGTTCCAGTTGTTACTATTTGTGGATACAAATAGTAACTTCCTTAAAATAGACTGTTAAAGCTTTGCTTATTACAGTTCCAGTTGTTACTATTTGTGGATACAAATAGTAACTTCCTTAAAATAGACTGTTAAAGTTTTGCTTATTACAGTCCCAGTTGTTAGTATTTGTGGATACAAATACTAACTTTCTGATTGCTTCTTTTAATTATATTAAGAAATCTTGAAAAATGTACTAAAATTACTTGAAAAATTTACATTATCACGATATAATAGATAACAATAATTCTATTTGGGGGAGAAATAAGTGAACAGAAAGGAAAAATATGGCAACCAAAATGAATTTATTACCAATGTCAGAAAGACCATATGAAAAATTACTTACTTATGGAGAAGAGACATTAAGCAATAGTGAATTATTGGCAATTATTATAAAAACTGGAACAAAAGATACAACAGCATTAGATTTAGCAAGACAAGTGATGAATTTAAGTTTATATGGAAATCGAAATGATTTACGATTTTTGCAAGAAATTTCTATCCATGAACTGATGAAAATTAATGGAATTGGCAAAGTAAAAGCAATTGAACTAAAAGCGATTGGCGAAATTGCTAAACGAATGTCAAAACCAATTAATTTAGATAAAATCTGCATCAAAACCAAAGCGGATGTAGCCAACTTGTTAATGCAGGAAATGCGATATGAAAAAAAGGAAATATTAAAACTGATTTTATTAAACAACAAAAACATTGTACAAAAAATAATTGATATTGCAACTGGAAAAGATAATACATTAATATTTGATATCAAACAAATTTTATCCGAACCCATTAAATTACAAATACCAAAAATTGTTCTAGTACATAACCATCCGAGTGGAAATTCTATGCCAAGTCAAGAAGATATCCAAGCAACGAAAAGAATCCGTCAATCTTGTGAATTGATGGGGATTCAATTATTAGACCATATTATTATTGGGGATGGCGAATATCATAGCGCAATTTAAAGAGGAGAACAGTTGGACCAAATAAAGTCGCCTTAAATTCCAAAAGGAAAGGAATGAAAAGATGAATCGAAATAAACAATCGAATATATTAGGTGGAATCATAACATTTATTATATTAATTTTATTAATCTTTCTTTCAAATGTTCAAAATGATAAATTATCCTTTTTAGAAAGTGTAGTTAACTCAATTGTAACACCAATTCAAAGAGTATTTACTGACTTAAAATATAAAATACAAGGAAATTCAGCTTATTTTACAAATTTAGAAAATTTGCAAGCAGAAAATAAAGAGTTGAAAGAAACAAATAGTAAATTGGAAACAGAACTACGTGAGCTAGAAAGCATAAAAGCGGACAATGTTACGCTTCAAGAATACATGAATTTAACCAAAAAATATGCGGATTACAATACAATCCCAGCTTATATCATCAACAAAGATGTAAGCAACTACAGCAGTGATTTAGTGATTAATGTAGGAAAAGCGGATGGAGTAGAAGTAAACATGACAGTAATTGCAGATAAAGGTTTAGTGGGGCATATTATATCTGTCACAGAGCATACAGCTAAAGTGCAAGTAATTGTAGATGCGGCTAGTACAGTAAGTTGTAATATTAGTACAACAGAACAAAGTATTATTTGCAAAGGAACCATAGAAAAAAATCAAATTTTAAGAGCGTCGTATATTCCGACAGATGCAGAATTGATTCAAGGAGATAACGTATATACTTCTGGAATCGGAGGAATTTATCGAAAAGGCATTTTAATTGGTACAATCGAAGAAATTATAACAACTACCAATGTAATTGATCGCTATGCTACGATTAAGCCAGCTGTGGATTTTGCCACAGTCGATACAGTATTAGTAATCAACAATTAGGAGGAAATTCATGAAAAAAACAACCATAACGATTATCTTAATTTTAACATTTTTCATCCTATTTTATCTACAAGCAAATGTTTTTCAAATGTTGACAATAGCAGGAGTCATGCCGAATTTATTTGTGATATTTATTTTATTTGTAAGTTTATCATCAAATGCCACTTTGGGAATATCTTTTGGGGTAATAGGCGGATTAATGATTGATTTAGTCTACAGCAAAGCTGTGGGAATTACAGCGGTTATGTTATGTTTGGTAGGTTATTTGGGGGCTTATTTTGACCGTAATTTTTCAAAGGAAAATAAAATAACAATTATCATCATGTCTGCTTTGGCGACCATTTTATTTGAATTTGGCTATTATATACTAAATTCTGTCATTGTAGGATTTGATTTGGAATTATTCTATTTCATAAAGATATTATTGATTGAAGTATTATATAATATCTTGCTAGTCATTCTATTTTATCCTTTGATTCAAAAAGCAGGCTACACAATGGACAGGGCATTTAAGAGAAATAATATTTTAACAAGATATTTTTAGAGTTTTATAAATTGATAAGAAGGTGAGAGAAACGAGATTAAATAATGAATTACAAAACTTAAATTTTAGATTTAATATGCTTTCTGTTCTTGTATATGTGATAGGCGTGATTGTATTAATCCGATTATTTGATTTGCAAATTATTAATGGACAAGAATATCGAGAAGATTCAAACACGAGATTATCTCGTGAATCGACAATAGAAGCGGCAAGAGGAAGCTTCACAGATCGTTATGGAAATGTGTTGGTCAGTACAGATATGAGTTTTTCGCTTGAAATGTATAAAACAAAAGTAGAAGATGAACAACTAAATAATTCTATTTTGTTGATGACAACAATATTGGAAAATAACGGAGATAGTTATCTGGATACATTTCCAATTAGTATTGAGCCGTTTGAATATCATTTTGAGTCTGATGAAAAGTTGGCTCAATGGAAAAAAACTTACAAAATCCCAGAAACGGCTTCTGCGGAAGAAGCATTTTATTTGATGCGAGATAAATATAAAATTGAAACCGACGACATTAAAGATATTCGAAAAATTCTAAGCATACGATATGGAATTACGACTACTGGTTATTCAGCTACTAAATCAATTAGCATTTCAGAAAAAATATCAAGAGAGAGTGCCATTCAGTTACAAGAAAGAAGTCAGGAATTAACGGGTGTTAATATTGTAAAAGAACCAATTCGAAAATATCATACAGCAAATATGGCGTCTCATATTTTAGGATATATGGGAAGAATTGGCCCAAAAGATTTGGAAGAATTAGAGAAAAGTGGCGATAATTATGAATATAAAACAACCGATAAAATTGGAAAAACAGGAGCAGAAAAAGTATTCGAAGAATATCTAAGAGGCGAAGACGGTGTAAAACAAATTGACATGTCAGTAGACGGAACAATAACCGGTGAATATACTGCCAAAGAAGCCAAAGGTGGTGCAGATGTCATATTAACAATTGATTCTAATCTCCAAAAAATAACGGAAAGAGCATTGGTGACTAATATCGAAAAAATCCGAACAGGAGGTTTTTCTCAAAGATATGATACTAAAGGAGGTTCTGTTGTAGTAACCAACGTAAAAACAGGAGAAATCTTGGCAATGGCGAGTTATCCAGATTATGAACCAGAACTGTTTTATAACGGAATCAGCAATGAAAAATATGCGGAATATGACAAAAATCCATTAACACCATTGCATAATCGAGCCATTTCTAGTCCTTATGCGCCAGGTTCAACTTTCAAAATGATAACAGCTATTGCAGCATTAGAAACAGGAGTCACCAATACAACAGAAAGAATTAATGATAGTGGTCCTTATCCAGCAGCTCATCATCCAGCTTGTTGGTATTATAATACGTATAGAAGAGGTCATGGTCCGTTAAATGTAACGGGGGCGATTGAAAAGTCGTGTAATTATTTCTTTTATGAAGTAAGTAACCGAATGGGAATTGACAATTTAGAAAAATATGCAAGTTATTTTGGATTGGGACAAAAAACAGGCATCGAATTATATAATGAAAGAACAGGCGTTTTAGCCAATAGAAGGATTACAGAAAGCAAAGGAACTTCTTGGATGGTAGGAGATACTTTAGTTGCATCTATAGGACAAGGGTATAACAACTTTACACCAGTACAAATGGCAAAATATATTTCTATGATAGCCAATGGTGGAAAAAAGATTGATTTAAGTATTGTAAAAAATGTCATTCGAGCGGATGGAACGCAAGTGCCAGAATCAGAAATAAAAGAATTTACCAATAAAAAATTAGGAATTGAACCAAATAATACAGAAGATTTACAAATCAGCGAACAAACGATAAATGCTGTATTAGAAGGAATGAGGTCAGTAACATCCGATGAAGGCGGAACAGCACATTCTGTTTTTTCAGACTTTGATATTGTTGTAGGTGGAAAAACAGGTTCTGCTGAAACTACAAATGGTGATGTAAATGCATGGTTCGTGGGATTTGCACCGTTTGATGACCCTGAAATTGCAGTTGTTGTAATTGTAGAAAATGGAGGACACGGTTCTTATACAGCAGAAGTTGTAAGAGAAATTATTGCAGAATATTTTGGAATGAATCTTCAGCAAATGACAGGAATAGAAGATATGTCAGCAGAAAATGAAATGGAAAGAATTACTTAAAAACAGACCAAAAAAGGGAGGAACAATGATGTTAAACAATGTAAGAATAAAGCAAACAACCAAAGAAATCATATTAAGTGTCAATATGCAAACAGAAAGTCAACAGATTATTCAAGAGTTGGAAGAAAAGTTACCCAAATTAAAAGAGTTTTATCAAAACTCTAATGTACCAATGAGAGTAACGGGAAAATTATTTACCGAAGCAGATAGAAAAATCATAGAAAAAATGATTATAGAAGAAATAAAAGTAGAAGTGAAGTTTGATGAGCCATCTGACCTTTTGGGACTGCATGCTATCAAAAAAACCTTTGAAATTGATACGGAAATTTCAGAAACGAAATATATCTACAATTCAATTCGTTCTGGAATGAAAGAAGAATTTGTAGGAAGTATTGTGATTTGTGGAGATGTTCATTCTGGTGCAGAAATTGTGGCTGGAGGAAACATCATTATATTGGGTACATTGAGAGGGGTTGTACATAGTGGAGCCAATGGAAACAATAAAGCCATTATAGCAGCAAACACCATTGAAGCAACACAAATCAGAATTTCAAATTTAGTGAAAGAAGTCACAGAAAAAGAAGAAAGATGCCCTATTTTTGGTATTAAGAATGATGCGATAGAATTACTAGAAAATTAACAAAAATAAGATAAGCAATAAAATGAAATCATAATTTGTGTCTTTCAAAAATTGAAAAGCGTGTTTTTCATCCAAAGAATCTAGAACAGATAAAAGATTTGCAATCTTGACATACTGTTCTAGTTTTTCTTTTTTGGTATCTTCTAAATAAGGTTTCAGAGAGTGCAATAACTGATTCCTTGGATTATTTTTCTGATTCATACTACTCATGATATTTTTTATTTTTAAAATGGTATTAATATCAAATGAGAAGTCATCTGTATTTTCATTAGGCGGATTAGAACCGCCTAATATGTTATTTAAGTCAATATCTTTTTCCTTTAAAATATCGGAAAAATTATTTAAAATATTAGAAAAATCTTCATTCATACTCTACTCCTGTTTATCAATATTGTTTTTTATATCAGAATTATTCAAAATTTGTTGAGCACGATATAAATTTTTTTCTAATTCAGTTTTATCCATTTTTGAGAGAACAGAGAGTAATTTGTTAATATCCATGTTATTATTCAATAAAAACGCCTCCTTTAATTAAGAAATCTTTATACAGTATATGCAATATTTCCAAAAAAGGAACCACTTTTTCACAAAAAGCCTGTGGATAAAGTGTGTAACTAAAATGTAACACAAATTTAATATAAACTTAATATTCTTTGCAAACCTATATTTTCCGTAAAAAAAGTTACCTGAAAAAGCTTAGAAAATAGCTGTATCTGGTAAGTTTTGTTATTTACAAAATGCTAAAATTACTTTAATATAATAGTTAACATAGAAAACAAAGAAAGAAGGAGAGTTATGTTTCTAAGGTCTAAAAAAGTGATAAGTATTTTGCTTGTTTTTGTCATTCTGTTTACCTATACAGGACAGACACTTGAAGCGGTTGCCACAACAGATGGTTTGTCATTGGTCACGAATGGATTTTTCAAATCGGAAAAAATGAAATTGAATAGTTATTTTATCCAAGATGAAATTCAAAGTACGGAAAAGATTAGCAATGTAAATGAAAAAGCTACTTTAGTCTTGGAAATAGAGCCAAACGAAATTGGAAAAGGTTTTCTAAAAACAGGAACAATTTTGGCAAGCAATTTAGAGCAAAAAAATGTGAACTTCAAATTTTCTAAAATCACCAATGTTTCTATTGATGAACAAGAAGAAACTGCTCAATATGAATCCATAAACGAAGTTTCAGAGATTCCACAAATTGTGGAAAACACAGCTGTTTCAGAAGAATCAAACATCATTTCTACAGAAATGACAACAGAACAAACTGAATCAGAATTGCCAAGTGAAGATGCAAAAGAAATACAAGAAACCTACGAAGAACTAACTGCCAAAGATTTTGAAATAGAAATCATAGGTGACCATGAAATCAAAGTACAAAATGTGATTTATCATACTACCATCGAAGTTGAGATTGAATATAACAAACAAGAACAATTTACAACAATAGCATTATTTGAAGAAATTAATTTGAAATTGAGTGGCACTTACATTAATATCAATTTGGAAAAAATGGAAACAGAGGTAGCACAAAATATAATGGTTGGTTGGAGCTATCATCAGGAAATGGAGTTAGCAGGAGAATATACGCAAGTTTCACCGTTTCAATTAGGAGATTATCGAGGCACCATTATTCAAAATAAAATAACAGTAACTCGAGAAACTGAAGAACAAAATTATCTTCCAATCAAGCAAACCACACTTGAAATTTCAGTACCAGACTGGAATGGCAAAGCACCAGAAACCGTTAATGTACAAGCTACCAAATTAATGGCTACAAAAGGAGAAGATATTGGCAATGTAACATTTGGAAACGATAACTGGAATTATGACACAGAAAATAAAAAAATTACAATAACAGTTGATAATCAAACTTCTTTAGGTATGGGAGAAGATGAGTATATTATTCTGTATCGTTATAATGAATACATTGAAGAAAAAACGGTTACTTTGCCTAATAATTTTAAAGTCACAGTAGAGGAATATAGTGGCAATAGCAATGAAATCACTGTTAAAGAATGGAACAATACCCAAGAAATCAAAACACAAGCTGATAACTTAATAACCTATAATATAAATTCAACAAAAGAAAGTCTAAACAAGGCAAAAATCAATGCCAATTATTATATGGCAGAGGCAAACTATGAATCTGAATTTACAACAACTGCAAATGTTAATATTTTGACGAATGATTTATTAGAAGAACTAAAAATCAACAGTTCGAAAGAAATTTATGTAACCAGAGAAGCAGTTGAATTTGATGCTACACCAGATATTTATTACAACAAAATAAAATTCAATTATTCTGAAATTAAGAACATCCTACAAAATGGAGCAACAATAGAAATTCAAACTCTTTCAGGAGAGGTAATTCAAACTTTAAATAATGACAATGTAACCAGTCAAGAGCATTGTGAAGTACAACTACAAGGACAAGAAAAGGGAATTTTAGTGGTATTTAAAAATATTGCTATGAATGGAAATATTGGGATTGAATTTACAAAAGCAATTGGAAAAAGCAACTATGAGCAATCTGCTTTTCAAAGTTTTGACACCATCAAAAGTTATATTTCAGCAGAATTAAAGTACCAAAACAAAGAAGATAAATACTTAATGAACGAAATTGCCGCAACCAAAAAATTGCAAGATAGTCAAACATCAGCCGAAATTCAACTAACGAACCAAAACCTTAACACCATAGCTCAAAATAATGGTGTAGAAGTCAAAATTATATTAAACAATAATAAATCAGATAGTGACTTTTTCAAAAATCCAAGTTTTGAATTGGTATTTCCTAAGTATATTACAGATGTAGTATTAGAGAAAAGCAATTTACTTTACAATACAGGATTGGAAATTTCTAATATTGAGACATACAAGGAAAATAATTTAATAAAAATGAAAATTGACCTTGTAGGCACGCAAAATGGTTTTTGTGAAAGTAATGTCACCAATGGAACCAATATTGTTCTAAATTTAAAATTGACTTTAAATGAATATACACCAAAAAAACAAGATCAAATCAAATTGTATTATTGCAATGAAGCAGTTACCAAGTATGAGTCAGAAACTGCTTGGACTATTCATAAAGCGATTCCAAATGGAATTTTAAAAGAAACGAATGGATTTGATGTTGCAACAATCAATTATCAAGCACCAAGTGGAGTTATCACATCCAATGCCATTCTCAATTATGATGGAAAAGCAAGCCAAATAAAATCTATTAATCAAGGCATAAAAACAGTTCAAATTGAAAGAAACCGTGATTCACAAATTGCAACTATGGAATTAGTTACGATGAACAATAGCAAAAACAATTGCTCTGATATGGTATTACTAGGAAGAATTCCTTTTCAAGGAAACACAAGTGTGATTAGTGGAGAAGATTTGGGAACAACAGAAAACGTGAAACTTTTAGGTGGAATCCAAGAAAATATACAAAATCCTAACATGACAACGATTTATTATTCAACCAATGAAGCAGCAACCAAAGACTTGAACAACAGCAACAATGGTTGGACCAAAAACGTTAGCAATTGGAATGAAGTAAAATCCTATATGATTGTCCTAAAAGGTGAAGTAAAACCAGGTGTTGTCTTAAAATATACGTATGATTTTGAAATTCCAGAAGAATTGCAATATGAAAAAGCAATATATGGAAGTTTTGGAGGTTACTATAATCGCAAACAAGAAAAAATGATTTCTTATGAAAGCACAGAAGCTTCTAAAGTAGGTCTTATTACTGAGACAAAACCAAATATAAACGTTCAGGTATATCCTTATGGAGAACAGCAAGAAGTACAAGATGGTCAGATTGTAACATTAGTTGCCAAAGTTGAAAATAATAGTAAGATTGACTTAGAAAATGCAACGTTAAAAGTTTCTGTTCCAACAGGAACTCGATATGTAAAACAAGAAAAACAAGAAACAGAGGAAGAAACAACGTATCGTTATGTAGAAGATAAAGATGTGTTATATCAAGAATTTCAAATTAAACGATTGGTAGCAGGAGAAATAACCTATTTTGAATTTGAAGTAAAAGTATTAGAAGGCAGTAGTCAACAGTTTAAAAAGTTAGAAGGATATACAGATATGAATGGAATCATTCAAGATTATAACCTAAAAGTAAAACCAAGTCCAATTTCTGTAACTGCTACATTGCTAGAAGATGAAAGAAACTTTCTGGAAAATACAAGCATAGATTTTGGTGTAGTAATCACCAATTCAAATTCAGCACCGAAAGAGAATTACAAAATATCCTTTTCTGTACCAGACTATTTAACCATTGATTCAGTATATGATTATAATGTGGATAAAGCGTTAAATTTTTCTGTAAAAGATCGAAAAGTTATAATTGATGTAGGAGAATTAAATGCAGAAAGAACAGAAATTGTAATTAGTTGTACGATAGGCGAAATTAATGTGAAAGAATTGACTATGAAAACTATTTTTAACGTTCATCCTTCGAATGACGAAAAAAATGGATACAGTTCAGAAGTTGTAAAATCTACAATTTGCAGAATATATGCTCAATTAAGCCAAGAAATTAGCGCTAGTACTTTGCATTATACAGACGATTTTACATATCGTGCTATTTTACAAAATCAAAGCGACATTGATACATCATTCCAATTAAAAATGAATTTGCCAAGCAATCTTTTTGTTAAAAATATGAGTGTTATTATTAATGGAAAAGAAGAAAAAATAGATGCTTATTATTATAATGATTACGAAGTAAAAAGAGGTTTACCAGCTAATGGAAAAGTCGAAATTATAGCAACAGGAAGAGTCACCAATAAGGATACGATTATCGGAAGTCGTAAATTTTCGCAGACGCTAAGTGCTCAATTAGGCAATGGTGTAGAAATTAAATCAGAAGCATTACCAATTCGAATTCTCACATCTGATGACTTCGCACAGAATACAGAAAATAGTGAAACCACAGAAAAAAACAAGGAAAACCCATATTCCATTTCAGGAAATATCGGTATGGATGAAGAAACAAAAGAAGAGCAAAACCCACAAGTACAAGTACAATTACTAAAAGAAGCCACAACAGTAAAAACTACTACAACAGATACAGAAGGAAATTACACATTTGATAATTTACAAGCGGGAGATTATACCGTTGTTTGCAACTACGATAAAGAACGCTATACTGCAGAAAATACTGAAAATACCTCTATAATAGAAACTCAAGAAGGAACTTCTGTAACCGATAAAATCACAATTGAGAATCAATCTAGGGATAACATCAATATGACCCTAAAAGAGAAAGGAAAATTTGATTTTGCTATCAAGCAGTACATAACAGGAGCGATTGTTAATATTAGAGGGCAAGAAACAGAATATAGTTATGACAAACTAGAACTTGCTAAAATAGAAATAAATCCAGCTGATTTAAAAGATGCAGTTGTGAAATTGAATTATAAAATTATAGTGACAAATGTGGGCAATCAAGAAGGACAAGTGAGCAGTATTGTAGATTATTTACCAAATGGAATAACTTTTGACCAATCAGAAAATCCAGATTGGACGATTGGAACCATCGAAGGAAATATTTATTATGATGGTTTAAAAGGAGTGCCAATTCTTCCTGGAGAAAGTCAAGAAATTCTACTAACTTTGAACAAAAAAATGACAGAAGACAATACAGGTGTTGTCAGCAACAAAGTACAAATTGCTTATGCAGAAAGTGAAAGTAGATTAACAGAAGCAATTGAAGGAAACTTTGCTTCACAAGAAACCATTATAACTCCAACACAAGGAATTGGAACTGGATTAAAAATAACAGTTACCACAATCAGTATTGCAGGAATGGCTGGCTTATTTAGCTATATGGTTCAGACAGGAAAATGGGAAGAAATTAGAAAGAAGAAATGGATTAAAAAAGTTTATAAGTAAGGAGGTGAAGGAATGAAAAAAAGAATTTTGCAAATAACATTAATATTTTTTATAATCTTAGGATTTAACCTACTTTGTCAAGGCGAAGTGGCTGGCTTGGAATTAAAACCAGACGACTATGGAAATCTAGAAACTAAACTTTATTATACACTTGATTTTTGGGATAGTAACAATAAAAAAACAGTTGGACATTATGCAGCTACGATTTATATACAAAAAGTAGTGGCAGGAAGTGAAAAATATAGTGGTACTAATTTTCCTAAAAAAGCAACAATGTATTTTTATACTACAGGAATGAATGCTATTACAATATATAATAATCAATTTAATAATGGGGATGCAAATGTCAGAGGTCCTGCAGATGCAACTACGGATAGTAAAGAAATATTCGAAATGAATCAGGATGTGGAAGATGCTGTAGGGAAAAAATATGCAGGAGAAATTGTAGAAAACGCGTATTTTGATGAAAGCCGAGGAGCAGTTTTTCCAGGAAAAAAATATATGTTCAAGTTGAATTTACCAGATCTTAGTGGGAAAAGGGAAGAGTGTTATCTTGATGCTAAAATTGGTAATAAAGACATGAGGAAGGTCAATGGATTATATGAAATGAAGGTTCCTGAACTTGCTAGAAAAGATTCAGATAATGAAAGCAATTTTGCAAATAATGAAGTAAGAGTTACTGCTGATTATCTATATCATGAGTATAAAGCTTATTGGAAGGTGGAAATAGAATATAAAAATACTTCAAATCCATATCAAGTAAAAAAGGCTTTTACGACCTCGAATAGTGATCCAGAACAAGCTCTGGAAAAGGACATAACAGGAAAGACATTAAAAGAGAAATTTGCTGGAGATGAAAACTACGACATAGGTTCCAACACATTCTTATATATATATGATGCTAATGATACTCGCGAAGAAGGTAATAAGAAATTAATAATTATACCTAAGTCCGAAAAAGAGATGAGAAAACAACATACAGGTAGCGGGGCAGAAATTGCTTCTTTCAATCTTCTAGCTGACGTCACAGTAAACCAATGGACTACTAATGTTAGTAATCAAACGATAACTGATATAAATGGAGAATATAGCAACTATAGAAGAGGCGAAAATGCCATTCAATATGTTGATACAGCAGGAAATTTAAAAGAAGGAACTACAGATGGAGAAAGGGAAAGTTGGACTGAATTAAAAAAGCAGGAACAAAAAGTAGTGCTTGAGAATGGGCAGTATTTTAAATATAAACTGCGTGTAGAAAATCATAATGAAAGCTCCGCTGTTTTTGTCCGACTCCAGACAGAAGTAGATGGAATCTGTGATCCCAAAAGAATTACATGGAGAGATAGTAACAAGTTAGAGCGGTGATTCTGGAAACCTCGAAGTGAAAAATGCAAATATAAATACGGGACATTATTCTAACGAAAATGTAAATGGGGGACAAACAAGTATAGGTTGGTATTATTCAGGAGAGTTTTTGACAAAAGTAAATGGGATAGATGTAAGTTGGAATGGTATAGATGAAAAGAAAAATATATTTAAAGACTATGATGCAAAAAGTAAAAGTGTTCCAGGAATGGATACCGATTCTAGAAGTGAATATTTACCTGGTGATAGACATGTGCCACCAGGTGAGGAGGGATACCCAGGTTATTATTATGAGTTTATTAAAATTCCTAAAAATGGCTGGATAGAATTCGTAATTACATCTCAAGTAACTGCTAGCCAAGCTGAATGGAGCAGTTTAGATCATGACTCAGATGCTTTTCAGGAAATTTATAAAAATAGTCAATTAAGAGATAAACCTTATGGCAATGTAGGTGAAATGTACAATTATAGTTATAACCCACAAAAGGAAAATTTATGTGAAAGCGTACCAGTTACTACTTCTTCAATTTGGTGTACTTATATACCTTATGAAAAAAAGTCAAGACCAGGTGCTAGTGATTGGGAAATTCATAATGAAAAAGGGGAGGTAACAGGTCAACTTAATTTAGCAAACAATATAACAACATCAGCTGAAGGAAGTGACAAAAATGGTAGAATTTACAAAGAGACAGAGGGAGAGGAAAAAGGTCAATTAAAACGACCAGATGGTCAAAAGAACTTAATGAAATATTCCGACGGATCCTTAATAAAGTATTCCGCTACATCTTCTAGAGATGTTTTCGTTGTGAAGCAATACAATGTTGAGATTAATACATTTATAAAAGACGTAGAAAGAGCAAATGGAAATAATACGGCAAATGGAGAGTATCTAGTTGATAATGGAAATTATTCTCCAGGAGGAAATAGAAAAAATATTTCAGAAAGTGAAAGAAAACGTAATCCAGTTTATGTTGAAAATGGAGATGTAATCACAATACGTGTTATCCTGAAAAATAATTCTGATTCATCTTCTGCGTATTTTTGGAAGACGAAAGCACTTCAAAAAGTTAAGGTTCCATTTGACATAAGTATTGACGATGGATATTATGTACAAAGTGTCGAGCTATTTTCAGTAGAAGGTACTGAAGATAGAGAAAAACCTGTGGACCTAAATGAAATAAAGCCAGGAAAGACGGTTAAAGAGTTAGTTATTAAAAATGTGCCTAATAAATCGGTGATAAAAGTTGATGTAAAAATAAAAATTAATCCCGATCCAAATAAAGCAGTCGGTTGGCGAACAGACAGCAATGGAAGAGATAAACCAAGAAGTATCTCAAGCAAGATTTGCTATAAAAAAAGTGAGTTGGGTTTGCCAACTGGTGTTCATATCGTAAATTATTTTGGTTATAAACAATGTTATAATACAGCTTGGTGGGATGATTACGATACAATTAAAGCATACAGAGGAAGCAAGTTTAATGTAGAAAAGTGGGACGAAGAATACTATAACTACGATGGAGATAGTTTACTTAAAACTAAAACCGCTGACTATTTCCAAGTAAAAAGCTACAATGTAGCACTTGACCAATATATTCAAAAGGTTGAACACCAAGAAACCAGAGGAGCGATTAGTGGAATAACAAGTAAAGAAACCTATAATTCTGAAGCGAGACGTTCAAATTCTGTAGACAATCTAACACAATGGGATAAAGAAAAAAATGGAAGTAAAGCAAACAATCCAGTATCTGTAGAATATGGTGACATTGTAACATACCAAATTAAAATCTATAATACCAATGAACGTGCTACAACACTTAACAGTGTTCCATCGAACCAATACAACATTGGACCAAGAACTTCTAGAACAGATGCTCCATACAAAAAACCAAGAGAAATTAAAGTTGATATAAACAATGTTTTCTCTTCTCCAAATTATACTGTACTAAGTGTCAAAAATTCGGGTGGAATAGATATTGCAAATACCAAAAGAGAAGATGGAAAAACCTTGAGTTTAACAAATGTAGCAGTAGGAGCTGGCTCTGTTGAGACCATAACAATTCAAATATGTGTAGAAGACAAAATGAGAAATACAATAGTAGCAAATGCAACTCAAATTGTGAAAGTAGTCAATGTCAATGATTTTGTAATTGACAACAAATCCAAAACCAATGTACGAAAAGCAAATGACTACTATAAACTAAATGACTACAAAGTCGATTTAAGTCAATACATAAGTGTCTACAATGCAGAAATGGCAAAATACAACAACACACATGGATTTACAATAGGTGAAGCAGAAGGACTTTTATATCCAGTAGGAACGCAATATACAGCAGCAACGCCACTATTTACTGAAAAATATGAAACCTTAACCACAACAACAATTGTTCAAAATACTGCTTCAGGAGGAGAAAATGAAATTAACACCAACAACAGTCCAGCCAAATACAATACAAGAGCCAGACCAACTGAAGTAACCATTACAGTACCAAGCAGTTTAAGTATTATGAACACAAGTATAGTATGGTATAGGTCAAATGGCACAACAAGAGCACTAATAAAAGATGTTGATTATACTTACGATGCCGCCACAGGAAAATACACCATTATTAATGATGAAATTATTTTATTGCCAGGTGAATATCTTGCTTATGTTCTAAATTTGCAAGTAATAGAAAGCAATTTCTATTTAGGCGATATACAAGTGACCTCTAGTATAAATAAATTGACCAACATTAACAAAAATTGGACGAACGAAAGAGATGTTACGGACCAAAATATAAGTACTTACCTAAGCGATTTTGATGTCCTAAAATTAAAAGAACTTGTCATTGCAGGAAATGTTTGGTTAGATGAAAGCCGAAATGGAAAAAAAGATGAAACGACAGGAAAAAATAATGTTGTTGTAACACTATATCGTAAATCAGTAAACCAAAATGATTATACATTAGTTACAAAAGTACGACAAACAGAAACAGGTACAGTAACAGAAGCTGTGACAGGAAAGTTTTACCGGAAAAGAAGATGGCTTATATACTTTTGGTAGACAGCCAAGAGCCGATAGTGCTGGTCAATATTATAAATACTATGTAAAATTTGAGTACGATGGCGTCAAATACAAAGCAAGCGAAGTTTATGGCGGAGTCAAAAGTGGAAAAGCAAATGGAATGAATAATCTAGGAGGAGAAATCGGAAGTAAAACATGGCGTCAAGGTTATCCAGATTTGCAATACAGAAAAGCAGGCAATATTGAATATATGACAGATTCCAATGCTTACGAGTTTGACGATACAAGAATCAATTTTAATAATCAATATACAACAATCGGTTTTAACAGAGCATACAATGGAGATGATGTATTTAATACAGCAGAAAAATTAGCTTACAATAAAAATGACCATGTCAGTCAATTAAATGAAAATACGAATCGCGTAATGGAAGCGATAAGCTTTATTGAACAAAACTACGAGACTCCTACAGAAAAAAAATTAAGCAACATCCATGAACTATTTTTACAGAATTATGAAGGATATTCTAACAGCTATCCAGAAACAGAATACCTAAAATTCATCAATTTAGGACTAGTAGAACGCGAAAAGGTTGACCTTTCATTAGATGCAGATGTATATTCTGTAAAAACAACAATAAATGGCGAAGAAATGAATTATAAATATTACCAAAATACAGCAGACTCGACGAAATATTCTAATGGCAAGAATGATTATTACTTAGGAGAGGAGTTGCAAGAGGCTTATGACTTAGATTTCTATACATCAGACTATTATTACAGAACAGATGGACAAGATGCATACTATGTTTCTAATAATGACATAGACGATAACACAAAAGGAAATGATATAAAGAATTACAAAAAGATAAATGAAACAATACCAAATGTTGATAAAAATGACCCAGTAAATCAAAACTCCAGCGAATTAGATGCGCAGGTAACTTATAGAGTCAGAATTGCCAATAATAATATCAAACAAGACGAACCATACATAACAGCACCAGGAATAAGTTCAGACAAAGACATACCAGTTGAAACACAAATTGACGAATTAGCTATTTACTATGATAAAAACTTTATACTAGCTGACAATGACAAAGAAATTGCTATAAAAAAGAAAAATGAAACTACTGGAATATTAGAAGACAGCAGTCATAAAGTTTCAAGTGTAAGATGTGGTACAAAAGATGCTTTAAATAATGGTGATGAAAGTCAAATTAAAACTTTAAAAATTAATAACAATTCAAAATATAAAAATGCAAATGAAACGATAGGCAACCAATATTCTGATTCTCGATATAATTATAATGTAATGTATTTAACAGGCATGGATGGAATATGGCTAGATGAAAATGAAGATATTTATGTTGAAATTACATTGACGATTGATAAAGAGAAGAGAGACGAAATAGAAAGATGCCTAAAAATTACAGAAGATGACGATATGGGACTAGAATTGATTGCAGAGATTTCAGGTTATACGACAAGATACGATGAAAATTATTATCACAAAGCATTTGCTGGAAAAATGGCTGGTTTAGTTGATAGAGACTCAAATCCAGGAAACTTAGGAGTAAACAATAATAATGGAGCAGTTGAGCCAAACCCAGCTACAAATTGTGAAGATTATCCAAAATATGAAGATGACACCTACAAAGTTGGTATCAAAATTGGTTTACTAAATAAACCAAGCGATTCAGAAAATCCACCAGATGAGGAACCAAAAGACGAAAGAAAAATAACAGGTATGGTATGGGATGATGCAAGAAGTGAGGAAATTCGCGATAGTGGTACCAATATCCAATATGTAGGAAATGGAAAATTCAACTATATATCAGGTAGTAGCAGAAATGACAGAAACTTTAATAAAATGGAAGGAACTGCTAAAACCAATCCATCGATATCGTATGATCGAGATATGCCAATCGAAAACGTTAAAGTTTCACTAATTGAGGTTGTACAAACAAAAGCAAAAGATGATAATGGTGAAGCCATTTACTACGAATATCCAGCAAGATATACTTATACATTAAAAGATAAAAATAACAAAATAATATGTGAAAAAGGAAAGAAAATCGAAACCAAAACAGATCAAAATGGTAACTATACCTTAGGCTATTTTATACCAGGCTATTATAAAGTAAGATTTGATTATGGTTATGGTTATGACAAAACAGATGAAAACAGTGTACGATACAATGGTCAAGACTATAAATCAACAGCTTACTATAACGAATACAAGGGTGAAAAATTATATTACAGCCAAGAAGAAGGAAATGGTTCTCTATACAAAACAGATAACATAGGAGGAAACGGCAATTTTAATTACTTTGATGCCGTAAAAGAAACTTTACAAGAAGAAAACTATTCCGATGCTCAAGATGATGAAATCAGAAGACTGAATGTCAATGCCTACTCAGAAACGATGACAGCACTACAAGCTACCATATTTTCTGAAACAAGTCTTACTTCAAAAGACGAAAGACAAACTATGGAACATTCGGATAACGATCAGTATAAAGATTATGAGGATTATGTAAAGGCAAATGAAAAAATCCTAATCAAGAATACTCAGATGCATGCAGAAACTGCAATATTCTATGTAAAACCAGAAGAAATAAAAGCAGGAAGTACACTGATAGAGCCAATGGGAGATGAATATAAAAATAAAGATTTCAATAAAGCTAGACTATGGAACATCAACCACCTTGATTTTGGTATAGAATATAGACCAGAAGCTACTGTTTTACTAGACAAAGAAATTGCGAGCATACAACTAATTACTTCAGACAATAAAGAACTAGTTCAGCTATACTTTAAGGAAGAAAATGGAAAGAGAGTTATTGACGAAGGAAAATCGACAGGCTACCAAAATGTACAGTTTGTACCAAATGAAAATAAAACCAAGCAAGGTTTTGTATATATCAACATGGATACGGAAATTCTAGAAGGCTGTACGCTTAAAGTAGACTACGAAATGACAACTACCAATGACAGTGAAGTAGACCGAATTAATAAAAATTTAGATAATATTAAATATGAAGTTGGCGCCAATAAGTATGGTGTAGACTATAAAGTATTTACCCGTCAAGGTGTTGGTACAAGAGATGATTCAGCAGAACAAAGTATAAAATATACTTACAATGCAAATGCCACAGCAGCGCAACTACTTTGTGATAGATACTATGGAAAACAAAATGTACTAGGTTACTACGATGCAAGAGAAGCAAAAGAAAGATATTCTTATCTAAAACGTTTGAAAAAACCATACATAAGTCAAGGAGAAACCAAAATTAATAATGATCTTAGCTTAGAAGGACAAGAATATTATGGAATATACGAAGGAGAAACCTATTATACAGGTAAAGAAGGAAGCAATGACATTGTAGCAGAATTGAAAGTAGACCACATTTTAGATTATGTTGATAACGACTTTTCATTTAGTGAATCAGAAAATAATACAAAAGACAGACTATGGTCAACAACAACCTCAAAAGAATTATACAACAACAATGCTATCAACTGGCGAAAAGCAAATTATACAGAAGTCGAAGAAAAAGAAGGCGCACTCAGAATAAAAAGGAAATATTTACTAGATAAATATGGAATTCGATACGATACAAATCACAGAAGCAACCTAGCATTATCAGTAGATGATAATCGAGCAGGTAACCTTGCTGAAGGTAGAAAAGAGGGAAATGTATCTTTATCAAGATTCTTAATTCCAAAGAAAACAGAGCCAACAGAATCAAATGGAAAGATTAATATGATAGTAAGTAAAATATTATCAGCAGAAGATGTCAAGAGAGGAAATGGCTTGAGTTACGAAAACATGGCAGAAGTAATTCAATATACAACTTTAACAGGAAGAAGAACAACATTACCGAAAGACGGAAAAGGTGGAGTTATCGGAAATGGAAATACCAAATTCTGGAATGGATATGACCCAGGTGATAATCCAAATAATCCAAAAGGACCAGAAGATGATACAGATGCAACAGAAATTATCACAATTTCACCTCCAACAGGTTTGACAAAGTAAGACTTAAACCTAAAATTAACATTTTGGAAGGTAAATTTTCAAATGCAAGTTCTTTGGGGGCGGAAACATTCTAAAAAAAAGAATGTTTTCGCTCCCAAAAACAATTTTTAAACTAGAATAAAATCAACAAAAGGCTTATTCCCCTAAGGAAAAATAGATGTTTATGAGAAAGTAAAACAAATCCTATCACAAAGATAAGAGTGACTGAAATTTCCAAAATTTGACAAAAAAAGTGTCAAATCGACAAAAAAACTTCTACACACATTGAAAAAAGTGGATAGAAATACAAAGTTTTTTTGAAAAATTGTCAAAAAAAGGTTGAGAAATGGTTGAAAATATGATATAATAAAAGAGTAGGCTTGTGTAAAAGCCAAAATTAACGCAAAAGATGTTATGTAACAAAAATTTTATATTTTAAAAATGAAGTCATAATAAAGCTTTATTTCCGTAAATAAAAAATTTTAAATGTTAGAAAAAATTAGGATTAATCATACTTTTAAGGTATTGACTACAACTTAGATTGTAGTAAAATATAATATGATAAAAAATAACAAAATAGTATGATTGGATTAACGTTTGTTTTTGAGGAGGAAAAATTATGGTAAACGGAAAAAAATTAGTAGCAATGTTTTTAGTTTTTACATTATTGTTTTCGCATTTTGCAGTTGTAACTGAATCACTTGCTACAACAAGTTTCGTATCCTTATTTGGGACAAAGTCTGATACAGGAAGCGAAAATGTTGAATTTGAAGCGTATCTAGCAATGGGAGAGGAAACATCGAATGCTTTAGTTTGTGATGTCAACAACAAAGAGCTTGCAATTAAATTACAATTGGGTGTTCAAAAAAGTGGATACTTAAAAAATGGAAAGGTAGAAATCAAACCAAGCGATACAGAAAGATTAAACTTTATCATGAAAGAGGACAATCAGGTAGCAGAATCAGAAAAAGTACAGAGTTTGGAAAATAACGTATTAGAGTTGAATAAAATTGAAAATTCTCCAGAACAGCTTGAAATCATGATACCAATTGAATATGAAATGGAAGAATATATTAAGGAAGACAAATTAAAAAGTACTGCCAAAGTAATTCTTTCAGGAACATATATTGATGAAAAAGGAAAAGAAAAAGAGATTTTCAAGGAAGTTGAATTAACATTAGCTTGGAAAGATGACAGAACTGTAAAAGTAGAAGAGCAAGTTTCAAAATATATTCAATATGGAAACAATGGAATCATCTTGCAAACAATTATTAAAGTAGATAGTTCCAATGCAAACTCAAATTCTTTACCAACTAAGGAGACGGAATTAAACATCAATGTGCCTAAAATAATGGATATTGCTCCATCCGAAGTAGCAGTTATAGCGAATTCTACAGTAGGTACAAACGGAAAAGATGTAGGAGAAGTAGAATTTTCAGCGGATAATTGTACGTATTTTGAAGAGGAAGGAAAAATCAACATCAAAGTAAAAAATACCAAACAATTAGTAAATGTTAACCAATCAGAAGAATATTTAAAAATAGAAGGTGATATGGAACAAGAAGAAAGATACTATAGTCGTGCTGGAATTGACGAATATGTTCTTACTTATACTTTCCAAAACGTTCCAATTTCAGATGAGATCCAAACATCTTCTAACTTAGAAGCCAAAGTTACCACATTTAGTGGTGTAGAAGCAAACAATATGGAAAATATAGCCTCTGCAGAAAAAATGGATAATCTAACATTAAACGAACAAACGGGTGAATTAATATCTTATGATATTCAAAATGAAACACCAGAAGTTTCAAAGATATATTCTTACTTAAATAAAGAAGTAGAATATAATTCTAAAACAACTATCAATATTTCACATACTGATATTGTAGAAGAAATTGTGATAGAAGATATAGAAAATAGCTATATCGACAAATCAGAAAATAAGACTCCAACAGATGATATGTATTATAAACAAATTTCAGTCAGCCAAGAGAATTTCAAAAACATATTAGGTGAAGAAGGAAATCTTCAAATCACAGATGTTTCTGGAAATGTTTTAGCGACTATCAACAAAGAAAGCACAGCAGATGAGAATGGAAACTACATTGTTAATTTCCAAGACAAAATTTCAAAAATAATGCTAAAAACTTCAGCACCAATTGCTACAGGAAATTTAATTATTTCCAACAAAAAAGCAACTTCTGAAAGAAGTATCAGCAAAGAAGACTATGCCAATATGGCATACATTGCAACGACCACAATTCAAAAGGCAAAATATACGTATGTATCAGATATTGTTGAAGTAGGAAGTCATACAACCAAAACTAAATTAAATGACACCAAAACAGATTTTAATTTGATTTTAGATAGAGATAGTCTATCAACCGTAACAACCAATACTGGCGTAGAAATGAGATTAGAACTTAACAATGACAAAGCAACCTCAGATATTTATGGAAATTCAGTATTCGAAATTGAAATTCCAGAATATATAACAAACTTAAATGTAACTAATGCTAGTATAGTAAATGGAGAAGGTTTAGAACTTTCAAATGTAGAAGCTTATAGAAAAGATGGAAAAATAATCTTAAAAATAACTGTAACAGGAAATCAAACAGATTTGAATTCAGGTGTCCTAACCAATGGTACCAATATTGTACTGAATGCAGATATAGAAGTAGATATTTACACACCATCTGTGGAAGCAACTTTTAAAGCATATTGCAATAATAGTGAAGCTACCAACTATGCAAGTGACCACAAAGAAGCAAAAGTGCAATGCCTAGCACCAAGTGGAATAACAGCAATAAATACAACATTCAACTACAACAAAGAAGGATCAAAATTAACCTCTATTAAACAAGGAAAACAAACAGATTACATTGATATTTATGCAGAAGCCAAAAAGGCAACCATGGAAATTGCAGTTATGAATAACGATGAAAATGCAATATCAAACTTAAGATTACTAGGTAGAATACCATTTAAAGGAGTAAAAGATTTTGTTACAGGTGAAGCATTAGGCACAACAATCGATACTAAAATGGTAAGCCAAATTGTTTCTAACCAAGCAAACAAGGGAGAATTCACTATTTACTATTCAGCAAACCCAGAAGCAACCAAAGACCTAGAAAATGCTTCAAATGGTTGGACGATGAATCCAGAAAACTTGGAAAGTATAAAATCCTTTTTAATTGTTCCAAAGGAAGAAAGCTACAAAATGGAAGTAAAACAAGTATTAAAGTTTTCTTATGAATATGAAATACCAGCAAACTTAAATCACAACGAAAATATTTATGGAACTTTTATGGCTACTTATCATAACACAGAATCAGAAAGTGTTGAAAAAGAGGCAATTCCTGGTTTAATTGGTTTAACAACAGGAGCTGGTCCAGAATTGGAATTGACTTTAGCAAGCAATGTTAACACAGTAAAAGAAAACGACGAAATCAAAATGATAGCAACAGTAAAAAATGTTGGAAAAGATATTGCTCAAGATGTATCTGTTAAAATTCCAGTACCAGCAAATGCAGAATTTGTATCAGCAGAAACAAACAGAGAGATTGCAAAAGTAGAATATATCGATGGCAAAGCAGTTGCTAATATCGAAAAATTAGCACCAAATGCTTCGGTTGAAGTGAGTGTGATTGTAAGAGCGGGAAAAGTCTATTCACAAGATGTAATTGCTATATCAGCTACTGCACTTGCTAAAGATTTGAAAGCTGAATTATCTTCAAATAAAGTAGAAATTAAATTTGAAACGGCTCAAATTAGCGTGCAACAATTTATTGATAATGAAGAAGAAGAAAGTTTTTGCTATGGAAAAGGAGATTCGTTAAGCGTTATTTTGATAGCAGAAAATTTAACTTCAGAAACACAAGAAAATCTTAAAGTAGTAACAACACTTCCAAAGGAAATAGAATTTGTAAGAGCCTATAACATAAAAGATAAATCTGATGTGAAAGAGGCAACATATGATGCATCAACGCATCAAATAACATGGAACATAGATAAATTGAATAGTAAGGAAGGAAAACAATTAAATTTATTAATAAGAATTGGTGATTTAACCACAGGAACTACTGCCAATACAGTTCCTATTACAACTCAAGTGGTAGGAGAAAAAATTGAAAATTACCAAGCAAAAGATATTAATATTAATATAGGAAAAAGTAGTATTTCAATTGTACAAACTTCTTCTACATCAACTTATGTACCAAAGGGACAAATGATTAATTATACATTTACAATCAAAAATGAAGGAGCAACAAGAGCAGAAGATGTATTATTAACAGATATTATTCCAGAAGGAATTGTAATAAGAGAAATTGCTTATGAAATATATGGCAATACATCTACAATAAAAACATCTGATACAGATACAGCCGAACTAACCCTATCCATTCCAGAGCATAGCCAAGCCATTGTAAATATCACTGCGCTTGCTGCTGGATTAGAAGGTGTAAAAGAGAAAACAGTCACCAATGTTGCAACAGTATCAAATGATACAATGGGTGAAATCACCAGTAACGCTGTAACACATATCATACAAGCAACAGAAAACGCAGAAGATTCAGAAACAAATAATAATGACAACGATGATGACAATACAGGTTCTTCTAACGCTAAACCAGATATTACAAAATCTTACAAAATCTCAGGTGTTGCTTGGTTAGATGCCAACAAAAACGGCATGAGAGATAACGAAGAAGTTAGAATGAAAGATATAACAGCTATGTTGGTTGACAGCAACTCAGGTGTTATCAAAGCAACAACCAAAACAAATGAAAATGGAGAATATACCTTTGCTGGATTATTAGATGGTTCTTATTTAGTATTATTCAAATATGATACAACGTTATATACAACCACAACTTACCGTAAAGAAGGAATCGAATCAAATCTTAATTCAGATGTCATAACAACTAAAATTGAGCAAAATGGAAAAAAGGAAAACGGAGCGGTGACAGATGTTCTTACCTTAAATGGAACTAATTTAGGAAATATCGATATTGGACTTGTTGAAACAGCACAATTCAGTTTAGGAATTGACAAGTCAATTACAAAAGTAACCGTTCAAAATGCTAAAGGAACAGTAACAGAAGAATTTGACAAAGTCAAACTTGCGCAATCTGCTATTACAGCCAAATATTTGGCAGGAACAACTGTGTATGTAGAATATACAATTACAGTTACAAACAATGGTGATTTAGAAGGATTTGCGTCTCAAATCGTAGATTATATTCCACAAGGAATGACCTTCAATTCTGGCTTAAATCCAGATTGGTACACAGGAAATGACGGAAATCTATATACCAAAGCATTAGCAGATGCAGAATTAACAGCAGGTCAAAGCAAAGACATAAAATTAGTACTAACCAAACAAATGACAGCAGAAAATACTGGCAATGTAAGTAATACAGCAGAAATTGCAGAAGACTTTAACATTTACGGAGTATCCGACAAAAATTCAATACCAAACAACAAAGCCCAGGGCGAAGATGATATTTCAACAGCAGACCTTATTATAACCGTAAAAACAGGAGAAACCATCATTTATCTATCAGCCATCATCAGTAGTATCTTAATTGGTGGAGTGATAGCCTATATTGCCTATGAAAAAGGAATAAAAAATAAAAGAAAAGGAGGTGTATAATTCATGAAGAATGTCAAAACAAAATTAGCCATATCAATATTTATGTTAATGATAATCATGACAACCCTTGTTTCTTATAAATCTTATGCAAGAGAAATACCAGAAGAACAATTGATAGTTAACTCAAACTTTTTGCTTCAAGCTGGAAATGCTGTAGAAATTTCATATAATTTATTAGAAAGCAATAGCAATATATTTTGTACGCAAAAAGGTACTCATATACCTAGTGCTAATAATGTGCAATGTGCTTATGTATATAATGGAAACAATAGAACAGCGGAAAACAAAACGAATGCAGAATTACAAGCTTGGACAGAAACAGTTGGAGTAGGTGTTGCGTGTTCACTTCATAATAAGATTTTTAAGAGTGAAACGTATGGTAAATACACAGTAGAAAAAGATCGTGTGGTTTGTACGCCAAAAGTTGCTTTTGTACTAAATTATGCGCAAAAAAATACAGGAGATTATTCTTCTTATGTTCAAAATGCATGGTGGCAATTCCGTTCAAGTCCAAATTGTGGTAATGTATTTAGTATAGTTGAGGATGCAAAGGCACAAAATTTAACAAATGCTGCTACAGCATATCAAAAGTTTGTAAAGAAAATAGCAAAAAACGGTGATCAAATAGAAGATACTTCAAAGTATCAAGAGCGTACACATACATTCAGCAATGGAACAGCTAAAATTGGATTTCCAGAACTTGATATAGAATCTACCTTTTCAATTAATACATCTAAGGTTAAAGTTAATTATTATGAAGAAGATCAAACTTACATTGTAGGACCTTTTACAATGAAATATGTAGAAGGTGCTTATGATGGACCAGGAGAAGAATTTGATGAAAAATTTGGTTTTATTGATGGATTTAGAGTTTATACCGATGCTAGTAGTGAACCTTTAGAAAGAGGAACAGATTGGAAATTTTTATATACAGATAGTCACACAAAAGGCAAAGTTTATCCAGATAGTTCAAAAGGATCTGAAACTGACCCATTTTATATTGAAATGAAATATATACCAAATGCAACTAAAATCACAGGAATTGAAGTTGATTATAAATATTTAATTGCAGGGGGAGAATATCAACTTTTAGATGGAACCTATGAGACTCAGCAGTGGAATCACGTAACAACGGAAGTTCAAGTAGCTAATTCTGATGGTCAAGGAACACATACTGAAGTAACACATTCTTTTTTGAAAAATGGTACCAAAGGTACAAGAGAATCACAAAAATTAGCAGTTATGAGACAAGCAGCTAGATGGTATGAAACAAAAACACTTACATTAGGAACGAAACAAGAATCCACTCTAATCATCGAGAAAAAAGTACTAGATGAAAACGGAAATGAACTAAAACCAATCAAAGATAAGAACGGAAATGAAGTATCCGTTGCGGATCAAATAAAAGAGAAATTTGGAGATTATCAATATTTTGACTTTGAAGTGAAAATTACGTATCCTGGTAAAAAGCCAATTACAACCTATCCAACAGTAAGAGCTGGTACAAGTTTGAAAGTGGGAACGTATTCTTGGGGAGATGAAGGAGCACCAAGTTATGAAGTAAGAGAAATTACACCAGGAAATTCAAATTGGAAGTATGTATCAATCAGTAGCAATGCCAAAGGCGTACTGAAAAATAACGAAACCGTTACAGTTACAGCCATTAACCAAATGATACCAAATAAAGGATATATTGAAATTGATAAAAAAATTAGTGGAGAAGCAGACCATAGTGAAAGATTCGAATTTGAAGCTAAAGCAAGAGAAACAGGAGAGGTAAAAAACGGAACAGTAATTGTTCCACAAGGACAATTAACAGGAAAAGCAAAAATCGGTCCATTTAGTTGGTATGGAAAAGAACTAAATGTTGATATTACAGAGATTGAGACAGAAGATAGCAAAAAATATAATTCTTACATCAATCCACCACATGTAATATTAAAACCTGGAGAGACAGCTGGATCAAGTGTAACATTACCAGTTAATGTTTTGAATAATAAAGATGGAGATAAAAGAGGTTATATATCGATTAAGAAGGAAACCAAAGATGACAATCCAACCAATGATAGCTATACTTTCCATGTAAAAGTAACTGGTGAAGGACTAAAAAATGAACCACTTGATTTTGATGAAACAATCAAAGCAGGTGAAACAAAAGGACCATATGAGATTGTTTGGGAAGGTGAAACACCACCAACTTTTGAAATAACGGAAAAGGATAATAATGAAGTAAAAAATGTCAACATAGAAGTAACAGGAGCAGATAATGTAAATATAACAGGTAAGACAGTAACTGGTACAATAAAGGAAAATGCAGATCCAGAAAGTGGTGCTTATGTAGATGTTAAATTTACAAACGACGTAAAAGGACATAAAGGTAAGATAAAAGTTATTAAAGAGTTTTTCTCAAATGAGAAAATGACAGAAGAAGAATTAAAAGATTTAGCAAAAGAACATAACATCGAATTTGACGTTGAAGTTGTTATTAAAGGAACCTTTGAATATGAAGGAACCAAAACAATAAATTCAACAAGAGTTATTAATCGAAAGTTATCGGCTAGCAACAATTGGCAATTTGAAATAGACGGTATAAAATGGTGGGGAGGAGAAACACCAACTTATACCGTAAGAGAAATAAGCAAACCAGGCGATAAATGGGGCTGGGAATGTATAGGAACCAATTGGTCGAATGCTGAAAACGAATCAACGAGCAGTGAAGGTCATAAATTAACTGTAGATGGAACTGACGAAGTAACCATCATAAACACAATTCCAGAAAAGGTAGTTGTTGATTTAACCTTCAAGATGGCAGGTCTTGTATGGGTTGATGAACCACTTGAAGACAAAAACACGGATTCTTACAGAGGTCAAGTAAATGGTGTTTATGATGAAGGCGAAACCTTAAAAGAAAATACTGAAGTGACAGTATATAAAATAATTTACGATAAAAATGGAAAACAGCTTTCAAGAGAAGTTGCAACAGCGTATAAAGATATTCAAGGAAATCCAGTTAATTTCCCAATCATAACTAAAACAGATGGTAAATGGGAAGTACCAAGAATATCTGTACCAGGATTGACAGATGAGCAATTAGAAAAAGGATATACTGCTGATTACGATGTAGAATTCGTGTACGATGGTCAAACCTATGAGCCAACAGAATACCTATCTTACAAAGTTTCAAGTAGTGCTAAAGACGGATACAATAAAACAGTCAATGACAAATATGTGAAGAAAAATGAAGGAAACGCTGCTGAAAGAGCCAAAGAATTTAAAGCTCAAAAAACGAAAGCGGATCGAGCAGAATATGAAAGAGACTCAATGGCAATTGAGATATCCAATAACACCAAAAAGATTACGAAAGTATCTGGAAAATCAGAAATTGATGCAAATGGAGATACGATTGGTAGTGTAACTTATGATGGTAAAGAAGTCGATATAAGCTATTCATCTAACGACGCAGGAAAAGGATATCCAACACATTCTACTTTAAATACAGTAGATAGCAACGGAAGAATATTAGATATATTTAAAGCTACAGCAACAACTTCAGCAGGAAATTTAACCTTCCCATTTAATTATAAAGAATATGATGGAAGTGGTTTATATGAAAGCAGCAAAGAGTTTAATAAAGTAGAAGGATTTTCGAAATCTTACAAATTTAATGCAGTTTATAATTATTGCTTACACATCAATCTTGGCTTGAAGAGAAAAGAAGAAGTAGACATTGGTTTAACAAAAAATCTGGATAATGCAAAAGTGATTGTAAACGAGAAAATGTACCAATACAACTATAGTGGATATTATGATTTAACAGAGGAAAAACAAGACTCTTTAAGGAAAGATATTCGTGTTGATAGAGCTGAACAAAAAATACAATACACATTAGGTTTATACCGTTCAGATTATTATTACAGAGCAGAAATGTACAAAAAGAATACAGATAGAACAGTTTATGATGAATTAGCAAATTTCTACACGAGCATAGGAGGAGATGTTCAAGACACAGAATTAGATATTTTCTTAACTTACAAAATAAAACTACAAAATACCACATCTTCGTATGCAGTAAAAATAGATAGCATCGATGATTACTATGACAGCAGTTTTGAATTAGTAACTTCTAACCAAGAAAAATATCTAAAAACCAAAACCGAAAAAGTAAATGAAGGTGATGGAGTAAAAACAAAAGAAATTCCTGTGAATGACAAAATTGTTGTTGCAAATCCTTCTGATTATGCAGACAAATGGAAAACAGTAAAAGAAAGAATTGTTGGCTCTGATAAAGATGCAAATGGAAACAATATTCTTTACAATAAAATGACAGCAGATGGATTAGGAATTGAATTAGCACCAGGACAATCAAAAGAATTTTATATCACCTTTAAAGTTAAAAAAGATAAAGACGAAACGTATGGAATTGAAGATTCAATTAAATTGGGGCAAAAATGCAATGTAGCAGAAATTGCAAGTTATTCAACATTTGAAAAGGAAACAGGAGAAAATGCTGGAAGAATCGACCGAGATTCTGCACCAGGTAACGTAAACATTTCTGCTTACAATCAAAAACCTTGGTACGAAGATGATACTTTTTCAGCACCAAGAATCCAATTGAAACTAATCGAGCAGAACGCAGAAAGAACCATTGAAGGTGTTGTTTGGGAAGATAATAGTCAAAATGAAAATATAGAAAATTCAGGATATAATCAAAAAATTGGTAATGCTGTAAAAAATGGAGATGATGAAAAGCCAATTGACGGATTGACAACAGAGTTAGTTCAAAAAGTTTCGGTTAAAAAGACAGATGGAACTTATCAAGAATATGATTACATTTGGCCAACAAATGAACTATTGCCATGTTTAAATAACTATTCGATGGAAAAAGTTATTGGATTAGATACAACACTAGAAACAAAGGACGGAGGAAAATATTCGTTTAATGACGTTATAGCAGGTGATTATGTTGTAAGATTTGGATATGGTGATACTAGACCTTACAGTGGTGACTTAACGTATCCAAACTATAGAATAAAATCACAAAACTATTCAACTGCAGAATTCTATAATGGTCAGGACTACAAATCATCTAAGTTCAATGCTGATTTAAAAAATAATCAAACGATACAAGCAGACAGTTATTTAGATATTGACACAATAAACGATTACAATAATGTTAGAAATACAGCTATTGACAGCGAAGCAAGAAGACTTCAAGTAGTAGAAAACTCAAGAGAAATTAACAATGAAAAATCTACGCTTATGTTTAACTATGATAAAGCGTTATTCGAAAACTATAATATGTGGGCAGATACCCCAAGACTAGACATTAATATTGAGCTTTCCGACAAATATTATGATGGTTGGAATAATACTAACTATGAGTATAAAGTTAAAAATATCAACTTTGGTTTAGAAGAAAGACCAATCACTCAATTAACGCTTGATAAACAAATCGAAGAAATCATTATAACAACATCTGATGGAAATAATATTATGGATGCCAAATATAAAATTTCTTATGAAGACTTCGAGGAAAATGGCAATTTCAAAGCAAAAGTAGAGTTAGATAGAGAGAACTCATATGGAATCGATAATTTACAAGCTTTAAACAGAGATGAGGCAACGAATTTAGGATTCCGATACATCAATGTTGACTCTAGCATTTTAGAAGGAACAACGATTACTGTAAAATACAAATTCACTGTATTAAATACTGGTGAAGTTGACAGAACAGGTAAATTACACACCATGCTTTATGAAAATGACACAACGCAATTTGAAACAGCCAGAGATGAGTTAAACAAGCAACTTACAAAGTTCGTTCGAAACTCAGATGGAACGTTAGAAAATCAAACAAAATACGGAAAATATGTAGGAACAATTTACTATTATGGTGAAGATAAAAAATTATTTGACTATGATGACAATGGCAATCCAGATGAAGACTATGTCGTTTCTTCAAGAGTAAGACAACTCGTAGATTACATTGACAATGATGTTGAATTTAGAGGCGATGACAACAAAACGAAGAACATGAGCTGGAGTGCGACAACAGTAGAGGTATTAAAACCACATATTGACGATGCAATTATTGACGGAGAACGTATTTTAGACAAAGACGGAATTAGTTATACAACAGATAAAAGAACAAACTTAGCAGTAAGTGTTGATGAAAATGATTCAAGCAGTGAAATCAATAATGCAGACTTCATTGTTGACTTGGTTCCTCAAAATGCGAATGGAGAAGGAAAATATGAAACTTGTATGTGGTTGACAGTAAGTAAATATGTCAGCGGTGACGCAGATGATTTACAAATTGACAACATCGCAGAAATTATCCGATACAACAACAAAGTTGGTCGACGTGACGAATTAACGATTGCAGGTAACCAAAACCCAGCAGAAATAAAAAATGAATCTGATCCATTGAATCCAGATTTATTAAACCATAACAAGACGTATGAGAGAGATACTAGTGCAACAGAAGTTATTACATTGTCGCCACCATTTGGTAGTAGCATATTAGTATGGAGATTACAAGTGGCAGCAAGTATAACAGCAGGATTGGCGATAGTAGCTGGAGGAATTGTATTTATCAAAAAGAAATTGCTTAAATAAAATGAAAAAGGATGAACCTTAGGGGGCATCCTTTTTTTATGAAAAATCTCGAAAAAAGGTCATATAAAAGCTGATATTTTGATTTTCTATTTAAATTTCAGACATTGACAGGAAGAAAATAAAACCATATAATAAATAAAAAACAAAAAAGAAAGGAAATTCAATGAATCCAATTATCATTATCGGTGCTGGTCTTGCTGGATGTGAGGCAGCATTACAAATTGCCAAAAGAGGAAAAAAAGTAAAATTATATGAAATGAAACCACGAAAATTTTCTCCAGCTCATGCCAATAAGGATTTAGCAGAAATTGTTTGTAGCAATTCTTTCAAATCAAATCGTTTGACAAATGCATGTGGTTTGCTAAAAGAAGAATTGAGAATTTTAGGAAGTGAACTTATTCCAATAGCCGACCAAGTGGCAGTTCCAGCAGGTCAAGCTTTAGCAGTAGATAGAGAAAGATTCTCAAAATTAGTAACAGAAAAGATTGAATCAAATGAAAACATTGAACTAATTCGAAAGGAAATAGTAGAAGTTCCAAAGGAAGGCAAAATAATTATAGCAACAGGTCCGCTAACTTCAGAAGCACTTTCAGAAAGTATTTGTCAAATGATTGGCGAGCATGATTTGCATTTTTATGATGCAGCAGCACCAATTGTTGAAAAATCTTCAATCAATATGGAAATTGCTTTTTGGGGAGATCGATACGGAAAAGGCGACGATGCCTACATTAATCTTCCTCTAAATGAAGAAGAATATTTTAGGTTTTATCAGGAATTGATTCAGGCAGAAGTAGTGACTTTGCATGAATTTGAGAAAAGAGAAATTTTTGAAGGCTGTATGCCAATTGAAATCATGGCTAAACGCGGAGAAGATACTTTAAGATTTGGTCCAATGAAGCCAGTTGGATTCATTGACCCACGAACTGGAAAAAGACCTTATGCCATTGTTCAATTGCGTCAAGATAATAAAGAGGGAACATTATTTAATTTAGTTGGCTTTCAAACTAACTTGAAATTTGGTGAACAAAAGCGCGTATTTTCGATGATTCCAGGTTTAGAAAAAGCGAGTTTTATGAAATATGGAGTTATGCATCGTAATACGTATATTGATTCTACGCAATTGTTGGATGCTACTTATCAATTCAAGCAAGATAACAGAATCTATTTTGCAGGTCAAATTACAGGAGTTGAAGGTTATGTGGAGTCAATTTCTTCTGGGTTGGTTGCTGGGATAAACTGTTGTTCGGAACAAAAAATAAGCTATCCTACAAAAACCATGATTGGGGCTCTTGCAGATTATATTTCAACGCCAAATGACAAGTTTCAACCAATGAACGCCAATTTTGGCATTCTTCCTAATTTAGAACAAAAAATCAAAGACAAAATGCAACGTTATGAAATGCTTTCAAATCAAGCTTTGGAAATCATAAAAGAATATAACAATTTACATAATACTTGACTTTTTTGTCATTTTATGTTATAATTAATATATACTGTGTAAAATATTACATTTTGGTAACAAATATTTTTTTTATGTAACATTTATTGACGAAATAAGACATTATACGTATAATTAAATTAAGAATAATTATACGCATTAATGAGAAAATGGAGGATTGTGTATGGAAGAAGAATTAAAAAGAATTGAGAAAGAGATTGAGGAAAAAGAATTAGATTTAGCAATAAAACGTAACGAAGGTTATACAGATGATTCAAAAGAAGTAAAAGATATCATAGAAGAAAGAGATGCACTTTATCAAAAAAGAAATGAAGTAGCAACAACGAGAAAATTGCCAAAAGACCAAAAAACTACTACGAAACAGCCAGAACCACAAAAAAAGGATCCAGCTACAGCACAATCAGAACCTTCTAAACCAGAAGAGCCAATTATAACAGAAGGAATCCCAAAAGACGAAATCAGAGCTAGAATTGAAAAATATAAAGCTCAGCAAAGAGAAATGTGGGAAATGGGTGCAGACAACCTTTCTGATGCAGAAAGAAGAGAATTTGATAGAATCAATAATGTCATGGGAATTTTACAAGAATTATTAAATAAGAATCCAAAATCGGAATTTGTTTCTTTAGAAGATATTAGTAACATAATACGTGATAACAAACAAAAAATGGAGCTTATGAAAAATGGAAAAAATGTAAATTCGCAAGAAACAGAAAAATTAAATGATATTGTAAATGAATTGGAAGATATTTCAAAAGGAAAAGAGGCTTCACAAGAATCACCACAACCTTCCAAACCAGAAGAAGAGCCAATTATAACAGAAGGAATCCCAAAAGACGAAATCAGAGCTAGAATTGAAAAATATAAAGCTCAGCAAAAAGAAATGTGGGAAAACAACAACTATGCAGAGGGTGAAAGTGTAATTTCTAATAAAGATAATAGAGAATATGAGAGAATTAACAATGTTGTAGGAAACTTGGAAGAATGGCTAAAAAAATATCCTAAATCAGAATTTATTCCAGTAGAAGATATAAACAGCATGATTTACGATTATGAGCAAGAAGTAAAAGATATCTGGAGAGAAGTTTCTGCTAGAGGTGATGGTGCAACAATGGAAGAAAGTAGTCGTTTAACAAAGTTAAGTGACATTGTAGCAGAATGGAAAGATATTTTGAAAGTAAAAGAAAACGAAGAGCCACAAGCACAGGAAGAAAATAAAAATGAAGAATTTCAGCCTCCAGTGCCAACAGGAAGTGGCTATGCTGAAGGTGGTTTTCAACCGCCAGCAGTAGTAGAGCCTCAGCTACCAGTTGAGAAATTTCCACAACTAGATTTAAAGATTAACAAAAAAACAGGTGAAGCAATTTTAATTCAAAATGGAGATAAAATACATCCATTTGTAACTTATATGGATGCATGGGATTATTCAAAAGAGGGACAAGAAAACTGTATTAAAACGATACAAGAAAATGAAGGAATCTCAGATGAAGACAAACGATATTTAGAAAATGTGGATCCAACGATTTACAATGCTTATTTAGAGTGGGAAAGAGCTGTTGATCCACAAAATACGAAATATGGAAAATCTGCTGCTGAAATGTATGTAAAAGCAGTTATTGCAAGAGAGAAAAATTTGGAAGCAAGAAAAGAATTAGAAAATGTTGAAATGCCAGGAAAAGTTACAGTTGATATCGGTTGGCATCCAAGAAGAAAAAATCAAAGACCAGAAGATGTAGAAAAATTTTCTCTAAAAAATCTTTGGGCATCACGCAAGGCAGATAAAATCTTAAGACATCATGATCCAAAACATATGGATTTAGCAGAGGTAAAAAGTAATCGAAGGAAATGGGTAGCTTTGGTAGGAACAATTGGCGCATTGCTTACTGGTGGAGCAATTTCTAAATTAGGACCAGGAAAAGATGTACCAAAAGAACCAACATCAACAGAAACGGAACTTAATGTTGGTAAAGAAAATACAGAAAGTACAGAAAAACCAGATCATAATCCGACCGTCAAAACAGAAGATAAAACACAAGACAAAAAGCAAGATAAAAACACACCAGCACAAGACAAGCAAGAACAAACAGATAGAATCTATCCAGGAGATTGTGCAACAATGGAACAATATTCTCAAACATTTAATAGTTCAGATGCTAAGCAAGCAGATGGTGTCATTACAGATATAAACCAAAAATATGGTGTTAATAAATTAGCGGTTGTAATTGGTGACCAAATTTATTCAACAGATAAATATTCTGCGGATGAATTATACGAGATGGCACAAAGCAATCCAGAAGCTTCTATGATGGCTCATGTTGACAAAGCAATGGAAATGGATGGAAGAATGGTAGTTGAAACCAATGAAAAAGGAAATCCATCACCAATTTATATATATAATGATAATGGAACAGCTAAAACCAGTGATGGTAGAATTTGGGATGGCGATGTACAATATGGCTGTGGTTGGATGAATATCAAAGATTTGACGAAAGTGCAACAAAATGAAATGAAACAAGAAAATCCAACAAAAGTGCAAGAATCACAACAAAAACAAAAGAAACAATCACAATCAAAAGATTCAAAATCAACAATGGAATTTGCAAGTCAAACGCAACAAAATACAAATTCACAAGTAGTAAGTGAAACTCCGTCAGCTAAGGAGACACCTGTTAGAGAAGTCAATCATGCCCAAAAAGAGGGAATGTTTGCTGAGGGGGCTAAGAAAGAGTCTCAAAGAAGCGAAAAAGTTCCAATGGAAAACAGAGGAGAAGACTCAATGTTTGTAGAAGAAGAGATTGATATACGAAGACGGTTTTGATATGGGTGAAAGATAGTCTGAAAGCCAATAATGTAAATTTAATACATTATTGGCTTTTTTTAATAAGAAAATCATTGTAAAAGGCTATTTTTTAGAAAAAATACCAAAAATTTACATAAAATAATTGCCAAATTGGAAAAAATGTGTTATAATCAAAGTAGAGAGTATAATTTTAAATAGGAGGAATGCTATGGGAAAAATGAATTATAGTAAGTGGAGAGATTGGACAGATAAGTTAAATGCAGAAGAGAGCGCACTAAGAAAAAAAGAAAAACCATTTAAGGAAGTAAAAGCGGAAAAAAGAAGAATAATGGAAGAATGGAAGAAAAAAGAGCCAGAATCGTATCAAGAGTATCTTGATTATATAGAACAAAAAAAGAAAGATGAGAAAAATAAAAAAGAAAAGAAAGATAAGAAACCAGGAGCAAATGGAAGCAAAGGACAGAAACCAGAAGCTAAGAATCCAGGAAGCAAAGATGCAGATACAAAGAAAGATGAGAAACCAGGAGCAAATCAATCCAAAAGACAGAAAGTAAGTTATGAAGGAATTGAAAATGAATATATACATAGTATAAACTACCAATTAAGCGACTGGGAAGTAGTGAAATTTGAAGAATTAAAAAAAGATTTAGCTATCACAACAGATGCAAAGAAAAAAGATTCGATTAGATATGAAATGGCTGTAATGTTAGGAAAAGAAAAAGATATAACGTTTTCTCAAGATTCAAGTACTACAAAAACAGATGAGAAAGAAGACGAAACAGTTGAGGAAAAACCAACACAAGAGCATTTAGAGAAACCAATTCCAGAAACAATTGAAGAAATTAAATCAGAATATGAACAAATGCTTGATAGAATAACAGAAGGAAAAGCAGATGATAAATTATATGAGAGATTTTTGAATTTAAAACAGAAAGCAAAAGATTTGGGATATACTTTAGAAGAAAATCAGGACTCTAAAGGTACTCAAACAAAGAAAAATCCAGACTCAGCAGGCAAATCAAGTAAGAAAAAAGGTGTTAATTCTTGGAGAGATAAATTTTCAAATTGGAAGAAAAATGTAGGGAAATTTATGGAGAAGATTTTTTCTGTAGAGGATTTAGGAGAAGATGAATTGATAGAAACAAAGCAAGAAGAAAGTGCTTCGAAAGCAGAATCAGAAGCAAAAACAACTGAAAAAGATCCATTCCAAGTACTTTCAGAAGAAGAGAAAAAGCAATGTGAAAAGCAAGTTGAGGAAATTTCCAAAGATGTTTCTAAGACTGTTAAAGAGATAAGGGAAAAAGAAAGAAGTAGATAGAAATTAGAAAACCAGAAGTAAAGTTTGCTTCTGGTTTTTTGAAAAGTTGGGAAAATTAGTAATTAAAGCATTAATTTTACATAAAAAGGTTGCATAATTGTTGGAAATATGGTATAATGTAATTAATTGGAAATATAATTTTAATTAGGAGGAATTAAGATGGGATTTAATTATGTAGGAATCGAAAATGAAGATATCATGTATGGCACCAATTCCCAATTAGAAGATTATGAAATAGATGAATTTGCAAGATTAAAAAAAGCGTTGATAATAACAGCTGATTTAGACAAAAAGAATGAAATTAGACATAAGATGGCTGTTTTATTAGGCATGGAAAATGCAGAAAAATATCGCGAAGATTCAAGTGCAGAAGCAGTAGAACAACAAGGAGTCGAAGAAGAAAAGAAGGAAGAAGTAACTAAAACAGAAGCAAAACCGATACCAGATACCATTGAAGGAATCCTAAGCGAATATGAAGAAATATTGGAAAAAATAAATAAGGGTGAAGGGACTTCAGAATTATATGAGAGATATTGTTTTTTAAAGCAGAAAGCTGAAGAGTTAGGAAATACAATTGAGGAAGAGGCTGAAGTGGAGTCAGAAGATCCTAGTTTTGAAGAGGAATTGAAACAACTAAATATAGACTTAGAGACAAATAAAGGAGTTAAGTTTCAATCTTATACAAGACCAGAAATAACACCAGAAGAAATGGCGGCGTTATTGGGTGAGGATTTACCAAAACAAGAGACGAAAAAAGGGTGGTTTCAAACGTTTAGTGATAAAATATCTGATTGGAGAAGTTCAAGATCAGAAAGAAAATATGAAAATCTAGAGGAAACAGAAACGGGAGTTGTTTCTGACAAAGCAGAAACGGAATTTATTCCTGAAGAAGCAGAAATAGATGTTATTCCTGGCAAAGTAGATACAGAAGCTGAGCAATTAATTTCAGCTGAAATAAAAGAAGAGGAAACTGTGGCTGAAACAGGGCTAGCTCAAAAAGAGACAGGAAAGCAGGATGAGCCTAAGAAATCAGAAGAGGGAACAACAAAAGCAGACGAAATGGATTCACTTTCAGATAAACTGAGAAAAGAAAAAGATATAGAGCTTATGGCAAAAAGGATTATGGATCCAGAGGTTGCAAAAATGATAGCCAGAACAATATTGCAAGGAGAAAATGAAAAAGGTCCAGAAAAGAAAGAAGGAGGGAACAAGCAGGACAAAAAAGCAATGAATTCTGAAGAAAGAGTAAAACTAAAAAGAGAGGTAAAAAAATTGGTAAAGGAGAATCCAGTTATTGAACATGGAGGTCGTAAATTTACAGATTTGCCAAGTAGATATATTATAGCAGAGTTGAAGTTAACTGGAAAGTTGGTAACTTTAGAGACGCGAGGAATGGTTACGGATGTAACTGGTAAAACTTATTCAATCGCAAAAAATGGAACGATGACAGAAGAAAAACTTTCTACGCAAAAGCAGAATCCTTTTGAAGTAGCTAAAAAAGAGCAAACTCAAATTGGGATGGGGGCACGTGGAAGAAGAGTAATAGGAGGAGCAGGAATAGAACATTAATAAAAAGGGAGTGAAGTTAAATTCACTCCTTTTTAGATTAATAGTAGTGTTAAAAATACGGATAGAATTCCTTGTAAAGTTTTTCCATAGAAATAAGATTTGATAGAAAGCTTTGATTTAGCGATAATCGAAAAAACTTGTAACAGTACGGAAAGTCCTCCAAAGCCTAATAGGAAACTACAAGTTAAAAGGCAAGGGACTGGAAATGCAAGATAAGCAGTGCTGGCAACTTGGATTCCGTTGGTGAGTTCAATGATGCCTGTTAGGATACTAAGTGAAAGGTCATAAGGGATACCGAATTTTGCTAGAAAATAAGCAAGATTTGTTAAAATTTCAAGACTTGACAAAATCGATACAACGACAGAAAATAATACAACAAATCCGCCAATTAATAAAATAGTAGAAATGGATTTTTTGATGGCATCACCTAAAATTTCTCCTAAGTTAGAAACACGAATGAGTTCTTTGCTTTCTGATTTGTAATTGCGAAAAGTAAGGTCGACTTGGTCTCGCTTCCAAAATCGAAAAATAAATCCGACGATGAAGGAAGAGAGGATGTGACTAATTAATAGGATTTTTCCGAGTTCTACATTTCCTAAAAGGGAAACTCCAACAGAACCAAGAATAAAGATAGGACCAGAATTGTTGGTGAAGGCAAGCAATCGTTCGGCTTCGGATTTGGAACAGATTTTGTTATCGTATAAATTACATACGACTTTTGCTCCAACAGGATAACCACTGATAATTCCCATGATAATGGCAATGGCGCTTTCTCCTGGTACGTTGAAAACTGGTTTCATGAATTTATTAAGGAATTTGCCAAGAATTTGGACAAAGTTTGTTCGGCAGAGTAGTTCGGTTGCGATGAAGAAAGGAAATAAGGTTGGAAGTACGGAATTTGCCCAAAGTTTGAGTCCATTTTGAGCGGCTGACAAATTGGTGCTTGAAAATAAGATTAGGGTTAAGGTAAATAATAAGAATAATACGGTAAAGAAATATTTTTTGATTGATATGACAATAAATCGCATAGTTTCCTCCATTCTATAGATATATATGCAAGTGAAATTGGAAATAGAACTAGAAAATGAATTTTGTGAAAAATTTTCTAAAAAAGTATGGAAAAATTTGGAATTTGTGATATAATAATAAAAAATTATGAAGGGAATAAAAATATGCTAAGTAGAATAAAAAATATTCTAGAGGAGTATGTTGCAGGCTTGAATGAAATAATAGGTGCTGATTTAAAACAAGTTATATTATATGGTTCCTATGCTAGAGGAGAGCAAAAGCAAGATGAGGAAATTAGTGATATTGATATTATGATTTTAGTGGATGCAGATGCTGATGAGATAAAAAAATTAGAAAAGCGTGTACTTGATTATAGTTATGATTTAGATTTGAAATATGATATTTTGTTATCTCCTATGATTGAAAATGTGGATGACTATAATAGTAGAATTAATTATATAACCTTTTATAAAAATGTAAAAGAAGAAGGGGTTTTGATAAGTGAATAAAGAAGAAATCGAAACATTAGTAAAATATAGATTAGAACAAGCAAAAGAAAATCTAGAAGAAGCAGAAGTACTTTTTCAAATAAACAAATTTAAAGGAGCTAGTAATAGGGCATATTATGCAATTTTTCATGCGATTAAAGCAATATTAGCATTAGAACAGATTGATTTTAAAAAACATTCTTCTGTGATTGCTTATTTTAATAAAGAATATATTAATACGAATGTTTTTCCAAAAGAAATAGGAAAGAGAGTAAGTGAGGCTAGATTTTTTAGAGAAAAGAGTGATTATGTAGATTTTTATATTGTAACAAAAGAGGAATGTGAAAGACAAATTGAAACGGCTAGATTATTGATAGAGAAAGTTGAAATTTATATTAATGAAAAGGAAGTATAAAATAATTTTGTAGTTCCTTTTAATTTTGTGAAAAATTTTCTAAAAAAGTATGGAAAAATTTCGAATTTGTGATACAATAGTAAAAGTTAAAATAGAATAAAAGGAGAATTGGATATGTTAGCTTATAAGAGAGTGTTACTAAAGCTAAGTGGAGAGGCTATGTCGGGAGATGTTGGGCATGGAATTGACCCAGATGTTGTGGGGGCAATTTGTGACCAAATAAAGATAGTCTTGGATATGGGAGTTCAGATGTCGATTGTTGTTGGAGGTGGAAATTTCTGGCGAGGTGCTAGAAATGGGCATAAAATGGTTCGAACAACGGCAGATTATATGGGAATGCTTGCGACTGCGATTAATGGATTGGCTTTACAAGATGCCTTAGAAGCAAGAGGAATTCATACTCGTTTACAAACGGCAATTGAAATGAGACAGGTTGCAGAACCATATATTAAAAGAAAGGCTGCGAAACATTTATCGAAGGGAAGAGTGGTTATTTTTGCGTGTGGAACTGGAAATCCATTTTTTTCAACCGATACAGCAGCAGCATTAAGAGCGGCAGAAACTGATTCGGAAGTGATATTGCTTGCTAAGACAATTGATGGTGTGTATTCGGCTGATCCAAAGACGGATTCGTCTGCTGTCAAGTATGATGAAATTTCTTATATGGATATTTTAAATCAGGATTTAAAGGTGATGGATGCGACAGCAACTTCGCTTTGTAGGGATAACAATATACCATTGCAAGTGTTTGCGATTAGTGAGCCAGAAAATATTGTGAAGATTTTGCAAGGGGAAAAAATTGGAACGATTGTAAAATAGAATAGGAACACATAGAATTGTGTTCGAAATGATGAAAATAGAAAGGAAAGTGTTATGAAAGAATTAGAAGAGAAGATGCAAAAAACAGTGGAGCGATTAGGAGAAAATTTTGCAGAAGTGCGTGCTGGTCGTGCGAATCCAGCAATTTTGAATAAGGTGAATGTGGAATATTATGGTGTGCCAACGCCGATTAGTCAAATGGCTGGAATTTCTGTGCCAGAGGCGAGAATGATTGTGATTCAGCCTTGGGATATGAATACTTTGAAAGATATTGAAAAGGCAATTCTTGCTTCTGATATTGGGTTAAATCCAAATAATGATGGAAAAGTGATTCGTTTGAATTTCCCAGAATTGACAGAGGAAAGAAGAAAAGAATTGGTGAAAGATATTAAGAAAATGGCGGAGGAATCGAAGGTTAGTGTTCGTAATATTCGTCGAGATGGGATGGAGAAGGTTAAAGCGGATTTGAAAAATGGTGATATTACAGAGGATGAAAGAACAAAATTAGAAGATGATGTTCAGAAATTGACGGATAAATTCATTGCGGAGATTGACAAGATGCTAGAAAATAAAGAAAAAGAGATTATGAATATATAATGACGAAGACACGGGAAAATACCGTGTCTAATCTGAAAAATGAAGGAACCAAATTCGAAAGGAAAAGAAAAAATGAATAACGAAAAATTACCACAGCATATTGCTATTATAATGGATGGAAATCGAAGATGGGCACGAAAAAGAAGAATGCCAGTAAAGTTAGGTCATAAAGCTGGCGCAGACGCATTGGAAAGGATTACTAGATATGCTAACAAAATTGGAATACAATATGTAACGGTATACGCGTTTTCAACCGAAAACTGGAATAGAAGTGAAGAAGAAGTCAATAATTTAATGGAATTGTTGCGAAATTATATTGTTGATTTTACGAAAAAAGCGGATTTGGAAAATATAAAGATTAATGTAATAGGTGATTTAACGAAATTATCAGATGAATTACAAAAATCAATCAAAGATTGTGTAAATAGAACCATTCATAATACAGGACTTATTTTGAATATTGCTTTTAACTATGGCGGTAGAGCCGAAATTGTTAAGGCAATAAAGGAAATTGCTACAGAAGTAAAAAATGGTGAAATTTCAGTAGATGCCATTAATGAAATGATAATAGAAAAGCATCTTTATACAGCCAACATGCCAGAACCCGATTTAATGATTCGTACGAGTGGAGAAATTCGTACAAGTGGTTTTTTAATGTGGCAAATGGTCTATACGGAATTTTTGTTTATTGACAAATATTGGCCAGATTTTAAAGAAGCAGATTTGGATTTTGCAATTCAGGAATATCAAAGTCGAAATAGAAAATTTGGGGCAAAATAAACTGTAAGGCATACAGAAAATTTTGCCATATTTAAAAAATACAAGCAGAAAAGGAAAGAGAGTTATGAATATGAAGAGAATTGTGACAGCAATGATTGGCTTACCATTAGTAGTGTTATTAATAATATTGGGAAATGTATATATAATGGATGCGGTGATTGCTATCATTGCGGTGGTTGCAATGTATGAATATGCAAAATGTGTCCAGGGAGAAGCAAAATTTATTTCGTGGGTTGGTTATGCAAGTGCTATTTTGATTGCTTTTATGCATGTAGTTCCAAAGGAAGTATTAAACGCAGTAATGACATTGGGCGTGCCGATTTTGTTGTTTTTGTTATTTTTAACAGTTATTATAAGCGATTTAAAAATAACGTTTAAAGATGCGAGCTTTACATTTGTTGGGATTTTGTATGTAATTGGATTTTTGGGATTTTTACCACTTTTGTATGGTGTGACAGGAAAAATGTCAGGGAAATTTTTAATTTGGTTTGTTATCTTTTCTGCTTGGGGTTCGGATGCTTTTGCGTATTGGATAGGAAAAAATTTTGGAAAACACAAGTTTAGCAAAGTTAGTCCTAACAAAACGGTTGAAGGATGTATTGGCGGAATGATAGGAGCAATGGTGTTTTCACTAATTTGTAGTTTTGTGATGAATCAATATTTTGATACAGAGATTAATTATATTGTAATTGCAGTGTTAAGTGCAATTTTGAGTTTAGTGGGGCAAATTGGGGACTTTTCAGCCTCTGTGATTAAGAGATATTTTGCAGTTAAAGATTTTAGCGAATTATTTCCAGGTCATGGTGGTATGCTAGATAGGATTGATAGTGTCATGTTTATTGCACCATTTGCATATTTTTTATTGACAATGTTTTTATGATTAGGAGGTAAAACTTGGGATTTATTATTGGAGCGATAAAAGTTATATTTTTATTAGGATTCTTGGTTTTTATTCATGAGGGCGGACATTTTACGGTGGCAAAATTGTGTAAAGTGAAAGTAAGAGAATTTTCGATTGGATTTGGACCCAAAATTTTTTCAAAGCAAGGAACAGAAACGAAATATTCTATACGAGCCATTCCATTTGGTGGCTATGTGGATATGTTGGGCGAAACAGAACAGGTAAAAGAGCAAGGTTCCTTTAGTGAAGCCAAAGTTTGGAAGAGAATGGCAATTGTGGTGGCAGGAGCAGTTGTTAATATTATTTTTGCGTTAGTAATTTATTTTGCTTTGATGTCTTGTAGTGGAGTCAATCGTTCGACTGTTGTGAAACAAGTTATGCCAGAATATATGACAGAAGATACGGTATTACAAGCTGGTGATAGAATCACTAGCATAAATGGCGAAAAAATAAGAATCAAATCTGATATGAGTCATATTTTACAAAGCTCAAATGGCGAAAATTTGGCACTACAAGTTGAAAGAAATGGTGAAAAAATTGATTTGGAAGTTACTCCGATTTCTGTAGAATATGGGAATGTAACAGGCTATATTCTGGGAATAGAAGTAGAACAAGCAGAGAAAAATTTAACCAATAATATCTATTATGGTTTTTGGGAAACAGTAGAGTTTTTAAGTGCTACAAAAGACGGATTGATAATGTTGTTGACTGGCAATGTGCAACTCAACCAGATGACAGGACCAGTGGGAATATCAGAAATGGTAGTTCAAACCAGCGGTGTTTATGACTTTGTATATTTGTTGGCAGTGGTTTCATTATCTTTAGGAATTACAAATTTATTGCCAATTCCAGCTTTAGATGGTGGAAGAATGGTTTTACTTTTGGTAGAGGCAATCAGAAAGAAGAAAATAGCAGAAGAAACAGAATTAAAAATTCAAACGTTAGGGTTTACATTTTTGATTTTACTATCATTGTATGTATCGTTTAATGATGTAGTAAGGCTATTTTAAATTTTACAAAGGAGGAAAAGAAAATGAGGTGTAAAATATGTGGCGCAAAGTTGAAAAAAGAGGGCGATATTTGCAGAAATTGTTATCATGAATATAAAGAGAAAGAAAAATTGGAAACAATTCAAGAAGAGGAACTTCTTAGGGTGAATAGAAAGTATTCTCCAAAGTTTAATTTATTAAAAAATGGCGAAATTATATTATTATTGATTATTGTTGCATTGGCTGGATTGAGCGCATATACTACGTTTATTGGTATTTTAATAACGGTATTGTGTGTGATAATTTTTGGTTTGTGGATGTTCTTTAATAAAAAACGTGCCATGGGAACCAAAACGATATTTTATGAAACGAAATTCAAATATATAGCAAAATATCCCCTTGTGAATCGTGAGGAAATGGTTTTATACAATGATATTAAAGATATGGCATATTTCCAAACGCGTTCACAAAAAATGTGCAAAATAGGTGATATTCGTTTTTACACAAAAGGTTTTCTAGCAGGTGTTACGATTAATGATATTCCTGATATTGAGGAAACTTTTAATAAGATAAGAGATATTATTAATAGTACGAGGGACTAAGTTGGGAGAAGGTTATGGAGAATTATTTTTTAATTCATGGTTCATATGGAAATCCGTATAAAAATTGGTTTCCGTGGTTGAAGAACCAATTGGCAAAAAGAAAACTAAATTGTATTGTGCCCAATTTTCCCTCTTTTGCTAAACAGGATTATGAAAGTTGGAGCAGAATTTTAGAGGCATATTTGAAAATTGGTTGTATAACAGAAAATACAATTTTTATAACACATAGTCTTGGTGGAATTTTTATAGCTAAATTTTTGATAGAACATTCTATCAAAATTAAAAAGCTTGTAACAGTTGCAGGGTTTAACAATATAAAATTCGAGGAAGATAATTCCCTTTATGATTCTTTTTATATATCAGATGAAGAATTAGAAGGATTGAAGAAAGCCAGTTTTGATAAAGTTTGTATGTATTCAAATGATGACCCATATGTTCCCCAAACAGAAGCAGAAAAGTTTGCAAAATGTATTGATGCAGAAAAAGTTTTAGTGAATGATGCAGGACATTTTAATGAAAAGTCGGGATATCAGGAATTTGGGGAGATATTGAAGTATATTTTTTAGGAGTGAAAAAAAGATGATAAATAAAGAAAAGAAAAGTAAAGTAATTCTTATAACTGGTGGTACAAGTGGAATTGGATTTGGAACAATAGAATATTTGTTAGAGCAGGGCAGTTATGAAATTATTTCTCTTTCAAGAGGAGATAAAAATTTATCTTTAGCAAAAGAAAAGTTGGGTGAAAACTTTAGTAAAGTTACATTTTTACAAGGAGATATTAGCAGTAAGGAAGATTGTGAAAGAATTTTTGATGAGATTGAAGCTCAATATCAAAGGTTAGATGGTTTAGTGAATTCTGCTGGAATTATAAAATTAGGTGGAATGGAAGAGCAAACTTTAGAAGAATGGAATAATTCAATTAATATAAATTTAACAGGAATCTTTTTATTAACGAAGACGTTATTGCCATTATTGAAAAAAGGAAATAATCCATCCGTAGTTAATATTTCATCTATGTCTTCTGAAAGAGCAGGAGGCTCCATTGCTTATTGTGCAAGTAAAGCGGGTGTTGATATGCTAACAAAGTATATGGGACAAGAACTTGGAAAATATAATATAAGAGTTAATAGCGTCAATCCAGCAGCAGTTTATACCAATATTTATGTAGCTAGTGGAGATTATACACAAGAAGGATATGATAAATGGTCAGAGGATAAAAAGAAATTATATCCATTAGGAAGAATTGGAGATGCTAAAAAAGATATTGCTCCAACCATAAAATTTTTGTTGTCAGATAAGTCATTATGGACAACAGGTGCAATTTACCTTGTAGATGGAGGAAAGAGCGTTTAAAATATAAAAGAAAGGATGTTTAAAACTTAAATCATGGCAAAATACATAAAAGATGTTTTTTCAGATTATACAGTGGATAATCATTTAATCGATGCTGAAATTAAGAATGTTAATTTGTATAAAAAAACGAACAAATTGCAAATTAGCATTTTATCTTCAAAACCAATTGCGTTGGCAGATATGGAAAGCTTTGAAAATTACGTAATAAAACGTTTTAAAGTGGCAAAAGTGATGGTTGATATTGAGTATCAAAACGTAGAAATGGAGCAAAACATTGAAAAAGAGTGGCAAAATATTGTCAATTATATTGCCAAAAAAGAACCATTTAGTAGAGCTATTTTAAATGGCAGTCAGATTGAAATTAAGGAAAAAGAATTGATTGTGAGTTTGGGAACCAAAGGAGCTGATTTTTTATTATCTAAGAAATTTGACAAAGGTTTGGAACATCTGTTATTGAATCTTTATAGCCAAAATTATAAAGTAAATTTTGTGGAGAAATTAGAGGAGAATTATAGAGAGAAATTTGAAGAAAGTGTTAAGAAGCAAGAACAAGAATTTGTGAAACAATTGCAAGAAGAAGCCAATCGCCAAAGTTTAGAACGTCAACATGAGGAAAGTTTGAAAGCACAAGAAAAGGAAATAGAAGCAGCAATTTCGGGAGAGGAACCAGAAGAAGAAACACCATTAATTTATGGAAGAAGTATGAACATCAAAAGTGACCCGACTAAAATTGCAGATATATCTGTTGACTCAGATAAGGTTTGTTTGGATGGTGAAGTTGTCAGAATTGATTCACGTGAAATCAAAAATGAAAAAACGATTTTGATGTTTGACTTATATGACGGAAGTAGCACCATGACTTGTAAAGCTTTCATCAAAAATGAAGAATTCAAAAAAATTGAGAAACGAGTAAAAAATGCGAAAGGCTTGAAAGTAGACGGTGTTGCCAAATATGACCCATTTGCCAAAGAAATTGGGGTTATGGCAAATACCATTATTGAAACAGTTGGACGCAAAAAACAAAAGCGCATGGACAATGCTACAGAAAAAAGAGTCGAGTTACATATGCATACGAAAATGAGTCAAATGGATGCTGTTACGGCATGCAAAGATTTGTTAAAACGTGCAGAAGAATGGGGCTGGAATTCCATTGCTATTACAGACCACGGTGTGGTACAAGCTTTTCCAGATGCCCATCATTTTGTGGAGGCAGGAAGTAAGTTAAAAGTAATTTATGGTGTGGAAGCTTATTTTGTGAGGGATAAAGAACATACTGTATTCAAAAGTAAAGGTCAGCCAATTGATACAGAGTATTGTGTGTTAGATTTAGAAACAACAGGAATTTCTCCTGTTACCGAGAAAATTACTGAAGTTGGAATTATCAAAATGAAAAATGGAGAGGTGATTGACGAATTTGAATGTTTTGTCAATCCACAAAAACCAATTCCTCCAAAGGTTGTAGAGATTACCAATATCACAGATGATATGGTAAAAGATGCAGAAACCATTGATAAGGTCATTCCAAAAATGATTGAATTTATGGGCGATTCTGTTTTAGTAGCGCATAATGCCAAATTCGATATGGGATTTTTAAAACACAATTTTGAGAAATGTGGCTACGATTTTGACTATACTTATATTGATACGCTACCATTGGCAAGAGCGATGTTTCCTGATTTTAAGAAGTTTAAATTGGGAATTTTAGCAGATAAACTTGGCATCAAAGTGGAGGTGGCACATCGTGCTTTGGATGATGTTAAAACTTTGGTTGGCGTTTTTAATAAAATGATTGAAATTGCGAAAGAAAAAGAGATCATGCAAATTGATGATTTTGACCAGAAATTTCAAGCTGATTTCAAATCTTTGCGTCCTTATCATATGATTATTTTGGCGAAGGATTATGTGGGATTAAAAAATTTGTATAAATTGATTTCGTATTCGCATTTGGATTATTTTTATAAAAAACCACGTATTTTGAAAAGTGTTTTAGATAAACATCGAGAAGGTTTGATTTTGGGCAGTGCGTGTGAAGCTGGAGAGTTATATCGTGCTGTGTTAGAAGGAAAGCCAGATGATGAAATTGAAGAGATTGCTGAATATTATGATTATTTAGAAATTCAGCCAATTGGAAATGACGAATATTTAATTCGAAATGAAACAGTCCCAGATAAGGAAGCATTGAAAAATGTTAATCGAAAGATTGTGGAACTTGGCGAAAAGATGAACAAATTAGTTGTTGCGACCTGTGATGTTCATTTTATGGATCCGCAAGATGAAATTTACAGACGCATTTTGCAAGCTGGTCAGGGTTACGAAGATGCTGATATGCAAGCTCCTTTGTATTTAAGGACTACGGAAGAAATGATTCGTGAGTTTGATTATTTAGGAAATGACAAAGCCTACGAAGTGGTTGTGAAAAATACGAATTTGGTGGCAGATATGTGTGAAAGAATTAGTCCAATTTCAGCCGAAAAATGTCCACCGCATATTCCGGGTTGTGAAGAGGAAATTCGAAATATTGCGTATAGCAAAGCTCACGAATTGTATGGCAATCCGCTTCCAGAGATTGTGCAGACCAGACTTGACAAAGAGCTTGATTCGATTATCAAAAATGGATTTTCTGTGATGTATATTATTGCGCAAAAATTGGTTTGGAAATCAAACGAGGATGGTTATATTGTTGGTTCTAGAGGTTCGGTTGGTTCCTCTTTTGTGGCAAATATGACGGGTATTACAGAGGTAAATTCGTTAAAAGCACACTATCGTTGTCCGAATTGTAAATATTCTGATTTTTCAGATTATGGCTTTAAAAATGGATTTGATTTGCCAGATAAAGATTGTCCAAAATGTGGACACAAACTTGACAAAGATGGCATGGATATTCCATTTGAAACATTCTTAGGTTTTAATGGAGATAAAGAACCAGATATTGACTTGAATTTTTCTGGTGAATATCAAGCAAAAGCGCATAAATACACAGAAGTTATTTTTGGAAAAGGAACGACTTTTAAGGCAGGAACGATTGGAACAATTGCGGATAAGACGGCATTTGGTTATGTTCGAAATTATTATGAAGAACGTCATGTGCCACTTCCAAGTGCGGAAGTTTTGCGAATTTCTGGCGGTTGTACAGGAATTAAAAGAACGACAGGTCAGCATCCAGGTGGAATTATTGTTGTGCCAAAAGGGCGTGAAATTTACGAATTTTGCCCTGTGCAACATCCAGCGGATGACCCAAATTCTGATATTGTAACAACTCATTTTGATTATCACTCGATTGACCAAAACTTGTTAAAACTTGATATTCTTGGCCATGACGATCCGACGATGATTCGAATGCTCCAAGATATTACCCAAACAGACCCAACGAAAGTTCCGCTAGATGATAAAGAAACCATGTCAATTTTCAGCTCAACAAAAGCTTTAGGAGTTTCTCCAGAGCAAATTCGTTCAGAGGTTGGGAGTTATGGAATTCCTGAGTTCGGAACAAAATTTTCAAGGGGAATGCTTTTGGAAACAAAACCAACCACGTTTGAAGAATTGATTCGTTTGTCAGGACTTTCTCATGGTACGGATGTATGGCTTGGTAATGCGCAAGAGTTGATACAAACTGGAACTGCGACTTTAAGTGAAGCGATTTGTACGAGAGATGATATTATGATTTATTTGATGGATAAAGGGTTGCCACCAAATACAGCGTTTAAGATTATGGAGTCGGTTCGTAAAGGAAAAGTGGCGGCTGGAAAAGAGCCAAAATGGGCAGAATATGAGGAGATTATGCGTGAACATGAGGTGCCAGATTGGTATATTAATTCGTGTAAAAAGATTAAGTATATGTTTCCGAAGGCGCATGCGGCAGCGTATGTAACAAATGCATTTCGTATTGCTTATTATAAGGTGCATGACCCACTTTCTTATTATGCAGCGTATTTTACGATTCGTGCTAAAGCTTTTGATAGTGAGTTTATGATTTATGGCAAGGAAAAGGTAAAAAATAAGATGCGTGAAATTGAGATGATGGGAAATCAGGCGACGCAAAAAGAGAAGGAAATGTATGATGATTTGGAAATTGTGTTGGAAATGTATGAAAGAGGATTTGAGTTTTTGGATGTAGATTTGTATAAGTCGCATAGTACAAAATTTCAAGTAGAGGATGGAAAAATAAGACCACCGCTTAACAGTATTGCAGGGCTTGGAAATATTGCGGCAGAAAGTATTTATCATGCGGCACAGGATGAGCCATTTGAGTGTATTGATGATATGCAAGCTCGCTCAAAGGTTGGAAAGGCGATTACAGAGCTTTTACAAAAGTTTGGATGTTTGAAGGGAATGACACAGAGTAATCAGATGTCTTTGTTTGTGTAGAGGTTAGTTGTAGGAGAGGAAAACAACGAATATATATTGTAGAACCAACAGGAGAATTTGAAGATGACCCAAATGTAACTGACAAAAAGTTTCCTGGGAATCCTACAAAATAAAACAACCATTAAAGATTGTTGCTGAGGCGATTGGCTGGAAAGGTCATTCGCCAGAAGTTCTACAAAATATGCAAGATAATTTAAGAAAATTAGATGAAATGGGAATTAGAGCTATTGAGTAAAAAATGATAGAGATAGAAGTGAAGGTGTTTAAATGGAAAAGTTGGAACGATTTGAAAAGGCACTTAGTGATATTGTTAATGAATATATAAAATTGGGGAAAGAATTAGAGAAATTAAGAAATGACGGAAAAATGAAAACGACAAAGTTTAGACAGCTTTTAGGAAAAAAGTTGGTGTATAATATGATAATTACCATTTTTAAAAGGTATGATTTGATTGATAGGGATGTGTTGGAAAAATTGTAATCAATATTGGAAGAAAAATGGAGATGAAATCTAAGAAATGAATGCCAGTTATTTTAATTGTAAAAACTAAAAAATAATAGAAGAGGAGAGAAAATTATGTTTTTAGGAATTCAAGTGAAATATATTTTGATGTATTTGTTGATAGTTAATTTGGTTGGTTTTTTTATAATGTGGTGGGATAAACGCCAAGCCAAATTGGGGAATTGGCGAACGCCAGAGAAAACGCTTTTTACGATTACGTTTTTGGGTGGCGGATTTGGTACAATTGCTGGGATGTATAAATTTCGCCATAAAACAAAAAAATTGCGATTTTCAATAGGATTTCCAACGATTTTAATAACCGAGATTGTTTTTGTAATTTATTTGGTGATAGCGGGGGAAGAGAAATTGAGGCAATTTTTAGGAATGTAGAATATAAAATTATATGAAAAATAGTAATATTTTGGGAAATTTTGCATAAAATAAGCTTAGAAGGAATAAAAAAACTGCTAAAGGGACTTGACAAGAATAATAAATTGTGCTATAATTATTTTTGTTGACTTATCGCGGAGTGGAGCAGTTGGTAGCTCGTTGGGCTCATAACCCAAAGGTCGCAAGTTCGAGTCTTGCCTCCGCAACCAACGATTTAATCGATGAAAATAGCTTGTATCAATAGATGCAGGCTATTTTATTGTTTTTCACAAATTTACTTTTTATTTTATTTGTAAATCTTGTATTTCATTAGAATATCAACGGTTTTCACGATTTTTCATCGTTCTTAATTTTGTATTTTTTAAACGGTTCGCTAAACAAAATTTAAAATGTTAGATTTTGTTTAGCGATTGTTTAGAAAATGTCTTTCAACCCATTGTTACACAACGGGTTGAAAGTTTTGCATACGCAATTATTTTTTGAACGATAGAAAAATAAACTATTCTATAATGACTGATAATACAGTAAAAAATCAAATAACTTAAAATTGATTTGTTTAATTGCTTTTCTATTCTACATAAAAACTTTGCGAAATACTTAATTTATTAGTATTATCTTTAATTTTGTTTAACGATTTATCATTATTTTTAATTTTATCTTTCGTCCAATTCCTTAGTTTGATTATCCATTAAATGTTCATTCATATAATATTGATTGACTTTGTCAATTTCATTTTCCTTAAATTTGTCGAAAACCGATGTATAAGTATTTAAAGTGACGCTGATATCCTTATGACCCATTAATCTTTGAACAACAACAGGTGCCATGCCGACTTTCGATGCATCGTGTTCCATAAGTATGCCTTAAACTGTGGGTAGAAATATCTGTAATATGAAACTGTTTTTCCAAAATCCTTTTTAACTCATCATTCACATTTCCTCTTTTTGTGTACGGGGAATTATTTGGTTTGAATAGCAGTTTTTCTTCATTGTTTATTTGTGTTTCTGCAACACACATTTGCTCTACTATGTAAGGATATAAAAAGTCCGGAATTGGTAAAATTCTTTTGCCTGCGTAGTTTTTTGTCTTGTTTCCCATCATAACAGCGCCATTTTCGTCAGTTGTTAAAGTTCTGTGAATATTGACTTTTTTATGTTGTAAGTCAATATCATGTGTTGTTAGTGCAAGTGCTTCGCTTACTCTTAATCCAAGGTACATTTGAATTAAAAATACGTTTCTATATTTGCAAGATTTTAAATTTTTGCTTAAAATATAATCTGTAAATTGTTGCTGTTCATCAACTGTCAAAGCTCTGACTTCTTTATCTTCTTTTAGACTTTTAGGTCTTATAACATTTATCATGGGATTTTGCATTAAATATCCTTTGTTAATAGAAATTTTAAAGGCTTGATTGAATTGTTGATATACTTTTTTAATCGACGAATTGCTTAAATAAGTAATTGAATTTAAATACACTTGAATTTCATCTGATGTTATTTCATCAATATTTTTTGAGCCTATTGGAGTTTTTTCCAACTTTTCAATTGTTCGTGTTACTCTTCCAAATTGCGTAGGTGTAATCTGATTCGTATCTAATTTCAATTTCAAATTTGCCCTCATTACCTCACAAATCGGAATCCCATGATGCTCAATAAAAAGCGGATTTTCCTTCTGATACATAATCGTTTTCAAATATTTTTTGGCTTCATCTTCAGTTTTAAAACTTTTGGTTTTCTTCTTAATTTCTCCCGTTTCGACGTTATATTCGCTATATTGTGCATTCCAACGTTTTCGTTGTTTATTAAAGAAGACGTAACCTTCGCTACTACCTTTTTGTGGCATATTATCACACCCCTTTTTTCTTCATTTTCCACAACAAATAAGCTGCCAAAGTAACTATTTTTCGTTTTCCAATTTGTGTTTTCGGAAAATCATTTTGCTTGAACAATTCATACGCTTGATTTATCCCAATATGTAAATCCTTTGAAACATCAGAAACCGATAACATAGCAAATGGATTTTTTAATTTATTCAAATAATTTATAACAATTTGTTCTTGCATGTTTTCTTTTGTATCAATTACTTTCATTTCCAAATTTTCACTCATATTTTTTACTCCTCATTTTTGGACTTTTATTTAGCAAATCCGCAAAATACCACCCAATTTCCTCTTGCGACAAACTCTCAAATTCTCGCTTTTCACGGTCGATTTTCACCAAAATCAAATCCCCAAAAATGCTTTGAAAAGTCAAAATAAGATTAGGCATCGCATTTTCTACAAATCCTTTTTGGCAAATCATGAAAACCGTTTCATAACGCATAATTGAGAGTTTTCTTTTCACAATGACATTTTTCAATTGAAAAATGTCATTGATAATTTTAATCTGGGGAGGTTTTCCTGTTTTTTTATACAAAACTCTTAATTTTTCAGCCATTCTTTTTCACACCTTTCAGATTTTTAACTTTACTTAAAATGTCCAAATTGTGCTTAAAATGCTGAATTCCTTTGTGCCTTAGCGAAATGATTTCGCTCTTTTGCAATTTCAATCGTCTTCCAATATCATTCAATCTGGCATTTTTAACATAAGACAAATACAAAACCTTTCGTTCCAACAGCGGGACGATTTTCATTGCCAAATAATAAGTTTCATCGGAAAAAATATTTTCCAAATGATACAAATTGACGTCAGAATTTTCAATGTTTTGCATGGATTTTTGGAAAAAGTTTTCCTGAATGATTTGTTTGATTTCATCATTAGAAATTGGAATGTCATTGGTAGGATTTTTTTGGAAATTTTTCAAATGAACCTCCTTGAATGGATTTCTAGAAATCTTTGGTTTGTTCGAACAATTCTAGTTTAGCACAGTTTTGATTGGATTTTCAAATTTTGCAGGGTTGCGGAAAACGCATACGAAAAAGGGACCAAAGTTGCGAAAAAAGAAACGCGTTGCGGTTTACGTATACGTTTTTGGGGTGAAAAAGGATAGTTTTGTTGCTTTAAACGCAACACTTTGGATTGAAAAATGGAAAATCACGAAATCGTTGATTTTTCCGTAACGATTAGAAATAAGAAAAAGCGATGCCCAATACATGCATCGCTTTTTGTAAGGTTTAAATTGAAGGATGACTAATTTAAATAACTATAGATTTTTTAGCTTTTAGCCATCAATTCTTTTTTCATAGATTTTGCTCATAATATTTTCCTCCTTTGCAACATATTCCATTAAAGTGCGTAAAAACTTGATATTAACAGTTCAAATGCACCCTAGGAAATGCAAACGGAGATTTCACAAAATCTCAAGTCTATATCAAATGAAAATCCAGGCACGCGCGATTGCCTGGATTGTTTTAATTCAAGCTCTCGCTTTGTGCTTTGGAAAGGATAAGATAAGACTTAAACCCCAAACACGAAATATTTCTTTAATGTAATTTTATTTTACCATAATTTTTCGGATTTTTCAAAAAAGTGGTCGTTTCGATAAAAGCAACAAATAGTTGCCGAAAACGAAACAAAATAGCGAAAAAGGCTTGAAAAAGATGGAAAAATATGGTATAATATTATGTATACAGTAGAAAATGGTGAAAAATTCAAGTAATCGTTGATTTTTCCGCAACGATTAGAAAGGGGGAATTGCCGATGAATATAGAAATTGGGGCCAAAATAAAACAATATAGAACCTTAAATCGTTACTCCTTACGAGGTTTAGGCGAATTGATTGGAAAAACGAAAACAACCGTGTATCGTTACGAAAATAACGAATTACAGCCAGATTTACAAACGATATTGGAATTATGCACTATTTTTCAGATTACGTTATACGAATTTTTGGAAATCGGGGGACGAAGATTTGCAAAATCCTTATGCGAAAAATCCTTTTAAAACAGATAAGGTTTACTTGTATTATCGCGGATTTAAGGACAAAATTTTGGTGTCGGAATTAACGATTAGGCAGGCGAAAAATAAGGTGGAAGTGGTGATGAAAAATGCCATCAATAAGACGAAAGAAGATGTAAGCAGTTTTGTGTATAAAGGAACGCTGGAAACGAATGGAATGGTTACGTTCATCAATTTGTCGAATTATGCTAGTAACATAAAGTTTGAAAAAGTGCAGATTAACTTAAATTATCAGGAAACAAGTCGCGACATGATTTTGGGGACGATTACGGCAACGAAAAGTGATAATAATCCGACGATACGAAAATGTGTGGTGAGTACGAAGGATATTAAATTGCTTTCCAAAGCGCAAATCAGGGAAATTTATGAGATGGTTACGATCCATAAGAGTGAAATTGATTATATGAAGAAATATGGGTATTTTGAGCCGGAAATGAGGGATATTAGTTTGGTGGCGATTGAGGTGTGATGAGGTATGCTAACCACATACCTTCTTTTTTGCTTTTTGTGAAAAACTATTGATTAAAATTTTTTTATTTTTTATCATTTATATCTTCTTTGTTGTCTAAAGCATACTCGATACATTTTAAAATTAAAGCATTCATACTCATATTACACTTTTGAGAATAATTAGATAATTCATCTTGTAATTTTTCTGTTAGTCTTAATGAAAATCTGATGTTGGGTACATCATCGTAACTAGGATTAAAGCCTTTTTTATTTTTTGATAACATGTTTTTCTCCTTTATCTATTTTCTATATTATAAATACAATTCAACGTCAAAAATAGTGTTATATTTGACACCATTTAAAATATATGATATTATAAAATAACTGATACTAAAAGTATCAGTTATCATCTATATTATCAATATCAAATAGTTTATCATTATAAAATTCAGCTAATGTCATATTGAAGCCAAAAGCTATATAAAACATTGTGTGAATATTGGGATGTGTTGTTCTACCAGTCAATACACTACGAATTACAGATTCATCCAACCCACATTTTAAAGCTAATTGATAAGGATTTTCAATATTTTTAATATTCATTAAATCTTTCATTCTTTTTATAATAGCTTCTGATAAAGTCATACATTGTTATCCTTTCATAATTTTCATCATTCATAGGATAACAAATTTTTATATTTTTTATTAGGACGAATGTACGAATTTGTGTTGATAAATATAGAATATTACATTAGGAAAGGAGGAAAAAATCAAAAAATGCAACAGATAACGAATGAAGAAAAAATACAAACACATTTAAAACAATTAAAAAAACAACAAAAACAAGCCGAAGAATTACAAAAAGAGTACGACTTTTCAATTCCTTTTTACGTAGTATCTGAAATGTTGAAGGAAAATGAAAATGTCATTTCGTTAATCAATATGGCACAAATAAGCAACAGAATTTCGAAAGAAAATGCAGATATTCTAAAAGAAAGGTTGAAATAAAATGTTCAGAATAGAAGAAATATTTAAAAATGATGTGATAGATGAGTTTGCCGAATTGAGGAATCAGGGGACGCAAGCTGTTATATTAAAAGAAAATAATTTTGATAATTCGGCAATACAGCAAGAATTATTAAAGTCGATTGAGCAAATACAGAATGAGGAAAACAAAAAGCAAATATTGCAAAAACTGGAAGACTTTGAAGAAAGCATGAATGAAGAAATGACAATATTTATTAAAAATTTTTATAAAATAGGGTTTGTAGATGGAATGCTATTTGTGAAAGATGTAAAGAAGATTTTAGAATTACTTAAAAATAATAATGATAAAAAATAATTGAAAATTCGTAAAAAAGATTAAAGCAAAGATATTGCAAAATAAAAAGATATCAAACTGACATACTTTATTTTACAATATCTTTTATCTTTTCTTATTTTTAAATTTTCTTTTTTGCAATTAACTCAAATATATGCCAATATTTATTTTTTATAACAAGGCTGTCTTTATAAAATTTTTGTTCATGAAAATATATAAAATCAAAATCTTTAAACAGCTTTAATATTTGATTCTTATCAATAAAAGTTTTATGCATATCGGTATTCCATTGGTCTTCTTTTCCTAAGAAATTACCGAATAAAATAACCATTTTTATTTATATTATTTATAATTTTTTTCATAAATATATGAAAATATTTTGGTTCACAAAAAAATAAACTAAGATTTGCTAATATTAAATTAGTTTTGTGAAGTTCTACTTTTTCAAAATCTTCTATTAAAAAATTCAACTGTGATAAATCTTTTAATCTATTTTGTATAATATCAATAACTTTTCTTTCTTTATCAACAGCTGTTACGCAAAAACCTTGATTTAATAAAAAAATAGTATCATTTCCAGCTCCACATCCTAAATCAATAGCTGTTTTTGGGACAATTTCTTCACTTAATTTCATGTTCCAAAATTTTTGTAATAATTTACTAGGTTTAGCTGATATTGTTTCTTTATAATATTTTTCTACATCTTTCATGTTAACCTCCTCAAATTATAAAACGCTTCCAGTTTTGAGTTAACTGGAAGCATTTTGGTTATTTCCAACATTGTGGATCTGTAGCATAAAAATTGCCTGTTGCACATTTGGCAACCGCAGGACATCCTCTACAAAACCTTAATAGTTCACAATCAGAACATTTTTCGAAATTGTCAAATTGCCGGTATGTGTTTGATTGTTTACTAAAAAATATGTCATATAATGACTGTTCAGGAACCCTACCAATAGGACTTTCACATCTTCGACAAGCATAAACCATTCCATTCGACAGTATAGTCATGTGTGTAATGCCACAATGACATCCGTCATAAATAATTTCTTCATTGTAAGAAGAAATATCAAAAAGTCCTTTTTCAAATAAAAATAATTTCCAAAGATGATCCTTTAAACTAAATCTGGTTCCAGCAGTTTGATACTGTTTGAAAGTTTCCCACATTCTTTCAAGAAAACATTTATATTCATTTGGTGAAATAAGATTGTCAACATCATTTGGATTAGGACAATATCTCGAAAAGCTGAAATTTTTAACATTTGCTTCGACAACAATAGGAACTAATTGGTGAATTTCATCAATATTCATTTTTGAAACTGTTGTCATAATGGTAGAATAAATGCCTGCATTATTTAAGCATTCAATTTTCCTTAAAGTTTCATCAAAGGAACCAGGTTTTCTTATAAAATCATGTGTACTTTTTATACCGTCTAGAGACATTTGGTAATTATAGCAACCCAATGTTTTTAATTTTGATGCCACTTCATCATTTAAATGAAATGGATTTCCTAATATTGAGAATTTTATAGATTTATTATGTAGGATCTTAAAAAATTCCCAAATATCTGGATATAAGAGTGGGTCGCCACCTGTCACTGAAATTAATGGTCTTTTGTCCATTTTATTACATGTAATTACAAAATCATCAACAATTTTATTAAGTATATCTATTGACAATTCGTTATTAGCCATTTCTCTACCGTTGTAGATATAACAGTGTTTACACCGTTGATCACATTGCTCTGTTACATGCCATTGTAAACCAAAATATTCTTCCATATTGATACTCCTTTTCTGTTAAATGATAAAGGAAGAACCCCGAAGAGTTCTTCCCATAATGATGTGGACTAGTAAGCGTCGCATCCGCCAGCATCGCCACATCCACCGATACCACAACTACATTCAGAAGCAGAAGAAGATCTTCTTCTATTACTATTGTATTTTGCATCTAAAATTGCTTGTGCAGAACGATCAAAGTAATAATCAGATTTCTTTTTACTCCAATAAGCAGTTGCTTTTGTTGGATTAAGTAAACCGAACATAAACTTTTCCTCCTTTCGAAATATTTATTTAAACTATTAGTTTAAACCTAAGACAACATAAAATGAAACTTGAAAATTGGTTAAGTTTTTAAATTAACAAGAGCTAATTTTTAAACTAAATTAAATAAAAAATATAATATAATATTAACATATTTTTTTACTATTGTCAATTAGAAATACTAAAATTTTTGATTATTTTTTGAAAATTAGCTATTTAAACTAATTTTATTTCTCAAAATTCTTCGCAAAATTATCCACCAAACGCTTAAAAACATTCATGCGAAAATCAAAAAGATGCTTCACAACCTCAAACGTACTTTTCAAATAATGCCTCAAATGATGATTTTCACGCTTCAAATCCTCATTTTCATGTCGCAAATCCAGATTTTCTTTTCGCAGTAATTCCACCGTTTCAATTGCCTTATAAGACTTGCTAAGCTGCACTTTTAGCTGATTTGTATATTCAATCAACTGTTTATTCTGAGCCAAAACCAAATCCGTATTTTGCGGATTTTCAGGTTGGATTTTTTCCTGTTCCAATTCATATTTGATGTTTTGAAAACCAGTTATTTGCTTCAATTTCTCCGTGCTTAAATGTTTAACATTTCGCGACCTTCCGCGTTCCAATTCAAAACCACGTTCCGTCATATATTGGTAAAAATTATCTTGCAATTTTTTGTAGCTGTCTTTGCCTTTCCAATATTCGCTACAGGCGATTTTCTCAATCGAATTTCCCACTTTATCTTTTGTATGCACAACTGGCACAAAAACAATGTGCATGTGGGGCGTGGTTTCGTCCATGTGGACTTTGGCGGACAAAATATATTTTTCGCCCAAATTCTGATAACTAGCAACGAAATTGTAGGTGGTTTGAAAATATCGCCTAGTTTCATTTTCTCCAATTTTCTGGAAAAATGCTCTATCTGAAGTCACGATAAATTCACAAGCAACATTCGTTGTTTTGATGATACGTCCTTGAAGGTGGTTCTCATGTTGCAAAATTTTGATAGCGTTCCAATAAGTGGTGGAACACGTTTTGAGAGAATAGTTTTTGTGGAAGTTATCTTTGTTAATTTCTTGATTGGAATAATGGGTGTTTTTTCTTTCGTTGTGTTTGTAAAGTCCGGCTAGATTTTCACTTTTGTAGTTGACGTTTCGAATAATAGCATAGCTCAATTGGCAACAATCCTTTTTTTGAGATAGCCTTCGCAAGGCTTGACAAAAATATTCCTCCTTTGACATTTCTTGGATAAACTTTCATCAAGTTTCTAACACACTAGAAGCTCGGAGAGCTTCTGTGTGCAAGGGGAAGCTTCCCCTTTGAAACCCTTTATGATTTGTCACTGAAAGTGACAAATGGTGATATTCTCGATTATGAAAGTTGATGATTTTTTATTTTTGTTAATTTATTTTAATTTTATTTGTTTAAACTGTGAACTAAACAAAAGGTTGCTTTTTAGCTAGATTTAAATGAATCGTTGTTTCTCCGCAACCAAATTGAGAGTTTTGAGTTAAAGAAATGTCCCTTTAACTCATCATTTTTATAGAAGGGATTTTGCTAAAAAATAGTAAAATCTCTTTTTTTGTATCTTTGGAAAATTTTTAGAAAAGAGAATTAAAAAATTAATAATTAAATAGGAAAAGAAGAAATTTGCAAACAAAATACAAGCTTTTTTTGTAATAAAAAGATAAGCCCCAAACTCTATAAAAGTAACAAGTGTAATGAGTAAATAGCCAGAAAATCTATAGAATTAACTCTTTTCTAAGCGAAAATAAAGATAGAAATGCAGATATTGTTTGTGGTATGGAGTTAGAGGAGGATTTGAGGAAGGAATTTATTAATAGTCATGTAATTTTTGTTGTATACATTAAAATATGTGGTATAATGATAATACAAAGAATAATTTTATGATTATTTGCTTTTTTGATGTTATAGTTCATGAAAAAAATATTAAGGAGAATTTGATAATTGATATGAAAAAAATAATTAAAACGATAGGAGATTGGATTGAAATTAATTTAATATTAATATTTCCTCATATTTTTGCATTTATTGGGTTAGCATTTAATGATACAGGAGTACATTATGATAATTTTTTTAATGCAATACCATATATGGGAAATGGGCTATTATTGCTAATTATTACTTCAATTTTAATGGGAATATATTATCATAAAAAGAAAGAAAATCATAATTCAATTGTATATGCTATATTACAATCAATTGTGATAATTTTATGGATTGCTTATTATACAGATAATTTAGTAGGCTAATATTAGCAATAAAAAGAAAAAATATGTATAGATACTAAACCACCCTGTTGGCTTGAAAATAGGTGGTTATTTTTTATCATAATCTATTAGAAACTTTAGAAATTCCAAAACTGAACCATGAAAAAATGTTCCAAGAAATTTTTTCGTAGTTTCCAATTTATACTTTTCTTCATCAATTAAAGGAATAAACGTATATTCTTTTCCGTTTTTTCCTGAAATACCAACTGCTTTTTTCTGGATTAATCGATTAATTAGCGTTCTTACAGTATTGTGATTCCAATTAAAATCTTTTACTTGTTCTATAATTTTTTTGCTTTTTACTGCTTTTTCTTTCCAGATTATTTTCATTACTTCTAATTCTGAATCACTTATTTTTATCATATTATTAACTCCTTTACAATAATATAGTTTTACTTTTTGTTAGGTATATTATAACATTTATTGAAAATATTCGCAAGTATCTTGCAATTTTATGATTAAATTTTTATTTTTTGAAATAATACCAATGAGGTGTAGCAAGATGATAGGTATGATTTTGAAAAATATGAGATTAACTGCTGGATTATCTCAAAAAGAACTAGGTCAAAGATTAAATTTGGCAGATACGACGATATCAAGTTATGAGAGAGAAAATAGTCAAGCAGATTTTGAAACAATATTAAAAATTGCAAAGATTTGTAATTTTAAGTTGTTATTTAAAGATGAAAATAACAATATAATAACAGTCAGTGAAATGTCAAAAGAAAAAGATTTCTAATAAAAATAGATACATAATAGAGAAGCAGAATCAAAATATGATTTTACTTCTTTATTTTTTATTATAAGCAATTTCAAAAGTGAGGAATTACCTAACATACATTTCAGAATTATTTCAGTAAACTATTGTTAGGCGGTGATTAACAGTGGAAGAATTAAAGTTTAATAATAATATTTATGATGTAATTAGAAAGAATATAAAAAAATATAGAAAGGCAAGAAATATGACATCAGCACAACTTGCTGAATTAGTCAACTTATCACATGATTTTATTAGACAAATTGAAAGTGAGAAAACAGCATACAATTTTTCTGTTGATACATTTTATAGAATATCAGTTGCGTTGGATGTAAAATTAGATGATTTAATACAAGAGTCAATTTCTTAATCAAATAGAACAGCGATAAATCCCAAATATTACACATATTATAAATCAAAATATTAAAATATAGGATACGAAAGTAGACGTCGAAACGCTACTTTTATTTTTTACGATAAAAATAAAAATTTTCATAAAAACTATTGACAATTGAGTACCTATTCACATATAATATAATTATAGTTGAATAAATACTCAACTATAATAAACCCAAAGGAGGTTGCCAATGTCTAGAAACGAATTTATATGTGATTGTAGCGTAATTCACGAAGATATAGTGAATCAAACAATAAAAAACATGCCAGAGCAAGATACATTCAATAAACTAGCCGAATTTTTCAAAATTCTAGGAGATACAACCAGAGTAAAAATATTGTTTGCTTTAGACCAAAATGAAATGTGTGTATGCGATATTGCCAACGTTTTAGGAATGAGTAAATCGTCTATTTCTCATCAATTAGGAACGCTAAGAAGGAGCGGAATTGTAAAATGCCGAAAAGCAGGCAAAGAAGTTTTTTATATGTTGGATGACAATCATGTAAAACAAGTATTTGAGATTGGCACAAAGCATATTGAGCATAAAAAATAGGAGGGGAAATCATGAAAAGTAAATTTAAAATAAAAGGATTAGATTGTGCAAATTGTGCAGCAGAATTGGAAAGAGTACTTCAAAAATTAGAAGGAATCGAAAGTGTCAATATTAATTTTTTTACCCAAAAAATGGAATTAGAATACGATGAATCAAGGAAAGAGGAAATTCTGCAAAAGATAAAAAAAGTCATTCAAAAAGAAGAACCAGATGTAAGCATAGAAGAAGTTTAAGGGGGGGCTACAATGAAGAAAAAAGGGAAAAAGATTATACTAGCCTTTATTTTGTTTCTAACAGCACTAACAGTAAATTTCTCAAAAGAATGGATAAATCAAGTAATCTATACGATAGCTTATTTGATTGTTGGATTAGAAATTATAAGAAAAGCTATCAGAAATATCCTACGAGGAAAGGTTTTTGATGAGAATTTTTTGATGACAGTTGCAACAATTGGGGCGTTTGGGATAGGAGAATTTCCAGAGGCGGTTGCTGTTATGCTGTTTTATCAAATTGGGGAATTATTTCAGAGTTATGCAGTTGATAAATCTAGAAAATCCATTTCAAATTTGATGGATATTCGACCAGATTTTGCCAATGTTGAGCGAAACGGAACACTGGAAAAATTAGAGCCAGATGATGTAAAAATAGGCGAAATTATTATAGTAAAACCAGGAGAAAAAGTTCCCTTAGATGGAAGAATCATAGAAGGAAAATCAACGTTGGATACCAAAGCTTTAACAGGCGAATCCTTGCCACGAGAAGTGACAGAAGGAGAAGAAATCATTAGTGGTTCGATTAATTTAAACAGTGTGATAAAAATACAAGTAACAAAAAAATACGAAGAATCAACCGTTAGTAAAATATTGGATTTAGTTGAAAATGCGAGTAGTCGAAAATCAAAATCAGAGAATTTTATTACTAAATTTGCACAATATTATACACCAATTGTTGTTATTATAGCAGCTATTTTGGCAATATTGCCACCACTTATCATAAAAGATGCTTTATTTTCTGATTGGCTGTATCGAGCTTTATCCTTTTTGGTGGTGTCTTGCCCTTGTGCGTTAGTCATTTCTATTCCATTAAGTTTTTTTGGAGGAATCGGCGGGGCGTCCAAAAAAGGAATTTTGATAAAAGGAAGCAATTATTTAGAACAATTGGCTAATGCAGAAATCATGGTATTTGACAAAACAGGAACTTTAACAGAAGGTATTTTTGAAGTACAAAAGATAAAGGCAATCGGAATCAGTGAAAAAGAGTTATTAAAAATAGCAGCGTATAGTGAAAATTATTCGAATCATCCAATTTCTGTATCAGTAAAAAAGGCCTATCAGGAAAAAATTGATGAAAAACAAATTGTCAAAACAGAAGAATTGCCAGGTTTTGGTATAATGGCTAAAATAGCAGAGCAAGAGGTGTTGGTTGGAAATGAAAAGTTAATGAATCAAAACCAAATTGAGTTTGCAAAATGTGACGAAATTGGAACCATTTTACATGTAGCAATTGACAAAAAATATGCAGGATATATCGTAATTGCAGATAAAATTAAACAAGATTCCATAAAAGCAATACAAGAATTAAAGAAAAATCGTATCAAGCAAACGGTGATGTTGACAGGCGACAGAAAAGATGTAGGAGAAGAAGTGGCTCGAAAACTAGGATTGGATAAGATTTATACAGAATTATTACCAGATGGAAAAGTGGCAAAAGTTGAAAGTTTGCTAAAAGAAAAAAGTACAAAAGGAAAACTTGCTTTTGTGGGAGATGGGATTAATGATGCGCCAGTATTAGCCATTTCAGATATTGGTATTGCAATGGGAGGTTTGGGTTCAGATGCCGCAATTGAAGCAGCAGACATTGTATTAATGACAGATGAACCCTCTAAGATAGTAGAAGCAATTCAAGTATCTAAAAAAACAATGAAAATTGTAAAAGAAAATATTGTATTTGCAATTTTTGTAAAGGTGCTTGTTTTAGGATTAAGCGCATGTGGGTTATCCACTATGTGGGAAGCGGTTTTTGCTGATGTGGGCGTTTCGATAATCGCAATTTTGAATGCTTTAAGAGTATTAAATATAAAAACGAAAAAACGATGTTAAATAGTAACATCGTTTTTGTGGATTTATGTAATATTTACATGAAAGTAATCATATTTTTATAGACAACTTTTTTTAAATACTTATAGTTTTTACAAATAATTTAAGTAAATTTTAGGAAGATTAACTCTTGTAAAATTTACGTTAATATTATATAATCAAAACAATCAAAAAAGGAGGAAAATATGGAAAATTTATTTATACAATATCCTAAATGTTCCACTTGCCAAAAAGCAAAAAAATGGCTAGAAGAAAATAAAATGGAATTTACCGAAAGGAATATTGTTACAGAAACGCCAACGTTTGAAGAATTAACTGAGTGGATTGAAAAAAGTGGACAAGAAATAAAAAAATGGTTCAACACAAGTGGACTAAAATATAAAGCCTTAAATCTAAAAGACAAATTATCAACCATGACAGACACAGAAAAAATAAAATTATTAGCAACCGATGGAATGTTAATAAAAAGACCACTATTCCTATCAGAAGATAAGATATATATTGGTTTCAAAGAAGAAGTCTGGAAAACAATAATCGAAAAATAAATTTAAAACAGGGAGAGGTAAAAAAATGGCAGTTACATTAAATGAAGATAAAGAAATGGTTAAAACTATTCAAGAAGGTTTGAAAAAAACAGGAGGATATTGTCCTTGCAAATTACAAAAAACAGAAGAAACAAAATGTATGTGCAAAGAATTTCGTGAGCAAATTGACGACCCAGAATTTGAAGGATACTGTCACTGTATGCTGTATTATAAGTCAAAATAAAGTCACAAAAATGGTAAAATAGAAGGAGAAAAAATGGCAATTCGAAGAGGAATCGTTGTAGCATTAGGTTTTCTTTTACAAATGGTACTAACGTTGAATGTATATTTATATTTGGGAGAACACATTGGAATTATCAGTGTATTTTATGGAATTCTGGGTTTTTTGTTGGTGCTTGGCTTAATTCGAAATAGTAAAAATTATTCTTATACATTGCCTTGGATTATTATTTTGTTATATTATCCATTGGTGGGGACGTTGTTGTATATTATTATTGGAAGTAATCGAAATAATAGTAAAGTTTTGAAAAAGATTGTTGAAAGCGAAAAGGAAAATAAGAAATATTTTGAGCAAGATACTAAAATAAAAGAAGTATTTCAGGACAATAGTAGAATTCGATATTTAAGCGACTTTTCAGGTTATCCAGTAACGAAGAATAATGATGTTTCGTATTATCCGCTAGGAGAAGAAGCGTTTGAAGCAATGTTAGAAGAATTAAAAAAAGCAGAAAAATTTATTTTCTTTGAATATTTTATTGTCAGTTATGGCAAAATGTGGAAGTCGATTCTTGAAATATTACAAGAAAAAGCAAAACAAGGTGTGGACGTTAGAGTGATGTATGATGATTTAGGCTGTTTGCCTACTCTGAAAAAGTCCTACCCTAAGAAATTAATGGCAAAAGGAATTAAATGTGTTGTATTTAATAAACTACATCCAGTTTCTGGAGTTATCATGAATAATCGTGACCATAGGAAAATATTAGTGATTGATGGAAAAGTTGCCTTTTCAGGAGGAATCAATATTGCAGACGAATATATCAACATTGACAGTCCATACGGACATTGGAAAGACAATGCAATTCGTGTTTCTGGAGATGCTGTTTGGAATTATACAGTTTTATTTTTAAGTTTATGGAATGCCTTTCAAAAAGAAGACGCAGATTTTACGAAGTTTAAATATGACTTTTCCAATAAAAATCTGGAAAACGGTTATGTAGTGCCTTATGGAGAAAGTCCGCTGGATGATGAAATCACAGGAGAAGATACCTATTTGAATATTATCAATCAAGCTAACCACTATGTTTATATTTTTACCCCCTATCTAATTATAGATACCGATATGATTAATGCACTCAATTTGGCGGCAAAGCGAGGCGTGGACGTACGAATTGTTATACCAGGAATTCCAGATAAAAAGATGGTATATACATTATCCGAATCGTATATTGATTTATTAGTAAAAACTGGCGTAAAGGTATATAAATATACCCCAGGATTTGTCCATGCCAAAGTGTTTGTTGCAGATGACCATATTGCTACAGTTGGAACGATTAATTTAGATTATCGAAGTTTGTATTTGCATTTTGAATGTGGAACGTATTTGGAAGATGTGGATTGTATCAAAGAAATTAAAAAAGATGTTTTGGATACCATTGAAAAAAGTCATGAGATTACGAAAGAAGAAGCAGAGCCAAGTTTGCTAAAGGCAGTTTGGCAAGCACTTTTGAGATTAGTGGCTCCTTTAATGTAGAAAAAAGATGGTTTATACCATCTTTTTTTATGTATCAATCATATTATTTTAACACATAACTAGAAATACTTTGTCCTAACTCACGGATATTAGTCTTGTTTGATAATTCAAATCGTACAGTTCCAAGTCCGCTAATGGTAATATCAAGTTCTGAGTCCAAATCCAAAGTACCAGCTGATTCAATAGAGAAAGCTTGGATATTGAAATAAGGAATCGAAGAATAATCTACTTTTTTTCCAGTAATACCTTTTACATTGATGGAAATAATTCTTTTATTAGTAAAAACTAATTTGTCTCTCATTGATACAAATGCAAAAGTAATGGTTTCATCTGGTATCAAAATATCTTTCACTTCACTTTCTGCTTCTGCTGTTGACATTGGTTTTAATTTAATTATAGATTTGTTTGTAAAATCAATCATTATATTTTCCCCCTTCAATCGATTTATATATATTATATAATGAATGGAAAAAATATGCAAGTAAAAAATAAAAAAGCATTATTCCAAATCTGGAATAATGCTTTTTTTAAAATAACTAGTCTTCGCAATGATTATTACAAGATTTGCCAACAACAATATTAGCAAGACTGATTAAGTTTGATATTAAAAAGAATGCTACTGCACCAATTAAGATTCCTACAGTAAGTGAACCAATTGCTAAAGTAGTTAAACTTAATGCAAATGCACTTGTAATAATGGAGCCAATTGAGGTGGTAATCAAGCAAGAATCTTTAATAGCATTGCATTGATGTTTTCCACCACAAAATAGAGTAAATAGGATATATAATATTCCTAAAATACCTAAAACTAAAGTAAAGTAAATTAAAACTGGAATAGAAGTTATCAAACCAGCATAAAAAACAACAGCGATTCCGGCAGCTGCAATTAAACTAGCAATGATACTAAAAATACAGCAACAAGCATTATTATTTCCTTTATTCATACACATCATATTTCCCTCCTTTACAATATATAGTATGAAAAAAATAAACAGAATGTGTTTCGACAATTTAAGAAAAATATGTTACAATTAATCTGGAGGAAAATTATGGAAAATTTACCCAAATTTTTAATAGAAATGCTAAATGCGCAATACGGAAACGAAATTGCGAAACAAATGATACAAGGATATTTTGCAAAAAGAAAAACAACACTTCGTGTCAACACGATAAAAACAGATATAAGTAGCGTTACAAACGAGTTTGATGAACGCAAAATAGAATACGAAAAAGTGCCTTGGAGTCAAGAAGCGCTCATTCTGAAAAGGGCTGATGAGAAGGAAATTCAAGAGTTAGAAATATATGAAAAAGGTGAAATTTATCTGCAAAGTTTGTCATCTATGTTGCCACCAATTATTCTAAATCCAAAGCCAAATACGGATATTTTAGATATGGCAGCAGCGCCAGGCGGAAAAACAACGCAAATGGCGGCACTAACACAAAATAAAGCACATATCACAGCCTGTGAAATGAATTCAATTCGTGCCGAACGCCTAAAATATAATGTGGAAAAACAAGGTGCTTCAAGTGTATATGTTATGCAAGCCGACAGCCGAAAAATGGACGACTTTTTTGCCTTTGATTCCATTTTGCTCGATAGTCCTTGCAGTGGAAGCGGAACTTTAAACGCAAAAGACGAAAATCTAGCCAAACGATTTACTCCAAAATTAATTGAAAAATCAACCAAATCGCAAATAACCTTATTACGAAAAGCAATGAAAATATTGAAAACTGGGCAAGAAATGGTATATTCTACTTGTTCGATTCTTGCCTGTGAAAATGAGGAAATAGTAAGTCAAATTTTGAAGGAAGCAAAAGCAGAAATTGTTCCAATTGAATTTTCTGGTATGGAACATTTGCCAATATTACCAGTCAAAATAAAAGGAACTTTGTGTATTTGCCCGAATGAATTTTTTGAGGGATTTTTTGTGGCGAAAATAAGGCGAAAATAAGAGCTACCCCATTTTACCTAGCACAGGAAAGGTTACTTTCTATCATTGTAGTGGAGTAGAAGAAAATTCGGCACAAAGTGCTACTGAGGCACTTGTACAGAATTTTATGGGAAAAAGAGAGAAAAATGATTAAAAATTTAAAATCGGCTATTTACGAGAATTCTACAGGGATTTAGAGACATAAAAAGGCAGGGTCTGAGGAAAAGTAGATTTTGAAACAAGTCGCTAAAACGGTCAAAAAGGGACTTAAAAATGGAAAATATACATACCACTCTAATAACCATGAAAAAGTCACTTTAAAAGGGATTTCAAGGGGATTTTTGAAAGAATGAGGGAAAGTTTGAGGAAAAATACCTTGAAAAAATTAAAAAGATAAGACATAATAAAATAAAATTAGAAAATAGAGGAAAAGAAATGAGTTTAACCAAAGAAAAACAAATTAAAACAGACAAAAACCTTGTGGCTGTAAACACAAATAATTTTAGAAGTTTAAAGAATAAAGAGGGAATCACATTGATTGCACTTATTGTAACCATTGTGGTTTTGATTATTTTAGCGGGGATATCCATTCTATTTTTTCAACAATATAAATTATTAGATAGAGCCACTTATGCTACAGATGAATATCAAAGGCAATCTGTAAAAGAAAAGCTAGAAATGAAGATTGCGGATTTACAAATAAAAATATGGAATTATGAAAGTAGAAATTGTCAATTAGGAGATTTAGACAGTTTTGTTGATTCACAATCAAAATATTATGATATAGAAATAGTGTCAGTAACGGATGAATTAGATGAGATAACAGGAAAAAATAATAAGAGAATCGAATTAGATGGATACAGTTTTTTAGTGGATGAAAATTTGAAAATTATCGAAAATGTAAGTGATAAAGAAGATAATAATTCGGATGAAGGGGTTGTATCACAAAAAGCGTTGCGATTTGTGGGGGATAATTATATAAAAACGAAAGTAAAACAAGAGCAACTATTTATTTCGAATTATACAATAGCTTTACAAATTAGAATTAATAGAGAAGAACAGCAAAAAGTAAGTTATATGGGAATATTAGGAGATCATAATGGAACTTCAGGGTTAGGTATCCAATTTGAGGGAACCAGTGAACAGTTGATGTTAGTAGTCAATGGAGAACAATCTAGTATAGATTATAAAAATTATTATGATAAATGGACAGATATAGTAGTGGTTTGTAATGGAGAAACAACTAAATTATATATAAACAAAGAAATAAAAGCAGAAATTAATGCAGTGGCTAATCCAATGCAAGATAAGAATATTTTGTTTGGAACTTCTGTGGCTACAGAAAATAGAGCGATGAAAGGTATAGTATATGCAACAAAAATTTGGTCAGATGAATTGAATCTTCAAGAAATAGTTGATTTAAATATGAGTAAATTAACAAATATAAAAAAAGATAATATAGTATTTGAAAGTTTTGTAGGAGATGCAAATGATTTGAGCAATTTAGGAGAATTACAAAATGAACGAGTGGAAACAATTCTTTGGAAAGAAGAATATGAAAAGATTTTCAAATTAAAGGGGAATACTTATTTTGATACTGGAATTACGCAACAAGAGTTATATCATGAAAATTATACAATTGCTTTACAAGTAAAAATCAATAAAGAGGAACAACAAAGTGTAGGCTATATGGGATTGTTGGGAGATCATAATGCTTCTAGAGGTTTAGCAATACAATTTTATAGAACTAATAATGAGCTGTTATTAGCGATAAATGGAGTAAACGAAAGTTATATAGATTATGAAGCGTATTACGATAAATGGACAGATATAGTAGTTGTATGTAATGCAGGAACAACACAACTCTATATTAACCGAGAACTAAAGGCAGAAGTAGAGAAAAAAGCACAAGTTATGGACGGATGCAACATATTGATGGGAACTTCTCTTTCAAATGAAGATAGAGCAATGAAAGGGAATATCACAACAGGCAAGATTTGGAAAACAGCTCTGACAAAGGAAGAAGTTCAAAAATTAGATATGCATGAAGAAAATACAAAATTACAAAAAGATTTTCTACTTCAAGAATATCTTTTACAAGAAGAAGTCGAGAATTTTAAAGGAAATAATTATGATTATGAATATGATTATAGCATGTAAAAGAGGAATTATAAAAGATTTGAGATAAAATGAAAATACCTTGAAAAAATTAAAAAGATAAGATATAATAAAATAAAATTACAAGAAAAGAGGAACAAAAAATGAAAAATAGAGGATTTGAAATTGCCAAAGGATTTGAAGAGAAAGGAATTAACATGCCAGTTCGAAAAACAAAATTTTCAGCTGGATATGATATCGAAGCTGCTGAAGATTGCATTATTCCAGTATTTGAAGCAGGTCAAAAACCAACGTTAGTCAAAACAGGTTTAAAAGTTTTTATGCAAGAAGATGAAGTTTTTATGCTTTATAACAGAAGTTCTAATCCAGGGAAAAAAGGACTAATTTTAGCCAATAGCGTTGGCGTAATTGATAAAGATTACTACGGAAATCCAGACAATGACGGACATGTTATGTTTGCTTTTTACAATCTAAAACCAGAACCAGTGGAAATAAAAAAAGGGGATGTGATTGGTCAGGGAATTTTCCAAAAATATTTAATAACAGATGACGATTCTGCTGATGGAGCAAGAGTTGGGGGATTTGGTTCAACTAGTAAATAAAAAAATGGATAATTTAGGAAAAAAGTTTTGACTTTTGGTAAAATTTGTGTTATAATAGAAATGTAGTAATTTTACATTACTTGGAAGGAGTGACGAAGATAATATGTTTAAAGTAGGAGACAAGATTGTATATCCAATGCATGGCGCTGGAGTAATTGAAACAATAGAAGAAAGAGCTGTTTTAGACGAAAAACAAGCTTATTATATAATTAAGATGCCAGGTGAAGTGAAAGTCATGGTACCTACTGCAAAAGCGGAAGAAATCGGTGTAAGAAACATTATAGATAAAGAAACGGCTGGAAAAGTAATTCATGTTTTAGAAGAAGATTGCACTGAAATGTCAATGAAATGGAACAAAAGATATCGCGATAATGTTGAAAAAATGAAATCAGGTAATGTATTTGAAGTAGCAGATATTGTTAGAAACTTGAGTTTCAAACAAAAAGATAAAGGTTTATCAACCACTGAAAAGAAAATGTTATTAAATGCAAAACAAATATTAGTTAGTGAATTAATGTTAGCAGAGAGCAAGCAAAAAGATGAAATTGAATCATTAATTGATGATAAAATCAATATTTCGTATCAGCTACATAATAGTAACTTAGAAGGCGAAGATGGTAACAATGATGAAACAGATGGAATCGTAAAAACATTTATTCAAACATAAATAAATCCGAAAACTAAAAAAGTATTGACAAGGTTAAAAAACTTAGTCAATGCTTTTTTAGTTTACTTTGAAAGAAGATAAAACGGAAGAGGCAATATTGGTATTGAAAGGTAAATCATCTAGAGGAAATTCAATGTCAAAAATATAAAGTGAATCTTCAATTTCTAGCCAGATGACTTGCAAGTAAAATGGCTGATTGGAGTTTTGGTCCAAATAATGAAAGCTATAAGTGTAACTCAAATGATTTTGAACGGACAGCTCTTTTGTATCAGATAAATTAGAATGACCTTCAAAATTTGATAGAAAAGCGAGTTTATCCGCTTCGATAATTTCAGCCAGAGTTTTATTTTCAATTTTTTCTTCTTTTGCCACGAAAATGCTTAAATCTTCTTTTGAATGTAATTCAATCAAATAACCAAGGTTGGAGTTATAAGAATTTAGATTGAATGTATTGGGAAGTTCAAGGCTTATTGAGTGATCAATACTGTCATAAATGGTAGAAGAGGTAGCTGAATTGGAATCTTCTTTCTTCTTTGGTGTTGTAATTTTATGAGCAATAAACAACGTAAGACTCATCAGCAAAACAATTAAAATGACAGCTATGATGACAACTTTTTTAATATTTAAGCGACGTGGTTCTTTGTAAAATTCATACATATTAATCCCTCATTTTTTAGTAATACTTATACTATATTATATTTGCTAATAAATTTCAACCAAATTATGACAATTTTTTATGCATTTATTAAATTAATAAAAAAATAAGTTTAAAATGTATTGACAAGTGTAGATGAAAGTGATAAAATATATTTATTATTTTAAAAATCTTTATTCTTATTTCAATTCGAAATAAAAAATCAAAAACAAATTTAAAATTTTATAAGAAAGGAGAGATAATTTGTCATTATCCATTGTAAAAAGTATGTCATTACAAGGGTTGGATGGTGTTTTAATTAATGTTGAAGTAGATATTTCTGCTGGAATGCCAACTTGGGAAGTAGTTGGTTTGCCAGATGCATCCATTCGTGAATCAAAAGAGAGAGTAAGAACAGCAATCAAAAATTGTGGATATGAAGTATTAAGCCGAAAATATATTATTAACCTATCACCAGCCAATCTAAAAAAAGAAGGCTCTATGCTGGATTTAGCAATCGCTGTTGGAATTTTGCGTTCAATGGATGTTATCCAGGAAAGTGATTTAGAAAATACAGTAATTGTAGGAGAAATATCCTTAAATGGAAAAATTAATAAGGTAAATGGAATTTTACCGATTTGCATTGAATCCTTAAAGTATGGTATAAAAAGAGTGATTGTTCCAAAAGAAAATGCAAAAGAAGCAGCCATTGTCAATGAACTTGAAGTGATTGGAGTATCTAATTTAACAGAAGTTATTCAGTATTTAAATGAAGAAATCGAGATAAAGAGCGAGAAGGTAAATCTAGTAGAAATTTTGAAAAATAGCCAAAATAAGAGGTTTGATTTTTCGGAGGTAAAAGGGCAAGAAGCAATCAAAAGAGCTCTAGAAATTGCGGCGGCTGGTGGTCATAATTGTCTTATGATTGGTAGTCCTGGCACAGGAAAAACGATGCTGGCAACCCGTTTACCAACTATTCTTCCAGATTTGACTTTTGAGGAATCCCTTGAAATTACTAAAATACATAGCATTGCAGGAAAACTTGGAGAAAATACTTTAGTAACCAAAAGGCCATTTCGAAATCCACATCACACCATATCTGCCAATGGATTGATTGGTGGAGGAAAAATCCCCAAACCAGGGGAAATCAGTTTGTCGCATTATGGGGTATTATTTTTAGATGAATTATTAGAATTTAACCGAAATACATTAGAAGTTTTGCGTGGACCATTAGAAGATAGAATGGTTACGATTAGTAGAGTTGGTGCGAGTTTGACGTATCCATGTAATTTTATGTTGGTAGCAAGTATGAATCCGTGTCCTTGTGGTTATTTGGGGAGTAAAGAAAAAGAGTGTAATTGTACGCAGAAACAGAAAGAAAATTATCGTGCGAAATTAAGTGGTCCATTATTGGATCGATTTGATATTCACATCCAAGTACCTAGTTTGGACTACAAAAAATTGGAGAAAAAGAATAGTGAAACATCTGCTGATATTAGAAAAAGAGTCAATCAAGCAAGAGCAATTCAAATTGAACGATATAAAGAATTAGGTATTTTTTCAAATGCAGAGTTGACACCCAAATGGATAGAACAATATTGCGCCTTGAATAATGAATCCAATCAAATGTTAAGCCAATTTTTTGAAAAATTAAATCTTAGTGCACGTGCGTATTCTAAAATCTTGAAAGTCGCCAGGACAATAGCTGATTTAGACAATTGTAAAAACATTGAAAAAAACCATTTAATGGAAGCCATTCAGTATAGGAGTTTAGATAGAATATGAAAAAAATGCAAGAAATAAGGATTGATGATGTAATTTTTCCAGAAAAATTAAGAAAAATTAAAAATCCGCCAGCTAAATTGTATGCACTTGGAAATGTGGATTTGTTAAACAAACTAAGTTTAGCAATTGTGGGAACACGTCATATAACAGAATATGGAACTAAAAATTGTGAACATTTTGCACAAAAAATGGTAGAAAGAGGAATTCCTATTGTGAGTGGAATGGCAATTGGAACCGATTGTATTGCCCATAAAACAGCCTTAAAATATGGAGGAGAAACCATTGCTGTTTTAGGAGGCGGATTTGAGCATGTTTTTCCTAAGGAAAATTTAGGATTGTTTAAGCAAATTATTGAAAATGGAGGATTGGTAATCACAGAATATCCGCCGAAAGTGGTTGCGAAAAGTGAGCGATTTTTGGAAAGAAATCGAATTGTTAGTGGATTGTCGGAGGGAATTTTGATAATTGAGGCTGCTTACCGAAGTGGAACCAGTGTTACAGCAAAACTGGCATACCAGCAGGGAAAAGTGGTTATGGCATTGCCAGGAAGATTGGATAGTTCTTATGGTGTGGGTGTGAATAAAATGATTCAAGAAGGAGCAAAATTGATTACGAATATCGAAGATATTTTATCGAATTTTCCACAGTTTAGGAATCAATTGGGGAAAACTAACAATCAAAAACAGATTTCTTTTTGGGATGTGAAGGAGGAATACAAAGAAATTGTAGAAATCTTGCAAAACAAAATATTATCTGTTGAAGAAATTATGCAAGCAACACGAGAAAAAGATTTAAGACAAACGGTAAATCGATTGATGAATATGGAACTGGAAGGAATTATTACACAGGAAATTGGAGTTGGGTATAAATTATTATAGAAAGACTTATTAGAAAAGAGGAAAGATGAAGAAAACAGAACTAGGACAAAAAGGGGAGAAAATAGCCAAAGTTTTTTTGAAAAAATTGGATTATGTGATAATTACGCAGAATTATAGATGTTCTCAAGGGGAAATAGATATTATTGCAACAGACAAAAATGAACTTGTTTTTGTAGAAGTTAAAACGAGATGTTCTAAAAAATATGGAGAAGCGCGCGAAGCAGTAAATCAGTATAAGAAAAAGCATATAAAAAGGGCAGCAATGGCCTATATCACAAAACACAAATTAGAAAATCAATGGATTCGTTTTGATGTGATTGAAATTTATATGAGAGATGACAAGTATTCAATTTATCATATTAAAAATACATTATGGTAAGTATGACCAAAAAAGAATAAAAAAATTAGCAATTTACTTGAAAAATGAAAAAGATATAGTATAATAAAAAAGTAAAAATAAATGGAGTGTGAACAAATGAAAAATAGAATCAAGAAAATATTGAAAAAGTATAAATTACAATTTGTTATTGCTTGGGTTTTTATAGCAATTAATATGTATTTACTAACTTTACCACCGCAAATCATTGGTAAAATTGTGGATTTATTATACAATATTGATCAAAATAAGAATCTGATTATAAAGCAAACAATTTATTTACTTATAACAGCCATAGCTTTGCTATTAGCGAGAATTCCGTGGAGATACACAGTGGGAGTCATTGCTCGTGGATTTGAGAAAGATATAAAAAACAGTTTATTTGACCAATTTATGAAAATAAAAATGATAAGTTTGCAGAATATTAAAAATGGAGAGTTGATGTCTTATTTTACGAAAGATGTAGGAGAAATAAGAGTTTTCTTATATCGAGCAGTTTCGCTAGCTTCCAGAATTCTTATTATTTTTGCTATGGTAACTTATCAGATGATAGTTGGTGTGAATTTAAAACTTACATTGGCTACGATGTGTCCAATTGTTATAACGAGTTTTTTAGTAATTGTAATTAAAAAATACGTGGAAAAAAGTTTTAAGAGGTCGCAAAAATATTATACAGAATTGTCTGAATTTGTACAAGAAAGTACAGATAGTATTAAAACCACAAAAGCATATTCTGGGGAAATGAAACAGTTAAAAGAATTTATAAAACGAAATAAAGCTTTAAAACATGCCAACAATAGCGTAGATGTTCATTCGACATTGTTGTCAACTTGTATTAACATTTGTTTTGGATTATGCTATGGAATTTCTTTAATATACGGTTCGAGATTAGTTTTAGAAGGAAATATTAGTACAGGAGAATTTATTGCGTTTAATGGTTATATTGGGTTGTTTGTTGGACCAGTATCATGGCTTCCAGGACTTATATCACGTTATAAAAGAGCACAGATTGCGTATGAAAGACTTGACAAAGTGTTTCAATTAGAAAGAGAGAAAATTACAACAAAGTATGAGAAAAGTTCAGATATGATAGCAGGAGATATTGTTATTACAGATTTAACTTATAATTATACGCAAAATATCGAAGTGGCATTAAATCATATTAATCTTGAAATTAAAGAAGGGGAAACCTTAGGTATTATTGGGACAATTGGAAGTGGAAAAACAACTTTGATGAATTTGTTGTTAAAATTATATCCTATTCCAAATGGGAAAATTACGATTGGGGGAACGGATATTAATGAAATTCCGCTAGCAGTTTTAAGAAAAAGTATTTGCTACATAACGCAAGATCCATTCCTATTTTCAAGTACCTTAAAAGATAATATTAGTCTATTTCGTGATGAGTATGAAGAGAAAGAAATTTTAGAAAGCACTAAAAGTGCAATGATTAATGATGATATTTGTAAAATGAATCAAGGAATTTATACAGTAATTGGCGAACGTGGAGTCGATTTATCTGGTGGGCAAAAACAAAGAATTATGATTTCAAGAGCGTTTTTGCAAAAAAGTAATATTGTTATTTTTGATGATACATTTTGTGCTTTAGACAATCGAACAGAAGAGGCATTATTAAAAAATATTAAGCAATTGACGAAAGGAAAAACTTGTATTATTATATCCAATCGAATTTCCGATATAAAAGATGCCGATAAAATTATTGTATTAGATGAAGGAAATATTATAGAAGCAGGAGTTCATGAAACTTTAATTAACAAAAAAGGATTATACAGCAAACTTTATATACAACAATCTTCAAAAGAAGAAACCATTTTAGATTAGGAGAATTGGAATGAAAAACAAAACCTTGTCCAGAGTCCTGGAATTAGCAAAACCACATAAAAAAACACTTTTAATTACGTCAATTTTGTCACTATTGATAGGCATTGGCGAAATCATAAAACCATATTTACTGGAAGTTGCGATTGATGAATATATTAGCAAGGGAATTTTCCAGAAAGGGAGCATTACAGTAGCAGTACTTGGAGCGTTTTACATTGGAATTGTATTGTTGGGGAATATTATTGATTTTATAACCACCACCACTGTTAATATGATGGGGGAAGAAATTATTTATAGTTTAAGAAATCGATTATTCAAATTTACGCAAAATACCAACATTACATTTCATGATAAAACCTCAGCAGGGAAATTATTTGTTAGAATCACAAATGATGTTGAAGATATTTCTTCCTTGTTTAAAGATATTATTGCTACAATTGTAAAAGATATTATTTTAATTTTTGCAATCGCAGGAATTATGCTATATTTTAATTGGAAATTAGGGTTACTTACTTTTATAGTAGTTCCGTTCATAATGATTTTTTCGGTAGTTTTAACTACAATTTTACATAAACAATATGACGTTTCAAAAGTCATAAGAACGAATTTGAATACTTTCTTGGCAGAATCAATTTATGGTGCCAAAATTATAAAAGTGTTCAATATTCAAAGAGAAAAACAAAAAGAATGTGAAACATTTACAAAAGATTATTATAAAGCAAGAATTAAAACTGGCTGGATAGAAGGGTTATTACCTGCTATAATGACAGTATTAGAAAACGTAGGAATTGCGATTATCGTGGTAGCGTGTACAAATCATATTTGGGGAATTGGATTAGAAGTAGGATTTATTTATGCATTTATTACTTATATAAAACAACTATTTGAGCCCATTACAAGAATTATTGAAAATATTGAAACTGTCCAAGAAGCTTTTGTTTCCATTGATAAAATATACAATATTTTAGACCAAAAAGAGTATTTAGAAGATTTTGAATCAGGCATTCAACTAAAGGAAGTAAAAGGCAAAATAGAATTTAAAAATGTTTGGTTTTCTTATGATAAAGGAGAAAATTGGATTTTAAAAGATGTAAGTTTTACAATTAATCCTGGGGAAAGCATTGCGCTGGTTGGAAAAACTGGTTCTGGTAAAACGACAATTACCAATCTAATCAACCGATTTTATGAAATCCAAAAAGGTGAAATTTTATTAGATGGTGTCAATATTAAAGAAATTAATTTAAGAAGTTTAAGAAGCAACATAGGCATTATTTTGCAGGACCCATTTATATTTGCAAAAAGTATAAAAGAGAATATAAAATTATATAAAAATTTGGACGATATAGAAATCCAAGAAGCGATAGAACTTGCTTCAGCAGACGAATTTATTAATTCTTTGCCAGATGGAATGGAACAGGTTGCCAATGAAAGAGGAAATTCCTACTCAGAAGGACAAAAACAATTGATTGCTTTCGCACGTGTTTTTGCCAATAATCCTAACATCTTTATTTTAGATGAGGCGACTGCAAACATTGATACTTATACAGAAAGTCTCATTCAGCAATCCATAGATCGCTTATCAGCTAATAAAACTTCAATTTTTATAGCACATCGATTGTCTACAATTGTAAATGTGGATAGAATTATTGTTTTGAGTGAAGGTGAAATTGTTGAACAAGGAAATCATGAAGCTTTATTAAAAACAGGAGGCTATTATTCAAAATTATACAATGCTTATTATGAAAGTCTAGGCTAAAATTAGCAAATCTGATAAAAACTGCCAAAAAGTAGCAAAAAAATTCACAATATGTATTGATTTTTTTGACAAAATCGTTTATAATAAAAATGTATGATTTTAAAAATGTTTATAGCTACACAAGGATAAATATTTTTATAAAAAGGATGGTAAATAATATGATGAAAGAGAAAATTTTAAAAGTGGTAACAGCAGCAACTTGTATTGCGACACTAGTAATACCACACGCAAGCACAGTATTAGCAGCGGCGTTAACGAACAAAACGCCAAACGAAGTAAATACAGTATCACTAATATCCACAGAATATCATGAAGGAGGAGAAGAATCTACAGGAAGTCTATCAGTTGAAGCGATCAACCAATATGATACCCATCAATATGAATACTCTTTTGGTGGAAAAGTAAGTGGAACGCCAATTTTAAAAATTGTAAGAGACGATGACCGTGACCCAGCTATGGGAAATTACTTATTTTCAGATGCATTCTACTGTTTAAATGGAGAAAAATCTTTTCCGACAATAGAAGGTGCAATTGAATATACAAGAAGCATTGCAGATTTCTTTGAAGAAAATGCATCTACCCTTAATTTAAGTGATGAAAATTATAATTCACTATGTTGGTTATTTGATAACATGTATCTAAGAAAACAAATGACAGATGAACAAAGAACAGCGCAAAAAGATGCCATTATCAGAAATGCTTTCTCCGATGTATTAAACTCTACATACGAGGATAGCACAAGTATAGACGATATCAAAGCAGTGATAACAGATGACGATATTGAGGTGATTCAACAATGGGCTATTTGGTATTTTGCCAATCCAAATAAAAAGACATTACAAAATATTACAATCGAAGCGGACAAATTACCAGTTATTGATTTGACAACCATTACCCAAGATACTGATAGTATGGAAACGACCAGATACGAATGGCTAAATATTTTATACCGCTATTTTGTAACCAAAGCTTCTGAAAATAAAGATAAAGAAATGGCATCAACCAATTCAAAATATCCAACGCTAGAGGACAAAAATGCAACGTACACAATAGAAGGAAACGAATATAAAATAGGACCATTTAGAGTAACAGCGCCATCTTCTGATTTATCAGCAGGTGACTATCAAATTACATTAAGCAATGGGACAAGTGAATTGCTTTCAACTGCTTATACAATCAAAGATGAGAATGGAAATGTAATTAACAAAAAAATAAATGAAATTTTTGATACAGATTATTATATTTATTTACCAATGAACGGAAATCCAATTCAAACGTTGAAATTAAATTTATCTTATACCAAATTTGGTACCAAAGCTTCTGTGTGGACACCAGGAAATGCAGATTATCAACCAATTGTATTACTTACCAAAGAAGGTGATACAGTAAAAGATAGCGTAGAAGTAAAACTAAATCCACAACCAGACTTGGCTTTAAGAAAATATATTGTTGCTGTGAATGGTGAAAAAATTGCCAACAGCAGAAATCCACAAATCACCATGACAGACGGAAAAATCGAATACAAACACAGAAAAGACGCGCTAGAAATTGGTGTAGGAGACACCGTAACTTATGAAATTACCGTGTACAATGAAGGAAATATTTATGGTACAGCAACTGAAATTGTAGACTATTTGCCAGAAAATTTAGAATTTATCGAAGATAATGAAATCAATAAACAATATGGCTGGAAGCCAAATGGAAATATAATAACAACCAAAAGAGATAAATCATTAGCGCCATTTACAAACAATTCACTAGATACTGATACTGTACAAATTGTTTGCAAAGTAAAAAGTACAGCAACATCAGGTGAGATTTTGACGAATATTGCAGAAATCAAATCAGACAATATCGATGATATCGATTCTGAACCAAATTCATTTGAAACAATAATTGATTCCATCAACAAACCTGACTATAAAGGAAAAGACAAAAACCCAGAAGATTTATCAAATCCAGATTATTATTATGAAGGAAAACAAGATGACGACGACTTCGAAAAAGTAAAAGTAGTAGGAAAAGCATTTGATTTAAGCTTACAAAAATTTATTACAACGGTTAATGGAAAAGCATTAACAGAAAGTAGAGAGCCAAAAGTAAATACAAATCCGCTAAAGAACGGTTTGACGAATGCAGAATATACACAAGTAAAAACACCAGTTGTTGTAAAAAAAGGAGATATTGTAACATATACCATTCGCGTGTATAACGAAGGCGAAGTAGATGGCTATGCCGAAACAGTAGCAGATTATTTGCCAGATGGTCTAGGTTATCTCGTAAACCATAAAAACAACATTGACAATTACTGGGCAATCCCACAAGATTTACAAAGTACGCCTGTCAAACTAACAGAAAGCGAATTAAAAAATCTTAAAATCGAAGATTTCACAGGAGAAACCAATCTAAATGATGTAACCGTTATCAAAGGACCTGTCAAATTGACTTCAACAGCTTTAAGCTCAAGTAAAGCTGATACACAAATCAAAGCATTTGATGGTTCGGATAAATTAGACTATAAAGATATTGAAATTACATGTATTGTATTGGCAGACAGCAATTTGAAAAATATTGCAGAAATCACCAAGGATTTAGACGAAAATAAAGAAGAAGTTGAAGACAGAGATTCTGTACCAGATACGGTTAATCCAGATGATTATCCAGGAAAAGATGAAACACAAGATGACCACGACTATGAAATTTTAACCATGAAAAAATTTGATTTAAGTTTACAAAAATTCATTACAGGTTTAAATGACAAAGAAATCACAGACAGAGTTCCAGTTGTTAGTTACAACGAAGGCAAAATATCATACACCCATCCACAAACTCCTTTGGAAGTAAACAATGGCGATAATGTAACTTATACGATTCGCGTATATAACGAAGGCGAAGTAGATGGTTATGCAGCAGAAATTGGAGATGATATTCCAGAAGGTTTAATTTTCGAACCAGAAAATGAAATCAATAAAAAATATGGCTGGAAAATGATAGATAGTACAGGAAATGAAACAACAGATGTAAACAAAGCTGTAGAAATAAGAACCGATTATTTATCTAAAGAAAAAGCGGAAGCAAGACAAGAAAGCGCTTTATTAACAGCATTTGATAAAGAAAATGGTAATTTATTCTATTTAGATGTAGAAGCTGTGTTCAAAGTAAAAGCAACTTCAGCAGATACAATTATCACAAACACCGCAGAAATCACAAAAGATACTGATTCAGATGGAAATGAAATCGATGATATTGATTCTACGCCAGACAACAAAAAAGAAGGCGAAGATGATATTGACCAAGAAAGAGTTCATGTAGGATATTTCGATTTAGCACTTCAAAAAGACTTGACAAAAGCAGTTGTAACAGAAGGAAATGCAACCAATGAATTTCCTGCAGTCAATGGCGAATTGCTAAAAATTGAAATTAACCGAAAGAAACTTAATTCAACTATAGTGAAATTTGTTTATAATATCACAATTACAAACGAAGGAACAATTCCTGGTTATGCAACCCAGATTAGAGATTATATCCCAGAAGGTCTACAATTTGTAGAAGCGGATAATCAAAACTGGAAAGAAGATACAGCTGGTACAATTGTAACCGATGCATTAGCTAAAACATTATTACAACCTGGTGAATCAGCAAGTGTTGAAGTTGTTCTAAGATGGATTAATGGAGAAAACAATTTAGGAACGAAAATAAATGTTGCCGAAATTAGTGAAGACTATAACGATGCTAACGACGTAGATGACATTGATTCTACCCCAGATAACAAAGTTGACGGTGAAGACGACATCGACGACGCACCAGTTATTTTAAGTATTTCAACAGGTAGAGCTCCAATGTATATTGTATTGACAACAACAGTTTTAGCAATCATCGGCACAGGAGTTGTAGCAATTAAGAAATATGTATTATAATAAAAAGTTAAAATAAGGACGACGTTAGGTCGTCTTTATTAATTTAACGAATTCGAAATTCATGTCAAATGCATAAGTTAATTTTTTGGAAAGCTCCGTTTGATTAAAAGTAGCTAAAAAAATTAAATTTATTATACACATATTTTATGGGGATAAATCAAAATTACAAATAATTTCTGCAAATATATTGACAACGATAACATTTTAAAATAAAATATATTTATAAAAAATTGAGCAAAGAATGGAGAAATGCATGAACAACAAAAGAAAAAATAAAATACATGAAAGCCTTGCGACTGTAGAGAGAGAGAGAGAGAGAGAGAGCCTATTTTCTAATAGATAAGAATAAAATAAAAAATATGATAAATCATAAAAAGATAGGAATAATATGCTTGTATGAAAATACAGGTTGATATGCCTGTCTTTTTGTTGTTTAAAAAAGAAAGGAAAGAGAAAAAATGAAAATGAAGAAAAAATTTTTTACAGCAATTATTGGTTTGACAACAATTGGAGCATTGCTAATGCCAATTAAGGCAAATGCAGCGTTGCAGGCGAATGGGAATGCGTCAATACAAAATACGATTGCTTATTGGATAGAAAATGTTAGAAAAATGGAAGAAGCAGGAGGGACACTAGGATTGACAGATAAAATCAACACAACAATAGATGAAAATACTAATACGTATCTAACTTCGGTGTCTTCTAATAATTTGGATATTCACATGCAAAAAAATTCAGAATATGGAGCAATGGCAATCCTTTCAGCTTCAGCTTATGGAAATCAAAATGTAATTGGAGATGGAGAAACGACGACTGGAAACAAATCGGGTGTATATATGAAATTAAATAAAGAGTGGGTTTCAGCAGGAACAATAAGTGAGTTACCTAATTATCTTCATGCAAATGCAAAATATAAAGATATATATACTACTACCCAAACCAGCAAACCAGGAGATGCTCTTTTGGAAACATATAGACCAGATGGTTACAACTGGCATAATGGAATTTCATCTAGTTGGTTCGCATTAGATAGTCATAGTGGTTTAATTAGAGGATATGCTGGAAGTATTTTTTCATATTATGGTCACTGTTATTATCATATTAATCGGTGAGGCTTATTTTAATTATGGTTGGTCAACTCGCGCGGTTGTGGTAATCGGTAATGGATTTTAATAGTGGATAAGAGGAAATTATGAAAAAATTTATTAAAAATAAGGGAATTACGTTGATTGCTCTAGTAGTTACCGTTATTGTATTGGTAATTCTGGTGGGGGTAGTAATAAATGCGATTATGAACGAAGGCGGAATTTTTAATCGCGCAGAAGCTAGTGCTTTTAAAGCCAAAATGTCTAAAATCGCTGAAGAATTAGATTTATACAATATGGCGCTCATGATGGATAGCATGGAAAATGGAACGCCACTAGTTAAAATTAATGCAGGTGAACTACTTAAAGAAATCAATACGGATTCAGATAGTGAACTGAATTTAAAAGAAGAAGATATATTAGATATTAAGAAAGTGCTGGAAAGTGTTGGAAATGAAGAAGAAAAATATGTGATTGTGTATAATGGCGAATTATATTATGTGACGCAAACCCAAAATGATAAACAAGCGCAATGGTGTCAAGAAATAGGAATTAAAATTTGGGATTACATTAAGGCTTCAGGAATAAAAGTTGTCAACGGAAATTATGAATTAGTAAAAGGTGTTTATTTATGCACACCAAAGTTGAACACTGGATTTACAAAAGAAAATACAAGATATATCATCGAAAAAGACGGAAACCTAAGTGTTGGAAATTGGATTAACAGAAGACCAGATGACGATTGGTACGATTACGCAAATCAAAAATGGGCCAATTTATATGTCGAAAATAACGGTGTAGAAAGTTACTATGTATGGATTCCAAGATATGTTTATAAAGTAGATGATGAAAAATCTGTATCTGGAAATGAAAGAATGGATGTCAAATTTGTCGACACCAATAATTGTTACAAAAATCCAGATAACGATGCTGTAACCACTTGGGAACAATTGCAAGAACAAGGTTATCAATTGCCAGAGGCATTTTGGTGGGACAATAATGGAAATGGAACGGAAGAAGCAGAGGAGAGACTTCCAGGTTATTGGATGAGTAAATATCAACTATCGGAGTTGACGGAATATACTCTAGATTTTAGTACAGCAGCAACAACTAACTCAATCACGATTCAAGATATTAAATTAAATACAAACAAAACGGTTGCAAAATATACGTATGCTATTAATGGAAGCATAATAGAAGAAGCGACAAATGCAACAGGCAAAAATTATACCATCAAAAATTTGGCAAAAGGAAACAAAGTAATCAATGTCACAGCGCTTGATGAAAATGGTGAAATTATTGGAAGTATGACAAAAATTTACGAAGTTGCAGATGTGAATGAACCAGATGTAAGCGCCTTTGACCCAAGTACAACATTCTACGTTTATTGGGATGAAGAAGGAAACGAGCACAACGAAATTCCAATTTCAATGGATCCACCAACGGATTGGTACGACTACACAACTGCAAACTGGGCCAATATTGTGACTAGAAATGATGGATTAGAAAGCTATTATGTATGGATTCCAAGATATCAATATGCTTTAGATGCAACTTCAAAACCAGAAAAATCCTATGTAAAATTCATCAAAGGGACAAGTACTGATACCGATCCAGGTTATCAAATTCCAGAAGCATTTTGGTGGGACAATAATGGAAATGGCGAAAAAGAAGAAGGAGAACAATTAACTGGTTATTGGATGTCCAAATATCAACTAACAAATGAAGAAAACAAGCCAAGAATCAACGCAGAAATGACAGCAACAAGTACGATAATTCGAATCAATGATATAACAGGAACTTTGGTAGAAGAATTCGGAAATAATATTCAATATGAATACTATATCAACGGCAAAAAAATGACCAATGCCAAAGGAAATAGCAGTACAGAACATTATGAATATACCAACTTGACAAACAACACAACCTATACCATAAATATCATTGCTAGAAATAAAACAAACAATGCTTATATTGGTGCAATTACCAAAAAGATAAAAACCATAGAACCATACAAACCAGATGTTTCAAGTTTTAATAAGGATTGTACCTATTATGTAGAATATCAAGAAAATGGAACAGAGAAAAGAACACCAATTTCAGCGTCAGCTCCAGAAAATTGGTATGATTATAGCAAACAACAATGGGCCAATATTGTAACAACTGGAACAGACGAGGCAGGCAATGCAACAGAAACATATTTTGTATGGATTCCAAGATACGAATATAAAATATTAGCTGATAGAACCAATTTAGATACTTCCAATCGAAGAATTGACGTAAACTTTATTACAACCGATATAACGGAAGAAAACTGCACGCCAGGTTATCAAGTTCCAGAAGCATTTTGGTGGGATAATAATGGAAATGGCGAAAAAGAAGAAGGGGAGCAATTAACAGGATATTGGATTACGAAATATCAATTAAATACTAATTAACTTCCAAAGGGCGCGGAAAATCGTGCCCTTTTAAAATAAATTAAAATTATTTCAAAAATTAATTTACATTAAAAAATGGATATGTTATAATTATTTTGTAGTATAAAAAATGAGGTGGAAAAATGAACCAAATTCTAGATTATGTTCCAAATAGTAAATCCAATAAATCAAAAGGATCTGACAGTATTGTTAGAGTTTTTGCGATTTTATTAATTATTTTTGCAATTGCCCTAATTGGTGTTGTGGGATATAATATATTGTCCAATAAAACTGAAATAAATAAAGAAAATCAACAAGCAACAAAAGCCAATATATCAGTAGAAGTAAAAGAAGCGAAAGTTACAATGAAAGTTGTTCATGATAAAAAAATCCAGAAGTTGATTTATAGTTGGAATACTAGTTCAGAAAGAACGATAAAAGGTTCCGAAAAATACATGGAAGAAACAATTGAAGTTCCAGCAGGAGATAATACATTGCACATCAAAGTAATTGACGAAATGGGAACAGAAACAATATATGATGAAGAAATTTCTTCTGACAAAGGAGTTGACATTATTAATCCAGTCATTAAACTAGAAGTAACCAATGAGAAAAAATTAAAAATAACGGTAACAGACGAAACAGTGTTAGACTTTATGACCTATCGTTGGAATGAAGAAGAAGAAAAAACCGTTTATGCAGAAGAAGGAAGCAAGGAAATTGTTACAGAAATTGAAATATTAAAAGGTGAAAATGACTTGACAATTGTTGCCGTAGATGGAAGTAGCAACACTACAACAGAAACCAAAAATTTCACAGGTCTTACAAAACCAGAAGTAGTTGTAACATTATCTGCAGATGGAAGCAGTATCAACATAAGTGCTACGCATGAAAATGGAATCGAATCAGTTGCGTTCAATTTCAACAATGTGGACTATAATGTAGACATTGGAAACGATAAACCAACCAGTATGCAATTCTCTCAAAAATTAGATGTTGGTTATAACCGAATTATTCTTACTGTAAAAAGTGTGGAAGGAACAGAAACCGTATTTGATGGAGAATGTAACTACGGAGATGCCAATACTGGCACAACTCCTGATACGCAAAATACCACCACAAACGAAACTCCAACCAATGAAACAACAGAAGGAGTTTAAACCCGCGAATCGGAATTACCACAGAAAAAGAATCAGGAGAAAACAAATGATACAGGATATATATGTGATTGATGATAAAAAAGAGTTAATTGTCACACTCAATAATTTATTTGCAGGCTTAAATCGCTATCGATTCATCAATGTAAAAGCAGAAGAATTGGAACTAGCTTTAAAGAACATTCCAGCTTTGATTATTGTAGATGAAGACAATACCAATGTAGATATAATTGACATTTGCCATACCATTCGAAATGATGATAACAACAGCATAACACCAGTTGCCATTGTCAGTTCCAATGTGGGAAAGCAGCATCGAATTGACATTTTAAAAACATCCGTACAATATTTTATCAAAAAACCAATTGATGAACAGTATTTGTTTTACACAGTGAAAAATATTGTCGAACTCTTATATACCAACCGAAAAATAAGTCCACTCACAGGGCTTCCAGGCAATGTACAAATTCAAGCCGAGATGAAAAAACGTTTACTGAATCAAGAAACATTTGCCATTTTATATTTTGATTTGGACAATTTTAAAGCCTACAATGACGTTTATGGTTTTTCAAATGGTGACGAAATCATAAAATTTACAGCCAAAGTGATTTCCCAAAATATTCACAACGTAGAAAATGGCAACAATTTTATTGGACACATTGGCGGTGATGATTTTGTAGCTATTGTCAACAAAACGGATTACGATAAAATTTGTCAAGAAATCATTATTGCATTTGATACTGGCGTTGAAAAATTTTATGATAAAAATGATGTGCAAAGAGGTTACGTCGAAATTGAAAATCGAAGGGGCAATTTAGAGCAATTTCCCATGACAACAATTTCAATTGCGGTAGTAGAAGTTGACCCAGTAATATTTAAGTCAACATTAGAAATTGGCGAAGTTGGCGCTCAAGTAAAACATAGAGCAAAATCAATTATGGGAAGTGCCTATGTAATCAATCGCCGAAGAATTCAATCTGAGGAATAAAGTTAGCAAATTTTGAATTTGCTAACTTTTTCATTTTAAGGAAAAAGGAATATAAAATTTTTTTGTACATATTATGTAATAAGAAAAATATTTATTAATTAATAAATTTGAGGATTTGAAAAGGAGGAATGCAGAATATTGATTTTATGTCAATTCAATATCATGAAAATTGGATTGACAAAATAAAAATTTAATAATATAATAACAATGTCACTTAAAAGGAGGGACAAATTTATGAAAACAGATGATAAATTGTCAATGAGAATCATTCGCAAGATTGCTTTTGTTAGTATTGTGTTTGTTTGTATATTTGCAATTGGGGTTATGGCAGCTAAATCAGAAGTCAATTCTGTAACGATTATCTTTGCCGATGACTGTGAAACAACCGTAATGACAGCTAAAACATTAGTTGCAGACATCTTGGCAGAAAATCATATTATCCTAGAAGCAGACGAACGAGTTTATCCAGATTTTGATTCAAATCTTGATTTGACAAAAACAATTACTATCACAAAAGCAACCGAAGAAAGAAAAGTGATTGCAGAAGAAGTAGAAAGTATTTCTACCGAAGAAATCTTAGGAAAATATATCACTGTTACAGAAAAAATCATTACAGAGCAAATTGAGATACCATATGAAACCATCACTAAAGACGTTTCTTCCTCTGGAACAGAAACTAAAAACAAAGTATTGCAAGAAGGCGAAAATGGTATCAAAGAAATAAAATATAAAGTACAATATCAAAACGAAGAAGAAAAATCCAGAGAAATGATTTCTGAAACTGTTATAAAAGAACCAGTACCTAAAATTATTCAGATTTCAACAAAAGTAGTTGCCAGATCTTCTGTAAGCAGAAATTCAAGTGCTAACATTGCAGCAAGTGTACAAGGAAAAACACCAAGTGTAGTAACGTTAAACACATCAGCTTATTGTGCAGCATCTTGTGGAGGAAATACAAGAACAGCAAGTGGTGCGCCAGCGTCTTCTTGGCACACAGTAGCAGCGGGAAGAGGTTATCCTGCTGGAACAGTTATTTATATTCCTTATTTTGCTAACAAACCAAATGGCGGATGGTTTGTCGTACAAGATACAGGAGGCGCTATTACAAACAATCACTTAGATATTTGGATGAATTCCATGTCAGAATGTTTGAGTTTTGGTAGAAGAAACTTAGAATGTCATATTTATAGATAAAGAAAATGAACTATTAAGGAAAATCCTTAATAGTTCATTTTTTTATTAAAACTGAATTGTAAAATATAGATGTATGATTAATATTTAGCAGCATAAGAAAAGCATGAATACTAAAAAAGAAGATGTATTTTATTGAAAATAATCCATAATTCCTGTATAAATACCCCAAGCCAAGATTTCTTGATAATTATCTGTTTGAAGCATATCACACTCATTCGAATTAGATAAAAATCCACATTCCACAATCGTAAAAGGAATTTCCAAATGTTTTGCTAAATAAATATCAGGCATTTTTTCAGGAACACGTTTACTTTCTTTTTGAATAGCGTAATTCAAATTTTCTTGTATGCTAGTTGCAAGATTTGAACTCTTCTCATTTTCCAATTGATAAAATGTCTGCCAACCACTATATTGTGATTGGGCAATTTTGTTCAAATGAATGGATACAAAAATTTCGGCTCCCGAATGATTCCCAATTTCTACACGATTTTTCATATCGGAAACTTTCTTTTTTCGAATTGTATCAGCTTCTAATTCATAAATACCATTTTCATCCGAACGTGTTAAAATTACTTGACAACCAGAGTTCTCCAACAATTTTTGCAATTTTTGCACAATTGACAAATTAATGCTAGACTCATAAGTGCCATCTTCTGCTTCTGCTCCGCCATCTGGCAAACCATGCCCTGCATCCAAAATCACTACATGACTTGAAACAGGCGTAGAAGAAGTTTCCAACCAAACAGGATTTGTAACATTAAAAAACACGATGGAAACAATAATACAAGATAATATAAATACTATTTTTTTCTTATTTATTAAAATCATAAAATCACCTTTTTCATTGTATGAAAAAAAAATTAGAATATGTATAAAAAGTGAAAAGTTAGTGATATAAATAAATTATGGAATCAATAAATAGGAAAGTCGGATTTTATAAAAAATTGCAAACAGAAAAAGTGGCTTGCATTACCACAAAAAGTAACCTTTTGCTTTTTGTGGTTTTTTGATGCATAAAATTTTCTTCATCTACAAAAAATAACCAAAAAAGATGAAGGAGAATTTTATGAAAAAAAATAGAAGCCTAAATATCAGGGGAACGTTATTAGACCGAAATCAATTAAGTCAGTATATTGAAAAAGTTGCAGCAGAGCATAATGTCAGAAGTTTGTCAAGTAAAGATACGTATCCTGTGCCAGCAGTAAAAGAGGATTATAAGTTTATTTTAGAAACTTATCGATTATTGGATAAGCATATTAAACTTGGCATAAAAATACATTCTGCTGGTGAATGGCTTTTAGATAATTTTTATATTATTGAAGAAACCGTTAAATCCATTGAAAAAGAAATGCCTCTTAAAAAATATATTTCCATGATTGGACTTTCCAATGGACGATTTCAAGGATTTGCAAGAAGTTATGTTTTAGCAGAAGAAATTGTGGCTTATACAGATTGTAAAGTGGATCGAGAAGTCATTGATTTGGCATTGAGAGCTTATCAGAAAAAGAAATTTTTAAGCATGGACGAAATTTATAATATCGGTACGTTTTTCAAAATTTCCATGATTTCCCATGTACGTGAAGTTTGTGAAAAAATTTATTCTTCGCAAATCCAGAAATATAAAGTGGAAAGCATTATTGAAAGAGTTATTGACGGAAAAAGTGGAAATGAAAGAAAATTTAAAAATATTTCTAATGTCAAAGTATTTAGCGAAAGTGAACTCAAATATCCTTTTATTGAATATATGTCCTATAAATTAAAAGTATATGGTAAAAAGGCAATTGAATATCAAGCCGTTTTGGAAAAAGAAGTATTAAAATTGGGCGTGACACTTTCAGATGTGATTCAAAAAGAACATTTATACATTGCCAATTTAAAAATTAAAATAGGAAATGGAATTACAAGTATCAAAGCCATTAATCGAACGAGTTTTTCGGAATTGTTTGGTTATATAAATGTTTCCGAAGAAATTTTGAAAATGGATCCAGCAGGCGTATATGAGTTTATGGACCAAGATAGCAAATCGTATTATAGAAGTAAAATAGAGGAAATTTCGAAAAAAAGCAAAATATCTGAAATTTACATTTGCGAAAAAGTCATTGAACTCTGCAATCGATATGAAAATTTCCAAAACTTGGTGGAAAAGAAAAAAGCGCATGTGGGTTATTATTTAATTGGTGACGGAATCGATGAATTAAAAGATGCTTTAGAAATGAAACATCATAAAAAGATGAAAAAACAAGTCAAAAGTAAAATTTACGTGGCGTGTAATTTAATTATACCAATGTATTTGGATTTTCTAATTAGTGCCAAAATTAGTTTGAAATATGACTTGACAATGTTAAGTGTATTGATTTGGATTATTTTATATATTCCGATTTCAGAAATCTTTTTAAGGATTTTGAATTATGTTTTAGGAAAACTAAAAAAACCAACCAGAATTCCTAAAATTAGCTATGAAGAAGGAATTCCAGAAGACCAAGCCACCTTTGTTGTAATTCCTACAATTTTAAAATCGGCGGACAAAGTCAAAGAGATGTTTCAAAAATTAGAAGTTTATTATTTGGCAAATAAATCAGAAAATTTATATTTTGCATTACTAGGAGATTGTAGCGAAGAAAAAGCAGAAACCACAAAATTTGACCGAACAGTTATGGAAACAGGAAAAAAATGTGTACGAGAATTAAACCAAAAATATGGAGGATTTGGGTTTCCTAAATTTCACTTTTTCTATCGAAAAAGGGTTTGGAATACAAGCGAAAAATCATATATTGGTTGGGAAAGAAAAAGAGGACTTTTGGTAACTTTTAATGAATATATCAAAGGCAAAAGGAAAGATAATTTTTGGGCAAATACTATTGAAGAATCCAAAGAAAATCTGCCAGAAATTAAATATATTATAACATTAGATAGTGATACAAATTTAAGTCTAGAAACCGCTCAAAAATTAATTGGTGCGATGAGTCATGTGCTAAGTCTTCCAGTGGTTGAGAATAACAAAGTTATATCTGGTTACGGCATTATGCAACCACGTATTGGATTGGATATGGATTTGGCAAAGAAAAGTAAATTTATTGAATTATTTAGCATGCAAGGCGGAATTGATTTTTATACCAACGCGATTTCCGATATTTATCAAGACTATTTTGAAGAAGGAATTTTTACAGGAAAAGGAATTTATGATGTTCAGGTTTACAACCAAATTCTAGAAGGAGAAATTGAAGAAAACACAGTTTTAAGCCACGATTTATTAGAAGGAAATTTCTTGCGTTGTGGACTCTTAACCGATGTCATGTTACTAGATGGATATCCACTTCGCTATATTCCGTATATTTTAAGAAATCACCGTTGGACTAGAGGCGATTGGCAAATCATAAAATGGCTAAAAAGCAAGCGATTAAACGAAATTTCCAAATTTAAAATGTTTGACAATTTACGAAGAAGTTTATTAAATATCACAGCTTTTGTTGGAGTTGTAGCAGGAAACTTTTTTTATTTCCATCACAAAATGCTAGGACTTGAAATTGTGTTATGGTCCGTGTTATCCATTGTTATTTCTTGTTTGTTAGAGGGTGTAAATTATATTATATTCAAAGAAAGCAACATAGAAGGCGCTGTTTATAGTGATAAAAAGTTTTCAAAGGATTTGAAAAATAGCACGATTAGCTTTTTTCGCATTTTACTGACCCTTTTATTTTTGCCTTATGAAATGTTTAAAAACCTAGATGCGATTTGCAAAAGTATTTATCGTATGAAAACAAAAACCAAATTACTTGAATGGATGACCGCAGAAGACGGCGACAAAAATGCCAAAACAGATTTATTATCTCATTTTTTTCAAATGAAATCCAACGTGATTTTTGGTATTTTATTTTTGTTTTTCCAAAATCCATTGGCGATTATTTTGGGAATTTTATGGATAATTGCGCCAATTGTCGCGTGGTATATTAGTTTGGATGCAGAAACCCAAGTGGAAGTCAGTAAAGAAAATGCTGACTATTTAAAAGAAGTTGGAAAAAATACTTGGCAATTTTTCAAAGACCATATAAAAGAAGAAACACATTATCTTATGACCGATAACTATCAGGAAGACCGTAAAATAAAAGCAGTCAATAGAACTTCTTCTACCAATATTGGATTGGAATTATTGGCCATTGTTTCAGCTTATGATTTAGGATATATCGAAATAGAAGAAGCAATGGATTATCTTCATAAAATCATTGAAACGATAAATATGTTAGCAAAATGGAATGGGCATTTATATAATTGGTATAACATTAAAACTTTGGAACCATTGATTCCAAGATATGTTTCGTCTGTTGATAGTGGAAATTTGGTAGGCTATTTGTATATTGTAAAACAATTCCTAATCGAACACAATGCCGATACCAAACGAGACAATTTAATCAAAAATGTTACAGATTTGATTAACAATACTGATTTTTCCAAATTATACAGTCCAGAAAACAAATTAATGTCAATTGGATTTAACTTAGAAGATAACGAACTCACCGATTCTTACTATGATTTTCTAGCTTCTGAAGCAAGACAAGCAAGCCTTGTTGCTATTGCCAAAGGTGATGTTCCAAGTAAAATTTGGAATAATTTAAGTAGAACCTTAACTTCTTTCAAAGGCTACAAAGGACTCATTTCTTGGACAGGAACCATGTTCGAATATTTAATGCCAAACATTAATTTAAAACGATACGAAGGAAGTTTAATAGATGAAGCAAGTCGATTTGCGGTATTAAGTCAAATGGAATATGCGAAAAAATTACAGATTCCGTGGGGAATTTCAGAATCTGCGTTTAATTTAAGAGATTTGGAACGAAATTATCAATATAAAGCATTTGGTGTTCCTTGGTTGGGATTGAAAAGGGGATTGGAAGAAGATATTGTTGTATCACCATACAGCACATTTTTAGCATTATACGATGCCCAAACAGAAGGAATTCACAATTTAAAAGAACTTGAAAAACAAGGTGCCAGACGGAAAATATGGATTCTATGAAGCGGTGGATTACACGAGTCGCCGTTTGAAAAAAGGAAAAACGCATGAAGTTGTAAAAACGTATATGGCACATCATCAAGGTTTGATTTTACTTTCCATTAATAATTGTATTAATCAGAATATTTTACAAACACGATTTAACAAAAATCCAGAAATCGAATCAGTTAACGTATTATTACAAGAAAAAATGCCAGTTAAGATGATTATTACAAAAGAGAAAAAGGAGAAAATCTCCAAAAATAAAATTCCAGGTGATAGTGGATATATTGAAAAAATCATCGAGAATCCAAATCCAAAATTTAAAAATATAAATGTAATTGCTAACAGCAATTATAAAATTACCATTAATGATTTTGGCGAAGGTTTCAGCGAATACAAAGGAAATATGGTAAATAGCTACAAAGAAACAGCGGAGTTAAAAAACGGAATTTTCTTTTATCTTAGAAATACAAAAACCAAAAAAATTATGCGTTTAGAAAAATGTGAAAAAATTGTTTTTGCACCAGACAAAGCCAAATTTATAGGAAAAGATGCTAACATCAAATTTGAAGTAATTGTGACACTAGACCCTGATAAATGTGTTGAAATTAGACGTGTGCAAATTGAAAATTTAGGACAAAGTGACGAAGTATTAGAAGTGATTTGTGAATTTGAACCAACACTTTCGAGCAAATCTTCAGAGTATGCACATCCAATTTTCAACAAGCTATTTTTGAAATTAGAAGAAGAGGAAGAAAATCTAATCGTTCAAAGGAAATCACGTGACCTTGAAAGTAGTTTATATTTAGCAACAACGTTATACACAGAAAGTGACCAAATTGTGAATTTCGAATATGAAATTGATGGTGAAAAATATCAAGGTAGGGAAAATTATGATTTACCACAAATGATAAAACAGCAAAAAGTTTTCTCAAAACAAATTGCACAAGTTGTTTCTCCGATGGTTGTCATGAAAAGAACGGTAAAAGTAGCTTCTGGTTCAGACGCAACTGTAGATTTCATCTTAACAGCAGGCGAATCAAAAGAAGAAGTGCAAAAGCTTATCAAGCAAACCAAAGGAAAAGAAGAAATTGACAAAATATTTAATATTGCAAGAGTCAGAAGTGAAGAGCAAAATAAATATTTGCAAATCAAAGGAAGCAAATTGCAAATGTATCAACAATTATTGAATTATATTTTACAATTAAATCCATTCAATAAGAAAAATCAGGAAATGGAATATTCGATTAATAGTTTGTGGAAATATGGAATATCAGGTGATGTCCCAATTCTTGTTTTGAAGATTTCGAAATTCGAAGAAATTTATGTATTAGAAGATGTCATCAGAGCTTTTGAATATTATCGAATCAAAAATATTTTTATGGATTTAATTATCCTAAATAATGAAAAAAATGTATATGAAAGGTTTGTAGAAGACAGTATCAATTCGGTTATTTCAGAAAGGCAATTGCAATTTTTGAAAAATACTTCTACAGGAATTTTCGTGCTAAATCAGAAAAATATGCCAGACGAAGATGTAAAAGCCATTGAATTCAAAGCACGTGTGGTAATCGATTCAAAGAAAGGTGATTTAGCTACTTTCCTAAAAGACATGGAAGAAAAACAAAAACGCGATAAATCGCAAATCGAAAAAAATAAACCAATCAAAAATGAAGAAGAAATCTTACCACTTAAAAAAGAAGAACTCCTATTTGACAATGAATTTGGTGGATTTGTAAATAGTGGAAAAGAATATCTCATTTACAAAAATATCGAAAATAAATTACCATCGGTTTGGAGCAATATTTTAGCCAACAAATTTTTCGGAACGGTTGTAACAGACGGTTTGGGAGGTTATACTTGGTACAAGAATAGTAGGCTAAATCGATTAACCGCATGGAACAACAACACCGTTTTTGATTTTCCATCCGAAATTTACTATTTCAAAGACGAAGACAATTCACGCACTTGGACGCTCAACACAAGCATCAATCCAAGTCCGAACTACTATTATATCAGACACGGTTTTGGTTATACGAATTTCCAAAATAGTCACGACAATTTCATCCAGACAGTTGATATTTTCGTACCAAACGAAGAAAATGTAAAAGTATTAAACTTTCGAATTAAAAACATTATTGACCAAGAAAGAAATTTGAGATTAGTAGTTTATCTAAAACCAGTATTAGGAGAAGATGAATATTTTAGCAATGGAAATATTAAACTCGAGAAAAAAGAAAATGTGATTCTCGTGAAAAATGTATTTGCAAGTGAAGACTTCAAAGATAAAATCATGTATGTTAGTAGCAATGAGACAATCAATAGTTTTACTGGTGATAAAACTGAATTTTTCGGAAAAGGAAGCATTGAAGAACCAGATGCGTTATACAAAAAATTAGACGGCAATTCTGGGCTCGGCAAAGATTCTTGTCTGGCTTTTGAAATCGATTTAACATTGCAAAAATTCGAAGATAAAAAGTTTTCGATTTTAATTGGGCAGGAAAATAGTTTCGATAAAATTCAAGAAGTGGTGCAAAAATATCAAAAAGAATATGATGTCGAAGTCAAACTCGAAAATGTCAAATCAAAATGGAATAATATTTTAAGTACCATTCAAGTAAAAACGCCATCTGAATCAATCAATATTATGATGAATGGTTGGCTGGTTTATCAAACCATTGTCAGTCGAATTTTTGCGAGAAGTGGTTATCATCAATCAGGTGGTGCATTTGGATTCCGTGACCAGTTGCAAGATTGTTTTGGTATTAAATATATTGATTCTTCCTTTTTAAAAGAGCAAATTTTAAATTGTGCTAGACATCAATTTATAGAAGGCGACGTTTTGCATTGGTGGCATTTAGAAACCAAAAAAGGAATTCGAACACGATTTTCCGATGATTTATTATGGCTTGTTTACGGTGTTTTAGAATATATTGAAATCGCAAATTCCAAAGAAATTTTAGACGAGCAAGTCCCTTATATCAAAGGCAATTTACTCAAAGAAGACGAACTTGAAAAATACGATATTTTCTACGAAAGTGATGTCAAAGAAAGTATTTTTGAACACTGTATTCGTTCAATCGAACAAGTGATTTCCAAAGGAATTGACCCTTTCCCTAAAATTGGTGTTGGTGATTGGAATGACGGATTTAGCAATCTTGGAAGCAAAGGAAAAGGGCAAAGTATTTGGCTTGGATTTTTCCTATACGACATTTTAAATCGATTCATTCCGATTTGCGAAGAAAAAAATCGTCAAGATTTGGTAGAAAAATATACCAATTTAAAAGAAGAATTAAAGAGAAATCTAAACACCAAAGCTTGGGATGGACGTTGGTACAAAAGAGCTATCAACGATGAGGGAGTAGAAATTGGTAGTATGAGTAGCGAAGAATGTAGAATTGACGGACTAGCACAGAGTTGGGCAGTTATTTCCAATGCCGCAGACAATGACAAAAAATTCATTTCCATGGAAGAAGCCGAAAATTATTTAGTAGACCGAGAAAATAAACTCATTAAATTATTTGACCCAGCTTTTGAAAATTCGAGTTTTAACCCAGGTTACATCAAAGGTTATCCTGCGGGAATTCGAGAAAATGGAGGTCAATATACGCATGCTAGTTGCTGGATGATTATTGCAGAAGCTTTGCTCGGATTTGGTGACAAAGCGGTTGAATTTGCAGAGCTCATCAATCCAATTGAACACACTAGAAACAAAGAAGAAGCCAAAAAATTTAAATTAGAACCTTACGTCATGGAAGCAGATATTTACACCAACAAAGATTTAATGGGACGTGGTGGTTGGAACTGGTATACAGGTTCAAGCAGTTGGTATTATAGAGCCATTATCGAATATATTTTGGGATTAAAAATCAAGAATGGTTATTTAAGTATGGAACCTTGTATTGCAAAATCGTGGAAAGAATATGAAATTAAATATAAATATAAAACCAGTATTTATCATATTGTTGTAAAAAATCAAGAGGGCAAAAATACAGGCGTAGACAAATTTATTCTAAATGGAAATGAAATTCCAGACAAAAAAATTCCACTTTCTGATGATGGAAGAATTTATAATATTCAGATATTTATGTAAAAAAAACTTGCCGAAATAAAATTAATGTGATATAAAAAAAGTAGAAAGAAAGGTGGGAGTTTTTGTGGAAGGATTAGAAGACCTAGTAGAGCAAGAAAAAAAGACAATTTTAGTCGTAGATGACGAAGAAAATATTATGGATTTATTAGTATACAATCTAGAAAAAGAAGGCTATAACACGTTAAAAGCCTATGACGGATTAACCGCTGTAGAAATGGCACTCAAAGAAAGACCAGATTTAATTTTGCTAGATGTTATGATTCCTAAATTAGATGGAATTTCTGTGTGTAAAAAAATAAGATATTATTTAAATATTTCTACTATGCCAATTCTAATGGTTTCTGCAAAAGATACAGAATCTGATAAAATTGTAGGCCTAGAAATGGGAGCAGATGATTATATTACAAAACCATTCCAAATCCGCGAATTAATGGCAAGAATCAAAGCAAATTTAAGAAAAGCAGATGCCAAAGCCAATGCTGTAACAACTAATGAAGAAGAACAACAAGAAGAAAAAAATAGTGAAATTATCCAAGTTGGAGAATTAACACTTGATTTAAGAAAAATTGAAGCAAAAGTTAAAGGTGAAGTGGTGAATTTAACCAAAAAAGAATTTGATGTATTAAAATTCCTAGCAAGTCAACCAGGTGAAGTTGTAACAAGAGAGCGTTTATTGCACGAAATTTGGGAATATGATGAATATATTGGAGCAATTCGAACGATAGATGTTACCATGAATCGAATTCGTGACAAAATCGAAAAAGACAAAGCAGATCCTAAGATATTAATCACCAAAAGAGGTGTGGGATATTATATTAATGATACAAGTAAAAAATAATTAATCAAGATGTTGATTTAGTAACAGAAAGGAAAAACAAATGATGAGATTTTTTAAAAATGCTGAAAGCATTGCAACTGTATATATGAGTAATTTTATAAGAGTAAAAAAATAAATATTGAAAAGCAGATTTACAAATTATATTTGTGAATCTGCTTTTTGTATATATAAAATAAGAAGAGGAGAAAAGGAGAAAATTATGAAAAAAAGTAAAGGAATAACACTCATTGCGTTAGTGATAACAATAATTGTACTCTTAATTCTAGCAGGCGTATCACTAAGGCTTATAGCAGGAAACGAAGGAATTTTAGGAAGAGCGGAAAGAGCAGTAAGCCAAAATGAGGAAGCAAATGCAAGAGAAAAATTAGAGTTAGAATTGCAAGGTTTGCTGATTGCTAAAAAAAGTGGAGAAAATTTTGATTTAAATATAGAATTAGAAAACAAAGGATTTACGGTTAGTGATGACACAGTTATTGTCGATGGTTATTTATTTACAATTGATCGTGAAAATTTAAAATCGTTAGTTCGCTTGGTAAAGGTAAAGAAAATTTGGAAATCAAAATTAATGCAATAGTAACAAACTCGCAAGACAATCTAAAAAGTACAATTTCTGCGACAATTAACTATACTGGTGGAATTGCAAGTGTGACAATGAATGGGAAAGAAATGCAAGAAGAAAATGGTACGTATAGTTTAGAAGTTACAAAAAATGGAAAGTATACGATTTTTGTCAAAGATAACAATAATGGCTATAAAATGGAAACAGTAGAAGTAAGCGGACTTTTGAGTTATGTGGATGAAATTTGGAATGTAGCACAATTAATTCAATTTAGAGATAGTGTGAATGCAGGACTTAATTATGAAGGAAGAACCGTGATTCTGAAATCGGATTTAGATTTAGAAGAAATAGAAAATTGGACACCGATTGGATATGTAAATGAAAGTGGTTCTGCCCAATTCAGTGGGACTTTTGAGGGGAACAATCACACAATTACCAATTTAAAAATACAAAACGAAAGAGGTTTCTTTTGCGAGATAGTGGGAGGAACCGTAAAGAATTTGAATTTTGAAAAGGTGAATATTTCATCCAATCAGCAATTTACTGGAGTAGTAGTTGGTCAATTGTTCGGGACATTTGAAAATGTCAATGTACGAAGTGGAAATCTTATATTAAATGGTGGATACTCAGGTGGAATAGCGGGTGCGGTGACGTTTGGAACTATGGTTCGTTGTACTAATGAAGCCACAATTAGTTCGACAGAGGGAGCTGTTGGAGGAATTACGGGACAGCTTTGCGGAATTATTAGTGCTTGTGTTAATAAGGGAGCAATTTCTTCTACGAAATTAAGTGTAGGAGGAATTTGCGGTCAGAGTTTCACGCATAATGTAGTTGAGGGAGAGACCATTATTGAAAATTGTTATAACACTGGAGCAATAACAGCAAATAATGATGTTGAGAGAGTTGGGCGGTATTTGCGGAAACGTATTTAAGTTAGACGGTGCTGTAAAAAAAACAACGATTAAAAATTGTTATAATCTAGGAGAAGTTTCATCCAATACGAGTGGAACTAATGATGCAAATTTAGGAGGAATTGTTGGAGGTTTATTAGCCGATGCCGAGGTGAAGTATTGCTATAATTTAGGACCGATTAAAAAGACGGGAGGTGGAAATCACGTTGGTGGACTTATTGGATATTGTTCTAATGCAGCTGTGATTGGAGCTTGTTGGAATTCAGGAAATGTCTCTTCGAGTTATTATTTTGTTGGTGGATTGTGTGGAAGAATCGATGATGCTAGTATAGCTTATTGTTATATTAATCGAGCAGCAGTTGTTCAAATTAATGGAATTGCAGTTACGGCTCAAATTGGTACTGATTGGCCAAAGAGTAGCTCCTATGGAAGATTATTAGGTTATGCAAAATCCACCAACTGTTATAGCAATTTAGGAGAAGTTAATTCAGAAGAAATGCCGACGGTTTATGACGTTCTAAACGAATTCGGTGAAACAGACAGCACCATTTGGGATAAAACCAATCCGAATGAACCTAAATTGTTGTGGGAGCTTCAACAATAAATATTTTTGGCTGGAAACATATAGTTTGGTTCCAGTCAATTTTTCGATTATAGAAAAATGCATTTTTTTCATTTTGTAACATAAATTTAACAAAAAACTACTTGAATTTATGCAAGCTTAAGTATATAATAATAGAGATGAATATACGAAAGGTAAAAAAACATGGTAAAAAGCATACAAATAAAAATTGTTATGGTTTTTATGATTCTGGGAATAATTGTTATTACTGGATTGGGACTTGCTTTTATTTATAAATTAAATTTTATCAATACAGAAATTACAAAGACAAGTTTAGAAGTAGAACAAGTTCAAAGTTTACTAGTAGCGCAAGTCAATCAAACGCGACAAATTATTTATGTATCATTAGCCATTTTTACAGTATTAATTATTATTCTGGGTGCCTTTATTGCCAAAGTTGTAATAAAGCCAATTTCTAGATTAATCAAAAGCACAGAAATGATAGCCAATGGGCAAGATATAGAAATTGAACATTTGTCAAATAACAAAAATAAATCAGAAATTGATGAATTAGTAGATGCATTTAGTGTAATGAACACGCGGTTTAAAGGAAAACTTAAATGAAGTGACCAGACAAAAAAAGCAGATTGAAACCATTTTATTACACATGACAGATGGAATTGTTGCTTTCGACATGAAAGGGAAAGTCATACATATTAATTTGGCAGCGAAAAAATTGCTAAATATATCGGATGAAACTGATTTTGAAAGTATATTTGAGCGATTTGGGGTCGATATTAATTTGGAAAAAATCATTTATTTGGATGACTGGACGTCATCTGAAAAAAAATTGAATTTGGAAAATCAAGCAATTAATTTATTTTTTGCTCCATTTAAAAATGAAAACGACAGACCAGGTGGCGTAATTGTAGTGGTACAAGATATTACAGAACAAGAAAAACTGGACAATATGAGAAAAGAATTTGTGGCAGATGTATCGCACGAATTAAAAACACCAATTACTTCCATTATGGGGTATGCGGATACCTTAATTGATTCTGAAGTGGACGAAGAAAATCAAAAAAGGTTTTTAGAACGTATTTCTTCCGAAGCCAAAAGAATGTCTAAACTGGTAGCAGATTTATTGATATTGTCCAAATACGATACAGCAAAAATAAAGATTGAAAAAACAGAATTTGATTTGGGGGAACTTGTCAAATATGTATTTGAAGGACAAACTATTGAAATGCAAAAAAAGGATTTGACAGGTGAATGTTATGTAACAGCAGATGTGCCTCCAGTGTATGCAGATAAAATGGGAATTGAACGAGTTGTCATTAACCTTTTATCCAATGCCATAAAATATACGGATGTTGGTGGAAAAATTACAGTATATGTTGGATTTGTTTATAATGATGCTTACATTAAAATCAAAGATACAGGAAGAGGAATTCCAGAAAACGATTTAGCCAAAATATTTGAACGATTTTATCGTGTGGATAAAGACAGAGCAAGAGAAACAGGCGGAACGGGCTTAGGGTTATCCATTGCAAAAGAAATACTAGATCAAAATGATAGCAGAATTGACATCAAAAGTGAAGTAGGGAAAGGAACTGATGTAATTATCAGAATACCTACCAAAGTAAAATAAATACAAGAGATAAAGGGAGGAATCAATATGAAAAAAATAAAAAGAATGTTAAAGATACTAGTGATAGGAATAATTTTGTTTTGGACAAAAGTTTCGTATGCTACAACATCACAAGAAGGAAGTTTGAAGCAAATTGGAAATTTGAAATATGTTTGTATAGGTGCTGGTGTATTTTTAATTTTGCTAGTGCTATGGATTAGTTATAAATCAGATAGAACACAAGAAGGAAAAGATAACCGCTTTGAAGACGACGATGAGGAAGATGAATATGAATATGAAGAAGATGACGAATATGAGGAGTATGAAGAATATGAAGCGGATGAAGAAGTTGCAGAAGAGCAAAGTTTATATGATTCCTTTAAGATGGAAGAAGAATGGACAGAAGATAACTCTGATTATGAGGAATATCAAGAATATGAAAACAACAGCGAAATTCAATTAGATGAAATATTTAAACCAGAACTTCCATATTTAGAATATGAAGAAGAAGAACCAGAACAAGACGAAATGGAAATAAATTCATTTGATACTTCATTTGATAATTCATTCGACCAAGAATTTGAACCAATTCAACAAGAATCAATCGAAGAAGAAGCAGATGATGAGCGATTACAAGAAGATTTCTTACTACAAATGAATCGAAATTTAGCTGCACAAGAACTTGCAAAAGCAGAAGCATCTGAAATGGAAACTAAAACTAAAAAAACAACCACTAGAAAAAAGGCAACCAAAAAGGAAGAACCAACTGAAAAAGCAACTAAAAAAACAACCGCCAAAAAAACCACAACTAAAAAAGTAGCAAAAGAAGAACCAGAAAAGAAGACAACGACTAGAAGAAAAACAACCAAAAAGGAAGAACCAACTGAAAAGACAACTAAAAAAACAACTGCTAAAAAAACTACAACTAAAAAAGTAGCAAAAGAAGAACCAGAAAAGAAAACGACCACTAGAAAAAAAGCAACCAAAAAAGAAGAACCATCTGAAAAAACAACTAAGAAAACAACTGCCAAAAAAACCACAACCAAAAAAGTAGCAAAAGAAGAGCCAAAGAAAACTACTAGAAAAACAACAAAAGAGTCAGAAGAAAAAACAACCGCCAAGAAAACAACAAGAAAAAAGAAAGCAGAATAAATTATAAGAAATGACAATAAATATTGACTAGAAAGGGAAAACTAAATGAGTGATAACGTAAAAAATATATTAGAGTGGGTTTATTGTATTATAATTGCATTGGTGCTTGCTTTGCTATTTCGATATTTTATTGCAACACCAACTATTGTAAAGATGAGGTCAATGTATCCAACCTTGCAAGAAAATCAAAGATTGATATTAAATCGAACAGGAAGAATTACTAAAAAATCGCCTAAAGTAGGAGATATTATTACATTTGAGTCACCATCAAAAGCCTATACACGGGATTGATGCAAATCAGGCGAATCCAGTAGCGATTTATGAAAATGAACCAAAAGGCATATTTGGAAAATTTGGTTACTATGTTTTGGAATTTACCAAAAAAAGCTATATCAAACGAGTTATTGCAACGGAAGGACAACATGTTGTAATTAAAGATAATACAGTATTTGTTAATGGAATCGAATTAAAAGAAGATTATTTACAAAAAGATGTTGTTACAACGTCTAATGTATTTAATGATTTTATTGTGCCAAAAGGATATATTTTTGCTATGGGAGATAATCGAACCAAAAGTACAGATTGTAGAGAATTGGGATGCATTCCACTAGAGAAAGTAGAAGGCATTGTTATTTTTCGATTCTGGCCATTTAACAGTTTAGGAAAAATAAAATAGGAGAGAAAAGCTTGAATTTTGAGGAGATTGTAGGAAACAATGAAGTAAAAGAATATTTGACCAATTGCCTAGCAGAAGGCAACCTAGCACAAACGTATCTTTTTGTTGGAACAGAGGGAATTGGTAAGTCGTTAATTGCTAAAACTTTTGCGAAAAAGATTTTGTGTTTGCAGGAAAAGCAAGAAAGCGATTGTCATTGTAAATCTTGCCAATGTTTTGAAGGAGGCAATCATCCAGATTATTATTTCATCAATGAAAAAGGGGAAACAATAAAAATTGAGCAAATCAGAGAAATTACAAGCAAAGTAATCGAACAACCAATTCAATCTCACAAAAAAGTGTATATCATAAACGATGCTGACAAAATGACCATTGAAGCACAAAACTGTTTTTTAAAAACATTAGAAGAACCACCAGAATTTGCTGTGATTGTATTAATCACAGCAAATGAAAATGCAATTTTAAATACAATAAAATCAAGATGTATGACCATAAAATTCGAACCCATTCCAAAAGAAGAACTCAAAAAATATGCAACAGATAAACTTGGCATAACACAAATGACAGAAAATCTATTAAAATCTTTTAATGGAAGTATTGGAAAAGCAATCGTTCAAAAAGAAGAGCAAGAAAAGTTTCTAAAAATAGAAAATATCATAAATAATATGGAGAAACAAGATATTATTACATTTCTAAATGATGCAAAAGTGATATATGATAAAGAAAATATCAATCGAATTTTAGAATACATGATGATAGGCATTTATGAAAAATCGCTAGAAGACAAAAGATATATGATTTGCATAGAAAAAATAAATCATGGTATGCAACATTTGAAACGTAATTGTAATTTTGATATGACGATAGATACCATGCTTCTTGAAATGTGGGAATGTTTTCAGAAAGGAATATAAAATGAAACAGATTGTGGGGGTTAATTTTAAAAATCCAGGAAAAATATATTACTTTGATCCAGGTGATTTCAAGCTGGAAAAAGGAATGCATGTTATTGTTGATACAGCAATGGGAGAAGAATACGGTGAAGTTATGATAGCGAATCAAGAAGTGGAAGAAGGAAAAATATCCGAACCACTCAAAAAAGTGATTCGAATCACAACACCAAAAGAGGACAAAATACGTGCTGAATTCAAAACAAAAGAAAAAGAGGCATTTGAGCAATGTCTCGAAAAAATAAAAGAATTTGATTTACCAATGAAATTGATTGAATCAGAATATAAATTTGATGGAACAAAACTTACCTTTTATTTTTCATCCGAAAAAAGAATTGATTTTAGAGAATTAGTTAAAGCTTTAGCGGCTATTTTCAAAACAAGAATTGAAATGCGTCAAATTAGTGTGAGAGACGAAGTTAAGAGATTGGGTGGAAATGGAATTTGTGGTCGTGAGTTATGTTGTTGTTCCTATCTTAGAAATTTTGAAACGGTTTCTATTAAAATGGCAAAAGAACAGAATATGTCATTAAATCCAAGCAAAATTTCTGGAAATTGTGGACGACTTATGTGTTGTCTAAAATATGAACACGATGTCTATTGTGACAAATTGAAAAGTCTACCTAAAATTGGTGCAGAAGTCAAAACGCAAGATGGAATTGGTGAAGTAGCAGCAGTGGAAACATTAAAAGAAATGGTGCGAGTAAAATTTCATGAAAATGGCGAAGTATTTTTTAAAAAATATAGTGCCAAAGATATTGTTGTTGTAAAAGATGCAACAACAGAAAATGACAAAATTGAAATGGATAGTGAAGAAGATTTACAAGAATTGCAAAAAATGGAAAAACTCGACCGAGAGGAAAAATGGAATCATAAAGCAAAAGATAAAAAATAACAAGGGGAAGAACAATGAAAAAACTGATAAAAAATGCCTATATATTAGACATGGTAGGAAACGTGGCCAACATCAGAAAGTCTGACATATTATTAAAAGATAACCGAATTGAAAAAATAGAACCAGAAATAGAAGAAGAAGTTCAAGAAAAAATCAATGCCAAAAATATGCTTGTTATGCCTGGATTAATCAATACACATACACATTTAGCGATGAGCATTTTCAGAGGTTATAAAGATGACCGAAAATTAATTGATTGGCTGGAAAATGCTATTTTTCCAGTAGAAGACAAACTGGAGCCAGATGATATTTACTGGAACTCTTATTTGTCATGTCTAGAAATGATAAAATCAGGAACCACTACTTGCAATGATATGTATTTTGGTATGAATAAAGCGATTGAAGCCATTGAAGCTACAGGTTTAAGAGCCGTTGTTGCATGGTGCATGACCGATGATGCTATTCGTGATAAAGCAGAAAAGACAAGAGAATACGCCCAAAAATATAATGTACCAGAAAGCAGAATCAAAATTTTTACGTCACCACATGCTCCTTACACCTGCAATCCAGATACCATAAAATTATGCGTTGACTTAGCCAAAGAGCTAAATACAGGTCTTCACATTCATTTATCAGAAACCATTGATGAAGAAAAAATTATTTACGAACGTTATGATAAACGTGGAACAGAATATTTATATGATTTAGGTGTTTTTGAAGTTCCAGTTGTATTAGCGCATGGAATTTATATTTCCAATAGTGACATCAAACTTTTGAAAAATATAAAAGGTGGCATCTCTCATAATCCAATTAGTAATTGCAAATTATCTTCTGGAATATGCGATGTTGTCAAGCTAAGAAAAAACGGTATTAATGTTGGATTAGGAACAGACGGAATCGGAAGTACAACAACATTGGATATGTTCGAAGAAATGAAAACAGCGGCGTATTTACAAAAAGTAAATACCAAAGAACCAACTTCCATTTCTGCCTATGATATTCTAAAAATGGCCACAATTGAAGGAGCCAAAGTATTAGGATTAGAAGATGAAATTGGAACCATAGAAGTTCGGCAAAAAAGCAGATATGATTTTCATCAAAACTGACAAATTACACTTATGTCCTGAAAATGATGTATGTGCCAACATTGTCTATTCCGCAAACGGCGCAGATGTTGACTCTGTTATGATTGATGGAAAATTGATTATGCAAAATCGAAAAATGATTCACCTAAATGAAAAAGAAGTAATGCGCCAAGTGAAGAAAATTGCTAAAAGATTATTGGAACACAATTAACGAGGGAAAGCGAGAAATATATGGAAGAATTATTTCAAGAATCCGCGCCAATTGTTGAAGAAATTTGCAAAAAGTTTCACTATGAAACTGAAGATAAACCAGGAAATGATAGTTTGAGAACAGTATTGTTAAAATTAGTTCCAGCCATGTTAGCGGATTCTTCTAAAAAAGATAGGGAATTGTTTTATCAAATGTTAAGAAATAGACCAATTGTGATTTTTGAATATTCAACCCAAGAAGAGCTTAATCAATTAAAAGAATCTTATATGGGAAAAGTTAATCCATTCGTTTTAAAAGAAAAAGAGAAAGTGGGAGAATATGCCAAAGCTCTACCAGAAGGAGCTTATGTTTCTGAACCGATTGTAGATGAAAATCTGGAATTAAAAGGGAAGAAAGCTTTTACCTATATTCGAAAATCAACTTTGCAAAGAGAACAAGAATTTTGGGGTACCGATATTAATGTCACACATTTAATACACGAATTGGGTCATGCTTGGAACGGCGAAAAAGATGAATTTTCAATGCCACAACCTGGAAAAATGACAAGAAGAGTGGGAACAGCAATATATCAGTATAGTTATGAGAAAAATGAAAATGGAGAAATAATTTTAAGTTGTGATTCAGTTTCAGGCTTATTACTAGAAGAAGGCATGAATACGCTTGCGGAAGAAGAAGCTGCTGCTAGATATAAAGGAATTTCACACGACGAAATGAAAAAAGCATATAGGAACGAATTGATTTATTCAAAAACAAATTACCAAGCCTCTATTGGAATAATGATCGAAGATTTAATGGAAAAAATCTCCGAAAATGATTTAAAATGCTGGAGATTATGGGGAGACTTGGACAAAAAAGAAAAAATAGAAACTTTGATGGAAAAAACAGATTTCTGGAAAAACAGAGATAAGGACATTTTACCAGATAGCCAGAATCCAAGAAATTATGAAAATAAGAGAAATTTGTTATCTCAAATTGGGGCTCAATTAGAAGTTGACAAAGAAAGCCAAACAAAATTCTACGATTTTTTTGAAGAATATGAATCTACCTATTTTCCTGATATAAAAAAAATGACGCCATTTCAGAAAATAGAAAATGTATTAGAACAAAGGTTTAATATGATAGATATATATTATTCAATGGGACTTATAGCAGATAAATTTCCGAAATTAATAAATCAAATTTGTTTAGAATTTTATCCGTTAATCAATCAAACAGAATTGCTAATGGCAAATCAGAAAATTGAAACCGTTTTAGAAGATGTTAAACTTTCGGATATTAAATCAATTACGCAAGAAACTAAGCAAGGAATGCAGGCTTTACAATTGGAAGAAATGGGAGTAGAAACGGAAAATGGAAAAGAATAAAAGAATATCAAAGGAATATTGTTTAGCGGTAACTGAAATTTTAGTAATATTAGAAAGATTTCCCAAGGAATTAACAGAAAAGATTCCAATGAAATTAATGAATTTTTTTCGACAGATTAAACTAGAAGATTATGAAGTGCCAGAAAATACGAAATTATCCAATAAAGCCAAAGCTATATTAGCGATGCTTTACAGAAATTATTTATGTTCTGAAACAGAAAAGCAGGAATTTGACAAGAAATTGTTAGAGAACGAACAAGAATACAAAAAAAATCTACGAGAAAAGTACAATCCAGAAAATCTTTTTAAAACGAATATAGAAATCGAAGAAAATCAAAATATGAGACAAACAGAATTAATTGAATATGAAAAGCCAAAATGGTATCATAAGATTTTCAACAAAATTTTGACTTTTTTTCGAAAATCGTGACAATGACGAAAAATAAACAGAGCTAAAACTCTGTTTTTATTTATAAAAGGAGAAAAAATTTCTCAAATTTCTATGGAATTTTATCCGATTGTCAACCAAACGGGAATCTTGATGGCAAATCAAAAAGTAGCCGAAGTGGTTCAATCTGTCAAACTCTCGGACCTAACTGCAATTAGCCAAGAAACCAAGCAAGCGATTCAAATTATGCAAATACCAAAAATCCATCAAGAACAAAAGGAATAATTTGCAAAACCACGCATAAAATGGAACAAAATCAAATTTTGAAAAGATAGTATCTGATAAAAAAAATAATTGACAATTACCAAAAATTTGATATAATGGAAATAATCAAACCATAAAGGAGGAAAAAAAGATGGCCTATAAAATTACAGATAAATGTATTAGCTGTGGAGCATGTGCAGGAGCATGTCCAGTAAGTTGTATTTCACAAGGAGATGACAAATACAAAATTGATGAAAATACCTGTATTGCATGTGGAACATGTGCAGGAGTTTGCCCAGTAGAAGCACCAGTAAATGATGAAGGGTAATAGAAAACCATAAAAACGCCTAAAATGAAGAGAGAGCATATTTTTGAGAAATTGTCAAGTTGACATAACCTTAAAAATATGATATAATAAAAAGTGAGGGCAAAAAGTGGAAATAACAGTCGTTATTTCTGCTTTTTTTAGCTAAAAAACCTCCAGTTGTACTGGAGGTTGATTGTTACAGAATTAATCTGCATTTGAAATTTTTTCTAAATCCAATAATTCTTGCCATCTAGCGTCCACTTCTTCTTGGAATTCTTTAATCATCCATTCATTTCCCGGTTTAAACAGATGTTTAAATCTTTTTTGTGGTCTCAAAAATTCTTCGATTGGAAGCTTGTTTGCTGGTTTATACGAAATTTTATATTTTCCGTCAATTACTTCATATAAAGGCCAATAGCAAGTTTCAACAGCTAATTTATTGATTTCCATCAAATCTTCTGTTGCGTAACCCCAACCACGTGGGCAAGGAGCCAACACATTTAAGAAACAAGCACCTTCGGTATAAATTGCTTTTTCTGCCTTTTCATATAAGTCTTTAAAATTATTTAACGCCAAAGTTTGAGCCACATAAGGTAAATGATGCCCAACCATAACTTTTGTCAAATCTTTTCGAGGTTGCATTTTTCCTGGAACAACTTTTCCAGCAGGCGTTGTGGTTGTATCTGCAAATTTTGGTGTAGCAGATGAACGCTGAATACCAGTATTCATATATGCACCATTATCATAGCAAACATAAACCATATCGTGCCCACGCTCCATTGCGCCAGATAAACTTTGAAGTCCAATATCGTAAGTCCCACCATCGCCACCAAATGCGATGAATTTTGTTGTTTTATCTTCTGGTAATTTTCCAGCCTGCTTCATGGATTTATAAGCTGCTTCTACACCAGATAACGTTGCAGCCGCATTTTCAAAAGCGGTATGGATAAATGAATCCGTCCAAGCTGTGTATGGATATAGGAAGGTAGAAACTTCCATACATCCTGTTGCGTTGGATACTACAACATGGTCTTCTGGTTTGACAGCACGCAAAATCATTCTAGCAACAGCTGGTGCGCCACATCCAGCACACATTCTGTGCCCAGAAGTTAATCTGGATTTGGTATCTACCATAATTTGTTTGTGATTATAAGCCATTATTTACACCCCCTAACACCTAAATATCGATATGGATTTCCGATTTCACCCGTTTTTACAATTTCTGTTAAATCATTATAAACACTTTCAATATCTTTTGAAGTTGTATCTCTACCACCAATTCCATAAACATAGTTCACAGTTGGAATTTGGACTTTGCTAACAAACATACCAGATACAACATCTTCAAATAATGCACCACCAACGGCATTTAAAGAATCGGCTTTATCCAAAACAGCGATTGCTTTGGCTTTTGAAAGAGCTTTTGCGATTTCTTCAGCAGGGAATGGACGATAAACTCTGACTTTCAAAACACCAGCTTTAACGCCTTGTTCGCGCAATTTATCAGCGGTATATTTTGCGGTTCCTGCTGTTGAGTTCATACAAACAATGACAACTTCGGCATCTTCCATTTTATATTCTTCGAAAAAGCTATATTTTCTACCAGTCATTTTTTCGAAATCACTTGCCACATCTAAAATCACTTTTTTGGCATTTCGCATTGCGATAGCTTGTTGCGTTTTGTGTTCGAAAAGATAAGCTTGTAAATCTAATGGACCAACAGCAATTGGTTCTTTATCATTTAATAAGTAATGTTCTGGTTTGTAAGTTCCAACGAATTCTTTTACTTTTTCATCTTCGATTAATTCGATGTTTTCAATGGAATGCGATGTAATGAATCCATCTTGGCAAACCATTAAGGGAAGTAATACATCTTTATGTTCAGCAATTCTGTGGGCCATGACTAGATTATCATAAGCCTCCTGATTATTTTCTGAAAATAGCTGAATCCATCCGCTATCTCTAACTCCCATGGCATCTGAATGGTCATTGTGGATATTAAGTGGTCCAGATACAGCTCTATTTACCAAAGACATAACAATTGGTAAACGTAAACTAGATGCGATATAAATCATTTCCCACATTAAAGATAGACCATTGGCTGAAGTTGCTGTCATGGCTCTTCCGCCAGCAGCTTGAGCACCAATACAGGCACTCATGGCACTATGTTCACTTTCAACTGCCACAAATTCGGTATCAACCGTTCCGTTACTAACGAAGGTTGAGAAATATTGTGGAATTTCAGTTGAAGGTGTGATTGGAAAAGCAGCAACGACATCAGGATTAATTTGTTTCATAGCAATAGCTGCTGCTTCATTTCCGCTTAAACGTTCTCTCATATTTTTCACTCCTTTTCTATTTATTTGGTTATCTGCCAAAATAGGATTTTAAGGCGAAATCCTTAAAGTCGCTGGCAGATTATTCCATTTCAATTGCTGCAAAAGGACAAACTTTTGCACATACACCACAACCTTTGCAAGCATCGTAATCAAAATCTTCTCTTTTACAATCTTGATTAACAGGAATGGCATCATCTGGGCAGACAGGGAAACAAAGACCACATTGTTTGCATTTGTCAGAGACAAAAATGGGTTTGCTAGAACGCCAGTCGCCCGTTTTAAATTCTTTTGCATTTCCAGATGTATAAATATTTCCGCCAATGGTTAGTTCATCCATTGGAGTAGATGTATTAATATCAGCCATAAGTAACTCCTTTCGTTTATTAATTAAAATTATTTAAAATGGTTTTTGATTCATTCCAGTGATATCTTACTGCTTCTATAAAACTAGGCCATTGTTTGATAATAAAATAAAGAATCAAGCCAATGAAAATAAAGATAGATAAGATAATACTGAAATAAATGAATTTGTTCAGTTTATTAATTTCTGGGTTATCCGTTTTGAAATTTATTTTGGATAATAAAGTTTTAAAAAATTGAATCATACTATATTAAACCTTTTCTACAGATTTTAAAGCCATTTCAAGTGCTTTCATATTGCCGTCAATGACTTCTGGTTTTTTGGCAAATTTATGTTTAAAAGAGCCTACCATATCATTTAAAAATTCTTCGTCAGACATAATTTCGCTTACCTTTACAACAGCAGCAAGCATTGGTGTATTTGGAAAATATTTTCCGAAGTGTTTCCATAGAGACTTTTCTGGCATCGATTTTGTAAATATTACCAGAATAGCCGTGTAAAACGTTTTGTAGATAATTGTTATCTCTTGTAGTGTTAATAATAATGGCACCAGTTTCTTTTAACCCAGCGGTTACATCTACAGATTCTAATAAAGTGTCATCTACCACGACGACGTAATCTGGTTCATAAATGTTAGAATGAATGGTGATTGGATTATTACTAATTCGATTGTAGGCTGTGATAGGAGCGCCCATTCTTTCAGGACCATATTCTGGAAAACCTTGAATGTATTTGCCAGTATTGAATGCTGCGTCAGCAAGAAGCAAAGAAGCTGTTTTTGCACCTTGACCACCACGACCATGCCATCTGATTTCGATTAAATCTTGCATTATAAATCCTCCTTTTTAGTTAAGTTTGAAATGGGGATAATCTCATTTCTTATTAAATAGAGTATATATTTTTTGGGGGAGAAAGTCAAGGTGATTTAAAGAAAAGAAAAAATTTGTTTACCAGCCAATGTGGAAGGAGAAAAGGGAGAAGACGGAATTTGGAGAATAAAAAAATAGAAATAGTAAAGTTTTGCAAAGAAAAGCTGCAAAACTTTTTATTTTTATTAAAAATATTCGATTTTCTAATTTTTTATATTCACAAATGAAAATTTTTATGATATAATGAAAAATAGAAAAGGAGAAATAAAATGGTAATAGTACATCCAGAATATGCGATGTTGATTTTAGAAATTAATGATTTAATAGAACAAATAGCAAATTTAATTGTAGAGAGAGATCAGCTAAATTATTATATATGTCGAGATATGGAAATTGATTATATGCTTAAAATTGGAGCTTTGGAATATAAATTTATGGTGGCAGGAAATGAATATCGAAAAAATATAAGAAAATTAGAATTAATTGATGAAAAAATTAAGAAAAAATTGCCAGTGAATATGGCGAGCATCAATCGAAAAATCAATACAGAATTTAAAGAAAAGAAAAAGTTGGAATCGAATATGTCACATCAAATTGATTTGGCAATTGAAATTACTTCTTTAGAACCAATTGATTGTGACACAATAGAAGAAATGAATTTAGATTATTTTAAATTACAAAAATTATATAATCCCATTTTTGATTTGGAAACTTCAGAAAGAAAAGAAAAATTATATCTTAAAATCCAGAAATATTATGAAAAAGGAAATTATAAAAAGTTGCATAAATTAGCTGAAGACTTTGATGATGACGATATTTTTCAAGATGAAATAGCAAATTTAAAATTGCTAAGAGAAAAGTATAAAAAGAATCTGAAAAAGATTCAAAGGCAAGTGATAAAAATAAAAAATAGTTTTCCTTACAATCAAAAAATTATTTTGGAAGATGAAAATTTATGTAGACGTAAAAAAGATGCTTTAAATCGAGATATTATAGAAGTTCATACACAAAATAAAAAATTACAGCAAAAAATAGAAAAAAAATTAAAAAAATTATGATTTTTT
>CARFUA010000001.1:219510-235826 GCA_948976265.1 uncultured Clostridia bacterium
ATAAACTCATAAAGTTTTGATATAATAATATTATATATTTAGGAGAGAAAAGTTATGAATCAAATTCTTATTTCAGAGAAATTGTATATAACGCCAGAATTGAAAAAAAAGAAGAAAATTTATAAAATTGATTTTTTTATTTCAGTTTTTTTGGTGTGTATTTTATTTTCTTACTATATTTATGCAGAATATGATAAAAATAAAAATGAAGCCATTTCACAAGAAATTTTGTCTAACGTAGAATTCGAAGATAGTGTGGCAGATGATACAACCATTCAATTTTCAGAAAATTCGATTGTTGTTATTTTAAATACAGAAGACCCATATGAAGTCGTATATACAGAACAAGTAAAGGATAAGCCATCCAAGATTCAAAACGAGGTTATTGCGAGAAATACTTCTGTAACTAGCAGTGGTCAAGAATATTACACTTGTGCTATTGTTAATATTCCCTCAATTGGTGTAAATTATCCAGTTTTAAATACAACAACCGATGAATTATTGAAGATTTCACCATGTTATTTCTGGGGACCAGAACCAAATGAGATTGGAAATTATTGTGTGGTAGGGCATAATTATCGAAATAGTAAGTTTTTTAGTAAAGTTCCAAAACTAGAAAATGGTGATATTATAGAGTTAACCGATTTAACAGGAAGAACCATCAAATATGCTGTTTACGATAAATATTTAGTTTCTCCATCGGATGTTTCATGTACATCACAAAGAACCAACGGAGAAAAAGAAGTCACTTTAATTACTTGTACGAATGATAGTAGCCAGAGAGTAATTGTAAGAGCAAAAGAAGTAAAAGAATAAAAGGTAAGCCTCTAAATTTTAAATTTAGAGGCTTGTTATATTTAGAGGAGAAATGGAAAATGGAAAGAGTAGAAGCGAAAATAGCAGTTGGATTATTTTTAAAAAGGCAAAATAAAATTTTATTGATGAAAAGAGAAAATACTGGTTTTGAAGATGAAATGTATGAATTTGTGGGAGGACATTTAGAGGAAAACGAATCGTTAAAGGATTGCATTATTCGTGAGGCGAAAGAAGAAGTTGGCATTGAAATAAAAAAAGAGAATTTGCAATTTTTGACAGTGATGTATTGTAAAACACATAAAAACTATATAAATTTTTATTTTTTATGTGAGGAGTTTAGGGGAGAAATCCAAAACTGCGAACCTAATAAATGTAGTGATGTTAAGTGGTTTGAACTAGAAAATTTGCCAGAAAACTTGGGTGATATTGCTAAACGAGTGATTTGGAATTATGAAAATGGAATTGTTTTGGATGATGAGTATGAGGAGTAAAAAATGAACAATTATTTTAGACCAAACTTAATAAAATTTATTTCTAAAGAAGATATTATCGAAGAAGTAGAAGATGGATATTCTGGCTGTTTACTTTATAAAGTGACGAAGGGAAATGAGAAGTTTTTTGTGAAAGTATTTCATGAAAAATTAGACAAAAAAAGTTTTTCTAAAATTCAGAAAATTTTAGAAATTTATGAGAAACTAAAAATAAAATCTTTGAAAATAATAGATTATGGAAGTATCCCCAATTTAGGTAAATATTATATTGTTTATAATTACATTGAAGGTTGTAATTTGCGTGTATTTACAAATTCAGAAAATTGCAGTTTAGCAGAAGTGAAAAAAATGGGAGAATCGATTGGAAAAGAGCTTCGAAAATTAAAAGATTATGAAGGTTATGATAAAGCGATTTTTCAGCCAAAAGATATCGAAGCATTTACACAAAAGGCAATTACGAATTTTGATCAGGTATTGGAAAATGAAGATTCGAAAAAATTAGTTACAAAATATTTTAAGCTAGAGGAAATTGAAAAGCTTAAAAGCAAAGTAAATGAATTTTCTCAATTATTTAAAAAGATAAAACCGAAATTAATTCATGGTGATATAAAAAGAGCGAATATTATGCTAGATAAGAATCAAAATTTACATATTGTAGATATAGAATCTATGCAAGTTAATTATGATGTGCTAAATTTTCGCTATCAAATGACATGGGCATTGTTTGATGAAAAAGAAACCGAATTTCTCAAAGGTTATTTTGATGCAATTTATGATGGCAGGAGACCAGAATATTTTAATCAGCAAATTATCTATATGATAATTGCTAATTTTTTCAATGTTTGCTATGCTCCAGAAGATGTAGAGTTTGAAGAATATTTAATAAATTGTAGAAATGTATTAGAGAAAATTGCAAAAATGGATTTAGAATTAGAAACGATTGTTTAAAAATTTAATTTTGAAATCGATGTTAAGCGAAAGATTAGTCCTAATATTATTTACATATATTTTTTAGAACAAAGATAAATAAAAATAAAAAAAATATGTTGACAAAAATAAAACGGGATGTTATACTAAATAAAAAGAGAGGGAAAAAATGGAAGAAAAGTATTTGAAAGAAATGGTGCAAACAAATGTAGGAATGTCAATTTCTAGAATCAAAGAAAAATCGAATCAAGAAGGAATAGAGCAAAAAATTATAACACCAAGAGCAATTCAGCAGAATGAAATAAAAGATGCAGAATTAGAAATCATAAAAATAGAAAATGATGACCATAAATTAAGAAAAACAAAAAAAGGTGATATTATCGTTAAAACTACGTCACCATTTGATGTTGTTTTGATTGATGAACAGCATGAAGGATTATTTTATAATTCATTTTGTATTGATATGACAGTGAGTTCAGAAGAGTTAGAAAGTACGTATTTGTTTGCTTTTTTGAATTCAAAATGGATTCGCAACAAATTAGAAAATAAGGTGAGGTCTTATCGTACAACACCCATTTCGAAAAAAGATATTGAAGAAATAAAAATACCAATTTTAACAAAAAAACAACAAAAGTTAATTGGTAAATTATATTTAAATGTAATGGAAAAAGAAAAGATTTGGAAACGAATGATTGAGAATGAAAAAGATACTATAGAAACGATTATTTTGAAGAAAGGAGGATTTTTCGAATAGATGGAAAATAAGTGGTGTTATATTAGTAGAATGTTGTATGAGCGATATCGATTATTGTATAGTCGAAAAGAGATAAAAACCTGTGTGGCGATTGATATTTTTATTTATTATATGTTGGATTATGCTGAAAAATATGATTTACAATTAAGTGGCTTACTTAAAAAAGAAGTAATTCCAGCTTTGGCAAAGGCAAATGCGGTAAATGAAATTGTGGAAAATGTAATTGTTTCAATGGAACGAAAACTGAATTTGAATTTCTATATTTCTCATGTATTTAGAAATTTGAAAATGGTTCATGACTTAAAATTTATGGAAGAGGCTTTTAATTTAATTCTTCAGTATATGAATGAACAAGAAATAAGAGCTGAAGAATTTATTGATTTTTTGAAATCAGATTTAGAAATGGGAGAAATAAAAGAAGGAAAGACGTTGAACCAATTGATAAAAGCGGTAGCAAATGTAAAGTATGAAACGCGAATTTTGGATAATTTCGCTGGAATTGGTGAAACGGTTTTTGAGACGGTAGATGATTTAGATGCTTATATACAGTTGCAAGATGTAGATGAAATACAATGTGCGATGGCAACGATTTTGTGTGTAGTAAAAGGGTATAGAAATTTCAAGGTATGGAATGTCAATAGTTTGGAAGAAAGAGAGAGAGAGGAATTTGATTTAATCGTTTCGATTCCGCCACTGATTATGGATACGACGGAATGTTATGGTGTAAGAGGACCAGTGCTTCGAACCAAACGAGATAATTGGGGAAGTATTGCGATTTCATTAGAGAAATTGCAAAGAGATGGAAAACTTGTTACGATAATGACTGCAGGTGCATTAATTTCTGCTAATAAGGCAGATAAATGGATGAGAAGACATTTACTTGAAGAGGGCTATTTGCAAGCAATTATTGAGCTTCCAGAGAGGATGTTGTATGGGACAAGCGCAAAAGTGATTTTGCTGGTGATTCAAAAGATTCCAAACGAATTCATAAAAATGATTAATTTAGATGATAAGTCAGTGGGCCAATTAACGAGAGAACCTACGGAAAAAACGCAGGAGATAATGGAAAAGGTTTGCGAAATATTGAGAGACGAAAAGCAATCAAATGTATCAAGATGGATAGGAAAAAATGAATTGTTTGAGAATTATGAGTTGCTTCCGAGTTTGTATCTTACTTCAGAAGAAAAATATGAACTGAAAGATTTGTGGCATTTAAAGGAAGAAAGAAAAAAAATGATGTATGATTTGACTAAATTGGAAAGGGATTATGATGAGATTTTAGAGAGGATAAGGAGGGAAAATGATGGATAAGATTAATATTATGATTGGAAAGAATATTATCAATTCTAATACGATTAGTGAGGAAAAAGTGGAAGAAAAAATAGAACAGGAGAGAAAAGAATCGTTTTGGAGAAGATTGTTTCAAATTTGGAAAAAACGTTAGAATGGTTTTGATGAATAGCAAATTGTAAGCTTGTTTCATATTATATAGTATAATAATGAAAGGAGCTTTTTTTATGGCAAAAATTTTAGTATATAATAATCAAGCGAATCGAATGGAAACGTATTATCGAGGATTGTCAGAAGCAATGCCTTATATTACAAATCGAACTTTGACGGTTCGAGAGTTTCGTTCGAATAGCAATACCAATATTGTGTGGACTAGTAGGAATACAATGAATTCATGGAATCGATTTCGAACGCTTTATGGACGTTCGATTTATGTTGGATTTGCGTTTAAACGTCCGTGGGAAGGAGGGCATGCGAATCAGTCACAACATTATGCAGGAGTAGCGTTTGATGTTGGACAAAATTTGTCATCTGCAGAGAGATTGTCAATGAGAAATTTGGCGGCGAGTTCGGGGATTTGGAGGTATGTGGAAGAGGTAACACAGGTTTTGAGCAAAAAACGATAATCGAGGAAATGCTTACAGTAAACTGCGTTCAAGGGTTGAAGGAAAAATAAAGGACAAGCTGAAAAGAGTGAATTAATTTTGGATTAATTTGCTCTTTTTCTATACTGCATAGAAAGGAGTGAAAGTGGAAGAGAAGCAAAATATAGGATATTATTCTATTATACCAGCAACAATATTGTATAATAGAGATTTAAAAGCGAATCAAAAGATTTTGTATGCAGTGATAACATCACTTAGCAATAAAGAAGGTTATTGTTTTGCATCAAATAAATATTTAGCAGAAAAGTTGAATGTTGGAGCAAATACAGTTTCTGGTTGGATAACAGATCTGCGAAGAAAAAACTTAGTTCAAGTAGAGCTGATTAGAAATGATAAACAAGAGATCATTCAAAGGAGAATTTATATAAAGGATATACCGTATAACTTTTATAAAGAATACCCCTATACGAAAAAAGAAGAAGAGGGTATTCCTCAAAAATGGAAAGAGAATAATATAATAAATAATAATATAAGCACACACACCTTATCGAAAACCCAGTATCAAGATAAGGTGTTTTTGTATGCGTATGAATATGAAGATTTGATTGAGAAATACGGGCAAGTTAAAGCAGAAAAATGTATTGAAGAGTTATCTTTATATAAAAGATCCAAAGGTGTGGAGTATGCAAGTGATTACGATACGATTAAAAGATGGGTAATTGATAGAGTTGAAGGACAAAAAAAGAAGTCAAATAAGTTTAGAAAAACAGATTTTGAGCAAAGAGATGAAGAATTTTGGAGTGATTTTTATGATAATTAGAAAGAGGTGGAATGTATGAAGAAAGATGAAAAATTTAATCTTCCTACTGTAGATGATTTTTTTGAAAGAACGCATGGAAGTTATGTAGGAAGAATTGAAAAGATTGAGACGAAAAAATTGAATGAATTTAAAGGGCATCCATTTAAAGTGAAAGAAGATGCAGAAATGGAACAGTTAGTAGAAAGCATAAAAGAAAATGGAGTTTTAAATCCAGTTATAGTAAGAGAGTTGGAAGATGGAAGTTTTGAGATGATATCAGGACACAGAAGAAAGAGAGCAGCAGAGATTGCAAGTATGGAAGAAATACCTTGTATTGTAAGAAAGTTAACAGATGAAGAGGCGACAATTTTAATGGTCGATAGCAATTTACAACGAGAAGAAATTTTGCCAAGTGAAAAAGCTTTTGCATACAAAATGAAAATGGATGCGATGAAACATCAAGGAAAAGAAACTTTGTTACCATTGGATACAAAGTACACAGGAGATAAAATCGGAAAGGAACAAGGAGATAGTAGAGTTCAAGTTCATAGATATATAAGACTAACTGAGTTGATACTAGAAATACTGAATATGGTAGATGAGAAGAAAATCGCATTTAGACCAGCAGTTGAAATTTCTTATTTGAAAGAAGATGAGCAATATACATTGCTGGATGCAATGCAATTTAATGATTGTACGCCATCCTTAGCGCAAGCAATCAGTTTGAAAAAGAGAAGTTTGGAAAATAGTCTAACGGCTGAGAAAATAGATGAAATTATGGAGGAAGAAAAGTCGAATCAAGTTCGTAAATTTAAAATGAATATGGAAAAAATAGAAAGTGTACTTCCACGAAATGTCGTGAGTCAGAAGGATAGGGAAGATTTTATTATTATGTGTGTGAAGGAGCGTAATAAAAGGCAAAAACAAAAAGAGTATAACAGGTAATGTATATACAAAATCAAATGTGCAAATTCAAGGAAAATGAATGATTTTCAGTTTTGAATTATGAAAAATAAATGAGTAAAATTTAAGAGAATTTATTTTAGAAAGGGGATTTGAAATGGATATCACTTATACAAAAGTTGGAGATTATTTTGCGCCGAATTTGGTTTTCTCGGAGAAGGTAAAAGACTTTCAAATAGGAAAATATGGAAGGCTAAGATTGAAGTATTTGAAAGAAAATAAGAAAGCAGAATATATCATTTTAAATATGAATGGGGAACTCAAAAAGCATTTGATGGAGCTCGATAAATTGGCAAAAGAAAGGGTAGAATTTTTGATAAAACAGCAAGCTGAAAGGCAAAATGTGGATGAAAAATTAAAAGAAAAAGACCAGTTAAAATGGGTTGGAATGATGAATAATATAAAAAATTCTGCCGAAGAAATTGTGATAAATGAGTTGATTTTTGATGAAAAAGTGGGTGAAAATTATGGAGAAAAATGATTTGTTTGATATGGATTCTGTGGACTTATATGAGTGCATAAATGGTATGAAATTTGAGTTGCAGAGTAGAAATTTTGAGTATAAAAAATTGCAAAATAAGATTGAAAATATGAAGGAAAAGTTTCCAAAAATCAGAGATATTTTTGAAGATGAAGAGCCGAGTGAATTGACGATAGAAGAAAGTTCTATGTTGATAAAAATTGTTAATTTGTATCGTGAAATTTTGAGAATTGAAGAGTATGAAATCTTTTTTCTGGGTGGTGGACAAGCTTATAAATATTTTAGAAAAATGGAAATAATTGAATAGAAAATTTGAGAGAAAGTGTTTAGTTTTTGTAAAAAATGTAGCACTTTCTTTTGATTTTTTATACTGATTTGAAAAATATTTATGCTTTTTTATGTCCTAACAAGCAACACAAATGTATATACACATTTGTCCTAACAAGCACGGCATTTGTATGTACACAAATGATTTTATGGGAAAAATCCCAATCCCCTTTTTAAGAAAAATTGTAAGGAGGTAAAAAGATGGCGAAGAAAAAAGAGAGAAGAGATAAAGATAGATTCTAGAGGACTGTTATTACTTGTCGGATTTTGTCGATGCTTTTTCGACAAAATTTGATAAATGTCTTCAAATGTGTTGATAAAATGGTGTATTTATGATATAAGATATAATAGAGTTATTGTAAATAATATGGAGGAAAAATGGAGCAAGAAACAAAAAGTATTATAGATAGAATTTGGACGAACTTTTGGGAAGGTGGAGTAACAAATCCATTAACTGTAATAGAACAAATTACATACCTTTTGTTTATAAAAGGATTGGATGATATAGATATAGCACGTGAGAAAAGTGATAATGCATTAGGAATAAAAAGAGAAAGAATTTTTGATGAAGAACATCAGGATTGTAGATGGAGTATATTTAAAAATTATCCAGCGGAGAAAATGTATAAAATAGTAGGAGAGGATGTGTTTCCTTTTATAAAAAACTTAAGCAATAATAAAAATTCTGGATATGCAAAATATATGGAAGATGCAATTTTTATTATTCCAACACCTATTATGCTACAAAGAGTTGTAACAGCAATAGATAAATTAAAAATGAAAGATAGAGACACAAAAGGAGATGTATATGAATACCTTCTTTCAAAATTATCAACAGCTGGAACAAATGGACAATTTAGAACGCCAAGACATATTATTAGGATGATGGTAGAATTAATGAAACCTACACCAGAAGATATAATCGTTGATCCAGCTGCTGGAAGTGCAGGTTTTTTAGTTGAAGCAGGAGAATATTTAAGAAATAATAGAAATGATTTATTTTTAACAGAAAATTTAAAAGAACATTTTAATAATACAATGTTTTATGGATTTGATATGGATAGGACAATGCTTAGAATTGGTGCAATGAATTTAATGCAACATGGTATTGAAAATCCAAATATATCATATAAAGATTCTTTATCAGAAGATAATGAAGATAATAGCAAATACACATTAGTGCTTGCAAATCCACCTTTTAAGGGTTCTATTGACAGTGAAAGAACTTCAAAAGATTTATTAGATATTACAAAAACAAAGAAGACAGAATTATTATTTTTAGCCTTGTTTTTAAGAATATTAAGAATAGGTGGACGAGCAGCTTCAATAGTTCCGGATGGAGTGTTATTTGGAAGTTCAAATGCACACAAAGGAATTAGAAAAGAGATTATAGAAAAACATAAATTGGAAGCAATCATATCAATGCCAAGTGGCGTGTTCAAACCTTATGCAGGAGTATCAACTGCTATTATGATATTTACTAAAACAGGTGATGGTGGGACAGATAAAGTATGGTTTTATGATATGACAGCAGATGGATTTAGTTTAGATGACCAGAGGCAACCAGTAAAAGAAAACGATATACCAGACATAATAGAAAGATTTAATAATAGAAAATCTAAAGAAGAGCAAGAATGTGCAAGAACAGAAAAATCTTTCTTTGTACCAAAAGAAGAGATTGTAGAAAATGATTATGATTTATCGATTAATAAATATAAAGAAATAGTAGTAGAAAAGAAAGAATATGAAAACCCAAAAGTTATTTTAAAACGAGTAATAGATATGGAAAATGAACTTCAGCTGAAATTAAAAGAGTTGGAGGAAATGTTGTAATGCAAAAGGTTAAATTAGAAGATGTTTGTAAGTTTATAAGAAATGGAGCAAATATAAAAAACGACAAGACTAAAAAAGGAATTCCAATAACAAGAATTGAAACAATAGCAAGTGGAAAAATAGATGAAAATAGTATGGGATATGCAGATATATTTGATGAAAAATATAAGAACTATTATTTAAAACAAAATGATATATTAATGTCTCATATTAATAGTATGAAACATCTAGGAAAGGTTGCGATTTGTAGTCAAAACAAGAAAATTATACATGGGATGAATTTATTAAATATTAGATTAAAAGAAAATGTATTCTCAAAATATGTATATTACTTTTTTAAAACAGACACTTTTAAAAAACAGTTAAATAAAATAGTGAAGCAATCAGTAAACCAAAGTAGTTTTAATATAAATGATTTGAAAAAAATAGATATTTACTTACCAGAATTTCAAATTCAAGTAAAGACTGTAGATAAATTGGATATGGTTCAAGAAATAATTGATATAAGAGAAAAACAAATTAAGGAATTAGATGAATTGATTAAATCTCAGTTTTTCGAGATGTTTAATAATAAAAGTTTTCAAGTTAGAACAATAAATGATATAGCTGAAAGTATTTCAGCGGGTGGAGATAAACCTAAAGATATAAGTAAAGAAAAAAATGAGGAATACATATATCCAATTTATGCTAACGGTTATGAAAATACTGGATTACAAGGGTTTAGCAAAGAATATAAAATTGATAAGAAGGCAGTTACAATTTCTGCTAGAGGAACTATAGGATATTCAATTGTCAGAGAGAAATGTTTTACACCAGTAGTCAGATTAATAACAATTATTCCCAGCGAGGAAATTAATCTTATTTATTTAAAATATGCTATTGAACAAATTAATCTAGCTTCATCTGGAACAAGCCAGGCTCAGTTAACTGTACCATCACTAAAAAAACAATATATAGTCGTTCCACCAATAGAACTACAAAACCAATTTGCAGATATAGTTAAACGAATTGATAAACAAAAATTTGAAATACAAAAGAGTTTAGAAGAAATACAAAAGTTACAAGAAAGTTTAATGAATAAATATTTTGGATAGGAGAAGAGAAATGTTATCATATGAAATATACAATTATTATTCATTTGTTGATGAAAAGTTAAAAGAAATTGAACAAATTTTTAAAATATTATTTGATTGGAGAGAAGAATATAGTAATAGTTGTGAACAAATTTTAATTAAAATTTTAACTGCTAATACGAATTCATCAAGTGCTGGAACGCATTATATTGTACCTAATGGTGGACTTGTAAAAAGTTTTGATGAAACTATGGAAAATTTGCAAAAAAATTTTAATGCAATATCAGTTACAATAAAATATGGCGAGATAAAGAAAGAAATAGAAACATATAAGATAAAAAATAATATAAAATCAGATTATATAGAAGAATTTTTTCGGACATACAGATTATATGTTAGAAGTTTATCAAGAATGGATTCAAAACTTAAATAGTAAAAAATATGCAATAAGATTTGGAGAACAAATTACCAAATATGAAAAAATTTTTTCAACATGCAAGAATGTGTATAAGAATTTTTTAAGTTTATATACTGGTAATGAAGAAGTAGAAACTCAAAAGACCATAGAGATTCAGTTATTAGATGTAGAATTTAACTTGGAAGAATTTAATTCTGTATTAGATTCTATAAATAAAGTATATTATGAGCTAGGCAATATAATGTATCCTAATATTGGAGGAATGCAATATGAACAATTAAAAATTATTAAAATTGAATCTGGTTCAATTTGGAGTATGTTGTTTGGAAATGAAAATATTTTGCAGGCTATAGCTAAATTTTTAAATAAAACAATAGACTTTGTTTTTAATAAATTTACAATAGAAGGAAAACTATCTAGACAACAGGAAATTCATAATGCAATAAAAGATTCGTTAGAAATGACTGAAACTTTAAAAGAGATGGGATATGATGTTGACGAATCTAAAGAAGAGATACAGAAAGCTTTTTTATGTTCAACTAAGAATTTGGTAAATATAGCTAGTAAAAGTGCGAAAATTAAAGTTAATGATGAAGTACATGAATTAAATGATACTTTAAAATTTAAATATTTAGAAGAAAATAAAAAACTTTTATTAACAGATGGAAAAGATACTGATAATGAAAGCAAGGAGTAAATCATGTCAAATTTTGATTTTTTAAAGCAAACACAAATATTTAGAAGTTTTGCAGATGCTGCAATAGAAGCGGAAAATGGAATAGGATTAAATACAGTAACATGTAGTATATTAAGTAGAAGAGCATTAGAACTTGCAGTAAAATGGTTATATGCAAATGATATGGATTTGAAAATGCCATACCAAGATAACATATCAACATTAATACATGAAATTTCATTTAGAAACATATTAGATGCAAAACTATTTCCACAAATTAAATATATTATAAAACTTGGTAATTTTGCTGTCCATAATAACAGAAAAATCACAAGACAAGAGGCAGTAATGTCTTTAAGATATCTATTTAATTTTATGCAATGGATATCTTATTGCTATGGACAAGACTATCAAGAATTAAAGTTTGATGAAACTATTTTACCAAAAGAAAATGCCAATATTTTAGCAGTAAAAGAAAAAGAAAATTTATATGAAGAATTAAGTAAAAGAGATAAAAAGTTAGAAGAAGCAATAAGAGAAAATAATGAATTAAGAAAACAAATAACTGAAAATAGAGAAAACAAGAAAAATATTTATGATTTTAAAGTAGAAAATATATCAGAAGCAGAAACAAGAAAAAGATATATTGATTTAGAATTGAAACTTGCTGGATGGGATTTCGATACAAATATGACAGCAGAATTAGAAGTATCAGGAATGACGAATAATGCGGGAATAGGAAAAGTCGATTATGTATTATTTGGAGAAAACGGATTACCACTTGCAGTAGTAGAAGCAAAGAAAACAAGCGTAGATGCAAGAGTTGGTCAAAATCAAGCAAAATTATATGCAGATTGTCTTGAAAATCAATATCATCAAAGACCAGTTATATATTATACAAATGGATATGAAATATATATGTGGGATGATAAAGAATATGCACCAAGAAGAGTTAGCGGTTTCTATACTCAAGATGAATTGCAATTATTAATAAATAGAAGAAAAAGCAAACAGAGTTTATCACATGTATATATAGATCCCAATATTGCAGGAAGAGAATATCAATTAGAAGCCATAAAAAGTGTATGTGAAATATTTGAGGAAGGGCATAGAAAAGCACTTCTTGTTATGGCTACTGGTACAGGGAAAACAAGAACTGCAATATCAATAGCTAAAGTATTAACAGAACAAAATTGGGCTAAAAATATATTATTTTTAGCAGATAGAACTGTACTTGTAAAGCAAGCAAAAAATAGCTTCAATAAATTATTACCTAATATGTCAGGTTGCAATTTGTTAAGTTCAAAAGATAATCCAGAAGAATCAAGAATTGTATTTTCTACATATCAAACAATGATGAATGCAATAGATGAAATGAAATCGAAAACAGGCAATAAACTATTTACTCCTGGACATTTTGATTTGATTATTGTAGATGAGGCACATAGAAGTATATATAACAGATATCAGGCAATATTTGAATACTTTGACGGATTAGTTGTAGGACTTACAGCAACTCCTAGAAGTGACGTTGATAGAAATACCTATCGATTTTTTGAAATAGAAAATAATGTTCCCACATATGCTTATGAATATGAACAAGCTGTAAAAGATGGATATTTGGTAGAATATCATTCTATATCAACAAGCACAGATTTTATGGACAGAGGAATTAAATATAATGAGTTATCTGAAGAAGAAAAAGAAGAGTATGAGAACTTATTTGAAGAGGATGAAGCACCTGAAGAAATAAATGCATCTGCAATAAATAGCTGGTTATTTAATAGAGATACTATCAAGAAACTTTTAGAACTATTAATGGAAAAAGGAATAAAAGTCGAAGGTGGAGATAAGCTAGGAAAGACTATTATATTTGCTAAAAATCATAAACATGCACAAAAAATAGAAGATGTATTTAATGAGTTATATCCATCCTATAAAGGAGAATTTGCAAAATTAATAGATAATAAGGTTAAATATAATGATACTATAATAGATGATTTTTCAAAGAAAGATGATTTTCCTCAAATAGCAATATCAGTTGATATGCTAGATACAGGAGTGGATGTTCCAGAGGTTGTTAATTTGGTATTCTTCAAACCAGTAAAATCAAAAATTAAATTTTGGCAAATGATAGGAAGAGGAACTAGACTTTGTAAAGATTTATTTGGAATAGGACAAGATAAGAAAGAATTTTATATATTTGATTATTGTAAGAATTTCGAATTCTTTTCTGTAAACGAAAAGGGAATAGAAGCTTCATCTCAAATTAGTCTTACAGAAAAAATATTTAATTATAAACTTGACCTAATAGTAGAACTACAACATATGAAGTATCAAGCACAAGAAGAATTTAAACAATATAGAGAATCTTTAATAAATGAATTTGTTGAGGAAATTGCTAAACTGAATAGAGATAGCTTTATGGTAAAAGCAAAATTATATTATATTGATCAATTTTCTAAAAAAGAAAATTGGAATTACTTGTCGATATTAGATGCAACCAATATAAAAGAAAATATTACGCCTATTTTACTAGTATCAGATGAAAATGAAGATGCGAAAAAATTCGATCATCTGTTATATAGTTTGCAAGTAAAGAAGATAAATAATCAGAAAACAAACAAACTAGAAGAAAATATTTCTAGTTTAGTAGCTAAGTTAGAAAAATTAGGAACAGTACCAAAGGTACTAGAAAAACAAGAACTAATTATAAAAGTAGCAGAAACAGATTATCTAAGCAGAGCAAGTTTCTTTGATATTGAAAAAGTAAGAGAAGAACTAAGAAACTTAATTCAGTATATAGATCCATATATGAGACCACCAAAATATTCAGATTTTGAAGATACATTGATGGATGTAAATGAAGAATATATACATCTAAGCAGTGGTAATGACTTTACTAATTATAAGAAAAAACTGAGTAAATATTTCAATACTAATTTAGATAATATGATTGTTTGGAAAATAAGACATAATCAGAAAATCAATGAAAACGAAAAAAAGGATTTAGAAAGAATACTTTTTGAAGAACTAGGAAGTAATAAAGAATTTGAAAATGCCTATGGAGATAAAAGTGTAGCAGAAGCAGTAAGAAATATTGTTGGATTGGATCCTGCAACTGCAAGTGAAATCTTTTCTAAATATATAAATGAAAATGGGTTAAATATGAAACAGATTCAGTTTGTTAAATTATTGATTGATTATGTTATAAAAAATGGAACAATTGATATGATTGCATTAACAGAAGATCCATTTAGAGCTTTAGGAGAAGTAGGGGATTTGTTTGAAGACAAAATTGATACATTTATGCAGATAAGGAAAGATATAGAGAGTATAAATGAGAATGCTAAGGAATTAGCATAGATGAAGCATATAAATGGGGGATTATAATGAATAATTTAAGTTTAACGGCTTGTAGTATTTGGATAAGAGAAAAGAATCCTAATAAAAATAATTCTATAAAAATAATAAATTTAAACAAAAAAATTATGGGAAAGAAAAAAATATATAATGATTTTTTTTATTTATTAAAAGAGTTTTGTAAAAAATATAGTAAAAAGTTTGTTTTAAATAATTATGAGCAAAAGATGTTTAAAATAGAAACAGAAGATATAAATGTAGAAGAGAATGAAAAGTTTAGATATACATATATTGATATTAATTCTGGAGGATATGGAATTGAAGCTAATATTGTAAATACAAAAACTAATAAAGTTTTGTATACTAGAAAGAAAGAACATGCTGAGACTATACATTTTAGAGTTTTCTTTGCTGTACCTAAAGGAGAGGAGGTATGTAAAGGAATTATTATATTTCAAAATATTGGTCAATATGGAATAAAAACAATAACTACAGATTATTTAAGAAAATATATTAATGATGAATTGAACTTGTATACTACTACAGGTAACATTTGCCCTCAAGTTTTTGTGAAAAAACTATTAGATAATGACGGATTGATGAAAATTATATATACTAGAAACAATGTTTCAAATGATAAGGCAGATACAGATAGTATGGGATATGGTAAAGAAGAAAGAATAATAGCAGGATTCTCAAATGTGAAAAAATGGAAAGAAAAAATTTCTGGATATTTTAATGGTACTAGTAGAATATATGAATTTGAAGACATAGATTATAGCGGAGTAAAATTTGTTACGTCGATATATGGAAGAACAAGGACTATAAACATAAATAATATAAATAATTTAAGTATTATTGAAGGTATTCCAGATGAAGTAGTGAATACTTTTGGAGATATAGATGATGAAAAATTAAAAAATCATTTTATTGAGGTTACTAAAGAATATTTAGAGCACATGGTTTATAATAAAATATAAGAGGTGAGTTATGAGATTATATATAGCTTTTTCTTTAATTGTATTAAGTTTAGTTATATTATTTATTTATGGAATAAAAAGAAATAATAATTTTATAAATATATTTAAAATAGTAACGGATCATTTTAAAATATTTGATGGAGCTAGAAAACATATAATTGTTCTTTATTTTGTGCCTATAATTACAGCAACAGGTATATCAATAATATATACATTTACAGATTCTATGATTGAAGCTATAATGGTTGTTATTTCAGTTGTAATATCAGCATTATTATCATTTCAAGGAGGCATATTAAACATAGAATTTCATAAAAATGATGAGAGAAAAAAAGTAATATTAGAGGAAACAAATGCATCAATAAATTTTACGGTTCTTATTAATATTATCTTGGTATTTTTTATGTTGATTTATGTCGCAATAGATAATATTATTTTTAGAACAATATTTACATCTATTATTTCTTATATATTGTTAATTACATTTTTAACAATAATGATTATTATTAAAAGAATAAGA
>CARFUA010000001.1:235847-246503 GCA_948976265.1 uncultured Clostridia bacterium
ATAGAGGATAAAAAATGCAGTTTTCATTTTTGAAGTTTGCTCTTTTTAATTATGTTTTCTTATGTATATGGTTTGGTTGTTTTTGTGAATAGCCAATCTATTAGTAGACTTTGAAGGTTTGTTATTAGAAAATAAATTTTTCTAATATTTATTTAGTATAACAAAAAATTCTTTTTTGGAAATAAATTTAAAAATATAGAATAAATTTAATAAAAACTTTCTTTTTTGGAAATAGTATGATATAATATTATTATAATCAAAAAGGAGAGTTTTTATTATGTTAGGAGAAAAAATAAAACTATATAGAGAAAGTAAAAATATGACGCAAGGTGAAATTGCAGATATATTAGGAGTAAAATCATCGACAATTTCAAAATATGAAGCAGGAACATTAGAACCTAATATTGAGTCATTAAAAAAAATAGCTGAATTATTTGATGTTTCAATTGACGAATTGCTAAAAGAAGATGATTTTGATATATCAAAAATAAACATTTTAGAAGTGCTAAGAGAACAAAAAAATATGAAATTAAAAGGTAATTTATATCATAATACTCAGATTATTTTTGCATATAATACAAATCATATAGAAGGTAGTAAACTTACAGAAGATCAAACTAGATATATTTATGAGACTAATACACTGTTAGCAGAAAAGGATTCTATTACTGACTTAGATGATGTTTTGGAAACAGCTAATCATTTTAAATTAGTTGACTATATGTTAGATATAGCAGATAAAGAATTAACTGAAAATATGATAAAAAAATTTCACAAAATATTAAAAGAAGGGACATCAGATAGTAGAAAAGATTGGTTTGTTGTTGGAGATTATAAGAAATTACCTAATGAAGTAGGTGGACTAAAAACTACAGAGCCTAAAAATGTTGAAAGAGACATGAAAAAATTATTAGAATGGTATGAATCTTTAAAACAAGTAACAATAAATGAAATAATTGAATTTCATGCGAAATTTGAAAAGATGCATCCATTTCAAGACGGTAATGGTAGAGTAGGTAGAATAATTACATTTAAGGAATGCTTAAAGAATAATATAGTACCATTTATTATTTTAGATAAAGAAAAATTATTCTACTATAGGGGATTGAATCAATATCAAACAAATAAAGAAAAAGGATATTTAATTGATACTTGCTTAAATGCGCAAGATCAATATGTTGAAATTATTAAATATTATTTAGGTAATAGATAAACTAAAGAAAAGCAAAATAATAAGGTGATTTTGGTTACAGAATTATTTTGTTTTTCTGATAATTAACGATAAATTTTGACAAAATTTGCAAAAATTTAGTCGTATAATTATAAAGGGGGATTTTAATGAAAGCAAATAATGAACTAACACAATTCAGTATATATAAAATAAACACAGAAAAAGTAGAAGAAATAATATTATTGGAAGAAGATAATGATGCTAATACTATAAAAAATAAGATAATAGTGTATTTAAGTAATTGTATCAAAAAGGGAAAAGATAATGTACTAATATCTGATTATGATGAATTCAGTTTAATGCTCATAAAAAGTAAAAGAAATCCAATTTGGAAAAATATTGTTGAATATATGATAAATAATGGTAAAATAGCAGAAGATATAGATAATAAAACTATAATTAACCAAAGTACATCATATATATTATTTACAGTTATAGATAGTAAAATATATGTAATGACTGGAGGAAGAGGAGCTAACTATATAAATAAATTTATTGAAAAAAATTATGGACTATATTTAATACCTAAGATTGTAAATAAAAATAATCCAATAATAAAAAAAGTTGTAGAGAATAATATAACTGGAAATAATTTATCGACAGAGAGGATAACAAAAAATGTAACAAGTGTATCTATGGAAGATAGTTTGGGAAGCATCTATAGAGAATTAAATATACAAGTTTCTAAAGAAATAGCAAAAAAATTGGGTGTTACTGGAATTGAAGATAATAAACAAATATCTATTTTAAGTGGTGATTCTGTTGTTATCAGAAAGAGTGTTTTACTAAATGAATTAAAAATAATTTTGAAAACCCTTTCTAAACTGGAGGACAAAGAAGATAATTTCATTTTAAATTATTTTGTACCAATAAGAAAAAAAGGAATAAAGCTATCATACTTAAAAGAAAAAATGATACAAAGTATTCAAAATGAAGAATTAAATAAATTTCAGTTGGTAAGTGATAACATATCTCAGTATTATTGTTCTTCTTATAAGTATCAATTAATTAAGCAAGGTGAATGTGTTTTTGAAAGTTTTTCTCCAATAGAATTTAAAGATATTATTGATATTGTTAGAGATGATAAAGGAAAATTATACAAAACAAAAATAGAAGAAGTTTTGTATGAATATGAATTGGAAACTTTAAGTGAGAATGGAGAAAAGGTTATTGTTCCAGAAAAAATTATAAACCTACTTAGAGGTTGTATTGAGGATGAAAGATATTGCTTTTATTTATTAAATGGATCATGGTATGTATTTGAAGAACATTTTTTTTAAAAATTAGATGAAAAGTATAAATCTTTATATGACAATCTCAAAAAAGAATCTGATGATATTGTGAAAAAATACAATCTGTTGAAAATAGCACCAAATGAAGATCAATATAATGGTATGTTTGTAGAAGATAAGAGAATAATTAAAGTACATACACATGAAATAAAATTTATAGAGCTAGCAGATTTAATATTTTTTGATGAAAGAAATACTTATCTAATGTGTAACAAAGGTAGTTTTAATGGTGAACATGTAAGAGATTTAGAAAATCAAATAACAACATCATCAAAAATGATAGAATTAGTATTAAAAAATGATAAAGAATTAATAAAAAAATACTATAACGATTTAGATTTAAAAGAAAAAGAGAAAATTGGTCAAGAGGAGTTTTTAAAATTATTTAACAAAAATATAGTATTTATTGCAGGATTTACAAACAATTATAAAAAGGAAACAAGATCTCCATATGCAAAATATCTGTTATGTGAATTGTATAAAAATTTAAAAGACTCAGGGTTTGATTTATTAATTACAAATTATACTACTAGCGAAAGCAAGAAAAAAGCCCAATAGGGCTTTTTTATATATTTAAACATCCACCAATCAATTGTACTCCACCACAAAATCCATTCCTATAATATTTCTCATCTTAATAGAAAATTTTAATTTATCATTAAATGTAATTAAAAATACATAATAATTACGATATTTATAAGAAAAGTGCAATATTTATTTTTTAAAGTGCAAAAATTGCACTTTAAGTATTGATATTGCATCCTATAACTGATATAATATATATAGGAGGTATTTCTAATGAATAATAAAAAAGACTGGAATTTAGAATTATCAGAATATATTAAACAAGGCGAACCAAATCAAGTAGAAAAAACAAAAGCATGGGAAACAGCAATTGGTCTGCAAGATGTTGATGGATTAAAACCTTCAAAATACTTAATAAAAACTGCTAAAGAACATATTGAAGGAACAATAGATATTGAAGAAGTAAAAACAAGAATAGATGAATATTATGAAGTTCACGCCGTTAGAAAAAACTTTGAAAAGGAAAATGAAGAGGCAGATAAAGTTGCAGTAAGAATTACAGAAATATTAAGTGAAAAGGCATTTAATTTTTCGCCCACAGAACTATTAAATATTCATAAAAGATTATTTAAAGATATATTTGATGGAGCAGGAGTATATAGAGATTATAATTTTACTAAAAAAGAATGGGTACTAAACGGAGATACAGTAATATATGCACCATTTGACACTATAAAAGAAACGCTAGAATATGATTTTGAACAAGAAAAAAATTTTCTATATAAAGGATTAAGCTTAGATGAATCTATAAAACATCTATGTAAATTTACATCAAATATTTGGCAAGTACATCCATTTTGTGAAGGCAACACAAGAACAACAGCAGTTTTTATGATAAAATATTTAAGAACTTTTGGATTTAATATTAAGAGGCAAGTATTTGCTGATAATTCATGGTATTTTAGAAATTCATTAGTAAGAGCCAATTACAAAAATTTTGAGAAAAATGTATTTGAAGATACATCATTTTTAGAAAAATTCTTTTATAATTTAATAACAAATGCGAACCATGAATTAAAAAATAGATATACACATATCGATAATATTCAAAGTGCAGATAGTAACAACTTAAAGTGCAATAATTACACTTTAGAAGAACAGGCGATTATAAACATATTGAAAATGAATCCAACAACAACGCAAGAAGAGATAGCAAAGCAAATCAATAAATCTTTAAGAACAGTAAAAACATATATGGCAGAAATGCAAGAAAAAGGATTGGTAGAAAGAATAAATGGTAAGAAGAGTGGCGAATGGGTTGTAAATGAGTAATTTTATAATATAAAGCAAAAGTGTGAAAACGACTTTTAATCTAAGAGTCAAATTTCACACTTTTTAATAATTTTACTACTGATAACAGAATGCAAGAATAAAAAAATTAAAAGTACATATAATATTATAAAACTTGACTAAGATGCAAAAAAATGATATAATGCGTCTTAGGAGGAATAGAGATGGTACCATATATGGCAAGAAAATTACCTTTTGATGAGGAAATTAATTATAATAAAATTACTAAAAAAATGATATCTGCTAGTTCTAGCGTATCTAAATTAGATGGAATGCTTGAAGAGGAAAATATTAGTAGAGAATTGTTTATAAATCCTTTAACAAAAAAGGAAGCTGTATTAAGCTCAAAAATAGAGGGAACACAAGCTACTTTAACAGAAATTCTTGAATTAGAAGCTGATGAAGGAAAAACAGAATTAAAAAATAAATATGATGATTTTGTTGAAATTACTAATTATAATAGAGCTATTGAATATGCAGAGCAAGAAGTATCAGATAAAAATAGTATATCCTTATGGATGTTAAGATGTATTCATAAATTATTATTAAGTGGAGCTAGAGGAAAAGACAAAAATCCAGGAGAATTTAGAAATGATCAAAACTGGATTGGAAAGCCTGGAAGTACAATTGAAACAGCATCATTTGTACCAGTTTCACCAGAAAAATTAATAGAGAATCTTGAGAACTTAGAAAAATATATAAATGAATATGAAGAACAATCAGAGTTAATTCAAGCTGCGATTATACATGTTCAATTTGAAAAAATACACCCATTTAAAGATGGAAATGGAAGAATTGGAAGAATGTTAATACCCCTATTTTTATATTATAGAGGTGTTCTAAATAGACCAGTATTGTATATTAGTGAATATTTTGAAGAAAATCGAGAGGAATATTATGATAAGTTAAATGCAGTTAATGAAAATGATGAAGGATGGATGGAATGGATTGAATTTTTCTTAACTGCTGTTGAGACTCAAGCAAATAGAAATATTGAAAAAATAAAAAAATTACAAAATTTATATGCAGAATATAAATTTAAAATAAATGAAATACTAAAAAGCAAAAATAGTATTTATGTTCTAGATGCCCTTTTTAAAATACCAATATTTAAAGCAACAAAATTACATGAAGAAGTATCAAAGAATATTAAAATAAATAAGGCAACTATTAATAGATTTATAAATAAGTTAGTTGAGGCAGGCATTATTGTGCCGGAAGAAGGAAAAGATAGATATGTAAAATATTATTTTAAAGCTTTAGTAGACTTGATTCAATAAAAATAAGGCGCATCCATGCAATTCAAATAAAAATAAGACGCAAAAATGTCAAAAAATGCGCCTTATTTTTGTTTAAGGCGCATCTATGCAATTTAGAATTCTAAATTGTATGTTAATGTTATTTATCTTGTTCATCTACCCATTTTGCAAATTCTTCATTAGAAATTTTTCCAGAACAAACATCCTTATACATTTGTTTTCCTATTTTTCTATACTGCTCTAAATCTTTTTGATACATCTCTATTTCAGGATTTCGAGATGCACGAGTTTTCTTTCTAGTTCCAATTGTTCTATATTTATGATAAGTATTATCATTTTCTTGTTTTCTTTTTTGATATTCTTTATTTCCAATATCTTTACAGGTTTGATTATTTTTAATAATTCTATCACAATATGCGACATTATCTTTTAAAGTTAAAAAATATCTTTTACAATTATTACATAACTTTATATGAGATTTATTAATGGCTAAAATATTAAATAAAGTAATATAAAAGCTAGTAAACAGATTATTAGTAACAAATTGATGTAAGTTAGCTAAGTGTTTTCCTGTTGGATCAATATTTTTAATAGCGTTAATTACAGTATATACATCTTCTAATTGAATCTCTTCCTTTTTTAAAGGAAAATTGTCGTATTGGTATTCTAGCAAGTCTGTTGTATGAAAATCATGAGAAAATTCTTTAAATGTATCTTGATATAATTGATTATACAAGAAAAACCTTTGCCTAAGAGTTAAGTCACTTAAGTCAAATGGATTATCAATACAATAAACAAAATGAATACATTTCTTAAAAATACTTTGATAATAAATTAAAGTATTTTTTTCTTTTTTGTAATATTTTTTTGCAATTTCAATTATTTCTTTTACTGGATATAAAGTATCTAGTTCAATATGTTTTATATCTTTATCATCTAATTTATCTATAAAATAATCAAAAAAGTTTATGAAAAACAACAAATAATCATTAAAAATATTAAAATCGTAACTTATAAAGTCTAGAAGAGAAAGATCGTAGTTTTCTATTACTGATGTTGGCTCAAAAACAATATATCCTTTTAATTTTTCAATATCATCATTAAATGTTAAAGAAGTAGCATTTATAGTTTGATCTATTTCGAATATTGATTTTAAATAATCTATTAATTTTTGTTTTTTTGATTTAGAAGAAGTATTATTAATTTCTTCTATTAGCATTTCAAATTCTTCCTCAGTAGGCACATTTCTATAATTAGCCAAGTACGTATTGTTATTTTGACTTATAGGTCTACTTAAATATGCTCCTGAAGTATGAATAAATATTTGTGAAAAATTGACTACATCAAATGAAATTCTAATATCTTTTTTTCTTTCCATATAAAAATCCTTTCTGTTAACAAATTACTAAATTTACGAAAGTTGCTGATTGATAACTAAGTTTCACTAATTTTGCAGGTTTATTCAAAAAAGTATTGTAATATACAATCAGTTAACTAATATAATTTTATTATAATTGTTAACAAAAGTCAATAACTAATATGATCATAATTGGTGATTTGGTATAGAAAATTTTTAATTTTTTCTAGCACATTGAAAACTAAATAAAAATCATTAAATACAGTCAAAGAAACTCTTATTCAGTCATAGCACGAGCGAGAAAGAACCGTCCCACGCATTGAGAATAAGTCTGATGATCAGATAGGTGAAAGTCCTGAGGAGCCTAACCAGCCGTTTAATGATTACAGTAATTATTATTTTTATTTAAAATATATTTGAAATAGAGGTGTTTCATTTGAAGGAAAGAAAAGAAGTTACACAAGATGAATATAAATTAGAAACAAATGAAAATGGGCAAAAAGTCATAAAAAAGTTTAGCCAAGAAAATACCGAAGAAATCAATATTATTTTTGAAGAAAACGAAACAGATGTGATGACAGAAATATTAAAACAATTATCGAAATATTATATCGAAGAAATTTTGAAAAAGGAAATGTGAAAAGAACAATAAATTAGAAAATTTGCACATTTCTAAAAGCGAAAAATAAATGCTATTCTAAAAGAAAGGAGGAAAAAACAATGAAAAGAGTGCGATGTTTATACAGAGTATCAACGGTAAAACAGTTGGACAAAAACGATATCCCAATGCAAAGAATTGAATGTAAGAAATATATAGAGCAAATGCCAGATTGGGAATTTGACAAAGAATACATTGAGAAAGGCGTATCAGGCTACAATAAAAAATTAGAAGACAGAGATGTTTTGCAAGAAATCAGAACGGATGCGCTTAATAAAGAATTCGATGTTTTGTTGGTATTTATGTTTGATAGATTAGGAAGAAGAGATGACGAAACTCCTTTCATTGTGGAATGGTTTGATAAACAGGGTATCGAAGTGTGGTCGACACAAGAAGGGCAACAGAAGTTTGATTCTAGAACTGATAAATTAATCAACTATCTAAGATATTGGCATTCTGGTGGCGAAAGCGAAAAAACATCGAGAAGGGTTCGAACGAAGCAAAGGCAAATGATTGAGCAAGGCATTAATATCAGTTCCGTTCCTCCTTATGGTTATAGAATGGTTAAAACAGGAATCTTTACGAAGCGAGGTGTGGAGCGAAAAACGTATGAAATTGTGGAGGCTGAGGCAGAAATTGTAAGAAAAATATTTGATTTATTTACCGAAGATGGTTATGGTGGAATGCGAATTGCTAAATATCTGAATGAGAAGGGATATAAAACGCACAAAGGGTGCGAATGGAGTTATAGTACGATTAATAATATGCTTCGCAATCCAATTTACACAGGTTATTTGTGTTTTCATAAAACGAGTGTGCCAATCGGTGGTGGAAAGCGAAAAAGAGTGTCAAATACAGAAGATTGGATTTATTCAAAGGATAAAATTCCAGAAATTCAAATTATCTCAGAAGAACAATTTGAAAAAGTGCAAAAAATCAAAAAGGCAAGATGTGATAAAAATAAACAATGTGAAGAAGAAAATAAGGAATATTTCAGCTATCAAACCAAAGGAGATATGCTTTTTACAGGTTATATTGTGTGTGGTGGCTGTGGCTCAAAACTAACGACTAGAACTTCGAAAAGAACAATAAAATTGGAAGATGGAAGCCAAGGCTATACAAGATATAAATATTATATGTGTAGTAATAAGGCTTGTGGCAGAGAGTGTAGTTGCCAGAAGAAAAGTCATAAAAATAACATGATCGAAGAGCCAGTTTTAAATGAAATTTACAAATATTTTGATTTACTAGAAAAAAGAGATTTGTCAGAATATGTGAGAAAAATCCATAAAAACACAAATGATAACGAAGGAAAGCAAATCAGAGAATTAGAAAGAAACATCAAAGAATGTTCGAACAACAATGATTTACTAAAAGAGGAAATTATGAATGTGATAACAGGGAAAAGTACTTTAACGAGAGAGTTAATTTCTGAATTAATGGAAGAAAATAAACAGAAGATAGAAGATTTTCAAAAACAAAAGATAAGATTAGAGCAATTGAAAAAGCAAAAAGAAGTAGATTTTGAGCAAATGCTAAAAATGAAAAGTATGATTCCAGATTGGAAAGAAGTTTTAAAAAATTGCAGTATAGAAAGAAAAAAAATGATATTATCAGCAATGATAAAAGAAATTGTCGTTTATGATCATAAAATTGATATTCATTTAAGAATTAGTTTTGACGAATTCTTGCGAACAGCACAAAAACTGGGTTCTGAGAAGAATAGCAAATTTGCTAAAAACCTGTGTAACACGAGAACCAATCAACCTAACCCCTCGCTGGGTACACTTCGATGACAGAACAACAGCGGCTGGCTATCCGATGCTACGTTATGGTAGCAAAGGAAATTATGTGTGTGTAGCACAAGATTCTTTGAATGCATTAGGACTTACAACTGGTGGATTAGATGGCGTATTTGGAACGCAAACTAGAAATGCCGTTTCGACTTTCCAAAGTAGAAATGGGCTATCAGCAGATGGAATTTTAGGACCACTTACATGGAGCAAATTAATGGCACAAGTCAATGGAATGGGAAGAACAAATACGGTTGTAAATTAAAAGTAAAAGTGAGAAGAATAACTTCTCACTTATTTTTGTAAAAAAAATTGTAGAATTATGTTGTTAAAAGAAAAAAATTGTGATATAAATAAAAAAGAAAATATAAAAAGGAGTCAATAAAATGTCAACTGAAATATCTGTAAATAAACAAAGTGTGAAAGCTTTATTAGCCAGTGGAAAAGAGAAACCTTTTCTAATTCCCGAATATCAGAGACCTTATGAATGGACAGAAGAACATGTAGAAACATTATTTGAAGATTTGTGGGAATTTACAATTAGTGTAAATCCAGAGGAAAAAGGACAAACTAATTATTTTTTAGGCAGTATTGTTTCGTATGAAAATGAAATGGGAGAGCAAGAAATTATTGATGGACAACAAAGAATTACATCTCTTTTTTTGCTTTTAAGAGCAATTTATACCAAATTGATTTCAACAGAAGAAAAAAGTAAAGAGGCGATTAATTTTATTCAACAAATAGAACCAGCTATCTGGAAAACGAATGATTTGACAGGTGAAGTAGATTATTCGCAAATTTTATTGAAATCAGCTGTGATTAATGACGAAGGAAATAATATTTTACGTTCTATCATAAAAACAGGAGAAACGCAAGAAAAAGCAAAAGATAATTATTCTTTAAATTATAGAAAATTCGTAGAATTATTTGAAAAGGTGTCTGCTGAAAATCCACTAAAAATATATCAATTCATTTTTAATTTATTAAATAGAGCAATTCTTTTACCAATTACAGCAGATAATCAAGACACAGCACTAACAATATTTTCAACATTAAATAACAGGGGACTTCCTTTATCAGATGCAGATATTTTTAAAGCTAAAATTTATAATCAGATTTCGGATGCCCAAAAGAGAAACCAATTTATTACATATTGGAAAGAAATTGATGAAGCAGCACAAGATGCAGGAG
>CARFUA010000001.1:246524-278767 GCA_948976265.1 uncultured Clostridia bacterium
CAATTGTTTTATTATTATATGTTCTATCTTAGAGCCGTAGAAGAGGATATAAATACAACCACACCAGGTCTGAGAAAATATTTTTCCGACAAAAAATTTAAAAGATTATATGAGGAAAATTTATTAGACAATTTAAACAAAATTTTAAACCTTTGGATTGTAATTAACAAAAGAGAAATTTTAGAGGATGAAAAGTGGTCTGGAAATTTTGAAATCTTAAAATTATTGGATATATTAAGTGCTTATCCCAATGAATTTTGGAAATATCCAGTTACAATATTTTATTTAAAAAATAGTCAGATGGATTCTTTTGAAACAGATTTCCTATCTTTCCTAAAAAGAATTTTAACTTTTTTACTAGTGAAATATTTACAAGTACCAACCATTAATGCTGTGAAAAATATTATTTTAAAATTGAATGCAGAAATTATTCATACTTCAACGCCTACCTTTATTTCATTGAATATTAATAATGCCGAATTTAAACAAAGTATTAAGATGCCACCTAAAAATACAGTAAGGATGTTATTGAAAATAATGTCGTATCAAGAAAAAGAGCAAAAAGAATTGTTACCAGAAAAGTGGGAAATTGAGCATATTTTTCCACAAAAATGGCATAATAATTATTTTAATAATCAAGAAAAATCTGATGAGGAAATAAAAGAGCAGATTGAACATTTAGGAAATAAAATTCCGCTTGAGAAAAAATTAAATATAGAAGCTGGAAATGGTTATTTTGGACGAAAAAAGGAGAATTATCAAAAATCTAACATTCAATTAGTAAAAAAAATGGGACAAATTCCCGCAGAAGACTTTACACTAGAAGATATTGATGCCAGAGATGAAGAAATTGCTAACATGATTCAAAATTTGTTTTTAAAATGGAGTGAAGAATATGATTTGCAAAATTCATTAAAGGTGAGTAATAAGCCTTCGGAGGAAGATTTAAAAAAGATAGAAGAATTTAGAGCAAAAGGCTGGCTTTAAATTTAGTAAAAAGAGAAATCAAAAACTGTTAAGCATTTTGCTTAACAGTTTATCTTTTTTGTTAAAGGACTTGACAAAATAAAAAAAACATAGTATCATTGTATTATGCAAGTAATACAATTAAGAAAGGAAAAAGTCGTGGATTATATTTTTGATAATGATAGACCAATTTATATACAATTAGTGGAAAAGCTAAAAATAGAAATTATTTCTGGAAAATTAAAAATAGGAGAAAGATTGCCTTCTGTAAGAGAGCTAGCACTTATGGTAAGGGTCAATCCAAATACCATGCAAAAAGCATTGACAGAATTAGAAGACGACGGATTAATTTTCACGGAAAGAACCAATGGGAAATTTGTGACGCAAGACCAGAAATTAATTGAAAAAATGAAAAAACAATTGGCAAAAGAAAAAGTAAATCATTATTTGAATGATATGAAAGACATTGGTATTACGTATGAAGAGGCAATTGCTTACTTGCAAGAATTAGGAGGGAAGTAGAATGGAATTGTTAGAATGTAGACATGTGTATAAAGAATTTGACCATAAACCAATTTTGACAGATATCAATTTCAAAATTCCAAGAGGAAAAATTATTGGACTTTTGGGAAAAAATGGAGTTGGCAAAAGTACTCTGATTAAATTAATGAACGATTTACTAACACCCACTTCAGGCGAAATTTTAATGCAAGGAAAAAAGCCTGGAATCGAATCTAAAAAAATGATTGCCTATTTGCCAGAAAGAACGTATTTGGATAAAGAAATGACAGTAAAGCAAGTTCTTCAATATTTTACCGAATTTTACGAAAATTTTGATACACAAAAAGCGACCAAATTGTTACAAGATTTGAATTTGGAAATGGATAGAAAATTGAGCAAAATGTCAAAAGGAATGCAAGAAAAAGTACAATTAATCTTGGTGATGAGTCGTGAGGCAGATTTATATATTTTAGATGAACCACTTCGGAGGAGTCGATCCAGTTACAAGAGATTACATTTTAGATACGATTCTTTCCAATTTCAAAGAAGGTGCTAGTGTGATAATTTCTACGCATTTAATTGCAGATATTGAACGTATTTTGGATGAAGTAATTTTGATGGATCAGGGAAAAATTATTTTGACATCTTCTGCTGATGAATTGAGAAAGAAAGAAAATGCTTCAATTGATGAAATATTTAGGAGGTATTTTAAATGTTAAAAAAACTATTAAAATATGATTTGAAATGGTGTTATAAACCATTAATCGTTTTTTATATTTTAGCTTTAATTTTAGCGGTATTTACAAGAATAATAGAGCAATTTGAGAAAGGATTGATTTTTCTAATTTTAGATAAAATCTGTTCAGGCGTATTGATTGCGATGTTAATTAATATATTGATTAACAATTTTATAAGAATTTGGGTGAGATTTATTCGAAATTTATACAAAGATGAATCGTATTTAACTCATACATTGCCTGTTAGTAAAAATAGGATTTATGTTTCCAAAATCGTAACAACGATTATAACAATGTTTACTTCGGCAATTGTGATTATTGCGTGTCTTGCCATTGTTTGTGTGCGAAAAGATACTTGGGATGTCCTAAAAGCTTCGATGGAGCAAACGGCGCTCTATTTTGAAAGTTCGGTTTCTAGCCTTTTAATCGTCATAATTATTACGATATTTTGTCAAATGTTATTTGCAATATTTTCTGGTTTTATGGGAATTATGATTGGGCATAGAGCGAATAATTGGAAGCTGATAAAATCGATTTTGATTGGGCTTTTGTGCTATATCATACCTTCTATGGTGACATTTGGTGTGATTTATGGAATCGGAATGGTTAATCCAGAAGTGATGAAATTATTTACCACAGTTTCATTTAGTACAGAGGCACTCAAAACAATTTTATTCACTGGAATTGTGATGTATATTTTGTATGATATTTTATATTATATTATAGGAAGAAAAATTTTAGAAAAAGGCGTAAATGTAGACTAAAAAACAAAAAGATAGACTTATAAGGATGAAGTTATGGTGAGATAAAATGGAAAGTGCGTGTCAACTAATTGACACGCACTTTTTCAGAAATTAGAAAAAATCAAATAAAAAGAAATTATTTTTAAGGGCAGAAAATTTAATAAAACTATTGACTCCTAATTTTTAATATGGTATTCTATTAAGACTTAAATGAATTAAGACGTCATCGGAGGGTATATCAAGAAACATATACTAGATAAGATGTGTGATTAAATCAATCATTTCTTGTCTATTTTTTTATTTAAAAGGAGGAAAAATGAAAATACAATTATCGGAACATTTTACATATCAAAAATTAATTAAATTTACTATACCAACCATTATTATGATGATATTTACATCCATTTATGGAATTGTAGATGGAATTTTTGTATCCAATTGTGTGGGGAGTGAAGCTTTTGCATCTGTAAATTTAATCATGCCAGCTTTGATGATTTTAGGAACAGTAGGATTTATGATTGGAGCTGGAGGAAGTGCATTAGTTTCTAAAACGATTGGAGAAGGAAAAAAGGAAAAAGCAAATCAATATTTTTCGATGTTAATTTATGTACTAGCCATAGTTGGAATTTTGTTTACAGTAATTAGTGCTGTAGCAATAGAGCCAATGTCTAAATTATTGGGAGCAGATGAAAATATGCTCACAGATTGCGTTACTTATGGAAGAACATTGATGCTATTTTTAGTGCCATTTCTTTTGCAAAATAGTTTTCAAAGTTTTCTAATTGTAGCAGAAAAACCTACGTTTGGACTAATTGTATCGGTAGTGATAGGTGTGCTAAATATGGTACTTGACTTTTTATTTATGTATGTTTTAAAAATGGGTGTATTTGGTGCAGCGCTAGCAACAGGAATAAGTCAATTGCTCGGAGGCTTGATTCCACTGACTTATTTTATCCGAAAAAATAATAGTCCTTTACAACTTATCAAAACCAAATTGGAGTTAAAACCAATTTTACAAGCTTGTGCTAATGGCTCATCTGAAATGTTGACTAATTTATCTATGTCGCTTGTGAATATGTTATACAATATGCAATTAATGAAATATGCTGGTTCAGACGGTGTGGTTGCTTATGGAATTATTATGTATGTAGGATTTATATTTGTTGGAACATATTTGGGATATTCGATTGGAACAGCGCCAATTGTAGGCTATCATTACGGGGCAGGAAATACAGAGGAATTAAAAGGTTTGTTAAAGAAAAGTTTGAGATTAATTGCAGTAACCTCTTTGATTATGACATGTTTAGCAGAACTCATTTCTCCAGTATTAGCTTCGATATTTGTAAGTTATGATGCTGATTTACTTGCAATGACAACTAACGCCATTCGTCTATTTGCCATTTCTTATTTAATTAGTGGATTTAATATTTTTGCCTCCTCGTTTTTTACGGCGCTAAATAATGGAGGGGTTTCAGCAGCCATTTCGTTTTTGCGAACGCTAGTATTCCAAGTTACTATGATATTTTTACTACCAGTTTTATTGGGTTTAAACGGCATTTGGCTTGCGGTTGTTGTTGCAGAAATTTTGGCAGTTATTGTAAGTAGTGCGTTTTTGATTGGAAATCGAAAAAAGTATCACTATGCTTGAAGTTAACATGTAGTTGGCATTGAAAAATATTTATTTTTGTAGTATGATAAAAAACAAATTGTCGTTAAAAGGGAGAAATGAAATGGAGAATTTCGGATTTTCAATGTTATGGTATTGGGTAGCCTATTTTGTAGTTACGAGCATAGGAATATTGCATACGATTTTTAATATTGTAGTATTGCATATGAAATCAATGAAAGATAGTACAGGTATGGGAGAAGGATATGAAAAAACAAAACCTTGGCATCCTTTATATAATGTAGTTATTTTTCCTATATTTGCCTATCTTTATTTGAATGGATTAGAAGAAATAGCGTTGTCAAATGTTATTGCAACATCACTTGTTTGGGGAACGATAACTGTCCTATTTGATGTTATTGGATGGGTTTTAATCAAGCATCCTTGGTCTTTAACTTTTAGGGAGTTCTATATAGATTATCAACCTTGGATAACATTAATCTATTTATCAATATATGCAAGTCCATTTATAACTTATGGAATTATGAATGCATTATAAGAAAAAAATTGCAAAAAATGCTTGACAAATACAAACAAAAGTTCTATAATTACAACAAGGTGAAAACGATGGAAAAACAAATTTTGCATATTGATGTAAATAATGCATTTTTAAGCTGGACAGCTGTCGAAATGCTAAAAAATGGAAGCAAAACTGATATTCGAAAGATTCCATGCATTATTGGTGGAGATGAAACAAGACGTAGTGGAATTGTTTTGGCGAAAAGTATGCAGGCAAAAATGTGTGGTGTTGTGACAGCGGAAACGATTTATCAGGCGAAAAGAAAATGTCCCAATTTGCAAATTTTTTCTGGATTGGAGTATCGAAAATATCAGGCATACTCAAATCAATTATATCAATTATTATTGGAATATACCGACAAAATTGAGAGATTTTCGATTGATGAATGTTTTTTGGATATGACAGAATATTTGCAAAAAGACACTTTGCTCAGTAAAGCAAGGGAAATCAATAAAAGGGTGAAAGAAGAATTGGGATTTACAGTAAATATTGGTGTTGCACACAACAAATTTCTAGCGAAAATGGCTTCCGATTTTGAAAAACCAGATAAAATTCATACATTATTTCAAGAAGAAATTCCTAGTAAAATGTGGATTTTACCGACTTCCGAAATGTTTATGTTAGGGAAGAAAACAGTTCCAAAATTGTATAATATGAATATTAAAACGATTGGAGATTTGGCAAAAACCAAACGAGAAATTTTAATCAAAAAATTCGGAAAACACGGAAATTTAATGTGGGAATATGCAAATGGAATTGATGATGCGGAAGTAATGAGTCAACCAGAATTGCCAAAAAGCATTGGAAATTCAACTACTTTTCCAAAGGATATTTCTACTCTTGAAGAACTTGAACCAATCTTGCTAGCTCTAACCGAGCAAGTGGCTTATCGATTGAGAAAATATGATTTGTTAGCTAAATGTGTCAGTATTCAATTAAGAACTAATCAATTTGAGAATATTTCACATCAAGGTCAATTAGAGATGGAAACAGCAAGCACAAAAGAAATTTATCAAAAAGCAAAAGTATTATTGCTAGAACGTTATCAAAATGGAATACCGATTCGATTATTAGGTGTAAAAGTTGATAATTTGACAACCAAAGAAGAAAGGCAACTTTCCTTTTTTACCAAAACAGACGATAAACAGGAGCGATTGGATAAAACCATTGACCAGTTAAAAGATAAATATGGTTATGATTTTGTAACAAGAGCAGGGAAAATGAAAGTGAGAGATTTAGTAAATAAAACTGGGAAAAAGTATGAGGTATAGAAAAATAAAAAGAAAATAATTATGAAAAAAATTTTTAATCAATTAAAAGAAAAAATATTTTTATTTGTAGCAATTTATATTCTACTTTTTATTGTTATATATTTTGTAATTGGTTTACTATCTTTAAATTTTAGACAATGGGTATTTAGCGTTTCTTTTGTGTTGGTTGGAATTGGCGTGTTTTTGGGAATTATTTTTCAAATTTTAAAATGCAAACGAATGGACAAAAAAATAATTTTTATGGCGATTATGATGATTGCAATTTGTATTTTAGCCTCATTTTTCGCTGTAATATATGCCTTTATTTTTCAACCAGAATATGTTGTAGAAAAAAATAATCAGAAATTGGTTGCTTATGTTAGTGCATTTTTTGATACACAAGTTTATTATTACGAATACAAAAATTTCCTTTTTGTTGGTACCAATAAAGTGATGGAAGAATATTATGGGGAAGGTAAATTTGACCCCATTAAAAATGAATTTGAAAAACAATATGTACCAGTTACAATAACTTATTATGATAAAGAAGGAAATATTGTAGAAATGAGGGACAATTCAAACCAAGAATTGAATGAGGAGACCAAAAAGGAGAATTTACAAGACCCAAATCAAACAGAAAATGAAATCTTTTTTACGACCGAAGGTATTGGCTATTATACAAAAAATGGTGAATATTATGCAACAGTTGATGGTGGCGTAAATTTTACTAAAATTTTGTCGCCAAGAGAGGCAGCGAATCTTGCGGAACAAGAAGCAACCGATGAAAAATACCAATATCAGCCTTGGCAATCGGAATTTTATGCAGGAGGAAAAGAGAAAACGGAAGAAATAGCCAGCAAACTAATACTCAATTTAGATGAAATTGATAGACTTTATATGTGGGAAGAAGAGTGGAAAAGTAGCAATTATTGTGGTCAACTAATGTGGCAGATTAGATTGTTTGATGAAAATGATCCATTAACTTCGTTATACATTTATGTAAATGCAAAAAATGGAGAAATTTTAGGAGCGGGAAAAACGAGTGATTAAAAAATTTCAATAACCAGTTGCCAAACTCCTAATTTTTTGTTATAATAACTTTTAAATGGAGTGGTATCGAAGTGGTCATAACGAGCTACACTGGAACTGTAGTAGTCCTGTATAAGGGCCCGTGGGTTCGAATCCCACTCACTCCGCCAAAAATTGAAACACCCAATTGCTTATTTTTAAAGCAATTGGGTATTTTTCTTATAAAAAGTATGCAGTAGAATACACGTTAATTTTATTCTTTTTTAAAAGAATAAAAGATAAGCGTCTCTGAAGTTAGAAATTTCAGGGGCACTTTTTGGAGATATGATTTAGTCGTCGCCATAAATAAGGGCATACAACGAGCCGAGACAATTACTAATGACAAGCTTTTTTAAATTTTCAAAAGCCAATTTTTGAGCGGATACAGTGTCGTTGAAATTTTCAAATTCCAAAGTTATAGTTGAATCCTCAGAATATCCCATTACAACAGATGTTACTTGACTATAAAACAGGATCCCAGCCGCAAAAGTTGCATATGTTTTATCAGAAAAATATTTCTGTAAAACAGCGGAAGTTTCATCCAGCAGTTCCATAAGTGCATTCGGAGCTATAGAACGTCCGCCAATTTTGGTGGAAATTTATTGCAACATTCCCAAAACTAAAATTCCTAAATTTTCGCGATAAATTCCGTCAAATTGGGAAATTGGAATCGGATTTGTTCCAAGACCAACTTCAATCGTAAATCCAGGACGATTATAATAATAAATAAACCAATCTTTATAACCAGCAAAACTTGAACCGCTAGGAACTTCTTCTGCAGAATATCCAGAAACTTGTGCAAAAAGATTTGCAATTGTAGTGGAATTTGGTGGTGTCATTTCTTGATATTTGTAATAAATGACTCTACCTTGTGTATGATAAGTAATCATTAACTGGAAGTTGTGGCGCAAAGTAAAATTGTATAAAGCGACCGATTCTGGTGCAGTCAAAGGTCCATAGCCAACAAAATCACGTGGCGCAGGTTTGTCAAAACCTTGTGCATATTTTATTTCTTTTGCTTGCTCCCAGCCAGCTGGAAACTGGAGGTTTGTATCAATCCCTTCAATATTAGCTTTCCAACCACTTGGAAACGGAATATCTGGAAAATTATCTGCAATTGCTTGCGCTTGAGCATAAGCGCGCGAACCTTTCGCAATTAGTCCAGTCACCAAATCAACACCATCTGGATTAACCATTGGCACCAAATAAAGCGAAACTTCCGAAAATAAATCTCGTGGATTTTTTCCATAAATTTGCATACCATTAACATAACTTTTCGATAAATTTTCTAAAAATTTCATTAATAAAGGAGTGGTAATCCATTCATTGGCATGTGTTGAAGCACAATAAAAGACTTCTTTCGGGCCATTTCCAAACTTGACAACTGGAATATTTCTCCCCAATACACTTGTTCCAATTAATGAAATTTCAAGAAAAGGATAAATTGTTTTCAAAGCTGACAAATTCATTTCCATGAAATCCGAAGTATAGCTAATATTAGTTGGAACAACGGTGCCAAAAGGGACAATAATTTTTTGTCCGATTTGCAAATTATCAGAGTCGATGTCAGGATTAGCATAGAGAATACTATCTACTGTGGTGGAGAAATTATTGGCGATTTTGAAAAGTGTATCACCACTTTTGACAGTATAATTGGTATAGCCATTTATGTATGGAAATAGTGCATCCCAAGTGTTGTTCCCAACAATTCCATCACTTGACAAACCGAAATTCCTTTGAAAATTTTTTACAGCATTTTCTGTTTGAGAACCAAACATTCCATCAATACTCCCACTATAAAATCCTAATTTTTTTAAAGTACTTTGCAAAAGTTCCACATAGGGACCAGTCGAATTTAAACGTAAAATAACCATATTAAAAATCCTTTCTAAAGTGTTTTATTTATTATATGAGAAAAAAAAAGAAATGTGAAAAATACTGAAAACCTAGAATTCCGTAGAACAAATTTTTTTTTAACAAACAATGGAACAACTTGACAAAATACTAAAAATATAATATAAATTAGAAGTATAGAACATATATATTATAAAATAAAAAAAGGGGGAAATTGATATGGATTCAGAGAAATTTGAACCAATTGAAGAGCAAAAGACAAAAGGAAACAAGTCTAAAGCTATGATAATTGGAATTGTAGCGATTCTGATAATTCTTGTTTTAGCCGTTGTAGTGATAGCTGGAAACAGCAATTCAGAAGCAGTCTTTAAAAAACAAATTGACAAAATGTTGACTTACAAAACGGTAGAAAATTATGACACAATAAAAGCAAACTGGGATTTAGAAATGAAAATCGAAGGGGAAGCTACAAAAGGAATGGGAGAATTTGTTGAATTAATCAATGATACCAAAATCTCCATTAATGCAGAAATAGACAATGAAACACAAGAGCAAGTTTTGGGAATAAAATTAGACAAATCAGATGACGAGTTAATTGATGCCAAAGCTAAACTAGATTCAGAAAATCAAAAGATTTATTTAGATTTAGGACAATTTTTCAACAAAACCATTGAACTAGATATTTCAGATGTTCTAGAAGATGGAATGGATACAGAAACTGCTGAACCATTAAACTTTATGCAATTTGTGACAGCGCAAAAAGCAATGGCAATTTTAAGAAAAGAAGTAAAAGCAGAATTCAAAAGTGAATATTTTTCAACAGAGAAAGTAACAATTGAAAACGAAAAACTAACCAAAAATATTTTAAAATTAACAGGACGACAATTCAAAGAAATTTTAGAAAACATATGTACAAATTTAGCCAATAATGAAGAATTTATAGATTGTTTTGAAGATGAAAATGAAGTTAAAGATACACTAAATGAAGTAAAATACGAATTGAATGATATGGATTTTTCATACGATATGCAAATGGAAATTGATTTATACACAAAAGGAATATTTGCTGATGTCAATCGTGTTGATATTGTAATGACAGAAGACAACGAAACAATTGCAATGGAAGTGACACAAAAAGAAGAAGAAGAATATACCTATAAATTATTGGAAAACAATGAAGGAATCATGGAAGGAACTATAAAAATACATACAATAGACAACAAAACAGAAGTAGAAGCAACGGCAGAAGCAGAAGACACAAAAGTTACTGCTAAAGCAGCTATTAATACAGTTTACAATGAAGAACTTACGGACATCAATACACAAAATGCCGTTAAATTAGAAGAGTTAAGCACAGCAGATGTCATGGCATTATATGGAAACTTCATGGGAAGTAAATTGTATGAAATATTTGAAAAAATATATGGTGTAGCAAATGACTTACCATCCAATAATGCAACACAAAATAATCTTGAATTAGAATCAAAAAATAACAACAATTCAGTTTCAAGTAAAGGAACTACGCCAGATAATGTTGTTCAAACATTTGATGGAGAAAAAATCGAGTTTTCAATTCCAAATGGTTATGAGAAATATTCTTCAGATAGCGATAGCTATAAACTATTTGAAAAAGAAATAAACGATGATTCAATTGATGTTGATGTATCAACAACCTACAGCACTTTAACAGAATACATCGATGAAGCCAAAGATATGTTAGAATATTATCAAGAAGATGAGGACTACAAAAATATTCAATTATCAAATGTAGAAGAAATCAATGTAAATGGCAATAAATTCTCCAAAATTGTACTTTCTTATGATTATGAATTTTGGGAAGGCAAAAGCGAAAAACGTGAAAAAGCATTTTTTGCTTATGAAATTGATTCCAAATATTTATATACTGTAGAAGTAGATAATCCTAATTTGATGACAGAAGCAGAATTACAACAATTTTTAAGCATTCAAAGATTAGATTAATAAAACCAAAAACACACAAAATTGTTTTTAAATTTTGTGTGTTTTTTTATAAAAATAAGCTAGACTTTTTATTATATTTGATTTATAATAAAACCATTAATTAAAAGGAAAAAATATATAAAAGGGACATCCCAAAAGAGGTAAAAAATGTTAGAAAAACAGAAGAAACAAGAAATAACAAAAGAGATAGAATATGTAAAAATATTGAATTATTTTCATCAAGAATACACGCAAATGCTAAAAAATTTTTTGCAAAGGCATGATATAACTGTAAAAGAAGAGGATTGTTTAATTGATTACATCATTAAAACTAGATTTTTCATGCCCCAATATTCCTTTTACACAATTCCTATCACAAACGCTATGTACAACGAAAACATTCCAGAGGACATGAAATATACATTATTAATGAATAGCTATCAAACAGTTAAAAATGCTTTTAATGAATAAAATACAAAGAAAGGAAATTAAAAATGGACAGAACAATAAAAGGTTTAGGATATGAAGGGAAAGTCAGTATTATTGTAACAGAAACAACAGAATTAATAGAATACATTCGAAAATTACAAGATTTAACGCCAACAACAACAGCGGTATTAGGAAGAGTAGCAACTATATCTGGTATGATGGGATTGACAGAAATCAAGGAAAAAGAAGATAGTATCACTGTTCAAATCAATGGCAAAGGACCGATTGGTTCTGTGGTTTCAGTTATAAAAAGAGAAAATAGCAAATCTTTTATAAAAATTTATGCTCAAAATCCAAATGTTGAATTACCACGAACCCCAGAGGGAAAACTTGCAGTAGGAGAAGCGGTGGGAACAAATGGATACTTAAATATTATACGAGAGAATGAATTAATGGAAAAATCATATAATGGATTAGTGTCACTTGTTTCAGGAGAAATTGCAGAAGATTTCACAGAATATTTTGCAAAATCCCAACAAAAGCCAACGGTCATAGCCTTAGGTGTTTTAGTTGACAAAAACGGTGTCAAAAAAAGCGGTGGTTATATGATTCAATTAATGCCAGATGCAACAGAAAACGAAATCACCCAAATAGAAAAAGCAATTCAAAACAGCAAACCAATTAGCACTATGCTAGCGGAAGGAATGACCTTAGAAAACATTGCCAGAACTGTTACAGGAGATGAAAATGCATTGTTTTTAATAAATGACTTAGCCATTGAATTTCAATGCAATTGTTCCAAAGAAAGATTCGCAGAAGGTCTTGCTTCCATTGGAAAACAGGAACTTGACAATATCATAAAAGAAGACGGAAAAGCTGATACCAAATGCGAATTTTGCAATCAGGAATATCATTTTTCCAAAGAAGAATTAGAGGAAATTAGAGAATCATTAGAGAGATAAAAAGAGGTACAGATGAAGAAATTTGAAAATGTTGCAACCATCAAAAATAATCCCAAATGGAAAAATGCAACCAAAAGGGAAACAGAGCTATATTCGCATACCTATGGACTTACGACAATGCGAACAGAGTTTGATAGAGATTACACTAGAATTATTAACTCAAATGCTTACAAAAGATTAAAACATAAAACGCAAGTATTTTTCTCACCAGACAATGATCATATATGCACAAGAATTGAGCATGTCAATTTGGTAGAATCTGTGAGCTATACAATCGCAAGTTATTTGGGATTAAATACAGAACTTACAAGAGCAATTGCCGTGGCGCATGATTTAGGTCATAGCTCATTTGGACATCAAGGTGAAAAAATATTATCCACTATTGCACAAAGAGAAGTGGGCGAGCCATTTTGGCACGAAAAAAACGGTTTGCATTTTGTTGATAATCTGGAATTATTAATAGATTTTGAAAACAAAAAAAGGAATCTAGATTTAACCTATGCTGTAAGAGATGGCATCATTTCTCATTGTGGAGAAATCGATGAAGAAAGTTTGTCACCAAGAAAGGAATGGATTGACCTAAAACAATATCAAAAACCAAATGAATTTGCGCCATATACATGGGAAGCTTGTGTTGTCAAAATTGCAGACAAAATATCATACATTGGTCGTGATATTGAAGATGCCAAAGTAATGAAAATATTGACCGAAAAAGAGATTCAAACCATCAATTCAATGATCCAAAAAATTGATGTAAATCATAGCAACATCATTAATTTTTTAACAGTCGATTTATGCAAAAATAGTTCACCAGAAAAAGGCTTAAGATTCTCAAAAGAAGCAATGGAAGTAATGAAAACAATAAAAGATTTTAATTATGAAAAAATCTATAAAAATGAGAAAATCTCACCGAGTATAAGATACTTTAAATTGGTAATCAATGAAATTTTTTATTGTTTAGAGAATGAATTTGCAGAAAAACGTACAATATATAATTTAAAGAAATTGTCAAGGTATTATCCGAATCTTTCAGATGGATTTGTAACATGGTTAGCCAACTATGCACAAACAGAAGATAGAAATGAAGCAGACTTCAACAATAAAATTATTTACAATTTACAAAATAAAACCGATTATGCCAAAGCAATTATTGACTACATTTCTGGAATGACAGATTCCTATATTATTCAAATATATGATGAGATTGTACGTTTCTAAGACAAAATCAAAAAATTCAAAATAGAAAGGAGAAAAAATGGAATACAAATTTAAACCACAAGGTGTATGTTCACAGGAGATGATTGTTGATGTGGAAAATGGCATCATCAAAAAAGCACAAATTATAGGAGGATGTGCAGGAAATACAGTAGGATTATCCAATTTATTAATTGGTATGACAATTGAAGAAGCCATCAAAAGACTCAAAGGAATTCCATGTGGCTATAAGTCAACATCTTGCCCAGATCAAATGGCAAAAGCATTAGAAGAAATTCAAAAGAAAATAGGATAGAGAAAGTACGAAAAAAGGAATCAATCAAGATTCCTTTTTTCATAAATATAATCAGAAATCGCTTTAAACTGTTCCAGCGAAAGTTTTTCTCCACGAATTTTTAAATCAATCGAAAGTGTAGATAACATATTTTCAAGGAAATCACGGTTTCCGAAATTGCCAATTAATAAAGTATTAAGCAATGTTTTTCGCTTTTGTAAAAAAGCAGTTTTGATGATTTGAAAAAACAATGTTTCTTCCAAAGGAGAAACACGAGGCGACGACAACAACTCCAAATGAATCACACTAGAATCTACTTTTGGACTAGGAATAAAACAAGTATTGGGAACCGCTGTTACCAATTTTGGTGTACAATAATAATAAACCCCATAAGTAATACTTCCACACTTTTTTCCCCCAGGTTTTTCCACCAAACGTTCTGCCATTTCTTTTTGCACCATAACCGTAATACTTTTTAAATTTAATTTTTCTTCCAATAATTTCATAATAATCGGAGTTGTAATATAATAAGGCAAATTAGCCACTACTTTTGCAGACGGATATTTCTTCAAATTTTCTTCTAACAAAGAGTGTAAATCTACCTTTAAAATATCATCATGAATCAATTCAAAATTGTGATATAAAGCAAATCGCTCTTCCAAAATAGTCAACATTTTTTTGTCAAGTTCAATACAAATGACTTTTCCTGCCTTTTCGACCAAATAAGAAGTAAGAGTACCAAGACCTGGACCAATTTCTATCACCACATCATCTTTTGTAATTTTTGCAGATTCTACAATAGAATTCACAATATTTTCATCCACCAAAAAATTCTGTCCATAATTTTTATTGGCTGTAATTTGATATTTCTTCATTAAAAACTTAGTTTCTTCAATAAGATTCATTCTCAAACTCCTTTCCCCCATATTGTACTACATTTCAACAAAAATAGCAAATAATATTGTACAAACCAAAAATATATGATACAATAACAAAAAAATTCCTACCAGAAAGGAACCAAAAATGAAAGAAGAATTTTTAGAATTATTAAAAAGTATTCCACGCGAAGGAATGGACAAACTAATTGAATTTATTGAAAAATCTGATTTTTTTAAGGCGCCAGCTAGTACAAGATATCACGGTGCTTATGAAGGCGGACTTTTAGAACATAGTATGAAAGTATATGAAATTTTACTTAGCAAAGTAAAAAATGCAGTTGTTGAAATCAATGCATCTGAAGAAACATTAATACTTATCGCTTTATTGCATGATATTTGCAAAGTAAACTTTTACAAAGTCGATTATCGAAATGCCAAAAATGCTTTTGGTGAATGGGAAAAAGTACCATACTATACAGTAGAAGATACAATCCCATACGGACACGGCGAAAAAAGTGTCATGATGATTACCGAGTATATCAAACTGACAGTAGAAGAAAAATATTGTATTCGCTGGCACATGGGATTTACTGAACCAAAGGAAATCTATAGCACATTAGGTCAAGCCTTCAAAAAATTTCCATTAGCTCTATTATTGCATGAAGCAGACTTAGAAGCTACCTATTTTTTTGATATCTAAGCTTGCCATACCATAAAACAAATGATATAATAAAAAAACAAGGGAGGGAAATGGTTTGAGTACTTTATATCAATTATTCAAAGTAGCTGAAAATGCCAGTCTAGAAGAAATCACAAAAGCCTATCATCAAATCCTTGAAAAAGCCGATTCCCTGCCACAAAATGAGAAGATTATTGAGCAAACTAGAAAAATTAAAATTGCTTACGACATTTTATCAAATCCCGAAAAACGAAAAAAATATGATGCAGATATTGCATCCGAAAGAGCAAATCAATTATTAAAAAATATTCAAATAAAAAACGAAGAACCAAAAATCACTTTATCCAACCAGTCAAACACAGATTTACCCGAATCAGAAACTGCAAAAGTGCAACCGAAACCAAATGAAATTAGAATAAAACAAGAAATCATGACTCAAATTAACGATATTACAAACGCTTATCATGAAACAATATTACAAAATAAAAAAGCCGAAGAATTTGCCCAAAAACAACAAAAACGAGAGCGTCAAAAAGAAAAACGAAGACAAAAAAAAGAAGAGCAATTAAAACAAGAAATGAAAATTCAAGCCTATGGAAAATACTTAGAAGGTCAAGGATACAAAGTAAAATACCCATGGACTTGGCTTCGTATCAAAAGACTTTTCATAGCAATACTATCGCTTGCAATCAGCCTTATCATTCTTTGGCATATACCATTTGTTCACGACACCTTAATCGATTTATACAACGAAAATTTCGTGATAAAATTTCTAGTCAATACAACACAATCCATTTTTACAGGAATTATGGAAGCGATAAAATCTATTTTTAATCAATCAAAATAAACGGTGGTGAGTTAAAATTAAGAAAAAAAGTAAAAAACCAAAGATGAAAAAAAGCAAAGACAAAAAAAGTACCATAGCTAAATTGGCTTTTACAGCCTGTGTATTTACAATATGTTTTCTAGGCATTCTAACCAATTTAGGAAGAATTCTAGTAGTACACGGTAAAGAATATAGCGAAAGTGCTTATAATAATCAAATGAAAAATCAAATCATCAGTCCGAAAAGAGGAATTATTTATGATGTAAACGGAAACGTTCTTGCCATGAGCATATCCGTTGAAACCATCTCAATCAATCCAGGTCAAATTTTTTATAGCAACAAAAAAAATGTACCCAATGAAATAATTGCAGAAGGACTGGCGACTACTTTAGAACTAGATTATAACGAAGTTTTAGAAAAAGTAAATAAAAAATCATCGGTTGTTGTAATTGCCAAAAAAGTTAGTGAAGAAAAAGCCGAAGCGCTAAAAACATGGTTAAATGAAAAGAAAATCACTACAGGAATCAACATCGATAAAGACACCAAAAGATATTATCCATACAACACAGTAGCTTCCAATCTAATCGGAATCTGTAATGCTGACAATGTTCGGTACCATTGGCATAGAAAATCGCTGGAACAGCACACTAACAGGAACAGCTGGCAAAATTGTTGCCATGCAAGATGTCAAGAAAAACCAAATTTCAGATGAAACCGAACAATATGTTCCTGTAGAAAACGGAAGCAATCTTTATCTTACCATTGATTTAACCATTCAACAAATCGTAGAAAAATACCTAAAGCAAGCCGTAGAAGAAAATTCCTGTTCTGGTGGAGGAAATGTTATTGTAATGAATCCGCAAAATGGCGAAATCTTAGGAATGGCAACCTATCCAAACTACAATCTAAATGACCCTTATGCCGTTGAACCAACAGGCGCAAAAGACATTTGGGAAACCTACACAACAGAACAAAAAACCGAAGCATATCACAAACTATGGCTCAATAAATCTGTTTCCCAATTATATGAACCAGGTTCGACATTCAAAATTATCACATCAGCCATTGCCTTAGAAGAAAATCTTGTGCAAACAGATACAGAAGGCGATTTTATGTGTACGGGTTCCTATCAAGTGGAAGACTATGATATACACTGTTGGAGAGCAGAACCACATGGTTCGCAAAATTTAAGACAAGCTTTATGCAATTCTTGCAATCCAGCTTTCATGCAACTAGGACAACGAATAGGCGCATCAACACTATACAAATATTACGAAGCATTTGGTTTATTTGACTCAATTGGTAGTGACATCGCCAAAACCTATGATTCCGTATTTCACAAACTAGAAAATGTCGGAAAAGTTGAATTAGCTACTATTTCATTTGGACAACGATTTGAAATATCGCCATTGCAGCTAGCAACAGCAGTATCCAGTGTCGTAAACAATGGCAAACTAGTAGAACCCAAAATTGTAAAGCAAATTGAAAATTCCGACACAGGTGTAATTGAAATGGAAGAAAACAAAGAAGTCAGACAAATAGTGTCTAAGGAAACTTCTGAAAAGATAAAAAACATGATGCAATCTGTTGTTGTAGAAGGAACTGGAAAACGTGCTGCAGTGCAAGGCTATACCATTGGTGGAAAAAGTGGAACCTCTGAACCAATGTCAGGAAACGAAGAAGCTGGCTATGTTGCCTCTTTTATTGCCATTTCACCAATTGAAAATACACAAGTTGTTGTACTAACCGTATTATACGATCCAGAAGGCGAAACCTATCAAGGTGGTCAAACCGCAGGACCAGTTGCTGCCAATATTTTATCAGAAGTATTACCATATTTAGGAATCAACAAAGACGGAGAAAATGTCACCACAAAAGAAAAAACAACTGTGACTGTACCCAATATTTCTTCCAAAACCGTTGCTTCCGCCAAGCAAATATTACAAGAATATGGTTTTAACGTCAACGTTAATATCAAAGAAAGCGAAAATACTAGTATTGTCACAGACCAAATGCCAAAACCAGGCACTGTACTAGAAAAAGGAGCAGATATTTATTTATACACTGCTGAAAATGATAACAGAATATCAGTACAAGTTCCTACCCTAACAGGACTTACCATTACAGAAGCTAGGCAAAAATTAAAAGCCAATAAATTAAACATCAAAATAGAAGGAGAAGACGGAAACGTAGTATCTCAAGAGCCACAAGCAGAAAAATCAGTGGAAGAGGGAACCGTTATAAATGTTGTCATTCAAAAGGAAAAAGAGTCATAAATGGAAAGCGAAAACATATAATTTACCGAAGAGGTGATAATATGTTTTCTTTTTGTAAAATGCAAGCAACAGGCAATGATTTTGTAATTGTAGATTGTACAGAAAATGAATTTGAGTATAGTCTTCCCGTACTGACTAAATTTCTATGCGACAGACATTATGGTGTTGGAGCAGACGGTACGATTTTCTTAGAGAAAAGTGAAACAGCCGATTTCAAAATGAGAATTTTCAACCATGACGGAACAGAAGCAGAAATGTGCGGAAATGGAATTCGTTGTCTAGCAAAATATATTTTTGACAAGCAGAAAATTCAAGAAAATCAATTTTCTATTGAAACATTAGCAGGCATCAAAAATGTCAAATTGGAATTAGAAAATCAAACGGTACTTTCTATAACGGTAAATATGGGTGAAATCGAAATGGAACATTTGAAATATGTAATAGAAATCGAAGAAAAAAACTACGAAATTTATCCAATCTTGATTGGAAATCCACACGTTGTGTGTTTTGTAGAGGATGTTGAAAATTTTGAAGTAGAAAAAATTGGACCAATTCTGGAAAATTATAAATATTTTCCCAATAGAACCAACGTAGAATTTGTGCAAATTTTAGACAATGAAAATATAAAAGTTCGTGTTTGGGAAAGAGGCGTAGGCGAAACGAATAGCTGTGGAACAGGTGCTTGTGCCAGTAGCATGATTGCGATTCAGAAAAAATTAACCCAGAATCAAGTTACCGTCAATTTAAAAGGCGGAAAACTGCAAATCAACTATCATAAAGCAAATAATGTATTAACTTTAACAGGACCAGCAGAAACAGTGTTTGAAGGAAAAATTGAGAAAATATAAAACACTAATTATATCATATTTTCATAAAAATGTCAAATACAAATAAGGAGCAAGAAAGGCATTTAAACAAGATAAGAGTCAGTTTTGAAAGATAAATCAAAGGTGAACGTATAAAATCGTTTACTTTTGATTTTTGTCAAAAAACAAAAAATAAAGTCGAAATATAGTTGCCGAAAAAGAAATATTTTGATATAATCAAAATATAATCAAATAAGGAGAAAAAAATATGGAAGAAAAATGTGTCGTTCAAAAGATAAGACAAGAAACCAAAGAAATTTTGGAAAAATATCCTCACGAAAAGGACCAACTAATCATGATTTTAAACGATGTGCAAGAAAAATATGGTTACATCCCAAAACAAGCTCAAATGGTTATTTCACAAGTGCTATCCATTCCGATGGCAGAAATTTATGGAGTCATTACTTTTTATTCTCGTTTTACATTATCCCCAAAAGGAAAATATAATATTTCGATTTGTTTAGGAACGGCTTGTTATGTCAAAGGTTCCCAAAAATTATTAGACCGTGCCAAAGAAAGGTTAAAAATTGAACCTGGTCAAGTCACACCAGACGGAAAATTTTCGATTGATGACGTCAGATGCGTTGGTGCCTGCGGACTAGCACCAGTCTTCATGGTCAATGATGAAGTTTACGGAAATGCAACCGTAAAAGAATTCGATGAAGTAATTGATAAATATATGAAAGAATAAAGGAGGGAATCCATGAAAACAATCCAAGAAATAGAAAAAATAAGAACGGAAAAAAGAGCAGAATTAGACTTAAGAGTCAACACAGAAGCAGATACTAGAGAAAAGCACATTTTAGTTTGTCGAGGAACAGGCTGTACTTCTTCTAAATCGCCCAAAATAATTGAGACTTTTCGAAAAGTCATAGAAGAAAAAGGCTTGGAAAACGTGCGTGTCATTCAAACAGGATGTTTTGGACTTTGTGCCAAAGGACCAATCGTTATTATTCGTCCAGAAGAAACCTTTTATGCCCATGTCAAGCCAGAAGATTGCGAAGAAATTATTCAATCCCACATTTGTGAAGGGAAAAAAGTAGAACGTTTATTATGCAAAAATATGGATGGCAATTTTGCCCAAAAATTAGAGGAATTAGATTTTTATAAAAAGCAAAAAAGAATTGCCTTAAAAAATTGTGGACTCATTGATCCAGAAAAAATCGATGAATACATTGCATTTGATGGCTACCAAGCATTACAAAAAGTATTAACCCAAATGAATCCTGACGAAATTATTGAAGTCATTTCAAAATCTGGTTTACGTGGACGTGGTGGAGCTGGATTTTCGACAGGAACCAAATGGTCTTTTACCAAACAAGCAGAAAGTGACCAAAAATATGTTGTTTGCAACGCAGACGAAGGTGACCCAGGTGCATTTATGGACAGAAGTATATTAGAAGGCGACCCACATGCAATTTTAGAAGCAATGACAATTGCAGGATTTGCTATTGGAGCTAATCAGGGATATATCTATGTTAGAGCCGAATATCCGATTGCGGTGCAAAGATTAAAAATTGCGATTAACCAAGCCAGAGAATATGGATTGTTAGGCGAAAATATTTTAGGGACTGGTTTCAAATTCGATATCGATATTCGATTAGGGGCAGGAGCCTTTGTTTGTGGGGAAGAAACGGCACTTTTAGAATCCATTGAAGGAAAAAGAGGACAGCCAAGAGTCAAACCGCCATATCCAGCTACTTGTGGTTTATTTGGAAAGCCAACTCTAATTAATAATGTAGAGACTTTAGCCAATATCACAAAAATTATTTTAAATGGGGCAGATTGGTATGCAAGCATCGGAACCGAAAAATCGAAAGGAACGAAAGTATTTGCGTTAGGTGGAAATGTGAATAATGTAGGACTTGTAGAAGTACCAATGGGAACCACTTTGCGAGAAATTGTCTATGACATTGGTGGCGGAATTCCAAATGGCAGAGGATTCAAAGCAGCACAAACAGGTGGACCTTCTGGCGGTTGTATTCCAGCAGAACATTTAGATACGCCAATTGATTATGAATCGCTTGCGCAAATTGGGTCTATGATGGGTTCTGGCGGATTGATTGTTATGGATGATACAAAATGTATGGTAAACTTAGCAAAATTCTATTTAGAATTTACGGTTGCAGAAAGTTGTGGAAAATGCACACCATGCCGAATTGGGACCAAAAGAATGCTAGAAATTCTAGAGAAACTATGTAACGGAGAAGGAACCGAATACGATATTTATCGTTTAGAAAAATTAGCAATCAACATCAAAAAAGCGAGTGTTTGTGGCTTGGGACAAAGTGCTCCAAATCCAGTACTTAGTACGTTACGCTACTTTAGAGAAGAATTCAAAGAACATGCGATTGATAAAAAATGTCGAACCAATGAATGTAAAAAAATTGCCAAAATTGAAATTGACTCAGAAAAATGTAAGGCATGTGGTTTATGCCAAAGAAGTTGCCCAGTTGAGGCAATTGAAGGGGAGGCAAGAGAAATAAGAATAATCAACCAAGAAAAGTGTATTAAGTGTGGAACGTGTATTGCAAGTTGCCCATTTAAGGCGATAGGATAGGAGGAAAATAAATTATGGAAGAAGAATTTGTAACACTTACCATAGACGACCAACCAATCAAAGTAAAAAAAGGAACGACAATTTTAGAAGCTGCCAAACAAGCGGGAATTGACATTCCGACGTTGTGTTTTTTGAAAGAAATTAATGAAGTGGGCGATTGTAGAATGTGTATTGTGGAAGTTGAAGGAAGAAGAGGATTTGCAACTTCTTGTATTCAAAAAGCAGAAGACGGAATGATAGTTCGCACTCATACACCAGAAGTATTAGAGGCAAGACATATCATTTTAGATTTGATTTTGTCAAATCATAAAATTGAATGTTTAACTTGTACACGCTCTGGCAATTGTGAATTGCAAAAATTAGCGGAAAAATTTAATGTACAAAAAATCGAATTTCCAGGAGAAATGACCAAACACACCATTGATGACAAATCCCCATCCATTGTCCGAGATTTCAACAAATGTATTTTATGTAGAAGATGTATCGCAACTTGTAAAAACGTCCAAGAAATTGGCGCCATTGATTGTATTGAACGTGGTTTTGAATCTTGCATTTCGACCACTTACGATAATAGCCTAAATGACGTTGATTGCACATTTTGCGGTCAATGTATCGAAGCTTGTCCGACAGGTGCTTTACATGAAAAAGAAAACATCGATGATGTTTGGACAAAATTAAAAGACCCAGATACCTATGTAGTAGTCCAAACAGCACCAGCAGTACGAGTTGCTTTGGGAGAAGAATTCGGCATGCCAATTGGAACAAATTGTAAAGGAAAAATGGTAACAGCCCTTAAAAGAATGGGATTTGACAAAGTATTTGATACCAATACAGGTGCCGATCTTACCATTATGGAAGAAGCCAACGAATTTATTGAACGTGTACAAAACGGAGGCACTTTGCCAATGATAACTTCTTGCAGTCCAGGTTGGGTGCGTTTTGCAGAAAAAAATTATGGTGATTTATTGAGCCATTTGTCAAGTTGTAAATCGCCCCATCAAATGTTTGGAGCAGTGATTAAATCTTATTTTGCAGAAAAATATGGAATTGACAAAAACAAAATTTGTACGGTTTCCATTATGCCATGTATTGCCAAAAAATATGAATGTAGCCGAGAAGAAATGGAAGTTGACGGTGTACGTGATGTTGATTATGTGATGACAACAAGAGAATTAGCCAGAATGATTAAACAAGCCAATCTTGATTTTGCCCAACTAGAGGATAATGATTTCGATAATCCAATGGGAGAAGCAAGTGGAGCAGGTGCTATTTTTGGAACAACTGGCGGAGTAATGGAAGCAGCAATCAGAACAGCAGTTGATACATTAGAAAAGAAAAATGTTGAAGAAATTGAATATAGAGAAGTAAGAGGCGAAAAAGGCATTAAAGAAGCAACCTTAAATATTACAGGAATCGAAATAAAAATAGCGGTTGTAAGTGGTTTAGCAAATGCGAAAAAGATGATGGAACAAATCAAAGAAGGAAAATCACCATATCATTTTATCGAAATTATGGCATGTCCTGGAGGATGTGTTATGGGTGGAGGTCAACCGATTAAAGATGCGAAAACAAGAGCATCTGTTGATGTTAGAAAGCAAAGAGCCGATGCTTTATATGCAATTGACGAAAAAAGTGTGATTCGAAAATCCCATGAAAATCCTATTATGAAGCAATTATATGATGAATTTTTCGAAAAACCAGGAAGTCATGTTGCTCATAAATATTTGCATACGAAGTATAGTGCAAAAGAGAAATACGAAACCGAATAACAGGCACAGGAATTAATAACCAGCCACAGGTTCTTGACAAAGTTGCTATTTTATGCTAAAATGGTTAAGGAAATTGAGGAGATAATGAGATATTATCTCCTTTTTTATGGAGAGCATGTTACAATTTTCATTGACAAAATTACTGCTTCATATTATAATAAAAAGAAAAAAGGAGAACCAAATATGAACCATGTATTAAGTGCCAAACAATACACCAAAGAAAGTCTAGAAGTATTATTTAATCTAACAGACGATATCAAAAATAATCCACAAAAATATGCTAAAACGTTAGACAGTAAAATTGTAGCAACTATGTTCTATGAGCCAAGCACAAGAACAAGATTATCTTTCGAAACAGCAGTATTAAGGCTCGGAGGAAAGATTATTTCGACAGAAAATGCTTCAGCCAATTCTTCGGGAAAAAAAGGAGAAAGTTTAGAAGATACTGTGAAGATTTTACAAGGTTATGCAGATGCAATTGTTATTCGACATTCTAGTGATACTTGGCCAGAAGAAGCTGCCCAAATTGCAACGGTTCCGATTATTAATGGTGGGGCTGGAAAAGGAGAGCATCCAACCCAAGCATTGTTAGATGTTTATACGATTCGTGAACAGAGAAAAACGTTAGATGGCGTAAAAGTTGCTATTTTAGGGGATTTATTAAATGGTAGAACCATTCATTCCTTATTAAGAATGGTAAGTCTTTATGATAATGTTGAAGTGTATGGATTAAGCAAGGAATGTTTTGCTTTGCCAGAAGAATATATTGAGATGTTGAAAGAAAGAGGAATCAAATATAAAAAATGTACTAGCTTTGATGAAATACCAAACGATGTTGATGTGATGTATCATACAAGAATTCAGTCAGAGCGATTTGAAGGTGATTTTGGAAGAGAGGAATTTATTATTAATAAAAAGGTATTAAATAGATTTTCAGATAATACAATTATATTACATCCATTGCCAAGAAATGAGGAGATTTCAACAGATATAGATGATGACCCAAGAGCTTTCTATTTTAAACAAGCTCACAATGGATTGTATGTTAGAATGGCTTTGTTTGTGCAAGCTTTTGAAAAGTAAAATTTAGGAGAAACTTGTATGAAAAATGAATTAGACGTTTTGAAGTATAAAGAGTATTTCCATTATGGACTAAATTTTGAAAAAAATGATATATTAGATGCTATCCTATTGGACACTTCAGAAGAGTTTAATGCTGCTAAAATAGATAAAGAAAAAGTGTATGTGCTAGAAAAAGAAATTGAGCAAAGTGAGGAATTGTATTTACAATTTGAAAGATTTATCAAACTTACAACGCCTCATGAGCAAAAATGGTATAGAAAATTAACGAAAAAAGATGTCGCTCCAGATATTGAAGAGCGAATGCAAGAACTTCAGAAAAGTAATCAGATTGTTGTAGTAACTTATCAGTCGTCAAGTGGAATTTATATAACAGACAGATGGTCTTTTAAGCCAGATGAATATTTAGGAATTCATCGATGGGCAGATATTGAAGGTTGGATAAAAGAGGATATTTTACCGATTTTAAAATATTTACGTGAGTTAGAAAAAGAGAATCCGTATCAATATTGTTCTTTGTTTATGGATACGCAATATGCTAGAAATCTTAATGCGAATCAAGAAACAAAAAGAATCAAAGAGTTATATACTCTGTTTATGGAAATGGTAAAACCAGCCAAAAGTGATGTAAGTCGTTTATTTAATAGGATAGAATCAGAGGAAGAAAAAAATTTTATACAACAAAATTGTGCAGATTATTGGACAATTACAGATTTAAAAAAGCAAGCTGAATCAGATAAATATAGACAAAAATTATATAGATGTTGCTCAAGTTTTAGAGACAAGGATTTGAGAGAAAATTGATAAAACCAGCGAAAATTTTATTTTCGCTGGTTTTATAGTCTTTCGATTTTTTGATGAAATAAGTTTCCTAAAATTGTAGTAGCCTTTGTGCCATTTTGAATGGGATCATCGGATTCTTCGATTTTACAAGTATCATTTGTTAGAGAGTTTTTTATGACAGAAGAAGTTCCTTGGGTTTTGAAAAGTTCATTTAGTTTTGCTTGGTTCCAAACATCGATGTTGTATTCTGCAATGCATTTTTTTGCCATATCAGAAATCAAGGCATTTCCTGGTATTAAAACGATGTTGTGATAATGGTTTTTGGTTGCGTATTCCATTAAAGCTTGAATGGTAATGTGAGATAAAGTAGCGTTTTCTTTGATGACTTTAAATAAGTAATTGTCACCATGAAGTTCTGCTTTCATATAATAATGTGATTGATTTTGCTGAAGAATAGCAAAATTATGAAATCCTTGACGTTGCAAAATAGAAATTAACCTTGTTGGAGAAGGTTGATTGTATTTTTTAAAAATAATATAAATAATAAAAATAAAAAAGATTATTTGTAACATAGTTTTTCTCCTAAAATTTATTCTTTAATTTTATTATACAACAAAATTTGTGGTTTTGCAATGGGGAACGCAGAAAAACAAATGTATAATATGTAGAAATTGAGAAAATAAAATGGCTAGATAAATTGACATAATTTAACAAAGTATGATATAATACCAAATGAGGGATTAAAAATGTATTATAATTGGAAAGAAACAACAAATACAGAAGAACTAAAAATAGTATGTAATTTAATCAAAAATGGAGAAATTGTAATATTTCCAACGGAAACGGTTTATGGAATTGGAGCCAATGCTTTTGATGAAAAAGCTGTCGGCAAAATTTTTATGGCAAAAGGAAGACCATCAGATAATCCACTAATTGTACATATTGCCGATAAAAGAATGATTACAGATATTGCCAAAGAAATAACAGAAGTTGAGCAAAAATTGATTGACCATTTTATGCCAGGACCATTTACGTTGATTTTGAAAAAAACAGATAAAATACCCAATATTGTTTCTGCAGGACTTGAAACAGTTGCAATAAGAATGCCAAATCATGTGATTGCAAGAGGAATTATTGCTTTTTCGGGTGTGCCGATTGCAGCGCCAAGTGCTAATATTTCAGGAAAACCAAGTGGAACAACGGTGGAAGATATTCGCAAAGAATTAGAAGGGAAAGTTTCCGCAATTGTAGATGGAGGAGAAACTGAAATTGGCTTAGAATCCACAGTTGTAAAGGTGATTGATGAGATTCCTTGCATTTTAAGACCAGGAAAGATAAGCGTGGAAGATATTCGAAATGTAATCGGTGTGGCTGAACTAGGAAATGGAATTTTCAAGCCAATTGACGAATCTGAAGAAGTGGAAAGTCCAGGTTTAAAGCATAAACATTATGCACCGAATAAGCCGGCTCAATTGATGTATTCTGAAAATGAAAATGATTTAATTTTTGAAATTAATCGATTAATCAAGTCGTATAAAGGAGATGTTATATTACTTGGATTTGAAGAGCATAGAGAAAAAATCATTATTTCGGAACAACGTTTTATTAATTTGGGAAGCAAAGAGAATTTAGAACAAATTGCTCAAAATCTGTATTCTGCTTTAAGAAAATCAGATGAATTAGCAGGACAATTGATTATCATAGAAGGCGTTAAAAAAGAAGGATTGGGAATTGCAATTATGAACAGATTGCTAAGAAGCTGTGGATATCAGTATGAAGAATTTTAAGAAACGGAGGAAAAAATGTATTTAATTGTAGGGTTAGGAAATCCAGAGTCAGATTATGCCAATACCAGACATAACATGGGTTTCAAAGTTATCAATGAACTTGCAAAACAATATGAAGTTGAAATTTCGCGAAAAAAGTTTAACAGTGAATATGGAAATGCCGTGATAGAAGGGCAAAAGGTTTTATTGGTAAAGCCACAAACTTTTATGAATGCTAGTGGAGAAGCAGTAATTGAATTTGCTAATTTTTATAAAGTAGAACTAGATAATATCATTATTATTTATGATGATGTGGATATTGATACAGGAAATATCAGAATTCGAAAAAGCGGTTCACCAGGAAGCCATAATGGTATGAAGTCTGTGGTACATTTTTTAAAGAGTGAAAATTTTCCAAGAATTCGTGTTGGAATTGGAAAACCAGATGAAAATACAGATATTATTGAATATGTTATTGGAAGTATTCCAGAAGAGGAGAAAGAACAATTACAGCAAGGAATTAAAAAAGCGAAAAATGCGATTGTTGAGTTGTTGAAAAATGGAATCGATTCAGCAATGAATCAATTTAATTAAAAGGAGAAAAAATGGGATTTGGAGTTTATTTAATAGCGGTAGGAATTTTAATGTTAGTGCTAAAAATATTAACGTTTCCGATTAGACTTATGTTTAAAATTTTAGTCAATTCAATAATTGGTGGTTTGATTTTATGGCTTTTAGCAAAAGTAGGAATTTTCATAGTAATGACTTGGTGGAGTTGCTTGCTAGTTGGGATTTTGGGAGTTCCGGGAGTCATAATTTTGATTGTATTATCAATTATTTTTTAGGAGAAATAAATGAAAGTAGGATTTATATCATTAGGATGTAGCAAGAATTTAGTTGATACAGAAATGTTTGTTGGATTGTTTCAAAAGGAAAAATTTGAGATTGTGAATTGTCCAGAAGAAGCAGAGCTGATTGTGATTAATACTTGTGGATTTATTGAAAGTGCCAAAGAAGAAGCAATTAACACAATTTTGGAAATGGCAGAATTAAAGGAAAAAGGAAACTGCCAATTTTTAATTGCTACAGGTTGTTTGGTAAAACGATACAAAAAAGAATTAGAAAAAGCATTACCAGAAGTGGATTTGTTTTTGTCAGTGGATGAATATGATGAAATGTGGAACAAAATCGAAGATTTGTTAGGCTTGAACAGAAAATCTAAAAATACGTTAGATTATATGAATAGAGTGCTTGCCACAGGTGATACAACAGCGTATTTGAAAATTGCGGAAGGTTGTAGTAATCATTGTACTTATTGTGCGATTCCAAGTATTCGTGGACCATATGTGAGTAGACCAATGGAAGAAATTTTGGAGGAAGCAAAACGTCTTGCCCAATTGGGCTATAAAGAAATTATTGTCATTGCACAAGATACGACGAAATATGGAATCGATTTGTACGGCGAACCTAGATTAGCAGAGTTGTTGGAAAAACTTTGCCAAATAGATGGTTTTAGGTGGATTCGATTTTTGTATGCTTATCCAGAAAGTATCACAGAGGAATTGATTGAAGTTGTTAAAAAGAATGAGAAGATTTGTCATTATTTTGATATTCCATTGCAACATTTTTCAGATAAAGTTCTCAAAAGAATGAATCGAAAAAGTGATGCGAAATCCATTGAAATATTAATTCAGAAGTTACGCCAAGAAATTCCAGATGTGATAATCAGAACCACAATGATAGTTGGATTTCCAGGTGAAACAGAAGAAGATTTTTCAGAATTATATAATTTTATCCAAAGAACGAAATTTGATAAATTAGGCGCTTTTCCGTATTCTAAAGAAGAGGGAACGCCTGCTAGTAAGTTAAAAGAGCAAATTCATTATAAAACAAAACAGAAACGTTGGAATTTAATCATGAAAAGCCAAAAAGAGATTTCGGAGAGTAAATTAAAAGAAAAAATAGGGAATAATTATACTGCAATCATCGATGGAATGACGGAAGATGGGAAGTATTTAATTGCCAGAAGTTATATGGATATTCCAGATGAGGATAGTGTAATTTATATAAGGAATAATGGAAAAATCCACGTTGGAGAATTTGTGAAATGTAAAATTGTAGATGTGAATGGATATGATTTGGTGGGAGAAATAAAAGGATAAGTTACAATTGACAAATTTAGATTATTCTGCTATAATAAAATTATAAAAGAGGTAAAATTATGAAATTAACAATATTTTTAAACAATCAATTGCATCATCATTTTAGGAGCTTGTAACTATTGCATTTAAAAAATGTCATAGGTACAGGCTAAAAGTGCTGTGCCTATGATAGTTTAAAAATATTGAATTATATGTTTTGACTATCGATAGGAAAAATTCTATGGATAGTCTTTTTTTATCTTTTTTAATATAGGATAGGAGGGAAAATATGAGTGGTAAAATTAAGGAACTTACGGATTTTGATGATTTTAAAAAGGTGTATAGGGTATTTTCAGGTCCACCTTATAATGAGAAACATACAGAAGAAGAACTAGAAGAGATTTTTAAGGAATATCAAGAAAATGGATATATGTATGGTGCATATAAGGATACCGAATGCCTGGGACTAATTGCTTTGGAAAGGGGAGCAAAAACAAATCAACCAGTTAATTTTCAACATGAAAATGTAATGTATTTAGCAGATGTTGCAGTATTAAATTCTTATAGAAGGCAAGGATTGGGAAATAGACTGATGTTATATGGAGTGATGCAATCCAAAGCATTGGGGTACGAAAAATTATATATGAGAACTTTGGAAAGAGGGTCCATGTCGTATAATATTGCTTTGAGGATAGGATTTAGACAAATTCCCAATGTATTTCAAGGTGTTGAAAGAGAAAGAGTAAATGGCGGAATAGAAATTATGCAAAATATATTTTTGGAAATTGATTTAAAATCTTTGGATAGAGAAAAATTAAAACAAGGAATAAAATTGGTAAATTCTGATAAAGAAAGAGAAGACAAAGGAGAAGTAGAATGTTAAATGTTGAGAAAATTTTAGAAGATTTAGTAAAATTTGATACGGTTCGAGATAAGGAGAATAAAGCAATATTGGATTATATTGAAAATACATTAAATTTAATGTATTTTAAAACGGAAAAAAAGGATAAATTTTTGATTATGTCTAATCAAGATAAAACGCCGTTAGGTTTTTTAGGACATACGGATACAGTTGGATTTTCAGATAATTGGAAGCATTCCCCATTTTCTTTAACAAAGAAGGATAATAAAATATATGGTTTAGGTGTTTGTGACATGAAATCAGGAATTGCAGCCATGATTTCTGCTATATCTCAAATTGATTTTAAAAATTTACCAAAAGGAATAAAGTTATATTTTACGTATGATGAAGAAATCGGATTTTCTGGCATTCAGGAAATTTTAAAATATGAAAAAAATTTTCCTGAAATGATGATAATAGGCGAACCAACGAATAATGAAATAATAGTGGGAAGTAAAGGATTACTAGAATATGAGATTTCAGTAAAAGGAATAAAAGTACATTCTAGTACGCCAGAGAAAGGAAAAAATGCTATTGTGAGCGCAGTATCTTTGATTCGTGAATTACAGGAATTTTATGAGCAAGAATTAAAAAAAGAGCAAAACCCTAATTTTGAAATACCCTATATGACCATGAATATTGGAAAAATAGAAGGAGGAACCGCAATTAATTGTGTCCCAGATTTTTGCAAATTTCTGGTGGATTTTAGAACCGTCAATAAAGTGGCTGAAAAAAATATAATGCATAAAATCGATTTTCTAAAGCAGAAGTATAATGCGGATGTTAGGGAATTGAATCATATTCCAATGTTTTTTAATTCTTCTGAAGAATCTTCAAAAACCTGTAATTTTATTACAGAAGCAAGTTTTCTAAAAAACAATCGCATTATATTGGGGGCAGGACCTATTACGGCTCATGAAGTAAATGAATATGTTTCAGTCAACAGCTTATACAAATTAGTAGAACAATATAAACAAATGATTGAAAGAATTTGCAAATAAGAGGAAAATTCTTAAACAAATTTAGTTGACTAAAAGACGAAATTTTTATATAATATACAAAATATATTAACCAATGAAAGGAGCCAAAAATGTTTAAAAAATTTGTTACTTTTGTCATGTTAATATTGGTTTTGTGTGGTTTAGGAATGGGCATATATTTTGCTACTTCCTCAAATCGAAAAGCGCAAACACAGCTACAAATGAGTGAAACTATTTTGGAAATGTTGCAAACAAAACAAGTGGAAATTAATGAATTTTTTACATTTGGGAAATGTCTTAATTTTTCAGGAAAATTAGTAGGCGTTTCGAAGGATAATTTTGAAAGTGCAAAATTGTATGTAACAGATGGCTCCGGATTTGAAAAAACGTATCCAATTAATGGAAAATTCGAAGAAGGAAATTTAAGTTTGTCAACCACAGATGAAATAAATAATGGATTGCTATTAGATGATTTGCCAGAAGGAAAATATGTTGTTTTAATTAGGCTGAAACTGAATAATAGTATCAATCCGAAATATTATTCTTTAAAAAACATTTCAGACTATCCTGACATAGAATATTATACGATTACAA
>CARFUA010000002.1:0-6438 GCA_948976265.1 uncultured Clostridia bacterium
TTTTCTTCATAATAGCCAGTTCCCAAATCCGCCACGACCAATTCCACATCTTCTTTCACCGTTTCCACTTTATTTTTATCAACCGCTGAAGTCGCTCTTTTCAAAATTCCTTGTTCTCCTGCTATTAAATTTAAACTCACGCCTGCCAAGATAAGTAAAACTATAATTGTAATAACAAGCGCAATCAATGTGATTCCTCTGCATTTTTTCATTTTCTATTCTCCTTTTCTTATTTATTCGAACTTTATGTTTTTTAGGCGCATAGACCCCCTTTAAATCAATTTTAAGACGTGTTTACGTAAAAATCAATCATTTTTCATTAAACAGCACAAAAATACATACTACATAAGTAGTATGTATTTCCTTTTGGTATCATAAATAAACACTTGCGTGTTTCCTATAAAACTACATGTGTGTGTGTATGTACAGCGCCAAGGCTTTGCGATATTTTTTTGAATTCTTTAACTACATTTTTCATCTTTCGTTCTCCCTTTTGTTATGAATAACATTGTTTCTTTTAGTATATTTCATATTTTTGATTTTGGCAAGGGTTTGTTTAAAATATTTTAAAAATCACACTATCCTCTTCTTGTTCGATCCAATTTATCCAAATTATCCAGCGCTTTTCCCGTTCCAATTGCTACACATGAGATAGAATCTTCAGCAATCATCACATTAATGCCTGTTTTTTCTTGAATTAATTTGTCTAAACCATCCACCAAACAGCCACCGCCTGTCATATAAATTCCTTTGTCACTAATATCTGAAGCAAGCTCTGGTGGTGTTTTTTCTAGAACATTATGAACCGCATCTACAATTAACATTGAAGGTTCTTCTAATGCTTCTAGCATTTCGCTTGAATAGACTGTAATCGTTCTTGGCAAACCAGTTAACAAATCGCGTCCTCGCACGTCCATTTCCATATCTTGAAATTTAGGATAAACACAACCAATATTTAATTTCAACTCTTCCGCCGTTCTTTCTCCAATCATCACATTGTGTCTTTTCTTAATATATTTCACAATTGCTTCATCAAACTTATCACCAGCTATTTTAATGGAAGTACTTACTACAGAACCGCCTAGTGATATGACTGCAATATCTGTTGTTCCTCCACCAATATCAACAATCATATTTCCAGATGGCTTGGAAATATCTAATCCAGCACCAATTGCAGCAGCAATGGGTTCTTCAATTAAATAAACTCTTCTAGCACCTGCATTGGAGGCAGCGTCAATTACAGCTTTTCTCTCTACTTCTGTTACTTGAGAAGGAATACATATCATAATTCTAGGGGCAAATAAAAATTTCCCCCCTATCTTTCCAATGAAATATTTTAACATTTTTTCTGTAACCGTATAATCTGAAATCACACCTTCACGAAGTGGTCTAGTTGCCACAATATTTCCTGGCGTCCTTCCCAACATTCTTCTAGCTTCATGACCAACCGCCAAAACTTCACCCGTTATATTATTGACTGCAACAACGGAAGGTTCTCTTAATACAATCCCTTTTCCTTTTACATAAGCAATTACGGTAGCTGTCCCCAAATCGATTCCTATATCTTGTCCAAACATCAACTTCTCTTCCCTTCTAAAAATAACGTTATCTATCTATTTGTTTTTTCCTTTTGGTTTTTTATTACAGTTATATTACAATTATATTACATTTCTGTAAAAATTTCAACCTCTTTTTGAAATTTTAATCAATATCTTGCATTTTTTTTCCATTTATGATATATTTTCGTTGAAAATACAGTAATATAAGGAGAAAATTATGAACAAAATTTCAATTATTGTACCTTGTTACAATGAAGAAAAATCATTGCCTTTGTTTTATGAAGAATTAATCAAATATGTTAATCAATTTGCGGACAGCATAAAATTTGAATTTCTTTTGGTGAATGATGGCTCAACTGATAACACATTAAACACCATCAAAGATTTACTAAAAACCGATGAGCGTATTAAATATATCTCTTTTTCCAGAAATTTTGGAAAAGAAGCCGCCATTTATGCTGGACTTGAAAAATCAACTGGGGATTTCGTAACCATTATGGATGCTGATTTGCAAGACCCACCCTCTTTGCTTTTGGAAATGTATCATGCTGTGACAGAGGAAAACTTTGATGCCGTAGGCACACACCGTTCAACTCGTAAAGGTGAACCCTTTCTTCGCAGTTTTTTTGCCAAACTATTTTATCGCATTATCAATCGTGTCACAAAATTTGAAATGGTTGATGGCGCACGCGATTATATTTTTATGAAACGAACTGTCGTTAACGCCATTTTATCTTTAAAAGAATATAATCGTTATTCCAAAGGACTTTTCAGCTTTGTTGGATTTAATGTTAAATGGATTGAATATGAAAATATCAAAAGAGTGGCTGGGCAAACTAAATGGTCATTTTGGAAATTATTGTCTTATGCTTTGGAAGGAATCACTGCATTTACAACTACTCCCTTAATTTTTTCTTCTATTCTTGGCCTTCTTTTTTGTATGATTTCTTTTATCCTTATTTTGATTATCATTATCAAAACTTTAATTCTTGGCGATCCAACTAGTGGTTGGCCGTCTTTGGTATGTATTATATTTATGGCAAGTGGTATTCAACTTTTCTCTCTTGGTATTATTGGACAATACTTGTCTAAAACTTATTTAGAAGTCAAAAAAAGACCGATTTATATCATTCAAGATACTAATTTATAAAAAATCAGGCACAGAAAATACTGTGCCTTTTAAAATAAATTTTTCCATTTTAACTGATTTTTCTCTTCAATATGTTCCAACATAAATTTCAAATCTGCAATATTTTGAAATAATTCATCCGTATCTCCTGTATCAAAATTGGATTCAATTAATATAATATCGCCACTTATTTTTTCAAGCTCATTATGCTCCACAAACAAAGCAAGCTTTTCCACTTCTTCTTTCCATTTTTCTTCTAACCCATAAAATTCACTTTTGGCTTCGGATTGATTTTCTTCCTTCATCTTATTTTCAACACTTAAAATTCCGTTTCTCATCCATTCCACGGAACTTACCAAATTATAATTGGTTCGATTATCAATAACAAACACAAGTATCAAAATAACGCTAATAATTAAATATTCCTTCAAAAATCTCATCTTACTTCACCTCTTTACGCTGGCAAAAAATACTGCCATTTCCACTTAATACCACAATTAACGCTTCTTCTGGACGCATATGAAATTTGGAAACTTGTTTTTTTAGCCAATTATAATCTTTTCCCAGTTTCACTAAATTTTCCGTCATTATTTTTCCATCTATAACCAAGTCGTAAGAAATTCCCACATATTCTGGCTCTATCCCAAAATCTTCTGGCGTTGTACCTCTTTTGGCAGGTTTAGGAATAACGGTAATTTGTCCACTTGTTTCCAAAATTGCATATTCCACATCTTCCAAATTAAATACGCCATTGACACGTAATCTTTCTTGCAATTCATTAATTGTAAAATTTTCTTTTATCATTGCTTGTTCATCAATTTTCCCGCGAAACATCAAAATTCTAGGTTTACCACAAATAATTTCTCGCATACGAATACTTTTCAAATTAATCACTGAAATTACAATATGCATCATTAGTAAACCAAGAATTGGAATAATACCATATAAAATGGGAATTCCAGTTTCTGACATCGGCGTAGTTGCCAAATCTGCAATCATAATAGAAATGACCAACTCAAATGGTTGCAATTGGCTAATTTCACGTTTTCCCATAAAACGCATAACAATCAATACCAAAACATAAAGAAAAATTGTTCTTACAAATATCAGTACCATTTCAACTAAAAACCCTTCTTGAAAATTTTATATGAATATTTTTTGCAAAAATCCTCAAAATATACTTATATAATATTTATTTTATTGTGAAATAAATATTTATTGAAACATTTTAATTGTTTATTACAAACAATTTTACCAAGGAGGTTCAAAAATGGAGAACAATCATGCACAAACTAACACAACTATGGGAACCGTTGGTCAAGTCATTGGTAGATTTATCGTAGCAGCTATCATACTTGGTATCACTGCATTTTTTACACCAAATTTCACAATTAATAACTGGTGGAGTTTAGGTGTAGCAGCGATCGTTTTAAGTGTTATGGATTATCTTATTGTAAAATTTACAGGTTTACACGCAATGGCTTTCGGTAAAGGTTTTGTTGGATTTGTATTAGCTGTTGTTACATTATATGTAACACAATTTTTAGTTGCTGGTTACTCAATCACCTGGATGGCAGCTATCATTGGTGCTTTAATTTATGGTGTCATTGATTATATATTGCCTGGTGAACAGGGCGTATAGTAACAACAAAAAGAAATAACTTAGTAAATTTTTCTAAGTTATTTCTTTTTTTACTACTTTATAGCATTTTTCAAAACAAATACAATTTTTTCTTGAAAAGTACATAAAAATATGTTATTCTTAACTAAGATGAAATACAGTTTATGAAAGGAGCCATTATTATGCTTATTTCAATCAAAGATATCCAAAAAACAATTCTTCGGTCAACTGCCTTGTTTCAAGACAACACTCCAAAAAGACTATCCAAACAAGAAACCGTAACTATCACAAATTATGCATATTCCTTAGGAATTATGTATCCTGCTTCATTCATTCCAGGATTTACTAGAAATTTAAGTTTCTACGGTAAAGGACCCGATGAAATTCTTAGTAAAGTCTGTGTTGACTTACGAAACTTAGCAATAGTCTATCGCCAGATTGATTTAGAGGATACAATCTCTTTACAATGTAATGAATACCTTATCAAAGTATTTTACGCTGCACCAAATGAGAAATTTCCATTAGGCTATTTTCAATTTATGCGCCAAGACACTAAGTCTGGACTATGGTTTCAAAAAGTGGGAAATAAGCAACCAGCTATCATTACTACTGGAAAAAACATCACTCCTGGTAGTGAACCGACTGTTTTAACTTTAACTTTGACAAATTTTATTTGTCAATGCAAACCAATTGGCTATTTTATCATAACAGAATAAACAAAAAATCCCCAGTATAACTGGGGGTTTTCTCTAATTTTATATCTACTTTTATTTTACAACTTCCTACTAAAAATCGCAATTTGTTTTCTAAAATATTCCATAAAAATTTTTAAAGACATATCCTTGCTCACGTAAATACGCTATTACAGCTGGCAAAGTTTCAGCTGTGTAAGATTTATCACTTGCATCATGCATTAAAACAATAATCGCATCGTCACCTTCCATGCTTTGTTTCAAACATCCCATTAATTCTTCTTCTGTCGTTTTTCCTTCTGCGTCTCCTGTCAAACAATTCCAATTGGTATAATTCACGCCATTGCTTGACAACAATCCTTTGGCTTCTGCTTTTATTGCATCATACTTTCCACCACTTGAACCGCCTGGAAAGCGAAAAAGATACGTATTATAAGCAGCATTTCCTAAAGCATTTCGAATCGCTGTTTCGCATTTATTATATTCGTCCAAAACGGCTTCTTTTGACTGATAAATCTGGGAATATTTATGAGAATAACCATGATTTGCAATATAATGTCCTTCTTCATATTCTCGTTTCAATAACGCTGGATTCAATTCCACTCGACTTCCTAATACAAAAAACGTTGCTGGTACATTTTCCTCTTTTAAAATATCCAATATTTGTGGCGTAATATTCTTGGAAGGCCCATCATCAAAGGTAAGATACGCAACTTTTTCTTTTGAATAATAAATATTGGTTATTTCTTGTTGCGCATTTGGATTTTGCTTTGGAATAAATTTGGTTTTGATTTGTTCTAAATCATGTTTTTTAATCAATTCATGCTTTCCTTCATAGGCTCTCAAATCACTTGTTTTTTCAGCTTTTTTTGAGTTTTCAAAACCACCATTTTTTATTTTTAAGGAAAGCCACGTACTAATAATCATCACCACAACACATCCCAAAACAATCATGCCACAAATGATGGTTTTCTTTCTTAAATGTGCCTTATTTAATTGTTCTTCATTTGGTTCGAATTCTTCATTTTCATCTTCTATATCATATAACATTTTTTATTACCTCATATTTATTATACTATATTTTACGTTTTTTTCAACAAAAAATGTAAAAAACTTATCTTTTTCTCCAAAATTTTTACTAAAAAAAGCTATCTTAGAATCCGCTTCATGAATTCTAAAATAGCTTTTTCCATTAATGGTCTTTCAGCCATCTCACTCGTTCCTTGATTTGAGACAGCTTTTCTTTATCATCCTGCAAATCAGGTATTGACATCAGCCAATTGTGCTGATTGTAATAAACAAACAGTCTGTCAATGCATTTTTCAAACTCGTCGCAAGCTTCTTGCGCATTTGAAAATTTTAACACAATCTTCCCATGTTTGATTTTTTGTGAGCAATTCTCTGGAAAAATCCGCTGCTTTTCTTCTGGGGAGATGT
>CARFUA010000002.1:6457-52929 GCA_948976265.1 uncultured Clostridia bacterium
TGAAAAATCCACAAAATAGCATCCTTATCGCGTGTCATTTTCCACATTGGCACCACTATTTTAGCAATGTAAATTACAGTCATTGCCACCATAACACTATACATTATCCGTAGTATCATGTCTTGTTTCCTCCTTCAATGCTTTTTTATATGTTGTGATTTTATCATAATTTACATAAATTGTTAATTTATATTTTCGAATCCATTATCCAATACTTTTCTATCAAGTCTTTTAAAATATTTTTTCAAATTTGTCTTTATGAACTTCTTTTGGCACTTCAATTGGATATTCATTCGTAAAACATCCTTCACAGAAACTTTTCATATTTGAATTTTCCGCAATTTTTCTTAAATTTTCTAAACTTAAATATTCCAAAGAATCCACGCCAATTTGCTGACGAATTTCTTCCACTGTTTTATGTCTAGCAATCAGTCCATCTTCATCTGTTACATCGGTTCCAAAATAGCACATTCCAACAAATGGTGGAGCAGCAATTCGTAAATGAATTTCTTTTACGCCTTCTCTTCTTAATATTTTAACCAATCTTGTAATTGTTGTTCCTCGCACAATCGAATCATCAATTAAAATGATTTTTTTTCCTTTTATGTTTTGTTTTAACGGATTTAATTTTAATACAACTTGTTTCTTTCTTTCACTTTGAGTCGATTGAATAAACGTTCTTCCAATATATTTACTTTTCACAAAAGCCATTCCATACGGAATTTTTGACGCTTTTGAATAACCGCAATGCCGCATCTAATCCAGAATCAGGAACACCTGCTACAAAATCCGCCTCCACAGGAGCTTGCATGCTCAAATATTTTCCTGTTTCTTCACGGAATTTATGAACACTATAGCCATCTACAATTGAATCTGGTCTAGAAAAATAAACATACTCAAAAATACATAACCCATCTTTTTCTGTTGTTCTAAAATTCTTTGTGGAAATTTCATTATTATAAATCGTAACCACTTCTCCTGGCTCAATATCCCTCTCGAATTCAGCCCCTAATATATCCAGTGCACAGCTTTCAGACGAAAATACATAATCGCCATCCAATTTTCCCATACACAATGGTCTAAATCCATATGGGTCACGGACTGCAATTAATTTTTGAGAGCTCATAACCAGCAAAGAATACGCACCTTTAATATATTTCATAGCATTAAAAACAGCATCTTCAATGGAATGCGTTTTCAATCTTTCACGTGCAATAATATACGCAATAACTTCTGTATCGCTCGTTGAATTAAAAATCGCTCCATTTTCTTCTAATTCAGTACGAAGTTCCGCTGTATTGGTCAAATTTCCATTATGCGCAATGCACAAATTTCCTTTTTTATATCTTGAAAAAATCGGTTGTGCATTTTCTTTTCTTGGACAACCAGTAGTCGAATAACGCACATGTCCAATTCCTATTTTTCCTTTTGGTAAATCACGAATCACTGAATTAGTAAATACATCAGATACCAGCCCTATATCTTTATGACACGTAATCATTCCTCCATTATTAATCGCAATTCCACAAGCTTCTTCTCCTCTATGTTGCAAACTAGATAGTCCTACACACAATGGAAATACTAAATCTTCTTCATTTTTCATGGAATACATTCCAAAAATTCCACATTCTTCTTTCATATCATTTCTCCAAAAAATACTTTGAAATTAAACTAATAAAGCCTAACTCCTAATTTTATTATATCGTTTTTTTTTTCATCCGTCAATACAAAATTCGACCAATTTTCGCAATCTACGATAAAAATAGAGAGCATATAGATTACTTTACTTATAAAATAATCTATATACTCTCTATCCTTTTTGATTTTTTTCAGAATTAAATTATTTTTTAGGCTCTAACCTTGCAAATTTTTTTTCATGATTAAAAATATGAGCTTCTGCTCGATCCATTCGTCTATCCAATGTTCGAATCTTTTCGGACTTTTCCAAATTTTTATCCAATTCTAATGTTACGGCATCCAATATCGCATCAATTTTAGTTCCATATTCTTCTTCAAAAACAAACTATCTATCTAATATTTCATCACGAAGTTCTTGTAATTTTTTATCAAATTCTGTTTTCAGTTGATTCAATTCTATTTTAAAATTTGATGTCATACTATCGAATTTCTCATTTGTCCTTTGTTCAAATCCTATCAAAAATGCTTTTAATTCGTCCATTTTTTCACCACCTTTCCTATTTTTGGAATGGTCTGATTTTACCATGTTTCCTTTTAAAAATCAAGGTATTTTTATTTTTTTATTCGACATTTTTCGAGTCCTTCTTCCCATATTTCTCCAAAAAATGATGTGTCTTCCCATTTTTTCGATAGGAAATCAAAGTATCTAAATTAACATTTTGCGTACTACGAAAAATATTAATATCAATATTTTCATATTTTTTTCGTAACTCTTTAATTAAAGCCTTTATTTCTTCGCGTTTTGAACTTCCATCGCGATTTTCACATTTGGTATAATGTTCTGTAAAACGGCAAGCACACTGTATAAATTCTAAATCATTTCGTTTTGCCCAACGAATAATATTTTCTTCTTTTACATAATACATCGGTCGAATCAATTCCATGCCTGGATGTGACGTGCTACAAACTTTGGGCATCATGGTTTGCATTTGCGCACCATACAGCATCCCCATTAAAGTAGTTTCAATGACATCATCAAAATGATGCCCCAACGCTATTTTATTACATCCTAACTCTTTTGCTTTTTCATATAAATAGCCTCTTCGCATTCTGGCACAAATATAACATGGATGGTCATCAATATTGACAACACGATTAAAAATATCCGTTTCAAACATCGTAATGGGAATGTTTAGCGTTTTGCTATTTTCGATAATTTTTTGTGTATTCATTTCATTATAGCCTGGATTCATTACCAAGAACACAAGCTCAAAATTCATCTTACGATGCTTTTTTAATTCTTGAAAACATTTTGCCATAAGCATCGAATCTTTTCCCCCAGAAATACAAACTGCGATTTTATCGCCTTCAGAAATCATCTCAAATTCTCTAATTCCCTTTACAAATTTCGTCCAAATTTTATTTCGATACGTTGTTACAATACTTTTTTCTATTTCTTCAAATCTTTCCATAAAAACTCCTTATTTTACTTAGCATACAATAAATACTCAATTTTTTCAATAGAAATCGTTATCTTTTTCTAGCCTTGCAAAAAGTGGCAAATCCATTGCATTTGCCACTTTCGCTTTTTCCTATTCAAAAATCAATTTCCATACCCCTACAGCAGTTACCGAATTCGCTTCTTCGCAATTCTGGAAAACCTCTACATGCCTCAAGTCCTCTAACATGCCTTCCAGCTTTTCAAGTGCTATGTAATATTCCAGTCGAGAATCTTTTCTTCCCAACTTTTTGTCTAATTGCTGGAATCTCCGGCAATAGGCTCCATCAAGCATGCCCCATCTCGCTTGAAAAATGTCCCTGTGCTCTTCCTTAATCAGTATAAGGGCAATATTGAGCTGTTTTTCCGTTAAATTTTGACCATATCTCTCAGACATAAATTTCAATACCCGTTGCCTATTTTTTTGAATTTGGTTTTCTTTCTTGTCTACCATCTTTTTGTTGCCTCCTTATTTCGTCTTTGCCTTTTATATTATTATCATAATGTATCTCAATTATTTTTTTCTGGAGTTTCAATTTTGTCCCTCCTTCTCTAAATTTGTAGTCTCAACATTGATACGTTACACATATCAATCAATCTATTCTATTATACTGCATTTTACATAAAATGTCAATCCTTTATTTCTCCACCAAAATATCTCTTACAACCGCGCCCGCCATCATCAAGCCTGCTACAGATGGCACAAATGATACACTTCCGAATGGTTTGACTTTCTAACTTGAGTGGTTCTTCCTTAGAATAAACCACTTTTAACCCCTTAATATTTCTTGCTTTCAATTCTTTTCGCATGACTTTGGCTAATGGGCACACACTGGTTTTATAAACATCTGTTACTTCAAACTTTGTAGGGTCTAATTTATTCCCCGTTCCCATACTCGAAATAATGGGAATTTTCAATTCTTTGGCTCGTACTACCAATTCGATTTTGGCAGTAACTGTATCCACACAATCTACAATATAATCCAATGTTTCATCTAAAATTCCTGAAGTTTCTGGGCCAAAAAATTCTTGAAAAATCTCTACTTTAGCCTCTGGATTAATCTCTAAAATACGTTCTTTTGCAACCTTTACTTTTGGCTTTCCAATCGTTTTTGTTGTCGCAATGATTTGTCGATTTAGATTGGTTCTGTCCACTTCATCCTTATCCACCAAAACAAAATTGCCGAATGCCAGCTCTACTCAAAGCTTCCACTACATAAGAACCCACTCCACCAATGCCAAAAATCGCAACTTTTGTGTTTTGTAATTTTTCAATTCCTTTTTTTCCAATTAAACTTTCCGTTCTTGAAAATTGATTTTGCATTTTTTTCTCCTATCTTTTACTTATTATAAATGGCTTGTGTACAATGTCTTATCCGATTATTATTATAACATCTTTTGCATTTTTATGTCAATTTTTAAATTGTATAATATTGACATTTACATAAAATTTTTATATAATGAATATATAGAAACTTGTTGATACCATACAATAAAATTTAGGAGGTCTATTTATGGAACTAAGAGTACAAGATTTACGGCTAAGAGGACGCGGATTTACATTATTCCCTGCTGCTGAGGAACATGGCATTAAAGATGATTTAATGGACTTTTTGGTTTTTGCTCTCTACACAAAATTAGGCTTATGCTCCGACGATTACGAGAGTGAAGAAGCTATTAAAAAAAGTAACCCCAAAATTTTAGACACAATAGCAACGGAAGATGTTGAAAAAATCTTGTCGCGCAAAAATTACGGCGTACAAGATTTATTAAGCAATGATTTGGTTACACGAGACGGAAACAACCTCGTATTAACAGAAAAATCCATTGCGATTTTAAACAAAGCGGCTGAAACTCAGGCGAAATTAGACGCTGAAACCTTTCACTGTTGCCCTTGCTCTGGTTGCCATTAACAGCTAGAAAAATAAAGTTCCTGAAAAAACAAAACATTTGCCAGTAAAATGGCAAATGTTTTTGTCTTTCATATAAAATATTTTATTTAATTTGAAAACCTGCTTCTTCAATTACTTCTTTAATTTCACTTTCACTAATTTCTTCAGTTGATTCAATCGTCGCCTTTTTTCCTTCCAAATCCACTTCCACTTTTGTCACGCCATCCATCCCACTCAATGCCTTTTCCACGCTCATTTTGCAATGATTACATTGCATTCCTTCAATTAAAATTATTTTTGTCATTACTTTTTCCTCCTTTTTTATCTTATCATATTTTGATTTAGCTTCAGGCTTAAATTTCCTTAATCTTAATGCATTTATTACAACACATACAGAACTTAAACTCATCGCTGCTGCCCCAATCATAGGATTCAATTTGAACCCCCAATCTAAATAAAATACACCAGCCGCAATTGGAATTCCAACACAATTATAGAAAAACGCCCAAAATAAATTCATCTTGATATTTCGTATAACTGCTTTACTTAAATCAATTGCACTCACAACATCTTGCAAACTATTTTTCATTAAAACAACATCTGCTGAATCAATCGCAATATCGGTTCCAGAGCCAATCGCTAAACCAACATCTGCTCTTACCAATGCTGGACTATCATTAATTCCATCTCCCACAAATGCTACTTTTTTACCTTGCTCTTGCACTTTTTGAACTTCTTTTTCTTTATCCTGTGGTAAAACTTCCGCAATTACTTTATCTATCCCTAAAGTTTTTCCCATGGATTCTGCCACAATATGATTATCTCCTGTGAGCATAACCACTTCTAATTTTCTGTTTTTCATTTCTTGAATGGCTGATAAACTGCTTTCTTTAATGCTATCTGCAACACTAATAGCTCCCATTATTTTTTCTTCATCTGCAAAATACAAAACCGTTTTTCCTTGCGCTAAAAACTTTTCCGTTTGCTCTTCTATCCTTTTCGTGTCAATTCCATTTTCTTTCATCAACGCAATATTTCCACCAAAATAGATTTTGCCTTCTATTTTCCCTTTTACACCTCTACCTGAAATACCGCTAAATTCCTCTACCTTCAAAAAATCGATTTCCTTTTGTTTTGCCATTTCTAAAATTGCTTCTGCCAAAGGATGCTCTGAATTTTGCTCCAAACTTCCTGCGACTTGCCATAATTTATTTTCCTCGATTAAGCAAATACTATCCATCACTTTTGGTTTTCCGGGTTGTAATCGTTCCTGTTTTATCTAGAATAATTGTATTTACTTGGTGTAATAATTCCAAACTTTCTGCTGATTTTATCAAAATTCCATTTTCCGCCGATTTTCCTGTTCCCACCATAATTGCAACTGGCGTCGCCAATCCCAATGCACATGGACACGAAATCACCAAAACTGCAATCCCAATACTAAGTGCAAACTCAAAACTCTGTCCTTGCAATAGCCAAAAAATCGTGGCTAATACTGCAATCGTTATCACGCAAGGAACAAAAATGCCACTCACTTTATCTGCCAATCTTGCAATTGGTGCTTTTGAATTTCCCGCCTCTTCTACTAATGTTATAATTTGTGAAAGGGTTGTATCTTTTCCAACTTTCGTTGCTCTCATTTTAAATGAACCGTTTTTATTAATGGTTCCTGAAATAACCATATCACCCACACTTTTTTCAACTGGAATGCTTTCCCCTGTTATGCTCGCTTGGTCAACTGCTGAACTGCCTTCCACAATTGCACCATCTACAGGAATACTGCCACCCGGTTTTATGAGAATAATATCTCCTACTAAAATTTCGTCGATTTCGATTTCAATTTCTTTGTCATCTCGCAAAACCGTTGCTGTTTTGGGAGCTAAATTCATTAATTTGCCAATGGCATCACCTGTTTTTCCCTTTGATTTTGCTTCTAAAAATTTACCAACTGTAATCAAAGTAAGAATTGTTCCTGCTGATTCAAAATATAAGTCCATAGAAAAACGTTCTACCAATTCCATTTGCTGATGTCCTAAACCATAACCAATCATAAATATGGCATATATTCCATAAACAATGGCAGCTGAACTTCCCATTGCAATTAATGAATCCATATTGGGCATTCGTTTCATCAACTTTTTAAATCCACTACTAAAATAATTGCGATTGACATACATAATTGGCAACAACAATAAAAATTGTGTAAACCCAAACGTAATTGCATTTTCTGTTCCATGAAACAAATGCATTATCACTTGCGGAATCGGCAATCCAAACCATTCGTAAAACATATGATACATTGCAATATACATCAATGGAATCCAAAAAATAATTGAAATTAGCAAGCGATGTTTCATGGATTTTAGGCTATTGTTGTCTTCTTTTTCTGTTTTAGTTTTATCTTTGTTTTTTTCGTTTTGCCCTGCTATTGTTGCGCCATAGCCAGCATCTACTATGGCCTTTATAATGCTTTCTTGATTAAGAAGATTTTCATCGTATTCAAGTTTCATCTGATTGGATAATAAATTAACATTTACTTTTTTGGTTCCCTCTAACTTACAAACCGCCTTTTCTACATGAGATTGACAGCTACTACAAGTCATTCCTTGAATGTCAAATTCTGCTTTTTTCATTCTTTAAACCTTCCTTTCTTAGGTTACAATTTTTCCACCACCAAGCACCATATCGTCTTTATAAAATACGGCTGATTGTCCTGGCGTAATTGCTCTTTGTGGTTCTTCAAAAATTACTCTTATCTGGTTTCCTTCTTGCTTGATTAGTGCATTGGCTACTTTCGAAGAATAGCGTGTCTTCACTTGGACTTTCATCTCTTCTATTTCATCCACCAATAATAAATTGATTGCTTCCACTATAATTTCTTTTTGGTATAATTCTTTTTCTTCTCCAACAATCACTTCATTTTTAACTTTATTAAATCCCAAAACAAATAAGGGAACTGGATTGGAAATGCCAAGCCCTTTTCGCTGTCCAATGGTATAATTGTATAAACCTGTATGCGTCCCCAAAATTTGACCTTTTTCATTCACAATATTGCCTGCTTTGGGTTTTAGGTTGGAATGATTTTCTAGGAATTTTTTATAATTGCCATCTGGTATAAAACAAATATCTTCACTATCTGGCTTACTGGCAACTTGTAAATTATTTTTTTTGGCAATTTCACGAATTTCATCTTTGGTTTCAAAATCCGCAAGTGGAAACAAAACGTGTTCTATCAGTTCTTTTGGCATGCTCCATAAAACATAGCTTTGGTCCTTTTTTTCATTATTCGATTTTTTCAAAACCCATCTATTATATTTTTCACTATATTCTGTTTTGGCATAATGACCTGTTGCAATATAGTCACACCCAAGTTCTTTGGCTTTTTCCCACATAACACCAAATTTCATATATTTGTTACATTCAATACAAGGATTGGGTGTTTTACAGTTGGCATAACAATCCATAAAATCTTGGATAACATGGGTTTTAAATTGTTCTTTTCCATTATATGTAACATGGGAAATTCCTATGCAATCACAGATGCTTTTGGCTTCTGTATGGCAAGCCTCATTTTCCTCCCATAATTCCAATGTGATACCAATCACTTCATATCCTTGTTCCTTCAAAAGCAGAGCCGAAACTGAGCTATCCACTCCTCCACTCATACCTAATAATACTTTTTTATTTTTCATGTTTTACTGACAGCAATTAATTTTGCTTATTCCTCCATTTTCCTTTTTATTTAACATATCTTCTATTGTGTGCCAAGCTAGTAATGCACATTTTACTCTTGCTGGCATGTTTGAAACATTACGAAAAGCAATCGCATCTTCTAATCTTTTCAAATTTTCTTCGTCTGTTTCTTCTCTTTTTATCATATCAATAAATGTTTTTATGATTTCTTGGGCTTGTTCTACTGTTTTTCCTTTTAATGTATCAATCATAACGGATGTTGATGCTTGCGATATCGCACAGCCATGCCCTGTAAATGCCATATCTTCTATCAAATTGCCATTTAGTTTCAGCTCTAATGATATTTCATCTCCACAATTCGGATTATGTCCCATTTCGCAAAAATCACATTGTGCCAATTTCTTCTTATTATAAGAATTCATGCTGTGTTCCATGATTAAGTCATTATAAATATCATTTAAATCTTCCATATTTCCCCCAAAAATTATTTTCTAATTTATATACTTTTCAAACATTCCATAAGCTTTCTTTAAAGCTACTATTAATCTATCTACATCTTCCTTCGTATTATAAAAATAAAAACTCGCTCGACAAGTCGAATCAACACCAAGGAATCTCATTAGTGGCTGTGCACAATGGTTTCCGTGAACGTACACAAACCCCTTCAGAATCCAAAATACTAGCCACATCATGTGGATGAATCCCATTCAAATTAAATGAAATCACACCTGAATGATGCTTTTCATTTGATGTCAAATACAATGTCACATAATCCAATTTTGACAATTCTTGTTTCGCATAAGCAATCACTTCTTTTTCAATTTGTTGTATGGTATCATATCCCATTTTTTCAATATAATCAATCGCAGCCCCCAAACCAATAACACCTTCTACATTTTGCGTTCCAGCCTCAAATTTATTGGGCAATGGTGCAAACGTTGTTTCTTGCTCATAAACATATTCTATCATATCCCCCCCCATTAAAAATGGATTCATCTGATTTAGCAAATCACGTTTTCCGTACAAAACACCAATTCCAAGTGGAGCCAACATTTTATGTCCTGAAAACACTAAAAAATCGGCATCTAACTCTTGTACATCAATTTTCATATGCGGAATACTCTGCGAAGCATCGACAACAACAATTGCTCCTTTTTTATGTGCCAATTCAATGATTTTTTTCACAGGATTAATGGTTCCTAAAACATTTGAAACATGCGTAATTCCAACAATCTTCGTTTTATCCGTAATTTTCTTTTCCATTTCTTCCTCTGATAACTCAAAATCACCATTCATATACATATAATTTAATTGACTACCTGTGACTTTCGAAATCTTCTGCCAAGGCACTAAATTCGAATGATGCTCCATAATCGAAAGCACGATTTCGTCATCTTTTTTCAGGTTTTCCATGCCATAAGAATAGCTAATTAAATTCAAAGCTTCTGTTGCATTTTTGGAAAAAATAATTTCCTCTGTGTGTTTCGCATTTATAAATCGGGCAATTTTGTCACGTATATTTTCATAACTTTGCGTCGCTTCCATGCTCAAAGAATACGCACCACGATGCGGATTTGCATTTTGTTTTTCATAAAAATTCTTTACTGCGTTTATCACCTGAATTGGCTTTTGCGTGGTTGCTCCGCTATCTAAATAGGTAATTTTGTGATTTTGTAAAATCGGAAAATCTTGTTTTATGTTCATCTTTCAATCCTTTCTTAAAAATAATTTGATTTTTTCATAAGCTTCCTTCCAATTCGCCACTCTTTCCATCTCTCCTGTTTTAATATTTTGATTCATTTTTGTTGTCATCAAAAAAGTTTTGATGCCGTTTTCTTCTAATTCTTTGCAGGTGTCAAAACTATCATCCATAAAAATTGAAATCCCATGTTTTATACAAAATTGCAATTTATGTTTAGCATTCATAATTAATTGATTGTAAGGAATATTATTTTTTTCCAATGTCATTTTTGTGATATTTTCTGCATCACAATTGGGAATTTCATTCAGTCTTGCTGTAATAAAATAGATTTCGTTTCCCTCTTCTTTTAATTTTCGAATCGTTTCTGCCGAATTTTCCAAAGGAATACATTCCTCCAAAACATTTTTATAATAAGCATTAAAAAAAGCATATTTTTCTTCCTGCGTCCAGCCAAACAAAGCTTCCAAATAGTAACGATTTGGTATCTCTCCAAAATCTCCATTTATCCCTTTTCTTCCTAAAACTTCTCTATCAAATTTTTCTGCGTATTTTAACATCACATTTGCTAAATCAACTGTTGTGTCATCAATATCAATTCCTAGTTTCATTTTTACTCCAATCTCTCATCAATTTCCTTCAAAATATAATTTCTCAACCCTTCACTCTTAATATTTTGCAAAATTTTATTAAACTTTGCGTGTACCATCAACTTCTGTGCTTCTTTAAAAGTAAAACCGCGACTCATCATATAAAATAATTCTTTCTCCCCAATTTTTCCGGCCGAACTACTATGATTTCCTTCAACCTCTTCTTCTGAACACAAAAGCATTGGCAAGGCAAGCGATTTTGCTGTGTCAGAAAGCAACATACAGGCTTCGTTTTCGTTTCCTTTCGCTTTTTTGGCGCCTTTCTTGAAATCAATTGTTCCTTTAAAATGTTTTTTGGCTTTATCTTTCAAAGCGCCTTGCACTTCAATTTCTAAATTTGACTTTTCACCTCGTAACACGCCTTTATAATTCAAATCAAGCAACTGCTTTTCTTTTCCCAAATATATCGTATGAATTCGATTTTCCGAAAAATTTCCCACCAAATTTGAATCCAAATTCGTAATACTATTTTTCCCACCAAAATCAACGATACAATAATTCACTTTTGCCTTTTCTTCTATTTCATTTTCAATCGCCATAAAATGATTTGAATTCGTATTCAACAAATTCATGAAAATAACATTCACTTTTGCCCCTTTTTTCGCCACAACTCGAAGAATTCCATTATGAAAACAAGCCAACTTTTCATCTGCTTCATATTTTATCATAATCGTTGCTTTCGTCTCTTCGTTTGCTATAATTTCAATATCATCCACCAATTGCAAATTCTCTTCATCAAAGTCAAAATAAATGCGTAATTCCTTTTCTGTTTTGCTCTCCACATTACAACGTATTTTTTGATTTGCTTTTTGCTTCACTTGATTTGTGAAAAAATCGCTCAAACCATAATTTAAACTAATTTCACTACATTCTTCATCCATCTTTATTTTCGAATTCTCACCGATTATTTGAACCCTTTTAAAATCCCCAACTTCTTCTGGAATCTCCACATTTTCTAATGTTATATTATTAATATTAAAATTTCGCGACGTTCTAACTGGCGTTTCATTTAATTTTATCATAACTCTTACCTCTCTTTTAAAACATACTCTCTCGCGTGACTAACGCGTGGTATCAAACCAGTTTTTATAACTTAATTTGACAAAGCCAATGTCCCTCTGACCGAAGAGCGGGTTTCGAAAGGGCAGCGCCCTTCGTGGGGATTCTTAAGGGGCAAAGCCCTTTAAGGCTACTTAGCCAATACTTCCTTCTAATTCCAAATTAATCAAATTATTCATTTCCACCGCATACTCCATAGGCAATTCTTTCGAAATCGGATACGCAAAACCGCGAACAATCATCGCTTTGGCATCTTCTTCGGATAAGCCTCGACTCATTAAATAAAAAATCGCCTTATCACTAATTTTTCCAATTTTTGCCTCATGCGAAAATTCCACTTCATCGGTTTGAATATCGTTTACTGGAATTGTATCTGAAATTGAAATATCATCTAACATCAAAGATTCACAAGATACCGAAGATTTCGAATATTTTGCCTTTTCGTTAATACGAACCAACGAACGATACGTACATTTTCCACCATTTTTCGAAATCGACTTAGCATTTACCACACTAGATGTATTTCTTGCATTGTGAACCACTTTAAATCCATTATCCAAGTTTTGTCCTTTTCCCGCAAAAGAAATTCCCGTAAATTCAGTTTTCGCTCCTTCTCCATTCAAAATACTCATCGGATAAAGCATCGAAATTTTCGAGCCAAACGAACCTGATACCCATTCCATTTTCGCATTTTTCCCAACCAATGCTTTTTTCGTATTCAAATTCAGCATATTTTTCGACCAATTTTCAATCGTCGAATAACGCAAATATGCATTATCTTTCACATACAATTCCACACAACCCGCATGAAGATTGACTTTATTATATTTAGGTGCCGAGCAACCTTCAATAAAATGAAGACTCGCTCCTTCGTCTACAATAATCAACGTATGTTCAAATTGCCCCGATTCTGGCGAATTCAAACGAAAATAGGATTGTAATGGAATATCAACCTTCACGCCTTTTGGCACATACACAAACGAACCACCAGACCATACAGCACCATGCAATGCCACAAATTTATGGTCATAAACAGGCACACATTTCATAAAATGATTTTTGACTAAATCTGGATATTCTTGAAGTGCGGTTTCCATGTCTGTATAGATAACACCTTGCTGAATCAATTCTTCTTTCATGCTATGATACACAACTTCTGAATCATACTGTGCACCAACGCCTGCAAGAGACGTCTTTTCCGCTTCTGGAATACCTAATTTATCAAACGTGTTTTTGATGTCATCTGGCACATCCTCCCATGAATTGTTTAGCTTTGATTTTGGGCGTACGTAAGTTGCAATTTGACTCATATCTAATTCGGATAAATCCGGCCCCCAAGTTGGAATTTCTAACTCATGATAAACTTCCAAAGCTTTTAAACGAAATTCTCTCATCCAATCTGGATCCTTTTTCTGTTTCGAAATTTCTTCAATAATTTCAGGCGTTAAACCTTTTTTTATTTTGAAATCATATTCGTCTTTATTTTTAAAATCGTAAATATTTCGATTAATTTCATCAATTTGATTTTTACTCATTATTTTTCCTTTCTAAGGCAAGCAATCACGCCCCTAGATTCTTGACTTTTATGTTAATTTGTGGTATAATATTAAGTATTAACTACGGAGGAGGAAATTCTATGAATTGGTTTTCCAAACTATTACGGTGCATTACAGAAATTGTAGTTTCCATTTTTCTACTCTATTTCTTGTGGCAAATTTTAAAAATTGTTGCAATCGTTTTCATTATTATTTTTATTATTACTGGCTTAGCAAAAATTTTTAAATAAATGCACCGCTATCCACGAATTGTTCATTCTTGTGAACGGTTCGTGGTATATTTTTTATAGCCATTTTCCTCAATTTCTTTCGCCAATTCTTGGCTTCCTGTTTTCACAATCTGTCCATTTACTAAGACATGTACATAATCCACTTTCAAACTATGCAAAATTTTGGTGTTGTGTGTGATGATTAAAACAGCATTATTTTCATTTTTGAACATCTCGATTCCTTTGGAAACCGTTTTAATCGCATCAACATCAAGTCCAGAGTCGGTTTCGTCCAAAATCGCAAGTTTTGGATTTAAGACAAGCATTTGCAAAATTTCATTTTTCTTTTTTTCTCCACCAGAAAATCCTACATTTAAGCTTCTTTCCATGTTTTTCGAATTCATATTTAGCTCGTTCATATAGGTTTTCAATTCCTCGCGAAACTCAAATACTTTGACTGGTTTTCCAGTTGCCTTATTTTTGGCGTATTTCAAAAAATTCGTCACCGAAACACCCGGAATTTCCTCAGGCAATTGAAATGACATGAAAATTCCTTTTCGTGCGATTTCATCTGTTTTCAAATTGGTAATCTCTTTTTCTTCAAATAGAATATTTCCTTTTTTCTTGGTGTAAGCAGGATTGTTTAAAATAGCATTGGCAGTTGTTGTTTTTCCCGAGCCATTTGGTCCCATAATGACATGAATTTCGCCCTTATTAATACTTAAATTCATTCCTTTTAAAATTTCTTTTTCCCCCGCATTGACATATAAATCTTTTATTTGTAATAATTTATCCCCCATGATTGTTTCCTTTCTGTTTTTATTTTTTGCTCGTTCTACGAACACAACAGCGACATTTCTCTTTGCTGACATCATAATCGCAATCTAAATCATTTAAATCTAGCACTTTGTGAACATATTTGGCTAGCTGATTAATGGTTTCATCTGAAATGGCTGATTTAATTTGCTCTGCCTCATTCTTGGCTTTTTCCTCTTCCAAATTCAGAACCTCTTTTAAAAATAAATAAACAATATCATATGCTTCCAATATTTTTTTGGCTAAATCCTCTCCGTTTTTCTGTGAGTTCAATTGTGCCATAGGATTCATAATTGAGTAATTGATTATCTTTTAAATTGTGAATTGCTTTATTAACACTGGCTTTGGTACAATTCATTTTTTCTGCAATATCTGTTACGCGTACTCGTCCATTTTGTTTGTTTAATAGATACATTGTTTTTAGATATTCTTCCAAGGATTTTGAAATCATATACATGCTTCTCCTTTAATTGTTAATTCTGGTTAACATTATATAACGATATCGGTTGTTTGTCAAGGTTAACAATTTATTTTTATAAAAAACTACTCCCATTGATAAAGGAGTAGTTTTTCTATTATTTTGCAATTATTTGAATATCATGAATAATCATGACTTCTTCAATTTCAAATTCTAAATTGAGTATTATATATCCGTAGTTTTCCGCTATTTCTGGCATATTTACGTCTTTGGTCAATCGTACTTTTCCTTCTTTATCTAGTAAATTGACGGTTATTTCTCTTGCCTCAACTTTTTCAGTTTCTGATTCATTATTCAAATCAATTGATAGTTCTAATTCAGTTCCATACTGCATAATATTAGCACGATTCCAGGCAACATTTTTGAGATTCTCGACTTTTCCTTTTTTGCTTAAATTTTCAGTGATATGAATTTGTTTGAAATCAAACAAATCTTCTGAATCGGAAGAAGTTATTTCTGGCTCTGTTGTTGTTTTCTTTTCAATTCTTCCAAGAAAAAAACCACCCAAAAAGACTACTATTATAGCAATAATTGCAAAAATTACATTTTTATTCATTTTTCGCTCTCCTTGTTATTTAATTTTAATATTGGCATCTAACCAACCATTATTTTTGTTCGTCAAAACAAACTCTCGAGCCGCCTCATCTCTCACTAAAACTTGGCAAGAAGCCTTACCACAGTTAAGAAAAATATTGGTACAATCTGTAACACTATCAAATGACAGGATACTTAAATCTAGTATTTCCATGCTACTTGCCCCACAACGAGCAAACATATTTTTCATATTCGTTACTTTTGCTGTATTGAATTTATTTCCTAAATTCAAGGTTGTCATTGAATTAGCACCACATTCAAAAAACATTGTTGTCATTAGCGTTACGTTTGACGTATCAAATTTATCTCCTAAATCTAATGTTACCATGTTTTCTAAACCACACTTAAAAAACATTGACTGCATATTCGTAACTTTTGAAGTATCAAATTTGTCTCCTAAATTTAAGGTTACCATTGCACTATCATAACAAAACATTCCATCCATTGTAGTTACATTCGAGGTGTCAAATTTATCCCCTAAATCTAGATTTTTTAGTTTTTGGCAACCATTAAACATCGACTGCATGTGTATGACTTTTGCAGTATTAAAATGTGTTCCTAATACTAACTCTGTCATAGCACTTTGACCACACTCACAAAACATTGCTAGCATATCTGTTACTTCTGAAGTATCAAATTTATCTCCTAAATTTAAACTTTCCAATTTTCGTCTACCACAACCATAAAACATAAGACGCATGTCTGTTACATTTGAGGTATCAAATTTGTTTCCTAAATTTAGGTTTACTAATTGCTCACCACAACTATGAAACATTGTTCTCATAGTGGTTACATTCGAAGTATCAAATTGTTCTCCTAAATTTAAATTCGTCATAGCTTTGCTACCACAACTAGCAAACATGCTTTCCATGTTTGTTACATGAAAAGTATTGAATTGATTTCCTAAATCTAAGTTTGTCATGGCTGCATAGCCACAACCAAAAAACATATGTTTCATGGTTGTTACGTTTGATGTGTTAAATTTGTTTCCTAAATTCAAATTTATCATCGCTGTATAGCCGCAATTTGAAAACATGCCACTCATATTTGTCACGTTGGTGGTATCAAATTTGTCTCCTAAATCTAAATTTGTCATCGCTGTATAGCCGCAATTTGAAAACATGCCACTCATATCTGTCACGTTGGTAGTGTCAAATTTATCTCCTAAACTTATAGTTTGTATTGCCTTACAGTTTGAAAACATCTTTGACATGTTCGTTACATTCGAGGTATCAAACTTATCTCCTAAGTCTAAGTTCGTTATTGCCATCATTTCCCAAAACATTTCTGACATATTCGTTACATTTGAGGTATCAAACTTATCTCCCAAATCTAAGGTCGTTACTGCCATCATTCCACTAAACATGTCTGACATATTTGTTACATTTGAGGTATCAAATTTATCTCCTAAATCTAGGCTTGTCATTCCCCTACCTCCACAGCCTGCAAACATACCTTTCATACTTGTTACATTCGAAGTATCAAAGTTTTCTCCTAAATCTAATCTCGTCATTCTTAGCGCTCCACAAAGTGCAAACATACCTTCCATATTCGTTACATCAGTAGTATCTAAATTACTTAATCCATAAATACATTCTCCAGTTCCCACTTCAACTCCAATAATAGCAAATAACCAACTACTATCTTTATTGGCTTTTACTCCATTATCTGCACCAACTGTTACTTCGTAATAGCCATTATTATCTGTGTCTGTGCACCAAGCCAATACTGTTCCATTTTGCTTTTCGGATACATCCCAACAGTTTTCATCAGATACACTATGTCCTGTTTTATAATTTGCAATTGTTACACTTTCAATTTTTAATCTTTCAATCGTACCTCCCAAAAATGTAACTTGCATCAACTCTTCCTCTGTAATTTCATCACGCCTTAATACATTTTCTGCCCAAACAGCATATAATGTTATTACTTTTTCTGAAGTGATATTGGTCACAGCTTGTCCGTCTGTATAGGTTGGTTCAGTAGCATTAGGTCTTTGACTCCATCCCATAAAGGTATGATTTTTTCTGGTAAATCCATATTTCGTCAAACTTTTTTCTACATCTTGATAATGTTTAGAACTTTCGGTAGTTCCTCCAGTACTTCCATTGCCAGCATATTGGACTACATAATCATTTCCCATTTCCCATTCCCCACACAGCATACAAAGTAACAGAACTATTTTCATGATAACTACTTCCTGCCACATACATAGCCGTTGTCGCTCCTCTTGTTTTCGCCCATCCTTTAAAAACATAGCCCAATTTAATTGGGATTTCTGTTGTTAAGGTTAAATTTTCACCATGTTTTTTGATTTGATTCGCTGGTGGCTCACTTCCGCCATCTGTATTATACGTTATTGTATAAGTTTTCACATCCGCAAGATTACTTTCTATTAATTGATCGCCACCATATTCCCTTAAATCATACTGTCTATAATATTCCTTGCCATCTATTTTTACAGCTTTTTTGGAAATTACATTTCTGGTTTTAAAATTAATCGCAACTGTCATTTCTTGATCTTTTAAGCCGAGTTTTTGTAAGTGATTACTATCTAAATAATAATACTGTTCTATTTCATTATCGGATTCAGTCCAAGAGGTTAAATCCACATTGTATTCTTCTGGATTAGCAATCAGATTTGTGAATAGGTTGTAGGTTTCTTCATCAACATTTTGTACATCAGAAAGAGGCATAAATTCATTAGAATTTACACCTTGTTCTGCCACCTGGTCTACTTTTGATTGAATTACTTTTAACTGGCTAATAAAATTTTGTATTTTAATTTGTTCATAAGCTCTTGTACTAACACGTACTGTTATCGAAGAAATCAAAGCCAATATAATTACGGTTATAACTAAAGATACTAATGTAATACCGCTATTCTTTTTCATTTGAATATGCTCCTTCCATCCTTTGCCTTCTAAGAAACATTAATAAGAGATATATTGACTATACAAATCATTTATATAACTTTGTATATCAAACGCTTCATGTACTTCTGGTTTAGTATAGTTTACGTTATAAGTTTCAACACTTGCTTTTGTAATAATTGGCATATTGGAAAATTCCTGAATTGTGCTTTCTTTGGCATCTTCTTCGCTTTCTGGTGCTTTTACTTCTGCTTCCTTGTAGATTTTTTCCAAAATGTCAAATCCCTCAATTACCTTTCCAAAAGCACAATATACACCATTTAAGCTTGTATTTTCATCCATCATTACAGAAAAACGATAACTACCTGAATTATAGCTTTCTTCTGTCAAACCATAGGATGAATAATCAGAACGGTTTAATGAGATAATTCCTTTGTCGTGTCTTAAAGTGTTTTCTTGAAAATCATTGGCAATAAATTCGCCATTGATTTCATAAGCATAATCTTCCTCTGAATCCGCTTCTACTGATTCATCAATTAAACTACGTTTAGGACCTTGGGCATCTTCAGCTGTATCTCTTGCCATATAGATTGCTCCTTCATCTTTTCCAAAAATTACTTTATTGTTATAAAATCCCTTGTTAATTAGCGCAATAAAATTCGCAACTGTGTTGGGCGCATATTCTGGATATAGTTCCATTTTAATGGTTCCATAATCTTGCACTTCAAAAGTTGCCACTGGATTTACAACTTCTTCTGTTACTGCCCTTACTGCATTGCAAATCACCAATCCAATCAATACTACCAAAATAAGAATACTAACTACTCCAATTCCGATTTTTAATTTTTCCTTCATTTTTCTAACATCCTTTCTGTTTATTTTAATTTTAGATATTTTAAAGCATCCATTACATTCTTGACTCCTATTATATCTAATTTATAATTATCTTTCAAGCTTTTTTTATTACTTTCTGGAATAAAAACTTTTTTATACCCCAATTTTTCTACTTCTTTGACTCTTTTTTCTATCATATTCACAGAACGTACCTCACCTGTTAAACCGACTTCACCAATAACCGCAACAGTTTCTGGTATGCTTATATTTTTAAAACTCGACGCCACAGCCAAAATAATTCCTAAATCCAAAGCTGGTTCCATTACTTTCATTCCACCAACAATATTCAAATACACATCTTGTGAACCTAAATTCATTCCTGCTCTTTTTTCCAAAACAGCCATTAATAAAACTAAACGATTATAATCAATTCCATTGGCTGTCCTTCTTGGTAAGCCAAAGACCGTTGGTGTTGATAAGGCTTGTAACTCAAGAAGAATAGGACGTGTACCTTCTAGACTTGCTACTACCACAGAACCAGTTGTGCCTTCTTCTCTTTCCGAAATCAGTACAGCAGATGGGTCCGTAATTTCTTGCAAACCTTCATTTTCCATTTCAAACATACCAATTTCATTGGTAGAACCAAATCGATTTTTGACCCCTCGTAAAATTCGATATGAAAAATAACGTTCTCCTTCCAAATACAACACGGTATCCACCATGTGTTCTAAAACACGTGGTCCTGCAATATTTCCGTCTTTTGTGACATGTCCAATAATAATGGTAGTGATTTGCTTTTGCTTACACATTTTCATAATTCTAGCGGTAATTTCTCTTACTTGACTTACACTTCCTGGACTTGATGTGACTTCTTCGGAATACATGGTTTGTACAGAATCAATAATCACAAAATCTGGTAATTCTTTTTCTAGGGCATTTTCAACATTGTCAATATCGGTTTCGGATAGAAATAGTAAATTTTCATTGTGAATTTTTAGTCTATCTGCACGTAATTTGATTTGTTCTGCGGATTCTTCACCAGATACATATAAAATTTTTCCTTCTACTTTTACACTATCGCAAATTTGTAAAATTAACGTTGATTTCCCAATGCCTGGTTCGCCACCGTAAAAGTGTCAGCGAACCTTTGACAAATCCACCACCCAAAACACGATCCAATTCCTGGACGCCTGTTTGAATGCGAACACTTACCTTTTTTTCTACTTCATTTAATTTAATAACTTCGCTTTTTGGCTTATTTTTATCTTTTGAAGAATTATTCCCTACAATTTTTTCCTCCACAAATGTATTCCATTTTCCACAAGCTGGACATTTTCCAAGCCATTTTGAGGATTCGTAACCACATTCGTTGCAGAAAAATACGGTGGTTTGTTTTTTTGCCATTTTAAATCAATCCTTTTTTCTTCAATTTTTCCAACACAATAATATACATCGCATGACTCCAAGTCAGTCCAATTACCCAAGCTGGTTTCATGGATTCGTTGTTGACTTGTTCTCCTAAAAATCCATATTCTGAACATGAATTGGTGACAAATTCAAAATTCTCTAAAGCTTTTTTGTTTTCACCCATTTCTAAATTATAACAAGCCATCCATAAATTTGCAATCGGCCAAGGATTGTAGCCTCCCATGTAGCCATCTTCTTCATAGCGAATATAACCACCTGTGTAGGTTCGTAACGTCATGTTGATTCTTTCAATTGTATTTTGCACATTTTTTTCTTTTGGTGAAAACATCTCAAATGGAGTGATAGCACCTAAAATGCTAATATCCATTTTTTTATCATCTCGATTTCTAACATACGTTTTCTTACTTTCATCATAAAATGTCTTTAAACAATATTCTTTAATATCAAGCAATCCTTGTTCCAGAGCTTTCGTTTTTTTATTAATTGCTTCAACTTTTAAGCGGTTGCTTTCAAAAGTAGTTTTTACATTTTTGTAGATTTTAAGCATGGCATGATAACTTGAAAAAATGCTTGCCATGGAGTATAAAGAAATCCCTTCGTATTCTTCCCATAAATCATAACTTGGTAAAAATTTTCTCTTTTCACCGATGACATCCTCCACATATTTTTGCAAATAGGAAATCGCATTTTCACACATTTTTAAATTGTTTTTCAAAAATGTTTTATCTTTATATTTCTTAAAATGCTCATAAATTCCAAAAATAACACTCGCGGTTTCATCAATTTGATAGCCCCAACAAGGCGCTAATCTTCCATCTGTATAGAAACGTTGTTGCCATCTGCCAGTTTTGCTTTGTGTTTTTTTGCAAAATATGTTATAAAAATTTTCAACTTCCTTTTTCATGCCCAAAACATCCATTGCTCTTGTTACAAAAACGGCATCTCTTGTCCAACAATAGGAATATCGACCACATTTGGTTTTGTCTTCATCAATTTCCATACCTGCCGAAATTCCGCCTGTTTCGCGGTTAGTAAGAAGTGAAAATAGTAAAATGCTTCTTTTATAGATTTTTTTGATTCTCTCATCGATATCACTTTTTTCGATTTCCAATTTGTCATATTCTTTCACATATTTTTTCCAATATTTATCTAAATTATCAAATTCGGATTTGATGTCAATTTTGCGGATACGATTAATTTCAGTATCTAGGTCATTTAATAAGCACTTTTCTTGGTTATTGTTCACATATACATATACATTGATGTTTACTTCTTCGCCTGGTTTAATTACGTTTAAATCATAACCAATCGCAGAATCTGGCGACATGCCAATGTAATCTTTTCCGCCAATTACGCCTTCCATAATATTGGCTCCAACATTATTAATTTGGTAAGACATTGGTTTTTCTTTGGAAAAAATACACAATGAATAATCATGATTGTATTGAATTAAACAATCGTTTTTAAAAAAGCCACAAGTGTCATTATTGATATTGGTTAAAACTTTGGAATAAATCAATAAATTAATAGCTAAATCTCGATTGCTTTGATTGATGAATCGATAATTTTTTACTAATATATTTTCTGTCATTGGAACAAAATCAGTCTGAATGACTTGAAGATTGAAATAGGTATTTAAGATTTCGGTTTGTAGGATATTCGTATCTTTGATATATTTTTGGTGATATAAATTGTTGATGTCATTATGCAAATAAATCATAGCAGAATCGTTGATTTTTACGCCAACATCAAATTGCTCGATAAATTGTTTATAATCAATAGAACCATAAAATAGTCGTAACAACTCTCCTGTTTTGCTAAAACTGGCTGTTACTTTTCCATTTCCGATGATTCCGTCATTAAAATATTTTTGTTTCATTTGTATTTCTCCTTTTATCTTGGTATTTGTATAATCTGGGCAGGGCTGAAACCCTGCCTTTCCTTCTTATTGATTCTTTTTATCTTTTAAAATTTGACGTTCTCTTGCAATTGCCATTTTGCCTTGTGGAACATCTTCTGTAATCGTGGAACCTGCTGCAATTAATGCATCGTCTTCGATATTGACTGGTGCTACAAAATTGACGTTAGAACCAACAAAACAATTATCCCCAATTTTTGTTTTATGTTTATTTTTTCCATCATAATTACAGGTAATCGTTCCACAACCAATGTTGACATGGCTTCCGACTTCACAATCTCCTAAATAAGTCAAATGTGGCACTTTGGAATAATCTGCGATTTTTACTTTTTTTAGTTCCACACAATTTCCCACTTTGACTTGATTTCCAATTTTACAACCTTCGCGAATATACGCATTTGGACCAATTTCGCAATTTTCTCCAATGGTAACACCACTTTTGATAATGGTATTGGGATGAATGACTGTATCCATACCAATTTTTACATCATCATAAATATAGGTTGTTTGTGCATCTTCAATTGTAACACCTTTTTTCATATGCTCTGAGTTAATTCTCATACGAAGAACGCGTGTTAATAATTCCAATTGTGCACGGTCATTCACTCCTAAAATTTCTGTGTTATCTTCTACAATCACGGCACCTGTTTTCAAACCTTCTTCGTTCATAATACGAATGACATCGGTTAAATAATATTCTCCTTGTGCATTGTCTGGCTTGATTTTGTCAATTGCACGTAACAATTCTTCAATATCAAAACAATAAATTCCAGAATTGATTTCCTTAATATGCTTCTTTTGCAATGGATCTGCATCTTTTTCTTCGACAATTCCTTTAATATTTCCACCTTCATCACGAATGATTCTACCATAGCCAGTTGGATTTTCATAAATGGCTGTCAGTAAAGTCGCATATTCTTTATTTTTGATGCTTTTAGAAATCAAATTTTTAAGTGTTTCTGGTCGGATAATCGGAACATCACCATATAAAATCACAACTTTTCCTTTTTTGCCTTCCAAAAATGGCTTTGCTTGCATTACAGCATGACCAGTCCCTAATAATTCCTCTTGAAATGCATAATTCACTTCGTCGCCAAGCACTTCTTGTACTTGTTCTTTTAAATGTCCTACTACTGCAACAACTTCATCAGAACCAATTTTTTTAGCTAAGTCAACGACTCTTCGAACTAATTCTTTATCATAAATTTTATGTACTAATTTTGACTTATTGCTGTTCATTCTTGTGCCTTTTCCAGCCGCCATAATTAGTGTCATAACATATTCGTTATTGTTGTCTATTTTCATATCTTTTCATTCCTTTACTTTGATTTTGAAAATCTAAATTATTTCCTACTTTATTATATTGTATCATTCTTAGATTGTGATGACATTTTATTACAAAATTTACAATTCGTCAATCCTTTTTTACAAGGCTAATTGCCAAACCGTCTCCCACTTCTAAAATTTCTGTTTCCAAATTTACATTTTCTGTTGCCATTTTGATGTATTCTCTCAAATGATTTACCGCCGTTCTTTGTTTATGCTTATTATAATCGCTCATCACATAGCCTTTATACAAAATATTATCTGCCAAAATAATGCCATGATTTTTGGCAAGGCGAATTCCTTCTTGCAAAAAAATGGGATATTTTCCTTTGTTGGCATCAATAAATATCATATCATATTGTCCTTCTAGGGTTGGCAGAATTTCAACTGCATTTCCTATGAGAACATTTATTTTATCTTCGATTCCGATTTTTCGAATATTTTCAATTGCTTCTTTTGCTCTATTTTCGTCTAATTCAATGGTATCTACGCTTGCATTGGGAGCAAAACGCACAAATTGGCTGGCAGAATATCCAACAGCTGTCCCAATTTCCAATATTTTAGTAGGGTTTTTTTGTATTAAAATTTCTTTGATTTTTTCCAAGGTATCATCCATAATAATGGGAATATGTTCCCTTAACGCCTTTTCTTTGATTTTTTCTAATTCTTGTATATTAAACATTGATTTTTCCTTACTTTTTATTTTTAAATAGTATATCATAATTAAAATAATAATTCAACTGTTCCTCTATTATCCTTTTGTAAATTTAAAGATTTTTTATTTTAGCTTGACATTTTATGTAAATTGTGGTATAATATTTTTATCATATGGCAATAAGCCGAAAGGAGAAATACACGATGGAAGGAAAAAACATCAATTTAGAAATGTCAGGAGAAGTATTTGGTTTATTACTGAATGCTCACAAGCGCTCTACTTATAGCGGCTCCAAATACTATTTTAAAGGCGACCTTTGTCAAATGTCTACGGCACAAAATGTGGCACAGCAATTTGGCATTCACACAGAAGTTGAAGGCGGAGTCCCTTTTCTTACATCAAAAGAAGACTTTGACTTCGTTACACAGTATTTAATTAATCTTCAAATCGAAGGCTGGTGGCATTATGTAACACACGAGGAGTATTGCCGGATAAAAGGCGAATATTACTTCAACGGCAAATATTTATGCCGTAAATCTGAAGTCCGTAAGATTGCCGATGAGCTTGGCATCTTCATTGCAGAAAGTGACACAGTCCTTTATGCAACTTCAAAAGAAGACTATGATGCCATCGTCAAACAGCTCGAAGAATAACAAAATCCTTTGCTTTTGCATAAACCGCAGAGTTTTCTTGAACTCTGCGGTTTTGCATTTGCTATATAACAAAAAAAACACTTTTTCAAGTGTTCTTTTTCTATCTTTTATTATGACGCTGGATATACGCTAACTAATTTTTTATTTGCTTTTTTCTCAAATTTAACATTTCCGTCCACTAAAGCAAATAAGGTATCATCACTACCTTTTCCGACATTTGTACCTGGATGTACATTGGTTCCTCTTTGTCTTACTAATATATTTCCAGCTAGAACAAATTGTCCATCTGCTCTTTTTACACCAAGTCGTTTTGACTCACTGTCTCTTCCATTTTTTACACTACCTTGCCCTTTTTTATGTGCCATTTTAAGTTCACTCCCTTCGTTTTCTTAGATTTTATATTTCTCTTAATTCATCACTATTTTGTTTTGATTGAAGTTATTTCTACTTTGGTATAGTCTTGTCTGTGTCCTCTTGTTTTTCTTTCATTCTTTTTAGGCTTGTATTTAAATACAACGATTTTTTTGCCTCTTCCGTTTGACACGACTTTTCCTTCAACCTTTGCGCCTGTGACATAAGGAGCTCCTACTTCTACTTTTCCATCATTAGAAACAAGAATTACTTTATCAAAAGAAACTTTTTTTCCTTCTTCTTCTCCTAATTTTTCAAAAAATACAGTGGTTCCTTCTTCTACTTTATATTGTCTACCACAGCTTTCAATTATTGCATACATTAAAATGCACCTCCCTTTTTGTAATACTCGCTAACTTCCAACTTGGTAGCTATTTCTAGCATTTTGAAACCATAGTTAAGCAGTTTACAGTTATGTATTTTAACATATTTAGCAAAATTTGTCAAGAATAACCTATAAAATTTTATGAATCTAAAACTATTTTTCAGATTACTCTTTATTTTGACTTTTGATTGAGGATATAAATATCGTGATTTTCCGTTTGTGCATATAATTCAAAGCCAAACTTTACTGGCGATGATGTCATTTGTATTGCTTTATCGTAAACTAATAAATTGACTTGCTTCTCTTTGCATAATTTCATCAATTTCTCAACATCCCCTCCATTGTAAGCTTGTAGAATTTCATATTTCTCATAGTCTCCATAAGCTCTTCTTGGAAATGCTAATTTAAGACTTGCATCAATTTGTCTAATATAGGGAACCATTGCACTTGAAACCATTACTTTTTTATTTTTGAGCGTTGCTCCACTTAAAATATTCACAACTTCTACATATTCTTCTGGTACTTTGTAAAAATTATCAATTTTTTTGTAATTTTCTTTGTTATAAATCAATTTTCCGCTCACCATAATAATGGTTATCATTGTAATAAAAACAATTACTTTATGTTTAACATGGTTCCTACTTTTTACTACTTTTGTACTTGCATAAGCAATTACCACTCCCATTGGTAACATCCAAAAAGTTCTCCAATAGACGTTTTTATTTAGAAGAGAATTAACACATTTTTGAAAAATTGGATTTAAAATAATAAATAATATAAAACAGGGAAAATAAACCAAAAATGTTCTATTCTCTTTCTTTTTTTCACTTAAAAAAAGATACAACATCGCAATAAAAAATAAAGCTATATACATTCCTGTACCTTTATATTTTAAAAACGATTCTTGAATAATTTGCAAACTTTCACGCAACATTTTATTTACTCCTTTATTTTATAACTAAATATAAAATCCCATAAACTATATTAGGAATAACACAAACCGCTGATTTCAGTAAATAGTCAATTTTTTTCTCTCTGATAGAAAATACCAAAGCCAATCCGCCCAATGTGATTGGCGCAAGTGCAATTCCCATAGAAGATATAAAGCAAGAAGCCAACATTGAAATCAATAAAGTTACCCAATTTCCTATTTTTGATTCCTCTACACAATCTAAAAATAACAACCATATACTTGGCAAAATAACATTGGCTAGCATCGCTTTACCTTGCCAAATGCGGAATAACAAAAATGAGAAATTTGTAAAAATCGAAAAATTCCCCCATATATAAAGAATACTTAAAAAGCACAAAAACACACTAGCACTTTTTTTGTCCTTTTCCCATAAACGAAGTCCTATTAGCCAATAAACACTGTAAGCTATTGCAATAAATATCGGTGGAAATAGCGTATGAGCAACAATCGTTGGATGGATTGTTAAAATCGAGGCTATTATCGCAGTATATAAAGGAAATGGCGATAATACATAACGTGTCGGAAATCCCATATACTCTGCTCCATCTTCTGCAGCCACACAATACATACTATTTTCAGTAATCGTAACATTGGCAGTTGCAACATAAAAAGCATCATCTTCGTCAATATGAGTATATACAACAGAAATCAAAATTTGAATTCCTATTAAAAACACCGCAAGAATTGTCATTATATCTGGTTTTTGCGGAATATACTTTGACAAACTTTTTAAGTTCCATTCTCGACAATTTAAAATAAGCGAAATACATACAAAGGCAAGTATTATTCCCGTCCAAGAATAAAATAATGTGGTAAATTTGACTTTTAAAAATATCATCGGAATAGCAAGCAATTGTAATATTGCAAATTCCAATAAATAGCCAAATAGCCATGCGCCTAATAGATTCTTTTTTTCTTTCCTAAATTTGGTAACCAATAAGCCTAACATTAATGGCACGATTATAAATACAAAAAAACATTGTATTGCTTTTAACATCCAATTCTCCCCTTATTTTCAAATTTATTCTCAAATAGTTTCATTCCTTCGAATTGACTCATCCATTCGTTTATTTTATCATAATCAACAAATACTTTTGTTTCAAATGATGTATTTATTTTCTCTTCAATTTGGGTAAGTTCTGTTCGCGGAATTGAATTTATTTTGTTGGTTTTATTGATATTTTTTGCTCTATGGTCAACAGAAACTATAATTGCTCTTTTTTTATGTTGCATCGCAAAAATTCCACCATGTAATCTCATACCTACATAATCCACATTTTTTGTATCTAACCAATAGCCATATCCTTCTAAACTTGGTGGTATAATTTCAATATTTTCAATGTTTTTAAATGTATTCAAATATTTTACATCATTAACCGATTGTGCCCAAAAATATAATTTATCATAATTTTTAATAAGCATATCTAAAAATTTTTGGTCTGTTTCAGGCGCTTTGTTTTCATCATGAAAACAAAATACCACTTCTTTTGCTTTTTCTTTTGGAATTTGAGAACAATGTTTTTCATCAAGTCCCCATAAAGTTGGACAACCTGTATTGATTGCTTTAAACCCCATGGATTCTAGCATTTCTTTTGTGCTATCATCACGTACACTATGGATGTATTCTTGGGAAAGAACTTTTTTCCATAATCGTTTTGTGTACTGATTCATTTCACCTGTTCTACTGTTATTGGAATTTCCAACACCAACTAAAATTGTATTTTTTAAAGCCATACAATTGAAAAAATTGATATTCCATTGTGGTTTCATTTTTCTCATATTGGTCTTTAATAAATTGGTACCAAAGATAAATTTATAATCCGCATTTTTCACATAATCAGAACGCCAATTCATGAAATTTTGATACCACGGAAAAACAACTGTATGGGTTGGGAAATAGGTGGTATCGTTTTCTGTCAAAAAGGAACCTAATGCCTTTTTAGTTGAATTAACAATCATGTTATCCCCTTTATTTCCAGTTCCAATACTTGTATCTAATATAACAATTTTTTTCATTTTATCTCTCCTTTTATTCAAACGTTTGCACCGTTCTTTTTAATCCCTCTTTTAGTGTAACACTTGGACGCCAACCAAGTGTTTCTAATTTTTGAGTTGACAACTTGACACGTTCAATTTTGCTATAACCAACTCTATTTTCCATTGGCACATCTAAATACGTTACTTTTAAATTTTTCTTTGGGAACAATTGTGTTAACAAATTAGCTACATCTTTGATAGGAATCTCCTCTGTTTCGTTTGCAATATTATAACTCTCCCCACTTGTTCCCTTTAACAAAACCATAAATAAAGCAATAATACAATCATTAATATAACAAAAAGCTCGCTTGGCTGTTCCATCACTATTTAAAGCAATATCTTGATTATTTACCACACAATTTATAAAATCAGACATCACACGTCCATCTTTTGCAATGGTCATGCCTGGTCCATACGAATGGGCAATTCTCACATTATTAAACGGAATTCCATATTGTAAATTGTAACTTTTACAAATATTTTCTCCCATTCGTTTACTTTCTGGATAACAAGCTCTAGCATCCATCTGATCTAATTTTCCGACCATTTCTTCTGTTATTTCCAAAATATTCTCATCCATTTTTCCATATACTTCTCTTGTAGATGTATATAAGACTTTTTTTACATTACATTTTTTAGCCAATTCCATCACTTGAATTGTCCCAATTGTATTGGCTTTTATAATTCCTACTGGATCATTCACAATACAATACGGACTTGCTGAGCCAGCTACATGAAAAATATAATCCAATGGCTCAGACCATTTTATTTCTTCTGTCACATCTTGTATAACTAACTGAAAATTCGGATTTTCCAAAAACTCTTCAAATTTCTGTTTTGCTTTTTCTTCCTTTCGTACTAAAGCATAAACTTTGATATTATAGTTTTGTTTCTCATTTAAATACATCAAAGTATACGTTAGATAAGTGGCTAGCATACCGGTTGCCCCAGTGATTAGAATCTTCGTATCCTTTAAGGTTTCCCTTGGTTTTACTTTTTGCACAATTTCCTCTAAATCATTTTGTACAATTTTATTTTGATATAAAGACATATTACTCTTTTCCCTCCACCCAATAAGTATTATTTTGAATATCAAACATATATTTTGATATATATAAATCTTTTGGTGTCGTAACTTTGATATTATCCGTTGAACATGGAATTGTATGGATTTCCTTTCCATAACTATGCACTAATGTACAAGAATCAATACTATTTTCAACACCATCTTTTAAAGCTTGCTCATGAATTGCTATAATTTCATGTAAATAAAAACTTTGTGGCGCTTTGGCTATCATTGATTTACTTCTATCGACAATTGTCTCAACATTTCCATTATCACTTGTAATAGCAAAAGTTTCTATTGCAGGACTTGAAGATATACTAGAACCATATTTTTTAACAGCTTCAATGTTTCTAGAAATTAAATCAGCATCAATAAATGGTCTAACACCATCATGAATAAGCACAATGGGATTCTCTTCTGGGAAATCTTGATACACAGCAGATAACCCATTATAAATCGAAAGTTGTCCTGTTGAACCACCTTCAACAATCCATTTTACTTTTGTTAAATTATATTGTTTTACTAACTCTTTTAAATGGGGAATCCAATCTGCAATACAAGATATCGCTACTCCATCAATTTCTGGATGTATTTCAAATTTTTCTAAAGTGTGCACAATAATAGGTTTATTATACACTTCTATAAATTGCTTTGGTTTTTCATTTCCTATTCGCACTCCTTTGCCACCTGCAAAAATAACTGCAATATTCATCTTTTCTCTCCTTTTTTAATTCTTTTTTATTAAATTTTTGACTAAATTACTATAATATCTGAATTCCTCTTTTCTAAAATAAGCCATTAGAAATACTACATTTGGTACAATCACCGTTACACAAAGCTTTATAAGAAAAATAACCATTGTATGAAATTGCAATAATTCTATAGATTGGAATAAAATCCATAGTACGCTTGAAGCAATCACCATTATTAATACATTTTTTATTCTTGCGATAAAATATGGTTTTACATCCATTTGAAAATATTGTTTGAATAACATATATGGTTCAAACCAAACATTGGTTAAAAGCATTGCCATTGCAGTTGCTATTAAAATTCCAAATACGCCATATAACTTTCCTAATATAACTGAAAATAAAATATTTAATACTGCTGCTACAAAATACACATATTTGGTTTGTCGAAATAATCCAGTGGTATCTCGATAAACTGAAATAGTACTAATGAAACCTTTTAAATAAAAATTTAAAACAATCGCAAAAACCGTAAGAGTCTGAAAAATATACGCTTCTCCAATCCAAAGTATGATAAAATCATTTAATAAAATAAATAGCGCTACTGCCATAAATCCATAAATCCAATCTACTAGAAAAGATAAGCGATTAAAGATATTTATTTTCTTCTCTTTATCGTCACTAGCATTTAGATTCCCAACACTTGCTTTTACAGCATTAAATAAAATTCCCGTAAATCGCATAATCGAATAAACTATCATATTATAATTAGAATAATATCCAACATTTACGGTTCCTGTCAACATAGAAATCAATATTTCGTCTGTATGATTCATGAAAACGCTACCAATTTTATAAACCATCATGGATTTCACATTTTCAATCAGCGATTTTTTTTCTTCTTTTTCTAATTCAACTTTCTCAAAAGCCTCTGGATATTTTTTCTTTGCAATGATTGCGCCATATACGTTTGCCAAAAAAGTAATCAATACTTGGATGAGTAAATATACAATAAAATTTTTTAAAATTACGAGAACAAGCATTTGTAGTATATTTTTCAAAATGATAAAACCCGTATTATACTTTTTTATCAAATAATACTCCTGATTTGCTTCTATAATTGCCGTTCGGTTGGCTAATATATAGGAAAACACGGAATCACTTAAAAAAATCAAATAATAAATTACGAATTCATGGATTGGCATATCAACATCAACAATGTTCTTCAAAAATGGGACAAGTGCCAAACCAATCAAAAGAATCACTAAAGCTAATATATGATACACTTTTTTATAATAATTCATCAAAGCAGCAACTTTTTTGGTATCCTTTTCCGCAATCGGTTTGTACATTCCATAAATAATCGCTGTGCCAAAACCCAATTCAGCAAGTGACAACAAGGACAAAATATTGGAAAACAATCCATTAACCCCAAGTAAACTATCATCTAATATTTTAATAAAAACTGTTCTTGTCGCAAAAGTTAATACAATCGTAATCACTTGTTCTAACACACCAAATGTAATATTATAAACAGAATGTTTGATTCTTCCCTCCATTTGTTTCTCCTTTTAATTTTACATGTCTTCTGATTGCAATTCTTCCTCATTTGGAAATTTAATCCTTCTTGGATTATGGGTTACTCTTTTATTTTCTGGTGGCAATGTCATATAATCTCCATAAATTCTTTTTAAATAAAACTCATAATCCCCTGGTGCATCATACATTTTTCCTTCATATTCCACTTGTGTAGCTGGTAAAAATACTGATTTTAACATAGCCTGTTTTCGCATACCATATCTAGCTCCAAAACTAATGCAATATTTCGCCTCTTTTCTATTCTCCCATTTCATGATTTTTTGTTGCAATCGTACTAACTTTTGAGTAGAAATTGGTTTAAATATAAACCTTATAATTTTCTTCATGATTGAATTTTTTTCACTTGTCACATTGGCTTTAATTGCATTAATAAAATGAATACTTTCCTTTAAAAAAGTCTGCCAACGGATAAAAAGAGAATCTTCTTGATTGGCATTGTCCATTGGGAAAATATCAATCCAAATGCCTTTTGGGCCTTGATAATTCTTTTGTTCTGGTTCTTCATAAATACTATCTCGCAACCTGATTTTCGCAAATGGCAAATAATAATATTCATTATTTTCGGCATAATCAACCAACATTCTTTTATCTATTTCTTGGGTTGCAACTTCCAAAAATTTATCATAATCCTCTCGCATCATTGCAATATCCAAATCATCATCCCAAGGAATAAATCCTTTGTGTCGAATTGCTCCAATCAAATTTCCACCTATAATAAAATATTGAATCTTATGTTTTTGACAAATTCTCACCACTTCATCTAATATTTCAATTTGATATTTCTGTAATTTTTTTAATATTTCTTGTTTCATATCCTACCTCTTTTTCCAAAAATTGTTTGATATGGCATGACACCATTAGAATTCAAACTTACAAACATCACTACAAAATAAAATATATACCAACCAATAATTAAAAATTTGATTCCATTATGCCTTTTGTTCATTTCTAAATTTTTATACAAAATTGGTATTAAAATTGTTTGTACAATAGCAGTATATAATGAAAATCTGTCCATATACTTTATCATTCCACCCATTAATTGAAATGGGATTTGTAAAATTAACATTCGAATAAAAAAATCATTTTGCTTATTTTCTTTTAAAATTCTCTTTCTATTAGCCAAAACTAGCGTCAATATTGGCAAAACATACAGTAAAAATTTAAAACTCATACTTGTTTTTCTATCCAAATAAGTACGGTAAATTCCTAACACAGAAATTATTTTAGGAACAATTGGTACCAATAAAAATGGCAAGCCTCCGATGATTATGTAAATTATAATAGATTGTATATTTTCACTCATTTTTGGTTTAGTAAAAAGTTTTATTTTTTGTAAAAAACCTAAATTTTCATCACAGAAAAAATAAACAATTATCATCAAATAAGCTGTTTTATGAATCATTCCTGCTAATATCACACATAAAAAATATTTCCAAAATTTCTTTTCAAAAATATATCGCATTCCATAAAAGATAATTATAACGGCAAGCATTTGACGTATAATATTATAGCTAACCAAATAATACGTCATATAAAAAATAAACAAAGCAAGTGTTATTGATATTCTATCTTTATAATACTCTATTGCTTTAAAAAATACAACCATTGTTAGCAACGAATAAACAAAAAACATCGCTACTGAATGCGGGCAAATCCAATATATCATCTGCATTAGCAGAAAATTCAATGGTTCTTTTATAAAATAGGAAAATCCGCCTGCCAATTTATCTTGATAAAAATTTCTTTCATACTCAAAATAATCAATTCCTATTCCATATCTAAAACTCGCCAATGCAATTGTTGGTCCAAGAATTAAAAAAGTCCATAGAAGCTTGTTTTTCAAATCGCTTGTTTTTACTTTTTTTTCATATACATAACACAATCCTAAAGATATTGCAAATGAAAAACCATAAATCATTGTTGACGCAATCATTTTTTCTCCTTATCTTATCTTTTTTATAAAATTTCTCAAACATGATAATATTTTCAAAAGCCCTACTGCTTTTAACTGAATTGCTTTTAAACACATTTTCTGATATCTTGTCACATATTCTATTGCCTCATTTTTATATACTTTCGGATACTTTGCCAAACTATCTTCTATCTGTTTTCTGATAATTTTCGATGACACTTTTTTCGCAATTAAAGTCATTGTTATAGCATATAAATATTCCTGCAAAAAAATAGCTTCTACTTCATGATAATATTTATCTTTTAATTTATTTTCTATAATCGAAAAAGCATTTTTGGCATTTTCTTCATTCATTAATTCAGGATTATGCATCAACGATTCTTCATTTTCTATGTAATAATAAAGTGGTTTATCACAATAATAAATCGCCTCACAAACTGAAATAGCCAACTTATTAAATGGCATATCTTCATTTCTCTGTAAATTGGGAAATTGGATTTGATGGTCTTTTATATTCTTTCGTAAATACGCTTTTCCCCACGTAGAACCTGTTGAATAAATCAATGCATCACTTTTGGAAATCCTGCCTTCTTTTCCTTTTCGCAATGAATTTTGTTTGATTGTATGATTTTTCGTTTTCAAAAAATAATCAAAAATAACACAATCCACATTTTCTTTTTCAAAAATTTCATTTAAAATTTCCAATGTATCATTCTCGATAAAATCATCTGCATCAATAAAAGTTATAAACTTGCCCGAAGCATTTTCAAGCCCCACATTACGCGTTCTTCCAGCTCCTAAATTTTCTGGATTCTGTATCAGTTTCATATGTAACTTGCTTGCTTTTTGATATTCTGTTAATTTTTCAAACGAATCATCTAAGGAAGCATCCTCAATAACAATCACTTCAAAATCCTGAAAAGTTTGATTTTCCAAACTTTCCAAAACATGCTTCATGAAACGAAATCCATTATAACATGGTATAATAATCGAAAACTTCGGCATATTTTTTCTCCTATTTTATATATTCAGTATAGTTCTTTTCCGTATCCCAAATCTCAGCATGAACATCTTGCTGACGCTTTTCAATTGGTGGCAACGTTTTATAATCCCCATAAATTCTTTCTAAATATTTCTCAATTTCAGTTGGTCCGAATAAATAAGTATCTTCAAATTGATATTCTCTATACTCATCATACCACGCTCTTTCAAAAACCGCAGCCTCAAATTTCGCCTTATCAATAAAAAAACAATATTGATAATCCTCTGACAATGCATCATACTGATAAATTTTTTGATAAATAAAATGGGCTATTTTCTTGGTTGGTAATTTCTTTAACAGCGCAAAAATTATCTTTTGCTTCCTATTTTTAGGTTTCCAATTTCGCTGACTTAATGCCACAGCAGTTACAAATTTTGAACCCAAAAACAATTTTTTTTGTTTCCAGCGATTGGTTGGACATTTATGCAAAATAAAAATATCCACATAAATTCCTTGATGAATTTCTTTATTATTTCGAAACTGCGGCTCAATCAGAGTTGTTCCATTCATGCGAAGTTTGGCATATTCCAAATAATCTTCTACAATTCTCCATTCTTGCAAATAAAACTTTTCTTGCCTTTCCTTATATAAAACATTCCTAAATTTTTCATAATGAGAAGGCGTCATAAAAATATCCAAATCATCATCCCAAGGAATAAATCCTTTGTGTCTTACAGCACCTAATGCTGTCCCCCCCATAATATAATAAACAATGTCATTTTTCCTACAAATCTCATCCACAAATTTTATAATTTCCAAAATTTTACTTTGTACTTTTTTGATATCACCTTCCAAATTACTTTGCTCCTTTTCTCGCAAATTTTCTAAATACCCATTCTCTTAGTTTATTGGGCATCAACACTTGTAATATAAATCTCAAAAATACATTTTTCACATATTGGAAAATCCCTATCATTTTATGAGATAACATGTACTTTTGAATTCCTGCTTCACTCCTAAAATAGTGAAGTCCTCCTCTTCTTTGATACATTTCCTCACCTACTCGCGCATACACAAGAGTATCTTCCAAATTTCTAAATTTGCAATTTGCCAAATACATTCTAAGCCACAAATAATAATCCTCGTTAAAATGCCATTCCAAATATCCACCCACTTTTTCTACTTCCTCTTTTCGAAACATAACCGTCATATGATTAAAAGGACATCTTGATTTAATATACTTTCTAATTTCCTCGTTTTCTGTAGGAACCTTTCGAATTCCTATTATCGCATCAATTGTATCAATAAACTCTTCTATTTGTCCACCAATTATACTCAATTCTTCATCTTCCTGAAACGCTCTTACTTGTTTTTCAAATCTATCTTCAACACAAATATCATCTGCATCCATACGGGCAATAAGATTATAAGAACAAAAACTCAAACCGACTTCCAATGCATTTCCCAATCCTAAATTTTCTTCCAAAAAAATAACTTTAAAACATGTCATTTCCTTTTCATACGTTTTCAACAATTGTGTCATCTTTGCTTCTACTGGTCCATCCACAACAATCACAATTTCCGTTGGTTTTATGCTTTGATGCATTACACTTTCGATTGCTGTTTTCAAAAATTCCAATTTATCATTTTTATAAACTGACATCAAAACAGAAAACTCCATTTATTTTCCTCCACCTTTTAATAATTCAATTGCTTGTGCTTGTTTTGCCTCATAATCTTGCTTTGATATTTGCTTTGTTCTTAACAAATAATCTCCGAAATCTTCTGCTGTTTCCATTCCCTCTGCTGCTATATCTTCTCGTGCAAAAACTTTTTTTACGGTTAAACATAAAATTTCAATATCTTTTTTAAAACTTATGTGCTTTACATATTCTAAATCATATCTAAATTTATCTTCCCAAGTGATAGCATTTCTACCATTTACTTGTGCCAAACCAGTCAAGCCCTGTCTTACTAAATGGCGCCTATTTTGTTCATCATTCATAAAAACCATATCTCGAACAAGTTGTGGTCTTGGTCCAACAATACTCATATCTCCTTTCAAGATATTGAATAATTCTGGCAATTCATCCAAACTGGTACTTCTTAAAAACTTTCCAAATTTTGTTAATCTTTCTGCATCTGAAAGTAATTTTCCATTGGCATCTTTTTGATCTGTCATGGTTCTAAATTTATACATTGTAAATATTTTTCCCTCTTTTCCTGGTCTCTTTTGCTTAAAAATAACAGGACTTCCTAATTTCATTCGAACCAAAATTCCCACTCCCAAAAAAATCGGTGACAATATGATCAATCCCAGTAAACTTACTATAAAATCCAAACCTCGTTTTATAAATTGTTGATACATTTTTCCCCCTAAAACAGTGCTCTTATAATCTTCACTATCCTTTCCATATCTTCTTTTGTATTTTTCGTATCAGAAGGCAAACAAATCCCACGATTAAAAATATCTTCTGCTACACTTATTTCATTTTCCTTATGTGAGAAAAAATCATATGTTTCAAAAACTGGTTGTAAATGCAATGGCTTCCAAAGTGGTCTTGATTCAATCTCTTCTTTTTCCAAAGCTTCGATAATATCGATTGGTTTTACTTTTGAACTTTCCTTTAATGTCATCACAGATAACCAATAATTGCATCTTCCCTTTGAACTTGCTTGGTGCATTACAATCTCATCAATTTCTTGAAAAGCATTTTGGTACATTTCAAAAATTGCTGTTTTTTGTGCAATTCTTTCTTCTAATACTCGCAACTGTCCTCTTCCAATACCAGCCAAAACATTGCTCATTCGATAATTATAACCAATCTCCGAATGTTGATAATGACGTGCTTTATCACGTGCTTGTGTTGCCCAAAATTTTACTTTTTCAATTCCCTTTTCGTTATCCGAAACAAGCATTCCACCACCACTGGTTGTAATAATTTTGTTGCCATTAAATGAAAATACACCATATTTTCCAAACGTTCCTGTAAATTTCCCCTGATAGGTTGTCCCTAAGCTTTCTGCTGCATCTTCTAAAATTGGTACATTATGCTGAGCACATATTTTCATGATTTCATCCATCTGTGCAGCTTGTCCATACAAATGTACTACAATTACCGCTTTTGGTGTATATTGCTCAAATGCCCTTTCTAACGCTTGTGGACTCATATTCCACGTATTTGGTTCACTATCAATAAAAACTGGGGTAGCGTTTTGATAAATAATTGGATTTGCCGTCGCAGAAAACGTAAAAGTTGGACAAAACACAACATCTCCTTTTTCTACGCCAAGCGCCTTTAATCCCAAATGTATCGCAGCAGTTCCACTCGACAAAGCAGCGGCTGCCTTTATATTAATATATTTCATAACCTCATTTTCAAACTGATTTACATTTTCTCCTAAAGAAGTCACCCAATTCGTGTCAAATGCTTCCTGTATAAATTTTTGCTCATATCCTTGTTCTGAAATATGAGGAGAAGCTAAATAAATTTTACTCATTTTTATCCTTCTTTCTTTTGATTCACCATTTCTGGTTCGCAAAAAGTGGGTACAATTTCTTTCATTGTATTTTTGGTTTCTGTTAAATCTACTTCTTCTTTTTCTAGTAATTGCATTAATTTAGCTAATTTATTTTCTATATCTTTCATGGTTACATTCATTGGTTCTGCTACATGAATTTTATCATGACTTGTCTTTTCTAATCCTTCTTCATTCATTAAAATTTCTTCGTACAATTTTTCACCTGGTCTTAAACCTGTTATTTCAATTTTTATATCTTTATTGGGTACCAAACCAGCTAATTTTATCAAACTTTCTGCCAAATCATAGATTTTGACAGGTTCTCCCATATCTAGTACAAAAATCTCGCCACCTTTTGCATAAGTCATCGCTTGTAATACCAGTGCAACTGCTTCTGAAATAGTCATAAAAAACCTTGTAATCTCTTTATGCGTGACAGTAAGTGGTCCACCCTTTTCAATTTGCTTTTTAAATAGCGGAACAACTGAACCATTGCTTCCTAAAACATTTCCAAAACGCACTGCTGCATATTCCGTTTGACTAACTTTATTCTTAGCTTGTACCATCATTTCACACATTCTTTTCGTTGCCCCCATTATATTGGTCGGATTAACGGCTTTATCTGTGGAAATTAAAATGCATTTTTTTACTTTAAACTTATCACAAACCTCAATTACATGATACGTTCCAAAAACGTTATTTTTAATGGCTTCTATTGGACTATTTTCCATGAGCGGAACATGTTTGTGCGCTGCTGCATGAAATACCAAATACGGTTCATATTTGGCAAAAACTTCTTCCAATCGTTTTTCATCCCTTACACTTGCAATCACAGCCTCAACTTTACCTTCTGGATAATTGGCTTTTAACTCCATTTCTATATCGTATAAATTATTTTCATAAATATCTAGTATCACCAATTTTTCTGGGTGATATCCCATAATCTGTCTACAAAGTTCTGAACCAATCGAACCACCACCACCAGTTACTAAAATCGTATGTCCTTTTATTAAAGAAGCTATATTGCTATTATCCAATTTTACTAGCTCTCTTCCTAAAATATCCTCAATTTGGACATCTCTCAAACTCGAAAAAATATCTTTATTTTTAATGATTTCTCGAATGCCTGGCAATACTCTAACTTTTGCTTGCGTCTGCTGACAAATATTTAAAATCTGCTTTTTATTTTTATTATCAATTCTTGCAATCGAAAAGAAAATCAAATCAACTTTATTTTCTTTACAAACTCTTAAAATATCATTTCGGTTGCCAATGATTCTAACTCCAGAAACAGTAAAATTTAGCCTTTTTAAATTATCATCTATAATTCCGATAATTTCATAATCTTCTTTAAAATTTGTATTAATCGTTTTTATCATTTCATGCGCTGCATCGCCTGCTCCAATTAGTAAAAGTCTTTTTTTATTTTCACTTGACTTGGTTATGATCCCTCTATTTACAATATCATTAATTAATATGTATCGCATCACAATTCGATAAGCCACCATCATGACAGAAATAATGAGTCCTGCCAAAATATTCATACGAATTGTAGCAACATTGATATGAAAAATTCCTTTTATAATTGCAATCACGCCTGCAGTCAACAAACAAATCACAATATAAAAAATATAATCTCTTCCTTCTTCATAGCGAATAATATTTTTATGCCTTTTGGTAATGTGAAATATGATTTCATAAATAATCGTATAGCAGATAATTGATGTCATCAATCGACTTGAATAGTATTCCGAAAAACTAAGAATAGAATCCGTCAACAACGCAGTTCCTAAATAATAGGCAAATACGATACAAAAGCAATCCAATACAATTAAAATTAAATCTCTATATTTACTCAGTTTCTTAACTTTTTCCAACTTAAATCCCCTTATTTTCACAATTATTCCACAATGGATTCATTGTATCATTAGTTTACTTTTTTTTCAAGTATTTTTTATATTAAATTGCAAACTTATGTTAAATATATATCTGCTCTTCCAAACGCCTTCTTCATCTGAATCCTTATATACTTTTAAAAAAACAAAAAAAGAAAATGGTTAATAGTAACCATTTCCTTTTCTCTATTCTTTAATCCTTACAAACTCCCCAATTCATTCCAGGTGTGCTTCTAGCCATATTATTTTTGATAATAAAATCATTTTTCTTCTCCATTACTTTGTCAGCATGATTCATATAAAATCTTTTTTGAGCCAATTTTTCTTGTACACCATTCAAAGCTTCACCAAATCTTTGGAAATGAACAACTTCTCGCTCTCGCAAATATCTTAGAACATTAACAACATCTGGGTCATCTCTACACAAATCGATTAGTTTTTCGTAGGTAGCTCGCGCTTTTTGTTCAGCTGCTAAATTTTCCGTTAAATCAGCTACTGGATCACCTTTTACAGCCAACACAGCAGCCGAAAAAGGAAAACCGCTAGCTGCTTGCGGATAGACTCCTAAGCCATGGTCCGTATAATATGCTGATAAACCGCCTTTTTCGATTTCTTCAATCGATGCTCCCTCGGTTAGTTGGTGAACTAGAGTTCCAACCATTTCTAGGTGGGCTAATTCTTCTGTTCCATGATGATGTCACTTATAAAAAATTTAGTGCTATTGGCTGTGAAATTTCTAACTTGTTCAAAAATGGAAAAAGTTCACTTAGTGAACTAAAAAGGTAGTACACTAAGTGAACATATTTAAATAATTATTAGTATTTATATTTATTTTTTTGAATTATCCATGTTGGTTTTTCCAACGATGTTATTTTCATTTAAATACCTTTGATACATTTCATCCATACTAGAGATATATTGCATATCTTGTTTTACTTTGAACTTTTCATATTCGTTTTCAGCTTTTTCTATTGCTTCTTTATGTGATATTGAACCAGCATTTTCTAATATCTTTTTTCTTCTAAATTTTAATAAATCATCTGTTGCATCAATCCAATTTTGCATTGTCATTATATGTCTTTCTCTTGCTTCATCTTCAGCAAATACTATAAAGAAATTTGTTAAATCATTTAATTTCTTTAATTCTTCTTCATTTAAATAATTTTTAGCTATTGTTACATCATATTTATATATTAAACCATCTGGACTATTTTTCCAGTTTGTAAGGCCCATATGTTTTTTTTCTGCATTTGCTCTTTCATAAATTAATTCTGCTGCTGTATGTCCAGAAATAGCATAATGCAACTTGTTTTGAACAATTTTGAAAAATGTATATGCTTCTTCTGACTTTGGATTATAGTCAATTGCTGTTGCTATAAATAAATCTGTTATTTTTTGATAAGCCATTCTTTCACTTGTACGAATCGTTTTTATTCTTTCTAATAACTCATCAAAATATTTAGCATTTACTTTACCACCCTTTAAAAATCTATCATCATCTAATGTAAATCCTTTTATCATATATTCTTTTATTAATTTATTTGCCCATGTTCTAAATTTTATAGCAGGTTTTGAATTTACTCTAAATCCAATGGAAATTATCATATCTAAATTATAATAACTTGTAAAATACTGTTGTTTTCCATTGTTACCCATATGTGCAATTTTTGCACATGTGCTATTTTCTTCTAATTCTTCATCTTTATAAATATTATTTATATGTCTTGTAATTCCAGTTCTGTCTATTTTAAATAACTTAGCTAAAGATTCTATATCGAGCCAAACATTTTCATCTTGTAACATGACTTCAACTTTAATATTATCTTCATCATCAGTATAAAATACAATATTATTTTCATTTCCGATTAATTTATTATTCATATAATATCGACCTCATTTCTTATTTGCAATATATTATCAAACATTCGTTCTTTTGTCAATTACATTATTATAATTTTATAAAAATCTAAAAAACTATAAAATTTTAGTACACCAAGTGAACAATTCCTAAAATGAGTGAACTTTTTTATTTTTTAGTTCACCATTTTCAATTTTAACGAAGAATAGCGCGAGTTTGATCCAGTTCGCTCAGTGAATTTTCACATCAAATCTGCTTTAAATTTTTGTTTCTTTATTAACCCTTGAAATCTTGTCCTTTAATGTGTATAAGCGATATGTTAATATCGTTTTTCCTGCCCTCAATTTTTAATTGAGGTGCACAAGATTTTGACAAAATTTATCCTTAAATCCTCTTAACTGAAAAATAATGTGCTTATAAAATTAAGTCAAGGTTGTGCGATAGCACATTCATTTTAGCCTTGACTTGATTTTATAAAGCACATTATAATATGGAGTATGGATTTATTTTATCATTGATAAGATTAGAATACATATAAATATTCCCAGTATCATCAAATACTTCTTCCAACTTATTTTTTCTTTTAATATTAATCTTGATGCTAGTATTGTTATAATAATAGAGCTTGTGCTAATTACAGACACAATTGAAACATTTCCATCTAATAACGCAAACCTATTAAATATTGAAGATGAAACATCTAATAACGATTGTAATACAAAATATCTTTTGTTATTTATTTTCATAATATCTATGTAATTCCAATTTTTCGTTATTAAGCAATATGCAAATATTCCTATTATAATTATTATTGCATAATTGAACATTACATATAATGGATTTTGATACTCTGTAATATATATCTTATTTATGAAGTCCGAAATTCCATAAAATAATACAACTCCCCATGAATACATTATAGCTTTTTGTTTTGCTTTTTTATTTATTTTTTCTTCATCACTTTTCTTATCTCTTGCTATCATTATAGATAATGTAACTAATATTCCGGAAATTATTAATTGTAATATTGTAAATTTCTCTTTTAAAATCAAAATGCCTAACAAAAATGTTACAATTACTTGTGTTCTTTGTATTGATGATGTTATAGCCACCTTTCCATATTTGATAGCTGAAATCGAACAATAGAATCCTATTGATTGTATTATAATTCCAGGTGACATTTTAATCATATCTATAACATTTAATCTATCAATAATTTGTGGATTGGCAATTAAACTAACTAAAATCATAGTACAATGATAAATTAACATTCCCATTATTGCTATTCTTTTAGGCTCATTATTTGAACACTTTTTTATAGCAATCGCAACAAATCCCCAAATTACTGTTGATAACAAGCAGTAATATAACCACATATATTATTTCTCCTAATTTTCATATATATTATCATTTATTTTTAATACCATCCTTGTCCAATGCGTTTTAAATCCTAATCTTTCGTATAAATCTTTTGCAATATTATATCCTGATACTTCTAATGACATATCTTTATCTTGTTCTTTTGCCATTTCAATTAATTTACTTAATGCTATTGTTCCTATTCCTTGACCTCTATATTTATCATCTATAAAAAATCGATATAAATATATTTCTTTTTCATAATTTTTTATTCCTATAAAACCAACCATTTCATTCTTACACATAATTTTATAATATTCTTCGTTTTCTTCAAAAGTCAATTCTTCTGGTTTTATAATTCTTAATTGATATATTGGATCAACTGTATTATGATGTTTCCATTCTTCTATAATCCATTCTCTAAAATAATCATTATTTTCTTTTTCTAATTTTATATCTAAATTTTCCATTGTATTTATACACTGTTTCCTTTCCATATTTTTATATATTATTATCATAAAATTAATTCTTTTTCAAGAAATTTAGCATTTTTTAGAAAAAAGGGAAATAAAAGGGAATTGATTTTATAAATTGCCCATCATATAATGCTATCATAGAAAAAATATAAATTTGCTCAAGACAAGTTTGTCTTGGGTATTTTTTTATGTTTTTTTCATAAATTTTAAAGAGGCGATTTATATGTTATTAGAAGAATATAATATTGAAAATACTAAAGTGAAATTTTATGATGATTATATGGTAGAAAATATAACTGCTCAAAAAGAATATATAGATAACGTTATTATTAATTTAATAAGAAAAATAAATCCTTCTTTGTTGTAATTTGTTACAATTACAGATATAATTAATTACAAGTTAAAGACAAATTACAAGGAAAGGAGGAAATGTGCAAAATGGCACATATGCAATATATTTAAGAAAATCAAGAGAAGATATAGAATCTGAAAAATATGGAGAAGGCGAAACTTTAGCAAGACATGAAAAGATTTTAACTACTTTAGCCCAAAAGCGAAATTTGCATATTTCAAAAATCTATCGAGAAGTTGTAAGTGGCGAAACAATTAGTGAAAGAAAAGAAATGCAAAAACTTCTTAAAGATGTTGAAAACGAAAAATGGACTGGGGTTTTAGTTGTTGAAGTTGAAAGACTTGCTCGTGGTGATACTGCTGATCAAGGTCGAGTTTCAAAGGCTTTTAAATATTCTCATACAAAAATTATTACACCTGTTAAAACATATGACCCAGATAATGAATTTGATGAAGAATATTTTGAATTTGGCTTATTTATGTCTAGGAGAGAATACAAGACAATAAATAGGCGTCTACAAAGAGGTCGTGAAATCTCTGTTTCTGAAGGTAAATTCGTAGGAAATATTGCTCCTTTTGGATATGATAGATTAAAATTAAAAGATTCAAAAGGTTATACCTTATCTATCAATACAGATGAAGCACCTATTGTTAAAGAAATTTTTAGGTTATATACTTTTGAAAATAATACTATAAATTCGATTGTAAAACAGTTAAATGATATGAATTTAAAACCTAGAATTTCTAATGAATGGACTATTTCTTCTGTTAAAGATGTTCTTTCTAACCCAACCTATATTGGTAAAATTGTTTGGAATAGAAGAAAACAAAAAAAGAAAACGAAAAATGGACATCTTATCATTAGTAGACCCCGTAATCAAGATTATTTAATTTATGATGGATTACATGAGCCTATTATTGATAGTAAAACTTGGAATTTAGTACAAGAAAAAAGAAAACAAAATACACCAAAAGTAAAACATAGCCATCAAATTCAAAATCCATTAGCCCGGACTTATATTTTGTGAAAAATGTGGTAAACCTATGCAAAGAAGACCTTATACAAAAGCTGATAAACCAGCAACACTGATATGTTCTAATTCAAAATGTGATAATGTAAGTTCTAAGCTTTATATCGTAGAAAACAAGATAATTGAAGCATTAAAAATATGGCTTGAAAATTATAAAGTAGATTATGAAATCAAAGATAACTCAAATACTGAAAATAATAAACTAATTGAAAAATCTATTATTTCTACTAAAAAAGAATTACAAAAAGAAAATGCTAAACTTAATAAAATTTATGACTTTTTAGAAAATGGTATTTATAGTAAACATGAGTTTATAAATCGTTCAAAAGCTATAAAAAATAATATTGAGAGTTTAGAAAACAAATTAAAAGAATATAATGAACTGTTAAATAAAAATAATCAAATGAAAAATGAAAAAGAAACTATGATACCTAAATTAGAAAATATAATTGATTTATATGATAAGCTAGAAACTGCTGAAGATAAAAATAGTTTACTAAAAAGTATAATT
>CARFUA010000002.1:52943-53179 GCA_948976265.1 uncultured Clostridia bacterium
TAAATATTTAAAAACAGAAAAAGCAATAAAAAGTGATTCTGACTCAACTAATTTTGAATTACAGATATATCCAAAATTACCTAAAATATAACTATTAAATTCTCTAAAACATATCAATTATATTAATTATTTGGTATAATACAGAAAAGTTAAAAGGAGGAAACATATATGTTAGAAAAAATAGAATATATACTTCAAAAAAATACTAAAAACATAGAGTTTTTTAATCTTCTTAT
>CARFUA010000002.1:53205-64981 GCA_948976265.1 uncultured Clostridia bacterium
AAATGTAAAATATGTAACTAATATTAATAATGAAGAAATACATATAATAACATCAGATTTAAAACCTGAAACTATTTTTAGATTAGATGATATTAATTCTAATATTCAATTAAATATAGGAGATAAGAAGTATTTAAATATATTATCTAGGCAAAAGAAAAATAATAAAGAATTGTGTAATATAAAAAGGTTAAATATTAATGATGTTTCTAACAAACTATCAGGACACATCAAAAGAATTGACCATACAGGGATAAATTTGCCAACTGTTTTATTTGATGAACTGGAATATCAAAATCTATTAGATTATTTTTCATCTAATGGTAATATGTATAGTTATCCCACAGGAGAGCCTTGGCCATTTTTATTACCAGCAACAGAGTATGAACATGAAAACGAAATAACTAATTTTAAAATTTTACGAGAACCAAGATTCGAATTTGTTTATGATAAGTACACTAATACTGTAGGAATACAAATTGATATAGAAACGGATTTATCAAAAAATGAAATAGAAGATTTATTTCCTAAAGACCAAGGTGTATATTATAAAGGTTGCTTTTTTAAAGCAATTTATTTAGACTATAGCGAAGATCTAGATATAAGGTTAGATGTCAGATACAAATCAACTTATGGTGACTGGGAAAGTGGAGAATGGCTCGTATGTGAAGGTAAAAGAATGTAGCTTAATCTATCATTAAAATATTTATTTTACAGTCAATAGCCAAAGTTGTAATCACTGTCTTTAGCTATTGACAACATCATGGTACACATTCTTCCGTCCCAATATCATTCAAAATCGCCTTCGAATTCTTATCCGGCATTCCAAACCTTTGTGACAAATAGCGAAGCGAAGCTGCCAACTCTCCATCTGGTCCACCATATTGGCTAATAATTACCTTCGCCATTTCTGGATTTCTATTTTTTATATTAATCGGATATTGTAAATTTCTACTATAATTCCACATTATCTATTAAACCCCCTTTGCCATGGCCACAAGTTTTGAGCCCATTCCCAGCTCTCCATAACGGTTTCGATAGTAAGTGGTCCATATATTTTTTCAAATTCTTTCGTTACTTCATCCAATTTCACAACATATTCATTGTGTAAAGTAAGTGCTCTTCTGTCATTTGGATGCGTATCTAAATATAAAGTCAAATCATTGACATAAAATTTATATTCCATGATTTTTTTTAATAAATCATCTCTATTTTCATAATTTTTATTTTCCATTATTGATTATGCCCTCCTCTTCCATAGTTTCTCAAAAATTCGATTTCTCGCATTGAATCTCCAGGAGCATACGAAGTTGCTAACTCTGGAAACACCGTTCCTCTTTTCAAAGCTTCTTCTGGAGAAAAGGTTTTATTCAAAATTTGGTCCATGACATAAGCATGCCCAAACATTGCATTTTTTGGAAAATTTCCTTGATAATTTTGCATCATATTTATCCCCCCTGTTTTATATTATGTAAATTCGAAATTGGACGTGACATTTTCCGAAAATAAACCTCAAAAAAGCACATACTGTATAAACAACATGTGCTCTTCCTTATCTATTCTTCCACACAATTCTCATCCTTCACATAATACTTCGTTCCCAACATTTCATCTGGTAAATATTGTTGCTCACACCAATGACCTGGAAAATCATGTGGATACTTATACCCTTCTCCATAACCAAACTGCTCCATTCCCTCTGCTGTCGCATTTCGAATATGCATTGGAATTGTTCCTGTATTTTTCGTTTTCACATCTTCCAAAGCACGATTAATGCCTAAATACGTCGCATTCGACTTTTTCGAAATTGCAACATACGTCGCAGCCTCCGCTAAAATAATTCTTGCCTCTGGCATGCCAATCATTCTCACTGCCTCCATGGCAGAAGTCGCCACTACCAACGCATTGGGATTTGCCATTCCAACATCTTCTGAAGCACATATTGTGATTCTTCTTGCTAAAAATACTGGGTCTTCTCCTGCATTTAAAGCTCTTGCCAAATAAAAAATCGCTGCATCTGGGTCACTTCCTCGCATGGATTTTATCATAGCACTAATATTATCATAATGACTATCTCCTGATTTATCAAACATGGCTTTTTTCGTATTCATACTTTGGCTAGCAATTTCATCCGTAATTTCAATGACGCCATCCCTTCCCATTTTGGTCGTCAAAACTGCAATCTCCAATCCATTCAAAGCTGTTCGAACATCTCCATTCGAAATTTCTGCAATCGTATCAATGGTATCCTCTGAAATTTTGATGTTATACTCTCCTAAGCCCTCTTTGCGCACAATCGCATTTCGCAATATTTGCACAATATCCAATTTTCTAAGTGGTTCTAGTTTAATCACCATCGACCTAGAAATCAACGCTTTATTGACTTCAAAATACGGATTTTCCGTTGTAGCGCCAATTAAAATAACGGTTCCATCTTCCACAAAAGGAAGCAACGCATCTTGTTGCAATTTATTAAATCGATGAATTTCGTCAATAAACAAAATGCATTTTCCACTTGGATTGAGCAATGGATTATCCGCCTCTTCCACTGCTTTCTTGATATCCGAAACCCCTGATGTAACGGCATTAATTTTCGTAAATTTATATTTTGTTGTTTCACTAATCACCTTCGCAAGCGACGTTTTTCCACAGCCTGGCGGTCCCCATAAAATAATACTCGATAATCGGTCTGCTTCAATCGTTCGATATAATAATTTATCTTTTCCTACAATATGCTCTTGTCCCACAAATTCATCTAATGTTTTGGGACGCATTCTGTAGGCTAATGGTTTGTTTAAATCCATGATTTTTCCTTTCTATTTTGCCAAATATTTTAATCCATTTCGAATCATATCTTCAATTGACATGGTTTGATAATCAAACTTTTCAAACGCCTTTTCAATTTCCTTTCGATTATATCCCAAAATCTGCAATGCCAAAATCGCTTCATCAATGTTTTCATCTACTTCTATGATATTTTCTGGTTCTTCTGTTTTAGCAATTTCTTGTTCTGCTTTTAATTTATCTTTCAATTCTAAAACAATTCTCTGTGCTGTCTTTTTTCCAATTCCTGGAACTTTGGTTAATTTGGTAATATCATTTTGGATAATACTAACGGCAAACTCCGATGGACTAATATTCGAAAGCATAGCAATCGCCGATTTTGCACCAACTCCACTAACAGATAGCAACAATTCAAACATCTTCAATTCTTCACGATTTAAAAATCCATACAAACTAATTTCATCTTCTCGAACATGATAATGCGTATAAATTTTGACCGTCTCTCCAATTTCTCCTGCCCTTCCAATCGCAGACTTTGACATAAATATTTTATACCCAATCCCCATTGTTTCCACAACAACATAATTACTCATTTTTTCTACTAAATTTCCTTTTATATAAGCAAACATCTTTTCCTCCTATGCAACATTTATTCAAACATCTTTTCGGTTATTTTATCACAAATAAAAAAAAATGCAAGTACTTTTGCATTTTTTCTTTAACTTCTTTCAATCACCTCATACACTTTCAGCATCGTTTTCACTTTCTGATCTTCCAAATATTTTAAATACCACAAATACAAAATCAATAAAAAAATGGCAAAATTTTTTATTTGTAATATCCAAACACTATACCCCAATGTCACCAAAACCAAAATAACTTGTGTCAAGTGATTCATAACAATTGTTGCTTCTTTATTACCAAGTGTTTTAATTAATAACTCTTTTAAAATTTTTCCGCCATCTAGTGGCATAATAGGAATTAAATTAAATATAGCCAGCAAAAGATTAGTATACACAATTTTAATTTTTAAATCTTCTTGCATAGGAAAAAATATAAAAATCGCACTTACTACAAAATTTAAGAATGGTCCTGCAAAATAAGTTGCTATTTTTTTAATACTATTTCTGGATTGATACAAATAAAATTCCACCGAAACACCAAGCGGATTAATTTTTAAAACTTTTGGTCGCAATCCGAACCCACATTCCAACTACCAAATGTGCCATTTCATGTAATGTAATAAATAGAATAAATAGCAAATAAACATCCAATTGCTTCAAAACAAAAAACAAAATGCCCAACAAAATAATTTTCAAATTGATTTCAACTTTCATGGCTCCTCCTAAAATTCTATGACTTCAGCTGGATTAATTGGTACATTATCAATTCTAATTTCAAAATGCAAATGAGGTCCTGTACTATTTCCTGTACTTCCTACACTTGCTATTTCTTGTCCCTCCGCAATTTCTTGCCCTTCTGTTACAAAAATATCTTGGCAATGTGCATACAACGTCGTAACATTTTCCCTCGTAATTCTCAAGTGATTTCCATAATCTCCTTCACTTGATACTTGTGTTACAACACCTGTCATGGCTGCTTTTATCGCAGTTCCTTTATTGGCTGCTAAATCAATTCCAGTATGATTTCCTGTCACTTTTTGATATTTCGATTCTCTACTTCCAAATCCAGAACTTACAATAGCTTCAATTGGTTTACTAAAATGATACAAACTCTTTAAAGACGCCACATCGGTTACAACACTTTGCTGAGAAGTTGACTGCACTTCTGTTCCTGGCACTTCCACAACTTGCGAATTTTGTTCTGGACTCGAATTTTCTGGAGAGCTGTTTTCCTGCGCTTGATTTTCCTCTGTTTTATTTTCCTGTGCATTATCTTCCACCGAATCAGAAGCTTCGCTATTAACAAAAACTTCATCACTCTGATTTTCCTCATCTTTAAAATACGCCAAAATAAAGCCGAATTTTTCACTTAAATTAATATTATATTGCGCACAATTACTTAAAAATTCTTGAGTAAAAATATAATCTTTATTCTTCACAGCAAAAACAATTACCGCTAACAACAATAAAATCAGCATTTCCAATATAATTTTGCTACCCAAATACGTTTTTTGCCTTTTTGGCTCTTTTCCCCTTGCTAGTGCAATATTTCTATGATTTCTTCGATAATAGATTTCCTCTGCTCGTCTTATTTTTTCATCATCTCTTAAAATTCTTTCCAAAAATATTCACCTCTTTTTCTTGTATAGTAAAATATATTCTTAAAAAAAATTTTTATGTCCATTTTATTTAGTTCAATAGCAAAGTCGCAATTAGCATTATGCTAAGCAATGCAATATTGCAAATTTGTAAAAATTTATATTTCCTTCTAAATTGTTTCTCTTCCTTAATTCTTGATTCTCCTTGCAATTTTTTTACATATAAATTAATTGTATTTTCTGCCTCTTTTGTAACAATCATCTTTTTATTTTTTTCATTTGAACTTCCCTTTCTCTTTACATTATATTCACTTTGTTTCAATTTAACATTTGGCTTTAAAACTACAATTGCCTCTTCCACAACATTCGAAGACATTCCTCTTAAAACAATAATATTTTTCATTTTACTTAACTGCATACTTCCTCCTAAAATTCAAATTAAATCTTGGTTATTTTTTCCAAATTTTAGGAATTTATACTTTTCTTATTTTTTAAGTACAAAAAAAGGATATCCAATATTCTATCCTATCTTCTCATTTTTGTTCACATTTGTGGTCAAGATTTCTCCGTTATTTTTCATAAATTCTTCCCTATTTTCATATACTTTAAAAACGGAGGATTCTATGAATTACGAAAAAGGTCTTGATTTTAAACATAAAGAAGTTATCAATATAAAAAACGGTAAACGTCTTGGCTATGTGCAAGACGTTACCGCTGATTTAAAAACAGGCACGATTACATCCATTATCGTACCTGGAAACACAAAATTTTTCAATCTTTTCTCAACTGGAAACGATATTGTCATTCCTTGGGAAAATATCACTTGCATTGGAGACGACATCATTCTCGTTGATTTCTAGATGATATTTTTTAAGGAAGTTAAGATTTTCTTTGAAAATCTTAACAAAGATGTCCGTAACACTCGTTTCTCGCTAACGACTATTTTTATTTATACAATCTACGCATATGATCAATTGCCGTTTTTTCCAAACGCGAAACTTGCGCTTGCGAAATTCCAATTTCCTCTGCCACTTCCATTTGCGTTCTTCCTGCAAAAAATCGTTTATTAATAATCATCTGTTCCTTTTCATTCAACTTTTTCATTGCTTCTGAAATCGTGATATTTTCCGCCCACATTTCATCTGTATTTTTCTTATCTTTGACTTGATCCATAATATAAATGCTGTCACTTCCGTCATTATAAACAGGTTCTTGCAAAGAAACAGGATCTTGAATCGCATCCAAACTCATGACAATATCTTCTCTTTCCACTTGCAATTCTTTCGCAATTTCATCAATATTAGGTTCTTTGCCAGTTTCCTTCATAATTTTCTCTTTTGCCTGTAACACTTTATACGCTAAATCACGAATCGACCTACTCACTCTCACCATATTATTATCGCGCAAATATCTACGAATCTCCCCAATAATCATAGGTACCGCATAGGTACTTAATTGAATGTCCAATGTAATATCAAAATTATCAATTGCTTTGATAAGACCAACACATCCTACTTGAAATAAATCGTCAGAATTTTCTCCGACGTCCTCCAAATCTTTGAATGACACTTAATACTAATCTTAAATTTCCTTGTATTATTTTCTCCCTTGCCGTCTCGTCTCCTTCGTTCATTTGTTTGAATAATTCTTTATTTTCCGCATTTGTTAATACTTTCAATTTAGAGGTGTTCACATTACTGATTTCAACTTTGTTAATCAAACTGAAAACCCCCTTTTGGTAAATAAGTAAAAATTAAAATAAATTTTAATTCCTAAATTACTTCTAAAAAATTCTAATGAATTTTAAGAACTAACCTAATTATTTCCAAAATGATGGGATTTTATACATAAAAAAACACAGACCTCAAAAGAGGTCCATGTTAGAATAATCAGAAGGCTCAAAGAAATCCATGTCAGAATACTCTGCTTCTTGCGCTGCTAATCGCATAGCTCTTTCCAACTTCCATTTCAAGAACTTTCGATGCGCTTTCACCTGCCTCCTCCTTCTGATTTCAGCAAAAATCGCATATGGCAAGCCTAACCCGCAAACCAAAGCTAGCGCCAAAACTGCCAATTTTACCAAAATATTGGCATTGCTATACACTCTGACAATCACATTATCAGAATTATATATTTTTTGACGCTCCTGCTGAGTTTCTACAAACCGCTCTGTCATTTCATCGGTTTTTAATGCCTGTGCATTATACTGCTGGGCATCATACATGAAAAAGAGCAAATCCATAGAGGTCTTTAGAATAATACATGACACCGTCTCAAGAAAAACAATGCCACCTATTAGTGAAAAAAATACCGAAAATTTTAATAATTTTCTCCGTTTTTTTTCTTTCCCCATATTCTACCTCCTTAATTTTTATAATTATATTATACCACAAAAGAATTCCCTTGTAAACTCTTTTCTTAATTTATTCCTACGCTAAATCCACTTTCTTGATTTCCTATCCATTCACTTTGCTCATAACACTCTAATCCATTTTCATTTCGATTTCCATCAATTGCTGATAGCTTTTCTTTCCCATAGCAAAATGGATAATAGCTACATCCCTCTGAATAGGGACTATTCACCTGATTTTCCGGCGTTAAATGAGCATAATTTGAATTTGTATTCGTATAATTTGCTTTTGCTATCTCCATTTTTTCCTGGTCTAATAATTGCTCAATATCTTTTCGATTAATACTTCTTGCTGTGATTCCTATATCCAAATCAGCATATAAACTACTACACGCATCATTCAACAATTTTACGCCATTATTATACCCTTGTGCTTCTCCTAAATAAACTGTTCCTTTCGTTGGCGCACTTGGAACCATCTCTATTTTTCCATTTTCCTGATTTATACTCAGTACCTTCCAATAATTAATATTAAACTCTTTGCCCTCTTCACTATCTAACTCTCTATCATCTACTTCTAGACTTTTATCAGATGAACAATATTCTGCTTGCCACTTATACCTTCCACTTGGATTATAACTTACGCTTGAGCCAATCTCTAATCCTTCTGGAATCGTTGATTCACTATTTTCCTTCCCAATTTGTAAATTTCCCTTTTGGTCAATACTTCCTATTACAGTAATGGAAGCATTTTCAAACGTTAAATTTCCATCCTCTGGCAACGCAAGGTTCCATCCAATTTACCATCATACACTTGTAAATTTTGGATTATATATTGTTGAATGTCTTCTCTACTCTCCTCTTCCCAATATTTAATTTTTAGTTCGCCCACTAACAATTCTAGTTCCTCTATTGCTATGGCAGTATTCTGCTTCACCGTGACATCTTCTGCCCTTCTCAAAATTCCCTGCTCACCTGCTACCACTCTTAACGTTACATAAGCTAAAATCAATAACACTATAATTGTAAGTACCAATGCTATCAACGTAATTCCAGTTTCTTTCTTCATTTGTTTCTCCTAACTTATTATATACCCAAAAGTAACCTTCTAAAAACCATCTTTTCACATTCTAGCCTTTTCTATTTACTTTTATAATGCGTTCCATCGCTTCGATAGTATTTTCCTTTGTACCAAAAGCAGTTAATCGAAAATATCCTTCCCCACTTGGTCCAAAACCAACTCCTGGTGTACCGACAACATTTACTTTGGTTAATAACTCGTCAAAAAATTCCCAAGACTTCATTCCTTCTGGCACCTTCAGCCAAATATAAGGCGCATTTTCTCCGCCAAATACTTCAAAACCAGCCTCTTTCAAACCTTCTTTGATAATCTTTGCATTTTCCATATAATACTGAACATTTTCCTTAATTTGCTTTTGTCCTTCTTTCGAATAAATAGCCTCTGCGGCACGTTGTACAGGATACGAAACGCCATTAAATTTTGTGCCATGACGTCGATTCCACAAATGATTCAGCGAAATTTCTTCTCCACTTTTCGTATATCCTTTCAATTCCTTTGGAACTACTGTATAAGCACATCGAATTCCTGTAAATCCTGCCGTTTTCGAAAAACTTCTGAATTCGATTGCCACTTCTTTGGCACCTTCGATTTCGTAAATGGTGTGCGGTACATCTTCTTGGCTGATAAAAGCTTCATAGGCGCTGTCAAATAAAATAAGCGATTTATTTTTCTTGGCATAATCTACCCATTTTTTCAATTCTGATTTTGTCAAAGTTGTTCCAGTTGGATTGTTTGGCAGACACAAATAAATCATGTCTGGTGCTTTTTCTGGAAAATCTGGAACGAAATTATTTTCCGCAATTGCTGGCATATAAATTATATTTTCATACACACCTTTTTCTGAGTCATATTTTCCAGCTCTTCCTGCCATAACGTTGGTATCTAAATAAACAGGATACACTGGATCTGTAATGGCAACAATATTATCGATTCCTAAAATATCACCAATATTGCCACAATCACATTTGGCGCCATCTGAAACAAAAATTTCGTCTGGATTAATTTGTACGCCTCGTTTTTGATAATCCATTTCTACAATTTTTTCTCTTAAAAATTCATAACCTTGTTCTGGACCATAACCGCGAAACGTCTCTTGTTCTCCCATTTCGTCTACAGCTTTTTTCATGGCTTCTACTACAGCTGGAACAATGGGTCTTGTCACATCTCCGATTCCTAATTTGATAATTTTTTTATCTGGATTTTTACTTTGAAAATCTGCCACCTTTTTGGCAATGGTAGAAAATAAATAACTATCTTGTAGTTCTAAAAAATTCTCGTTAATTTTAATCATAGTTTACCTTCTTTCTTATAGAATTGTATTTCGGAAAAAACAAATTATTATTTTTATTTTATTCATTGTATCATTCGGAAGCTTTTTTGACAAGAGATTTGAGAAATAATCTAAAAAAGACGACAGATTGTCGCCTTTGGATTATATTCCTAAAATCTCGATTATTTTCATTTGCATTTCTCTGTGAGAAACCAAATTTTCATCATTTTCTATGACCATTTTTTTAAATTCATCTGGCGAAAACCATTTTACGCTTGACACTTCTTCCTCTTGCAATTTTAAGTTGGCAATCGCAATATCTTTTCGAATTAAATAAACATCGGTGAATTCTTTTTCTATGATTTGCTTTTTTTGGTTATTATTGACATCACTTTCTTTTACAGTAAACAAATATTCTAACTCATTTTCATTCACATTTAATCCAATTTCCTCACTTAATTCGCGCATCGCACCTTCTGTGCTGGAATCTCCAGCTGATAAATGACCAGATGTTGCTGTAGTCCATTTATTGGGATTGGTTGCTTTTTGTGGACTTCTTTTTTGTAATAAAATTTCTCCTTTGTGATTTACAATCCATATATGTACACATTTATGCCATAATCCTAATCTATGTACCTCTTCTCTGGAAATAACTTCTCCTGTTTTTTCTCCCTTTTCATTTAACACATCAATTTTCTCCATTAACCTCTTGCTACTCCTTTCATTGATTGGTTGACTTTTTGATTTGAATATCCCATAACTCCTGCTAATTGCATCATTAATTCTCTTTCACTTCCTGTATAAATGAAAGATTTGTCATATTCTGTAAAATGTTCTACATAATTTTGGTGAGCCGTATAATATTCATTTGCCCTATTTTGAATATATTCCATAGAACTTCCCTTTTGTTGTTCCGCTTTAATATATTCTTCAATATTCATTTCAGAATGAACATAAATTGAAATAATCGCTTCACCAAATATCGCTTTTAAATCTCGTAATGTCTCTACTTTACTACATGTTAACATTTGATTTTTATCTGTCATAATTAAGTTTTGCCAAATTGGTAAAACATCAATTCCATAATTGTTTCCAAAATTTTTATATTGAAGCTTGCAATCCTTTAAATGATATCTTGGGTCATCTTTAAAAATTATTTCTGGTCCATCACTTGGATTTCTATCTCGATCCGCATGTTTTTGAATTTGCAAAACGCCTACACGATTTGCACCTTGTATTAAAATTTTTTTTCCAAAACCTGGACTTCCCGCAATGACAAAAATTTTATTAGCAGATATCCCTGATAATCTCCTTTGTGTTGAAGATGTATCAAAAAGTTGTTTTACAATATTGGTTACTTCCTCAAATCCTTCTGCTGTATTTAAAATAATATTATCAAATAATCCTATGTTATCTGTATACATAGTATATATTTGCTTAGCTACTTCATATCTTTCTTCGATATCTTTTGGATTAGGTATGCCTCTTGTTTTATTAAAAATTTCAATTAATTTTTCACGACTTGGCTTTTCTCGATGAATAAAGTAAGATTTCATACTAATACCAAATTTTCTCTGTAATTTTTCTATTGTTTTTGCATCATTTACAATCAGTGTTGGTATGTATCCTTCTTGCAAATATTGTAATAACATACGAGAAGAAATTCCATATTTTTCACCATATTGTTCATAGACATAATCACATTCTGGCGGAATTTCATCTACTATAATAATACTTTCATCGTCGTCTTTTCTTCTTGGACGCGTAGTAAACTTAGGCAAAATTTTACATCGTGGATTTACTTGAACCATAATTTTCATAATTTCACTTTTTCCACATCCAGAAGGACCTGTTAATGTAATTAGATTTGGCATGATTTTCTCCTAAATTATTTTTTGTAATTATATCATATTTTACATAAGATTGCAACTTTTTTCTCAAAATAAATATAACTGTTTTTACATAAATTTTAATATTCGAAAGGTTTATTTTTTCACACTCTTCACTTTACAAATCCACCCCATTTAGTATATAATCAATTTAATGAAATGAAAGGACGGTATCTTATGA
>CARFUA010000002.1:64994-71415 GCA_948976265.1 uncultured Clostridia bacterium
TCTACAGTCGCAATTAAAGACAAGCTTGGCGACTTTTCTATCAATATTACCAATATCCATTCTGATTCTCGAAAAATAAAAGAAGGTGGCTTGTTTATTGCCATTAATGGTTTTTCGAAAAATGGTGTAGAATTTATTCCAAGTGCTATTGAAAATGGTGCAAAAGCCATTATTGTAGAACCTGATGTGGATATTCATTCTTTAAATATAAGTTCTGAAATTCCTGTTATTTCTGTTGAAAATACCAGAAAAGCATTGGCTCAAGTGGCTTGCGAATTTTACGAACATCCTTCTAAAAAATTGAAACTCATTGGAGTAACAGGAACCAAAGGCAAAACGACTACCACATTCATGATAAAATCCATTCTCGAAGAACATGGTTACAAAGTTGGATTAATTGGAAGCATTGCGGTTTATATTAATGGAAAAAAAATCGAGGATACAGACCGTACGACGCCTGAAAGCATTGAAATTCAAAAATACCTAAATCAAATGGTACAACAAGAAACAGAAGTTGCTATTCTCGAAGTTTCTTCACAAGCCACAAAATTAGAACGTGTCACTGGCTGTAATTTTGATATTGGCGTTTTTACCAATTTAAGTGAAGACCATATTAGTCCAAAAGAACATCCTAATATGGAAGATTACTTTAATTGTAAATTGCAACTTTTAAAAATGGCAAAATGTGGTGTTATCAACCAAGATGATGAAAAAGTTCGTACCATTCAAGAATTATTGCCAAACAAACCAATCAAAACTTTTGGCATTGACCATACAGCAGATATTCAGGCAAATTCTAAAGATGTCATCATTACTGATTCTGCGATTGATTTTACGATACATTATCAAGGAAAACAGGAACAGATTGAAGCTTCTATTCCTGGAAAATTTAGTGTGTATAACGCCTTAGGCGCCATTACGGCTTGCGCTTATTTGGATGTAACAGCAGATGAAATTCGAACTGCTTTAAAAGATTTAAAAGTACTTGGTCGAAGTGAGCTTGTTCCCAATCCTTTGGGAATTACGATTATGATTGATTACGCTCATACGCCCTCTAGCTTAGAAAGTATTTTGACGGCTGTTAATTCCTATGCTAAAGGACGTGTTATCTGTGCCTGGGGTGTTGGTGGTGATCGTGACAGTGCCAAAAGACCAATTATGGGTGAAATTTCTGGTCGCTTGGCTGATTTTACAGTACTGATGTCTGACCAAGTTCGTACAGAAGACCCTTTAAAAATTTTGAAAGAAATCGAAGTTCGGCATTATCCCAACTGGTAAACCTTATAAAATTGTAGTCGATAGAACCGAAGGAATTCGTTATGCCATTTCGATTGCTGAGCCTGGTGATATGATTGTAATTCCAGGTTTAGGACATGATTTATATTTAGAAAAAAATGGCGTAAAATATCCATACGATGAACGTAAGGTAATTCATCAATTAATAAACGAAATGATAAAAAACGGCGAAAAACAAATACTTTCATAACTGGGAATTTCTTTTTAAATTAAACTACAAAAAAGATAGCTTACGCTATCTTTTTTCTTAATCTTAAAATTTTCTTTTTCTTGCAGCCTCTGATTTTTTCTTTCTCTTTACGCTTGGTTTTTCATAATGCTCTCTTTTTCTAACTTCTTGAAGTACACCATTTCTAGCGCATTGTCTTTTAAATCTTTTTAATGCGTCTTCAAAGTTACCATTTACTTTAATCTCTGACATTCCTTTTCCCCCTCCTTCCGAAGCTAAAAAAATTTAGTGGGATTTATGTATTAATCCTTTTGATTCCTCATTTAGCTTTTTTTATTATACCTTACAATTGGCAACTTGTCAATAGCTAATTAATCTTCAAATAATTCTCCTACTGACGTTGCTTCATTAATTCTTTTAATCGTCTCTGCAAATAGTTCTGAAATCGAAACTACAACTATTTTGTCTGTTTGTTTTTCTGGCGTTAATGGTATCGTGTTAGTCATAACTAGCTCTTTAATTTCTGAATTTTTAATGCGTTCAATAGCTGGTCCAGAAAGCACACCATGTGTACATCCTACATAAACATCTTTTGCGCCAAACTTTTTAATAACTTCTACTGTTTCCATGATAGAACCTGCAGTATCTACTTCATCATCAAATACTAAAGCATTTTTTCCTTCAATTTCACCAATTACACTAGTAGCAATAGCTTGGTCATCATTTCCATTTCTTCTTTTGTCCACTAAACAGATCGGACAATTAAAATGTTCTGCATATTTATAAGCTTTTTTCGAACTTCCTGCATCTGTTGCTACAATTACCATATCTTCAATTTGTTTTAAATCGAAATATTTTTCTAAAATGTATCTTCCTGTTAATACATCACAATTAATGTTGAAATAAGCTTGAATCGCTGGATTATGTAAGTCACAAGTAACTACTCGATCCGCTCCAGCAGCTTCAATTAATTGAGCAAATAATTTAGCGGTTACTGGTATACGTGGTTGATCTTTTTTATCTGATCTTGAATAAATAAAATATGGCAAAACAACCGTAATTCTTCTTGCTGTTGCTCGTTTCACAGCATCTACTGTAATTAGCAATTCCATAATTCTTTCATTAACTGGCGGTTCTGTTGTTTGAATTAAATAAACATCTTTTTCTCTGACAGTTTCTAATATTTGTACGAAGTTATTATCATTTTTAAACTTTTGGCGATGAATTTTTCCTGGTTCAATATTTAAGCAATTACAAATTTCATTTGTGAATTTTTCTGCCGATTCACTACAGGCAAAAACTTTGATATCATCCATAAACTCCTCCTATTATTCCTTTTAATCAATATTTTTTGCTGCTATCGTTTCTTTTACATTTTGCTCTATAATTTGTTTTTGCTCTTCTGACTTTTCATCAAAAATATCAATTGGATTAAATTTCACTGGTATTGTATTATTTTTGTTTTGTTTTGTCAAGACCTTATCGGATTTTTTGAATGTTTCAAAATACATTATTTTTGGTTTTCTAGCTTCATATTTTTGTTCGTCTCCAAATTGTAAGCGAACCATTTCTTGTTTTTCTAGACTCTTTTTTACATCGATTTTTCTCTGATTCGTAGAACCACGAAACGCTAAATCGGTCAGTTTGTTTTCGATTTCAAATTGCCCGTCTACCATAATATCAATATAACTTAATAACTGTTGAGTTACTTCATTTTGTGGATACATTTTTGCTAAAATATCGGTATCAAAACTATAACCTGTCCAACACCAGACATCTTTTTCTGGTAATTCTTCTTTCATCCTTTTTAATAATGGCAAAATTCCTTCCTGATTAGCTGGTTCCAGAGGTTCGCCTCCTAATAAAGATAAACCTTGCACATATGGTTTTCTTAATAAATTTAAAATTTCTTCTATAGTATCTTCTGTAAATTTTTTCCCAAAATTAAAATCCCAAGCTTCTTTGTTGTGACACTCTTTACAATGGAAGTGACATCCACTAACATACAAAGCCACACGGATTCCTTCTCCATCTTGGATATCTGGAAATTTGATATCTGCGTAGTTCATTTTATTTTCCCCCAATTTTTATGTTTTAAGATAATGGAGCGACAAACTGTCGCTCTTTTGTATTTTTTGATGTGCCCAGCAAATTTTTACTTTGTAAAAATTTTCATGAACGTTCGGCTAGCATATATTTTCTTGCTTCTGAATATGTTGATTATAGATGTAATTCTCTACTTCTTTCTTTGGTTTGTGATTCATCCAGCAAATTTTTACTTTGTAAAAATTTTCATGAACGTTCGGCTAGCACGTATTTTGTTGCTTCCGAAAATGCGGATTATAAGTGTAGTACTCTACTTTTTATTTCTTTGGTTTTGCCGACGTTCCAGAAGTTTTCTCCTAAGTAACCACAAGTTCTACGGGTTACATTCATTTTGCTGTGATCTTTGTTACCACATTGTGGGCATTCCCATTCATATTGCTCATTGATGGTGATTTCTCCGTCAAATCCACAGCAATGGCAATAATCTGATTTTGTGTTGAATTCGGCATATTGGATATTATCATAAATGAATTTTACGACTTCTTCCATGGCTTTTAAATTATTTTTCATGTTTGGTATTTCAACATAAGAAATTGAGCCACCAGATGAAATTGGTTGATATTTGCTTTCAAATTTCAATTTATCAAAGGCATTGATTTTTTCTCTTACGTCTACATGATATGAATTTGTGTAATATCCCTTATCTGTAATATCTTCTATGTCGCCAAAACGTTCTTTGTCGATTCGTGCAAATCGATAGCACAAACTTTCTGCAGGTGTACCATATAAAGCAAATCCTAAACCAGTTTCTTTTTTCCAACGATCGGTGGTTTCTCTCAAATGTTGCATTAGTCGAACAGAAAACTCTTCTCCCACTGAATCTGTATGACTCACACCTTTCATTAATTTGGTTACTTCATATAAGCCAATATATCCTAAAGAAATCGTTGAAAAACAACTATTTAATAATTTATCAATCGTTTCACCTTTGGCAAGTCTTGCGATTCCGCCATATTGCCAGTGGATTGGTGAAGCATCTGACATGGTGCCAAGTAGGGCATTGTGTCTGCACATTAAAGCATCAAAGCATAATTCTAATCGTTGGTCTAATAATTTCCAGAATTTCTTTTCGTCACCATTGGCGATGATTCCAACTTGTGGCAAATTAATGCTAACAACCCCTTGATTGAAACGAGATTCAAAAACATATTCTCCTTTTTCGTTTTTCCAAGGTGATAAGAAAGAACGACATCCCATTGGACTAAAAACATTTCCTTCATAATTTTGGCGCATAATTTTTGCTGAAATGTAATCTGGATATAATCTTTTCGAAGAGCATTCTACTGCTAATTTGGTTAAGTAATCATATTTTCCACCTTGTAGACAATTATTTTCGTCTAACACATAGATTAATTTTGGAAAAGCTGGTGTGACATAAACACCTTTTTCGTTTTTGATTCCTTGTAATCTTTGTTTTAAGATTTCTTCGATAATCATGGCATTTTCTTCAATGTATTCATCTTTTTCGTCTAAGAACATGAAAATGGTTACAAAAGGACTTTGTCCATTGGTTGTCATTAAAGTGTTGATTTGGTATTGAATGGTTTGAACACCAGACGCTAGTTCTTCTTCTCGCTTTATGATAGCATCTTCTTTGGCTCTTTCGTCTGCTTCTTCTTTCGTAAATCCTTTTTCTACATATCTTAGAAAACTTTTTTTGTAGGCTTTATTATATGTTTTTCTTAAATATTTTCCTAAATGACGAATATCTACAGATTGTCCACCATATTGACTACTGGCAACTGCGGCAATAATTTGTGTCATAACAGTACAAGCTACTTGAAAACTTTTTGGACTTTCAATCATTTTTCCATTCATGACAGTTCCGTTATCCAACATATCGCCAATATTGACTAACATACAATTGTGCATTGGTTGCACAAAATAATCTTTGTCGTGGAAATGCAAAATTCCATCATTGTGCGCTTTGACAATTCTTTCTGGAAGCATGATTCTGTCTGCTAAATCTTTGGAACATTCACCAGCAATTAAATCTCTTTGTGTAGAAACTAAAGTTGCATTTTTATTGCTGTTTTCTTCCATGGTTTCTTTATTGGCATTTCTTACTAAAGATATAATGCTTTCATCGGTTGAATTGGCTTTACGAATTAGATTGTGTCTATCTCTGTATAAGATATATTTTTTGGCTAATGTAAATTTTCCAAACTCCATCAATTTACGTTCAATAATATCTTGAATGTCTTCCACCGACATCGTTGCCTTATCCAAGCTTTCAATATATTTGGTAATAAATTCAATTGATTCTCTTGAAATTTTATCTTTTCCACCAACTTCTTTATTGGCTTGACTGATGGCAATAACAATTTTATCGCTATCATATTCTACTTTTCGTCCGTCTCTTTTTATCACTTTCATCAAATGTATCCCCCTTAAATTAAACTTTTCTTGTTTGTTATGAATCCATTTTACCATTTAAAAAAGTAATGTCAAGTGATTACCTTTTATGTATTCCAAGCCTTGAATTGCAGTATTTTGACAGCTTTCAAAAAATCTATTTTTGTGGTTTTGTTTTGCGAAAATTTGTTTTGAAACTCTAAAGCGATTCATTCTCTAAGTCGTGACGATTTTTTAAATTTTTTATATTACATTTTTGTTACATTTTTCGAGTTTATCTATTTTTTTCACTGATTTGTATGCATTTTTATAGATAATTGCAAATAATTCCTATTTTATTTCTGATACCTTAGCCTATCCTTTTTCTTAAAAATATTTTAATAAATTTTAAGGCATTTTTTTCCTTTTTTGAATTTTAAGTCTGTTTAAACAATAAACGCCCCTTTACGGGCCTTTTGGCGCTTCTTCAAAAATTTCATTTTTCTGATCCCTTCC
>CARFUA010000002.1:71426-78358 GCA_948976265.1 uncultured Clostridia bacterium
TCCCTTCCCTTTTTATGCCCCAAAAGCCTCTTTTAAAGCTCCCTAGATTGATTTTCTACGATTTTTAATGATTTATCTCTTCTTTTTCCTTAAAAGTGGCTTAATTTCTTTCTGTTTTACTTGCTTTACAAGTACATTTTTGCTATAATAACGTTATTATTTAAGATAGGAGGATAAAATATATGAAATTTACCGTTTTAACAGAAGATAGAAACTGTGATTCAAACTTGATAAGTGAAAATGGTTTGTCTATTTATATTGAAGTCAATCATCAAAAACTACTACTGGATAGTGGCATTACGGATGCTTTTTTGAAAAATGCTAAAACACTAAATATTGACTTAGAACAAGTAGATAAAATCGTTTTGAGTCATGGGCATTGGGACCATGGAAATGGGTTAAAATATATGGATACGAAAAAAACTCTAATTTTACACCCACAATGTTTTACCAAAAGATATAGTTTACTAAGAAATATGGAATATGCTGGCATCAATCAAACCAAAGAAGAATTAGGCAAAAAATTTGAATTGATTGAAACAAAAACTCCCTATAAATTTTTTGAAAACGTTTGGTTTTTAGGAGAAATTGAGCGAAAATTTGAAGTGCCTATTCAGAATTTACCAACCATTTTAGAAGATGAAAAGACAGATTATTTGCAAGATGATTCTGGAATTGTCATTCAAACAGAAAATGGTATTATCGTGTTTGGTTCTTGTTCTCATTCTGGAATTCATAATATTATTGAGCAAGCAAAAAAAATAACTGGTGAAAACAAAATTTTAGCAGTAATTGGTGGATTTCATTTAAAGAAAATCGATGCCTATACTCAAAAAATTGTACAATATTTTAAGGAAAGTCAAGTGCAAAATGCTTATATGGGACATTGTACTTCAGATGAAGTCATTGCATATTTTGAAAAACAGTTAAAAGGTGTCACTAACATTAAAACTTTATTTGCTGGTGCACAATTTGAAATATAAAAAGAAAATAGTTTGAAACTATTTTCTTTTTATTGTTTTTTCTTCCATTTCTTCCCAAGATTTGCTAAATTCGTGATTGGCAAACATGTCTTTTAAGCCTGTAATTTGTTTTAAACGAATAATTTCATCTAGTTCCATCCCCAGATGCTTCGAAATTTCCGTTTCAGTCCAACCATTTTGGGTTAGCGTTAAAACAATGTGCGACATATCAATAATTTGATGCGTTCCTCTGGCTCGATTATGACGAATCGTACTTGCCATACGATTTTCTAAGTCTTTGTCAATCGTAACAATCGGAATCTGTTTTAGATGAAAAAATTCTTTCGCACAACGATAACGGTGAAACCCGTCCACTACAATATACATATCTCTTTCTTTATCATAATACGTTACAATAGGTTGCGTATAGCCATCTTCTTCAATAGAATGTTTTAATAATTGCATTTCTGGTGGCGCTACTTTATTGGGATTATAGTCGTTGGCAATTACTTTGTCAATATCGACCATTTTTACATTTAATACTGGAAATTCTATTTCATTCATTTTACTTTTTCTCCCTACTAATTGTCACAAAATTTTTATAAACTTGACTTTTAATTTCAAACCCACAAGCTTCATAAATTTCACAATAAGCGTTGGTCACAATGCTATCTATAATCACCATTTCTTTGGTGATATTTTTTAAGATTTCCACCAAATATTCCTCCTTGGTGGTGTAAATATTTTTAATAATATTTTTACTAATGGAAACAAAGGCTTTGACTTTACCTTGTTCTAAATAAAGGTACCATTGTTTGTTATCATCATCATAAATACGGTCATTGGTTTGTCTTTCTACCAATCTGGAACCAAAAAATTTTCCCATATAGTGATAAAAATTTTCGGTTTGATTTGTCATTTTTACTACCATTTTTCTCTCCTTTTATATCGATTTTTGCTGAATGATTTTTTGTAATGTTTTATCATCTGTAACAGTCGTTTGATTCAATAAATTATCCCATTTATGAATTAATTCCATTAATTGTTTGTCATCATTTTTGGTTTGAGCAAACGACAATCTTCGTAAGTAAAAGTCGTTTTTTTCAATGGCTCTTGCTATCCTTCGCCAAGAAATAACTTTTCGTTGACCTTCTAGCTTGCATTCTGCAGTATCTGGAATATCTTTTAACTCAATTCCATATTTATTTTGATGCCAAATCATAAACTTTTTTATTTTTCGATAATAATGTAACATTAAATCTCGATTATAAATCCCAATACTTTCTAGTAAAAATATTGTATATTCCTGCCAAGACATAAAATCTGGTTTGCAAGATTTGATATTGCCAAGCGCCGTTGTTTTACAATAAATATTGCCAAAATTGACACCGATTCACACGATTTAAAACCTTCCCCCACGTATCATATTCTAACGCTTTGAATTGGTCTAAACCATTTTTCTGGTCATCTCCATATGGTTGGCAAAGCCTTTGCTCATAGATACTCAAGCCGTTTTTGTACATCAGCTCATAAATATAATTAAATTGAAAATCAAATTTGCTAACTGCCCCCCAAATATCTTCTGCTGTCCAATCATAAATTGGATAAAAATTGTAAACATCTATATGTTTCTCATGAATTTTTAATTTGGTCGTCCAATGATAATTTTCAAAAGTAACTTTTTTATCTTGCATCGCAATGGTACGAAATCGATTTAAACTTTCATCAGTTCGAATTCCTACGCCACAAGCCACCTTGCCTTGATATTTTTGTTGATACCAATCCGCAAACTGAAGTACAAACTCTTCAAATTCTTCGCCCTTTTTAAACCAAGAAAATGGGCAATTTTCCATGTTAATACAATTCTCTGGCATCTTTCTTACCCACAAATACTCGCTCTCTTCCTCCCAGCAAATCCACTTTGGTTGTAAAACAGACACCGCATTTCTAAGTGCAATTGGCAAAGCAATATGATAAAAATCTCGAATCTGTGATAATTGTTTTAACTCCTCAACATGTTGAATCGTATAACAATATTGTGCTTCCAAATCAATAAACAGTACATCAAATTTTCGATTCATTTGTTTTGCAACCTTATTCGCCAATTGCAACATAACTGAGCTATCTTTTCCACCACTAAAACTGAAATACACATTTTCAAAATTTGTAAAAATAATTTTCAATCTTTCGATTGCCGCTTCTAATACGTTTTTTTCTAGATATTTTTTGGTCATTTATTTTCCCCTTTTGATTATTATATCATTGTTGGAAAATTCTGTAAAGTTATTCCAGTATCGTTTTTTGATTCAAAAAAATGCACCTTTAAAAGGTGCATTTTGGCGTGCCTGGAGGGATTCGAACCCCCGATCTCGAAGTTCGTAGTTGAACAGCCAATTCAATTTTAACAACTTTTGAAACACTTAATTTTCTAAGATTATATTTTATAAGTATTGATATTACTGAAATACAAGAATTTTTTAAAAATTTAATATAGTTTAAATAAGTTTAAGAAAAAGTAAAATAGTTTATTAAAAATCCACATTTAAGGGGAAATATGGGGAAAACATTTTTACTTTCAGGGGAAAAACTTAATATCAATATTTTATTAAAATATAAGGGGAAATATTTTTTCTGTTCGGGGGAAAAATCAAAATATAATTTTAGAAAAAGGAGTGCAAAAAACTATGGAAAATAGATCTATAATACAATCTAATTTTATTATTGCAAATAGAGATTTAATCAATAAATTTGGAGTTAATTCTGCTATATTGTTAGGAGAATTATATGGTAGATATAATTATTTTAAGAAAAGAAATCAGTTAAGAAATGGTTTCTTTTTTGCGACTAAAAACAGTATAGAAAGTAGTACAAAATTGACACCATATAAGCAAAGAACAGCAAGTTCTATATTAGAAAGTGCTAACATTTTAGAAGTAAAATATATAGATATTCCACCTAAAACTTATTACAGAATTAACGAAATAAATCTGCTGAAAGTATTGAAAAATTCAGTAGTCGATAATATGAACAACTAGATGTTTAAATTATGAAGTACAGTATGTTAAAAAATTTTACACAAATAATAATAAAGAAAAATAATAAATAATAACACACACACGAGAAAAATTTTCTTAAAAAATAGCAACAAAAAAATCAAAAAAGTATTGTATTTTTTTAGAAAATCTATAAAAAAATTTAAACATTTTTTACAAAATATCAATCAAAAAATTTCTCCCAGCGGGTTAAAAGGGTTTTAGGGATTTTTCCCTAAACAGCAAAACAGGTGCCAAAGCACCATGCTGGCGAATATTAGGCATAAAGAAAATGCCATAATATTCGGTCGCAAAATAAAATTTTGCTCTTTCTTAATACTTCGCTCCGCTAGTATTAAGAGTTAAAAGTGAAGTTATAGATAAGGTGGTAATATGATTACAGATTCACAAACAGAATTAGAAAAAATTTTTATGTCGTATGATAGAGTGTTATATAAATTAAATTTGATTGAGATAAAAACAAAGAGTGGAAAAGAAATAACTCATAAAGATTTAAGACAAGCAGCTACTATTATGAATAAAAAACATCCTACTTGTAGATGGAAACAACAAAAATATAGATTTAATAAATATAGAAATTATATTTTAGCTGAAGGATTCTATTGGTTAATATATGTATATTTTCAAACAGAAAAAAATATTGTAGATGCAGATATAGATTTTTTTAATATGAGAATTGGACAGTATGAGGAGTTACTAAAGGTTTCTCGTAAAAATTTTTGGAATAATGATATGTATGTATATGAATTGCCAAATTATTTTAATAGAGTTTCTGGTACTATAAAAAATGGTCTTATTAAAATGAACAAAGCTACTAATGGTCTTTATAAATATTATGAAAATGGAAAAGCCAAAATTTCGAAGGAAGGTATTGAGTGGTTGTGCGAGAATTGTTTTAAACATAAATATTTGGAATTGCTTGAACAATATAAAATGGAACTTACAGAGATATACATAGAAAAAGGCTATCCTTATGATGTTTTTTAGAAAATTTGTTATAAGAAGAAAAAGATATAATCTTTTTAAAACTCATATTATAATTTATAAAAAGTTAAAATTTTTAAAAATGGGCTGACAAATCAAAAAGAGCACGTTATACTACTATCAAATTAATATTGGAGGTAGTAAATATGTCAGAGGAAAAAGAAACTGTTTTAAACACACTATTTGAATGTAGAGAGGAGAATTTGTATGCTTTAACAGAAACAGACAAGGAAAGAATTGCAACTTTAACAAAAGATAATGATAGTTATGAAAAATTATTTAGCATAATAGAAAATTTACCTCATACACAACAGGATTTAGAAAAGATTAAAAATAGCTTAGACAGTTATATTGACAGAATAAACATTATTGGAGCTTATGAGAATGAAAATTTCTATAAAATACGGATTTTCTGATGCAATCAATTTGATATTAGAATGTATAAGTAAATAGCATTGAAACAGTAATGGCAAGCAAACTATTAAATAATTGCTTGCCGTTAATTTATGAATTAAACATATATAAATGATTGTGGAGCTGTTCTTATGCCATATGTTGATAAATCTTTTGGAAATTCATATTTTTTTATATCAGTTAATTTGTAAGCAATAGCTTTTTCACTATTATTGAAGTATTTATCATAAAATTTTGAAGTAATTCCAGATTGCTTTTTTGTAATATTCCATATTTTTTCAGGGGAACCCTCTAAAATTTCTTCAACTTTTGCCTCTCCTACGATTTTCATAATTGGAGACGTAGAATAAATAATAATCTTATCAATATCCTGTTTACACTTGATTTTTCTATATTCATATTTTTTTGTTCCATTAAATATATTTTCTACATGTTCTGGATTTATTGAAATTAATATACTACACATAGTTAACCTCCTATAATTTCTAATTCTTTTATTATTTTTTTCCAATATGATTTATCTACTTGCTGTTTTTGCGCTTTTCTAATAAATTCTCTTAATAATTCATTTTCCATAATATATTCTGCTATATCATTAGACACTTTATACTGATTAGGACTTTCTTGTGCTACTAAATCATAGAAAGCATCCTTTTCTCTTGATTGTAAATTAAAGCATTTCACAAATTTATCTATTATATTTTTAGAAGGTAATCGATTTCCCTTTTCTATATCCGAAATGTATGCTGCAGATATTCCTAACTCATCTCCAAGAACTTTTAGACTTCTTTCGCCTCGATACTTCTTTACCAAATCCCCAAACTTTTCTTTCACTTTTTTCTCCTTATTAACAAGCATGCTTATAAGCATATTTGTTAATATAATATAATAAAAAAAATAATTTGTAAATACTTTTCAAAAAAAATACACTTTTTCAAGTGTATTTATTGTATAGAAAACATTTCTTTACTATTTCCTTCTATAATTATTTTTTCTAAATCATTTTTATTTATACTTATTGGAGCTTGAATATAACCATTAACAATGCCGTTATCAAGTAAAAAATCGTATGTAATTGGATTATTAAAAGTAATATAATGTTTAAACATTATAACAAGGCTATCTAAAGAAGTAACATACTGAAGTTCATCTTCGTTATAAGCTGTTCTTTTTCTAACTATATTAAATATTTCTTCTTGACTTTCAAATTTATTCCATGTTGTTTCGACTATACCTAGAGTTGTTATTGCTTTTTTATCATGCGATGCATAAAATAATAATATATCATTAGGTTTTATCTTTTTAATTTTAGCATTTGAGATAAAAGCCTTTTTTATTGCATTTGCAGATGTATTTATTCCTTGTGTATCATCAATACTTATTTGAAATTCACTTTCAGCCTCTTCAAATAATAATTTATGATATTTTGGTTGTACTGGAATAATAAATATATCTTGATTATCTAATTGTACAAAAGGATATCCCTTTTTATCTTTTATATTTTTTATAAAAATAGCTT
>CARFUA010000002.1:78371-85180 GCA_948976265.1 uncultured Clostridia bacterium
TAGCTTCTCTTTCAGTCGTACCATCACTTTTAGGTGTATTTTTATATGTAACTAACTTAAAACCGTATTGTTTTAATAAATAAATTAAAGATTCTTGCCTTTCAAATGTAGTAACATAGATTTCATCTATATTTTTTTCTATTGCTTCTTTTGTCATTATTTTTATAAAACATTCACCTATTTTTTTACCTGTATCAGCTACTTTAAAAGTAGCAACTTTTAATCTCTTTGCTGGTTTAAGTGGAGTATCAAAACTCGAATAATCCTCATCTTTATCTTCTTCTTTTAACATTAGAAATGATGTAACTTTATTTTGCTGATCTTGAGTTACATATGCTTGAAAATTATTTCGCTGTTTGCTTTCGAACCATTTATCGAATTCCTTGTAATCCATTCTTAAGCTAGTAAAAAACTCATCTTCTAAATTAAGATTATATAAATATTCTTGTTTTATAAATACTGGTGTCTGAATAATAACCTTTTCATCTTCTTTGAATATTTTAAGTGCATCATCAATAGATAAGACTCTTTCACTTAAGTTTAGTTTTTTTCCCTTTTTTACAAGTTCTTTATCATTTGTTATGAGAAATGTAACACAATTCTTATAGACAGCATATAACATTTCATTGTCTATCTTATCATTTTCATTTTTTATTCCTACTAAATTATTAAACTCATCAGTAATCCTAGGCGGATTATCTATAATATTATAGACATTTAGTTTTGATTTAAATATAGACTTTTTCTTTTCATCTTTTATTTTGTCTGTTTCAGTTAGTGTTTTAGGATGAATTACTATACTATATTTATCTGAATCGTATAATGATTTTGTTATCTTTGCGACTTTGTCATCTAATACTTCATTATCTAATAAATAAATTAGCATATTTGTATCTAATAATATTCTTTCTTTCAAATTTACACCTTCCTTACTTTTATTGCTACTACTCCATACTTATTTTCTTGTTCTTTTGTATAAAATTTATATAAGTCATTTAAAAAGTTTTCTCTTGTTTCTTTTTGATCTGCATATTGTTTAACATCTAAATTCATTATTATATCTTCAAATGATTTTTTTATGAATAACATTTCTACCTTTGTATATAATTCTTCTTTTAATTCTGGTTCTTTTTGAAATATAATTTCATCACCAACTTTCAGGTTCTTTCTTTTATCATCATTTAATCTAATTTCTATTTCTTTAGTTCCATTTTTCATATATTCAAAATATTTCGCATTTAATTTCATCATATATTTCATAATTATTGTAATTTGCACCTTTCATACATTATAATTGTTTTATTTCTATTATAAACAGTCTTTAAAAATTTTCACTATATCTTCTTTATCCATATCTATAAAACCTTCTACAATACCATTACTGCATATACGGTTTGCCATTTCTTGAAAATATCTATCATCGATATTTAAGTCAGATAAATTATTTATTAATTCCAAATCTTCATAAAATAATTTTTCTAAACATTTTATTGACTTCTCTGCGACTTCCATCTTTGGTAAACTTGCGTCTATATCCAATACATTCACACCAAAACTATAGTATCTATCTACAGTATTTTCATTTAATGTATATCTTAAATATCGTGGAGTTAAAATAGCTAATCCTAATCCATGAGTAATATCATAAAAAGCTGATAATTGATGTTCTAATAGATGACAAACCCATATATTAGGTTGTCTATCTATTCTAGCAAATCCATTTATTGCCCAGGATGATGCCCACATTAAATTTGCTCTTGCTTCATAATTTTCAGGATCATTGTAAGCAATTTTAGAATATTTTATTACGGTTTTCATTAATCCTTCCATCACAGTATCTAACATATATAATCCATTATTTCTTGAAAAATATGTTTCTAATATATGTGATAAAATATCACAACTTCCACAAGCAGTTTGATATTTATTTACCGAATATGTAATAGTTGGGTCTAAAAAAGAGACTTTTGGTATCACTAATGATGATTTTATACTCTTTTTATACTTTGTATCCATATTAGAAATAACTGCTGTTCCATTCATTTCGGAGCCTGTTGCTGCTAAAGTTACTACTGTAATTATAGGCATAGCTTTTTTAATTTGGATTTTACCTATCACAAAATCCCAAGCATCTCCATCATAATATCTTCCAGTAGAAATAAGTTTACTACTATCTATGACACTTCCTCCACCTACTGCTAGAATAGTATCAATACTATTTTCTTTACATATTTGAATTGCTTTGTTGATAGATGTATGTCTTGGATTAGGCTCAATTCCAGAAAATTCATACACCTCTATATTAGCTTCTTGAAGTTCTTTTATAATTTTTTGATAAAGTCCTATTTTCTTTATAGAACCCCCTCCATAAACTAATAATACTCTATTACCATACTTTTTTATTTCTTGACTTAAGTTTCCTTGTAATTGATTTTCTCCAAAATATACTTTTGTTGGAATTTCATAAATAAAATTATTCATTTTTCTCTACCTTTCTTTTAAATTTACTCCATATTCGATAAGTGCTTCTGATAAAAATTGCTTTGGTTCAATAATAATTTTTTCATATTTATCATTAGAAGCATTATTAAATAATTCAATTAAAGAAGCAAATTCTTTTTTTCGCCTTAATATAAATTCTTCGCTATTTCCTCTCCTTTTAAATCTATTTACATACTCATCAAAATTATTCGATTGTGGAAAAACTAGAATAATCCTAGTATCCTTTAAAACTTGGCTATCAATTGCCTTAAAAACATGTTCTATAAATGGTGATACCACAATTTTATCTGACTTAAGCTCTGTTATAATAGCATTAATAAAATTATTAGGATATTGTGTATTTTCAGTACGCAAGGAAGTATTACCTTTTCTTTGTTCTAATGGTAAGTTCCTTATTGATTCATCATAAATATATTTATAATCTTGAAAATCCAAGTCTATTACATTATTATAACGACATTCTAGTTCCGTTTTTCCTATTCCCATATATGCCAATATTAGCAATTTATTTTTCATAGTTAATACCTCTCTATAATACTATTTATTTAATTTTGTGCAAATAAAAGCATGATTACTCCAATAATTGCTAGGAGTATTCCTAATATTATTCTTGGACAATTCTTTTTGAAATTGATTTCTTTAAATATTATTATTCCTACTAATACAGTCCAAACTGCATTTAACTGAACTATAGTAAAAGCTATTGAACCTGGTATGTATTTATAAGCTAATGTTGAAAAGAACGATGCAAAGAAATATATAAACCCACCTACAATTCCTAAAATATTGTCTTTACTTTTTATATCTCCTAAAAATTTAATATTTCTTTCCTTGACTAAAAGATATACAAATGCAGATATAAATACTAATCCAGAAAAGTATACTTGTTGAGAATATACTAATCCATTATTAGTTGCATATTTTTGTATTAACGCATTTGTTCCAAAAAATAATGCTGATAATATTGCATATATAATTCCTTTTTTATCTACATTTTTTTCACCTTTATTTTTAATTGTAAATAACATGGCAGATACTAATATAAAGATAATTGCTAAAATAATATAAATAACTTTCGTTTGTGTAAATTCAGATAAAAATACCAATGTTAAAATTGCTCCAATTGGTCCTTGTAAATTTTTCCACTGATTTGATCTTGACAAACCGATTTTATCTATTGCTGTTAAGAAGAATATTGAACCTACTAACCACAAAATTCCACCAATACCTGATAAAATTAATATTGGATTCAAAATAGTTTCTTGAGGGTTATAGATTAATACTTTGTTTATAATATACATTATAATTGATATGATAAAAAATCCTAATCCCATAAAAAGACTATACTTTGTTGGTGTTTGTTTTGATATTTTTTTAGGTACTACATAAAATGTAAAAAATAACGATGATATTATTGCAAATAAATATCCCATATATAATAACCTCCATTAGTTAAATTACTATTTTTTATTTATATTATTTTCCTCTTTCTTTCAAAACTTCTACTGCCTTTTCCCTATGTAATTCCTTTATTATTTCAATTTTAGAATTTGCATATTTAACTAACTCATCTATATCAGTAATCATCTCTGGACAATAATTATCATTACTATCTTGTAGTGTTGCAGCATATACTATTTTTGAAATTTTCTCATATAGTATTGCTCCCATACACATCATACAAGGCTCACAAGATACATATAGTGTGGCACCTTTTAAATCTCCATAAAGATTTTTATTTTTTGATGCACTTTCTATTGCTTCTAATTCTGCGTGAGAATATATAGTTGTTTCCATTAAAGTTTTATCATCACTTCTGCCAATAATCTCTCCATCTTTTACTACAATAGCACCATAAGGATATTTAGCTTTTTTAGATATATTTATTGCAATATCAATATATTGTTCATCTGTCATCTGGATTACCTCCTATAAAACTTTATTGCATTATAACATATTTTCTTTACAAAATATATAAAAATAAGCAAATTTCATACTAATATCTTATTTAAAATTTAAATAAAAATAAAAAAATTAAAAAACTTTTCAAAAGGTTTCCGACTTTTTGATAGTAGATGACATATACCTAGTGGAGAGTAAAATTTTAAATAAAAAATTTAACAAATTTTTAAAAGATTCCCCTTTTTTTGAAAAATGATGGCATTTACCTAGTAGGATAGTAAAAATTTTAAATAAAGAAATCAACAAATTTTCAAAAAAATTACCACTTTTTTGAAAAATGATGGCATTTATCTAGTAGGAGAGTAAAAATTCCAATTACAGAAAAAAGTTCAATAAATTTTCAAAAAATTATACCTTTTATAAATTTTGATGGCATTTACTTATTAGAAGGATAAAATTTTAAAAATTTTCTAAAAAGTTTACATTTTAGTGTCCATTTTGGAACTTATCTAGTAGAGAGAAAAATTTTACTCTTACTAATTTAAGAAGGGAGGAAATCTACATTGTGGGCAAATGAAGAAAATACAAAGTTAGGATTAACTGTAGATGAAGCAAGAAGAATGTTAGGTATAGGTAGAAATTTAATGTTGCAATTAGTTAAAATAAAAGGTTTTCCAGCAGTTAGATTTAAGCGAAAGATAATTATTAATAAAGAGTTGTTACCAAAATGGTTTGAGGAGAACTGTGGTGAGTATGGCGACTATGATTATTAGTAATTAGTAAAAAGGGCTGATTTCTTGTTTTAAACGTGATAAGATATGTTTAGATATTAAGTTTTGTGCCCTTGAACTATTTAGATTTTTTAAACTTATTTGGAAGGAGTTATTATGGAAAAGATAAATAGACAAAGAGCACCAAAAGGAACAGTTACGATAAGGAAAAAAGGAAATAGTTATGAGGCAAGAGTAACATTAGCCCTTAATTCGATCATGGAGGGAGTTGATAAGAATCCGAGATTATCTCGAACAGCAAGAAGTGAAAAAGAGGCAAGAAAGAGATTAGGTGAATTAATTACAGATGTATATTTTGATATTAAAAGGAATAGTAAAATACCTAATGTGAAAGTATTTACAGAAGAATGTTCATCAGAACTAAATAAATTTACTGAATTTAATGAGGAAAAAGCTAAAAGAAAAATAGAAATATTGGCAGATGATTATACTTTATTTCCAAATATAGCAAAGGAATGGCTTAATTGGAAGAAGAATCAAGTTAATCCTACTACCAATAAAACTATCAGTTTAAAAACTGTAGAAACTTACATAAACACAATAAAAAATCACGTTATGGTAGATTTTGAAAAATATCATGTTAGCGAAATTAGTAAAGACTTAGTAGAGAACTATATCAATGAGAAAAGGCAGAAAACACCTAGACTTGCTAAAGATTTATTCTTGCTTATTAGAGCAGTATTAACTTATGCTAAAGATAAGAAAGGATTAATAAAAGAAGTTCCAAACTTTGATTTAAAGTTTCAAAAAAAGAAAAGAGCTAAGGCAGCAAAGGTATGCTATTTGCCAGAAGATAGGCAAAAAGTGTGGCTTGATGTATGCGAAGAAGATAAAAGACCATTTGCACTACTCTTTGCAACATTACTTCAAACAGGTATGCGACCAGAAGAAGGTTGTGGGTTAAAATGGAAATCAGTTCACTTTAATCAAAACAAAATCAAAGTAGAAAATGCTTACAAAGATATTACATTATATGATGATGAAATGAATATTACAGGACATATTATGACTGATGGAGATTTAAAAACTACAGAAAGTTATCGTAATATACCTATGACACCAAGATTAAAAGAAATGTTACTAAACTTAAAAAGAGAGAAAATGAATAATCTACAATATGGACAAGAATGGGATAATAACGAATATGTATTTTTAAATACAATAGGAACACCTTATGTTCCAGAAAGATTAACAAAGAAGATTACAGAATTTATTAAAAAACATAAACTAGAACACATGACAATTTATGGTTTTAGACATTCTTTTGCAACTTTAATGAGTGAAAAAGGTATGGATAAAGAAGTTTTAAGAGAATTAATGGGACATGCCGAATTTGAAACTACAGATTTTTATTATATACATGTATCAGAAGAACGAAAGAAAAAGGAATTTGAAAGAGTAAATTTTGAACAATTACAGGGGAAAACAAAAAATGTTGAAAGTCAGTCTACACAAGTGAAACGATACTTTTTAAAGAAAAAGCCCCCAAAAAAGAAAAGAGTTCTCAAATTAGCTTGAGAACTACCATTTAAGCAATGGTGTACCCGGAGGGATTCGAACCCCCGATCTGCAAGTTCGTAGCCTGCCATTCTATCCAGCTAAACTACGGGTACA
>CARFUA010000002.1:85198-229164 GCA_948976265.1 uncultured Clostridia bacterium
ATGCTTTTGGTATGAAATTTATATTAAGGGGAATTTCAGGGGAAAACTTTTGACTTAAGTCCTTGAAATCCCTAAATATCAATATTTATAAGTTTAAGGGTGTGCGTTTCGTAGCCTCGCATTCTATCCAGCTAAACTACAGGCACATTTTTATAAATTATTTATTTTATAATTTACAAATGCCTGTCTATTATTATAATCGAATTTTTTTTAAAAGTCAATCTTTTCTTTAAAAAAATTAATCTTTTCTATAATCAATATCACTTTTTTCATATTTTTCTGGCTCCAATCCCACCTTTTTTTGCATATATTTTAATACCAATCCTATCCCAATTAATCCAACAACTCCTATAATTAGATAAGCTTCGCTTGTCGTATTATAGTTCAATAGCAAGCCTGCCAAAAATGTAATAATAATTCTGAAGATAGCCTTTAACGTTTTATTCGCAGATAAAATTTTTACTCTAATATAATCATCGGTAAAATTCGTAATATATTTATTCTCCAATGTCCAATACGGTGACCTAAAAAAATGCTGAACTGCAAACATTGCTATTACAGCTATTATCGTAACCATACGATTAAGATTTAACGCAACCGTTATTCCAATTATGATAAATGACACAAAAATTGGAATCGATAAAAACGCTAATGTTTTATTTCTAAATCTATTATGTATTTTATTTTGGAATTGAACCGAAACACCTTGTTCTAAAGTCAATATCGCAAAAATAATTCCAAAATATTGTGGCTTTACACTTAAATCTTGTAATAAACTTTTTTCATAAGTAGAAATCATCATTAGTACACCAACAAACAACGACGTAAAAAGTAACAGTGCTTTTAATCTATGAGAATGAATCATAAATTGAAATCCCTCTTTCATATCTTTTATCGTTTCCTTAACTGATGTAGGCTTCTTTTCCACAGACTCAATTTCTTCAAATCGATAAGCAATCAATACTGTAAGCATACATAATAAAGTTGACAATGTTATTGGAATATATGGATTCACCACAAATAAGTAACCAGCCATAACTGACGTAATTGCTTGTAAAATATAACTAGCTGTTGAGCCTTTCGCATCAATATTTTCCATCGAGTTTTTTCCTTTACAAATTTTGGTTGCATCATACAAAAGCGTACATTCCGAAATTTCCCAATCTTTCAATCACAATTGTCGCAGGTACCTGAAATAATAACGCAGCCAACCCATAAACCGATTCTGCATATAATATGTCCGAAGCTTCAATTCCTTTTACTTGCGTCAAAAATAAAAACAAAATCGCCGAATAAAACAATGGGTCCCAACCAATTCCTTTATATACTGGAAATATTCTTCGATTATATTTCATCGCAATATCTTGTCTCATCTTCTTCTCCTTTGTATTTTTCATCTATTTTCTATAACACTCTAGCGCCAATAATTCCTCTCTTAAATCGCCATACATGTCCCAAATTTCTTCTGGAACGTATTTTTGCCATTCTTCTCTTTTATCTTCTCTTAGATATTTTCTTAATTGCGTCGCAGAAATTTCTATTTTATCGCGTGCCACAATAACCTCTGAAAACCTTTTACTATCTTCTTCCGAAAACCAACCTTTGCGTGACTCGTCTTTTCCATAAACCATCAAATCTGGCACAATATCATATTTTTTCTTCACCGTATCCAATATGTACTTTCCCCATTCAAAGCAAATATCATTTTCATTGGTCATATCATCTAATTCGCCAATTATCATATCTTCCTGATGATAAACCGCACCAATCACCTTTTTCCTTGTTTCCACTTTAAATGGATTTCGAAAGGTTCCACTTTCCTGTGCTGAACCAACTAAAATCAACGTCTTTTTACACAATTTTCTCGCAATATCGATAATCTCCTTATGCCCTTTATGCATTGGATGGAACCTTCCCAACACCAAGCCTACTTCAAATATTTTCTCCATTTTAACCATTTCCCTTACAAATAAATTCCTGTTTCAACTTTTTTAGCTTCTTGCAATAAATAGTCATATCGTGCCTCTTCTGCCTTAATTCGATACGTATAATAATCCACTAAATTTCGATCTTCAATAAATTGAATATTCTGATAATCCCTTTCTAAATTCTTTTGAACTTTTTCAAGATGACTCATCAATTCTTGATACCTATTCGCCTTTTTTTTATCCAGCACGTTCCTATCTTTCTTAAACATTTTTCCCATATTTCATCACCGTTACTATTTTATGCCAAAAAAGTTTATTTATACAACAAATTGCTCAATTTGTTTCCACACGTTATCTCCATAAATTTTTCTTGTCGAAGAAAAAGGCAAAATCGTACTAAACGAAATACCCAGCGTTTTTTTGATTCGTTCTACTTCTGCTTCCACTTTCGTTACTGCAATTTTATCTGCTTTATTCGTCAAAATCATAAACGGTAAATTCGAACGCAAAATGTAATCATACATGAATCTATCATCCGCTGTCGGCTCATGCCTAATATCCAATAAATGAATCACCAAAGCAATATTTTCTCTTGTCTCCAAATATTCTTCAATATACTTTCCAGAAGTCACTTTTTCCTGTTTTGACATTTTACTAAATCCATAACCAGGCAAATCCACAAAATAAAACTTATCGTCAACATTATAAAAATTAATTAGTCTTGTTTTCCCTGGCGTATTGCTCGTCCTTGCCAAGCTTTTTCGATTCAGCATCGTATTAATAAAAGACGATTTCCCCACATTCGATTTTCCAACCAATACAATTTCTGGCAAATTTCCTTTGGGATATTGTTTCGGTCCGCACAGCAGATATTTCAAATTTTGGATTTTTTACAATCATTTCAATAACTCCATTTCCTTTACATGATTGGTTGCATTATAATATAAAATGTGTTATAATGCAAGCATTATTATCTTGAAACTTTATTCATTCGAATAAAGAATTTCCTATTTAAACATTTTTATCAACTTTGAAAGGAGGTGATAAAAATGAGAAAATCAAAACATACTCGAAAGAAAAAACGAAATTTACTTCGTATATCTCTACTAAAAAGTATCAAACTTATTCTTGACATTTTTAAAACATTGCTTGATATTTTTCATGAATTTTGTCCATAAACAAAAGAAAGGTAGATAGTGCAGCAACACTATCTACCTTTTAAATTTTAATGAAAAAATCAAAACATTTTTTATCATATAGTTATATTATACCCTAATTTTTCATTTTGTCAATATTTTTTTATTTTTTCGGTTCCAATTTTTTCTTTCCACCCATATATTTCCAAAGCACTTCTGGAATATCCACACTTCCATCTTCGTTATAATGATTTTCCAAAAAGCTAATTAACATTCTTGGTGGCGCTACAACCGTATTATTCAACGTATGTGGCAAATAATTTTCCTTCTCGCCCTTCACACGAATTCCTAGACGTCTACTTTGTGCATCTGTCAAATTCGAACAACTTCCCACTTCAAAATATTTTTGTTGTCTTGGGCTCCAAGCTTCCACATCCACACTTTTTGCCTTCAAATCCGCCAAATCACCACTACAACATTCCAATGTTCTCACAGGAATTTCCAAACTTCTAAACAATTCTACTGTATACTGCCACATCTTGTCATACCATTCATAACTCTCATCTGGTTCGCACACTACAATCATTTCCTGTTTCTCAAATTGATGAATTCGATATACGCCTCTTTCTTCAATTCCATGCGCCCCTTTTTCCTTTCTGAAACAAGGAGAATATGAAGTCATCGTATACGGTAACTCTTCTTTTTTAAGTAATTGTCCTTTAAATTTCCCAATCATCGAATGTTCACTTGTGCCGATTAAATATAAATCTTCGCCTTCGATTTTATACATCATGGCATCCATTTCTTCAAAACTCATTACACCTGTTACCACATCAGAACGAATCATAAATGGCGGAATACAATACGTAAATCCTTTTTCAATCATAAAATCGCGCGCATACGTGATAATCGCAGAATGAAGCTGAGCCACCTCTCCCATTAAATAATAAAATCCATTTCCCGCAACACGACGTGCTGAATCTAAATCCAAACCACACAAACGCTCCATAATTTCCGCATGATAGGGAATTTCGTAATCTGGCTTAGTTGGTTCTCCATATTTTTGCACTTCCACATTTTCGCTATCATCTTTTCCAATCGGAACCGATTCATGCATCATGTTTGGAATTTTCATCATAATGCTATTTACTTTTTCGCGATATTCATTTTCCAATTTTTCGTTTTGTTCAAGTTCTTCGTTAATTGCATTTACTTTTTCCTTGATTTCTTCTGCCGCATCTTTTTTTCCTTCACGCATCAAATTCCCAATTTCTTTGCTCAAATTGTTTCTTTGATTACGCATTTCATCGCCTTTTACAATTAATTCTCTTGCTTTTTTATCCAATTCAATCACTTCATCCACCAAATCTACTTTATGCATTTGGAATTTCTTTTGGATATTTTCCCTGACAACTTCAGGATTTTCTCTTAAAAATTTAATATCTATCATAATTTCTCCTTTCTATATTTAATCTCTAATTTATTTGGTATAATCTTTTTGTAAATCTTCTATCAATTCAAATCGATGTTTTTGACCTGTAATGTTATCTGGTCTTTGTGGAATTTCTTCTAAAAACATCTTTTCAGGTCTTATCCAAATCATACAATCGGTTCTATCATAAATCGGTTTGTAAACAACCATTCTTTCCTTTGTTTCTGAATCCAATGCAATATTTTCCACAAAATAATAATTTCCTTTAAAATGACGATAAATTTTCCCAATTTTTACTTTTTCCATAATTTTTCCTCCTATTATTAATATGCAAAAAATCCCCTATGCAAAATTGCATAAGGGCGTTATAGACGCGGTACCACCTTAATTTATTACTCTTTTAATTGCGATAACCTGCAATCACTCGGTCTAGTTTTCTAGAAGCTTCCCTTAAGTAGATTTCATAAACCGTTTTTATCTGCTTTCCAGCAACCGCAGACTCTCTTTAAAAAACACATTTTATTACTTAGCTTAAGGTCAAATGCTAATTTTTATTATAATATCATACAAATTTTATTTTGTCAAGTTACTCATCAATATTTTTTAAAATATCTAAAAATTATTTCCTGCCATTTTACCCTCTTACTTGTGTATTATGTATCCTTCTCATTTTTTAGAGCCTTTTTGAGCCTCTCAGCGCTTCATCTAAATTTCATTTTCCCTCAGACCACCTATTTTTATGCCTCTAAAAAAATCAGAAAAATACCATAAATTGATTTATTTTCAATTTTAGTCATTTATCCTTAAATTTTCAATAAACTATCGTATTTTTCCTCTCATACGTTTTCCTTTCAATTTATATGGGGAACAAAACAAAAAAACGATGGCAAATCCATCGTTTTTATATCGTTCATTATTACATATCATCCTCAAAATTTCCCCAGTCCAATTCAATAATATTCTTGCAATCTGGGCATTTGATTTCTTTTTTGGTATTGTCAAATTCTATAAAAAAGTGGGTGTTACAATAAGGACATTTAATTGGTTCTAAATCTGTTTCTTCTTCATCACTATCTTGGAATATCTCATTATCTATTTTTTGCATCGCAATCTCTAAACCATCTAATCGATTTTCAAATATCGCAATTTTCTGCTTATACACAGACTCCAATTTTTCCAATTCATTCAAATATTCCATCGTTAATTCTGTAATTTGTGATTTTGCATAAATCAAATCTTTTTTACTCTCCAAATTCCCTTCCAAATTTTTAATAACTTCCTTAAACTTTTTATTTAACATTAACAATCCTTCCCCTCCTGACAATCTAAGTTAGATTCTTTCCATATATTGACCTGTTCTCGTATCAATTCTAATTTTGTCACCAATATTTACAAATAATGGAACTGAAATTTCTAAGCCATTTTCTAATGTTGCTGGTTTTCCTGAAGTTGTTGTTGTATTTCCACTAAATCCAGGTTCTGTATAAGTAACTTCTAATTCCACAAACATTGGTGGTTCCACAGCAAATACCTTGCCTTTAAATGATAACATCGTTACATTCATATTTTCTTTAATATATTTCAATGCATCACCAATTTGTTCTGCATTTAATGGCATTTGGTCATACGTGTTGTTATCCATGAAATAATATAATTCGCCATCATTGTATAAATATTGCATATCTCTTTTTTCAATTTCCGCACCTTGTAATTTTTCAGATGGATTAAAAGTTCTTTCTAAAACCGCTCCTGTGATTACATTTTTCATTTTTACACGAACAAATGCAGCTCCTTTTCCAGGTTTTACATGTTGAAATTCAACTACTCTAAATACATTACTATCTAATTCAAATGTTGTTCCATTTCTTAAATCTCCAGCCATATATACATCAGCCATAATTTTTACCTCATTTCTTTCATTTATTTTAACTTTTTGATTATATCATAAAGCATTCTATAAATCAAGTATTTTTCCATTAATTCCTATCTTTTGAGTGAAATGATACTATCATTTTTTCCAGATTTGCCCAATTTTATACAGGAATCTTTTGTAATTTGATAGGTATCTTCCAGGCGAATTCCAAATTTTCCCGCTTTATAAACACCTGGCTCAATCGCAATAACGAAATTTTCTTTTAAATGCACATCCATTTTAGAACTTAAAAATGGCTCTTCATGAATTTCCATCCCTACGCCATGCCCAAAACTATGCATTACACTAAAGTTCTTCAAATGATAATCAGTTTCTCTATCTTTTATTACTTGTTTTAAATTGACGCCATTTTTAAAAGCATTCACGATTTTTTGTTGCTGTTCTAGCACAAACTGATAGCTATCCTCATACTCATTTTTTCTATAATCCACAAATATAACTCTCGAAAAATCAGAACAATAGCCTTTATAACGCGCTCCCATATCCAACTGGATTATATCGCCAGATTGCAATTGACGATTCGTTGGTACAGCATGTGGCATCGAAGTATTTTCGCCAAAAGCTACAATCGTATCAAACGCCAATCCATCTGCCCCATGTTGAATCATAAATTTCTCAATCTCAAAACTTAATTCCTTTTCAGTCATACCATATCTTAAACTATTTTTTACAAATTCAAATGTATCATCTGTTATTTCGCAAGCTTTTTGAATATAGGAAATCTCTGTCTCGTCTTTTACCATTCTATGATTTTCAATCATTCCTTCTGTTTCAACTAAGTTGACTTGATACGTTTGCAAATACTTTTTATAAATTTCATACGTTACATATTTTTCCTCAAAACCAATATCATTCGCACACATAAAAAACACTTCATAATCATATTTACTCATATTTTTTACATCGTATGCCACAATTTCATCCTCAATTGTCAGTTTGTGATTCACACTTTCAATATAACGCGAATCTGTCAAAAATACATTTTCTTTTGGCGCAATTACCAAAATTCCCTCTTCTTCTAAGCCTGTCAAATACCTGACATTAATTGGGTTAGACACAATCATGCCTTCCAATTCCATGGATTTTAATTGATCCCTAAGCCACTTAATTCGTATATTCATAAACACCTCCATTTATAGGATACTCAAAATCTTATCACTAATTACCTTACAAATCAGCATAAACCATATAAATACAGCATTGGCTGGTAAAAATATACACGCAATCGCACTCATCACCAAAAAAGGTCCAAATGGCATGTATTCATCATCACTTTTTAAAATTGCATTTCTAACAATCAATACCAAAATAGAAATGATGGCTCCTATAAAAAATGCCAACAATGAAATCTGAGCAATTACACTCACTCCATAATATAAGCCAATCGCTCCCATAAATTTTACATCGCCTAATCCCATTGCTTCTTTGCCAGCAATTAAACCACCAAGCAATGTAATCAGTCCAAAAATTCCTGCACCTGTCAGCATGCCAAGTAACATATCTTTTGCCATATTTAGATTATTAATTCCATAAATAAAAGTAAATAGTAAACCAATTTCAAAAATTGTTAAATTTAATCGGTTTGGTAATATTCTATGCTTTAAATCAATCATAAAAGAACTCACTAACATCGGCATCAAAACCATAAATTTAATTAAATCTAAATTCTGCATGAAAGTATCGCCAATTCCAAAATGATATAAAAGCGCTAGATATAGCAAAACCATAATGATTCTAGTAAGATAACTTTTCTCAATTCCTTCTTTATTCTCTTTAACATAATCTTTTGAAAAAATTTTCTTATCTTCTGGTAACCTTACATTCATCCAAGCAACTAATTTTCCAACCACTAATGCTAAAATTCCAAATGCTACATATACTAAAATGTGTACATTATTATGATCATACATTTTTTATTCCTCTTTCTTCTTTTGTTTTTTTACATAAGATTTTACAATCCATTCTTCCATTGGTCGTTTCAATTTAGTTATCCAAATATCCTTTTTGGCAATTGGATTTACCAAAATTGAAAACATTTTATTTCGGTTAGCCCCAATAACATCTGTAAAAATTTGATCCCCAATCACCGCTATATTTTCACTTTTTAATCCTAATTTTTCTCTTGCTTTTTTAAAACCTCTTTTAAGTGGTTTGGTAGCAAAATAGATATAAGGTAACGCTAATTGTTCCGCTACTTGCGTTACTTTATCCACTTGATTGCTATTCGATAAAATCATGCATTGAATTCCATTTTCTTTCATTTTATCAACCCATTTTTTGGCACCATCTAATAAATTTCGGTCAAAATCAATCAGCGTATTATCCACGTCTAGTAAAATTCCTTTGATTTGATTTTTTTCCAATAAATCAAGGGTTACATCCGTTACTTTATCACAATAATAATCTGGGTAAACTATCATATACATTTTCCTTTCTTCTTTTCTATCTTACCAATATGTTGTAATTTTGTCAATTTATTTACAAAATTTTCTTTTTAAAATTGGTGATTGCCTTACCATTGCATCAAAAAAAACAACCAATAAACAAAACGTTTATTGGCTCTTTTTCTATTTACAAAAAATATGCTTTCCAATTGTCAAAACTTGTGGTCTGCTCCAAATCCAACCAGATGTTGCTGTATCAGGATTAAAATAATAAATGCATCCGTGAAGTTGGATCCCAACCATTAATCGCATCTTGGGCAGCTTTTTTGCTACTATCATCATATCCTAAATTAATCTGACCATCTGAAACACAAGTATACGCCCCTGATTGATAAATAACACCAGAAATTGAATTCGGGAATCTAGAATCTGCCACACGATTCATAACCGTGGCTGCAACTGCAACCATTCCATTATACGGTTCTCCCCTTGCTTCCCCATAAACTAAATGACTCAGCAAATTCAAATCACTATTATTACTTGTACTTCCCCCAGATGAACCATTTGATGCATTAATTCCTAAAGCAGCTAATGTCTTAGGTCCAGCGATTCCATCTGCAGTTAATCCATTTTTTTTCTGAAAAGATTTGACCGCTTCATACGTTTTAGAACCAAAAATTCCATCCACGCTTCCATTATAATATCCCCAAGATTTTAATTTTGTTTGGATTTGTTTTACTTCTTCTCCATTTGAACCATATTGTGAAAGTGCAAAAGCCATTGGCAGTTTTGCTAAAATCCAATACAAAACCATTATCATTAAAACAATTCCTATTAAATAATTACGTTTTTTCATTATAACCTCCACCTTTTACCCTATTTTTTACAATTTTTGAAATTCTATGCATTTTTTTGTAATAAAATTGTAATCTTTTTGTAATGAAAACTTTATATTTTTTTGTCAAATAAGGGTTGCTATTTTTTGACATTATTTGTATAATTAAGGTAAATTATAAAAGGGAGTAAACGTATGGAATTTACTGAAAACATTGAATTTAATAATTGTCCCACTGCTCATGAAGAACTTGAGCTTCATTATCGTGGTTTTTTATGTAATTCGGAAGAATTAACCATTGTTTATGGTTTTAGTGAAGCTTGGAACCATACTACTGAACTGCCTATGGAAAAAACCGATTTGGGTTTTTCTGTCAAAGTTAAAATGTTAGATTTTGAGACATTTCATTTCTGTTTTCGAAATGGTCATTATGAATGGGATAACAATCATCATTGCAATTATGTCGCTTCCATAGCTCCTGCTTTAGTTTCTGTGCAAGAAACACGTCCAACATTTGATATTAACAAACTAATTGACGAAATGTTAGAACCACTTATTCCAGCTTCTTCCTTAGAAACCACAGTCGCAACTCCCATTCAAATTACAACTAAACCAGTTAATTTAGGAACTGAAATCAGTAATTTCTTATCTACCATTCCTTGTGAGGCAGAACCAGAAAATTTAAAAGAATATTCTACTTTAGATGAAATTCTTACTTGTACCGTAATCAAAGAAACACCCGTATCTTTAGAACCGACTAATGCATTATTAACTTTAGAGGATTCTTTCATTATTAGTCCACGCAAATTAAGCAAATTTTATTTATTAAGAAAACAAATTAAATTAGGTTTCTATAAATTATTCATCAAGATTCCAAATTTGATTTTTGGGTCGGAAAAAGAATCTTAATTAAAACAAAAATCTTCCTAAGCGGAAGATTTTTTTGTCTATTTACATACCCATTTTTTTCATAAATTGTTTTCCTTTTTTCACCATTTTTTTCTTGCCATTGTCAATTCCTTCAGAATACATCATCATCGCACTTGCTGTAAGAACCGTACCTAACATTAAACCTTTTGTAAAATTCATATTTTTCTACCACCTTTCTACAATATTTTTATATTATTTATTATTTTCTTTTTTATTTAATCTATACTGGCTAAAAAATGAATAAATTTGAAAAATTGCTATCATTATCAAAAAAATTCCAAAATATTTTTTTAAACGTTGCGCATTCATTTTAAATGACAATAAACTCCCACAAATGGCACCTATGATTCCAAAAAAAATCAAATTTTTTGATATTTTATAATCAATCACTTTATGCTTAATATTCATATAAATCGCAACAATGGAAGTCGGAATAAAAAACACCAAATTAATCCCCTGAACCATATGCTGGTCAATATTTCCAAATAAATTTAATAGCAAAATTAAAATCGTTCCACCACCCATTCCAGTTGCCGCAACAATTCCCGCTATTCCACCAAACATAATTTCTTTCATTTATTTTCCTTATCCTCTTATCATTTTGATTCCCGCATAAAACAAAAAAATGATAAACGAAATTTCTAAAAAATTTTTTCCCGCATTCCAAAGAATTTTTGAGCCAATATAGCCTCCAATCATCCCACCGAACAGCACATTTTATCGCCATGCCCCAATCAATATAATCCTGTCTAAAATAGAAACATCCACTTGTAAAAACCATAAAAAAAATGCAAAATATCGTTGTAGCACGAGCATTTACTCTTTCTTTTTTTAAAATTGAAGTCATATATGGTACTAAAATTAGACCGCCGCCACTACTAAAAAATCCACTAATCATTCCAGCAAAAAATCCTACTAACATGTTTTTCCAAAAATTTTTCTTTTTCATGCTAATAGGATTTACTTTTTTTTCAATTTTATACAAAATTACATTTTTCGAAATACACCCGTTACTTTTCCCAAAATTTCGCAATTTGGAACTATAATTGGTTCCATTGTACAATTTTCTGGTTGCAAACGAATATGGTCTTCTTCTTTATAAAATGTCTTCACGGTTGCTTCATCTTCGATTAAGGCAACGACAATTTCTCCGTTAATGGCAGTATTTTGCTTGCGAACTAAAATATAATCTCCATTCAAAATACCAGCTTCAATCATACTTTCGCCTCTTACCACTAACATAAAACTTTCACTATTTCCCACAAAATCTAACGGAATTGGAAAGGTATCTGTTATATTTTCCACTGCTAAAATTGGTTCTCCCGCCGTAATTTTTCCTACAATTGGAACTTCTACCATTTCTCGATTAGAATAAAAATCTTTTTCAAAAGTTTCTTGTTTTTCTTCTTCTAACGCTCCACCTTTTAATAATTTTAATGTTCTACCTTTTTGATTTTCTTTTTTAATATATCCTTTTTTCTCTAACGCTGCCAAATATCCATGCACCGTTGCCGTTGATTTTAAACCAACTGCTTTTCCAATTTCGCGAACCGATGGTGGATATCCTTTTTCTTTGATTTGTTTTTCAATGCATTTTAAAATTGCCTTTTCTCTTTTATTAATACTATTTGGATCTTTTTTCTTCATCTATACCACTCCTTTTTTCTCTCTTTATAGGAAAACTTTTATTCGTAAAATAATCTTATCACAAAACATTTGATTTGTCAAACAAAAGTTCATATTTTTTTCATTTTCTTTATCATAAACCCTATTTTTAAACATAAAATAAAACAGGTGATATTTATGAAATCTCGCAACTGCCTTTCTGGCTGTGAACTTGTTACTTTAGCAAGTACCTTATCCTGCATCATCTCTAAAAACTTATCTCCTGATGATATTAGTACTTTAGGTGACTTTTTTTCAGCTCTAGGCTCTAACCTCGCTGTCATTGCAGATATACAATCTTCATGTGAAAATAATTCCTCTTAAAAAAATGATGTAGTTTCTATTTCTACATCATTTTTCTTTCTAATCTTTGCAATTACAATCTGAGTACTTCGCTTTCAACATCTCAAAAATCTGCACATGATTTTCCTCATCCATAATAATTCTTGCTAGCACCGCTTTAATACTTTCATTTTGAGCAATCTTCATCAAATGCTGATACTCCTTAATTGCGCCTTTCTCCGACTCAATATTACACGACAACATTTCTTCCAAACTCGAAAAATTGGTTCTCACATTATCCGAACACCATTTATTTCCATATGTACTCATATAATACGGTTCAAGTCCCAAACTTATCAATATTTCGCCCAATAAATCCAAATGTTTCATTTCTTGCTTAGCAATTATCCCCAAAAACATAGCCACATCTTCTGTTTTTCGATTAGTCAAATTTTGGAAAACGTAAGATAAAATAGTTGTCAACTCACTCTCACTTCCCGCATAACTATCATAAACTAATCTCCCAAATTTATAATCTGGCGTAACATTACAAAGTTCTGGATATGGAATTTTATTCATTTCTCTCAATCCAAAACTTAAATCTTGATTGTTCATAAAAAAACCTCCCTTTTGCATATACTATGCAAAAGAGAGTATTTTGTTAATCATACCACTCAAATTCCCAATCTACCAAAACAACACTATCGCCCTCTTGAATTCCCTTTTCGCGCAAAGCATCATCAATTCCGATTTTTCTCAAGCTTCTTTGCAAATAAGCAAACGATTCATTATCTCCCACATTCACCCTTCGCATAATTCGCTCAGCAGCAGGTCCTTGCACCACAAATTCTCCATTAATAATTTCAACCGTAAAAGGTTCTACTTCTTCTTCCAAAGTATAAACAATTCTATCTTCCACATCCACAATTTCCTCCTTTGGAAGCGTTTTTATCACTTCAGAAACATAGTTAAATAATTCTTTTAACCCCTCACCTGTTACTGCGGAAATTTTATAAATTTCTAAATTTTCTTTTTTAGCCAATTTTTCTATCTCTTTCAAATTTTGCTCCTCTTGCACACTATCTATTTTATTGGCTACAATTATTTGTTTTCGCGTCGCTAATTTCTCACTATATTTTTTCAATTCCTCATTAATTTTATAAAAATCCTCTACTGGATTTCTACCCTCGGTTCCTGCCACATCCAAAACATGCAAAAGCAAACGCGTTCTTTCCACATGTCTCAAAAATTGCGTTCCCAAACCAATCCCTTCGCTTGCTCCCTCAATAATTCCTGGAATATCCGCTATCACAAAACTGTCTCCATATTCTGTTTTCACAACGCCAAGATTTGGGTCAATCGTAGTAAAATGATAATCCGCAATTTTAGGTTGAGCTGCGGTTACTTTGGAAAGAATCGTCGATTTTCCAACATTCGGAAAGCCTACTAAACCTACATCCGCCAAAGATTTCAATTCCAAAATAATTTCCTTTTCTTTCCCTTTTTCACCATCTATCGAAAAATTAGGAGCTTGTCTGGTAGAAGTGGCAAAATGGGTATTTCCTTTTCCGCCTCGTCCGCCTTTTAATACCAATTCCTTTTGCCCTTTTTCCGATAAATCAACAATCACTTTTCCCGTTTTAAAATCCTTCACAACCGTTCCAATTGGCACTTTAATATAGCAATCCTCACCATTTTTTCCATAGCAATTACTACCTCTTCCATTTTCACCGTTTTGCGCTTTATATTTCTTGTTGAAACGAAAATCAATCAACGTATTACTATCTGGGTCAACCACAAAATAGACATCACCGCCTTTTCCGCCATCTCCGCCATCTGGTCCACCAGCAGCAACATATTTTTCACGCCTAAAAGACGTAGCTCCATTTCCGCCATCACCCGATTTTATAATGATTTTGGCATAATCGATAAACATATTTTTACTCCTTTTTTTAAATTATTCTTGCTTTTTATATTTTATCATGCTATAATTTATTTTATCTATATTTGTAGTTTCTTGCTCATTTCTGAGCGCTACTTCCACAAATAAACTTAAATTTCATACATCGTACCACTTCACGAAAGGAGGTGATGCATGTTATGAAGCGTTTTAATGCAAAACAAAAAGAAAAACTTAAAAACTTTATACATACTTTAGGAAAACATACACTTTTTATACTTACACTCATTGAAAAAATATTAAACATTTTTGGTTTTTAAGTAAAAATAGGTAGCTTCTGGCAAAGCTACCTATTTTATATGAAACGCTTTAATACTTTTATATAATATAGATTTCTTAAATTTCATATATCATATTATATACATTATACCACTTTTTATTATTTTGTCAATATTAAAATAGGTTATTCCAAAATATCTCTAATACAAATCATTATCTTCTCCTACAATCTCACCATCACGACTAAACTTTGGATTCATGATTAATAATAATTCCATTTCTCCAGCAAAAATGAATTTTATCCCTGCTGGAATTTCCACAATATAATATACTTATTCACCTATAATCAATCCTACCTTTCGATAAACCTCATTCACAATTTTATCTGCTCTTTCTCGTGCTTTTTCAGCACCTTTTTCATAAATTTCCTTCAATTTATCTGGATTTTCTAATAAATCATAATATTTTTCTTGTAACGGCTGTAGCTTCTTGACAATGGATTCAGCTGTTGTATTTTTAAAATCACCATAACCTTTTCCCGCAAATTCTGCTTCAATTTCTTCCATTGTTTTTCCTTCGATTAAGCCGTAAATTGTCATCAAATTGCTGACACCTGGCTTATTTTCTTTATCATATCTCACACAATTTTCTGAATCGGTAACCGCTTTTTTTAGCTTTTTTCGAATCTCATCTGGTGAATCATTTAAGAAAATAACATCATTTAAATTGGTAGTGCTTTTGCTCATTTTGGCTGTTGGTTCTTGCAATCCCATAATTCTAGCACCTTGTTTTGCAATAAATGGTTCTGGAATCATGAAAGTTTCACCATAAATCGTATTAAATCTTTCAGCAATATCACGCGTAATTTCCAAATGTTGCTTTTGGTCCTCGCCAACTGGCACCAAATCTGCGTTATAAACCAAAATATCAGACGCCATTAAAACAGGATACGTAAACAATCCACTATTGATATTATCCGCATGTTTTGCCGATTTATCCTTAAACTGCGTCATACGATTTAGCTCTCCCATATAGGTGTAACAATTCAAAATCCAATTTAATTTCACATGTGCGTCCACTTGTGATTGCAAAAATATGGTATTTTTTTCTGGATCCAAACCGCTCGCTACATAAATCGCCAAAACTTGCAATGCTCGTTTACGCAAAGTTTCTGGGTCATTTCTAACCGTTAGAGAATGTAAATCTGCAATCATATAATAACAATCGTATTCTTCCTGCATTTTTATCCAATTATGAATCGCTCCTAAATAATTTCCAAGCGTCAAATTTCCCGTTGCTTGAATGCCACTTAATATCGTTTTCTTTTCCATTTTCCTATCTCCTTTTCTTTCTTACTTTAAAACAATATTAAGTTTGCCATCGTTTCATTCGATGCACTTCTTCAAAAAATGAAATTTTCATGTTTTTCTCCTTTTTAATATATCTATTATACACTATATAGACTGCATATGCAAGTAAAAACATTGACTTTTTATGTAAAATATGATATATTCAGCATAATAGCAATATTTAGTATAACTCCTAGTTTCACTTAAAAAGGAGATTATCAACTTAAAAAAGGAGGATTATATGGCAGAACTCATTATAACCGATGTAAATGGAAAAGAAAGTATTTTTAATTCAAAATCAGAAAAATGTATTTCAGACTCGGAATTTAGCAATCGGAATGACATTCAAAAAATAATCATTCCAGAAGGAATCGTTATTATAGATGATGATGCTTTCGAGTATTGTCAATCTTTAGAAGAAATAACGCTTCCTCAAAGTCTTCTCGAAATAGCAACGGGCGCATTCAAAGGATGCTCAAAGCTAAAAAAAATAACGCTTCCAACTTATTTAAGACATATCGGTCTCAAAGCATTTAAATCGACTGGTCTTAAAATAGTTTCCGTTAGAACTTGTGAAGCCAAAAATGAACCTGAGGTAGATGAATTTTGCTACCCTAAAATCAGTCATGATGCTTTCACCGACTGTATCGATTTAACAGAAGTAACAATACCCGATAATATTATTTGGATTGAAGACAACGCATTCCATAACTGTCCAAAATTAAAAAAAGTTACTTTTCCGCCATCCTTATACTCTATTGGCAGTTTCTGTTTTTCCGGTTGTGCATTAAAAGAAGTTACTTTTCCGGAAACTCTGATTCGTATAAATATCGGCGCATTCTCTGACAATCAAAGTTTAGAGGAAATTATCCTTCCTCGTAGTCTAAAAAAAATTGGTGATTCAGCATTTGCACGATCCGGACTGAAAAAAGTTTCTTTTTCTGCTTCAACTGATAAAGCCATTACCGACAAAGAACTTCTTATATCCAAATCCGCATTCAACGATTGTAAATTTTTAGAAGAATTTACCTTTCCAAAAGAAGATAAAAAACCGGACTTTTTTATCTTACAAAATTGTCCAAATTTAAAACATATCTTCATTGAGTAAGCACTACGCCATATAAAAAAAGCCAGTTCCCTTGGACTGGCTTTTGTCTATTATTTTAACTTCTTCTTGCTGCTCTTTCTCTTTCCTTATTATTCAAAATCTTCTTTCTCAAACGAATTGATTTTGGTGTTACTTCCACAAGTTCGTCTTCTTGGATAAATTCAATCGCTTGTTCCAAACTCATTTGAATTGGCGGAACCAATCTTAATGCTTCGTCAGAACCAGATGCTCTCGTATTTGTCAAATGTTTTTCCTTACAAACATTAATCGCCAAATCTTCGCCTCTTGAATTCAATCCCACAATCATTCCTTCATACACTTCTACACCAGGTCCAATAAATAATTCCCCTTTATCCTGTGCATTAAATAAACCATATGTGATTGATTTACCATTTTCAAAAGCAATAATCGTTCCTCTCGTACGTGCTTGAATATCACCTTTAAATGGTTCATAGCTATCAAAAATATGATTCATGGTGCCTTCTCCTTTGGTATCTGTCAAAAATTCCGTTCTGTAACCAATAATACCACGTGCTGGAATTCTGAATTCAATTTTGGTATGCCCAGCTTCGGCTGGTTCCATATTCGTCATTTCTGCTTTTCTTCTACCCAATTTTTCAATCACATTTCCCACACAATCATCTGGCACATTGACCACCAACAATTCCATTGGCTCACATTTCACACCATCAATTTCCTTGAAAATAACTTTCGGTCTAGAAACAATCAATTCATAACCTTCTCTTCTCATATTTTCAATCAAAACTGATAAATGCAACTCGCCTCTTCCGTGATACTTCAAAACTATCTGCCGAATCCGTTTCTTTTACACGAAGACTGACATTTCTGTCAAGTTCTTTAAATAATCGGTCACGTAAATGTCTTGAAGTAATAAACTCGCCTTCCTTTCCTGCAAAAGGTCCATTATTTACACTAAATGTCATCGAAACAGTTGGTTCATCAATATTGACAAATGGGATTTTTTCAGGATTATTATAATCGCAAATCGTATCTCCAATATTAATGTCATTCACACCAGATAAAGCAATAATATCACCCGCTTCAGCACTTTCTACTTCGATTCTCTTCAAGCCTTCATACGTATTTAATTTCGTTACTCGGCTATTCAAAATCTTATCTTCATCTTTACAAATTGCAACTGCTTGCCCTACTTCAATCGTTCCTCTTTCCACTCTTCCAATCGCAATTCTTCCTACATAATCATCATAATCAATATTCGAAACTAACATTTGCATGGTTCCCTCTAAATCGCATTTTGGTGGTTCGATTGTGTTAATAATAGTTTCAAACAAACATTGCAAATCTTCACCAGGCTTGTTCAAATCCAAAGTCGCAATTCCGTTTTTAGCAGAAGCATAAACAACCGGGAATTCTAATTGGTCATCATCTGCTCCTAAGTCAATAAATAATTCTAAAACATCATCTACCACTTTCAATGGTTGAGAACCTGGACGGTCAATTTTATTAATTACAACAATTGGTTTTAATTTCAGTGCCAAAGATTTTTTCAAAACTTCTCTCGTTTGAGGCATTGCACCTTCAAAAGCATCCACTAACAACACAACCCCATCTACCATTTTTAAAACACGTTCTACTTCTCCACCAAAATCAGCGTGTCCTGGTGTATCAACAATATTGATTTTAATATCTTTATATTGAACAGCTGTATTTTTCGAAAGAATCGTGATTCCTCTTTCCTTTTCTAAATCGTTCGAATCCATAACTCTTTCTTGTACTTGTTCATTACTTCTAAAAATTCCACTTTGTCTAAGCATAGCATCAACCATGGTTGTTTTTCCGTGGTCAACATGGGCAATAATTGCTACATTTCTGATTTTTTCATTGATTTTCATTTTCTTCTTTCCTTTCTGCGTTTTACCGTTTACAAAGGCACGATACCTCGTGCCCTTACTAATTTAACTTTAATATTATATCTTATATTTGCATGTTTGTCAATGCAATAATTTTTTCTTTTAATTCTTCACTTACTTTATCTTCGATGTCTCTATCTATTTTTCCTGAACTATATTTTGAAAAATCCAATGGTTCTCCATAAATAATTGTATTTTTAGTAAATGGTTTTGCTAGTCCTTGAATCCCAATTGGTACAATTTTAGCTCCTGTTTTTAAAGCCATATAAGATGCACCATTTTTCAATTTCCCCTCATTTTTCTCCATTCCATTACGCGTTCCTTCTGGAAAAATACCAATGCATCCACCATTTTTCAATATTTTCATAGCACTTTTTAAAGAACCAATATCTTTATTATCTCTTTTCACCCAAATTCCATCAAATGTAAAACATAAAAACCTTATAAATGGATTGTTTTTTAATTCCTCTTTTGCCATAAAACTCATTTTTCTTCCTGCTGTTACTGTAATTAATGGCGGATCCAAATAGGTCCTATGATTTCCACAAAACAGAAGCGCGCCCTCTTTTGGCACATTTTCTTTCCCCACAATTTTGATTCGATACACAAATTTGCAATACCAAAAAATGGAAAATGCTACAATTACTCTTAATATCTTTCTTAAAATCTTTTTCATATTCTTCCCTTTTTATTAATTTTTTTATATTTTATAACAAAACTGGAAAAATTTCAATATAAAATTTTCAAAGATACAAAAAACCAAGCTACTTGTATTACACAAAGCTCGGTTTTTTATCAAACTACTCTACCGTAGATATTTCAATTTTCTCAATCACAACATCTTCTGTTGGTTTATCCGAATTATCTGTTTGAACACCAGCAATTTTATCAACTACTTCCATGCCTTCATAAACTTGTCCAAAAACAGTATATTGTTGATACAAGCTCAAAATATCTCCACCATATTTCTTATATTGCTCTATTAGTTCTTCTGAATGCCCTTGTGCCTTCATATAACTTACCATTTGTTCACTATAATTTCTTTGCGTAATAAAAAATTGGCTTCCCAAACTTGGACTATTTTGCAAACCTCTACTTGCCATACACAATGAACCTCTATAAGGTACTAACTCTGGTGATAATTCCTCTTCAAAATCCTTTTTCCAAATGCTCTCTCCACCCATTCCAGTTCCTTCTGGGTCACCACCTTGAATCATAAATTCGTTGATTACACGATGAAACGTCACACCATTATAATAGCCATCTTTTGCATGTGTCACAAAATTTTCAACTGCCTTTGGCGCTACTTCCTTAAAAAATTTCACTTTTACTTCCCCGTAATTTTTAATATAAAATGTTGCTATCGTCTCTCCTGAAACTGGTGCAGCCATTTGTTTTTCTGCTGCTTCGGCATAATTCACATTCACTTTTGTTTCCTCCTTCTCACTTTTTTTGGTTGTATTGCTCATATTGGTAGCCTTGTTGGACACTTTATTCGAAGTCGTGTTTTCCTTAGATTCCTTTTCATCACATCCTGTCAAAACCAAAAGCAATATCAACATAACACCTAAAAAACTGATTATTTTTTTCAAACTTTTCGCCTCCTTCATTTCGTATATATTATACCAATTTAGATAAAAAATCAATGGCAAACTTAAATAAATTTAATTTTATTTAAAAGTTTACTTGTTCCTACACAAATATCGTAATCATCTCTCAAGCCTATCTCTTCTTAAGCATTTCATTTATCAAAATACGTACTTGTTTCTTGCAGATTCTCAAACCTCTGTTGTCTTAAAATTTCATACGTAATAATCGCAACTGAATTCGATAAATTTAACGACCTTAATGCTGGTAGCATTGGTATTCTTATTGTTTTTGTATCTAAATATTTTTCTAACAATCCCTCTGGTAATCCTTTTGTCTCTTTTCCATACAAAACAAAAACTTCTTCCATTTCTGCATAATCTATATCTGTATACTTCGTCTTCCCTTTTGTTGTGGCAAAAAACATATTATGGCTTTCAGCTGGATACCTTTTTAAAAACTCTTCCAATGAATCATGCTCTTCCATCTCTATTTTATCCCAATAATCTAATCCAGCCCTTTTCAATGATTTTTCATCTATTCTAAAACCTAGTGGATGTACTAAATGCAATTTTGAACCTGTTATTGCACAAGTTCTTGCAATATTTCCGCGTATTTTGAGGAATTTCTGGTTCTACCAAAACAACATGTAATTTCATTTTTTACCTTCTTTCTTTTCTTTCTATTGTAAAGGTATTTTTTTATAAAATCAAGTGTTTTGTAAGAATTTTTTAATCCTAGTCTTTTCCTATAAAAAACAGCCTTATGAACCAACTCATAAAACTGTTCTCCCTATCCCTTAAAACGCTTCCCCCAAACGATAATAATACGACTCCACGCCATCAATCAAACTTTCCACATAAACCGTATTTTCATTTTGCTCCTCAATCATCAAATTAGGATATGTTTTTAACATTTTTTCATCATTATAATAATCATTAACAAAACGAGCAAAATTTCTACCCGATTGAATTTTCGCATACTCTTTTTGAATTTCCTTTTTATCCATCACATTCAAATTATTTTCAGTCGAAATACGATAATAAAATACTTTTAAAGCATAACCTGTAAGCGTTGCATCAACTGTAAAAAATGCAATCAACAAAACCGTTGCTACTTTAAACATCATTTTTCTTTGTTTTAATTCTTCAATCCATCGGTCAACCTGTGGATTCACCCATTTCATCAATACAATTGCTAAAAATCCCCAGGAAACTGCAAAAAATAGGCAGGTTCTCCCCGCTATATTCAAGAAAAAATCGGAATAATCCCACCATTTTACTCCAAAAAATTTCTCGCAAAAAAAGCTCATCGCATATTCCACAATTGCTCCAATCACAGCGCCTCCCAAAAACAATTTCAACGGATTTTTCTGGTTCTTAAGTCCCAATATCATCGCAATGGCTCCAATCCCATAAATTGCACAAAACGGTCCATACAAAAAGCTCTTTCGGCTTTCTACCACACCTTTCGTAAAAATTCCAAACACCGTTTCAATCACAAACCCTGCTATACTATATAAAATCAAATAAATACAAACCGTCCAAATATCGGTTTTTTTTCTCGTTTCTTCCATACGTGAATCCTCCTTTTGCACTAGTATTCCTAGTTCGCAAAAAAATATTCACACAATAACCAACTTTAAAATTTATTTTCCTGCCACAAAATATTTCATCACTAGAAAAAAAACACCCAAAAGTATCAAAATAATAGCTCCTACATTACTCTCTGTACTTTTAAATTTATTAGGATTCGCTGGATCATAATATACCTCTGTTTTTCCACCTTTACACATACCAGAACTGTAATTATCCAACCTTCCGCCATAAAGTTTTCCATCTACTTCAAATTCCACATCCACAATATAACGCTCAACCCCTTCCGAATTTCGATCCACTTGAATCTCTGTAATCGTTGCTGTAGTGCGTATTGCCTTTTTCTTAAACTGCCTAGCAAATTGATAATATATCATTCCACTCACAATCAAACCTATCCCGATAATATTAAAAATCCCCATTTTCACCATTCCTCCTAATTTATTTAAAGAAGATTATTTTCCTTCAAAATACTATAAACTCGATTAATCGGAAATCCCAACGCTGTTGGATAATCCCCTTCGATTTTATCCACAAAAACAGCAAACTGTGACTGAATTGCATACGCACCCGCACAATAAAACGGTCTTTCCGTATCCACATAAGCTTCAATTTCCTCTTCTGTCATTTCTCTGATAAAAACTTTTACCTTATGCAATTCTTTGTATTCTTTATATTTCCCCTGTTCTTCAATTAAAATCGCAATACTTGTATAAATAAAATGAGCTCGTCCTTGCAACATCCTCAACATCTGAATGGCTTCTTCACGATTTTGTGGTTTGCCAAATTGCTTTTCCTCCACAATTACCAAAGTATCCGCCCCAATAATTGTACGGTCCCCTTGTGTATTTTCAAAAATATCCTTCGCCTTACCATAAGCAATTTCTTGAGATTGTTCTTCATAACTCAAATCAGTATCTACCTTTTCATCAAAACTACTTACCATACATTCATAATCAATTTTCGCCAATTCCATCAAATCTCTTCTTCTAGGCGAACCAGATGCTAAAATTATCTTCATTTTTTACCTCCTACCTATTCTTTTCCCAAACTTATGTATATTTCCGTTTTCTCTTTTTTTATCCATTAAATTATATCCCATAAAATCTATCTTTGCAACATCTTTCTTAAAATTATTGGACCAATCCATTTTGCCATTCCTTCTTAAAAATACCTAAAAATTATTCTACGCCATTTTCCCCCTTTGATAGTGTTTTATGTATACTTTTTATTTTCTAGCACCTTCTCGACCTTTTAAACGCTTCCTTCGTTTTTCCTTTTCCTCATGCCACCTATTTTTATGCCTCTAAAAAATCCAGAAAAATACCATAAATTGATTTATTTCGAATTTTAGCGATTTATCATTAAAATTTAAAATAAATCGATTAAAATGCGTTTTATCGTCTTTACGATTATTCACAAAAACTTAAATTCAACTTTTCAAATCCAAAATTTCTCTGCCCTTTTTAGCCACCTAAATTATCACCTTCGTAAATTTTGCCAATCTTGACTATTTTATGTAAATATGGTATAATATATGAAGGTTTTTATATTTATTTTTGTTCCAGACTTCTAGAACAAGGCTTGGAGAATAAAATATAAAACCGCACAAAAAAAATGTCCTGCGGGACCACATTAAAAGGAGGTCACATCATGATGACAAAAACAAAAAAAATCTTAATGGCAATCTTAGTTATTGCAATGACACTTGTAGCCCTTTCACAACCAGTCAACGCAGCCTCCGCGACTTCGCCATACTGCCGGATAAGCTATGACACAAGTATGGGATGTAATACCGTAAAATATTACTCCTATATAAAAGGCATTGCACAATATGATGCAAGCCGGCTGGTCAAGTTTTACGATGGTAAAGTCTTGCTTGGAACAAGTGAGACCGTTGTAACAACAAATCATAAGCTAGGAACCAATCCTAGCTGGATTACTGACGGTAGCTTTTTGATTTGGCAAGAAGCCGATGCAGATTTGAGCCTTTGCGCTCGCGGTTATTCCGATGGAATCAATCGTACAATTGCAACAGGCGTTACCTCCATCAGCTTAAACGCCGAAAGCATGGTTGAAACTGTAAGCTTTGCTGATGGTACAAGCAAATCTATCAAGGATTTACTTGGTAGTACCTCATCTGCTCCAGCTCCAACTCCAGTTCCTGTCCCAGTCCCAACGCCAGCTCCAGTTACTACAACCCCACCCGCCATCAAAGAATGGACTGATTCTGTGAATCGTGACCATTTCAAATTTGGCAAAAATGAATTAATCGTTGATGGTAAAAAAATTTATCTTAACGATTACCTTATTTCAGAATTATGCAACTCTGGCGTAAGGTTTGTGGGAATTGACAATCAAAACCGAGTTTATCTGTATGAAGATAGGTCGGCTTGTTTCTATCGGTTTAACACAAAAAATATCTTTAAACCGATAAAAATGAAATTTGCCACTGGTGCCAAACTTTTGTCTGTGGAAAAGAATTCCAACGGCTATATAACAAAAGTTGTTACTTCTGCTGGTACATTTAGTATTAAACAGCTGGTAGCAGACAAAAAATGGTACCCCAAAAAGAGCTATGTCATGAATAAGCACGGATACTGCGTTTATTACATGTCAGAAAGTTCAAAAACTTATACCCTTACTATCAAAGGAAATAATCTATACCTTGGCAAAAAACTGATTGTAAAAGGTATTTCTCGAAAAACCGATTCCTTTGGTTTCAAAGGCAAGTATATCCGTTATATTAAAAACGGATATGATTGTCAGGTAAAGATTAGCAATCCCAAAAAAGTGACCATCCTAAAAAAAGGAGTTAAAAAATATACTTACTCCAAAAAAGATGGCACTGTTAAAAAAGCAAAATAATCTCCAAGTCACAATAAGAAACCCGAAACAGCAATTCGTTTCGGGTTTCTTCCCTTTTCTTTCATAAATTCTTTACTATTTTCACAAAATAGATTAAAATAGAAAAAGAGGTAAATTTATGAAAAGTAAAATAAAACATTTATTGATGATGATAGCATTGCTTATACTCATCTACATTCTATATCAATTTCTATGGATTCCCTATAAAAACAAAATCACCTTTGAAAAAGAAACCATTACTTTAAGTGAGTCAATTCAAAATAGTCCTTTTTCAATTTCAAAAGTACTCTTATACAGTAGTGCTCATGGGGAAAACCAAAATACTAATTTTCAGCAAAGTAACTGGATTTTAAACATTCTGCAATACACCGATATCGCCATTTATCTAAATCATGCAGGAGAAACCCTAAATTCCTCCAACACCATCCAAAAATTATCCTTAGAAAATATTGCTATAACTGCGCCAAATCTCGGTTCCCCTTCTCTTTACTATTTGGATTCCTTAAACTTCGGAACCTCTAATTTCAACCAAAATGATAAACTCGAAAACACCCTTGAATTTACCGTTTTAAATGACGAAAATAAACATAACGACATCCAATCCAATACTCCCGTTTTCTTCACAGATTGCTCCAATCCTATCACCTTAAAATACGTCAATTCATCTGTCAAGGAAAATTATGCCATCACTTCCCATGAACCAATTTTCTTTGATGGGCACTTGCTTCAAATAGCAAATATTTCTTTGGAAAATCTAGAAACAACAATTAGTTTTACCATCCATATCGAAAGTAATAGCCATAAAAATTATTTTTGTCATGTTTCCTTGCCAATTTCTTTGAAAAATGAGACTTCTAGCATTTACGATGGAAATATTTTGATGGAAAGAAAACTTGAAAATTACAAATTCATTGAAACCCAATAATTATGTTGACTTTATTCTAAAAATATTGTATAATTATTTTGTTAATTTTTTATTAATCAAGAAGAACAATAGGACTTCTTCATATTTTAAAGAGGTTTTTATGGATCCCAGAGTTATTACAGAAATTTCGGTTGCTTTTTCACAATTGTTGCGCGTTCGGATTATTAAAGACATCAAAGTAACGGCACCTGATTATTATATGACGACATTTGAACTAGAAGATGTCTCGTCAGACATCAAACAGCAATTTGCTAAAGAGTTGGAAATTTCCATCTGTAGAATGTTGGAAGTTACTGATGTCATCCTCTATGCCAACGAATACGGAGAGAATTTTCCCTTGGGTGAAATCATGCCTAATATGACAGATCCACTGGGAGTTCTGGTTTGTTCACTGCCGCAATTACCTTGGGGAAAGCTTTATGCTTTTCCATTTGGTACTTTTTTGGAAATTGCTGTGGAAAATCGGACCGCTAATTCTATGGAGGTTTCTTTATCTTTATCATCAAATATCTCAAATAATCTATAACCCTCATACAAAAGCCCATCAAGAAATCACTGCTTCGCAATTTCTTGATGGGCTTTTTCTATTCAAACTTAAGTTTTAACAATATCATATCTTCCTTATTTTATCCCAACAATTTTATTTCCACATTATTAGCCTTAAACTTACCTGTTTCTTTATCTTTTACAAATTCAATAAACGATTTATCTAAGGTTGTTGAATTTTGTTTTAAATCTGTTGTGAAATAAATTTTGACTTTTTCCAACAGCAAATTATTTGCAACAATTTGCTTTAACGTCTCCACCATATGTTTTTCGTCTTCGCAGACCAAAATCAATTGTGGCATCATTTCAAATCCTGAGTCAAATTGTACAAAATTCTCATAAAAATCTTTGAACAATCTCATTCTATCAACAAATTTTTCTTCCCAGCCAAGTTCTCTTCTGACCACTTCAAAAAGCAAACTAATTGATTTTTTCGCTTTTGTGATTTTAACTTCTGCATGCGTTTTAATCGTCTTTCCAGCCATTTTTGCTGTAATTTGTGGCTTTACTTTGTAGGTATCAAAATTCTTTGCTTTTCGCATATACGCAATAATTACTTGGTTTCCTGCCAATCTTTTTTTCATCATCGCAACTGGTTTGGTGTTATCGGTTGGTTGCCATTTGCATTCTACCTCTTTGGAATTTAGCAAATATTTTCCCATTTTTTCCAAACAATACACACGATAAATTCCTTTTCCTTCTTCTGAAGTAAAGAAATATCTCGTTAAAATTTTAGATTTTACCATTTGCTCTAATTTTACATTTAGCTTATCTTGCGATTTAATCTCAATCCCTTTATGTTGTAAAATAAAATAAATTTGTCTTGATGTCATAAATTCAAATTGATTGACCAAATCTAAAATTTCAAAATGAATGTCACTAATATGACCTAAATTAATTTTGTGAATAATTTGACTTATGGAAACATATCCATCTTTCCCGTCAAATTTTTTGATTTCTCCTTCTCGAATCGCGAATGGAGAAATGGTAGTTTTAATATTTTCATCCTCTACCATTTAAACACGCCTCCTTTAGACTATTAATAATTTTATTTTCTTTTTATCTTTGATGATTTTTTTAATATAAACTTTTACTTTTTGTCCATATTTAAAACCATCTTTATATTCTGCGAGTCCAACCAGATTTGGTTTTAACTCGATAAAAAGACCATTTTTGTAGGAATCTGCCTCTTTCACAGTGCCGATCCACAATCATTTTTTCTTGGAAACCTTGGATATTATCTTCCCAATTGCCGAGCAATTCTTTGTAAGATAATACAATTCTATTATTTTCTGAATCAATTGATTTTATCATAACATTTATTTTTTGTCCAACAAAAAAACGTTCCTCTGGCGATTTGATACGTGAAATAGAAATATCTTCAATATGTAAAAGTCCTGTAATACCGCCTCCAATATCAATAAAAGCGCCAAACTTTCGAATATTTTTCACAATTCCGTTTGACAATCATGCCAGCTTCCAATTCATTTTTTGCCCAATTCAAAGCCTCTTTTCCCACTTCTTTGCGCGATAATATTAAATGATTGTCATCATAAATTTCCTTTACTTTAAATTGCACCAATTGATTCACTTTGTTTTTGCAAATACTTGGTTTCGTCATCCCAAAATCATCATGACTCATAATATCAATCTCGTTTCTTGGAATAAGTCCTATTATATCTCTACCCAAATAAATTTGCAAGTTACAATTTTCATCGCATTTTTCCACAAATCCTTGCATAATAGTTCCATTTTGCTTGGCTTGCTGCAATTGCTGTAAAGTTAAATTTTCTTTGGTATCATTCCAACCTTCTGGAATAAATTTCTGATATTCCATATTTTTCTCCTCGTTTGTATTTTTTGATTTTTTCTTAGGTACTCCTGTATGATAAGTATAAAATCTTACCCTACATTTTTAATTTTTCAACTTCGGTTTGTTTTAAATATCGCCAAGTTCCTAATTTTAAATCTTTAACCTGGATTTCTCCAATTTTGCTTCTATGCAAAGCTATTACTTTTTTTTCTATGGCTTCACACATCTTTCGAACTTGCCTATTTTTTCCCTCATGAATTGTAATTTCTAATCTGGTAATATTTTTTTCTTGATCTATTTTTAATATCTTAACTTTGGCAGGTCTTGTCCTATAATCTTCAATTTCCACGCCTTTTCTTAATGTTTCGATTTCCTCTTGTTTGACAATTCCAACCACTGTAGCATTATATGTTTTCGTAATTTCATGCTTAGGATGCGTTACTTGATAGACAAAATCACCATCGTTTGTCAAAATCAAAGCACCCGATGTATACATATCTAAACGTCCAACTGGAACAATTCTTTGTGGCACTTTTACCAAATCTAGTACACTTTCGCGTTGAAATTGGTCTTTGGCTGTTGTTACAACGCCAATCGGTTTATTTAGTAAAATATAGACAAAATCCTGAGAATGATTTTCTATTTTCTTTCCTTGACAAATAACCTCGTCTATTTCTGGATTAATTTTTGTCCCAAGCTCTGTAACTAGCTTTCCATTCACTTTAACTTTGCCTTGCAAAATAAGCTCTTCACATTTTCTTCTAGACGCAATTCCTTGATTTGCTAAAAATTTCTGTAGCCTGATTAATTCCATGTTTTTCCTTCCGTTTATGTATTTTATATTTCTACATTTATTACTATATCATATAACTTTTTTTAATTCAACTATTGAATCAATTTTTTAATAAAAAAGAAATAATCCAACGATTATTTCTAAAATACCTCTACCTTTTATTATATCATATTTATGTAAATTTGTCAATTGGCTAAGACCGTTAAACCTTACCTAATTCTGTTATCCTGCGGTTCTTCCTGTAACTCGTTTAAAACCTTCTGAAAATACTCTGGCAAACTTGCTTCTAATTTCATCCTTTTACCAGTTGTTGGATGTGTAAATTCTAATCTACTACTATGAAGCATTTGCCCAACTACGCCAAATGGATTTTTTCCATTCGAATACACATAATCTCCCACAATCGGATAACCAATTTCGGCTAAATGAACTCTAATTTGATGTGTTCTTCCTGTTTCAATGACTACTTCCAATAATGTAAAATGTTCAAATTTTTGAATTGCTGTCACATGTGTGACTGCATTTTTTCCTCGTTTGGATACTGCCATTTTGGTTCGTTCTTTGCTACTGCGCGCAATTGGCATATCAATGGTCGCTTTGTTTTCTTTCATGCGACCACGCACAAGGGCAAGATACGTTTTTTTCACTTCATGGTTTTTGATTTGTTCACTTAAATGAATATGCGCTTTGTCATTTTTAGCAATAATTAACAAACCAGAAGTATCTTTATCGATTCGATGTACAATTCCTGGACGAATTTCACCACCAATTCCAGAAAGGCTATCTTTACAATGCGCCATAATCGCATTCACCAAAGTTCCATTCGGATTTCCATTTCCTGGATGAACCACCAAGCCTTTCTGTTTGTTTACAACCAAAATATCTTCGTCTTCATACACAATAGCAAGTGGAATATTCTCAGCTTCTAGTTTGATTTCTTTAGGTTCTTCTTCCAAAATTATTATTTCATCTTCTAACACTGTTTTATAGGATGCTTTTACCTTTTTACCATTCACTAAAATTTTTTCTTCTTCCAATAATCTCTGAATGGCAACTCTTGATAATTCTTTTTCTTGCATTGCAATTGCCTTATCGATTCTTATCCCAGATAAATCAGCTGTGATGTTGTATTTTTTAGTTTCCATTTTTTCTTTCTATTCCTTCCATTTTCCTTTTGTCTTATCTTTTGTGAACATGATTTTGATTAAATAGATGGGTAATACCATCATTCTTCGAATTCGACTTGGTTGTAAAATTAAGCGCCATAACCATTCAATTCCTAATTTTTGAATCCATTTGGGTGCTCTTTTTAGATTACCTGCCTCGTAATCAAAGGTTCCACCTTGACCTGCTGCAACATCCACTTTTAATTCATGCTGATGATGCGCAATCCACTTTTCTTGTGCTGGTGCTCCCATTGCTACAAATAGAACATTGGGCTGTAATTGGTTGATTTGTTGTATCACATCTTCTTCGGAATCCTCTTCAAAAAATCCTTCATGTGAACCAACGACTTTTAAATTAGGATATTGCTTTTTCACATTTTGAATCGCTCTTTGAACCGTATCGCCTTTGCCACCTAAAAAATAAAATGTCCACCCTTCTTTTTCGCCTACTTCTAATACTTTCCTAAAATAAGCTTGACCAGGAATTCTCTGTTTCAATGGCTTCTTTTGGAGCTTTGCTCCAATTTCTACTCCAACACTATCTGGCGTTGCGAGTTTTGCAGAATTTAAAATGTCAAAAAACTCTTTATCTTTCTGCGCCGTCATAATAAATTCTACATTGGGCGCTACAATTAATTCGCAATTTTTGTGACTATTCTCAATCAACTTTTTCGTGATTTGCCCTGCTTCTGTTAGATTAATATTATCAATTTCAACTCCTAATATTTTTACCGTTTCTCGCAATTTTTTCTCCCTACCATTTCTCGATTAAATTTTACAAATACCACGATTAAAAAAATCCAGCCTATGAAAATATAACAGTCTGCTAAATTTAATACCGCAAAATTTTTTACATCAATAAAATCTAAAATTCCGCCTCTTGCTATGCGGTCAATTAAATTGCTGAATCCGCCAGCTAAAATAAGTCCAATGGCAATGGCTGTTTTCGTGTCCATTCTCTCTTTTTGGTTGCGTACAAAATTTAGAATAAGTAGCAAAATCAACAATGTTAATACAATATTTTTCGTATTTCCACTATTAAACCCAAATGCCATTCCTGTATTTTCAATCAATGTTATTCCTATGATGTTCCCTTCGATTGGCTTTTCATAATTGGTTTTGATTAAAATTTTAACCAACTGATCCACTAAAATCAGAATGACTGTAATGATTACAATCAAACGAACAATTTTATTATTTTTCATTCTTTTTCCTTTCAAATATTGAAAAATGGTCATCTTCATAAATACGTTTATAAGATTTGTCTTCTTTCATTAACATAACAAGCTTTGAGTTAGCATAAGCAATCACATGGGTTACATCATATTCATCAAATTTTTTATCATAATCAACTGCAATAGAAGCAATATCCAAAGCATCTGTGAAAATATCTTCTCCACCGTTAAATTCTGGGGCATATAAATCACATCTAGAATCAATAAATACGGGGATTCCTCTGAATAATAAATAACTTCCATAATTATATTCATTGTAGATTCGCATGTTGTTTACATCCAAATTTTTTAGCATCCAATCGGCTGCTTTGACTGGATAAGTCGCTTCACTAATATAGGGTTCCTGTCTTTGCTGCATCTTCTTCATTTCATGGACTGTATGAAATGAAAATGCTACTACAATCAGCAAAGCACCTATTGCCGAAACAGCAAAATGAAATAATTTTTGGCATGTTTTTTTATCATATTTTTCCACCATTGCCGAAATCAATTTTGCCAAGATAGGACTGCAAAATATTGCAAACATAGAAATCTGCCTTCTTGACATTAAAGATAACGTAACCAATCCACCTAACATGAATAAATCGGATAATTTTATTTTCGTATCAGTAAAAACCAAAATCGCCAGAAATACGCATAAAGCGGTTAAAAATTCTTTGCTGTCAATTAAGGTAACTGGTAAATGTTCGTTGATGGATTTGGTTGTATTTCCACGGTAAATATCATACGTATACGTGTAAGCACCTTTTCCCGTTGGATTGATGAAACCTGTAAACGCTGTAATAATCACGATTAAAATCAGCCATTTCGCAAAAGGATTTTTTTCCATTTTAATTTTATAGGGATTGGCTCTTCTACGTTTTCGTTTGTCTTTATTTTCTTGGATAATTAAAGGTATTTTTCTTAATTTATTATCGCAATTTTCTTTAAATTTTTGTTTGGTTGGAAGTTTTTTGGCAATTTTTAAACCCCAGCCAATCATTCGATAATCTAAATCCCAATCCAATATTGTTATCCACAAATATTCCGCAATATAGGGTAAAAACAAAACAAAGTAAAACGGAAAAACTGCACAATGTAAATTGGCAATCAAAATTGGAATAAGCAATAATGGAATTACATATCGTTTTTTGTGAGTTTGCAAAAATTTTTCAATAAAATATACTGTCAGCGAGAATAAAATAAATGTGACAATCTGTGCTCTCGCTGCCAAATATGGCTTTAACAAATACATTGTTAATATGGTAATAACAAAAGATACCACTTTATTTTTTGAAAACTGACTACTCGATAAATAAATTGTTCCTCCCAAAATCGCTGTAAAAACTATCGTTGAAATATAAATTCCGTGCTTGTTCTCCTAAACCATAAATCCCATACATCATAAAATCGTACAACCAGTGTGGATATGTATAAGGCAATTCGTGCCAAGAAAAGGTGTCTTGAGTTAAATTTGAAATTCCATTCTGACTAATATATTCTCCTATTTTTATGGTATAAAATGTATCATTTTGCAGTGATTTTGGAGCAATGGCGATAGCAAACAACACAATACTCAAAAATACAACTATATTAAACACTCTATTTTGTGCCTTTTCTGAACAAAAAAACTTTTTCATTGACTACTCCTCAATTTATTTTTTTGATTATATCATATCCATTTTAAAAAGTCTATCCTTTGTAAGCCAATTCTATTAATTCTAATCATACAAAAAATAGAAAAAAGAGGAAAATTAAATTTTCCTCAAACTTCTCTACTCTTTTACTGTAAAATCTCCTGTATATTTGGCTTTCTTGTAAATTGCCAAATTGTCCATATAACCTTTAAACGCCGTATTATGCCAAGAACTATTTCCTCCAAGCCTGAATTAGTTAAATTTTCCACTAGGTTACCAGCATACAATTCCCCTTTTCCTTTTCATATCAAAAACCAGATTTATAAAAATATTTTTGTAAATCTGGTTCGTCTATCTGTTTCTATCCTTCAAACAATATATTCGCTTACTTAGTTTAATGTTTCTTGAATATTCCTGAAAAAAAAGATTTTAGTTTTTGAAAAAAAGAAGTTTTAGCTGGAACCGATTCTGCTAATTCTTCTGGAACAAATTCCTTTCGAAAATCTGTATAATCTTGTATATCTGGATTGGTATCCGTGTATTTAGTATACGCTCTTACCATTTCATCTTCTGTTATTTCTATTGGAGTAACCTTTTTTTCAAATAAGTTATCTGCACTAAATTGCTCTTTTAATTTGGCTTCCAATCTTTCTTGATTTTCTTTCATTTTTTCCAATAATTCTGCTTTTCTTTCCTGATTTTCACACCAATATTTGATATGTAACAAAGCAATAATTTCCAAAGTATATTTAGTCAACCCCTGATTTTGCAATGGCTGATATGGATTAATGCGAACTTCGTGATTTGGATCTTTCATCGTTTCAAAAAAATCCAATAAATTCTGTGGCACCTTCGAACGATACCTTTCATTGACATGTTTGATAATATAATCAACTTCAGCATAAGCTTTTAAGTCTTCTTTTGTAATTACTACACTCATTTGGTTCCTCCCTAATTTATAGGATTATAATTGCATTATATAGATAAAGAATGGATTCGTCAAGAGGCTGACTAAGAAAAATTTTCTATGAACACATTGGAAACAAGTAGGTTATATTGTATGAAAACGTGACATCATTTTTGATTAAAAGTTTCTTTTGAACTAGTTCATTTAAGCAAAAAAGCTCCCCCTTAACAGGGGGAGTTATCATATTTCTATTTCGCCACGATGATATTTGACGAAAAATCTCTGTAATGCCAGTATTAACATTTCTGACATGTCAAATCCAAAGAAATCCTCGCTCCTACCATCTAAATAATCTTCGAACTTTTGCTCTACTCTACTAAGAGAATACCAGTTCGTCTGAATTGCTTCATTTTCGTCGAGGTTCTGTCCTTTGAATTCTTCTACAATTGCGTAAAAGAGTAAAGAAGTTTCATCCGTATAACTGATATGCTTGTGAATTAACGGAGAAACTAATTTATGTAGCTCTTTTACCACATATCCAGTTTCTTCTTTGATTTCTCTTACTGCAGTCTCTTCAAGGGTTTCTCCTTCGTTGGCCAATCCGCCAACCATTTCCTGAAAAGCACGTGCATATTTTTTTGCACCTACCTCTACACTATATGGAGTCCGCGTTTGTAATAATATACAAATTTGAACTTCACCATTATATCTTCTGAGACATAATCCCTCTGCCACAGGAGCAGAGAATGTAATCTTGTTCGTGTAGATTGTGCCTTCTGGCTTCTTCAGTCTAATAGTTGCCATGTTAAATCTCTTTCCTTCTTGCATATCAGTAACTTCTATTACCTCATGCCCTTTCTCTTGGTACCATTTACTTGCTGAGATTGATTTTACCCGATATGGGAATTTTGTTTTATTCCATTTACTGTTACTGGTAGTAAAATCAATATATGGAAATTCTTTTTTCATTATATCACTTTTCCTTTCTAAAAAAAATTTTTTTTATAGATGCTACAAAGTATTCTTCTTACTTTATTATAACACAATTTAGAAGTAAAGTCAACATAAAACTATTGAGGGCTTTAAGGCAATTATGATAATTAATAAACCATAATATTATTAAGTCTATTTTAGAAAAAGATACAAAAAAAATAAATCTGCAAATGTTCTTACATTTACAGACTAAATTTTTGGCTCGGGTGGTTAGATTCGAACTAACGCATGTCGGAGTCAGAGTCCGATGCCTTACCGCTTGGCGACACCCGAATATTTCACAAATATTTCATCTTATTTCCACAGAAAATCCACCATTGTGTGCTTAGGTAGATTTTTCCTCCACCTAAGCATTTTTCATAAGTTTTTACTCTTTTACAGATTTTTTAATCTGTTCTACATTTAATCCAAAATAATCCATTAATTCTGCTGGTTTTCCTGATTGTCCAAACACATCTTTCATACCTAATCGAATTAACTTAGCAGGATATTCCTCTGTTAGCACTTCTGCAATTGCTGTCCCTAGTCCTCCAATGATACTATGATCTTCCATCGAAATTAACTTTTTCGTTTCTTTAGCACATTTCACAATGATTTCTCTATCGATTGGTTTAATCGTATGCATATCCACTACACGTATATTCGTTCCTTCTTTTTCCAATTCTTCTTTCGCTTGAAGGGCAACGGATACCAAATCGCCTGCAACAAAAACAGTGGCATCTGTTCCTTCTCCATGCATCACACCTTTTCCCAATTCAAAATGTTTTTCTTCATAAATCGTCGGTGTTGCCAATCGGCATAATCGAATATAAACTGGTCCATTTATTTTAGAAGCCTCTTCAACTGCCCATTTAGTTTGAATATCATCCGATGGATATAAAACTGTCATGTTTGGCAAACCTCGCATCAAGCTTATGTCTTCTAGCATTTGATGAGTAGCTCCATCTTCTCCAACTGTAATACCACTATGCGTTCCAATAATTTTTACATTCAAATTGGGATAACAAACACTATTTCTAATTTGGTCATATGTTCTTCCTGTTGCAAACATCGCAAAGGTTGCTGCAAACGGCATTTTGCCACACGTTGCTAAACCTGCTGCTGTTCCAATCATGTCTTGTTCTGCAATTCCCATGTCAAAAAAGCGATGGGGAAATTCTTTAGCAAATAAATTCGTTTTCGTTGCTGCTGATAAATCAGCATCTAATGCAACAATATTTGGATTTATTTTCCCTAATTCTACTAAAGTTTCACCAAAACTTTGTCTGGTGGCAATTTTTTTATTTTGGTTCATGTTTTCCTCCTTGGATTTTAATGGTAGAGCTTATTATATATCTTCTTCCCTCAACTTTTCATATTACCAATAACTAGTATCATTTATTCAATTCTTGTAATTCTTCCATCGCAATTTTATATTCTTCTTCATTTGGTGCTTTTCCATGCCATCCTGCTTGGTCTTCCATGAAGGAAACACCTTTGCCTTTTCGTGTCTTGGCAATAATCACAGTTGGTCTTTCTTTTGCTTTTTTTGCTTTTTCAAAGGCACTCAAAATTTCATCTATATCATTTCCGTTAATATTTATCACATTAAATCCAAAACTTTTAAACTTCTCGTCAATTGGTGTTACATTCATAACATCTGTCACTTTTCCATCAATTTGCAAATTGTTATAATCCACTATAGCACATAAATTATCTAATTTATAATGACTTGCTGACATTGCTGCTTCCCAAATTTGTCCTTCTTCTATTTCTCCATCGCCCATAAGGCAATATACACGATAATCTTTGTCATCCAATTTCCCAGCTAACGCCATTCCATTCGCAACTGACAATCCTTGACCTAAAGAACCTGTTGACATATCAACTCCTGGAACTTTATTCATATCTGGATGTCCTTGCAAAATACTATTGATGTTTCTAAATCCCAATAATTCTTCTTTCTGAATGAAATCTTTTTCCGCCAATGTCGCATATAATGCTGCTGAAGCATGTCCTTTTGATAAGACAAATCGATCTCTGTTTTCGTCTTTTAGATTGTCTTTATCAATATTCATTTCTGAAAAATATAAAACTGTCAACAAATCCGCACAAGACAAGGCTCCACCTGGATGACCTGAAGATGCTGCATAAATCATTTTAATAATATTTCTTCTTATATTTAAAGCAATTTTTGATAAATCTTCCATATTTTTTTCCCTTCTTACAAAACAAGAACTCCTGAAACAATTAACCATCCAAAACCATAAGCCCAAAGTGGAATTCCTTTCACAAAATCAATAAACCATGAACCAAAACTGCGTCCTGTAGATTTGATATTATTCCATGAAAAAATATCTGTTAATTTTGTGCCAAAAATCGTTACATTGCTAATATCAATACCAAGTCCAAAAACATTTGTTGTATCGATTTCCCAACCAAAAATTTCAATTGTGTTCGTTTTATCTGGTAAGTTTTCTACAATTGAAATATTGAATTTTTCTATATGGTTGGCTTTGAATTTGATATTAAATGGTTTTGTATCATCTGGTTGCATTCCTTGAACTTGCATATATTCTGTATCAGCTAATAATTTTTGGTGATTATATAAATCAACTTTTACATAACATTTATCAATAAAATTTCCTGTTGTATTTTTTAAATTAAAACTCATATAACCATTTACATTGCATGCTTTTGCTTCCATATTATCTACGCTAAATTCAGCATTGGTAGCAGAATAATGACCATCAAATTCTCCTGCAATGGGAGAATACATTGCTCTTAATAATCCATCTTCCAACAATAAAGACACTACAAAAAATCCAACAATTACTAGTACATAAATAAGAAATGTTTTCATTCGCTCCATTTATTCTTCCCATTCCTTCCCCAAACATAAAGTCGCTTCATTTCTATTTTTGCTAATTTATTCTATTATACACCGCAATTTCATTTTTGTAAATATATTTTTAAAAAGAAATTTACGAATTTTTTGTTGGATTTCGCTTGCAAAATTTATAATTAATCGATATAATATTTTTTAAGATAAACGAAGCATTTTTTGCTTCACGAAAGGATGGTAAAAATTATGAAAATTACAATTACAGGGAAAGAATTAAAAGCAACCGATGCAATTAAAGAATATGTAGAAAAAAAATTAACCAGAATTGAAAAATATTTTGATGAAGAAACAGCTAGTGATGTCGAAATCAATGTAACCATTAAAACAGAAAAAGATACACAAATTGCTGAAATGTATATCTACACAAAAGGAACTTCTTATAAAGCTGTAACAGAATCTAAGGATTTATATGCTTCAATCGATAAAGACATCGATATTTTAGAAGGTCAAATGCGAAAGTCAAAAGCCAAAAAAGAAAAAATGCAACGTGATTCTTCCTTAAAACAAATCACGATTTCAGGTGACGAAGAAAAAGCAATTGAAAATGAAGTGATTAAAAATGCTTATTATGATGTCAGACCAATTTCAGTGGAAGATGCCAAAATCAAATTATGTGAAAAACAAGGAACTTTATTTTATACTTTTATCAATGTAGATACAGGAAAAGTAAATGTTATCTTTAAATTAAAAGATTCAAAAAATTTCGGTTTAATCGAACCAGCCAATTAAAAAAATTAAAACAGGTTAATTTTCCAAAAATTACCTGTTTATTTTTTTGACAAACCGAGCATTATAATATTGAAAATACATTTTATGTTTTTTCAATTTGAAAAAGCGGAGGTGAATAGAAATGGCAAGAAATAGTAGAAAAGCAGTTCCAGAAGCAATGGATTCTTTAGATAGATTCAAATATGAAGTAGCTTCAGAAGTTGGTGTTAACTTAAAAAATGGTTACAACGGAAATATATCTGCAAAAGACGCTGGAAAAATCGGTGGACAAATGGTTAAAAAAATGATCGAACAAGCTGAAAACCAAATGATGAACAAATAGTTTTGTTTATAAAATAAGCTATAAAATATTTTAATAAAACGGATTTAAAAATGAGTTTTCCTTATTTTTAGATCCGTTTTGTTGTATTTTAAGGAAAAATCATTGTATCAACTTTTAAGCTAGATTTTTTCTTTTTGACTTTTATTCTAATTTCGCCATTCAAATCTGTTCGAAAAACTTTAGCTCTAAGATTTTCTATTCTGTCAATTACATCACTATTTGGATGCCCATACTTATTATCTCCACCTACTCCAATCACTGCAATTTGTGGCTTTATTTCTTCCAAAATTTCCCCTATTGATGACGACTTCGAACCATGATGTGCCACTTTCAAAACATCACAATTCAAAACATCTGTATTTTGACATTTTTCCACAACTTCCTTTTCTGCAATTTCCTCAATATCACCCGTAAATAACATACTAAAATCGCCATAAACCAATTTTGCCAAAATCGAATTATTATTGATTCCATTTTCTGAAATCATATTCTGACTATCTGGCCACAAAATTTGAAAATAACTGCTTTTGTCAATTTTTATTAAATCGCCTGCCTGAACAGAAATCACGTTTACTTTTTTAGATTTAGCCAATTTTAGAAACTCGATGCAATTTTCATATTCACTATCTTGTTTTCCAATAATAATATTCTCTACCTTTAAATTTTGAAGCACTGCAAACAATCCGACCGACAGTGATCCGCATCAAAATGCGAAATCATCAAAAAATCCAGTTTGGTAATTTTTCGATCTAACAAATAAGGAACCACCACTTTTTCACCATAATCATAATCGCGATTATTTCCGCCGTCAATAATGATATTTTTCCCTAGTGGACTTTTTATCACTGTACAATCTCCGCTGTCCTACATCAACAAAATAAATTTCCAAATCATGTGGAATTTTTGCCACAACACTCGAACTCATCGCTACAATTAATATCCCAGCCAATATCTTTTTCCAATTTTTCTTAAACATTTTACTCGTTTCATTTCCCAAAATAAATCGCAAAATTCTAAATTTCTTCTTCTGAAAAAAGTAAATCAAGCCAACTATTCCCACATAATATAAAATCAACATCCAAAAATCAGGCGTTGCCAAATATAATTTCGAAAATGGCAATTGACTACAAATCTCCGCCACCTTAAAAATAATTGCCACAAAAAATTCCTCAAATATTGCCAAAAAACCACCAATTGGCGCAAAAAATAAGCCAGCTATCAATCCAATATAACCAATTGCTAAAATGGGACCAATCAAGAAATAAATCATCAAATTTGATACAAAAAAAGTCAAAGAAACCGTATTAAAACAATAAATCATAATCGGAACAATCAAAATTTGAGCAGCAAAACTGACTAAAAATATTCCTAAAAATGACTTTACTAATTTTGATTTTATGCTATATTTACACTCCAAAAATCGCTTCAAAAAATTATGAAATAACACAATTCCAAGTGTCCCTCCAAACGAAAGCCACATTCCGAACCGCAAAAATATTATATGGATTGATAAAAAGCAACATCATAAAAGTAAACAAAATCGTCACATAAAAATTATTTTTTCGATAAAAATTTTGACTCAGCAAAAGCATTCCACTCATGATACAAGCCCTCATACAAGAAGGTGCTCCACCAGTAATTAACACAAAAAAAGCAAGCATTAATAAAATAATATAATTTTTTAATTTTTTGCGATTGATAAATTTATCCAAAACAAGTTGTACTCCAATTATCACATAAGAAACATGCATCCCAGAAATTGCTAGCACATGTGACATGCTACTATTTTTAAAATTCTCCTTAATTTCATCATCCAAATCGCTACTATCACCAAGCAAAATTCCTTTCAAAAAAGCATTGCTATCTTCTCGGTAACTAGAATCTAACACTTCATACAACTTCTCTTTCAAATCATAAATTTTTTCCATAATACTCGATTGATGTTCCAAAATTTTCGTTTCCTTACTATACAAACTTCCCTGAATCTTACTTTGCTTCAAATAATTTCGATAGCTAAATCCTTTATAATTTCGCGCCACATCTCCTTTCGAAAATTCGCCTGCAATTTGTACAATATCACCATAACGCAAATTGCAATCTTGGCTGGTATAAACAATTAATTTTGTATTTTTCGAACGTTCAACATTGGATTGTATGATTTTCACAACATACTGATTTGAACGCTCCTTTTCCGTTTTTTGACTAACAACTTTGGCAACTCCAGTCAATTCTATTTTTTCTGGATAAATTTTATCAAACGAAAAAATGAGAGCAATATTCATATAAAGCCCCCAAATGATTAAAATAATAATTCCTATTTTTATTGATTGATTCATGGTTAAATCTCCTTTTCAAAAATTTAACCCCCAGCAATTTACTTTTACTGCACAATTCTTCTAGCCGTCACAAAGCGTTGTGAATAATATGAATTTGTATTCATATTATCGATAACAACTCCTCTTTTTGGATTAGCACTATGAATAAATTGTCCTCCCTCAATATAAATACCACAATGTCCAATTTTTGTTTTGCCATCATCATAAAACAATAACAAATCTCCCATTTGCAAATTCGCTCTTTCCACTACAGCTCCCAACGAAGTCTGATCTGCTGCCACTCTACCTAACTTATACCCAAAATGTCCAAATACATAACGTGTAAATCCAGAACAATCAAATCCCGTCTCTGGTGAGCTACAACCCAACACATACGAATATCCTAAATACTGTTTCGCAAATTGCACAACTTCCTTTTGACTCGCAGCTGTTCCCTCTTTTGATTCTGCTACTTGATTTTCGGGAGTCGTTCTTTCTTCCATACTACTTCTTGACGTCACTTCTTTTTCTTTTACTAATGTTTTACTAATATACCCTTCTTTCTTTTTAGGCGTTGTAATTTTATAAAAATTCCCCTCTTCTCCTATAATTGTAACTACATCATCTTCGTCCAACACATCAATAATTGTTGCATTCGTTGAAGCACTTTCTCTTACACGTGCTGTTTCTACAATCACAACAGCTGTTTTATTCATTGTTGTTTCGTTTGGTGTTTCTGGCTGTTGTTCTGACAAATTTTCAGCTGGTTGCTCTGGAGAAGGTGTTTCAGGTGGCGCTGTATTTTCTGGTACAGTTGGCTCTGTCGGTTGCTCTGGTTCTGTTGGCAATTGCTCTACCGATGCTGATTTAGCCGCCAATTTCGTTTTTGTCAACCAACCTGACGATGCTTCAGTTGCTATTTTATACCAATTTCCAAGCTTTGCTTCAATCGTCACACTCGTATTTTGTGCCACTTCTGTTTTAGGATTTGTCGTTAAATTAGGAATCAATCTTAATTTAACTGTACTTTGTAATGTTATATTTTCTCCAATATTCCATTCCAAATTAGTTGTATCAACACTTTCTGGAGTTGGCACAACATTTTGTTCTTCTGGCGGTTGCGAATTAGTTTCCGCAGGAGTTTCTGGAACTGGATTTTGTGGTTCTTCTGGTTGTGAACTTACACTTTCTGGCTCCTCAGCCTTTTTCTCAAAATATTCAGCCTTTGCATATCCCTCTTTTCCTTCATATCGTACTTTATACCATTCACCATTTTCTTCTAAAATCTCCACTTCATCCTTTTCATATAAATTGGTTATGATATTTGAATCTGTCGAAGCCGATTCTCTGATACGAACTGCCGTTGCTTTTACCGTTGCAGTACTTGCCCACGCTTGATTAAAAACCGCTATCATACCAAAAATAAGCATCCATGACAAAACAATTTTTTTCATATCCTACATCCTTTCTTTTCTAATACTTTCCACTTATTCTGCTTCAAGCTTCAATTGAATATGCACTTCTTCCAATTGTTTCGGAAATACCTTGGAAGGTGCTCCCATCATAACATCACGAGCTTTTTTATTTTTTGGAAAAGCAATCACTTCACGAATGGAATCTTCTTCTGCCAATAACATAATAATTCTATCAATTCCTGGCGCCGCTCCTGCATGTGGTGGTGTTCCATAGCTAAACGCATGAAATAACGCACCAAATTTCTTTTTCACATCTTCAACTGTATAGCCAGCTATTTCAAAAGCTTTTATCATAATTTCTTGGTCATGATTTCTAACCGCACCGTGACGCAAGTTCCAAACCATTTCCAACCAAATCAAACTGATACGCCAAAATCTCCAACGGATTTTTATTTTCTAAAGCTTCCAATCCACCTTGTGGCATAGAAAATGGGTTATGATTAAAATCAATCGTTCCTTCGTCTGACAATTCATACATTGGAAAATCCACTATAAAGCAAAATTTATACACATTTTTTTCCAATAAATCTAACTCTTTTCCTAACTTTATTCTAACGTCACCTGCAATTTTGGTTGCTTTCTTTTCCTCATCCGCAATGAAAAATATCGCTGAACCTGGCTTTATTCCCATTTTCTCAACTATTTTTTGTTTTCTTTCTTCTTCGATAAATTTACTAATTCCGCCATTTAAATTCATTTCTTCGTCAATTTTTACCCAAGCCAAACCTTTGGCTTCCAACTCTTGAACTGCAAATTCTGACATCGAATCAAAGAATTTACGCGATTTCTCTTGGCAATTTTCCGTTGCAATCGCTTTAACCGTTTTTCCTTGAAATGCCTTAAATTCGGTTCCTTCAAAAATATCTGTCACATCATAAATAACAAGTGGATTCCTCAAATCTGGTTTATCTGTTCCATATTTCTCCATTGCCTCTCGATATGGAATCCTAAGAAAAGGTCCCTCATCCACTTTCCAATCAGAATTTGCCTTAAATACATTTGGTATAACCGTCTCTATCACACGAAAAACATCTTCTTGCTCAACAAACGCCATTTCAAAATCCAATTGATAAAATTCTCCTGGCGACCTGTCAGCACGTGGGTCCTCATCTCGAAAACATGGCGCAATTTGATAATATTTTTCAAAACCAGACACCATCAATAATTGCTTAAACTGTTGTGGTGCTTGTGGAAGCGCATAAAACTCTCCTGGATGAAGTCTACTTGGCACCAAAAAGTCACGTGCGCCCTCTGGTGAAGAATTCGCCAAAATGGGAGTTTGAATTTCTGTAAAATCTAAAGCATCCATTTCTTTTCTAAAATCTTTCAAAATCTTAGAACGCAATTTTATATTTTGATGAATTTTTTCATTTCGCAAATCTAAAAATCGATATTCCAAACGCAAATCCTCACGAACACTCTGTCCTTCCACATTAATTTCAAAAGGAAGATTCGGATTACATTTTCCAAGCACCGTCAAATCAGTTGCCACAATTTCAATTTCACCTGTTGGAATTTTATCATTTTTATTACTTCTTTCTGTTACTTTTCCTGAAACCGTCATTGTACATTCTTTGTTCAAATCTTTTATTTTTTCCTTTAAATTCGATTCTTCATTTATCACAATTTGGGTAATACCATTTTCGTCACGCAAATCCACAAACATCATTTTTCCTAAATTTCGAATGGTTTGTACAAAACCCGCTAAACGAACTTCTTCGCCAACATTTTTGATATTCAATTGTCCGTAAGTTGTGTGTTCTATATTTATTTTCCATGTTTCGCATCATTCCTCCAATCAAATTTGAACTTTTGCCTTCAAATTTGTGGGTACATTATATAACATTATTTCGAATTTTTCAATTGTTTTGTTAAAAATTCACAAAAAATATAAAAAGGAAATAATCTTCATTATTTCCTTCTACCCTTTAAAAAATTCTAGCATACAGCTCCAATTCACCAACTGAAACCTGATCCCAATTATGCCAACGATTCGATTCACATGTTATTCGCCAATATCGATGTGAACCCGCATTTACCATAAAACTAGAATCCACTTTTCCTTCTGTCGTTTCAAATGCCTCCTCACTTACATTAACCCAATTCTCTCCGTCATCCGAATATTGTATATGACCAGTTCTAACATAATAATCACTTACCTCCACATACTGTCCTTTTTTCACTACAATTTTATAAACATTAACTGGTTCCGTAAAATCATACCCAATATATGCTTCTTGTAAATTATCTGTCCACCATTGGTTTTCTATTGTGCCATCAAATGCATTTTGCGGAACATAGTCTAAGCCATACGCATTGCAAATTGCTTGCCCTTTTTCCATTTTTTGTGGTAATATTGAATTTTCATCAATTTTATGTCCGTAACTCGACTTGAAAATCTCCTCTTGCCAAGTATCATCTGTCAATACTTTTCTGGCAGCATAATCACTTTTGCCAATGGCAGTCATAGCCTCTTCACTTTGTATAACCTCACGCCTTATAATTTCATTTTTCAACATATAATCCACTGCCTGTGTAGAACTCATCAACTTCTGCATAGTTTCAATATCTCTTACCATATGACGTAAAGTTTCAAATTGGCTACCATCTACTCCTGCCAAATCTGCCCAAGGAATGCCCTCTTCATTTGTATTATAGCACCTACTATACATTTCCAATTCTCCCACTGACACTTGATCCTCATATCTCCATCGAGTCGATTCACATGTTATTCGCCAATATCGATGTGAGCCTGCATTTACCTTAAAACTAGAATCCACTTTTCCTTCTGTCGTTTCAAATTCTTCCTCATTCACATTAACCCAATTATTTCCATCATCTGAATATTGTATATGACCAGTTTTAACATAATAATCTTCTGTATTTCCTGCATATGGTCCTTTTTTGACTACAATTTTATAAACATTAACTGGTTCCATAAAATCATATCCAATATATGGTTCTTGTAAGTCATCCGTCCACCATTGGGTTTCTGTTGTTCCATCAAATGCATTTTCTGGAACATACTCCAATCCATACGCATTACAAATTGGATTTCCCTCCTGCATTTTCTGTGGCAATATTGAATTTTCATCAAAATAAGCAACCATTTCACTCGCTAAAATTAAATCCATACTCTCCTGATTTACAACTGCTTTATAGCCAGCATATTTATTCTTTGACAACATTACAATAGCACTCTGATTCTCCACAATAGCTGGCATAATTACACGATTACTTCTTACCATATAATCTACTGCATTTCTAGAATTCATCAATTGCTGTAAACATGTTCCATTCGCAAGAACTTGTTCCATTGTGTTATAATCATATTCATCCTGCAAATTAGCACATTCTAGCCAAATTCTTATATCATCCACTTCTGCAATTGTAGCTCCATTGATAGGAGGCTCATACAAAGCAACTGAAAAATCCTCATGAATAATAAATCCAATGGCTTGTTCATCCAATGTATAAATTCCTGAAAAATTTTCCGTTTCAAAATTGGATATGTTCTCATCTTTCTGTTGCAATAAACTTTGCGTTAACTGACTTCTATCAAATGGCTTTCCCATTTCCCAAAATTCCAATTGAATTTCGGACATCACTAATCCAATTTTTTCCTGCACAAATGCAAAAAGATTTTTCTCACTTGCTTTTTCAACTCTTTTCAAAATTCCCTGTTCCCCTATTGTAATCCCAATTGCAACACCAGCCAAAATAAATAACACAATTATTGTTACCATTAATCCAATCAACGTAATTCCCTGATTATCTCCTCTTTTCATCCTCTTCTCCTTTGTTTTGATTTTTACATATAAATAATTTGTGAATTAAACTTTTCACAAATTTCTATCCTAATAAAATGCAATCATTGCGTTACTTTTTACTCCTATAAAATTACATGTGTGTACAGCGCCAACGCTTTCGTCATCTTTTTGTTTCATCTTTATTCTCCCTTCCACTTTCTCTTTATTTTTATTATATCCTATTATTCTTATTTTGACAAGCAATTTAAAAAAAGACCGTCTTAGGCGGTCAATTTTCTTTTGCACTTATTAAACATTTTCTTTAATATATTCAACAACATCACTTACAGCTACAACTTTTTCTGCATCTGTATCTGGAATTTCAATATCAAATTCTTCTTCTAAAGCCATTACTAATTCAACAATATCCAAAGAATCTGCTCCTAAATCATCAATAAAAGATGCTTCCATTGTTACAGCTGTATCTGCAACACCTAATTGCTCTACAATAATTGCTTTTACTTTTTCAAAAACTTCCTCACTGCTCATAATTAAATCCTCCTTTTTCGATTTCAAATTTTATAGTTTAGTTTTATTATATGTTTTAACAAATGTCAAGTACTTATTTCATTTTTTTTGGAATTCTTCCATCATTTTTTCCACAGACTTGCTTTTTACGAATTCTTCCGCCTGTTTCAAGGTTGTATAGAATAGAAATTCATCACTACTTCCATGCGCTTTTACAACAGGTTTTTTAACTCCTAAAAACAATGCGCCTCCGTATTCCTTATAATCTGTCATTTTCTTGAATTGATTAATCGCTGGCAGACATGGTACTGTTGCAATGGTTCGCAAAATATTTTTTGTCAAACTTTCCGTTAAAGATACCTTTACCAATTTTCCAACCCCTTCTACCGTTTTTAAAAATACATTTCCTGTAAAGCCATCTGTTATCAATCCATCCACTTCACCAGTAAAGCAGTCTCTTCCTTCTACATTTCCAATAAAATTAATTCCATATTCTTTAGCATTTTCCTTTAATAAAGTATATGTTTCCTTCATCAAATCGTTACCCTTTGTTTCTTCTGTTCCAATATTTAGCAAACCAATTCTTGGATTCTCCAATCCCAAAGTATTTTTCAAATAAATATTGGACATTTGAGCAAACTGCACTAAATTCAAAGGTTTACAATTAGTATTCGCGCCCGCATCCATCAGTAAAAATCTACCATGATGAGCTGGCAAAATCGGTGCAATTGCTGGTCTATCAATACCTTTTATTCTTCCCACCAATAACGTGGCACCTGTTAAAAGAGCGCCCGAATTACCTGCTGAAATAAAAACATCGCCTTCGTTATTTTTTAACATATCAAATCCAACCACCATTGATGAATCCTTCTTTCCTCGAATTGCCTGTGTTGGAATATCTTCCATTTCAATTTTCTCAGTCGTATGCCTAATCGTAATTTTATTCGAAACTTCGCTTATATTTTCTTTTCCATAAAATTCTTTTACTTTTTGATTAATTACATTTTCGTCACCTGTCAAAATAATATCTGCTTCTATTTCCTTTGCAGCTTTTACAGCTCCTTTTATATTCGCATCTGGTGCATTATCTCCACCCATTGCATCTAAAATAATTTTCATGCCTTTTGTCCCCCCTAGATTATTTCTATTCGTATTTATTTTTAGACATTACTATTTTATTATAAATTACGAAAAAATCAAGTATTTTTTTCGATTTTGTGAAAATTTTAGCAAGCATGTTAACGAAATATAAAACTCTAATATTATCTCTATAATACATCATTTTACAATTGCCAATTATCTAAAATCAAATTTTTCCCTTCAAAAATAACGCTTCCAGTTTCTTGATTTTTTTATGTAAATATGATATAATATAGATATATGGGCGTATTTTACACAAACTCTACTTTATTGAATTAATAGAAATTACAGAAAACATATTTGTTGGAAAAAGTGAAATTGTCTGGTAACAATCAATGCTTCCGAAGATTATGAAGACATCGCAAGAACCATAAATAAAGCTCACAATGCATGAACTCTTTCATTTTATTTTCCTGACCTTTGGCATCTTCGGGTGCTTTTCTTTATATAACAAAAAACGGTTCGTATGAACCGCTTTTTTATTATATTAATATCTTACTCAACAATATCAGATACAACTCCAGAACCTACTGTTCTACCACCTTCACGGATAGCGAATCTTAGTCCTTTTTCAATTGCGATTGGTGTGATTAATTCGATTGTCATCGCAATGTTTTCACCTGGCATAACCATTTCTGTTCCTGCAGGTAATTCAATAACACCTGTAACGTCTGTTGTTCTGAAATAGAATTGTGGTCTATATCCATTAAAGAATGGTGTATGTCTTCCACCTTCTTCTTTTTTCAAGATATAAACTTCTGATTTGAATTTTGTATGAGGATTGATTGTTCCTGGTTTTGCAATAACTTGACCTCTTTCGATATCTTTTCTGTCAATACCTCTTAAAAGAAGACCAATGTTGTCACCAGCTTCTGCTTGGTCTAATAATTTTCTGAACATTTCAACACCTGTAACAACTGTTTTAGCTCTTTCTTCTCTAATACCAACGATTTCAACTTCGTCTTGCATTTTAACAATTCCTCTTTCAACTCTACCAGTAGCAACTGTACCACGACCTGTAATAGTAAATACGTCTTCAACTGGCATTAAGAATGGTTGATCAACTGGTCTTTCTGGTGTTGGGATATAGCTATCAACAGCATCCATTAATTCTTTGATTGGAGCATATTCTGGAGCATTTGGATCCGTTGATGAACTTTCTAATACTTTTAATGATGAACCTTTGATAAATGGAATATCATCTCCTGGGAAATCATATTCAGATAATAATTCTCTTAATTCCATTTCAACTAATTCAACTAATTCTGGATCGTCAACCATATCGCATTTATTTAAGTAAACAACGATATATTTAACACCAACTTGTCTTGCCAATAAGATGTGCTCTCTTGTTTGAGGCATTGCACCATCTGCTGCAGAAACAACTAAGATTGCTCCGTCCATTTGAGCAGCACCTGTAATCATGTTTTTAACATAATCAGCGTGTCCTGGGCAGTCAACGTGTGCATAGTGTCTGTTTTCTGTTTCATATTCTACGTGAGCTGTATTAATTGTGATTCCTCTTGCTTGCTCTTCTGGTGCTCCGTCGATTTTGTCATATGCTGAAAATTCAGCCTTTCCTAATAAACTTAAATATTTTGTGATAGCAGCTGTTGTTGTTGTTTTTCCATGGTCAACGTGACCGATTGTACCAATGTTAACATGTGGTTTTGTTCTTTCAAATTTAGCTTTTGCCATTTTTGATTCCTTCCTTTCTTGAAGTAGTTTCTCTACTTCTTTAAAATTTTTATTTTCAATTATTTGCATTTTACACTATATTTCCATAAAATGCAAGCTATTTTCTAAAATTTTTCTAAAATTTTAAAATTAACCTTCTTTGTTTGTTCTTGTTGCAACAATATTGTCCAAAATTGATTTTGGCACTTCGTCATAATGAGATGGTTCCATTGAATACGTTCCTCTACCTTGTGTTTTTGAACGTAAATCTGTTGCATAACCAAACATTTCTGAAAGTGGAATAAATGCATGAATTTCTTGCATTCCGTCATCTCCGTCCATTCCTTCCATTCTTCCACGTCTTGAGTTAACGTCTCCAATAACATCTCCCATATATTCTTCTGGAACAGTAATTTCAACTTTCATGATTGGTTCCAAAATAACAGATTTTGCTTGACGACATCCTTCTTTAAATGCCATAGAACCAGCAATTTTGAATGCCATTTCTGATGAATCGACATCGTGGTAAGAACCATCCACTAAAGTTGCTTTAAAGTCGATAACTGGATAACCAGCAAGTGTACCACTTTCCGCAGCTTCACGAATTCCTTCTTCGGTTGGTTTGATGTATTCTTTTGGAACAACACCACCCACGATTTTGCTTTCAAACTCAATTCCTGAACCTGGCTCTAATGGTTCCATTTCAATCCAAACATGACCATATTGACCACGTCCACCAGATTGACGAATGAATTTTCCTTCCACGCGAACTTGTTTACGAATAGTTTCTTTGTAAGCAACTTGTGGTTTACCAACATTACATTCTACTTTGAATTCTCTTTTTAATCTGTCAACAATAATATCTAAGTGTAATTCACCCATACCAGCAATAATTGTTTGACCTGTTTCTTGGTTGGTATAAGTTTTGAAAGTTGGGTCTTCTTCTGCTAATTTTGCTAAGGCAATTCCCATTTTTTCTTGCGCAGCTTTATCTTTTGGCTCAATCGCAATATCGATAACTGGCTCTGGGAATTCCATCGATTCTAGAATAATTGGATGTGCTGGGTCACACAAAGTGTTTCCTGTTGTAACATCCTTCAAACCAACTGCTGCTGCAATATCTCCAGCATATACTTTTTCAATGTCTTCTCTATGGTTTGAATGCATTTGAAGAATTCTACCAATTCTTTCTTTTTTATCTTTACTTGAGTTTAATACCGTAGAACCTGATTCTAAAGTCCCTGAATAAACTCTAAAGAAACATAATTTTCCAACAAATGGGTCTGTTGCAATTTTGAAAGCCAATGCAGCAAATGGTTCAGAATCGGAAGTTTTAGCTTCTGTTTCTTCACCGTCTAATGTTTCTCCTTTAATATGGGCAATATCCGTTGGTGCTGGCATATAATCAACAACCGCATCCAATAATTCTTGCACACCTTTATTTTTGTAAGAAGAACCACAAGTTACTGGAACGATTTTGTTTGCAATAGTTCCTAAACGTAAACCTTTTTTAATTTCTTCTTCAGAAAGTTGTTCTCCTTCTAAATATTTCATCATCAATTCTTCATCTTGTTCAGCCACCGATTCAACCATTTTTTCACGATATTCATTTGCTAAATCTTTCATATCGTCTGGAATATCTGTTTCTTCCACTTCTTTTCCTAAATCGTCTTTGTGAATAAAAGCTCTCATTTTTACTAAGTCAACAATTCCTTGGAAATTATCCTCTGCTCCAATTGGTAATTGGATTGGAACAGCATTTGCTTTTAAACGATTTTTCAATTGGTCAATACAAAGCATGAAGTTTGCACCAGTAATATCCATTTTATTAACATATACCATTCTTGGTACACTATATTTATCCGCTTGTCTCCAAACCGTTTCTGTTTGTGGTTGAACACCACCTTTAGCTGCTAATACGGTAACAGCTCCATCAAGAACTTTTAAAGATCTTTGTACTTCAACTGTAAAGTCAACGTGTCCTGGTGTATCAATAATATTAATACGATTGTTATTCCAGAAACAAGTTGTACAAGCAGAAGTAATGGTGATTCCTCTTTCTTGCTCTTGTGCCATCCAGTCCATTGTTGCTGCTCCTTCGTGTGTTTCCCCTATTTTATGAACTTTTCCTGTATAAAATAGAATTCTCTCTGTTGTTGTTGTTTTACCAGCATCAATGTGAGCCATAATTCCTATGTTTCTTGTTCTCTCTAATGGGTATTCTCTTCCTGCCACTATTTTTTCCTCCTTTTTTTATTTTAATGTAGTTAACTTGCTAATGCAAATTAACTACTAACACTATCACTCAACTTACGTTCGAACAGTCTCAGTAATTAGAATTTATAATGTGCAAATGCTTTGTTTGCTTCTGCCATTTTATGTGTATCTTCTTTCTTCTTAAATGCTCCACCGTTTCCAGCAATTGCATCTAAAATTTCACCAGCTAATTTTTCAGACATTGTTTTTTCATGTCTTTTTCTAGCATACATAACAAGCCATCTCAAGCCTAAAGTTTGTCTTCTTTCTGGTCTAATTTCTAGTGGTACTTGGTAAGTTGCACCACCTACACGTCTTGCTTTTACTTCTAAAACTGGCATGATATTTTCTAAAGCTGCTTCAAATACTTCTAATGCATCTTTATTTTCTTTTTCTTTTATCATATTAAATGCATCATAAACAATACTTTGAGCAACTGTCTTTTTACCATCTAACATAATATTATTGATTAATTTTGTAACCACTTTACTATTATATAATGGATCTGGTAAAACTTCTCTTTTTGCAATATATCCTTTTCTTGGCACTATATTTTCCCTCCTTATTTATATTTAGTGTTTAACCATTTATAACACTAAAAGGTACTCTGGAAAGATTCTTTCACTTTCCCGTCATAGTGCAATTTATAAAATCTATGTTTAATCAACTACAATTTTATTTTGCACTATTTGGGGCAATTGATAATCGCCCTTACAATTTGACATTATGCTTTTTTAGGTTTTTTAGCACCGTATTTTGAACGAGCTTGCATTCTGTCTTTTACACCTGCTGTATCTAAGGTTCCTCTGATGATGTGATATCTCACACCTGGTAAATCCTTTACCCTTCCACCTCTAATTAATACAACACTGTGTTCTTGCAAATTGTGACCTTCTCCTGGGATATAAGATGTTACTTCATATCCGTTTGAAAGTTTAACCCTAGCAACTTTTCTTAAAGCAGAGTTTGGTTTTTTAGGTGTAACTGTTTTTACAACTGTACACACACCTCTTTTTTGAGGAGCTCTGTTATCTGTTTGAATTTTTTTTCTAGAGTTATAACCTTTTTGTAAAGCAGGAGCAGTCGATTTTGTCGTTGATGTTTTTCTTCCTTTTCTAACTAATTGGTTAATTGTTGGCATTCTTTTTTCTTCACCTCGTTTCCTTTTCAAAATTAAAAATACGCTTCTTAGCTTACGGAAATAAATAATCCAGCTATAAGCGTATTATATTTTATCATCATTTTTAAAATAAGTCAATGATTTTCTAAAATTTAATTTGTAAATTTTAGAAAATCACCCTCCACCTTTTATTATACCATATCTTCACCATTATGTCAACTTTACTTTTGTTCAAAAATATGGTATAATGAAGGGTTAGAGTGTTTTTATTTGGCTTCACTTTCCTGAATTAGTTTTAAGACCAATTCATAGGCAAACTCTTGCGATTTCCTGCCAATATTTCGATCATACGGCTCACATAAAATTTCATTATTCGAAATAATTCGAATCCCCAATACAGGTACTTGGAAATCATTGGCTAACTTATAAACAGCAATCCCTTCCATTTCCTCACAAAGTGTGCCATATTTTTCATTAAGCCATAAAATTCGGTCTGCCTCACAATTCCAAACATCGCCACTTCCAATCGTTCCAAAATGAACGTTTCCATCCTCATAAGAAACCTGTTTGGCAAGTTCTATCAAATGTTCATCGCCATATTGATATTCTAACCTATCTTCTTCGCCACAAATAAAATTGACCAAATCCCATTCAAAACTATTACTGCCTTCTCCCTCTTTTTTGGCTGGCGTTTTACAAGATACAATATTGATACACTTTTCTCCAACTACAATATCTCCTGTATGAATATTTTTTCCATGCGCACCAGCTGTTCCTTGGCTAATGATTGCTTTTGGTTGATACTTTTGAATTGCAATATAGGTTGCTACTGTTGCATTAATACTCATCACAAAACACTGACAAATGACCACTGGATAATTTTTTATAGTTCCTTCATAAAATTTGTATTTTCCCACTACTTCGCATTTGGCATTTTCCAACTTTTCTAATAAAAAATCCATTTCTACTTCCATAGCACACATAATCACAATTGGTCTTTCTTCCATATTTTACCCTCCTAATTTATTTCTATTATATATTTTTTTATTTTTTTGTCAAGCATGCAAAAAGACACGGTTTCCCGTGCCTATGTTTTAAAGAATAATACAAATTAATCCGCCACTGCCTTCATTGACAATTCTTTGTAAAGTTTCTTGTAATTTTCCTTGAGCATCTTCTGGCATTCGATTTAATTTGTTTTGCAAACCTTCATTTACCAGTTCATGCAGGCTTTTGCCAAAAATATTGGATTCCCAAATCTTCTTTGGATCACTTTCAAATTCAGAAAGTAAATATTTTACCAAATCTTCCGATTGTTTTTCACTTCCCACAATTGGCGAAACTTCGGTTTCCGTATCAATTTTTATCATATGAATGGATGGCGCTTTTGCCTTTAATTTCACACCATATTTTTGCCCTTGTTTAACAATTTCTGGTTCCTCCAAAATCAAATCATCAATTCCAGGAGAAACAATTCCATAGCCTTTTTCATTTACTTCGTGCAAAGCATACGCCATTTTATCGTATTCTTTTTTGGCACTTGCCAGTGAAGTAATACAAGAAAATAACTCACCTTCATTTTGAATTGCAACGCCTGTCAATTCAGTTAAAGTATTATAGAACAAGCTGTCTTGCAACTCAATTCCAATTGTCACAACACCATTTCCTAAATTAATTTCGTCTACATTTACTTTTTTAATTTCTTCGCATTCTTCCAATCTCGGATAATTATCGTTGACATCTTTAAGCCTTTTGGTTCCTTCAAAAGTGTCTCTTACTTTTGTAAATAACGTTGTTTTCAAATCGTTTCCATTTTCCAAGCCATTAATCCAACGTGGAAAACGAATGTTGATTTTGTCAATCATAAATTCATACAATAATTTTGAGAAAATTTCATTAATATCTTCTAAATTCAAATTCTCACAATTGATTGGCATAACTGGTGTTTGATATTTTTCTGCCATTTGATTTGCCAAATTTAAACTATAACCATCGTTTGGATTTTGACAATTCATCAAAATAATGAATGGTTTATTAAGTTCCTTTAATTCGTTAATCACTCTTTCTTCTGGTCCTACATAATCTTCACGTGGAATGTCTGTAATGCTTCCATCTGTAGTAATTACGATTCCAACAGTAGAATGCTCTACAATGACTTTTTTCGTGCCAAGTTCCGCCGCTGTTTCAAATGGCATTTCGGTATCAGACCATGGCGTTTTGACCATTCTTGGTGTGTCATCTTCCAAATAGCCAAGTGCATTATTGACTAAATAACCAACGCAATCTACCAATCTTGTTTTCATAGTAACATTGTCATTTAAGTTAATTTCAACTGCCTCATTTGGAATAAATTTGGGTTCAGTTGTCATGATGGTCCTGCCACCAGCGCTTTGTGGAAGCTCGTCAATTGCTCTTTCTCGTTTGTAATCATTATCGATATTTGGTAAAACCAACAATTCCATAAATTTTTTAATAAACGTTGATTTTCCTGTTCGGACAGGCCCCACCACACCAATATAAATATCCCCATCCGTTCTGTTTTTGATGTCTTGATATATTTCAAAGTTTTCCATAAAAATACTCCCTCCTAGTACATCTTTCCTTAAATCGTATTCGTGAAGGACAGTTTTATGACTAAAAATTCTATTTTCGATAAAAAAACTGAAAAAGACTTTTGCTTAATTTAGGCAAAAATCTTTTTCTGGTAAGCTAATCCGCTAACTTCAATAATTTATACTTCAGTCCCGTATTCCTCTTCTTAATCTCATAATTCCCAATCATAAACTCAATCAAATTTTTATTTCCTATAATAATCAAAAGTTTTCTCGCCCTCGTCATGCCTGTATACAATAAATTTCGCGTAAGTAACATGCTCGAAGCCTGTGGCACAACCAAAATGACGACATCAAATTCACTTCCGTTGTGCTTTGTGAATTGTAATTGCGTAAGCATGTTCTAACTGGTCTAATTCGGAAAAGGCATACCATGCAACTTTGCCATCATCAAATTCTACCTGTATATTTTTTTCCTCTGAATCAATTTTGGAAACAATCCCTAATTCTCCGTTAAAAACCCCACTTCCGTGGGTTGGTTTTAAAGTCTGTTTTATCATTCCTTTTTTCCCAATAAATATCATAATTATTTTTAATTTGCATCACACGGTCACCTTCGCGAAACTCAATATCGCCATAAGATTTTGCCCCGATTTCATCTGTTTTAGGATTTAAAATATCTTGCAAATTTTTATTTAATTCCTTCGTACCAAGTTTTCCTTTTTTCGTAGGCGTCAATATTTGAATATTTTCTATAAAATCATAATTGCCATATTTCTTCAATCTGCCACTACTAAGGCTTGTTACTTGTGCCAAAATCTTGTCTTGGACTGATTCATTAATATAGAAAAAATCATCTTGCGCCTCTTCTCCATAATCTTTTTTTCCAATAAAATTAATTCCTTTATTCACATCATGCGAATTCACAATAATTTTACTTTTGGCAGCTTGCCTAAAAATTTTATCCAAATGAATCGTTGCAAAAGCTTCACTTTCAATCAAATCTTTCAAAATGCTCCCTGGTCCAACCGATGGAAGTTGGTTCACATCGCCAACAAATACCAACTTTGTTCCTAAATATACTGCTTTTACAATATAATTCATCAAAAAAATATCCACCATAGACATTTCATCAATGACAAGAACATCGCTATCAATTGGAGAAATGTCATTGTCAACGCTTCCGTAATTTGTCGTCTTCGATTTTTCCGATTTCAAGTAATCGATGAATGGTTTTAGCCTCTTCACCAGTCGTTTCTGTCATTCGTTTGGCTGCTCGACCAGTTGGCGCACACAAAACAATTTTCTTTTTGTGACTTTTATAAATTTCAATTAAACATTTAATAATCGTTGTTTTTCCCGTACCTGGTCCACCTGTAATAATCGATACATTATGATGATTCACCTGCGCAATCGCCTCAAACTGCTTTTCTGATAATTCCATTCCAATCTTCTTCTCTTGCTTCTTAATTTCCTTCTCAAACTGTTTGATATATTTCGCATTTTCGCAATGGTCCAGCAAATCCAAGCGTTCACTAATATTTTTTTCCGCTTTATAAAATGGATACAAATAAATCCAATCCTCTTCTTCCCTTTTTTCAATGACAATTTCTTGCCCCACATTTAAAGCAATCAAATTATTCTCAATATTTTCTCTGCTCACTTCTAAAATTTGTTCCACATATTGAATTAAATTTTCCTGCAATACACAAGTATTTCCATTATAACTAGAAACTAAAAGGGCATATTTAATGCCACTTTTAATGCGATAATCACTATCTCCAGCAATGCCGATTTGTATTGCAATTTTGTCAATTTTATTAAAATCAACACCATACACAATATCCACCAAAATGTATGGATTTTCTGCGATTTTCGGAACAGCATCTTTGCCTAACGCATCATAGACTTTTTTGGCGTTGTTAGCACCAATGCCAAAGCCTTCTAAAAAACTTACAATCTGCCAAACTTCCCATTTTTCATTGAATTCCTCACTAATTTCAATCGCTCGCTCTTTGGTAATGCCTTTTACCTCAGCCAATCTTTCTGGTTCTGATTGAAAAACGCTTAATGTTTCATCTCCAAATTTGTCAATAATTCTTTTTGCCGTCGCTGGTCCAATCCCTTTTATCGTACCGACTTGCTAGATATTTACCAAGCGATTCTGCGGTTTTGGGCATGATTTTTTCAAATGTATCAATTTTAAATTGTTCGCCATATTCTTGATGAACGACCATTTTCCCTTGCAATTTCAAACAATCTCCGATTGCCACAAAGGGTAAATATCCAACCACTGTTATGATTTCTTTATCCAACGTCGAAAAAACAGCAATAGAATAATCATTTGCCTCATTTTGATAAATAAATTCTTCTATTTGACCTTCTAATTCCATGATTTATATCCATTATCCTCCAAAATATATTTTACAATCTCCTCTGTTTTTTTCTCACGATTATAACTAAAATCAAAAATCTCTAATTGCGGAAAAATATATTCAAAAGATTGTGTAATCGAATCCATCATCACATGTTGATAATAGCTCGTCTCTGCCAATTTTCTACAAATACTTTTCGTTTTTCCTGTTCTTGGAACGCCTGATATAATAATATGTTTCTTAATAGTATTCATACTTTTCTCCTTTTTTTCTTTATATATCATATCCTTGCGAATTAATCAATTCTTTTTCTTTTCAATTTTAAGCCACTTTTTTTAGTTTTTAATGATAAATGACTATTTTTTCAAAAAAATGGAAATTTGGTATTTTTCTGAATTTTTTAGAGGTATAAAAAAGCATACTATCAGAAAAATCATTTTGGGTGATAACGTACTAAATCGCCGTAGAGGCTTTATTTTCGTTTTGGTATACATAATATATAGTTTGTGCTAAAAAAACTCTTAAAATAATTTTTAGGCATTTTTAAAACAATTTGCAATAAAAAAACTGGCAAATGAGCCAGTAAAAATAAATGAGTTTTAAAATACTTAATTCATCGTAACTCCACCAATAATTTCATTAATATCTTCTACTTTATTTTCTTTCATATACTCTTCAATTTGTTCAATCACATTCAAACTCGTTGCTGGGTCAATGAAATTTCCGCAACCAATGGAAACGCATTTAGCACCTGCTAGCATATATTCAACCGCATCTTCGCCAGTCACAATGCCACCTAACCCTATCACAGGAATTTTTATTTTTTGGGCAATTTGATAAACCATTCTCACACCAATTGGCTTAATTGCTGGACCAGAAAGTCCTCCTGTGTTGTTTGCTAAAATTGGTTTGCGTCTTTTTACATCAATTTTCATAGCTAATACCGTGTTAATAGCTGAAACAGCATCAGCTCCTGCATCTTCTGCTCCTTTGGCTGGAAGCGTTATATCTGTAACATTTGGCGTTAATTTTACAATTAGTGGCTTATCTAAAACTTTTCTGACTGCACTTGTTGCTTCTTTTACACCTTCATAAGAAACCCCAAAAGCCATACATCCAGCATGTACATTGGGACAAGATAAATTTAGCTCTACAGCATCAATATCTAATTTGTTTGCAAATCTACACACTTCAACATATTCATCTAAGGAACTAGCGCCTACATTCAAAATAATCGGCGTTCCAAATTGCTTTAGCCAAGGCAAATCTTCTTCTGCAAAATGCTCAATTCCCGGATTTTCCAAACCAATCGCGTTCATCATTCCACTCGCTGTTTCGCAAACACGTGGCGATTTGTTACCAGCACGTGGCTTTAAAAAAGTTCCTTTTGTGATAATTGCTCCTAGCTTACTCAAATCAATATATTCTGCCATTTCGCGTCCATAACCAAATGTTCCAGAAGCAACTGTTACAGGATTTTTCATTTGAATTCCAGCAAAATTAATTTCTGTTTTCATTCTTTTTCTTCCTTTCTATTTTATAAAATTTTCACCTTTACACAACAAACGGACGATTTTCCATCGTCCCTATTATTAAAATTCTACATCATTTACATCAAACACTGGTCCATCTTTGCAGACATGTTTGTATCCTTCGGCATGTTTATCTTTTACAGCACAGCCTAAACAAATTCCAATTCCGCATCCCATTCTTTCTTCTAACGAAACTTGCGCAGGAATATTCATTTCATTGGCAAAATCTCTGACTGCTTTTAGCATAGGAAGTGGTCCACATGCATAGATACAATCTGGCTTTTGTTTTTCACAATCTGCTTTCAAATAATTGATAGCAAATCCACTTTTTTGATAGCTTCCATCATCTGTCGTAATCACAAGTTGGTTTGAAACCTTAGAAAATTCGTCTTCTAGTACAACAAAATCTTTATTTCGAAATCCTAAGTAAGTTGTTATATTGGCATTTTGGCTTGCTTGTCTTGCCAATTCGTATAGTGGAAAAATACCGATTCCACCACCAATAATACTAATATTTTTATAATTTTCAAATTGGAAATTTCCTTTTCCAAGTGGTCCGATAATACTGATTTTATCATTCACTTCTTTGTTTGCTAGAATCTCCGTTCCTTTTCCTTTTACTTGGAAAATGAATTCTAGCTCATTTTTTTCTTTGTTAATTTTATGAATACTGATTGGTCTTCTTAGGAAAGGTTCGATATCATTATTTACTCGTATTTCTAGAAATTGTCCTGGTAACGCTTCGTTTGACATTTTTTCGGATTGAATCGTAAATTTAAAAATATCGTTTTTCAGCTGTTCTTTTGTTACAATTTTGACTTGTTCTACTACTGACATAATTTCCTCCTTCATATATTTTGTCTATTATAATATATTTGCGCAAAATAATCAAGAAAAATAGCAAATTTTGTAAAATTTCTAGTTTTCAGTCTCTAAAAGCTGTATTGCTTCTGCATAAGTATTTATTTCGTAATCTGCTAGTTGATGGATTCGGTCTCGTTCGCCGTCTGAATATTGGTCATACATCGCAACACATTCTATTCCTGCATTTTTAGCTGCTTCTACGCCAACTAAAGCATCTTCAAAAATCAGGCATTCTTCTTTTGGAACCTTCATCTTTTCGACTATTTTCAAAAAAATTTCTGGATTTGGTTTCATTTCTTTGACATCTTCTTTTAGTAAAATGAGTGAAAAATATTCATCGATTTTCGCTTTATTTAAAATATGTTGATTTTGCATGCGATAAATGTCCATATGTGGTTTTCTAGTGGCACTGGCAATGGCTAAAATATAATTTTTTTCCTTTAATTTTTTTATGAGCTTTTCTGCATCTGGTTTATAATCAATTTCATTTTTCAAATAATTTTCTGCAATTTCATAACGCAATTTTAAAATTTCTTCTGATGCTAAATTGGCATGATATTTTTCTCCCAATGTTTTGCAATATTCAATATAAGGATTTTCTGCTTTGCTATAAGTTCGAAGCAACACATCTCTTTGCTTTTGAATTTCTTTTTCTTCTAAACTTTCTGTACATCCCAATTTAGCTATCAATTCTTGATCCACTTGATTCCAAATTCCAACTGAATCAATCAAAGTTCCATCCATATCAAAAATAATTACTTTTTTTCCTGTGAACATGTTTTTCTCTCCTTATTTAAAATATCATATCGAATCCTTATTCTTTAATTGGATATTATCACAAAACCAATTCATTATCAACACCCAAACAAAAATTTAAGAGTAGGAAAATCCCACTCTTAATTCTCTACTTTAATATCGCCACAATCATTTTTTATCTTCAATGTCACTTCACTATGACGATTATTTTGATTCACTTTTACATCTCCCAAACTCGTTTTTGCATCAACAAAAATTTCATTTGTTTCTCCAATTTTGATATCACCAAGATTGTTTTCAATAGAAGAATCTTCCATAATTGTTAAAGAACCTATTTTCACATCTCCACAATCCGATGTCACCTCAACCTTATTTCCAACCGATTCTATTTTAATATTTCCATAATGATTTTTCACAAAAGCATTTTTCACTTTCCCAAAAGTCACATCTCCGCAATCTTCTTCTATTCGAATCGTCCCATTTTCTAAATCAATTCCTTTAATATCTCCATAATTGGCTTTTACATTAATTTCCTTTGCATACTCTTTTGGCAAATAAACAATCATATCATTCATATAAAAATTCATGCCAAACCACCTTTTATTTTTATACTGAGAATAATCTACTCTTAATTTTTGATTCTCAAAATCCACTTTCAACTCTTCTGCATCTTCACCATAAACCAATACTTTAATCTTTCCATCCAGACTTTCCTCAAATTTAATGTCTCCTGCTGTTGACAAAATTTCCAAATTTTCAACTGCCTCCAACTCATAACTTTCCTCAAAAATCACACTACTACTTTTGTTAACCGACCAATTCTTAAATCCAATACTACCACTTAAATAGAAATACAGAAAAAGCATCAACAAAATAATGATAATTATTAATAAAACAATCAACGTAATAATCAATCCTCTATTTTTCATCTTTCTCCTCCTTTAACATAAAGAATAACTTCACAACCTGACACAATAATCCATTAATAATAAAAATAACCCAAGTAATATGCCAAGCCATTGTGATAAAACTTACGATAAAATAAACAGCAACACAAATCGCATCAATAATTCCTTCAATGGATTTCACAATCTCTGTTTCTTGTTTTTCTTTCTCTGTTTCTTGAAATTTCGGAATTGACATATAATGTTTAATAATTTTAGCAGTTGCCCATCCAATCATACACAAAAATAATGCTGTCACAACTATTGGATTCATTTTTAAAACTGGAATTGCTACAATCAAAAGTGCTACTGCTGCTATATAAATAAAAACTGCTGTACTCACAACTTCTGCCGATTTCCTTCGTATCTCTTGTTTAGTTGGAATTTTCTCTGGTTCTTCTTTTTTAACCGATTCACAGTCCTTTTCCTCCGCTTTCTTTCCTGTCAGCAATTCCTCTGTGCTAATACCAAATAACTCGCACAAAGGAAGTATTTTATCAAAATCTGGTGTACTTTGATTCGTTTCCCATTTAGAAACCGTTTGTCTTGTTACATTTAATTTTTCTGCTACCTCCTCTTGCGATAAATTTTTTTCTTTTCTTAATTCATATAATTTTTCTCCAAAATTCACTTAAAAATCACCCTCCTAACTTAATCAAATTATACCATTTTTTACAAGTTGCATCTACCAATTTGAGTTGGAAATTTGTCAACTGAAATTAACATTCCGCTTTTTTCAAGGCTTTCGTGTCTTATTTTTAGACATGAAAGAAAGAGAACTTTCACATAATATTTATGTAAGTTCTCTTTTTAATTCTACTATGGTTATCTATTACGATTGTCCAAATCTGGTTGATAACTATCTCGACTTTGATTCATCCTTTTGACAACCTCATTATGATAAATCGCCATTTTCTCTCCTTTATCCTAGATTCCCATAATATTATATCCACTATCTGCATAAATAATTTGCCCTGTAATTGCTCCTGACATCGAACTTAGTAAAAAGGCAACACTATCACCAACTTGCTCTTTTGTCACATTTCTTCTAAGTGGTGCTTTTTCTTCTACGACATTCAAAATCGAACCAAAATCCTTAATTCCTTTGGCAGACAACGTTTTGATTGGTCCTGCTGAAACAGCATTAACACGCATTCCCATTGGTCCAAAATTATCAGCTAAATAACGTACACTACATTCTAAAGCAGCTTTCGCAACACCCATTACATTATAATTTGGAAGCACTTTTGTAGAACCATGATATGTCAAACTTACCAAACTTGCCTCCTCTGCCAAAACGTCTTTCTCTTTTGCAATTCTAGCAGTTGCCACAAATGTATAAGCACTTACATCTACAGCATGCGAATAGCCTTCTTTACTTGTTTCTACAAATGGATTATGTAAGTCATCTGTAAAAGCATGTGCGATACAATGCACAATTCCGTCAATTTTTCCAAAATCTTTTTTTATATTTTCAAATAAAGTTTCTAATTCGGTATCGATTGACGCGTCACATGTGTAAGCTTTTGGTTCGCCAAATTCAGAAATTAATTCTTCAATTTTTTCTCTATTTTCTTCTCCCATAAAAGTAAAAATTACTTTTGCACCTTGGTCGAAAGCAGACTTTGCCGCTCCATACGCAATACTCCATTTGTTTCTAATTCCCATAATTAGAATTGTTTTGTCCTTTAAAATCATTTTAAAATCCTCCTAAAAATTTTTATTTTATATATTCACCCATAGCACGGAACTTATGATATCTCTCATCCACTAAGTCCTCCACAGATAACTTTTTCAATCTCTTAGTACTAGAAACAATCGCCTTTTTTAAACTTTCAGCCACTATTTCTACATCATTTTGTGCACCGCCAATTGGTTCTTCGATAATTTTATCAATTACTTTAAATTTTTTCAAGTCTCCTGCTGTCATTTTCATTTTTTCGGCAGCCTCTTTGACTCTGGTTCCGTCTTTCCATAAAATACTGGAAAATCCTTCTGGCGAAAGTACTGAATACACTGCATTTTCCAACATCAAAATTTCATCTCCCACACCAATTGCAAGTGCTCCACCACTCGAACCTTCTCCAATAACAATACAAATAATCGGTGTTTTTAAATTAGCCATTTCCATCATGCTTTTCGCAATTGCTTCACCTTGCCCACGCTCTTCCGCGCCAATACCAGGATAGGCACCTTTTGTATCAATAAAAGTCACAATTGGTCTCCCAAATTTCTCAGCTTGTTTCATCAAACGAATCGCTTTTCGATAACTCTCTGGATTTGGCATACCAAAATTACGCTTAATATTTTCTTTCGTATTTCGCCCCTTTTGTTCAGCGATAACTGTAAAATTCTGTTTTCCAATCCTTCCTAAACCGCAAACCATTGCTTCATCATCGCGATAAACACGGTCACCATGAAGTTCCATAAATTCGTCAAAAATAATATCCATATAATCAAGTGCTGTGGGACGTTTTGGATTTCGTGCGATTTCTAATCTTTGCCAAGCAGTCAATTTGCTGTTTTCTTTACGCGCCAATTTTTGCAACTTTGCCGTTGCCTCTTTTAATTCGCTTGAAACATCAATCATTTTGTCTTGACTAATATTTTTCAACTCTTTTACCATATTTTCTAATTCTTCAATTTCCGTCAATTCCTTACTTTTCGGCAAAATGTTCACCTCCTCTTTTTTTGTTATGTACGATTGTTAATAAATCTTCTATCCCCTCTAATTTATAATCACATTCTGCGACTTCTCCAAATCCATAAGCCGCATACACAAATGGAATCTCTGCAAAATCGGCAGCAGTTTTATCGCCTATGGTATCTCCCACATAAATCGGATTTTTTAAAGCATTTCTTTGCATGACTAATTTTATATTTTCGCCTTTGCTTACCCCTGTTTTCCCATGACTTTCATAATCGCAAAAATATTCCTCCAAATGACTAGTTTTCAAAAAAGCCTGCATATAATCTTCCATACAATTGCTTACAATTAACAACTTAAAATCTTCTGATAACTTTTTTAGTGTCTCTTCTACTTTAGAATATAAAATACCACCTTTTTCTGATAAAGCTTTTGCATTATTAGTAAAAGCTTCTCTTGCATATTGTCTCGCTTTTTCCATGCCTAAATAACCATAATACTTTTTAGCATTTTCCTCAAATGGAGAGCCCATTTGAGCCTTTACCATTTCTGCAGATATGTCATATAAAATATCTTTATGTTTCTTTTTCATGTTATTCAAAGCATCTACACAATTCTCAATCGTACTCCACAAAGTGCCATCCAAATCAAAAATAATGCTATCTATTTCTTTCATCTCATTCTCCTACTTATGAAACTTAATAATGCGATAAAGTGTCTCCTTCATATCTTTTCTCTCCACAATTTTATCCACAAATCCATGCTCCAACAAAAATTCTGCTGTCTGAAATCCTTCTGGCAAATCTTCACCAATCGTTTGTTTAATCACTCGTTTTCCTGCAAAACCAATCATCGCATTTGGCTCTGCCAAAATAATATCTCCCAAAGAAGCAAAACTTGCTGTCACACCACCATAAGTTGGGTCAGTCAATACCGAAATAAACAATCCTCCTGCTTCATTCAATTTAGCAATCGCTGCAGATGTTTTCGCCATTTGCATCAGTGAAATAATTCCTTCTTGCATTCTCGCTCCACCAGAAACCGAAAAAATAATCAATGGCACCTTTAATTCGATTGCCTTTTCAATAGAATACGTAATTTTTTCACCAACGACACTTCCCATGCTTCCCATCAGAAAATTTCCATCCATCACGCAAATGACAACCTCTTCTTGATTGATTTTTCCCGTTCCACAAACCACAGCATCATCAATCTCTAGCACGGTTTGAAGATGTTTTAATTTTTCAGCATAGTCTTCCATTTCCAATGGATTGACGGTTTTTAAATTCAAATCAAAAGCCTGAAATGAATTCTCATCCAGCGTTTGCCAAATTCTACGTCTGCTTGACAAACGAAAATGATGTCCACAATTCATACACACACTGTAATTTTCTCGCACATCTTCTCGATATAATATCTCGCCACATTTTTCGCATTTTAGCCATTTTCCAACTGGAATATCTCCTTTATTTTCTGGTTGACGTATATTTTTATTTCCTCTTTTCTTGATTTTATCGATAACCATTTTTTACTCCCTTATATATCAAATTCTTTTTTTATAAATGATGTATCAAAATTACCAGAAACAAAATTTTCGTTTTCTAAAATTTGATATAAAAAATCAATATTTGTATCAACACCATCCATCACACATTCTTCGAGTGCAACTTTCATTTTGGCAATCGCCTCTTCTCTGGTTTCGCTATGCACAATAATTTTAGCAATCATCGAATCATATACTGGTGGAATTTTGTAGCCTGTATAAACTGCTGTATCAGTTCTTACACCATTTCCGCCTGGCAAATGTAAATCATTAATCGTTCCTGGACAAGGCATAAAATTTTTCTCTGGATTTTCAGCGTTAATTCTACATTCAATACTATGCCCCTTAACTGAAATGTCCTGTTGTGAATAGCGTAATTTTTCACCTGATGCAATTCGTAGTTGTTCTTTTACAATATCAACACCTGTCACCCATTCTGTCACAGGATGTTCCACTTGAATTCTCGTATTCATTTCCATAAAATAGAAATTTTGATATTTGTCAACCAAAAATTCAATCGTTCCTGCATTCGAATAATGCGAAGCTTTCACAGCATTTATCGCTGCTTCTCCCATTTTTTTACGTAACGTTTCATTCAAAACCGTAGAAGGACTTTCTTCTAAAACCTTCTGATTTCGTCTTTGCACCGAACAATCTCTTTCTCCCAAATGAATACAATTTCCAAATTCATCCGCCAACACTTGAATTTCGACATGTCTCGGATTTTCAATAAATTTTTCTATGTAAATTTCATCATCATTAAATGAAATTTTTGCTTCTTGCTTTACGATTTCATAAGCTTCTTTCAATTCGTCTGACGCATTCACAAGGCGGATTCCTTTTCCGCCACCGCCTGCTGCTGCTTTTATCATAATCGGATAACCAATACGTTCAGCAATTTCTTTGGCTTCCTCAAAACTTTTAATACTTCCTTCTGAACCTGGAACCACTGGAACTCCTGCACGTTTCATGAGTTCTTTGGCATTGGATTTGTTACCCATTAGGTCAATGATTTTGTAAGAAGGTCCAATAAATTTGATGTGACTTTCCTCACACATTTTTGCAAAATTGGCATTTTCCGATAAAAAACCAAATCCAGGATGGATACTATCACTACCAGTCCCACAAGCTGCTTGTAAAATATTTTTAATATTCAAATAACTTTGTGCCGATTTGGCTGGGCCAATACACACAGCTTCATCTGCTAGACGCGTATGCAAAGCATTTTTATCGGCTTCAGAATATACCGCAACCGTAGAAATTCCAAGCTCTCTACAAGCTCTAATAATACGAACTGCAATTTCGCCACGATTGGCAATTAAAACTTTTTTAAGCATTTTGTTCTCCTTTACAAGTTTTATTTTATCTGTTATAATATTTTTATCAATAATCGAATGGAGGTATAAATTTGTCAACTCAATTTTATTTTAAACAGGAATGGCTAGATAGTGAAAAATTAAATAATTGGCAATGTTGTGATTACATTCATAGTCTTCTTCAGTCCGCTATAACAAAAGACGATTCAACTGGTATATACACTATAAAAAGTAATTTTTACCTTATGCATTGCTCATCATTATCTCTACTTTCTGAAGTTTTAAATGAATTAGGCTTTAGAATTGTAAAACTTAAAAACATTAGAATACCTTTTTTTACTGGAAGTTTTATTAAAATTTTACCATTCCCTTATACTGATTCACGTTGCCGTGCAAAAGAGTTACAAAAACACTAGAGAATCTTCTCTCTAACACTTATGTCACACAAGCAAATTAAATTTTGCTTGTGTGGCTTTTCTTTATCCCACAATCGCAAACGTAAGCTCCCCTTTTGCTGCCACTTGCCCATCCACTGTGGCAATAGCTTCACCAACTCCAATTGGTCCTTTTTTCTTGATGATTTTAACTTCTAATTTTAGTACATCTCCTGGAACCACTTGTCTTTTAAAACGCAATTTATCGATTCCGCCAAATAACGCATTTTTGCCCTTATTTTCTTCCATCGACAAAATCGCAACCGCTCCCGTTTGTGCCAAAGCTTCCACAATTAGCACACCAGGCATGATTGGTTGACCAGGAAAATGTCCCGCAAAATGTGGTTCATTAATACATACATTTTTATACGCTGTACAACTTTCTCCCGGCACATATTCTTCCACTTTATCAATCATCAAAAAAGGCGCACGTTGTGGAATAATTTCCATGATTTCGTTTATATTTAACATATTTTTCTCCTTTTATTGAAATTTCACATAATTTCCCTATAATCTTCACGCAAAATTCACCATACTATGCCTATTTTATCACAAATAATGGTTGATTATATTCCACCATTTCATCATCATTAACTAAAATTTCAACAACTTCTCCGTCAAATTCTGATTCAATTTCATTCATCAATTTCATGGCCTCAATAATGCACAAAGTATCTCCTTTTTTTACTTTACTACCAATTTTTACATATGCTTCTGCTGTTGGTGCAGATTTGGAATAAAAAGTCCCAACCATTGGCGATTTTACAACCTTTCCCTCCATTTTAGAGGTTTCTTGTTTTATTTCCATTGGAACTTGCGCTGGTGTAATATTCATTGGAGGTTGTGGTTGTGAAACAACTGCTGGTACTGGTGCTGAAAGTTTTTTTCCATCCTCTTTTTTCATACTAATTTTGATTCCGTCTGGAAATTCAATTTCTAATTCCGTTAATTTCGAATTTCCCATATCATCCATCAATTTTTTGATTTCATTATATTCCATATTTTTCTCCTTTCTTTTTTAAATTGCTAAAATCAGTTTTGATTATTGTTCATATTTTTTAAATATAATACTGCCATTGTGTCCGCCGAATCCTAGTGAATTGGACATTGCATATTTTACATCTGCTTTTCTTGGCTCATTTGGAACAACATCCAAATCGCATTCTTCATCTGAAACTTGATAATGAATCGTTGGTGGCACTAATCCTTTCTCAATTGCTTTAATACATGCAATCGCCTCAATTCCACCAGCAGCACCTAGTAAATGTCCTGTATTTCCTTTTGTTGAACTCATCATGACATTTTTACTTGCTTCACCGAATGCAATTTTGACAGCTGAAGTTTCTCCTGCATCATTCAAATGGGTAGATGTTCCATGTGCATTAATATAAGTGATTTGCTCTGGTTTAATTTTAGCATCTTGCATTGCAAGTGTCATTGCTCTTGCTCCACCTTCTCCATTTGGTGCTGGAGACGTAATATGAAAACTATCCGAACTTGCTCCATAGCCAACGATTTCAGCATAAATTTTCGCACCTCTTTTTTGAGCATGTTCTAATTCTTCTAACATAATCAATCCGCAACCTTCTCCCATGACAAATCCATTTCTTTCTTTATCAAATGGAATACTCGCTCTTGTTTTATCTTCCGCTGTTGATAATGCTTTCATATTAGCAAATCCAGATACTGCAATTGGTGTAATAGGAGCCTCTGTTCCTCCTGCCATAATTACATCTTGATAGCCATGTTTAATCATGCGGAAAGCTTCTCCAATCGAATCTGTTCCACTAGCACATGCGGTTGTCAAGCAAAAAGATTGTCCTTTCGCTCCCACTTCTATGGAAACATTTCCTGCCGCCATATTGCTAATTGCCATTGGAATGAAAAATGGCGATACTCTACCTGGTCCTTTTTCATTTAAAATTGTACTTCCGGTTTCTGTTGTGATTAATCCTCCAATTCCTGAACCAACAATCACACCAAAGCGAGTAGCATCGATTTCTTCTACCTTCAACTTACTATCTTCCATAACCTCTTTAGCTGCCACTAAAGCAAATTGTGTAAAACGGTCCATTCTTTTGGCTTCTTTTCTATCAATATAATCTTCTGGATTGAAATTTTTTACTTCACCTGCAAGACTCACTTTATGGTCTGTTATATCAAATGCCGTAATTTTATCAATTCCACATTTTGTTTCTTCAATTCCTTTCCAAAATTCTTCTACATTATTTCCGATTGGTGTAATACAACCTAATCCTGTTATAACTACTCTTCTTTCCATTGATTTCTCCTTTATTTTATTTTTATTCTAAGTAAGATTGGAATCTTACTCCTATATTTTTACATAATCATTCCGCCATCAACATGGATAACTTGACCTGTGATATAAGATGCTTCTTCTGACGCTAAAAATTTTACTAAATTAGCAACATCTTGCGCTTCTCCCATTCTTTTTAATGGAATTTGTGTACTAATATTTTCTTTTTGGCTATCATTTAAAACACTCGTCATATCGGTTGCAATAAATCCCGGTGCAACAGCATTTACTAGAATATTTCGGCTAGCTACTTCTCTGGCTAAACTTTTAGTAAATCCAATGATTCCTGCTTTGGAAGCAGAATAATTTGTTTGCCCAGCATTTCCAGCAACTCCGACAACTGATGAAATATTAATGACTCTACCAGATTTTTGTTTAATCATGAGCGGAATCACGTTTCGGGTAACATTGAACGTTCCTACTAAATTAATATCTATAACACTTTCAAAATCTTCTTTTGCCATTCGCATTAATAAACCATCTTTGGTGATTCCAGCATTGTTGACTAAAACGTCAATTTTCCCTAAAGTTTCTATTACTTCTTTGACCATTTTTTCTGCATCTTCAAATTTTGAAACATCGCCTTGTACTAAAGCACATTTTATATCAAAATTTTGCTCGATTTCCGTTTTTAGTTTTTCTACCTCTTCATTCATCGTTCGGTAATTAATTGCTACATCATAGCCTTCTTTGGCTAATTTTACAGCGATTTCTTTTCCAATTCCACGTGTTGCGCCTGTGATAAATGCTGTTTTTCCATTTTTCATAATTTTATTTTCCTTTCTAAACCTTCAAATTTTCAATTGCATTCTCGAATGATGCAACATCATTAATATTCATGCAATTTACTTTTTTATTTACTTTTTTTACAAATCCTGTTAATACCTTTCCTGGTCCAATTTCAACAAATGTGTCCACTCCATTTTCTATCATATATTGAATGGAATCTGAAAATCGAACAGGATGAATCACATGGTTTGCCAAAATATCTTTTCCATTGTCTTTTTCTGTATATGGCTTTGCATCCATATTTTTGATAACTGCAATTTGTGGCACTTTTATTTCAATATTTTCTAATTCTTTTCTTAATTCATCAGATGCCTTTTGCAATTTTATCGTATGAAACGGTCCTGCTGTTTTTAATTCCAAACAACGTTTAGCGCCTGCTTCTTTTAATTTTTCCATTGCCATTGCAACACCGATTTTATCTCCTGAAATAGCAACTTGACCAGGACAATTATAATTGGCTGGAACAACAAATCCTTCCGTTATTTGCTCACAGACTTTTTCTACCTCCGAATTTTTCAATCCTACTATAGCAGCCATTGCCCACTCGCCTTCTGGCACTAGATTTTGCATAAATTCGCCACGTTTTTTTACGATTTTTATGACATTCTCAAAATCAATCGCATCTCCACAATATAATGCAGAATATTCTCCCAAACTCAATCCTGCGGTATATTCGGCTTGAATTCCATGTTTTTTTAATAATTCTAAAATCGCAATACTCATTGTCAAAATTGCAATTTGTGTATTTTTTGTTTGAAACAATACGTCTTCTGGTGAATCAAACGTCACTTTTGCAATATCGATTCCAGAAATTTGACTTGCTTTTTGGTAAATTTCTCTTATTTCTTCATATTCATCATATAAATCTTTCCCCATGCCAACGCTTTGCGCGCCTTGACCTGGAAAAATAAACCCTAATTTCATAGCTTTTCCCCTTATTTTTATGATTTACTTTTGCATTATATAACACTTTTTCTAAAAATGGAATAGAACGAGTGGTCAGATTTTCATTTTTTATGATTTATTTCGTTCCAAAAATTCGATCTCCAGCATCTCCCAAACCTGGCACAATATAGCCATTTTCGTTTAAATGTTCGTCAATTGCTGTACAATAAATCGGTAGATCTGGATGAATTTCCTGCATTTTTTGGATGCCTTCTGGTGCCGCCAAAATGCACAAAAACTTCAAATTTATTGCTCCGTCTTCTTTTAACATTGTAATAGCATCCATTGCTGAACCGCCTGTTGCAAGCATTGGGTCAAGAACAATCACTTCTCTTTTGGCTAAATCTTTCGGAGTTTTATAATAATACTTCACTGGTTTCAAAGTTTCTTCGTTTCGATACATTCCAATATGCCCAATTTTCGCATTTGGCATAATGTTAATTAAGCCATCTAACATACCAGTTCCTGCTCGCAAAATTGGAATAAATGCGTAATTATCTTCATTTATTTTATGCGCTTTCATTTTACAAAGTGGTGTTTCGATTTCTTCCTCTACTGTTTTAGCATCTTTCAAAGCTTCATAACAAAGAATCGTTGACAATTCTCCAACAATCTCTCGAAATTCTTTTGTTCCTGTATTCTTATTTCTTAAAATAGCTAATTTATGTGATACAAGTGGATGATTCAATTCAATAACTCCCATAATTTTCTCCTTTTATACGATAAATTTTACTTTAAATCTAGTTTATAATATTTTCTAATCACTGTCAATTCAATCTTAGAAAAAAGCTAGCAATTGTCATTTTAAAACAATCACTAGCTTTTTTAAGGCACCATCGTAACCTTTTTGAGTAATACATTTTCTTTCACTTATAACTTTTCAAGAACTAACTCTTCCAATAAACTCAAGCTTTCCTTTTCCTCCAACACAATACTTATGATTCGTTTTCCTTCTTCATCTTTTAAAAGCTCTTGAAAAAATTGTTCTTTTTCCTCAGGCCTTATCTTCTGATAAAAATCTTCATAAAAATCTCCAGACTTTTCTTTTCTTTCAATGACCTTTCTAACAAAATCTTCCACTTGCTCTTCTTTCTTCATATTACAAATCTCTCCGCAAATTTCTGCATCGAAAAGAACAATTTCATCCAACTTTTCTTCCATTAAATAGGTCAAAAATTTGCATTTGATTGGAATATTAGAATACAACCAAGAATACATTTCCGCCGTTCTTTCGACATCTGCATCCTTCAACAAATCCAACTTGACAATTACAACCTCGTAGAGTTTGTTTTTTTCTATTTCCTTGCAAATAGAAAACACATCTCGCTCCAAACAAATTATCTCCTGCAAAAGTCGCCTTGCTGGTCCCACTCCTAAAATTTCCATCAACTTCGCAACAGCATAATTTGAAAGTGTTGCTAATTTTTTAAAAATAGTATCATTGCTTGGAATAGCAAGTCCTTCTGGCATTTTAACATTCATCAATCGGTAATCAACAGTTGAAAGCAATTTTATCCAGCTCTCAAGTGAATTCTCACTTAACAATTTCAGGATTCTTAATCGCCGACCCGCATTTTGTCCATCTGCAAAAAAAAGTGATGAAATATTTCCTTCCTCAGCATTTAATATCTTTCCTAATTGTTCATCAGAAAAGCTATCAAATAACCGCATATCAGCGCAACATCGGTAGTACCAGGTATGTGGTTTAATCATGTAGAAAAATGCTTCTTCCAATCCATATACCTTCAAATTTTCTCGAAGCTCATATAATTCATCCGCGCTCAAGTTTGGTTCAATCTTTTGATACTCTTCCAAAGGAAGGCTTCCAACTAACTTAAACACTCCTCCTTTAAATCCTAAGCCAAGATTTTTTCTCTGGCACTCCCTAAAAAATTTCCGAAGTTTCTTTTCCAATTCTGTTGCCATATTATATTACTCCTTTCTATTTTCCCATATAGGTTCGATGGAGATATCATAACACAGTTTTCATAAAAAAGCAAATTCAATCAATTGACACATTTTGTATCCCATGATACTATTATGAATATAATAATTTAGGAGGTTTTTATGTTTGATAAAATTATTGAAAAACAAAAAGACGAAATAATCCATTCTCTATGTGAATTAATCCAATTCAAAAGTGTCTCACAAGAAACCAATCAGCCTGACATGCCTTTTGGCAAACCTTGTCAAGAAGCTTTAGAATACACTTTAAATTTAGCCAAATCTTTTGGATTTCGCACCAAAAATTTAGATGGCTATTGTGGTTATATTGAGTTTGGAGAAGGTGAAGAATTAGTCGGAATTCTTGGACATCTTGACGTCGTGCCTGCAGAATTACAAGATGGCTGGACAACAGATCCATTTACCCCCACTATTTATGACCATAAACTCTATGGTCGTGGCGCCATTGACGACAAAGGTCCTGTCATAGCAAGCCTTTACGCGATGAAAGCGCTTCTAGATTCTGACAAAAAACTAAACAAACGAGTACGTTTAATTTTAGGATTAAATGAAGAAAAATCTTGGAAATGTATTAAACATTATCAAGAAATCGGAGAAGAAACACCACATGTTGGTTTTAGTCCTGATGCTGATTTTCCATGCATTTACGCCGAAAAAGGTATTTTATCCATCCGAATTCATCAGCCTTTTTCCCTTGACAATCTGGAAATTTTGGAAATTGATTGTCAGCACAATGCATTAAATGTTGTTCCCAAATATTGCTCGATTACACTAAAATTCGATTCTGAACAAGCCCTTCCTTCTTTGGAAAAAACAGATAAAATCGATTTCGAAAAACTCGATTCTCATACACTAAAAATAACAGCACATGGTATCTCAGCCCACGCTGCTCATCCTGATTTAGGGGAAAACGCTATCACATTACTGCTTCACTACTTAAATCATTACTTCCCTTCCGATTTTCTCACCAAGCTTTTAGAAATTGGTTTATTGGAAACCACTAGTCCTTCATTTTTAAACGACACTCCAATTCAAGACGAATCTGGTATTTTAACTTCTAATGTAGGGTTCTTAGGTTTCGAAAACAGTCTTTTAGAAATTGGCTTGAATTTGCGAATTCCAGTTCATACAGCACTTGACGAGATTAAGTCTAAATATACCGCACTCACAAATCTCTTTCCTACTTTAAAAATTGACTTCAGCGCTCAACAAGAGCCACTATTCGTGCAGAAAAATAGTCATTTAGTTACCACTTTAACTAAAATTTTTCATCAAAAAACTGGCTTAAAAGCAGAACCAATTGCCATTGGTGGTGGAACTTATGCTCGTGCTTTTCCAAATTGTGTTGCATTTGGTGCTAATATGCCTGGAAAACAGGATATGTGTCATCAAGTTAACGAATTTGTGGATGTAGATGATTTGATTTTGAGTTGTAAAATTTATGCAAATGCGATTTATGCGCTAGCAACCGAAAAAGAGGAATAATTATGATTATTCCTCTTTTTTCTTGATTTTTGGTATTTTACCCAATTTGACTTTTGGTGGAAAATATGATATAATAATAGGTTAGGGTATATTACCCCTCTGCTTCAATTTTTACTTCCAATAATTTATTCTTCAATTCTGATTCAATTTTCATTAATTCTACTTCCGCTTCTTGTCTTTTGCGTTTGCCATCTGTGTGAATTTGAAGAACCGTGTCTAAAGTTTCAATAATATCTGCATTGGTTTTGGAAAGAGTTTCAACATCAACAATGGCTCTTTCGGATTCTTTCGCAACTTCAATGGTTCCTTGTTTTAATAATTCACTATTTGCTTTTAGCATATCATTGGTTAAATCTGTCACTTTTCTTTGGGTTTCTAAGGCAGATTTAGCATTAGCCAATCCTAACGCAATTACAATTTGATTTTTCCATAATGGAATGGTATTAATCATAGAACTTTGAATTTTATTGACCAATTCGCTATCATTGTTTTGAATTAAACGGATTTGTGGTGCCATTTGGATGGATATAATTCTGGTAGTTTTTAGGTCATACAACTTTTTCTCAAATCGATTAATGGTATCTGCCATGTCTTTTACGGTTTGCACATCCAACTGATCTTGTGTTTCTTTTGCTTTGGTTTCCAAAGATGGTAATACAACTGTTTTCAATTCTTGTAACTTCTTTTCGCCAGCAATAATGTATAAAGAAAGTTCTTTGAAATATTCTAAATTCTTCTCATACATTGTATCAAAAGTTGCAATATCTTTTAACATGGTAAGTTTTTGTGCTTCTAGCATTTTCTCAATTGCGTCAATATTATTTTCTACTTTGTTATACTTGGCAATTACCTTATTTAATTGCTTTTTTATAGAATTAAACAAGCCTGGTTTTCCACTCAAAATGCTAGAAGAATCAGATTGAAAAGATTTTAGTTCGGAAACCAAATTTGCCAGTAAATCCCCCACTTTCCCTGTATTTTTGGTTTTCACTTCTGTTAAAACAGTATCTGAAAATTTGGAAATATTATTTTGTGCAGATGCTCCAAATTGCAAAATTTGCGCTGTGTTAGAAATGTCAATTTTGGTCAAAAATTGGTCAATTGCTTGTTTTTCAGCATCTGTCAATGCCTCATAACTTAACGAATTTTCGATTTTCTCCTCTGTAATTTGTTCTCCTGTAATTAGAGCTGTTTCGAGCTCCTTTGTTTCTACTTTGTCTACTTTTAATTCTAAATTTTCCATATTTTTTCCTTTCTTTTATAAGTTTGAATTAAACAAATTTTTTAATTCATTAATAACATTTCCTGAATTAGCATCAATACTAGCCGCCTCATTAATCGAAGATATTTTTTCGAGTGCTGCAATATTTGCATTATAGCCAATTGTATAAATTGGGATATTCAAATTTTTAATAACATTGCTTGCCTCTTCAATTGAATGACCTCGATTGGTTTCTCCATCACTTAACACAAACATCATCATTTTGGAATCTGGAACTTCTGCCTGTTTTTTGACAAGCATGTCGGCAGCTACCATAATAGCATCAAATGTAGCTGTTTGACCATTGGCATATAAACTTTCAACTGCCCCATTAAAATACGATTTTTGATTTAAGTTAAATTCGTTAATTGGCAAATTAATGGTAACATCTGTGCTATAACTCACCAACCCAATATGATTGTTACTATTAATATATTGCATACTATTAATTAAAGACTGTTTCAATTGAACCAAAGGTTCTCCTGACATACTGCCAGAAACATCTGTTACAAAAACTGCTATGATTGGTTTTCCTAAATCTTTTTCTTCTTTCCATAATTTTTGTGCACTAATTAAAATATCTCCTTCGTAACTGGTTGTATTCGTATAATCTGGATTGTTATAAAACCCATACTCAGTTGCTATTTTTTTTGATTCTCCTGACGTGCAATATTGTGTGAAAAGCTTCAAGAGTTCTTGTTTTTCAGAACTTAGTTCTCCGATTGCATACATTGGGCTATCATGTCTTACTCCAAATGGAATGAATTGATAATCACGTTTCAATGTAGCATCATTAGAATACGTTTGATATTCTAAAATAAAAGCATCTAATGAACCGCTTTCCGCTGCTGTTCTCATTTGCATTGTAATATACGATACAAATGGTACATTTTCTTGAAATTTCTGGAAACCACTAATCGCATTTGTGCTTAATGGATTTTCTTGGTCAAAATAGGATAAGGTAGAAATCAAGAAATTCATACCTGTTGAACTCGCATACGGATTTGTGTATCCCATGGCGATTTCATTGTTACAAGTTGCTTCAACAATGACACCTAAATCAACTTTCCCATATTTTTCTTGCAAAGCATCGTAAGTTGAACTAGATAGCAACATTCCTGCTGCATTTGGGGCAATTCCGTCATCAATTTGCGTAAGATTTACTTTGTGAGAACGAATCATCTCAATCCATAATTCGTTAGATGGTGTAAATGCTTCTGGAACATATTTTTGAGAGGAAATATAGTCTACGGCAATTCCAGAGGCAATCGAACGAATAGAAACCGTTGCCTTTTTCCCATTGACCGTTTGACCAGATTGATTAAACTTTTCGGCTATCTCATTTAGCCAACCATCTGTGTCTTCTCCTGCTTTTTCTGGGGAAGAAAAAATTTCAATGTTAATTTCCCCTTTTCCTTCCACAGTAAGTGGATATTCTGAAATATCTGGTAATTCATCTTTTAGCTTGGTTTCTCCCAAAGAAACCGTTGATTTTTTCAAATCTGCTTGTTCTACTTTGATTTTTTTTAAATATTTATCCAAATAGGATATTGCTTTATCATACGATTTTTCAGAAGATGACTTTTTTAAATTTTGTGTAAAATAAATCCCCCCTGCAATCATTACAATAAATATGATGATTAAAATCATCATCATTTTTCTTTGTTGATTCATGATTTCCTCCTTATTTTTAAATTTCATCGCCACGTAAGGTTTTGAGAGAATTGGTCATATCGCTTAAAACATTGCTTAAAGTATCGTCAGTTGTGGTATCATCTAATTGAGAAACTTCCGTCAACAATTTGTTAAATTCGGTCAAAATATTTTCATTGGATACAATTAATTTTTGAATATATTTTTTATGCTCTTCAGACAAATTTTCTCCCATATCTGCATCATAAATTGCAATTCTGTTTAAAATTTTTCTCACATTATTGACTAAAAATGAAGTAGCCTGTACTCCCAAATCGGTTAAGGCTGTAAAATGTTCTTTATTATTTTGTTGCAGTATTTCGTTTAATACTTTATTCTTTTTATCAATCGAAACTATTTGCAGAATCGCTTGACTAATTTCTTTTTCAAAGGGAGATTTTTTGGAATAACAGGATTCTAATGCTTGTTTGTAATCATTTACATCCTTTAATTTATCTAAATCATAGCCATATTTGGCAGTATTAGAAAAACCTAGAAATAAGATTTCTCCTAGTATAACTAAAATATTAATAAGAATCATAATACAAAAAAAGACTGGTTGAATCTGAAAAGATAATCCATAAATTCCTGGTGAAAATAAAATAATATCAATGAACGCTAAGGTGATTGTGATAATTAACAGTTTTAAAAAAACTTTATTATTCATCTTAAGCCTCCTTACTAATCAAATTTTAATTGATTTTTGCAGAAATGTCAATCATTTTTCTGAAAAAATATAGAGAACTGATTTTGCGTTTAAGTTAACAAAAAGAAAAACAAAGATAGGTTAAATGTAACCTCCTATCTTTGTCTTTTTGAAAGCTATTTTCTCCGCTCCGCACTCCACCTTCCATTTTGTTCTTTCCCTAATAACCACATTACGTGGTGTTCATTCCCAACTGGGCATTTTTTGTTTTATATCTATTAACATAAATACATTGTAACATACTTTAGAAGAAATGTCAAAATTTTATCTTTTTATCTAGGTTAGCAAAAGTCACTATCTTTTAACTAATGTAATTCATATACACCATTTTCGCTATCATACGTAATGGAAACACCCGAAAGTGAAACAACTGGTCGCACCAATGGTTTCCATTTAGGATTAGCAAGACCTTGTGAATACGAAAACGTTCCGACTCCCGTAAAACACATAAGAAAATCTCCTATGTGCGCTTGATAAGAAGGTGATGCAAAATAATAACCCCAACTTCCACTTATAGAATAACTTGGAAAATTCCTACCTACTGATTGCTCATCTGAATTTAACTTTTGAAAATTCCAAAGACTCTGATTGTTTTCTCCTCCTGCTGGAATACTTGGACATGTAACATAAAAAACATCTCGATATCGTTCTGCAACATCCGTCATTGTAACAGGTCTTACTGATGTAATTTTAGAAGCAAGCTCGTCTTCACTGCGGAAAACAGAGCCTGTTACTTCATCACCTGGAGCTTTTCCAGCAATATTAATAAAATAGCCTCTATTGTTCACCGCACTACCATAATTTATTCCTGAAAATATTACATCTTCAAAATTGTAATATAAGCCAATCGCCATTTTGGCTGAAACATGACCAAAAGAATTTGGATAAACCGTAAATGTTTGGGAATATAAATTATATTGTGCATTATTCGCAGCCCATTTCCCAATGCTTCCACCACTTAATAAATTCCCATTTTCATCATAAGCTTTATCACTTTCTGGAACATTTGAAACAAATGTGTCTCTTTTAAAATTTATGCCCGCAGGTAGACCTGTACTAATTAAAGAAATATCATATTTTGATGAATCGGATTCCCAAGGTGTCACATTCAGAATTCTCCAACCATTGTAAGCATTATAGGTAAACGAAGTTTCCAGCACATCTGTATAACTGACATCATATTTTGCAAACCCTCCCTTTAATTCTGCTTCTGTATATTCTTTTACGACAGTCACCTCACAACTTGCTTCATATTTTCCACATTTTGCTGTTATCTTTGTTGTTCCTGCCCCTACACCCAGCACAGTTATTGTTTTACCTGTTCCTGTTATTTGTATTACTTTTCCTTCTGTATCTTCTGTCTGCCAAATAATCTCATCTGATAATTCTTCTAATAATTCCAATGTGATTTCTTTTTCCTCTTCCATCCCCAAACTTATTTTCGATATTAACGAAATGCCTGTTAATTCTGTTATTTCGAAATTTAAGTTAATTAGAAACATTTTGGTAACTTCTTGTTTTTTCATTTTTATCTTTTTACCTGTAACAGAAGCATCTTCTATGATTTCACCATTGTATTCTTGTAATTTTTCACTAACCCATTGTTCAGTTATATGCTCAATTGTTGCTTTTCCCTCTTTTTCTAATTGCAAATCTCCGTATTGCTAACATCAAATGTTCCTTCATTTCCCCCACAATTTGCACAGTTCTTGCCTCAGTTGCTCTTTTTAAAACTCCCTTTTCTCCAGCTATAAAGCTAAAACTCACTCCTGCCAAAATTAGTAAAACTATAATTGTAATAACAAGTGCAATAAGCGTAATTCCTCCGCATTTTTTCATTTTATTTTCTCCTTTCTTATTTTTGTGAACTCTTCTTTTTTCATGGTTGTAAGCCTACCTAAAATCTATTTTATGGCAGATTTACACAAGAAATAGTCATTTATGATGATTGAAATGCCAAAAAGGATGCACTATAAACATAGTTCATCCCTCCTTTTTTCTTGACAAAAAAACGCTTTCGCGTGACTTATAAAATTACATGTGTGTGTGTGTGTGTGTGTGTGTGTGTGTGTGTGTGTACAGCCACAAGGCTTTCATCGTTTTTTATGAAGATTTCATTTTTCATCTTTTGTATTTCCTTTCCTTGTTAGTTTTATTATAACTAATATTTATACTTTTAGCAAGAGAAAAATAAAAATAATTGTCCACAAAAAAAATAGATAGCAACCGCTACCTATTTTTCTTTTAATACACATAATTTTCAGGATTTAAAGTTGTTCCATTTTGTCGAATTTCCAAATGCAAATGTGGTCCTGTCGAATTTCCTGTCGAACCAACCGTTGATATAACTGTATTTTTCTCTACTCTTTGCCCTACTTTTGCATATAATTCATTGCAATGCGCATAATAGGATTCAATCCCATTTCCATGGCTTATAATAATTAAATTTCCATAGCTACCTTTTCGCCCTGAAAATGTAACGGTTCCTCCTGCAATTGGTGTAATCGGTGTTCCTAATGAAGTAGCAATATCCAATCCTGTATGACTACTTGAACGTCTTGCACTTCGGCTTCCATATCGAGAAGTAATTCTTCCACTCACTGGTCTTGCCAAACTCATTCCTGCAATTGTTCCAACATTCGTTACCGTCTTATTCGAGATAATTTTCTTTTTAGCTTCCTCTTCTTGACGTTTTCGTTCTGCTTCCTTTAATTCATTATACTCTGTAACTTTGGCAATTTTTATGTTATTTAATACTTCCGATGCTTCTTCTTGAGATGGAAGTTTCAAATCAGTCGTATATTGCTCAATAATTCCTACATTCAACTCAATGTTTTCATCCACATCAGCTTTCATGACATCAACCATATTTTTAGCTTGTTCTTCTGTGGAAACCGTTGTTTGAACATTGCCATCTACCGTTAAAGCATACATTCTATAAGTTGTTATTGTAGCATCTTGAATTGCCAATTGCACTTGTTTTTCTGGTAATTCTTTTTTTCTATTTACTAATTTCAATTGATACTCTGGAAAAGCAGTTTGTTCCTTAAAAGCAATATTTCCAGTCGTATCTTCCATAAAATTTTTAATTTTTAATTCTAACTTTTCTTTATCCTTCACATAACCCAATTCTTCCCCTGACAACGTAACCGCATACGCAGGTTTATATTTTATCAGCACAACTCCTAGGATTATGAGTGCTCCAATCGTTGTTGTTTTTAGGGCTTTTGCAACTTCTTTTGTGTAAAATTTCACCCATCTTAATAAAATAAACATTCACTTCCTTTTCTATCGTTTTTGGCTATATAGATTTTCCCTCTACATGCCTTTTATTTTTCTGCAACATAAACATTATTATATCATTTTTCGACATGTTTTGCAACACATCTTTTATGGTATAAAACTATTTTTTGATTTTTTTTGTAAATTTATACATTATTGGAATTGTTTTTTTTTACCATTTCTATTTTCATCTCGTTTTTTCTCTGTTTTTCTCGTTTTTTCATAACATATCATTTTTTAATTCAATTTCATTGACAACAATTTACTAATTCCTTTTTCTTCCATCGTAATTCCATAAACTGTATTAGCTACTTCCATGGTACCTTTTCGATGCGTTATAACTAAAAATTGTGTATCTGCACAGAATTTTTTCAAATATTCTGCAAATCGGTAAACATTGACATCATCCAGTGCTGCTTCAATTTCGTCCAACACACAAAATGGTGCTGGATTGATTTTTAAAATGGCAAACAATAACGCAATTGCCGTAAAAGCTCTTTCGCCTCCTGATAATAACGTCATATTTTGAAGTTTCTTTCCTGGTGGTTGAACCTCAATTTCTATGCCAGATTCCAAAATATTTTCTTCATCTGCCAAAATCAATTCTGCTTTTCCGCCACCAAATAACTCTTGAAATACTTCGCCAAAATTTTGATTAATAATTTTAAATTGTTCTGTGAATTGCTTTTTCATGGTTTCTGTCATTTCTTCAATCACTTTTCTTAATTTTGCCATAGAATCTTCTAAGTCTAACCTTTGTTCACTTAGAAAATCATAGCGTTCTTTCACTTCTTGATAACGTTTAATCGAATCAATATCCACACTTCCTAAATCACGAATTTCACTTCTTAGCCTATTCACTTGTTTTTGTACTTCTATAGGATTTTCAATTTTTGGTACATCGCCTATATTATTAGGCGTTAATTCGTATTCTTCCCACATTTTATTCACAATTTCATTTTGCTCAAAATCCAATTTTGATTTCTTGATTTCTAACTTTGAAATTTGATTTTTAATTTCTTCGACTTTTTTATTTTGGTCTTCAATTTCCTCTTCAAGTTTCTTTAATTTCTCATTTTTTGTAACTCTTTCTTGTTTCAAACTTTCTACTTTTTCTGATGATTTCTCCACTTCTTTATCTAAATCAATTATTTTTTGATTTAATTCTTGAATTTTTGTTTCTAGTTGTTCATTTTCTATTAAAACTTTTTCCATAGATTCTTTTTTATTACTTATCGCTTGTGTATTATTTTCTATTTCTTGGTTAATTCTTTCCATAATTTCATTCAACGAAGCTTCTCCTTCATCAAATGACGAGACTGAAATTTTTAAATTGGTAATATTAAAATTCAAATCATCTATATATTTTTGATTTTCTTGATTCACTTCTACAAATTGATTTATCACTTCATTTAATTCTTTATTTTCCTGTTCTATTGTATTCACTTGTGAAGAAAATTGTTCTTGTTTTGCTAAATTTTCTTGTTTTTCTTGTTTTGTATTTTCCAAATCTTCACGTAATTTAGCAAGTTTGCTATCAAATTTTAGAATTTCTTGTTCGAGTGTATCCATTTTCTGTTTTTCGGTTGCATATAAAATTTCTGCTTCTTGTAATTTCTTTTGCTTTTCATCAAAGATAAGCAAAATATCTTTGATGCTATTTTCGTAAGTTTCCTTTTCAGTTTCTAATTGTTTCATTTGCTCATTTAAGTCTTTTAATTCTTTTTCTAATTTTTTGATTTCATTTTCTCTTCCTAAAATACTAACTGTTTTTTGCGCAACCGAACCACCTGAAATCATACCATGTGGATTAATAATATCGCCACTAATTGTCACAATTTTAAAAGCATATTTATTTTTCTTAGCAAGAGCAATTGCAGAATCCATGTCTTCTACTAAAACCGTTCTGCCAAGTAAATTTTGAATAATTCCTTCATATTTTTTGTCATATTCCACTAAATCTGAAGCAGTTCCTATGTATCCTTTGATTCCACTTGCAATAATGGTACTCAATTTTTGTCCTTTCACAGAACTAATTGGCAAAAAAGAGGCTCTTCCCATATTATGTTCTTTTAAGTAATTCACTAGCTTTTTGGCTTCTTCTTCTGTATCCGTGACAATATTTTGAAGGCTGGCACCTAAGGTCATTTCCATCGCTGTTTGGTATTTTTCTTCTACGGAAATCAAATTTGCCACGATTCCATGAACCCCTTTTCCAAGATAATTGTCCTTTTCAATAGCATTCATTAAATTTTTAACACTTTTGTGATACCCTTCTTTTTCCTTTTCCGTTTCCACCAAAAACTTGAATCGTGTTTCTTTCATACGATATTCTGCCTGAACTTGATTGATTTTATCGTCAAATTCCTTCAGCTTTACAGACGATTCTTCTTTTTTATGTTTCATCTGCTCTAATTCATTTGATAAATCATTTTTTTGTTTTTCGACTTCATAAAATTCTTTAGCCAAATCCTCTTTATTCGAACGTGAGCCATCTAAATCAGAAATTGTATCTTGTATTTGATTTTTCAAATGATTTTCTTGTTTTTCCAAATTCTCAAAATTAGCTTTTTGTGTGCTTTGCTCATTCAAAATTTCATATTTTTGGTCAGTATTTTCTTCGACTTTTTTCTTTTTGGCTTCGATTTCCATTGCTTTTTCAGACAAAGTTTGGCTATATTTTGCCAATTCTTCTTCTTTTTCTTTTAGCTCTTTTTCGTATTTTTCTTTGTTATTTAGCATATCGCTTCTGCGTTCTAATTTTTGCGATTTTTCATCTTCTAATTCGGTATTTCTTTTTTCTAGATTTTCTATATCGGTTTGATAAGTTGTTCGATTGCTTAAATTATTCGAAATTCTTTCTTTACTAATGCCAATTTCACTATTGATTTGTTCCTTTTTTTGAGAAACTTCAAATCCCAAATTTTGAACCTCTTCGATTTCTTCAATCAACTTATCAATCGTTTCCTTTAAAGTTTCTTTTTCCGTTTGAATTTGATTTGCCTTTTCCTCTTCTCTGACTTTTTGTGTTTCGAAAATATCGCTATTTTCTTCAATTTCTTTTATCTTCGCCTTAAAATCCTCTATTTTATGCACAAACAAACCAATTTCAATATTTTTCAATTCATCCCTCAAATGCAAAAATTTCTTTGCCTTCTCTGACTGCGTTTTCAAAGGATTCATATTACTTTCTAACTCAGAAATAATATCATTTACACGAAGCAAATTCAACTTTGTATTTTCCAACTTTTTTTCCGATTCCACTTTTCTCGTTCGATATTTTACAATCCCAGCCGCCTCTTCAAAAATATGTCTTCTGTCTTCTGATTTATTGCTCAAAATTTCGTCAATTTTACCTTGCCCAATAATCGAATAACCATCTTTTCCAATTCCTGTATCCATAAACAATTCTTGTACATCCTTCAAGCGACACGCTGTCTTATTAATAAAATAGCCAGATTCTCCACTTCGATAAATTCTTCTTGTCACCGTCACTTCACTATATTCAATTGGCAATTTTCCATCTGAATTATCAAAAACCAAAGAAGCTTCTGCATAACCGAAGCGATTTTCGATTCTGCGTTCCCGCAAAAATAATATCCTCCGATTTTGAACCACGCAAAGATTTCATACTTTGCTCTCCCAAAATCCAACGAATACAATCTGATATATTACTTTTTCCCGAACCATTTGGACCAATTACGGTCGTAATTCCAGTTTTAAAATCCAACACGGTTTTATCCGCAAATGATTTGAATCCATACATTTCTAAGTTTTTTAAATACATTTTATTTTCCTCTTTTTGTTTTTTGCTTTTTCATTTTATCTTAATTTTAAAAAATAAGCAAGTATTTTTTCATCTCAAAGAATCAAAAAAATCTGATTTGAAGTATTTCAAAATCAGATTTTTTAACACCATTATTCTTCTCCAAGACTTCTTCCTTTTCTTGCTAAACTTTGTTCAGCAGAAATTTTATCCCATTGACCATGTGTCATATATTCTTTCTCTAAATCAATGTCTTTATATTTTCTAGTTAAACTTTGCTCTTGTTCTTCGCTTACTTTTCCTGTCGATTTTAATAAATCCATAAATTCTGTATCACTTAAATTCGCTAAATATTTTGCGCCAAATTCACAAGCCATGCTTTCTTTCATATCAGGATATAATTTGGGAACTGAATTCGCCATTTGAAATGCTTTCATCTGCTCATAATCAGAATCTTCTAATTGATATCCTCTCGCTTTCATTTTTACGATTTGCTCTCTATAAACTTTGGCAAAAAATCGAATTCTACGAGCTCTTTTCTCCTGTCCTTGTGCAAATCCAACCACTTCATTTTTCTTGGCTACTTCTAAACTTTCTTCTAGCTCTTCTTCTATTGCTTCTTTCTGAGCCTCTTTTACCATATTCTTAGTCCATTCAAAATCCTTTGAGCTAGTTCTGGCAATATATTTTACAAAATTAAAATAGGGTGTATCTCTATATTTTTCTTCCAATTCTGCACTTAATCTCATGTCTTCCTCTGCCCCATTTAAACATCTCAATATTTTCTCTTTCAAAATAATTTCTTTACATTCATGCATTAATTCTTCCAAAGCTTTTGGATATGTTTCATGATCTTCTTCCATTAAAACATACTTAACCACTTTTTCATTATTAATATCTCTCAATTTATGCATACGTTCTGACATTTTTTCAGACATAGCAATTTTTTCCTTTGTACTATTTTGAATTACATCCTTTGCAAAAATTAATTGTAAACGATGAGCAAGTGGATTATATTTTTGTTTGGTAACAGCGTTATTTACAAATCGAACCGCTTCTTCTGCTGTCATTGTTCCATCGCTGGTTAAAATAGGAACTAATACATCTATATATTCCTCATCTAATCGGTCAATCATGCCTTCTCTTAAACCATCTATCATGTCAAATGGAATGTAAACCATTTTATCCGCTAATCGCATCAAGCTTGCTTCAGCTGTTCCAGGAATCAAGCTTCTATCGTATCCTTCCTTTGTATGACATTTCAACAATTCTTGCTTAGAATCCTCTTTTGTTTTTTCGAAATTTGGTATATAAGTTGAATCCGAAAGTTCGCCGTTATGTGAATTAATTCCATCAAAAATAATCCATAAATCTTCGCAAACATTCTCAATATCTTCCTGATTTTCTCCACCATAAAATTGATAAAGAGCATCTCGGATTTCCTTTTCTACATCATGTGTATACAATAAATCTCTAACACCAATACTATTATGGACATAACATCCCAAACCCAAGTTTTTCTTAATTTCAGAAAGCCACCATTCTCCACTGTGCCCCAAAAAAGTATGACCAATATCATGATATCTTGCCATTAATTTTACAACTGGTACATTTAAACCAATTCCTTCTGCCATCAAACCAGCTATATTTTCTAAATTTTCAGAATGTGTTTTTCGATTTGTTGACTCAGGATTTGATTTTCGAAAACTTTTAATCATCATCGTTTCATCTGTACTTTTTCGGCTATAATCGTTCAAAACCAAATTGATGACACTAGCATATTTGCTTAATCTTTTCATTGAATTTTGCTTTTGTTCATACATCGTTTTTTTATTTTCCATTTTATATTCCCTTTCAAAATCAATAAAAGTGATTAAATTATATCATATTTTACATAAAATGTAAATAGTTTTTTACTCAAAAACTTAAAAAGACTTGACTTTCATTTTTAACATGTTATAATAAAAAAAATTAATTTCTTAAATGTTTTTAAATTCTTAAAAACATTTTTCCAAAAAAAATTTCTAATAAACTTCTTTCTGCGCAAGGAGGTGATGATTTTGTGCGCAAATTTTGTACGGAAAGGAATGATTTCTAGATGGCTAATTCTAGTAAGAAACCTGATAAAACATCTGAAAAACAAAAGATGAAACTTGAAATACATAAGCTCGTTCTTGAAATTATTAAATTAATCATAGAAATTTTACATCATAAATGATGACATCATGAAAAAACCAGTAGTGGGCATACTACTGGTTTTTTCTGACTAATTTTAGTAAGATTTTCATTAAGTGTTTTCATATTCACTTAAATTATATTTATATTATACTGTTTTTTTCTGACTTTGTCAATTGCTTTACTCAATTTCTTCCTCTCCTTTCAAAAAAACTTGCAAAATTCTACAAAATCCGATATAATAATAGTATTCTAAAAAAGGAGAAAAACAATGTCGCAACAAAATATTTTTGTTTCACATGGAGATATTATATTAGATAATATCTATGATGAAAATCTAAATTTAATCAAACAAGACGGCGGTGGCTGTAACTGGAACGACCTTTACAATCTAGCTCAAATGGGCGAAACCTGCTATGCCATTGGCTCTGTACGGAAACGATAAAGAAGGTCAAATTGCCTTAAATTCTTTAAAAAAATCTGGTACCAATATCGAACATATTATTTTCGAGGAAAAACCAACCAACATTATGAACATTATTATCCCTAATTCTAAATTAGAAGACAATTCCGTGCTTCATTCCTGGTACAATCCAATTACTCTCGAATATACTATGAATTTTTCCAACAATCTACCAGTTACTGTACCAGAAGAACTCAACGATAAAATGCTTTATATCATTTTAGATAAATTTTTACCAGTCAATCTCGAATTTATTAGAAATATTAAAACACCTAAAAAAATTTGTTTAGATATTGGTCATATTCGCTTTTTCGAACATTTTACAAACCAATACTTGTCCCAATTCTTAACATTAGCCAATTTCGTGCAAATCAATGATAACGTAACTGAACTTCTTTTCGAACGATTACAGGTAAAAAATGAGCAAGAACTTTTCGAAAAATATCCTTTAGATTTACTCATTTCCACTAAAGGAAAAAAAGGTGCACTTTTCGTATTTAGCGAAAACGGCACAACCAAAACGTTAGATTTAGCACCACAAATCATTGTCCAAGCAACCGATACTTCTGGCGCTGGAGATGCTTTCTTTTCCACTGTTTTAAGAGAATATGCTTACACAACTGAAATCAACTCTTCGTGGATTCAATCCACCTTTGAACTAGCTAACCAATCCTCTCGTGAAATCATCACTCAACTTGGTAGCCGAATGCAAAAGCAATAGCACACTTTTGTGAAAAATAAGTGGAAAACTTGTGAATATTATGTAAACTAAAAGAGCGTTAACGCTCTTTTTTCTAATCCTCAATTTGAATATATCTTTTACTTTCAATTTTTTCTTGTTTTTCTTTTGGAAAACAAAGCATCAAAATTCCATTTTTAAAACTTGCCTTAATATCCTCTGATTTTACATTTTCTCCAACATAATAACTTCTTGAACAAGTTCCAAAAAATCGCTCTTGATGAAGATAGCCTTTTTCCTTATTTTCATCTGTTTTATTCGTTTCAGCCGTTACCATTAAATAACCATTTTCTAGTTCAATTTTGATGTTTTCTTTCTCATAACCTGGTACATCAATTTCTAAAATATAGTTTCCGTCCTTTTCCTTAATATCCGTTTTCATGAACTTATTTTCTCTTCTTCCCCAAAAAGAATCCATCTCATTTAAACCAAAAACATCATCAAAAAAATCTTTTCTTGGAATTAACATCTTTTTACCTCCTACTAAATTCTTATAATTAGTATAAGTAAAAAAGAAAATTTTAAACCAAATTTTCAGGATTCAATGGCAACAATTCCTCTAACACAAATTCACCATCTTTTCGAATCAATACATCATCAAACCAAATCTCTCCGCCACCAAACTCAGGTCTTTGAATATTCACAATATCCCAATGAATACTTGAACGATTTCCATTATCGCTTTCTTCCAAAGCGTCTCCTGGCGTGAAGTGAAAACTTCCTTTTATTTTTTCATCAAATAAAGTATCGCCAATTGGTTTTTCAATATATGGATTTAAGCCAATTGCAAATTCGCCAATATAGCGTGCACCTTCATCCGTATCTAAAATTTTATTTAGCATTTCTGTATTAGAAGCAGTTGCTTTTACAATTTTTCCATTTTCGAATTCAAAATGCACATCATGAAAAGTATAGCCATTGTAAGTGGTTTCTGTGTTATAGGTAATATAACCATTAACCGAATTTTTTACTGGAGCAGATGCCACTTCACCATCTGGAATATTAAAAGTCCCTCTATATTTTTCCGCAGGAATTCCCTTCATGCTAAAGGTTAAATCCGTTCCTGAACCTACAATGTGAACTTTATCCGTTTGGTTCATCAAGTTTACCAAAGCATCCATTGCCTTTGACATTTTACTATAATCCAAGTTACACACCTTAAAATAAAAATCTTCAAATTCTTCCAAACTCATCTTGCTCATCTGTGCCATCGAATAATTCGGATAGCGCAAAATACACCATTTCGTATGTTTTACTCTTTCCTCAAAATGAACTGGAACCGTGTAAAACTCATTATACAAATTCAATTTTTCACTCGAAATTCCAGATAGCTCTGACGTATTATTAGAAGCTCGAATTCCAATATAAGCATCCATATCTTGCATACGAGAAGCATCCTGCTTACCATATAATTTAATTTGTTCTTCTGTCAAATCTTCTAGCATATCCTTTAGCAAAGATTGATTGATAAGATTAAAAAACGGCATCGCTTTTACCTTATAGGCTTCTTTTATCAATTCTTTGGCAAGCGGGATTCCGTCCTCTCCAATTACTTCAATTAAAATTTTCTCATTCTCTTTTAAACTGACAGAATAATTGATTAATTGATTTGCTAACTTTTGCACTCTGGCATCTTTCATGCTTTTTCTCCTTTCTTTTTTAGTTCCTCTGCTTTTTCTTGAATTTTGCTCATATTTCTATATCTGCCTTCTTTCAGTTCTTTTCGATAATCTTCTGGTTCAATATTTTGTTCTAAATCTTCCAACTCCTTGTCAATATCATAAGGAACACGCACAAATTCGAAACTGAAGCTTCCTCCATATTCTTTTGCTCCATATTCTCCGTCTAAGATTAAATAATGAATCGCTGTTGTTTCTAATACATCACTATCTTTTTCATCATCTCTTACCACATTAAAACTATTGCCAACACTTCCAACATTGATTAAAGTTTTGTTATACATTTTGTTCATAAATGGAGCATGTAAATGCCCATAAATGACAATATCAGCCACTTCCTTAGAAACTGTATTTTCACTTGGTTCAAACATTCTATATTTGGTTTCATACGTATCTTCATTGATAATCACACCCGTTTTCTTTTCAGGATGCGCGTGAAACATTCGAATCAAACTTCCACTCATATAAAATTCATAACAAAATGGTAGATTTAATAAATATTCTTTTGACTCTTTTGATAGTAAACTATTCAACCAATTGACTCTTGCATGCATTAATTCAACAGAAATATTGTGTAATGTCTTTTTATAAATTGAAGTATCAAAATCCACATCACAATTTCCCTGTACCACAACTGCACAATTTTCTCGCACTAATTTCACACATTCTTCTGCATGACATCCTTTTTCCACAATATCACCTAAACAAAAAATTTTGTCAATTTCTCGTTTTTGAATATCTGCCAAACAAGTTTTTAACGCTTCTAAATTCCCATGAATATCTGATATAATCGCTATTCTCACATTTTTCTCCTATTCATATATTTTATCAATATGCACAAATCTTATTTTTTCAAAATCATATGTTACCAGTGGTCTTCTTAAAGCATCATACGTGTGTGTTGCAATCAAAATATCGCTCAAATAATTCACATTTCCAATGTCAACAATTATCAAACTATGCGTAAATCTTTGCCCATTGCTGGACAATTGAACCAAATCTCCCACTTGAATTTGATTTTGCAAAACCTCCATTCCATGTGGACCAACGCCTTTATTATTGACCAAGAAGTTGTACAAAAATTCTACTCCTGTCCACGATGGCGATTTATTATTTCCATTTTTATAATACCAGGAATTATAATTCATCACGCCACTTCCTGCAAAAATGCATTGAGACGCAAAATTCGTACAATCGCCTCCAATTTTTTCATAATCATAATATGCTGGATTTCTCGAAAGTGCCCACTGATTCGCATATTCCAAACATTTTTGTCGATTATAAATTTTCTCTTTCAATTTTATCACCCAATTTAATTGTATGCAAATTTTCTTTCTTCGGTCCCTTTTTCTGGCATTTTCCTTAAAACAGTTTTTCCAATTTATATTCTTTTTCCAATTTTTCATTCAAATAAAGATTGGCAACCAATTCCAATTCTTTTCTGCATTTTTCCGATAATTGAAAAGAAAAAATTTTCTTCGGATCAGCTATCATAATATATTTGATGGCGTTTTGTGTGGCTTCAGAAATCTCAATTGCGCCTGTATCCTGTTTTCCACAGGCCTTACACTTAAAACCATTATCACAAAAACTAAAATATGTAATATTTTCTTTTGCTTTACAACTAGCACATTCTCTTATATTGGGAGCAAACCCTAATATTTTCAATAATCGTAATTTAAAAACACTAGTTACAAAATCCAAATTTTTGTCCGTTTCAGAAATCGCATATAGCGTATTCAAAAATAATTTTAATGTGTTATAAGAATTTTGATTTTCTGTTGTTACATCATGAATAATTTTCGTAAGATACGTCGCATATGTCAATTTATCCAAATCGGTTCGAATATTGTAAAACATTTCAATCGTCTCACATGAATTGATTGAATAATTGTCCCCACTTTTAAAAAGCATATATTCTCCAAAACACAAAAGTTGAGTGCCTGCTAGTAAAAGGCTTTTCGGTCTTCTAGCCCCTCTAGCACTGCACCCAATTTTGCCTAAATTGGGCGTTAGCATTGTAAGCATTTTATCAAAATCGCCCATATTATTTTCAACTAAAATGACTCCATTCACCTTTATTTGCTTCATTTGAACTTCCCTTTATCTTTTTTTCCAATAATTTAATTTGTTTAAATTCAAGATACATATTGATATCTCCTGTTTTCTTAAAAGCATTCCATGCCATATCTTTCGTCATAAAATCAGCTCCTTTTCTTTCGTTATTTTGCCCAAAATGCTTCATTTTATGATTTGAATTTTTTTACAATATTCTCTTTTTCTTGCCAATCTTCTCGTACTTTTACCCATGTTTTCAAATTAACTTTTTCACCAAGCATTTTTTCAATATCATAGCGACTCGCTGTTGAAATTCTTTTTAGCATATTTCCGCCTTTGCCAATAATGATTCCTTTGTGTGATTCTTTGGTTGTATAAATTACGCTATCAATATTAAAAATCTTTTCATCTTTCATTGTTTTGCCCATTTTAAATTTGGTAACTTCCACATAAATTCCATGTGGCACCTCATCGTTCAAAAATTTCAATGCCTTTTCACGAATGATTTCTTCAATCATTTGCCTCGTTGTTTGATCCGTATATTCTTCTTCGCTGTAATAACGCGGACCAACTGGTAACAATTTCACAATCTCTTGTATTAAAATGTCAGTGCCCTTATTCGTTGTCGCAGAAATCGGAACAATTGCTTCAAAAGAATATTCCTCGCTATAAATTTTCATTAAATTTAGTAATTTTTCTTTTTGGATTAAATCCGTTTTATTAATCGCTAAAATACATTTCTTATGCATCGATTTTAACTTTTCTAAAATACGGCTATCCCCTTTTCCAATTTCATCTGATGTTGCCTCAATCAAAAACACTACAACATCCACTTCTTCCAAACTCGTAAATGCTGTTTCAATCATGGTTTCACTTAATTTCGTTTTGGGTTTGTGAATTCCGGGTGTATCGGTTATAATAATTTGATAATCATCACTATTTAAAATCGCTTTAATGGCTGTTCTTGTTGTTTGTGGTTTGTTGGCTGTAATGGCTATTTTTTCTTGTAGTAAAGTATTTAGCAAGGTTGATTTTCCAACATTCGTTCTTCCCACAAATGAAACAAATCCTGATTTAAAATTTTTTTCCATTTCTCTCTTCCTTTTACTCAAATGTTACACTGGCATCAATCGGACAAATATTAATCCATGTATTTCCATCATTAACTTCAATTTCATTTCCTAACCCATCACAATATTTCGTTTGTCCTGTGGCAGATTGTTTTTGGCACGTAATTTTGATTGCTTTTCCGTTTGTAATATAATATCCATTTGCCTTAGTAAGATTCTCTAAATTCTGTCTTCCTTTATTTTCACCATCATTTAACGTCGTATTTTTGATAAAAGATAGGATGATATTTTTGGTTGTAACGTCTTCTCCTGTTGCTTCATCCGTTTGTTTTTTTCCTTTTGAAAATCGTGTGTATTTTCCAGTCGTTTCATCATAAACATATTGCACCGTATGACCAGTGCTATAGGGAATACTCACTTTATTAGCCATTTGGGCATTTTCATCAAACTTAACTTCTTTTGCTACATAATTTAGCACACTTTCTTTATTCGATTTGGTGCTATAATTTTTCTTACCGCAAATCGCTAGAATACTATTGATGCTTGTATAAGCATTATGTGGCGCCTTTTTTGCTTTTTCTCTCCAGAATAACGCAGTTGCCGTTTTGGCTTTTCCGGTATCATAAGCTTGTCCATTAATATCTGCAATCTTAAAATTCTTGATATAGGTTTCTGCTTGTGGACTTTGTCCTAAATGCGCATATATTGCATCATTTTCTAAAGCATAATCAATAAAATAATGCCTTGCACTTCGAATTGGTCCAACCATAACATCTTCTGACGATGTATCTATACCCTTAAACAATGCCATCAGTCTTGTTTCTCCACCTTCAACGATGATTTCATAAATCAGATATGCTTTATTCAAGGAAGATTGCGGTTTAGCGTTAACATTGTTATCAATCATAAAAGCAATTGGTCTATCATTTCCATGAAATATATTTATCTTTTCTTTCTTTTCTTCCACTGGTACTTCAGCAATTTCTGATTCTTGTGTTGAAGGTCGCTCCACCTTTTTGTTCTGAATTTTCATTCCCAATATAACAAGCAAAGCAATAATCATTACAAGCATAATGGCGATATACAATTTCTTCTTTTTATCCATATTTCTTCTCCTAAATCATTTTTGGTAAAAATAAGATAGCTCCCACAACGCATGACATTATTGCAGTTATCAAAACAGCTCCACTCGCTACATCTTTGGCAAGTTTTATTTGTTCATTATATTTTTCACTATATACATCTAGCACTTTTTCAATTGATGTATTCACCAATTCAGCAAATAATACTATGCCAATTGTTAAACAAAGCAAAATCCATTCGATTTCTGTTAAATCCACTAAAAATCCTATAACAATAGCAAAAACAGCAAATACACATTGAATTTTTATATTTTTTTCTATTAAAAATGCATTTTTTATCCCATTTAAACTGTGAAGCAAGGCTGTCAAAAAATTTTTATTTTTCCATTTTTTTTGTTTCATAGTTTGTCCTTTTTGAAATATTTTATCGTTGTTTTATCTTAATTTTGATATAATTATAATATTTTATCGTGTTATTTGTAATTGATTTAACACATTTTCCTCTTTTTCTCGCATAATCATTTTTTCTTCCTCTTTTATATGGTCTTCCCCCATTAGATGATAAAAGCCGTGAACTAGCATATACGCTAATTCACGCTCGAAACTGTGTCCATATTCTTGCGCCTGCTCTACCACTTTTGGAATAGAAATCACAATATCGCCCAAAGCTTCTTGCCCAGTTATACTATGGATTTCCTCTTTTTCAAACATCGGAAAAGATAAGACATCCGTTTCTTGATTTATCTTTCGATATTGATTATTCATTTCTTTAATTACCTCTGGTGTCGTCAAAATAATACTAACATATAATTCTGTCTCTTCTAAGCTTTCTACTTCAAAGCATTTTGTAATTACTTTATGAATGAATTCATAATTATCATCTTTCGCTTCTAGATTTCGATATTCTATTTCCACAAATTGTTTCATGCTTTATCCTCTATTTCGACTTTTTTAACATATCTGCCATTTTCAAGTGTGCTACAATGATTTTTATATTGTTTCATTACACCAAATTCAACCAATTTATCTTTGTAAAATTGACGAATTTTTTTGGCTTTTGGTCCATTTTCAGTAATATCATGAAGTTCTCGTTTTAAAATGGCAATTTCTTTTTGTTCTTCTGATTTAGCTGCTTCATATTCTTTGCAGAACTTTTTATACAATTCTCGTTGTTCTGGATTTTCCCAATACACTTTCGTTGCCAACAATTTTTCATGATAATTATGAATAATTTTCAACAATACTTGATACGTCTCTTCTTTCTTTTTCTCTTGCTTTGCTATTACAACTAGATTACGTGCATCTTTCAATAATTTGTTATAGCATTGTTCTGCTGCAACAAGTGGTAAACTATGGGTAAATAAAACTCTGCTCATTCCTAATAAAATGACATTTTTCTCTAGAAAATCTTTTTCATCTAATTTGCCAACATCAAATTCATCCAATTTGTTGCAATCCTCTTCTATTTTCTCAAACGCTTTTGAATCCTTTTCCATTTTTAATGGTAAAATATTTTTAATATATTCCTCAAGCGTCAAAAAGATATTTTTATATAAGCCAACTTGATTCAAATTTTTTTCTCTTATTCCGTCTGCTAACTTAACAGAATAATTCTTTAAAATGGATTTATATAATCCATCGCTTTTTTCAAGGTACATGCTTTGATAACGATGAATTAATTTTTCTTTTCCACCATTCATAACACTTTCATAATCCAAATCAAGCAAAAATTTTTGCTTGCGATATTTGTATTCCATATATTCTTTTTCTTTCAAATGAACTACATTATAATAATTCGCCAAAGCATTTTGCTCAAAATTAGAACTATTTCCACTTTTTACTTTTTTATAAACAGAATCCATAATATATTTATCAATAGATTCTAAATACAAAGTATAACTTTCTTCATAACGATTCAATGCATTTTGCTTTTTCGTTTCATCCTCTTTGACTGCTTTATAATGCTCATAAGCTTTTAAAACAGCATTTCTTTTTATGCTAATCATCATCCCATTTAATCCTACTTTTGTAGGAATTAATAATTTGGTTAATGTGTTTGATATTTTATTAATAAAGGTTGTGTCATTAGCAAGTACTTTTAAACTTCTTTCTTCCATACTCTTTATTTCCTTTCCTCACTCTTTTGTTCCTATTTTCTCTTCTACCGTATAAATCACATGCAATGTGAGCCCCTCTTCATCTGCTACAGAAGTAATATTTTGCTGCACTTTTGTGAAATCAGAAATTCCTGTTTCTTCACAAAATTCCTGTTGTAAATCTTCTGCAATTTTTTGTTTCAGTTCTTCTTCTGTATATGTTTTAAAGCTCTTTTCTAGCTCAAAATAAGCCATATTAACAATTTCTAGCGGAATGTAATAGTTAGAAAATAGTTTTATTTTTTTGTATGTCTTTATTGTATCACAATTTTGAAATTTTGGAACCCCTTTCTTGAAATTTATTTTAAAATTATGTAGATAAATTTCTACATTTTTTTCAACTTTCCCCGTTCGCTCTTCATTTTGCTGGATAAATGCTTCTTTGCGTTCCTTTTCATAAGTACTTGTTACAAAAATATCTGCATCACTCACTACTTCTCTTATACCAGTATATTTTCCTTCCATAACGCCCTCCACAAGCAAATCACCAACCGAAACGCTATCCCCAATGTTTACTCTAGCCGTTCCACTTCTTACAATCATTTTCGAAACAATTCCATTTTTATCGGATAGAATATTAGTTGGTGTACTTTCGTCCACAATTTCTGGCTCTTTGATTGCTTCCACTACTGTCACAATCACATTGGTTCCTTGTATATCAATTCCAACCCATGCCAAATCATCTCGATTCAAGCGAATCTCATTTTTAATCTCATCTAAATCCAAATTGGATTTGAGTTTTCCTTCCTGAATTCCGTATTTCCCTAAGTCTGACAAGATTTCCTCTTTGGAAATCGCCTCATTTCCTGTAATCTCAATATTCCAAATAAATCGTGTAATCACAAAACAAAAAATTGCAATCACAAACAAAGCAATTGCAAATACTTTTCTTTTTTTATATTTTTTCAAAGTAAAAGGAAGTCCACTTTTTCTCACCAAACTTACATGGCAAGAAGTTTTTTTGGCAGCACGGCGAACCGCCTTAAAATCTGCTTTACTAATTCTTGCCTTTAAAACCGTTCCCCTCTCCACTTTCGAACTCCACAAAATAACATTTTCAGCTTTACAAATATTAATAAATCTTTCAATAAAAAATCCTTCCACTACAATATCTATCACACCAAAAAGATACATATAAATTCGTTTTAATATCACGCTTCATCTCCCCTTTTGCTTTCAAAATCTAAACTCTCAATTTTGCCTGTGACAGCAATGTCATCTTCTGTCATTTGACTCAACTTCAAATTAAATCCATTAATATTGATATTTCCAACATGCGTACTAATCCTCACAAAAAATTCTTCATATTCCAAAATTCCCTTGAAATTTTCAATCAAAATTTCATCAAAACCAGTCACCGTTATCTTTGGCACTTTACTAACAATCTCTCTTGGAATTTCCAACAATTCATTAATTCGCTCTAATTTTCTCATTTTAACACCTCTTTGCAAAACTTATTTACTCTATATTATATATTCGTAAAATAACATTTTAGACCTGTTTCGCTAACTGAAAAAAGAACATGTACACATGTTCTCCTTTCAAATTGTTCTTATACAAGGTCTTTGGATGGCAAATCAAAATCCGTCGCATCCCAGAGCAGAATCATATGCTCCTCATTGCAATCCAATATGTTCCCATGTCTCATCATATCCTCCTGCGCATCTAGTACAAAACCCTCCATTCTCTAATGGGAATTTATAATCAACAGTATCTTCAATTCCAAATATTATTCTCCAAAATAAATCGTTTTCTTCTCTTTCCAATTCAATGTCTTCTAAATTTCTCATTTTTCCTCCTTGTAATCATCTTGGAGGCTTTGAAACCTCCAATTAAAATTTTCAGTTTCAAACAACGTTTTTACATATTGTATCATATATTTGCATAATTTTCAAGTTTTCTTCACTAAAACTTTATTTTCTTGATGTCATAGCTTTTTATAGCTTAAAAAATCTGTAAAAATAGCTAGAATTGATTGATTTAAAAATTTTATCATTTATCATTAAAATTCAAAAACCATTCCTTAAAACGCGATTTATGAATAATGACTTGAAATTCTTCAAAATTTATGTTATATATCATATTAAAGACTAAATCTTAGAAGGGAAACCAATTATGAACAACTCACAAGATAACTTGAATTTATTTTCAAACTTACCTCATCATTCCATTCCAAAATGGACAGACCTACCAGAAATCGATTTATACATGGACCAAGTCATTAGCTTAATGGAAAAATATCTTGTTGATAACACATCTCCAGATTCCAAACTTATTACACCTTCCATGATTAATAATTACGTAAAATTAGGAATCATGCCAGCACCTATAAAGAAAAAATACTCTCGTGAGCACTTGGCTTACCTTATCATTATTTGTAGCTTAAAACAAGTCATGCCACTTCCTAATATTAAAGATTTAATTGAGCAAAAATTGCAAAAAAATACCATTGCAGAAACACTCGATTTCTATAGCGATTTATACGATTTTACTTATCAAACATTACTCAAAACTTGCAAAACCTATCTCGAATCCAAAGAATATAAAATAGAAAATGCTGAAGACACTTCACTTTTTACTGCTATTGCAGCAGCTAATTGTATCCAACTTTCGAATACAATTTTCTATATAAATCATCCACAAAAGCAAAAAAATACAAACAAAAAGAAAAATAAGGAGGATAAAAAATGATTGACATTCATGATTTTTTCGATATTGATGAAAACGGAATTCCCGTTAAAAAACCAATCAATCGAAATGCTTTTACAAAAGAAGATGTCGCTTATAAAATAAAAGTTATCAAAGCCATGCAAGATTTGGGAATGGAAATTACCATTGACGCAATTGGAAATATCTGTGGTACTTTTCCTGGAAAATTACGTACCGACAAAAGTAACATTGCTGGCTCTCACACCGATTCTGTAGACAATGGAGGTCAATTCGATGGACCGCTAGGTGTCTATGCTGCTTTAAAAGCAACTGAAAATCTTGTAAAAAACGGAAAAAACAAAACAAATCTCATCAATCATAAAGTAATTGTTTATGCTTGTGAAGAATCCACTCGTTTTCAAGGAAAAGCTTGCTTAGGAAGTAAATTTTTACGTGGCGACAACTTAGATTTTGATAACATCAAATCACGTGAAGGACTTTCTTTGCGAGAATGCGTCGCTGAATTTAAAGCCGAATTATTCAAACAAGCCAAAGAAGCTGGTTTAAAACCAATCAAAGAAGTAGACAAAGTCATTCAACCAGATGAAATTGTAACTGCCATCGAAGGACACATCGAGCAAGCAGACACTTTAAAAGATAGTGGAAAAAGTATTGGAATTTGTACTTCTATCACTGGTCCTTACCGTTTAAAAACAACCGATGTTACCACCGACATCAAAACTGCTGCAAAATTTGTCTGTTCTTTAAATGAATCTGCTAGAAATCCTGAAAACTTTACAAACTTTAGAATTACGGTTCCTAAATTTTCTTTTGAATCAAAAACGAAAGAAAAGGATTTAAAAGGCAAAAAAGTTTTCACCATTCGTGCCGTTGGTGAACAAAATCATTCTGGTTCTACACCAATGGAAAAGCGCAAAGACCCTGTTTATGGAGCCGCTAAATTTATCGAACTTGTTTCAAATCATCCAGATATTGAAGTTTTGGAAACTTACACTCCAAAATGTGGATTTAATCAAATTAATAAATATTGTGACATCAAACTAGCCATTGATGAAAAAGAATTTGGACAAAATATTTCTCATTTTTTACTTGCACAAAGAACCGCTGGTCAAATAGCCAATATCACTTTTGAAGATCGAGATGACATCATCAAAGAACCCTTCAAAGATCCAGAAAATCCTACTGATGACGAAAAACCTGGATTATATATCGATATTCGTCAGCAAATCGGCATGGAACCAGAACTAACTAGTGACATGATTTTTGATTGTGTCAAAGATATTGTACATACGACAAAAAGTAGCGTTCGTATGAATGTTACTTCCAAAGGAAAAGCGTATCGAACTAATTCGGATTTAGTCGATTCTGCTGTTGAAATTTGCAAAGAGAATAATATTCCTTATGAAGTGCTTGCGTCTTGGGCGGGTCATGATTCAGCAACATTAACTCATGATGAACTTGCTCGAATTATTTTAATTTTCTGTGCTAGCAGTGGCGGAAGCCATAACCCAGATGAAACCACAACATTAGATTCTATTGAAAAATTAGTAGAAGTCATAAGCTCTCTTTCTGAAAGAGAATTAAATCGTGCCAATGAACTTTATTTGAAGCAAGATTATCAAATTTTGCGTCAGCAATTAGTGCAACTTGAAAAATTATCTTGTCAACTCAACATTCCAGTAAATGACCATTTGGCATCTGAAAAAGAATTTTAATTAAGCAAAAGTGCTAACAATCCAAGTTGTTAGCACTTTTCTTCTATTCTTTTCCATTTATATTCAATTTCTTAAATAGTTCAACAATCAATAATGGAGAAAAAATTAATAAAACTGTTTCCATAAATTTATCTTTTGGCAATACTTCCAAATCAAATATTTCTCGCAAACCTGGTACAAACAATATAATCAACATTAAAAATGCCGAAATTCCAATTGCCAAAATCAGCTTACTATTGTTAAATGGATTTCCCTTAAAAATCGATTCTTGATTATTTCTTACATTAAACACATGCACCAATTCCGAAAGTGCCAACACACTAAATGCCATTGTTTGTGCCACTCTAATTTTATAAGCAGAATCTCCTTCTGTACTAAGTCCCAATATAAATGCAATTAACGTAATCAATCCAATCCAAAATCCTTGATACATAATTCGCCAAGTCATCCCTTTACTAAAAATTCCTTTGCTGTTTTGAATTGGTTTTCGTTTCATAATATTTTTATCTGCTGGATCTACTGCTAAAGCTAAAGCAGGAAGAGAATCCGTTACTAAATTTATCCATAAAATATGCATTGGAAGAAGCGGTTCTAATTGGCTAATATTCGTAATATGAAATAACTTTGCTAAAATTGGTGTCAACATAATTGCTAAAAATAGTACCACAATTTCCCCAATATTACTCGACAATAAAAATGCAATTGCTTTTAAAATATTATCATAAATACGTCTTCCTTCTTCTACCGCTGCTACAATGGTTGAAAAATTATCGTCTGTCAAAATAACATCTGCTGCTTCTTTGGAAACATCTGTCCCAACAATTCCCATGGCACAACCAATGTTGGCATTTTTTAATGCTGGTGCATCGTTTACACCATCACCTGTCATGGCAACGACTTCTCCGTTTGCTTGCCAAGCTTTCACAATTCGTACTTTATGTTCTGGCGAAACTCTTGCATATACCGAAATATCTCTCACCTTATTTTTCAATTCTTCGTCCGACATTTTTTCTAAATCGCTTCCTGTAATGGCTTCGCTTTCCTCTTGCAAAATGCCTAACTCTTTAGCAATCGCCGTTGCAGTAATTTTATGGTCTCCTGTAATCATTACTGTTTTGATACCTGCTGATACGCATTTTTTAACCGCATCTTTTACTTCTTCTCTTGGTGGGTCAATCATGCCACACATACCAACAAAAATCAAATCACTTTCTAAATGGTCAATATCCTCTTTTGTTAAAGAATGTTCTATGATTTTATAGCCAAATGCAAGCACTCTTAATGCTTTTTCCGCCATGGATTTATTCGTCGATAAAATCAAAGATTTGTAATCTGCTAAATCACTTTTAATTTCACCATTTTCAGAATATCTGTTGCAACATTTTAGTAATTCGTCAACACCACCTTTGGTGTAGACAATATATTTTCCGTCTTCCGTTTTGTGAACGGTTGTCATTAATTTTCGGTCTGAATCAAATGGAATTTCAAATTCGCGTGGATTATTTTCGATGGTATATCCTTCATATCCTAACGTAAATCCCATATCAACTAGCGCCGTTTCGGTTGGGTCACCAGTTAATTTTCCATCTTCGGCAACTTTGGTATCATTGCAAAGCATTCCTGATTTGACTAATTTGTCTAATTCATCGCTTTTATCTTTGATTTCCTCTATATTTTGTACTCTGCTATTAACAAATATTTTTTTGACGGTCATTTTATTTTGGGTTAAGGTTCCTGTTTTATCCGAACAAATAACCGATGCACAACCTAGTGTTTCAACTGCTGGCAATTTTTTGACTATTGCATTTCTTTTCACCATACGTTGCACACCAATTGCCAAAACAATAGTAGAAACCGCAGCCAATCCTTCTGGAATAGCAGCCACTGCAAGTGATACAGCTGTCATAAACATATGCACTGGTTCTTTTCCATAAAGCGTTCCTACCACAAAAATCACAGCACAAAGGAATAAGGCAACAATTCCTAACGTTTTTCCTAAATTATTTAACTTAATTTGAAGTGGCGTTTGTGACTCATCTGTTTCATCAATCATTTTCGCAATTTTTCCAACTTCTGTATTCATACCAGTTCCAACTACAATTCCTTTGCCTCGACCATACGTAATTAAACTAGATGAAAATAAAATATTTTTTCTGTCGCCTAAACTGACTTCCCCATTAATCGTATCAGAAGATTTATCGACTGGCACCGATTCACCCGTCATCGCTGATTCTTGGGATTTCAAATTAATCGCTTCAATAATTCTTAAATCCGCTGGAATATAATCTCCTGTTTCTAGGATGACAACATCACCAGGCACTAAATCTTTGGCTGGAACAACTGCCAACTTTCCATCTCGAATAACTTTTGCTGCATGACTACTCATTTTCTGCAAAGCTTCCAACGATTTCTCCGCTTTATTTTCTTGTGCAACACCAATAATCGCATTTAGGACAACCACAATTAAAATAATAATCGTGTCCGTAATTCCTTCTCCTTCTTGAATTCCAACAACTCCTGAAACAATCGCTGCAATAATTAAAATGATAATCATAAAATCTTTAAATTGTTCTAAGAATTTTACAATCATACTTTTTTTCTTTTTTGCTTTTAATTCATTGTAGCCGTATTTTTCATATCTAGCGGCTAAAGTATCTTGACTTAATCCCTCTTTTGGATTTGTTTCCAATTTTTGAGCGGTTTCCTCTATGCTTAAATTAAACCAATTTTTTTCCATATTTCCTCCTTAACTATCCACTTTCCAAACATTATTCTCAAACTTGCCAGTTAATTCATTTTTCAGATAAATTACTGGTCTAATCCCTATTTTTATTTTCACATCATAAATGTCAATGCCTTCATCAGATATATAATAAATTCCATTACTTTCTGTATTTCTAGTTGCCAACCAATAAAAGAATACACCAGAACTTTTTAAATCAAACAATTCATATTTGTCTTCCAACATTGTAACATCATTTAAGGCCCTGTTTTGGTCATAAATATTATTATAGACTTGATTTAAATCTGTTAATGACACAGTTGTAATTCTATCTGCTAACTTTTCATTCTTAAAAGCATGACCTTTTATCTCAGTTCCATCATTTCCTGGTTGTAAAATAAGTTCTTCAAAATGATTGGTTAAATTCTCTACTACTACTTTAGTTTGTTCACCGTCATAATACCATTTTTCTGGAATTCCTATACTGATAATTTTTACTTGACCAGATGTTCCTTTCATTATACCATCATCAATCACTCTCCAACCATTTGTTGTCGTATACGTTTTTTCTGAATAAACATCTTTGTATTCAATCGGATATTCTACATAATCTCCAATTTTCACATTCCCTTTTAATAGCTTAGATTCTGAATCCACTATAGAAACATCTCCTTCTGATGAAATCGTAAATTGATACATTTCATTTTTGTAAGAAAAACAAACCTTCAAACCACTATCACCATTTTTTATAATACGAATATTCGTTACATCCTCTATTTTCTGCAACTCTGTCTCCATATTCATTTTAAAATATTCCATTTTATTGGCACCTTTTGCCTCTGACCAATAACTAATTTCTGTATCTAACCATATCAGGTCAATGATTTCTTTCAAATTAGCTTCTGTTGCTTTTTCAGATGCCATTACTGCTTTATCAATCACTAAGTCTTTCGCCATAACAGCTGTCATGCCTGCTAATACAAGTAGTACGATTGTGGTTATAATAAGTGCAACAATTGAAATTCCATTTTTGCTTCTTAAATACTTCATATAATTACTCCCCATATTCATGTATTATTAAATTTATTTTAACCATTTTTTGACAATTAATCAAGAAGTTATGTACTTTTTTTTAAATTTATCATATAATAAATAAAATTACAATAAGAAAGGATTGAATAAATTATGAGAACCTATAAATTAGCTCTTGTGGGTGCCACTGGAGTAGTTGGCAGAACTGCTTTAGAAGTTTTAAACGAATTTCATTTACCCATTTCCGAATATGTATTTTTTGCCTCCAAACATTCCGCTGGAAGCAAAATTGTATTTCAAGAAAAAGAATACATTGTTCAAGAATTAACCGAACATGCCTTTGATAGTGGTTTTGATTATGCTATTTTCTCCGCCGGTGGAGACACGGCAAAACATTTTGCACCAATTGCCGCCGCTAAAGGATGTATCGTTATTGACAACAGCAGTGCTTTTCGTATGGACGAAGATGTCCCTTTGGTTGTGCCAGAAGTTAATCCAGAAGAAGCTTTAAAAAATCATGGCATCATTGCAAACCCAAATTGCTCTACCATTCAAGCAGTAGTTCCTTTAAAAGTCATGAATGATACTTGTAAAATCAAAAGAATTGTTTATTCTACTTATCAAGCAGTTTCTGGAGCAGGAAAAAAGGGCATTGATGATTTGAATCATCATACTACTACAAAATTCCCCTATCCTATTTACAATAACTGTTTACCACACATCGATGTTTTCTTAGAAGATGGCTACACCAAAGAAGAACTCAAAATGATACAAGAAACCAGAAAAATACTTAAACGTCCTGACTTAAAAATAACAGCAACTGCCGTTCGTGTTCCCGTTATTAATTGTCATAGTGAATCAATTAATGTTGAGTTTGAGCAAGATTTCGATTTGGAACAAATCATTCAAAATTTAAAGTCAAAAAAAGGAATCATCGTTGAAAATGACTTTAAAAATCAAATATATCCTCTTGCTACTAATGCAAATGGTCACAATGAAGTATTTGTTGGAAGAATCAGACGTGATGAAAGTGTTCCTTATGGACTCAACTTTTGGTGTGTCGCTGACAATATTCGAAAAGGCGCCGCAACCAATGCTGTCCAAATTTTGCAATATTTAATACAAAATAGCTAAAACATTTACAAGGAGTAATTAATTTTACTCCTTGTAGCTTTTCTATAAATTTTCTACTGTTGTGATATATTTCATCCTTGCCAAATCATAATTCTGCGTTTGAATGCTAATTCGATATTCCTCTAGTAATACATATATTTTATTCAAATTATAGCCATTTTCTTCGGTATAATGAATATCATTCATCAAACTTTTATAATTTTCAATGATACCATCTATTTCTGTTTTGGCACCAGTCCAATCTTCTTTGTGAATAAAAGTATAAACACTTAATGTACCACTTTTTATTTTATTTTTTTGAATTTTATTTTTATCTTCTGAATAGGCTTGTTTAAAAATAATGATTCTTTTGTACATATCACTAAGCTCGTTTAGCATGTTTTGGGCATTTTCATCGTGCATTGCTATAATTAAATCATTCAAATCCTTACTAAATTCCATAATATCCTGATTTTGAATATCCACTTCTGTTAAATCTAAAATCAAAGTTCCCCACGCATCATTCATTTTGCCGACGTCATCTTTAATCCATTGCCAATTGATTTTGTCCTCTTCATCATATTCATTTTTAGCATATTTATTGGCGATTTTAAAAATCAAATCTTCAATATACTCTAGCTCCGCATCTAGCTTATCGTGAATACTCTTTTCTTCCTCTTTACTACAGCCTGTTAAACAAAACAATAAAACACTTAAACAACACAAACTTATCGTAATAACTCTTTTCATATAACCTCCATTTATGTATATTATTTGAAATTTTTGAAAATATATACTATATGGAGGAAATTTATGAAAGGTATTGTTAATTTATATAGTGAAAAAGAAGGAGAAATCAAAAAATTCTTAGCACTTTTTTTCTCTGAGAATCTCGAAATCACAAATGAGTTGTTCTGGGAAACCGCCTACGATAATCCCATTGATATGATTGAACTCATCAGCTGTTTTATTGATAATAAGGAAAAATTCCAAATCAACCTTTGGATTAGCCTTGATTCTGGCGTTTTTATTAATATTACTGATAACAATTTAGAAGACATCATTAAATATATATATGAAAGATTTCCAAATTAACTACTTTTCCAACATCAATGTAACTGGTCCATCATTTAATAACGAAATTTTCATATCTGCACCAAATATGCCTTTTTCCACCTTTACTTTTTGCTCTCTACATTTTTCCATAAAGTATTCATACAATTCATTTGCCTGTTCTGGTTTTGCTGCCGCCGAAAAACTCGGACGATTTCCAGAGCCACATTCCCCATATAACGTAAATTGTGACACAATCAACAATTCGCCATTTACCTCTTTTAATGACAAATTTAATTTCTCATTCTCATCTTCAAAAATGCGCAAATTACATACTTTTTTCGCCAAATAATCTGCCTGTTGTTTCGTATCCGAATGAGTAATTCCACACAAAACCAAAAACCCTTTTCCGATTTCACCAACCACTTTATTTTCCACTTTAACATTCGCATTTTGCACACGTTGCACCAATAATCTCATAAACCATTAAAACTCCTTTTCTTTTAATTCTAAATAAATATTTTTTTCATCCTGAATCATCGTCGTTTTTCCATGTCCTGGATAACAAATAGTTTCATCTGGCAAGGTCATCAGTTTATCCGAAATCGAAGCCATAATTTCTGCAAAACTTCCTGTTGGCAAATCAGTTCTTCCCCAAGTTCCTGAAAAAAGTGTATCTCCTGTAAAAATCAAACGTTCTTTTTCACAATACAATGAAACACTTCCTTTAGTATGTCCTGGAGTTGCAATTACTTTAAATTCCAAATTTCCTACGTGAATTAAATCTTCATCATCCAATCGAGAATCTGCTTCTAAAGCAGGAATCTGCATATTAATATAATCTGCCAAACTAATTTCTATATTATACAATCCCTCACTATCATCACGACTGACTAGAATTTTTCCACCTTTCGCATTTTTCAATTCATTCATCCCACCAATATGGTCTGCATGACAATGAGTAACAAAAATATATCGTATTTCTTCAACTCCTAAAATATCTAATACTTCTACAATTCGCTCTGGCTCTCCTCCTGGGTCAATCACCATAGCCTCTTTTGTAATTTCGTCACATATAATATACGTATTTGTAAGCAAATTCGGTTGCCCTGTTTTGACTTGTAATCTCTTTAGTATCACCTTTTTATCCTCTCTTTCTATAAACATCATAAACACTTTCAACCTTCATAAAAGAATTCATTAATTTATTCAAATCACTCATACTAGAAGTTTCAAGTATTATATCAATAATCGCAATTTCTTCTCTTGTCGTTCGACTATTGACTCCCATCAACTTTACTTTATAATTTTCAATTTGCTTCACAATATCTTTTAGCAAACCAGAACGGTCATTTGCAAAAATTTCAATCTCTACATTATAATTCACATTTGCTTCTTCCGCCCAATAAACATCAATCATTCTGCCCTCTTCTCCAAGCAAATCCTTAAGATTCATACAATCTTTGCGATGAACCGAAACACCTCTTCCCTTTGTAATATACCCCACAATTTCGTCACCTGGCAAAGGATTACAACATTTCGAAAGTTTCACCAAACAATTGTCAATTCCCTTCACATAAACGCCACTTTTGGACGGCTTCGTTTTAACTGGTTTAGCATGAACCAATTCTTTAATTTTTTGTTCCAAATCCTCTTCTTCATGCTCTTTTCGATATTCATTCAGCAATCTCGCCATTACTTTTTTATCAGAAATTCCACCAAATCCAATACTTGCATATAAATCATCCATACCACTAAAATGATATTTTTCTAAAATTTGCTGAATCCACTCTGGTTTCAAAAGCTCAACCGATTTCATTCCTAATTTTTTAATTTCTCGCTCTATCACTTCTTTGCCTTTTTCAATATTTTCCGCACGTTGCTCTCTTTTAAACCATTGATTAATTCTAGTTTTAGCAGACGAACTCTTCACAAATTTTAGCCAATCTCTACTTGGACCTTTCGCCTGATCCGAAGTCAATATCTCAACAATATCACCATTATTTAATTTTGTAATAATCGGCATCATCTTTCCATTGATTTTACAGCCCACCATTTTATGACCAATTTGTTCATGCACACTATACGCAAAATCAATCGGCGTCGCATCGATTGGCAATTCCTTTATCATGCCTTTTGGCGTAAAAACATACACCTCATCTTCAAACAATTCCGTTTTTAACGTTTTCAAAAACTCTACTGGATTTTCTGTATTTTTCTGCCATTCTAGCGACTCTCTAAGCCATGCTAATTTATCATCATTCACAATCACACTTTTTTTCTGCCCCGCATTACTTGCTTCTTTATAAGCCCAATGCGCTGCAATACCAAATTCAGCAATTCGATGCATATCCCAGGTACGAATTTGTACTTCAAATGGAACCCCTTTTGGTCCGAAGCAATGTTGTATGAATCGATTGATACATATTGGTTTTCGGAACAGCAATATAATCTTTAAATCGACCTGGCATCGGCGTATACATCTCATGCACAATTCCCAACGTTGTATAACAATCTCTCACATTATTAACCAAAATACGCAAAGCAAATAAATCATAAATCTGATCCAAGCCTTTTTTATCTCTCTGCATTTTTTTATAAATACTATATAAATGCTTTGCCCTTCCTGTTATCTCCACATCTATTTTTTGTTTCTCAATTGTTTCAGCCAATTCATCTTTTATTTTATGAATAAACTTCAAACGTTCTTCCCTTTTTTTATCCAATTCCACCACAATTTCATGATACTTTTCAGGATACAAATACTTAAACGACAAATCCTCCAATTCCCATTTCAAAGAATAAATTCCCAATCGATTCGCTAATGGTGCATACAAATCCATCGTTTCCTTCGCATTTGAAATTTGCCTATCACGTGATAAATACTTCAAAGTTCTCATATTATGCAATCGATCTGCCAACTTAATTAAAATCACACGAATATCTTTTCCCATCGCCAAAAACATTTTGCGATAATTTTCTGCCTGCTTCTCCTCAATACTTGTAAAACGGATGCTTCCCAATTTCGTCACTCCTGCTACCATTTGAGCAATCGATTCACCAAATTCCATCACCAAATCTTCATTGGTCAAATCCGTATCTTCCACAACATCATGCAATAAAGCAGCACATATTGTTTCATCATCCATTCCTAAGCTAGCCAATATATAGGCAACATTCATAGGATGAATAATATACGCTTCTCCAGACATTCTACATTGATTCCCATGCTTTTCTTTTGCCAAATCATAAGCCTTTTTAATTAATTCTATATTCGATTGACCACCATAATTTTTCATCTGCTGATCCATAATTTCCTCAATTGTGACATTTTTAATTTCCGTCATATTTCGCATCCCCTTTTAATTTCGATTAATATGATTTACGCATGTCCTTCATATTGATTTGAATATTTTTTACATTATTAAACACGTTAATTTCAATCATTCCAATAATATCTACTCTATCCCCCAACAAAAACTCTTCCGCATAACTTCCCAAATTAAATCCAATCGCATTAATCAAATTTGTCCCATCCTGCAAGGTCAACTTCAGATGTTTCCCTTCAACCAATGTTCGAATTGAATCAATTTTCAAATTTCGAATCAAAAACATCGGCACTTTATTAGAAGTACCATATGGTTCTAACATTAATAAACGCTCTGCTGTTTCAATTGTCAATTCTTTTGGCATAATTTCTTTATCAATTGAAATAATTGGTACAATTTGCTCTGTATGTGCTTCTTGCGCTCTTTGCTCCAATTTTCTCGCAAATTCTCCAAAATTCTCCTGTTTTAATGTAACACCAACTGCCATCTCATGTCCACCATATTTGTCCAAATAACCACCTAACGTATGTAAGGCTTCATGCAAGTCAAATCCAGCAACGCTCCTTCCCGAACCTTTTCCAATCCCATTTTCAAATCCAATTAAAATCGTTGGCTTAAAATAAATTTCCATAATTTTCGAAGCCACAATGCCAATCACACCATGATGCCATCCCTCTTTTCCAATTACAATTGTATGACCATTTTGCATTTGATTTTTTTCAATTATTTCTTTCGCCTCTTCAAAAATATTTTTTTCAATTTCCTGCCTTGTTTTATTATACTGATTCAACTTTTCAGTAGTTTCTCGAGCCTCAACTAAATTTTCCGTCATAAACAATTTAACCGCTTCATTTTCAAAACCAATTCTACCACAAGCATTAATTCTTGGCGCAATTCCAAATGACACCGTATTAGCATTTATAACACTATTCTTTCCAACATTTACCTCCAACAACGACTTCAACCCCAAACATCTCGTCTGTGCCATCAACTTTAAGCCTAACTTGGAAATCACTCTATTTTCATCCACCAAAGGAACAATATCCGAAATCGTTCCCACACATACAATATCTAAATATTTCAAATACTCCTTTTCCGCCAATTCCAAACGCTGACTAATCGCCTGAATAACCTTAAACACAACACCAACGCCAGCCAATCCCTTAAACGGATATACCGAATCTTTTCTTTTACAGTCAATCACCGCAATCGCCTTAGGAATTTCATCCAATGGCTCATGATGATCCGTCACAATCACTTCCATTCCTAATTCGTAAGCATATTGAATTTCCTCCATTCCTGTAATGCCACAATCCACTGTCACAATCAGCTGATAGCCTTCCTCTGCTATTTTCTTAACCGCTTCTCGATTTAAGCCATATCCTTCATCCAATCGCTTTGGGATATAATACCCAACATTTGTCATTCCTCGGTCAGTCAAAAACTTTTTTAAAACCGTAATACTCGTCACACCATCTACATCGTAATCTCCATAAATCATAATTTTCTCATTTTTTTGAATTGCAATTTCCATTCTATCAACTGCTTCTTTCATATCTGGCATTAAATACGGATTATGAAAATCATTCCTTGTAGGATTTAAAAATATCTCTACTTCTTTTTTCTCCGTTACTTCTCGATTTACCAATATTGTAGCAATCAATTCTGACAAGTGATTTTCTTCCGCCACTTTTTGCACCAAATCCTGATTGCACTCGCAAATTTCCCATTTTTTGTTCATCTAATTTCTCCCCAAAACTCATTTGCCTTTATTATATAATATTTTTTTGTAATTAGCAATTATTTTGAAAAATTCTTTTTCGCTTGTGCAAAGAAAATTCGTATATTATCAATTTTGAGAAACATCAAAAAAGACGAACTTATCATTCGTCTTTCTTTTTATTTTATTTATGATTCAATGTATCTTTGCAAATTTCTTTTCCATAGCAGTCTTTGAAGCATTTTAATAAGATATTCAAAAAGTCATTCAGTACAAAAGCTCCAACAACCACAAATGCAATAGCTCCCAAATGTAAATCCATCGCCATAATACAAGCTGCCGCAATTGTTCCATATAAAATCAAAAAGCCACTTCCAATTTTTCCAGCATACAAACGGTGGATTCCAAAAAATCCTAAAAACCAACATAAAATTAAACTTGTTAACCAATCTTTTTTACTTACTTTATCTTCTTCCGCATAAAAATTTTCCATCTTTCGTCACTCCTTTATTCTTTTGTTAAATTATATTTATAATAAAATAATTAGTTTGTCAATAGAATTTGTAAAATGTAATAGAAATGTAATATTTCATTTTCCATTTATTGTGCCAAAACAACACGAAATCCAATATTCGCTCCAACTTCTCCACTATAATAACCAGAAGTAAAAATACCAGCATTTTCACTCATACTATAATCTCCACCACGCCATGAAAATGGCCATTCCCAATAGGGAATCAATCCATAATTTTGAAACCAACTACATGATTGCGAAGAATCATAAACTTCTTTAATACCGTCTCCAATCTTTGAACCTAGAAAAACCTTAGTTCCATCCCCTTGATTCATATATTTTGTCGCATACTCGGTACTATTTGATTCAATTGTCAAGCCAGTCGCACTAGTCCAATTACTGATTCCAAAAAAGTTCTTATAATTCACATCGCCAAATGCAGACATAGCCTCTACTACACCACCAGATAAATCATACACTCCATATACATTTCCTGTTGTACTCGCTTTTGTGCCTATCTTCGTATTATAAGCATTAATAACTCCAGCTGTCTCACCAATTCCATTTCCAGTGATTAGATTATTATTTATCGCCACTTCATGTCCATTTCTTCCATACTGACTATGCGCCAAATACGCCACAGCTCCCCATTCACTATTTTTCATCAAGTGACTTTTCTTTGCTTCATCATAATTCTTAGAACAAGTATAAATAAGCCCAATCTCTCCGCCTCTTGCAGTCTGCACGCCTGGCACACTTCTGAATTTTAATATGCCATCTCCCAAAGATTCCTCTGTTGCTCCATTTCCACTCATCTCATATTTAGCCACCCAAAATCCACTCAAATTTTTATTCCAGCCACCTCTAGCAAAATCCTCTAAAGGCTCTCCAGCCTTTCCCACTTTTTCCATATCCTTCATAAAAGCTGGATGAACTATATAATTTTTTCCCTGGTATTCAACCGTCTCAATTCCTTCATCCAACTCATGTTTTTTCTTCTTTGTTATCACATCCCACTGTCCATAGCCATCATAATAGCCTGTTGGTGTACTACTTTTCTCACTCTCATAATACGTAATTCGATACGCATATCTTGGAATCCACACAAAATAACTTCCATCACCATTTTTCGCATTCGCCCACAAACTACTCAAGTTATCCTCTGTTCCTATTCCTTCTTGATAATGATAACTCGGCATTTGCACCGTTTCATCCTCTGTCCAATCCTCTCCATTTTTCGTCCAACTAACTGGTGTTAGCGCATTATTATAATAATCTGGTGCATTTGGCGTCTCTAAAACACTATTATTTTCGCTCAACCAAATCACATCAATTCTTCCATATGCAGTTGAAAACTCTAAACTTTCATCTACCACTTCATTGGGTTTTACTTGCACTGTCACCTCACAAGTTTCCTCAAACTCTCCATATCTCACTGTTATCGTTGCCGATTCTGCTTCCATTCCAGCTTTTATCGTAATTTGATTTCCTTCAATTTTTTCAATTGTCACATTTGGGTTAGATGATATCGCTGTTAATCCTTCCATCTTCTCAAGTTGAGTCGCTTTTCTTGCAATTATCACGCCATCTTTTTCCAACATTATTTTATAATTTTGACCATTTACAACTGCATAATATTCATTCGAATTGCTAATTCCTTCATACAAAACATCCAATACCTGACTTTCTCCTGGTGCCAAATAAAGATTTTTTGCTACACAAATTCCAGATACCGTATCCCCTTCCAAAGCAATTTGTTTGATAGTATATTTGTCGCCTAGCTGTCCAACAATATCTGCCAAACCAATTACTTTATTTTCTGGTTCGTCAAAATATTTTCCCATCAACAAATCCGCATAAATCAAATTAGCCTCTTCCTCAATATTTGCAATTTGAGCCTGTACATCCGCATTTTCCGCTCGCTTCAAAATTCCCTCTTCGTCCCTAATAAGACTTAATGTCACTCCTGCTAAAATCAGTAACACAATAATTGTAAGTACCAAAGCAATCAAAGTAATTCCTTTTTGGTTTCTTTCCCACTTTTTCATCTTTCGTTTTCTCCTTTAACCGAATTTATTTCTATCACTAAATCTATTATAATAAATGCTTGTGTATCTCTTACAAAACTATATATACAGCCACAAGTTTTCAGCCATTTTAATAATTTCCTGATTTAAATTTTCGTTTTTCATTTTTGTTTTCCCCTAATTAACGATTTTATTATATAGCATCACGCTATTTTTAACAAGCCTTTTTTCTAAATTTTTCATTTCAAAAAAGGCACGTTATTTCGTGCCCTTTAATTTATTTCCTACATTTGAACTGGATTTCCATAATATGCGTCAATCAAAATTTGCTTAATTTCTTCTACCAATGGCACACGTGGATTTACACCTGTACATTGGTCTGAAAATGCTTTGTCTGCTAAATTGTCTAAGTTTGCCATAAATTCTTGCTCGTCAATTCCGCATTCTTTCAATGATTTTGGCATACTCAATTTTTCCATTAATTCTTGTACTGCTTTGACTAATGAATTGACTCCTTCTTCTTTTGTATTTGCTGGCAATCCTAATCTTTTGGCAATTTCAGCATATCTTTCATCTGCCACAAAACTTTCGTATTTTGGCCAAGATACAAATTTGGTTGGTGCACTTCCATTGTATTTGATAACATATGGTAAAATCACTGCATTTGCTCTACCATGCGGAATATGATAATCACCGCCCAATTTGTGTGCAATCGAATGGTTAATTCCTAAGAAAGCATTAGTAAATGCCATACCAGCTATCGTACTTGCATTGTGCATTTTTTCTCTTGCTTTTCGATTGCTTCCATCTTCATAGGCTTGTGGCAAATACTCGAATACAAGCTCAATTGCTTTTTCTGCCAAACCATCTGTATAATCCGATGCCATCACTGAAACATAAGCTTCTAATGCATGCGTTAAAACATCCATACCCGTATCTGCTGTTAATTTGGCTGGAAGAGTCATAACCAATTCAGGATCAATAATTGCTACATCTGGCGTTAGTTCATAATCCGCTAGCGGATATTTGATATTTTTCTCTTTATCTGTAATAACCGAGAAAGAAGTTACTTCTGAACCAGTTCCTGAAGTAGTTGGAATTGCAACCATTTTGCATTTTTGTCCAAGTGTTGGAAATTTATACGTACGTTTTCGAATATCCATAAATTTCAATTTCAAACCTTCTACATCACTATCTGGATGCTCATAAAATAACCACATTCCTTTGGCAGCATCCATCGCACTACCACCACCTAAAGCAATGATAACATCAGGTTGATAAGCATTCATCGCTGCTACACCTTTTTTAATCGTATCAAAAGAAGGGTCTGGCTCTACTTCTGAGAAAATTTCGGCATGAACGTATTGTTCTCTGTTTCTTAAATGATATAAAATTTTATCAACATAGCCAAATTGTACCATCGATGGGTCTGTTACGATAAACGCTTTCGAAATGTTTGGCATTTTTTCTAAATAACCGATGGAACCGGCTTCAAAATAGATTTTTTCTGGAACTTTAAACCATTGCATATTAACCCTCCTTTTTGCAACTCGTTTTAAATTTATCAAATTCGCTGATGATACATTAGAAGTCGTTGAGTTTCCTCCAAACGTACCACAACCAAGTGTTAGAGATGGCATATTGGTATTATAAATATCACCAATTGCACCATGAGTTGATGGAGAATTTACAATAATTCTTCCTACTTTTACAGTATTGGAAAATTGTGTAACGGTATCATTATTTTCGGAATGAATGACAGCTGAATGACCCATTCCACCAAATTTGATTAATCGGTCAGCCATGTCAATTCCTTCATCTTGATTGTTTACAACATAGTAAGCTAAAACAGGGCTTAATTTTTCTTTCGAAAATGGGAAGTCTTCTCCGACACCATATTCGTTTGCTACTAAAACTTTCGTGTTTTCTGGAACATCAAATCCTGCCCAATTCGCAATTGTTTTTGGACTTTGCCCAACCACAGCTGGATTTAATTTATTTCCTTGATCAGCTATAAACATTGTAGCTTTTAGTTTTTCTCTTTCTTCGTCATTTACAAAATAGCAACCAGCTTCTCGCATTAATCTTTCAAATTCATCTTTAATATCACTATCCACAATAACTGATTGTTCTGATGCACAAATCATACCATTGTCAAATGATTTAGATAAAACTAAATCTGTAACGGATGTTTTTAAATGAGCAGTTTTGTCAATGTAACAAGGTACATTTCCTGGTCCAACACCAAGAGCAGGTTTTCCACTTGAATACGCTGCTTTTACCATGCCAGAACCACCGGTTGCCAAAATTAAATCAACATCTGGATGATTCATTAGCAAACTTGTTGCTAAAACGGATGGTTTATCAATCCATAAAATACAATCCTCTGGAGCCCCTTCTGAAACAGCAGCTTGACGCATAATTTCTGCGGCTGCCACACTACATTCTTGGGCTGATGGATGAAAACCAAATACAATGACATTTCTTGTTTTTGCTGAAATCATAGATTTAAACATCACCGTTGCTGTTGGATTAGTAACTGGTGTTACACCAGCAATCACACCGATTGGTTCTGCAATTGTCACATAACCTTCTTCTTCGTTATCTTCGACTACCCCAACTGTTTTATCGTATTTGATGCTATGATAAATATATTCTGTTGCAAACATATTTTTTGTAATTTTATCTTCGTAAATTCCTCTTTTTGTTTCTTCAACAGCATGTTTTGCTAATTTCATGTGATTATCTAATCCTGCCATTGACATTTTTTTGACAATTTTGTCAACTGTTTCTTGGTCGAGTTTTTTGAATTCATCTGAAGCTTTTCTTGCTCTTTCTACTAAGCCATTCACCATTTCCTCGACTTCTCTTCTCTCTTCTTCTGTTACTTCCGCCATAAAAACGTTCCTCCTTATTTATAATCTAAACTGTATAAAATTATATCGATAATTTTATGTATTTTCAAGTAGTTTTTTAAAAAACTTTTCTATCATATTTTTTTATTTTTTAAAATGTTACAACTATATAAATAATACCCAGATTTTGCAATTTTTAAACATTTTTTTATACAAAAAACAGGCGACTTAAACTGCAAGCCACCTGCAAAAGTATAATTTACCGCTCTCTCGTTATTATAAGCAAAAACATAACCGCTAAATCAAGTACGCATGCAATCAGCGCGACTCCTCTAATCCAAACAGATAATTCATCAACATTGGTTACGATCATAAAAAGTATAACAAAAAATGTTATCTCCGCAACAAAAGCACCTAATGCCCGTTGAAGATCTGTTAATTTTGTTAACTTTTCAATTACTTTTTTAATCATACTTATTCCTCCTTCTAAAATTATACATTTGTTATAAATCCAGAAGGAGACTCCCTTCCAGATTGAAGGGACAATTTCCCATATATTAACATTATACTATGTTTTATGTTAATTGTCAAATTACATTATCCATCATATTTTCTATTCTTGCGCATATCTTTTTTATTCCATTCTTTCTTTTAATGTTACAACTATATCAATCATACCCCAATTTTGCGATTTTTAAAAACATTTTTTTATACAAAAAAACAGGTGACTTAAACTGCAAGTCACCCGCAAAAGTATGTTTTACCGCTTTTCGAGTTCTTTATTGAGAATTATATATAAAATTCCCTCAATAGTAAGAGCAATACCTTTCCCAATTTCCGCTAAGCGGCTTTTGCCTTTAGCGCCGATTATGACTGTTAAAATCTCTGCCACCGCTACAAATGCAATAGCTGATGTTAACTGCCTTTCCGTCATCTTACTTAATTTCTCTCTCATACTTTTTTCCTCCTTCAGATTATGTTAGTTATTATAAATCTAGAAGGAGCTTTCCCTTCCAGATTTTGAAGGGAACAATCCCAATATATTAATATTATACCATATTTTATGTAAATTGTCAATAAGTCTATTAATCATATTTTCTTTTTTTAGGCATATTCTTAAAACAGGTGAAAAAAATGATGATGAAAAAAATTTTTATAATTTTAACAATATTTTTTACAATTGTTCCTTCTCTATGCTTTGCAGACGATTTTTTAGAGGAATCCGAGCTTGACAACTTCATCGAAGTTTCAACCGATACCAAAAATCCTTCCAAAGAACCAACTACCAATGCCAAACATATCCTTGCTCTTGATCGAAAAAGCCTTTCCGTTCTATACGAAAAAAATGCCTACAAAGAAGTTCCTATGGCTTCTACAACAAAAATCATGACAGCCATTCTTGTTTTAGAAAATTGCGATTTAAGTGAAACCGTTGAATTTTCGAAAGACGCTGCTTCTGTACGAGGCTCTTGCTTGAAAGTTTCCACTGGTACAAAAATGTCCATGAATGATGTGCTTTACGGTCTTATGCTACGTTCTCGGAAACGATTGTGCCATTGCCATTAGCGAACATGTCGCTGGTTCTGTAGAAGGCTTTGCTGAAAAAATGAACCAAAAAGCTCAAGAATTAAACTTAACCCACACGCACTTCGTAACACCACATGGTTTAGACGATGAAAATCACTATACAACTGCCTACGAACTTGCTTTACTCACAGATTACGCTCTAAAAAATGAAAAATTCAAAAACATCGTTTCCACCAAAACAACCACGATTTCAGTAAACAGTACTCCCCGCACAATTTCTAATACAAATGAACTACTGGGAAATTTCGAAGGTGTCTATGGAGTGAAAACTGGTTTTACGTTTAATGCGGGACGTTGCTTAGTTTCGAGTTGCAATCGAAATGGAATGGATATTATTGTTGTGGTTTTGGGAGCGGACACAAAAAATCAAAGAACACGTGATAGTATGAATGTTATCCATTATGTTTACGATACCTTTGAATATGTGAATCTTTCCGATTATATTCAAGAAAGTTTTGCAGAATATAAAACCTATTATGAACAAAATGTATGGCTTCAAAAAACAATCACCAAACCCAATATAGCCTTATCTGAAATGAACAACACCATATTTCCTTTAAAAGCAAATACCTTAAATTCGCTAGAAACAAAATTTTATACTTTAAATTCCTTATCCTCTAGCGTTCCTTCCCATGAAAAAATTGGAAATATAACCATTTTTTATGAAGGAAAAATTTTGTGTTCAACCGATATTATTTTAACCAATCAATTAGAGCAAAATAGTTGGCAATATTATTTTGGAAAAATTTTAAAGGAACTTAAGAATAGTTTTGTATATTAAAGGTCAAGCGCTACACAAATGTATAGCGCTTGTTTTTTTAATTTAATTCTTCTTTTCCCGATAAGCTTCGAGTTTGTCTTTTGTTACCTTTAATTCTTTTTTTAATTGCTCATTTTCTTTCTGCAAAGTCTGAATAGCATCTTGCAAAATTGCTTGATTCGTTTTTAAATTTTCATTCTCCTCCTGCAAATTTTCATTGTCCACGCTTAACTGGTCTATTTGCTGTTGGAGCTGAATTGTAACCTTGTATGCTTCGTCTCTTTCTGCTGCCCCTCCATATAATAGTACAAATATGAAAAAGCTAAGGATTATGAAACAAAAAATCAACCAGCCTTTTTCCCTCCAGTCTTTCCGTTTTTCCATTTGAATTACCTCCTGAAATTTATAATTTTTTGTTCGAATATACGAACGAATGGGATAAATTGTATCATAGTTTGTGCAAAAAGTCAAGAAGCTGCAGCTGTTTATTCACAGTTTTATAGTAGGTATATATTTTTTTCTTGTTGGGTAGAATTTTCTTGTACAAGGGAGGAATATTTATGAAAAAATTTTGGATTATGTTTATGGTTATTTTGGGATTGATTGGGGTTGGAATTTTCTCGTCTTCTTTTGGGAATGAAGAAATGCAAAAGTTAGAACCAAATTATCCTTACACTCTTCGGAAAAGTGACAGCAGAATCTTTGAAAATACGTACAGGACCTAGTACAGAAAATGTTCACATTGGATTACTAGTGAAAAACGATACCGTACATATCTACGGAAAAGTAGATAACTGGTACATTGTCAGAACAGAAAACAATTTAGTCGGAGCGGTTTCTGCCGATTACATTCAAGGCACTCAACAAACTGAGCAAACCTTAGAAACCTCTGCCAATATTGAAACAGCAGAAAATATCTCAAATTCCACTCTTTCACAAGATGAACAAATCTTTTTCAATTTAATTAACAATAAGCGTATTGAAAATAATCTGCCTGAATACGAAATCGACGAAACGTTACTCAATTTAGCTCGCCTCAAAGCAAATGACATTGTCGAAAAAAAATATTTTGCTCATACTTCTCCCACCTTTGGTACCCTTTTCGAAATGTTAGCTAATCACAATTTTTCTTACAGTAAAGCAAGTGAGAATATTGCCAGAAATCTAAATGCAGATGGCGCTATTCAAAGTTTGATGAATTCACCAGCTCATAAAAGCAATATTTTGAGCAACGCGTTTAATTATACGGGAATTGCTGTTGTGAATAGTATCGAGTATGGGAAAATTTTTGTAGAGATTTTTGTGGCAAAATAATAAATACTACCCAAATTATTCCTTCTACAACAAATATCCCATACTCCTTTTTCCAATACCGTTTTCCTTTCATACTGTTCATCCTTTCTTCTATTTTTCTGTTTATTACAGTATTTTTTTATTATATAATGATTTATGTAAATTGCCAACTTTATATAATAAAATTCCTTGTTTTCGATGAAAAAGGAAATAACATTAGAACGTTATTTCCCTTTGTTTTATTTTTCAAATTCATCCAAAGATTTGAATTCATATCCCATTTCTTTGGCTTCTTTTATTAAACTATCCAGCATGGTTAGATTATCTTGGGAAGTGCTGTGTAATAAAATAATTGCACCATTGTGTAAATTGTCTAGGATTTTCTTTTTGCCATAATCACTTCTGCCTTGTTTGGAATCGTCCCAATCATCATAGGTATTGGACCATAATACACTGGTATATCCCAGCGATTCTACAATACTAGCCGTTCTTTCACTAAATTCTCCTCTTGGTGGTCTGAAATAGGTCATTTCGTAGCCAGTTACTTCATAGACACTATTATGCAATTTCATAATTTCTTCCTTAATTTCGTCATCCGAAAGTCCTGGTAAGCAAGCATGATTTACGGTGTGATTTCCAACAATATTGCCATTTTGAATCATTTGTTTGACTAAATCAGACGCTGTGTTAACATAGTGAGCTGTTATAAAAAAAGTTGCTGTTATGTTATTTTCTTTTAATACTTTTAAAATATCTTCGGTGTATCCTGCTTCATATCCTGCATCAAATGTTAAATAGATATTTTTTACATTGGGGTTTCCCATAGCAATCCCATTGGATTTTTCAATGACTTTTAAAAGCTCATTATCCAAAACAGCTTGTTCATGATTTTCACCTCTTCGAAATCCCCATGCTAAGGTTTGATTACTCAGTTCTTGATCGGCATGCGAGGCAAGTGAAAATTGTAAAATACTAACCACTAAAATTAAGAAAATAAAACTATATCTTATCATTCTATCTTTCATTTTTTTCCTCCTTTAGTTTAAGATATTCAAGGTTGGATGAAAATATGAAAAAAGCTTTGCAAATTAATTTATGCAAAGCTTTTCAATTGATTTTAAGACAACTTTTGAGAACGGATTAATGTTTCACCATCATAGCAACGAATGCTTGTTGTATCTTCTACTACTAATTCAATATCAAATGGGAAATCTTCATAGTTATACTTGTCTACGCTTTCTTCTATAAATTTGTCTTGACTATTCCACCAAGTCGTTCCTGGATAACAAGCTTTGATTGTAAATTCTTTTCTCGTTCCATTTCCTAATTCAACTGTTAGCGTTCTTTCTGTACTTGTATCATTGCTCACACTAATATGTACGCCATCCTCTTCTTTCCAAACACTTCCCACATATAATTTATCCGTTTTGGAAGTGTTATATATAATATTACGTTCTTCAAATAAACTCTCTGGTACTGCAACACTACCTTTATAAAGTTCTCCATATAGTGCCGAACACCCTACTTTAATATCTTGCAAAGTTAAATCTCTTACAATACAATTGTTTTTAGCAGAAATATAAATCGAAAATCCACCACCATTTATGATACATTTTTCAAACTTTACATCATGTAAATCTGCATATTCTGGCTGTATCATTAACGCCGCATTAACATAGCCAGCACTATTGGTATAACGTATTGGTGGAACTTCCATTCTGCAATTATAAAATAGAATATTTTGAACATCTAACGTTATTTCTTCATTTTTATAAGTTCCACTATAACCATACATTTGTGTACCATCTGAATGAAGCTTATTTTCGACAGGTTCTGTCGAAGGTATTGCCAAATCAGAGAAGAAGCAATTCTTCACCGTTATATTTTGAAATGGATTAATACCATCTGCCACACTTCCTCCAAAATAGCAATGATCAAAAGATGCATTAGAACCAAAATAGTGCGTAAACGAACAATTTTCAAATATTAATTCTAATTTATCATATCCGATTCTTCCTGAAGAAACACTTTTAAATTTACAATTTCTAAAAATAATTTTTCGATTTACCGTTAATCCATCATCATTCAAAAATCGCAGAGATTTATTGAAGTTTTTATTTTCCACTACAATTTCTTCTTTTTTAGTTGCTTTTATGTTAATATCATGTGTTGTGCTTCTTGAAAGAATTACCATACTTCCTTCTTCATCGACTTTCCAATCTTCCTCTGGTATGGTTTCTAAAGCTCCTTTTGCTCCTGTATTATATTTGTCTGGTATAATAATGCTATCGGAAATTACTTCTCCTTGCGGTGGAATATCTGGCTGGTCTTCTGCTTCCGTTGGTACTGCTGTTACTTTTGCCGTTATCGTTGCTTTCTCATTACTTGTTGGGGTTTTTAGCAATTCTGCCATGATTTTTACATACGTTTTTTGACCACTTGCAACAAAATAATTTTGATTAGCTGTTCCTTCTTGGTCACACATGATGACATTGATATTGAACATTTCCGATTCGCCTATATCCGCCGTGACTGTTATTTCTGAATCAATATCTTGACTGCCATTTTCAATTTCTAAAATGGCATATCCATAATCTCCCTTTTTATTAAGCCCTAAAATATTGACCGTCGCTTCTTGAGATTTTGCGACGGCTTCTGCTTGAACTGTTATGTAACTTTCCGAAGTATGCTCCTTTGGTACTTCTCCTGTGAAATACACTTTGAAGTTTTCTTGATTAGCTGTTGCAAAAGCTTTTCCATTTATCAGCAAAATGCTGTTGCTTAGACTGGCATAGCCAATTCCCATCAGTAGTATTGCTATTAAAATAACAGCTATCATTAGTTTGTTTTGTTTTTTCATATTTTCTCCTCTTTCGTTTCTATTTTCATTATAAACCATACTATTTCGTTTAACAAGAGTTTTCGAAAAATGTAATACAAACGTAATATACTGATTTTTTCTAAATTTTGAATATTTTTCAAAAAAAACAGCAAATACTACTTATTTTAAGCATAATTATCCCCCAGTATAACTCGGGGATTTCTCTAAAGTTAATAAAAAAGCAAGCCACACAAAGCTTGCTTTTACTCTATTTTTTTTCCTCATAAAACTTAGCAATTAGACCATCTAATTGCACACTCAAATCATAGATTACACTGTAATCCTCTCCTGCTTCTATACTTTTATTCAATTTTTCTCTTAATTCGCAAATTTCATCATTTATCATATTACATCGCTCCTTTTTAATTTCGATAAGTTACAATGTCTCCTTTTTTCTATAGTTCAAAAATACCACATTTATTCGTCAATGTCAATAAAAAATCTACATTTATGGTACTTTTTTGTAGACCTTTTTCAGCATTTTGGAACGATTTTTATGGTTAAACATCAATTTTTGTATGTTATTCAACAGCATTATTCCCGAAATGACAAAAATCGCACCTGACAAAATTTGTGAAATTCTGAACTGATAGAACATTAAACTATCCACTCGAATTCCTTCAATGAGCATTCGAACGCTAGAATAGAAAAATAAATATACGTAAAATATTTCACCTTTGAATTTCCTATTTTTTTGTAAAATCTTTAATAAAATAAATAACAGAAAAGTTGCAAATGACTCATATAAAAACGCAGGATGAACCTCTTTGTATCCTTCTAATGTTTGAATTCCCATACGGAAAACATTGTCGGTTTCTGTTCCATACGCTTCTTGGTTGAAAAAATTTCCCCATCTTCCAATGGATTGCGCTATCGCAATAAACGGAATAATGGCGTCCAAAAAATCCAAGACATCAATTTTATATTTTCGACATCTTTTTAAAATGACAATTCCGCCTGCTATCAATCCGCCGTAAAGTGCCAAACCGCCATCTCGTATTTGCAGGATTTTGGCTAAGGAAGAATATTCGCTTACATGAAATAATACATAATAAATCCTCGCTCCAACAAATCCCCACATAATGGCAAACATCAAAGTTTCTAAAATAAAATCAAATTTTATTTGAAATTTTTCCTTTGATTTATAACACAAAACAACTGCAACAACAATGGCTAAAATAATACAAATCGCATAATGATAAATGGCAATTCCAAATATCTTACCCGCAATTGGATTGATTGAAAATGATACATTAAAACCTGGAAAATAAATCATTTTTTCTCCTTATTTTGATTTTACAATGGATACTACTTTTCTTTCTGGTTTGAAAACTTCTTCCAAAACTTGCATTGTATAAGCTTTGTCTAACCCTTTGAATTCTTCAAAATAATCCAATGGATTAATATTTCTAAAATAATTTTGGATAAAGGTTGTTGCTATACTTCCTACATCATTATAGCTTTTGACATATTCACCATATAATTTTTTCTTGATTCGGTCAAATACTTCGTCTTGTATTCCATTTTGTTTTAAATTTTCAATTCCTTGTTCGATTTTTTTAATGACTTCATCATACTTTTCACTTTGTCCTTGTATTAAAACATGAGAATAGGTTTGACTATTTTCATAAATAAAGGTTGGCTCGGATTGCAAAAGTCCTTCCTCATATAGCGATTGATATAATTCGGAACTATCGCCAATTAAAATATTAAATAAAATGTCTAATGCCAAATCTTTTTTAATTTGATTTTCACAAGCCACCTCATCTTTATAACCAATCATGAAAATTGGCATGCTGATGTTCATTTCAGCTTCTACTTGTTTTTGCACAATTTCTTTTGGTTCTTCTTCATATAATCTTTTGACGTTTTGTGTGGCATTTTGCAATGTCATCCTTTTTTCGATTTCTGGGATTAATTTTTCTGGTTCAAAATCGCCACAAACAACAATTGCCATTTTGTCTGGTCGATAAAATGCGTGGTATGCTTCATATAAAGTATCTTTTGTAATCTTGGCAATGGTTTCTTTGGTTCCTGCTACATCGATATTAATCGGATTTTTATGATACATCGCTTTCATCGCATTCATGTACAATTTCCAATCAGGATAATCGTCATACATCATAATTTCTTGCTCGATGATGCCACGTTCTTTTTCCACATTTTCGTCTGTAAAATAAGGATTTTGAACATAATTCATAAATTCATCTAATGCTTCTAAAAACTTTTCGTTGTTGTCTTCAAACAAATAAGCTGTGTGATTGTTGGTAGTGTAAGCATTCGCATTAACGCCTAAACTGGATAAAACGTCTAGACTATTGGTCCCATTTTCTTGTTCAAAAAGTTTATGTTCCATATAATGGGCAATACCGTCTGGAACTGTGATTTCTTTGTCACCTACCATAAATTTGTGGTCAATGGAACCATAATTTACGCCCCAAATTATATATTTTTTTTGCGTTTTTTTCGGAATAATCATCAGATTTAATCCATTGGATAATTTTTCGGTGTATATTTTTTCTTGGATTTTGTTATTTTGTATGGTTTGCATCAGCTTCCTCCTTTTCATTTTTTAGGAAATAGACGGTGTTAATTTTTATATTTTGAGCAATTTCCATGATATCTTGTTTTGTGATTTCTTCGATATTTTTTAGATATTCTTCGAGCGTTGTATCGGTTTTCGAAATTTCTTGACCGATGTAGTAAACAATTCCTGTGTCTTGTTCTGTTTCAATCGCTACAATACCAGCTTTTACATATTCTTTGGCAGAAGCTAAATCGTTGTCGGAAAATTCACCTTTCTTCATAATTTCCAGTTGTTCCTCAATTAAACGAACTGCTTTTTCAAAATTCGGAATTTCGATTCCAGCACGAATAAAAATATTGGCTTTTTGTTTTACATACAAACTTTTAATCGAATACGCCAAACTCTCTTTTTCTCGCACATTTTGGAATAACAAAGAATTTGCTCCGCTTCCTAAAACAATGTTATATAATAACGTTTTAAATTGAAGTTTATCACAATCTGCATTAACGTCCATTCCGATAACTAATTTTCCTTGTGTAACATCCATTGTTTCTGTGATTTCGTTGACATTTTCAGGTGTTTGTTTCTTTTCCGTTAATTCATTATTTAGAATATAATTTTCGATTCTTGGTCGCAATTTTTGAATATTTTGATTGTTTAGAATGATTTCTTTGATATATTTTTCATCAAAATCACCAGATATGAAAATATCCATTTTTGAATTTTGAATTAAATTGTTGTAATGTTCTGTTAAGTTTTCGACTGTAATATTTTCTAAATCTTCTAAATAACCATATTTATATAAACCAAATCCGTTATCGCCATACATTTTGGAAATACAGGTTTCATAGGCATATAAATCTTTATCATCAATTTTACTTTTGATGATTTTGGACAGATTTTCTTTTTCGACTTTTAAATATTCTTCTTTGAATTTTCCATTTTCCAATAATGGATTACAAATAATATCCAATAAAATATTTAACGTATTTTTTAAGATTTCTTCTTGATTTAAAGCAAATTTATCATTGATAGAATCCGCATAAAATTTTAAAATTTGGTTGTCCCCATATTTGTCAATACCACATTCAAAAGCGGCTCCATATAAATTTTCCAGTTCTCTGCTCAAATCTAATTGGGTTTTAAAATTAGCAGTTCCTCGTCTTAGCATGCTGACGATTAAAGCATTTTTCGTTACATTTTCTCTGATTAATGGCACTGTAATGATGCAGGATATCATATTCGTTTTAAACAAATCGGTTTTGATAAAGTGTGCCTTGATTCCTTGTTTGATTTCAAAATCTTTCTTTTCCATGAATTTTCCATCTCCTTGTTTTATTTTATTATTTATTTTTTTGAAAAATTTATGCAAAATATTTATTCTTGATAAGTTACACTTTCAACATTCGTCAGACGTGCATCATTTTCGTCTGGTGTAAAACATTTCAAATAATATGGTTTAATATCTTTCAAAATATTTTTCACAAAAATGATATTCCCATTGACATCTTGCATTTTCAAATTGGGATATGTTTTTAGCATTTTTTCATTAGAAAAATATTTTTGCGTAAATTCATACCATACTTCATTTTCTAATATTTTTTCATATGCTTCTTCATAAATAGCAGCATTAGGAATTTCTAAATCGTAATCATAGACAAGTCTTGCATGAAAAACATGCATGGCAATTCCTGAAATGATGCAATCTGTCACTAAAAATAGGGTTGTTACGTCAAAAATGAGTGGCAATAAATATTTAGGCAACTTTTTCTTGATTCGATCAACAAATCGGTCAATGGCAGGGTTCAAATGTTTCATTAGATAAATCGCTAAAAATCCCCAAGCAAGCGAATAAAATAGGCAAATTCTACCATTAATATTAAATGGTTCTTTGGAATAATCCCACCATTTCACATGCAAAATCATTTCGCCAAACAAGCTGGCTAAATATTCAATCGCAGAACCAATCAAGCAACCGCCAAAAAATAAAGTATAATTATTTTTGTTAAAATACTGCAAAAATAAAATCATGATAACCGCACCAAAGCCATAAATTCCACAAAACGGTCCATACAAAAAACTTTGCCTACTTTCAATAACACCTTTTGTGAGCAATCCATAAACCGTTTCAAAACAGAAACCCAAAAAACTATAGACCGTCAAATACAGCATAATACGCCATAATTTTACGCCAAGAATACGGATTCCTTTTCCGTTTTCAACACTTTCCGTTTTTTCTTCCAATTTATCAATAATTTCATTTTTGATTTCATCCGCTTTTTCTACGGTTTTATCGTATTCTTTTTTGAGTTTCTGGATGGTTTCATCCTCTAAGGATTTTTCAATTAAATGAGAAATTTCCTTTTTGGCATTTTCTATATTTCCAGTAATCGCATCACTTAATTTAGTATATCTCTTGTTCTTACTTTTTTTCGAATTTCGTTTCATTTTTATTCCCTATCTTTTTTCATTTAAATATGATTTATTATATCATAAAAAAGTTTTTGGGGAAACTTTTTTGCTAAAAATTAATTATTCTTTCTAAAGTCTAAAAATTTTCTTAAATAATGAAAAATAGACACAAAAAGTGTCTACTTTCTAAAAAATTGGTTCTATCTAATAATTTGTATAACTACTTTCATAATAAAGACTTTGCGCTGTTTTTATCAAATCTCTTTCTTGTTTTCCATTTTTCATCTTTTGTTTACTCCTTTTAATTCATATATTTTATTATATATAAGAATTTAGATTTTGGCAATAGATGTTTTAATAAAATTTTCATTTTTACTCCCCTGCTGTATATTTCATGGCCCAAAAACCACTTATCTCTTGTCCATTGAAAGTAAATGCTTCTGGTATTTGATAGCCAGTTGCCACATCCGTTGAATTTCCTTTTAAAAATCTGACTTCCGTTCTTGCTTCAGCAGGTTGCATATATTGACTTGATGTTATCCTAAATTCATATCTTGGAATCCATGTATAATATGTTTTTTTACCATTTACTTCAACCAAAATATTCGCCCACTTACTTCCTGTGTAATCATACCAATTATTTGGCATATTGCTTCCATCATTTTTGATTTTATCGCCAATGCTTTCTTTTCCTTGTTCATCATACAAAACATAATATGTGCAGTCTGGATTGAAGCCAGTTAATTCTGGTTTATTTGCAGAAATGGTTGTTATTTGTTTTACAATGCTTCCTAGATATTCATCTGTCGATTGCTTTCTAATTTCTACCAAAATAGTATATGTTTTCTGCGCTTCTAATCCAGTATATTCAAAAGTTTCTGCTGAATTCGTTGTTTGTCCCTTATATTGTCCATTTATATAATATTGATAAATTTGCCCGTCTTCTAATGCCGTACCAGTAATTCCCTTTGTTCGAATACTGCTATTAGTTGCTACCATTTCCGTTTCAAACCTTGGCGCTGCTTCACTTCCTGCTGTATATTTCATGCTCCAAAAACCTGTTAATTCTTGTCCATTAAATGTAAATGCCTCTGGTATTTGGTAACCTGGCGTCGTTTCAGTTGTTGAACCAGAAACAAATTTTACAATGCTTCGTTGATTGGTTTGATCTAAAGCAAATTCATATCTTGGAATCCACGTATAATACGTCTCTAATCCATTATTTCGGGTTACAATATTGGCCCACCTACTTTCTCCATATTCATACCAATATTGTGGAATCTTCTCTGTAATTGGAATCGTACTGTGTTCATTTCCATTTTCATCATAAGTAACATAGAATGTTGTTTGAGGATTAAATCCACTTAAATCTGGCTTGTTGATTTGTGCTGGCGCATATTCTTTTGTCATACTTCCAACAATTCCACCGTCTGCATTTAAAGCTGTCACATTAATGGTATTATTTCCGACTCTTAGGTTCGAAAATTGGATAATTTCATCCTTAATTTTGTCAAGCTTTGCTGAATCACTTATGGTTTCTATGATTTTTCCATTGAGTGCAATGGTATATTTTGTAATTTGGTTTTCCTCTACAATGTTCGAGTTAACGGTTATATTTCTAATTGTTACTACACCCTGAATAACAGACATATCATAATTAACTGTCGATGGAACTGTAATATCTCCTGCTGTATATTTCATCACCCAATAACCTGGCAATTCTTCCCCATTAAATGAAAAAGCTTCTGGCACTTGATAGCCTTGTTCTTCCAACTCCGCCCACAGCGTTTGTTTATCATTTTCATCTTTAAAATTATTATTTAAATCAATAAATTTCACATCACTTCTTTGCATATCATGATTTAGTTTAAAACAATATCTTGGAATCCAAACATAATAAATCTCAGAACCGTTATTTTCTACATGAATATTCGCCCATTTTTGGTTTTTGTAATCGTACCAATTTTCGGTTGGTTTATCGGTTATCCAGTTTCCTGGAACAAGATTTCCGTTGCTATCGACTTCTAAATATCTGGTTTTTTCTTTTACAAAACCACTCGCCACATTAGGTGTACACAAATAAACACCATTGACAAATTCATATTTTCCATTTCGCACTTCAATTCCTTCTGGCGCCACAATCTTCAAGATTTTAATCCCCACTTGTTGACACCACTTTGCTTTTCGTTCATTATCTGGAATCTCTTTGTTCCAAACATAATATAGTTCACCTTTGTAGACTACCAAATATTCCTTTTCTTCTTCGGTTATTGAATCGATAATTTCTTCTATTGCAATATTTACATCCTCTGGCTTTATATCACTAACAACTTCTTGCTCAATTGCTATTTTTAGCGGTTCTCCACTATTAATCCATTGAATATTTGTATTCAATGTTTCTGTGATTTGCCAAGAGGCATATAAGTCCACTTGTTCTTTGTAAGCACCCATTTTAGCTACAAATGCTGATTTTTCTGCTCTTGAAAACATGCCATTTTCTCCTGTAATTGTTCGAAAAATTACGCCGACTAGAATTAGGAGAATGATAATTGTCACAACTAAGGCAATTAAAGTGATTCCTTTTTTATTCTTTTCTTTCATTTTTTTCTCCTACACTAAAATCCTTCACCACAAACAGCTACGCCACGAGCATATCCCGCCATATGTGTTGTTGTATATCCGAAAATTCCTCCATATGAACGTAGCATGCTATAAGCACCTCCATAACCAAACCAATTTGCACTGGTAGCATTATGCCAACCTAAACAACCTGGATTTGTTGCACTAGCATTTCCAAATGCATCACCAATTTTATATGAATCATTAGCACCTGAATAATCATCAAAGTATCTACTGTTTAGTGTTCCAAATATTCCTGCATTTGTTGTTGCAGCAATATATTCTCCTTTCTGTACATCAAATATTACTCCTGTATTATTTCCTGTTGTAGAAGTTATGGTATAATCATTGCTTGGATTCCCATATCCTGAGGCTGAAAGTATTGCAATGGCTCCATACTCTGTTGCTCTCACCATATGTACGTCAATTTTGTTACTTTGACTTGATGGTGTAAAATCTTCATTTAATGTTTCATTCAATCCCATTGTTTCTCCCGTTTTTTCCATTTCTCTCAATTCTTTTATCCAATTATTTATCCCATTCAATTTTGTATACTGCGTATTAGGATTCGCTTGTAACGAAGCATTGACTTCGATTGTATTACTAAAAAAAGCAAACATCCCTATTCCTACTATTGTTAATATTTTCGAAAAAAATCTCCCTTTTTTCATTTTTTTGATTCCTCCTTAAAATTTATTTTTATTTAATCGACTTTCGTCAAAATTAAATTCATGAGAAATAGCCAAAGTATAAACTATGTACATTTTACGTAATTCATACTTTGGCTACTATTTTAAAATGCAAAAATTGCGTTATTTTTAATCTATTAAATTTACATGTGTGTGTGTGTGTGTGTGTGTGTGTGTACAACTGCAAGGCTTTCAGCGTTTTTATTTAATTTTTTTGCAAAATTTCTATTTTTCATCTTTCGTTCCCCTTTTTTATTGTAAAGATAATCTTTCATTTTGTCAATCTTTTTTCCGATTTTTTAAATCATTTTCTCAATCCGCTTTAAAAATGCCTAAAATTTATTTTAAGCGATTTTCCCCTTTTCCTTGTGGTTTATGTATCCTTTTCATTTTTCTCAAGACACCTATTTTTATGCCTCTAAAAAATTCAGAAAAATACCTTAAATCGATTTATTTAACATTTTAGTCATTTATCATTAAAATATTAAATAAGTCCCTTAAAACGCATATTAGCCGTTTCCTAAAAATATTATGCGTAAATTTTCTCCTTTCCTTGACTTACTTTGCATTAAGATATACAATAGAACTAAATAAAAAATAAGGAGCATTTTATGAAAACAGAAAAATTTGATTTTTACAATTCCTCTTCGTTAAAATCCTACAATCTAAATGAAAAAATTAGGTATCAACTAAAATTGTTGGATGGTTTAGATACTTTTACAAGACTTCATTCCGAAAATGTCGCAACCATTACTTGCAAATTATGTGAAAATTTGCACTTAGATAGAGGCTTTACTGTCTATTGCATCACCTGCGCTTACATTCATGATATCGGAAAAATCTTCATTCCACCAGCGATTTTACAGAAAACTTCAAAACTAACAGAAGAAGAATATGAAATCATGAAAACGCATACCACCATTGGTTATGATATGTGTATGAAAGATCCAAAATTGCGTCCTTATGCAGCTGGAACATTGTATCATCATGAAAGTTTGGATGGAAGTGGCTATCCAAATGGACTGGTAGGGAAAAAAATTCCATATGAAGCCCAAATTATTCGCATAGCCGATGAATTTGAAGCTATCACCGCAAAACGTCAATACAAAACACATATTGGAATTATTGAAACATTACAGATTTTAATAGAACACGCTACTCCCACTATGAAAAACGAAAAAACAGGAAAAATCAAACTTTTCTCACCAGAAACTATGGTTGGAAAAATCGACAAAAAAATACTAAAAGCCCTTTTCCGTATGGTTATCGATGATACGGAATATGAAATTAGTGTACGTTGCGAATATTTAGAATTTTTAAAAAAAGATATCAAACGTTTGAAAGAAGCATTAACCTATTATAATAAAATGCAATCTGCCTCTAATCCCCAGAAAAAAGAATACTTTCGACAAGGCGCTCAATATTTATTAGAAGGAAATGAAGAAGTCGATAAAATTCCTATTATGCTAGAAGAACTCAAAGAAGCCTACAAAGTTCGAAGTGCTCATATTGATAAACTATATCAAGAGGTAAAGCAAATTAAAAAGTTGCGTATTTGAGAAAAACCAGCCAAATGCTGGTTTTTTTAATTTAAAATTGACATTTCATTTGATTTATGGGATAATATTACATATTGAGAGGATAAAAAAATGGAATATAAAAAAGAGCAAGCAATTATTGAGGCAATGTTATTTGCCAATCGGAAAAGAAGTAAATATCAAAAATTTCATGACAGCTTTGGAAAAAAATGAAGATGAAATTCGAGCAATTATTACACTATTAACGCAAAAATATGCTTCCGAAGAAAGTGGTATTGAAATTATTCGAATCAATGACAATTATCAATTGGTTACAAAAAAGGAATATTATGAATATCTGTATCCTTTATTAGACAATCGCATCAAACCTTCACTTTCCAATGCGGCTTTGGAGACTTTGTCCATTATTGCTTATCATCCGAAAATTACACGTTCACAAATTGAAAATATCCGTGGTGTCAATTCCGATGGCACGATTTACAAATTGCTGGAATTTGAACTTATTGAATCGGCTGGAAAATTGGATGCTCCTGGTCGCCCTACGATGTATCAAATCACAGATAATTTTTTGAAAATGTTTGGTATCTCGAATTTAGAAGAACTCCCGGAACTTCCACGTTATAAATTAGATGAAAATGAACAAATTGTAATTGACGATTTACCGTTGGAACAAACTTCTACGGAAAATCAAGATAGAAAGGATTAATTTATGGGAAAAGATAACTTTGTAAAAGAAATTACAAATATTGAAGAAGATTTTACACAATGGTACACCGATGTTGTTCTAAAAGCAGAACTTGCTGACTATGCTGAAACCAAAGGTTGTATCACCATTCGCCCTTATGGTTACGCTATTTGGGAAAACATTCAAAATTATGCAGACAAAAAATTTAAGGAAGTTGGCATCGAAAATTTTTATATGCCTTTGTTGATTCCTGAAAGTTTATTGAATAAAGAAAAAGCTCACGTAGAAGGATTTGCTCCAGAAGTGGCTTGGGTTACAGTTGGTGGTAATGAAGAATTGGAAGAAAAATTATGTGTCCGCCCTACTTCTGAAACTATTATTGCTACGATGTATTCTAAATGGATTCATTCTTGGCGTGATTTGCCAATTTTGGGCAATCAATGGTGCAATGTTTTGCGTTGGGAAAAAGAAACTAGACCTTTTCTTCGTTCCAGAGAATTTTTATGGCAAGAAGGTCATACTGTTCACGAAACCGCCAAAGAAGCAGAAGAACGCACATTAATGATGCTTGATATTTACGCAGACGTGATTGAAAATTTACTGGCTATTCCTGTTTTAAAAGGTAAAAAAACCGAAAAAGAAAAATTTGCAGGTGCTGTTGATACTTACACTGTCGAATGTTTAATGCATGATGGAAGAGCTTTGCAATCTGGTACTTCTCACTATTTAGGACAAAATTTTGCAAAATCATTTGATATTAAATTTCAAAATCGCAATTCTCAAGAAGACTTTGGCTATACTACTTCTTGGGGAATTAGTACACGATTGATTGGTGGTATCATCATGGCTCATGGCGATAATCGCGGTTTGAAATTACCACCAAAAGTGGCTCCAATACAAGTTGTACTTGTTCCAATTGCGCAACACAAAAGTGGTGTACTTGATTTTGCCAATACCTTAAAATGCAATTTATCCAAACATTTTAGAACCAAATTAGATGACCGTGACCAATACTCTCCAGGTTTCAAATTCAACGATTGGGAAATGCGTGGTGTTCCACTTAGAATCGAATTTGGTCCTCGTGATATTGAAAAAAATGAATGCATTTTAGTAAGACGTGATACATTAGAAAAAGAAACCGTTTCCTTACCTAATCTTGAAAATCGTATCCAAGAACTTTTAGAAGCCATTCAAAAAAATATGTTTGAAGAATGTTTAAAAAGGCGTGAAACAAAAACCACTGTTGCCTACAATTTAGAGGAAATTTTGCAAAACTTGGAAACCAATCAAGGTTATGTAAAAACGATGTGGTGTGGTGATATTGCGTGTGAAGATAAAATCAAAGAAGTTACTGGCGCTCATTCAAGATGCATTCCTTTTGAACAGGAACATTTGGCAGATGTTTGCCCTATTTGTGGTAAAAAGGCAAATACAATGGTAGTTTGGGGACGACAATATTAATTTTTTTAAATTTGCAAAAGTGCAAAAAAATAAGTTTGCACTTTTGCAAAAAAAATATTGACAAATCATTTATAATATGTTAATATATTTATTGTCTATTAAAGACTACGGACCGGTAGCTCAGCTGGATAGAGCAACGGCCTTCTAAGCCGTGGGTCGGACGTTCGAGTCGTCTCCGGTTCACCAAACTCTTCTTTTGAGGAGAGTTTTAAATCGAGGTGTAGCGCAGTTGGTAGCGCGCGTGGTTTGGGACCATGAGGTCGCAGGTTCGATCCCTGTCACCTCGACCAATAAAATCGTTGAAACTGTAGGGTTTCAGCGATTTTTGTTTTTTAACAACAAATTGTGTTGTCCAGTATTAAATATTCTTGAATAATCTTGAAAGTGCTTATCTATCAACACTTTTCTGGATTTTATAAAAACTGGATTTTTATTCAAAATTACCTAAGAGCATTTAAGAAAATAGAGTAATATGGTTTTTCCTAGCATTTTTCCTAGACAAGTTTAAAAAAATGTCTAGGAAAAATCGAATTTGCGTATCTAGCGTATATCAACAATTACGTCGATTTTTACAATTATTTTTCCTAGATTTTCCTAGACAAAATTTTATAAATTTATTGAAAATTATTCAATGGCAAAAAAAGAAAAGTAACTTTTTACAAATTACCTTTCTTTTAATTTTTTATTTACTCTTCATACTTTCCCAAAAGTTCCTAGCAATATTTTTAAGGCTTTGCAAAGAAAAATCAAATAATAGGTGTACACACTCGAATGTTTTATCGATAAAATCCTTTAATGTATCAATTTCCTTTTCTAATTTGCTATTTTCTCGTCGCAATTCTCGATTTTCTTCCTGAACTTTTTCGGCTTTATCCATTGTTTCATCAACAATATTTTTAATTTTAGTATATCTTTTCGCAATCGTATTATATTTGCCTACAACTCTTTTATAATTTTCTTTCAATGTTTCTATATCATTGGTAATAACTTCGGTTTCTAAATGATTGCTTTCTTTAAACATTTCTTGTACTTCAAAATTCGTAATCTTTTTTAATTTTTCTATGGGTATATGTTCATTATCTTTTGTATTTCCTCGTTCTAACTCAAAACCATTTTCCGTTACATATTGATAAAATCTATCCTGCAAAATTCTATAGCTTTCGCGACCTTTCCAAAATTCACTACAAGCTATTTTATTGATTGCTTTTCCCTTTTTATCGATTGTATGCACAACTGGGATAAATACAATATGCATATGGGGTGTGGTTTCGTCATGATGCACTTTTGCCGATACAATAAATTCTTCGCCTAATTGATTATAATTTGCAACAAAATCATAAGCTGATTTAAAATATCGTTTTGTTTCTTCTTCACCAATTCTTTTAAAAAAATCTTTGTCAGATGTGATAATCAATTCACACATAACATTACTAACTTTTTTAATTTGACCTTTTAAGTGATATTTTTCTTTTATCATTTGAAATGCTTTTTGGTAAGAGGTATTTATACCTTTTATAGAATAATTTTTAATAGAACTATTTTTATGGATTTCTTTATTAGAATAATTCGTATTTTTTCTTTCGTTATGTCTATAAACGTAGGATAGTTGTCCCATTTTGTAATTTGCATTTCTTATGATAGCATAACTCACATTTTAAAATCTCCTTTTTCATTTTTTAAGAAAATCTTCGTAAGCGCTTACCTATATTTTAATACTTTTTTAGCCAACTAAATTAACACAATAAAAAGTGTTAGAACATACTAGAACACTTTCTTTACGCTTACGCTAAAAGTGTTCTGTATGATTAGGGGAAATCCCCTAATAACCCCTGCAAAAATTGATAAATCAATTTTTGACTAATTTTGGAAACCTCTATCGGTTTCCAAAATCATTCTGTTCATTTAATAAGTTATCCACATCTACAATTTCATTGTTCATATAATATTGATTTACTTTTTCTAATTCTTCTTCTTTGTATCGATTAAATATTGATGTATAGGTATTCATCGTAACAGAAACGTCTTTATGTCCCATCAACCTTTGAAGTGCAACGGCTCTCATGCCAGCTTCAACACATCTTGTCCCATAAGTATGTCTTAAACTGTGCGTTGATATTCCTGTAATTCCTAAATCAGCTAATCTTTTCTTTAAAATATAATTCACATTTCTATTATCCACATAATTTCCATTTGGGCTTAAAAATAATTGTTTGTCCATATGATTGGTTCCAATATTCATTTGTTCAATCACAGAATTTCTAATAAACTTAGGTATCGGAACTTGTCTTAAACCTGAATAAGTTTTTGTTGTATCTCCCATAATCACTTTTTCATTTTTATCGGTTGTTAATGTTTTATTGACATCTACCAAATTTCTTTTCAAGTCAATATCTCCATTTCTTAAGGCTAATGCTTCACCAACTCTTAATCCCATATACATTTGTATTAAAAACACATTTTTATAAGGATCGTCTTGGATAGTTTTACTCATTAAATAATTCGTAAAAGCTTGCTGTTCTTCAACTGTCATGGCACGTACTTCTTTATCTGCTTTTGTGCTTCTTGGTTTTATAACATCTACCATTGGATTTTTAACAATATATCCCTTATTCATAGCTAATGTATAACTTTGTGTAAATTGTTCCATTATCTTTTTAATATAGGAATTACTATAATCTTTTAACGAATTAAGATAGATTTGTATATCATCACTGGTTACGTCTTCTATTTTTTTGTTGGCAATATCACTTTTTTCTATTACTTGAATGGTTTTCAGGACTCGTGAATATTGCCTTTCTTTTATCAAATTCATATCTAATTTTCTTTGCAAATTTGACCTCATTAATTGTGATAATGGAATACCATTGTTTTTTATAAATATTTCATTTCCTTTTTGATATTGTAGAGAACTTAAAAACTGTTTTCCTTCTTCTTCACTTTTTACTGTTTTTTGCTTAACAACTTCTTTGTGAGTATGATTATCTATAACATAATATTCACAAAACCATTTCCCCTTACTTTTATTAAAAAATACACTCCCTGTTTTATTTCCTTTTGGTCGTCCCATAATTACACCTCCTAATCTCGTTTTTGCATTTTCCATATGATGTAAGCTAATAGCATAATTTGATTACTTTTGCCAATATTGATTGACGGAAAATCCTCTCTTTGAAATAGTCTGTAGGCTATTGTTTTACAGATATGTAAATCTTGCATGACTGCTTCTACATCTATCATTCTAAATGGATTTTTCAATCTTTTTACGCTTTCCAGCGCCATAAGCTGTTCGACATTTAACGGACTTTGTAAATTTACATTTATTTTCTTATCTTCTGTGTCGATTTTACTGATAACTTGTGTTAAATTTTCCATAATTTTTTCTCCTCAATTTTCGTTATTTTGAATAAATTTTAAAATGATGGTTTGTATGCCTAAAATCATTCTTAATGCTTCATCACTTGCCAAATGTTGTTTATCATTTTTTATACTTTCTTTTTCTAAACTAAAACTGCTTTTATTTTTGAAAAAATCACTTTTCGTATTTGAAATATATCTACCTTTTTCATCAAAATTGTCATAATTGAAACTGGCTCGTTTCAAAAATTCTCTGTACTTCATGGCTTGTTCTTTGGTTAATGATTGAAAAGTTCCATTTTTCCCACAAACAATAATTACATTTCCTCTTATGGATGCTCCAATGCTTAAAAAATCTGTGTTAATATAGATATTTGGCTTTAAATGTTCCCTGTCTTTTCTCGCCATAATTGTTATAGCTTCATATGGTATATAATCTAATTCGCCACCGATTAACTCTTCAAAAATTTTTTGGTCATTTTGAACTTTCTTAAATTCTGCATTTTTGCCAACTTCTTTATACAAAATTACAATTTCATTTTTTGCCATATAAATCACGTCTTTCGTTTTTTAAATTGGACAAATATTGCTGGTAGGATAAATCGTCAAAATAGTTTAGATGATTTTTATCATCCAGGCTAATAACATTTTTGGTAAATAAATTATCTTTTGTTCTGGTTGTTTTTTTGGGATTGACTTTCTTTGAACTTTTTTTCATACTTTAAAATCTCCTTCTAAAATTTGATTTCCAGAAATCATGATTGGTTCGAACAATTTTAGTTTAGCATGGAAAAGAAGTTATTCATTAAAAAAGTATCAAAGTCGTTCAAAATGGTTCAAGTGTAAAGTTGTTTTGCTTGACAGAAAAAGAACTACTATTTTTAGTAGTTCTTTAATTCTTATATTTTAAAGCTAGAATACTAATAAACTTACTTGGTGAAAAGTAATAAACGTCAAATGGTAACTTCAAATATCTTTCAAAATTCTTTCTCGCTTTCGCGTAATCAACTCGATAGAGGGCATTTTTGATATTATCTTTTATATTTTTTAATTCGTAATGGTTTTCACAAATAAATCGTTTCAAAATTTCTTGATAGGAAGCGTCATATAGTCCATTTAAAACAACGTATTCGATTACTTCTTTTAAGTAAATCGTTCCTTTGTTACTTGGATTTAAACCCAATTCAAAAAGCATTGTATAAAGCGAATATGAAACTTTTACGTTATCTTTCGTGCAAGTATCATATACACTTTTCATATTTACTAGCCTTTCTCATAGATTTACTATTTCTGAATATATTATATCTTCATTATGTAAATAAATCAAAAAGCAGTAAAATTGCGTATTATGCAACTATTGTTGCATAATACGCAATTTTTAGTTTATCAATAAGGATTTCTTAGCTTAATTTTCATAAAAAATTAACAAAAGTTATGAAAAAAGAAAAAAAGCATATTATGTTGCATGGTATGCAACATAAAAAGAGAAGATTATACTATAATCTCCCCTAAATAATCTTAACAACCTCCTCCACCACCGTGGAAATGCTATGTTTTCTTTTTTCTCCATAACTTACCCTCCTTTCTATTAGTCTCTATTTCTTTATTGCACATAAATTTAGAAAGTCCAACAGGTGGAGGTTCCATATACAATTTGAGCCACTTTGCAATAGCTCAAATCATAACATTTTATGTTACAATTCAAGCCTTTGCTTGGCAAAAATCGTATAAAGATTTTTACAAAAATAGGTATTTGATTAAGTATAGTATAGCATAAAAAACCTTAAAATTCAAGTATATCAGCACTTTTACCTATTTTTTTAACATTTCTATTTTTCTCTTCTATTTCTTCTTTTAATAACATACCATCTGTCAAGCCAAATTTGTAATAATGTTCAACCCAAAGTTCCATCTCTTCTAATATGGCATCATGAAATTCATCTAATTTTTTCAGGACTTCTTCTTGACATTTTTCATCTACTATTTTGTCTTTGACTAATTTTTCCAATATCTGATATACTTTATCAACTTTTTCCAATTTTTCTGAATTCTCGCAAGTTTTGCTAATTAAGTATTCAAAACCATCTCTTCTTATTGTAAATAAATCATCTAATACTGTATTCTCAAATACTTTTTCCATTTATTCAACCCTTTCATATTAAAATTTATGACGCATTATGTCGTTACTATATATTAACATATACGACACGTTGTGTCAACACTTTCTTAAAAATATATATGACATTTTACGCCGTGTTAATTCATCTAAACTTATGACACAATAAGTCTGGTGGTGATAATATGATAAAAGAAAATAGAATAAAAATGAATTATACACAAGAAAAATTAGCAGAGTTGGTCAGTATCAGTCCAAGACAATTACAAAGAATAGAAATAAACGAGGACAAAACAAGTATCAAAACTATGCGAAAACTAATCAAAATTTTACAAATACCAGATAAAGAAATTCTTCAATATATCAAAAAATAGAACGACATTTCATACCGTGTTATTCCATTTTAAATTATGACACAATAAGTCTGGTGGTGATAATATGATAAAAGAAAATAGAATAAAAAGAAATTACACACAAGAAGAATTATCAGAAATAATTGGAATTAGTCCAAGACAATTACAAAGAATAGAAACAAATGAAGATAAAACAAGTATTACAACCATGCGAAAACTAATCAAAATTTTACAAATACCAGATAGAGAAATCATTCAATACATGAAAAAATAATATTGTATGGGGGTATATTATGGCTGAATTTGATAGAAAAGATTTTGGAGAAAGACTAAAAAACTACAGGATAAAGAAAGGATTAAGCCAAGAAAATATTGCGCATGCCTTGGGAAAAAATAAAGCAACGATTAGCCGATATGAAAGTGGCGAAATTTTGCCAGATGTCAGAGATATTAGCATTATTTGCGAAGAACTAGGCATATATGAAGCTGATTTATTTGGAAATGATACAAACAGAACTACGCAACACAACAAATCCAAAAATCCTTTCCATACTGATAAATTATACGTCTATTTTAACGCATACAATTTTAGAACAAAAAAATTTGCACCTGATAAATACATCTTAGAATTAGAACAAAAACAGAATATCTGCAAAACAAAGTTTGTAGATTATCACGATAAAAGGATATATTCGGAAGGTTACTTGATATGTAATGACGAAATCGTTTTTGCTGTCATGGAAAATTACAAACCAACCAGTAGCCGCGTCGATGTTGCCGTTCTTGAAATCAATATTTGCAATGGCACTGACGGCTTAATGCTTGGTGGTTATTTTGGCACAAATGCAAAATGTGAGCCTAGTTTGAGAAAATGTTATTTTTCAAAGAAAAATGTTGATTTTACAGATGAGATGTTCGAAAATTTGAAGTTGAATGAAAATGAACAGGAACTTTTAAATAAACAGAATGCTTTATATTTAGATATTTTTAATATATAATTGTAAAGACAAATAGTAATTTTTTGTTTAGATTGGAGAAAGAAAATATGAAAGAATC
>CARFUA010000003.1:0-64961 GCA_948976265.1 uncultured Clostridia bacterium
TAGAGTAAATGAAAAATTACAGCAATATAATATTGTTCAAAATGAAGTTGGGAGGAAAATAAATGAATAAAGAAATAGAAGAGGCAATAGGTAGATTGGTATTATATAAAGAATATACTCAACTGGCTAAAGGAAGGAACTGTATAGTTAATAAAATAGATTTAGAATTAGTATTAAATTACATAAAAGAGCTAGAAGAAAACAAGAATGTTAAAGATACAGATTTAATGGATGTGTATTTGAAAGGTGTTTATGATGGAAAAGAACAAGCAATAATAGACAATAGTATTTGTAAAGAAAAAATGGTAGAAGATGCTTTGCAAGAAAATGTGAAATTAAAGAAGCAATTAGTAGACAGCACACCAAATTCAGTAATAAGAGAGAAAATAGAAGAATTAGAAAATTCGCAAAAAAGAGTAAAAAATAATAACTTAATATATTCAAGAGAAGATGTATTTAGATTTCAAATTTATGTTTTAGAGGAAATTTTGAAAGAAGGAGAGAAGTAATATGAAAAAAGAAATAAAAGTAAAAAAATGGATTTATATATTTATGATAGTAGCAATGATAGTAGGAGTGTGTACACTAATTTATGCGAATATAACAAGTATTGAAAAAGAAGAACAGATAAAACAGTTAAAGCAAAATAATATAGAGCAAATGGAGGAGAAAGAAGTGTATCGAAATCGATGTAGGATGTTGGAGGATTTTATAAATCAAAATGGACTTATTGATGAATGCGAGTGTAATTGAATGTGAATATTGCAGTATGGATGAGAGAAAAAGGTTTAATGAAGAAAGAAAAAGGCTGTTTAAGGATGAATTTGGTGAAGTTTATATTAATTCAATAGATGAATTAGAGTTTGAATATCTGATAATTCCGTTTTCTTTAGAGTTACCAATAAAATATTGTCCGATGTGTGGAAGAAAGTTTAGGTGAGTAAGTTTAACAGGAGAAACTAATATAGTAAGGAGGAGAAGTTATGACAAAGGAAGAGGAAATAGATTTATCAAGAGAAAATCTAAATTCGATAATAGATTGGTTGTTTGAAGAATTAAGAAGTGCTAATGAAACAATAAGGTGGTACCAAAAAAAGTGTAAGATGCAGACAGAATATATAAGATATAAGTCAGATATATTTTCAAATAGGGTTATGTGGTGGGATAATTAGTGATAGATAAAAAGGATATTAAAGTATTGGAAAAATATTTTGAAAAGAAAGAGGAGGAATAGAAGATGTTAAAAGTATATTTAATAAGTGGTTTAATTTGTATGATAATGGTTAGAATTTTGTGTTGTGTGGCGAAGAATACAGCAGAGGTAAGGGAAATTGATTTTAGAAAGTATGAAGATAATAGGATAAGAAAAGGAAATTGGATTTATTTAATTTGTTTTGTGCCAATATTACGAATTATTTTGATTGGGATGTGTGTATTTTTGGCGTTTGCTAGGAAAGAAGATTTAGAAGCTTTTTTAAAAAGAAAATAAAGAATATTATAAAAAAAGCGAGGAAGACTAAAAAGAAAAGGCTAAAGGAGTGACAGAATGGAAGAGAAGTATGAGGTAAAGTATTATGATTTTGAGAAGAAGTGTTGTGAGGTGGTGAGGACGGATAGTTATATTAAGTTTATGTGGCTTAGATTAACAAAAACGATATTATATTACAAAGTGAGTTATGAAAGTAAATATGATGATTATGTTTTGTGAATAATAACTATATGAGAGATGACGAAATAATAAAATTTTGGAAGAGTGGTTTAAGTAAATATCAGGTGGCAGAGATGTATAGGCGAGAGTATAATCAGAGAGTAAAGATTGTGCGATATGATAGAAGGCATCGATATGAGAGGTTTATGACGAAGTATGAGGCTTTGGCTTATGTGGAGAAGATAATTTTAAAATATATAAAAGGAGATTAATAAGTGAAAGATTTAAAAATATTTACTGAAAATATTGAAGATGAGGCTGTGAAGCAAATTGATTTATTATTAGAACAAGAACCTTTTAAAGATTGTAAAGTAAGGATAATGCCAGATGTGCATAGTGGAAAAGGTTGTGTGATTGGATTTACTGCGGATCTAGGTGATAAGGTAATTCCTAATATTGTAGGTGTTGATATTGGCTGTGGAATGTTGTGCGTGGAGTTAGGAGAAGTTGAGTTAGATTTGAGAGAGCTAGACGAAATAATAAACGAAGTTATTCCAGCTGGAAGAAATATAAGAGAACACAAATTGATAGATTTTGAGAAGATTAATGATTTGTATTGTTTGAGGGAATTGAGAGATGTTAAGAAGTTTAATAGATCCATTGGAACGCTAGGTGGAGGAAATCATTTTATTGAGATTGATAAGGATGAAGAGGATAACAAATACTTAGTAATTCATACAGGTTCAAGAAATCTAGGAAAACAGGTGGCAGATTATTATCAAAATTTGGCGATTGAGTTGTGTTCAGGAAAAGAAGATATGTTTGAAGAAAAAGAGAAAATAATTAAAGAGTATAAATCACAAGGCAGAAAATCAGAGATACAAAAAGCCTTGAAAGATTTAGAAAAGAAATATAAAAATAACAAACCAAGTCTGCCAAAGGATTTATGTTATTTGGAAGGCAAGTATCGAGATATGTATTTACATGATATGAAGATATGTCAAGAATATGCAAGCTTGAATCGATTATATATTGCAAAAGAAATTTTAATGAATTATTTTGGCAATTGTGATTTTTATAATTTTGAGACGATACACAATTATATTTCATTTGAAGATAATATTGTTCGTAAAGGTGCTATATCAGCTAAAAATGGTGAAAGAGTGTTGATACCAATCAATATGAGAGATGGTTCAATAATAGCAGTTGGAAAGGGCAATAAAGATTGGAATGAATCAGCACCACATGGAGCAGGAAGGCTTATGTCGAGAACGAAGGCAAAAGAAATGTTTAAGTTAGAAGATTTTAAGGAAAGCATGAAAGATGTTTATTCCACAAGTGTTGTAAAAGAGACAATTGATGAAGCACCATTTGTTTATAAGTCAATGGAAGAGATTTTGGATAATATAAAGGATACTGTGAAAGTTGAAAGGATTATAAGGCCGATTTATAATTTTAAGGCGACTAATTAAAATAATTTTAGAAGAGGTTAGGGGGTACGAATGAACAAAGATGAATTGATTGAATTATTAAGAACACACAAACAAACGTCGGCTAAAAGAGATTTAAATTTAAATGATATTGGAAAAATAAAGAGAGACATTAAAAAAATAGAAAATGATTATAGCACAAATATAACACCAACTTATCAAGAAGGCAGTAAAAGTAATGAAATGTCAAGTAAAGTTGAAAGTGCAGTTATAAGAAAAGATACAAGGATTATTGAAAAAGAAGAAATAATAAGAAAGTTAGAAGAGGAAAATGAAGATTTAAATTATATTTTAAATCAAGTGAATATACGATTAGGGTCTTTAACATATATTGAAAAGACGGTATTGACATCGAGATACATAGATGAAATGGAATATGATTATATAGGAAATAAAGTATTTTATGAGATAAAGCATCAAACTAGAGGAGAAGATGCAATAAAGAAAATATGTAAAAAAGCACTTAATAAAATGTCAAAATTATAAATTACTCAAATTTTACACAAAAATTACCCATTTTTTCACTTGTTTTGCCTAAAACCATTGTGTTATAATTAAAATAGATAAAACTTCAATTTATTAGACCAGCAGTTGCTCATTGATAAGTGGGCAAGCCCAAGACTGCTTTTTTATAATATAATTAATATTATATTAACTCCTTGAAAAAGTTTTAAAAATATGTTAAAATTAATAGAATCAAAATCAAGGAGGTACAAAATGGAAGATGAATCTATATTAAAAAAAATATACGAAGAACTAAAGAAAGAAGTAGAAAAAGAAGAAACTAAGAAGAATTTAGATTTAGATGAAAAAGAAATGCAAGAAGAAACAATGAACGAACTGATAAAAGAATATGAAGAAAAACGCGATAAATTAAAAAATGAAATTAGAGAATTGAAGAAAAAAGAAATAAAAGAAAAACAAAGAAAAAAACTTGCTCGATATTATAAAAGCTTTTATCATGATGACTTATCTATAAGCAATGAAGGATATAGCCGAGATGAAGAAAAAAAGAAGCAGGAACAATTAGAAGAAATTGAAAATGTTTTAAAGCTATTAAATGGAGAATCTGGTTTTGAAAAAAAAATAACAGGAGACATAAAAGACCATAAATCATTATAGAAGTTAAGAGTTTATCACAAGATAAGCTCTTTTTATTAACTTTAGAGAAAACCCCCAGTTATACTGGGGGATAATTATGCATATTAATGATACTAGATAAGTTAATATATACCGATTTTTCTTTCCAAAATAGGATACAAATGGGAACAAAGCATAAGTTTTCTAGTGACTTATGCTTATTTATTTGGGAGGAAAATATGTATAAATTAGGAAAAGCAATTTTAATAATTATATGGATATTAGATATATTGAATTTTCCATGTATGGAGTTTTTGGATACGAGGTTTCCAATTAATGGATTGGCATGGTTTTTGATATGGTGTTTTTTGCCGAGTGCTGATTAAAGGGGTGATTACAAATGAATGATAAAGAAAAGAGAGAATTGCAGTATAAAATTTATAATAGAGAGGATAGTTTGATGATTGAGAAGATGTGTAAAGATTGTAAGTTTTATGATGATAGGTGTAGGAAGAATAGAATGTTAAGAGAGTGTGCTGTGAAGTTTTTGAAGAATAGAGGGTGAGTAAGATGAAGAAAAGACGAGCTAGAAGAAAATGTGTTGATTGGGAAAAAGAAATAGTAAAAGGAAATACAGATAAGTTTTATCATTCAACCGACTGGGATATTGCAAGAGAAAAAGTCTTAGCAAGGGACAAAAATACTTGTCAGTTCTTTCTTGGGAAATGGAGCGATGGAAGACATAAGCCAAACAAATATAAGATTGTAAAAGCAACAATGGTTCATCATATTATAGCAATCAAAGAAAGACCTGACTTAGCTTTAGATATAAATAATATGATTAGTTTATCATTCGAAGCACATGAGATTATTGAAGATAGAATAAGATTCCAATACAGAAAAAAAGCAGAAATATTAACAAAGGAGATGTGGTAATGGAGAGATGTTACAACGCAATAATAAAGGAACGAGATGGAGAGATAAAAAGTATTGCATATAAATGCAATCAAAAAGATAAATGCAGAAATAGTAAACTTTGTGGAATAGAATGTCAACACACTCTTAACAAAGATTGTGCGATATATATAGATTAAATAATTTTATTTACCCCCATCTAAAATCTCAGTGCAAAAAAATATTAATGGGAGCGGGTGTGGGGTCAAGACTAAACGAAAAAATTAAATTCTCACGTGAAAGGGGGTATATAATTGGAATCAAAAAAGGAAATTAAGAAAAGTAAAGAAAGACAAATAGAAACACAGTTACAAAATGTTGAAAAAACCATAGAAGTTGCCAAGAAAATAGACAAAGAAAAAAAGAAGGAACAGGAAGAGAACGAAAAAAGACTAAAAAAATTAGAAGATAAGATTGGAGCTATAAGCGAAGATTTAAAAAATCAATTAATTACACAAAATAAATTTGGCAAACATTTTGATGATTTAATTGAAGATTATATATTTTTAGTTAGGCTTAAAGATGATTTACAATATGATATTTCTTTAAATGGATTAAGATATGATTCTATGACAGGGAATGGGTATACTACATCTAAACCGAATGAAAGTGTTCAAAATCTTTTGAAAGTTAATGCTCAAATGTTAAAAATATTACAGGATTTGGATTTGAAGGCACCTGATGAAGGTGGTGAAGATGGAGATGATTTGTTGTAAAGAAATAGATGAGTATATTAAGTTTGTTGAAGAGAATCCGAATGAAGTTGATGAGGAAATTAAGTTATTAATTAAAAATATTGTAAAACCGACATTATCAAGAGATGATGTCTTTTTTGATGCTGAAATGTTAGACAAGGCGATTAAGTATTGTGAAAAATGGTATTATAAATTATTTCCATATCAAAAATTTGCTTATGCTTTATTTTTTATGTATGACAAAAACAATCCTGACATAGTTATTTTTCCAGATATATTAATTGTTATGGCTAGAGGAAATGGAAAAGATGGCATGATTATGCCTTTGGCGAATTTTTTGCAGACACATTATTATGGAGTAAAAAACTATCATATTGATATTGTGGCTACATCTGAAGAACAAGCTTTAAATTCGTTCAACGTTGTTTATAACATGTTAGAAGCTAATAAGAATATTATGAAGAAATATTTTTATTGGAATAAGACAGAGGTAATAAATAAAATAACACATTCGATATTAAGATACAACACAGCGAATGCAAAGACAAAAGATGGTAAGCAGACGGGTATGATTATATTTAATGAGTTACATGCTTATGAGGATTATAAGCAGATTAATGTATATAGTTCTGGTCTTGGAAAGATTAAGCATGCAAGAACTGTAACAATTACAACGAATGGAACTGTGAGAGATGGACCGCTTGATGAGAAGTTGTCTATGTCAAAAATGGTGTTAAATGGAGAAGAGAACTTTTTAGGATTGTTACCGATTATTTATAAGGTAAATGACTTAGATGGTGTTGATATTCCGATGAAGAAGTTTTTGGAAACAGGAAATAAAAAGGATATTAATATTACGGTGTGGTGTCAGGCAAATCCAAGTTTAAGATATATGCCAATTCTGATGAATGAGTTGATACGAGATTATATTAAAATGCAGAAACAAAAGTCGTATCGAGTAGAGTTTTATGCAAAGAGAATGAATTTGCCACAGCAGGACGAAGAACAGGTTGTTACAGATTGGAAATGCATATTGAGAGCTTCGTATAAAGATGTGGAGAAAGAAGTTCCTAGAACAACAGGAGAAGTCAATGGAAGATTGGCGATTGTGGGAATAGATTTTGCATCTTTAAATGATTTTGCTAGTGCTGGATTTTTATTTAAGAGAGATGGCGAATATATTTGGAGGCAGCGAACTTGGATATGTGCTAAGAGTAAGTTTTTTGGAGATATTAAGTTCCCATTTGATAATGTTGGACAAGAAGGGTTTGAGGATTTTGAAATTACTAATAAGGATTCGATTGATGGTCGAGATATAATTTTGTGGATTTTATCAGAAATGGTGAAATACAATGTTGCAAAAATTGTTCTTGATACATATCGATATAAATTGCTAGAACAAATATTTAAGGAGTTAGGAATAACAATTGAAACGAAACAAAATCCTTACGGTCTGGTACGAATGATAAGATACCCTGCTTCAATTGCAGCAATTGTAGCACCTCGTATAGAAGTTGCTTTTGCGGAAGGAAAGATAAATATTGGAAATAGTGCAATGATGAGATGGGCAATTAATAATACTTGCGTGAAGGAGGGAAAAGATGGAAATAAGAAGTATGAAAAGATAGAGCCGAAGTTAAGAAAAAATGACCCGTTTATGGCTTTTGTGGCGGCAATGAGTGTGCAAGAGTTGTTGGATGAAGAAGTTATTTATGTATAGGAGGTGGACAAGTGATATTTGATAAGTTGTTTAAAAATTCAGATGGTGAGTTTGTAAATATAATGGATGTATTATTTGGAAAAGAAGAATTGACAAATTATATCTATACATTGGCAGAAGCGCATGCTATTGATTTAATTGCGAAAACAATTGCAAAGTGCGAAATACAGACATTTGAAGTGAAAGACGGAAAAGTGCAAGAAAATAAAGGTGATTTGTATTGGACTTTAAATGTACAGCCGAATTATAACGAAAATGGAACGAAATTTCTATACAAATTAGTAACAAAACTTTTGACAGATAAAACGGCATTGGTGGTTGTTCATGAAAAGTCGAAAAGTAATTTATTGTATGTTGCAGATAACTATAATGTATCAAATGGGCTTTTACATGGAAAAATTTTTACCAATGTTGAGATTTCGGATGATGAAGGAAATTCGTTGAGATTGGAAAAAACTTATTATCAGGATAATTGTATTTATTTTTCGCTAAAAAACGAAAAATTAGAAACGGCAAGTGAAAATTTTAAAACCAATATGGCAAAAGTTTTAAAAGCGACACAAAAAAGTTTTATAAGAGCAAATACAGCAAAGTGGAGATTGAAAAATCCAGGTGGACAACCGACGATGTTGGATATAGAAACAAAACAGCCAGTTAGTTATGAGGATTACAAAAAGAAAATAACGGAAGGTGTATTTAGTGATGAAGAGGCAATTGTGTTGCTTTCTGAAATGTTTGATTTGATTAACTTAAATAACGATAATAAGAAGGATTTAACAGATTTTGAAAAGTGTATCAATCAAATAGGAAGTTTTGTTGCACAGAAGTGGAACATTCCATTAGATGTATTTTTTGGAAATAAAACAGAAAAATCAACAGGAACGCAAGATTTCATAACTTTTGCGGTGGATACATATTTCGAAATAATTGCAGATGGATTGAATGTTGGTTTGGTAGGTAAGGAAGACTTCTTGAAAGGAGAATATGTTGCGTTTAATAGAAGCAATATAACGCATAAAGATGTCTTAGATTGCGGAAGTGGAATTGATAAGTTGACGGCTAATCGTTTTAGTAGAAATGAAATAAACAAATTGTTAAAATTACCGATAATTGATGAATCTTGGGCAAATGAACATAGTTTGACGAAAAATTATGGTGTTGCGGAAGGGGGTGAAAAAGAAGATGGATAAATTTTTGAATTTCAAAAAGGTAAATGAATCAGAAACAGAGTTGTACATTTATGGCGATATTCGTAAAAAGGATTGGATTGATTCATGGTTTGGAACAGGAGAAGATAAGACAGATGCTTTTTCTTTGAAAGATGCATTGGGTGCTGTTGATACTCCGAATTTAACAGTTAGAATAAATTCTTATGGTGGTTCTGTTTCAGAAGGTTTGGCGATTTATGGTCTGCTATCTGATTTTAAAGGATATGTAAAAACGATTGTTGACGGTTTTGCTTGTAGTGCTGCGAGCGTTATTTTTATGGCTGGACAAGAAAGAATTGTACCTGAAAATGGTTTGCTTATGATACATAATGCTTGGAGTTATGCAGAAGGTGATTCAAATGTTATGAAAAAAATGGCAGAAGATTTGGAGAAGATTACCCAACCGTCAATTAATATTTTTACAGCGAAAACTGGGTTGCCAGAAGAAACTGTAAAAGAAATGATGGATAGAGAAGAATGGATTACTTCGAAAGAGGCTTTTGAATTAGGCTTTTCTACAAGTCAAATTAAGAAAGATACAGCAATGCAATCTTTAGAAACAGATTATGTTTATAATTTAGTTATGAAGAACAAGCAAAAAGACAAATTAATTCAAGATTTACAAGAAAAAATAAATCAAATGTTAAGTAGTTCAGTAGTAACTATTAATGCAAATGAGATAACTGCAAATTTAACAAATCAGGTTAAAGAGGACGCTTGGACGTCTTTTTTTAATACAAAAAAGTAAAGAAAAGAGGTATAAAAATATGAAAATTAATGAAACAAAAATGAAACAAGCCCAAGAAGAGGCTTTAAAAATTTTACAAGAAGGGGAAGACAAATCACAAGCAATTATAGATGCTATGGAAAAAATCAATGAAGTACAATATGCTGATTTGATTGCAGTAATTGAGGAACAATCAGCAAAAGCAGAAAGTGACACAGCGTATGCAAAATCTTTAGGATTGAGAACTTTATCGAAAGAAGAAAAAACATTTTATGAAGCATTGAAAAATGACCCAAAACAAGCAATAACAGGAAATCAAATCGATATTATGCCAAATACGATTATAGACATTACATTAGAAGATATTAAAAAAGAAAGTGGAATTTTGAGTTATATCAATTTTGCGCCAGCAAATGTAAAAAAATGGATAACGGCGTCAAAAACAGGAGCATATTCTTGGGGTGCATTAACTGAAAAAATTAAAGGTGAATTGACAGCTAGTTTTGCGGTACTTAATATGGAAGTATCTAAATTAACTGTTTATATGATTATTCCAAAAGCAATCAGGGATTTGGCGTTGCCATTTGTAGACAAATACTGTAGAGAAATCTTAAAAGAACAATTAAATGATGGTTTAGAATACGGAGCGTTGCAAGGAACAGGTAAAAACGAACCAGTTGGAATGTATAAACAAATTGCATCAAACAATGAAGATGGAACGCATAAAGATAAAACTGTTAATACAGACTTAACTTCATTTAAACCAAAGGCTTTAGCAGGGATGAAAAAATACTTAACTAAAAATGGAATGAGAACAATTGATAAATTAGTATTAGTTTGTCACCCAAATGACGAAGCTGACTATGTTGCACCTGCTATTTACGATGACGAAGGCAGATTAGTTGCTTCTTATAAAAATTTAGAAGTAAGAACGTGTGCCAATAACCCACAAGGAAAGGCTTTAATCTTTATTCCTAACAAATACACAATGGGCTTGACTGGTCTAGGATTTAAAGAATACGACCAAACAATGGCGCTAGATGATGCAGACGTAATTATTGGAAAAGGCTATGCTAACGGTAGAGCGTCAGACGATAACATTGCTTACGTATTTGATGTAACTAAATTAGAGGAATATGTTCCAACTGTAAGAGTTGTAAAAGAAGAAGCAGTACAAGGAGCCTAAAGGGCTCCTAATTTAATATAGGAGGAAATCAAAATGGACGAAAAATATATGGTAGTATATAAAGCTTTTAAAGATTTGAAAGACAATGATTATATTTACAAAGAAGGCGATATTTACCCACGAGAAGGCTTGAAACCAAGTAAGAAAAGAATTGAAGAATTGTTGTCTACGAAAAACAAAATTGGTGAATCACTAATTGTTAAAGTAGAAGAAATTACGAAAGATTCTAACAATAAGGAAACAGAAGAAACTTCTGAAGAATAGAGGTGTTGTTATGAGCGATATAGGTCTTATTATGACTTTAATTAAAGAAATAAGGTCAGAACAACATATTTCTCCGTTTCGAGAGAATGAGGAATTTGTGGGATATGTAAAAGAAGCAATCTATGACATTAATGAAAAATGTGGCGCAAAGATTGATTACGACAAAGATTTGAAGGCGAGAAGCTTGTTGAAAAATTATGTTTTATATGCTGATTATAAGAGATTGGCAGAGTTTAAAGAATTGTATGGAGGGGAATATGCAGAACTTCAAGCGAGGTATTACAAACCTGCCGATTTATAATGACGGTGTTTTAGAGGTTTTTGAAATGAAACAGACAAAAGATACTTGTCCGATGGAGTATATTAAGAGTACTGGAAAGAAGTTGTATTTTGAGGAATTGTCTGTGACAGATAGATTACGATTTGAAGCAGAACAAAGGGATAAGAATATAAGTTTGAAGGTTCGTATTCCACAGACGAAAGAAATAACTTCTATGAATGTTGTGAAGATAGGTAGCGAATATCACAAAGTTTTTAATAGTTACCATTTTACAAATAAAGAGGGATTCAAACAAACGGATTTGACGCTTGAAAATTATCCTAACCCAAGATTGGAGGAAGATTGTGGAAAAAGATGAATTAATTAAAACATTGGAAAGTCTTGGTATTGCTTTTAATGAAGGAATACAGAACGACAGAAACACGAATCAATACCCAAGAATTGTGTTTTGGGAGTATGTTTGGGAGCCACTGAGTGCTAGTGGTGAGGTTTATGATACGAAAGTAACCTACCAAGTATCATTTTTTTCGGATATTCCAAGACACCACAAATTACTAGAGCTACTAAGAAAGCTACATAAGAAGGGAATTAAGCCTGCAGTTGAACACGAATATGTTCAAGATGACAGGTATTTTCATTCTTATTTTGGAATTGAGGTGTTAGAAAATATTGAGTAATAAAAAGGAAAAGTCTTTTTTTGGAATAAATGAAGGAAAATATAATAATTTTGCTGGATTTGAAGAGCTAGCGAAAGAAGTATCGACGTTTATAGAGGCAGTAGCAGATCCACAGAAAGCATTAGTGATTGGTGCAAAAGAGTTTGTAAAAGATTTGAAAAGGCTGCCAAAGCCTATGTCAAAGATAAGAAAGACTGGATACACACATTTGGTTAGTACATTTAGTTATAGAAAGAAAAAAGGTGAAGTTGAAGTTGGTTGGGGGAAATATTATGGACCGATGGTTGAATATGGTACAATAAGGATGGATGAAATAACACATTTAAGACCTTGCTGGGATAGAAATAAAGAAAAGTATTATGAAAAAATGTTAATGGGGATAGGAATTGATCCATTCTTTTTTTATTAGTATTTTATGAAAAAAATTAATAATAGAAAGGAAAGATAATTATGAAAACAAAAAGACCGATGATTAAAGAAACAGTTGGCGCTTTATATTTAGCATTTAATACGCCAACTGAAAACGGAGAGTTTGACGGAAAGTCAAGTTCGTATGAAGAAACGAATAAAAGCGAAGTTGTAAAAAATATAAAAACAACCGAAAATGCAGAAACAACAAAAGTGAGGGCAAGCGGAAAGGATTATTTAACAGCAAACCAAAGCGCAAGTGTAGAAATGGCAGTTGAAGTGGTTGCATTTGACCCAAGTGATTTGGCCAAAATGAGAAAAGACATCGTTGGAACTTCTGGATTGAATCGTTCGGGAAGAACGGGTGTAAGACCATATTTTGCGTTTGGTAAAGTGGTGAAAAAAGTTGGTGGAGGAGTTGAGTATGCTTGGTATCCGAAGTGTCAATTGACAGAGAATACAGACGATATTGAAACATCGGAAGAAAGTTTGTCAGAACAAAACGACACAATTACGATTACAGCGTATGCTTATAATGATGAGGGAGATATTAAAACGTACGTAAATAGCGAAATGAGTAATTTTCCAAAGGGATTGACAGAGGAAAAATTCTTTACAGCTCCAATTTTGACGGATGAGGATTTGGCAGCTTTGACGGAAGTTGAAGGAGCGTGAATAGATAGGCTCTAAACTTAATTTAGAGCCTTATTTTAATAAAAGGAGAAGAAAATATGAAACAATTAGAAATTGAATTGAGAAATGGAGAAAATCTAATTTTAGAGGTTACACCACTTTTTTTGGAGTATGCGGAAGATTATGAGGGTGGAATTAAGAAATTGCAGGAAGATATGAAAGTGTTGGAAGAGGATTCAAAAGGAATAAGAGTAATGAATCATTTGCTATATGCGATAGTTGCTTCTAATCACAAAGAAGAATTGAGTTATGGTGAAGCGGTGCGACTTGTGAAGATAGAAGATATTGCGAGAATTGTTGGGTTTATTAATGAGGAACTTCCAGAAGTGAGCGAAGTTGCTAGCAAGCAAAACAGGATAAAGCATAGAAGATAATTTTTTGAGGGTATAAAGAACATCAGAAATCTGGTGTTTTTTTGTTGTCTAAAAGGAAAGAAGGTTCGAAATGTCAGATGATTTAAAACGTGTTGGCTTAGTTTTTAAAGAAGAGGGTGCGGTTGATTTTAGAAAGACGTTGCAAGAAGTGAATATTGAGATGAATAAGAATTATAATCAGTTTAAGTTGACACAAAGCCAATGGGATAAGTCGACGAAATCGACTGAAAAATTGAAGGCACAGCAGGAGTATTTGGGAAATGCGATTGAGATACAAGGGGATAAAGTAAATGTTTTACGAAGACAGTTGGCGGAGTTAGAAGGTGCGGAAAATAAAAATATAACAGCGATTAAGAAAAAACAAAACGAATTGACAAATGCGGAGATTAAACTGAAAAATTATGAAAATCAGTTAAAAGAAGTAAATGGAAAGCTATCTAATTTTGGTGAAAAGATAACGAATGCAGGAGAAAAAATTGAAAAGTTTGGCTCAAAGACAGAGAATGCAGGGAAAAAGATGTTGGGGGTGACAACAGGGATTACTGCTTTAGGAACAGGAGCGATTGCAACGGCTGCTAATTTTGAAGATAGCATGCGCCAAGTGGCAGCAACAATGGGGATTACAGCGGATGAGATAGAAAATGGTAGTGAAGCATATAAAATATTGGAGGATGCTGCAAAACAATGTGGAGAAAATACGAAATATTCGGCAAGTGAAGCGGCAGATGCCTTGAATTATTTGGCATTGGCTGGATATGATGCGCAGAAATCAGCTGAGGTTTTGCCGAAGATTTTGAATTTGGCAGCAGCTGGAAATTTAGATTTGGCGACGGCTTCGGATATGGTGACGGATAGTATGGCTGCTTTAGGAATGCAAACAAGTGAGCTAGACAAGTATATTGATGAGATGGCAAAGACATCTCAAAAATCAAATACGAGTGTTGGACAGCTGGGTGAAGCGACACTTACTTGTGCTGGTACTGTAAAAATGGCTGGCATGAGTTTGGAAACGATGAATACTGAATTAGGTATTTTGGCGAATAATGGTATTAAGGGAGCAGAAGGTGGAACGCATTTAAGAAATATTATTTTGTCTCTAACATCTCCGACTGATGTTGCAGCAAAAGCTTTGAAAAATCTAGGAATTAAGGTGACAGATAGTAGCGGAAATATTCGAGATATGAATGACATTATGGCTGATTTTAACAAGAAATTAGCAGGTATGAGCGATGAAAAGAAAACAAATATTATTTCACAAATTTTTAATAAAACGGATATTTCAGCGGTTAATGCATTGATTAAAGGTTCTGGTGAAGAATTTGCAAACTTGAAAAAAGAAATTTCAAATAGCAATGGTGCTGCACAGGATATGGCAGATACTATGAACAGTAGTTTAAAAGGGCAATTAACATTAGTAAAATCGCAGCTAGAAGCAATTGCAATTAAGTTGGGAAATAAGTTGATGCCTTGCGTGAAGGATTGCGTGAAGAAGATTAGTGATTTAGCAACATGGTTTTCAAATTTGAATGATGAACAAACAAAAACAGTTTTGAAGATAGCAGGAATTGTGGCGGCAGCAGGACCACTTTTGATGATTGTTGGAAAAATAACATCGTTATTGGGAAGTGGGATGAAGACGATTGGAACAGTGTCGAAAGCGATTGGTGTGATGAAGGGGACAATTACGAGTACGTCGACGGCAGTGAATGGGTTGGCTAAGGCGTTTGGCGCGATGACGAGTCCAGTTGGATTGGCTGTTGCTGGAGTAGGTACACTTGCAGGGGCGTATATATTGCTAAAGCAACAAGCAGATAAGTTGCCAGAGGGATTACAGAAGATAGTGGAGGAGACAAATCAGGCAAAGCAGTCACATGAGGAGTATAGGAATGAATTAGATAAGACGGCATCAAGTAGTCTTGCTGAAATACAAAATTCAGAGAATTTAAGAAATGAATTGAGTAAGTTGGTAGATGAAAATGGAAAGGTAAAAGATGGCTATAAAGAGAGAGTTGAATTTATTTTAACGGAATTAAGCGAAACTTTAGGGATAGAATGTTCTTTGACAGGGGATGTGGTTGATAAATATAAGGAATTAAAAGAACAAATAGATTTGCTGATTTTAAAAAAGAAGGCACAGATAATATTGGAGAATGAAGAAGGAAAGTATACAGCTGCGATTAATAATAAAAATGATGCTTATAAAAAAATGGTTGATGCGCAAAATGAATATAATAAAGCATTGGAAGGCAAAACGTATGAGCAATATTTCGAAGATTTGAAACAAAATTATATTGATGCGGGATATACGGCAGAGAAGTCTGTAGAGCATGCAAAAAGCCATATGTCTAAGTGGATAGATGGATATAAGGATGCATATGAAACAAATAAAGGAATATATAATGATTATTTGAATGATATAGCGAAATATGAAAATGATTTTGCTATATCGCAAAGTGAGAATACGGAGAGAATAAAACAGATGACGGATGAGAGAATTAATAATTATTCTCGTGAAAGTTTGTCAAAGCAGGAGCAGATAAAAATTGGAATACAACAGGAATTATATAATATTGGAGAATTAAAGAAGCTATATGAACAGGATATGCAAAATCAAAATGTGATTTCTTCACAAGCGAATGCGAATGCGATAAAGAGTGGAGAAGAACGTTTGCAAGCTTTGGTTCAGAATTTGATAGCACAGACGAGTACAGTAAATGAAAATTCGCCAGAAATCATAAATGCATGGAAGGAACTTGCGACAAATTCATATACTACCTATTATGATACAATTTCACCGCTAGACGAAACGTTGAGGTTGAAAATAGAAGAGATGACGGGGGTAACGGCAGAAAAGACACCAGAATTGGTGGCTGAAACGCAAAAAATGAGTGAGCAAGTTTTGGCACAAATAGAACAGAATCCAGAGTTTAGACAAGAGGCGATTAATAATTTGAAAGGAATGTTGAATGGATTAGAGGACAATGAATTAAGGGAATTGCTTGAAAATGCAGGCGTTCAAGATGTCGAAAAAGTGTTAAATGGAATCCGAAAAGGGAATTTAGCAGAGGAGCAAGGCATAAGCATATTAAAAAGTTTGCATAGTGGCTTAAACAATAGTGGCTGGAAGAAAAGTTTATGGGATACGGCTAGAGGAATTGCTTCAAGCTTATCGGGATTATTGAGTGTAAAAGCTAATGTGAATGGAAAAGCATCAGCATTGCCAGGACATAAAGATGGTTTAGATTTTGTGCCATATGATGACTATGTTGCAAGACTACATAAAGGGGAGAGAGTTCTAACGGCAAAAGAAAATAAATCTTTAGAAGAGGCACAGAGAAGTTCAAAAAAAAGCAATTTAGAATTTAATACAAGTTCAAATGAAAGGAATATTATTGATTTTGATTACAATAAAATAGCGAATGCTTTTTTAACAGCTTTAAACAAATGCAAATTGACATTAGATGAAGATGGGTTTGCAAGGATAGTAAAAGATGAATTATACAAAGTAGTATAAAACACAATTGTCGAATAAAACAGAATTATGTCGAATGATTATTCTTGTAATATTAGGTCGAAGATTATAGAATGTTGACAGAGGGGGAAATAAAATATGGAAGACAAAAAAAATGAAGAAAATTTTTTTCAAAAATGGGGACTTATAATTTTCATTTTACTTATGAGTATTGGCATAATATTTTCTGTTTTTAAACACAGCAAGCCTTCTATTGCTTCTCAATATTCTAAACAAGCAATTAGCATACTTAAAGACTTTAAGAATACAACAATAACAGCAGATGAAGCCTATACTAAAATACAAACATTAGAAAAACGAGTAGATGAAGAAAAAGAAAAAACAGATTTAAATGAAAATGAGAAACTAGATTTATTAACACTTGGAATGGAACTAGGAATAATTTCTTGGGAGTTATTAGGAGATAAAAATACTATGAGTTCTGAAAGTTTTACAATTTCAGAAATTGATGAATACATTGTGAAATTGAAGAAGTATTAGTAGAATCTTAAAAGGGAGAAAATACCATGAAATGTAAAGTATGTAACAAAGAAATACAATATAATGAAAATGAAACTTGCGAAGAGTGTCATCAAGAGATTTTGAGAAGGCTTGAGCAAAAAGAAAGAATTTTTGAAGAGTTAAAATTTAATGTTAAGGGTGTAACCTTTGAAAATGAAGATGGCAAAGATATACAAAAAGAAATAAGAAAAATATTCTTAGAATATGAAAAAAATGGAGCGTTTGAAAAATATTCTGGATATACGAATACAGAAATAAAAGAGTTTGTGGGTGAAGTAGCAGAATTTGAAGATGCAATAGTGAAAATGCAACTCAAAGAGGATATATATGAGGGAAAGCCTTGCGTAAAAGTATATATTAAAAAGTATGACGGTAGTTATTGTCATATTGGATATATCCCAAAAGAAATGATTAAGCAATATTTAAGATTAAAGGAGCAGTTCAAAAAGACAAAAGAACATATTGAATTAATTGGTGGCAAAATAAAACAACTAGAATATGATGACGAAACAGATAGAGAAAAGGTAGTAGTTGTAGAACTTACATACGGATTTGAAGTTAATTTGATTTTTTATAATGATGAAGAGAAATATCAACAAATTGTAGAGAAGAAAAAACAGAAAGCAATAGAAGAATGGGAAACAATGAAAAGACAAGACAAAGAAAGAAGGGAACAAGAAGAGAAAGAAAGGCAGGAAGAAATCAAGAGAATTAATAGGAAAGTTAATATTCAAATAGGAATTGCTATAACTATTATGAGCATACCATTTATTTGGATATTATGGAAAATTATAAGTTTTGTTAAATGGTTTATTGAAATATAACACTTACTTAAGTAGGTGTTTTTATTTTGTATAAAAATAATTAAAAAATTTCAAAAAACCTCTTGACATACGTAATAATACGTGTTAAAATAAATACAGAAAGGAGGAAAATAAATGCGTTCAAAAGAGTTAATCAGATTGTTAAAGCAAGCTGGTTGGCAACAGGTTTCACAAAACGGGTCTCATGTAAAAATGAGAAAACGGAAACCAAACAGAAATCATTCCTGTACATAACAAGGATATGAAAATCGGACTTGTGAATAAAATCTTGAAAAGGACAGGGCTTAAATAAAGCCCTTCCGATTAACTTATTTAAAACGTATATTTCTTCTTTTCAACGATATATTTTGGAGGTTAAAATGAAAAAAGAGTTGACTGTGTACCCTGCGATATTTACGAAATATGATGATGAATATTATGTGATTGAATTTATTGATTTAAAAGGATGTTTGACAGAAGCTGAGAATATACAAGAGGCTTTTTATATGGCACAGGATGCAATGGGATTGTATTTGGATGATTTGGTAGATTTTCCGGAACCAACTTTAGATATTTCACAAATTGATTTGAAAGAAAATCAATTTGTTTCTTTTGTTAGTATTGATATGGATGAATACAGAAGAAAGTTTAACCATAAAGCGATTAAAAAGACGCTTAGTATTCCTATGTGGTTGAATACTTTGTCAGAAAAGAATCATATAAATTTTTCTCAAGTTTTACAAGAGGCTTTAAAATCAAAATTGGGTATTGACTAATTTTGATTTTTGGAGTATAATATAAATAAGAAAAACGCATTTATTTTCCTTAAAAGAGGAGAGAAAGAAAGGAATACTTAAAAGGTATTCTTTTCTTTTTTTATATAATAAAACACAAAAAAAGAGGTGAAAATATGTTTAAGTTCAAAGGAATATCAAGTAATGATATGAAAGTTATTATTGAGGAGGAAGAACATTTCTTAGCAAAGGCAGCACAAAGAACAGAAATGACAGAGATTGAAGGAAAAGATAGTGCGATCTATGATGAATTAGGATATTCAGATATAGAACGTCCCATTAAAGTTCAAATTCTAGATACTTCTAAATTAGATGATATTTTAGCATGGCTAAATGGAGAAGGCGAACTTGAGTATAAAGACAGAAAAACAATTGCTAGATTCTATAATGAGTTAGAGCCTGAAAGAAATGCTTGTATTAAAATAATTGATACAAGATTTATAAGAAGTCCGTTTTGGTATAAAAAAGTGGATAACTATATTGCTGTTTCGAATATGATTACAAACGAAGGAAATATAGCAAGTAGACCGATGATTCGACTGGAAAAAGGAACGTTGGATGATGTTGAATTGACGATTGGAGGAGTAAGATTTAAGTATCATTTTAATGGTGAAAGTTATGTGGAAATCGATTGTGAAGAAATGTCAGTGTTGTATAATGGATTAAGGAGAAATAGGCGAATTGAAATTGGATATAAGTTTCCAAGACTGGAAATCGGAAGTAACACGATTACAGTACATAGTGGAGATTGCGTTGTAAAGATAAAAAGAAAGGATAGATGGTTATGATTAAAATATTTAATTCAAATGACAGAGATTTTAGTACAGCAGGAAATATAATCATCAATCCAATAAAATGTGTTGAGACGAGAAAAAAATCTTTAAATGGATGGTATATTGATGTTGAAATTCCGATTAAGTATAAAGATTACATAGAGCAAGATATGCTTTGTGTTGTGAAAACAAAGTCGAAACTGAATCCGCAGGCATTTCGAATTAAAAATATTGAGAAGAGGCAAAGAAAAATAATCTTTCAAGCCAGACATGTTATGTTTGATGCGGAAGATTATTTTTTATTAGATGTTAGACCGACGAATCAAAACGGACAAAATGCATTAAGTTATATCAATGAAAGAACGGATAAAACAAGTCCATTTACCATTTTTTCGAATGTTACAGTTCAAGATACGGCGTATTTTATAAGAAAAAATATGTTAGAAGCATGGGGTGTTATTGAAGGAAGATGGGGTGGAGTTTTTGATGCTGATAATTGGAATATTAAATTTTTGACAAAACTTGGAAATGATAATGGCGAAACAATTATGTATGGCAAGAATTTAAAAGGTATCGAAGTGTATGAAGATTGGTCTAATGTTGTTACTAAGCTATATCCAGTTCGGATACAATGGATTGTTATTGCCCGAAACTTTTTTAGAGAGTGATGTTCAGTATGAGCATCCATACACGAGAACAATAGATTTTACAACAGACTTAGAGACAGATGAACAGACAACAGAAAATATGATTATTGAGCTTAGAGAAAAAGCTTTGAGTTATTTGGAAGAAAACAAAGTTCCCCAAATTTCTTATACAGTATTTGTAAATGTTAATGAAAGTTTAGAAATGGGGGATACGGTACATATAAAGCATCCACTTTGTAGCATAGTAGCAGAGGTTTTAGAATATGAATACAATCTTATTTCTAAGAAAACGAAAACTATAACGGTTGGAAACTATTCAAGAGATGTGAAAACGAAGTTTAATGCTATTAAAGAAAACATTAATAAAGTTGTTGAAAGAGTAACAACACAAGAAAAAGTAATAGAAGCTCAAACAACTCTAATTAATTCAATGAATAAAAATGGATTGGTTTATATTGATGATAATGAAATTTTGATTTTGGATAAAATTCCACGTGAAGAGGCTAAAAATGTTTGGAGATTTGGACTTGGAGGATTAGGGTTTAGTTCAAATGGATATGAAGGACCGTTTGGAATTGCTATGACGATGGATGGACAGATTAATGCGGATTTTATTACAACAGGTCAAATGAATGTTGCTAGAATTAAAGGACTTACAGATAGTTTAAATAAAATTAATACGGCAATTGAACTTAATTCAGACAATATTCAGAGTGTTGTTGAAGAGGCAGGAAAAATGTCGTCAAGAATATCCCAAAATACGAGCAAGATTGAATTGAAGTTAGATAGTAGTAATTTTACAAGTGCAGCTGTGATAAATCTGATTAATAATCGAGATGGGACGAGTACAGCAAAGATTAATGCGACAAATATTAATTTGAATGGTGTTGTGACGGCGAATAACTATTTTAAGATTAATCTGGATGGTTCAGCACATAGTACAAATATGACGATTGAGGGTAATTTTGCAGAGGGGCATGGATTACGAATAAAGGGAAAACCAGCTTTTGTTGATTTTTATGCAAATTCGAGTGATATTACGACGAGGTTTATTGATTATGGGGAACAGTTTTTGTTTGCAGGGAATAAGAATTTTAGTTTTGTGAATGTTTCTAATTCGGGATATGTAGGGATTATGGCGGAGAGTTTGTATTTGAATGGAACGCAGTGCCGCGTTTGGACGGGTGGACATGAGTTGTTGCTTAGTTGTACGGCGAATGTGAGTGTTGTGAATCCGAATAATTCTGCATATATGCCGATGATTGCGAGTGATTTTGTGACTGGTTCGTCGAGGCGCTATAAAGAGAATATTGTAGATATGACAGAGGATGAGGCTTTGAAGATTTTGGATGTATTGGTTAAAGTTTTTGATTACAGAGCGGATAGTAAGATGCGAGGCAAGAAAGTGGCAGGTGTGATTGCGGAGGAGATTTTTGAGGTGATTCCGAATTGTGTGAGTATGAAGGAGATAGATGGTGCGATGGTGCCAGATGGCGTGGATTATTCGAAGTTGGTGCCGTATTTGATAAAGGGTTTACAGATGTTGTATGAGAAGATGAATAGGATAGGAGGATAAGGTATGGCTGAAAAAGGGTTTAATTTGAAGGTTAGGGATTTTGAAAATGAGATTGTGAATCTGATAAATGATTATAATTTGCCAGCGATGGTTGTGAAACAAGTGATTGGTGGATTGTATCATGAAGTTTGTGTGATTGCGAATGATACGATTGAAAAAGAATTGGAAGAGTATCAAAGAGGATTAGAGCAAGAAAATGAAAAGGAGCGAAAAAAGAATGGAAAATAGGTTGGTTTTTGAGAAGAAAGAATTAAAAAAGTATGATAGCAAAGTTTTGGGTATCAGTGGAGAGAATGAGCAAGAAATGCTTATTTTTTTGTTTGAAGATGGATTTGTGGATGGCATATGTTATTTAGAGTTGGAGTTTCCGAGTGGAAGAAAGTATTCGATTGAAACAGAGAAAGATGAAAAAAATGAATGTTATAAGTTAGAAGTGAAAAATAGTTTGTTGAAAAAAGATGGATTGATAAGGATGCAGCTTAAGATTGTGAATGGAACGGCGGTGTGGAAGTCGATTGATTTTGAGATGCATGTTTTGGAGGCGATTAATGCGGTTGAGAGTATGGAAGAGGAGTATCCGAGTTTTGTGGAGCTTACGAAAATTCGAATGCAGGAGATAGAGACAGGGTTTAAGCAGTTGGATGAGAGGGTGAATAGTTTGAATGTTCCGAGTGAAGAAGAAAGAGAAGTTTGGAATAATAAGTCAGATTTTAGTGGAGATTATGAGGATTTAAAGAATAAGCCAGAAATGCCGTCAATAGAAGGATTGGCAAGTGAAAATTTTGTGAGAGAAAAAATAAATGAAATTGAGATTCCGAGTGTGGAAGGATTGGCAACTATAGAATATGTTGATAATGTGGTTGGAAATGTTGATAGTTTGTTGTTTAATATTGCTGAAGAAAGTGAGGTGATATAGATGATAAGTACAAATTTAGAGAGGTTGCAAGCTAATAATGCAAGGATTAAGAGGAATATAGAGAATGCATATATAGAGGCGAAGGAAAAGGGTGCGAGTTTGCCGAGTGTGCAGAATAGTGCGAATTTGGCGGAGATGATAAGGAGTATTCCGCAGGGTTCGAGTGAGTGGAAGCCGGAGAAGGATTGGTTTGATGTTGATAGGATTCTGGCGGAGGATACGGAGGAGTATGAACAAAAGGCGATTTGGTTGATGAATGATTTGGCGGATGTGTTTACGATGGAGAAGGGTTTTCAGAATGTGGATAAGGTTAGGATGAGTGATGGAGGAGAGTATACGGATTTTACGCAGGTGCAAAGGCATGTTTGGGATAGGAGTAAGGATAAGGAATGTGGTTTGGGATATAAGACGAGGTATGTGATTTTTTATTGGAGTGGTCCGAAGTTTAGGAGTACGAATTTGGGTGATTTTAGGCATGAGATATTGTATTTGATTTATAGGAATGTGGATTTTGTGACGGTGAATCAGAATTATTGGTTTGGTCAATTATTGTATAGTACGGTTGCGTTGAGGTTGATTGATTGTAAGTGGAGTGCGAGTTGTAATTTGATGTTGGCGCTTGGTAGGTTGAAGTGTGTTGAGTTGGGAATAAGTGGAGTGAGAAATAGTGCGATGTTGTCTATGTCAAATCCGTATTGGAGTAATTTGAAGGTTCAGGAGGTTTATGATTTTTTTCATAATGAAGGGCTTGAGTCGATGGGGTATTGTTTTAGTAGTGGAGGTGATTTGATTGAGATAGATTTGAGGAGTACGGATGGTGTTAAGAATTTTAAGCATTGTTTTGCGACGGCGGATGGTTTGCAGGTGATTAGGAATTTGAGCTTGAGGAGTGCGAGTGATGTGACGAATATGTTTATGGGTTGTTATGGTTTGCGAGAGTTGTATGTTTCGGATATAGGAATGAGTGGATTGAGTGTGGATGGATGTAATTTTTTGAGTCGTGAGTCGTTGTTGAGGCTGAAGGATGCTTGTTATGATTATTCGAGTGATATGGAGAGTACGCATAATATTAAAATTGGAGCAATGAATATTGCGAAATTGAGGGAGGAAGAATTGGCAGAGTGGCAAAATAAGGGCTGGACTGTGAGTTAGAGAGGAGAGTAGTATGAGGAAGGAAGAGTTTATAGAGGGATGTTTTCGAATTGTTGCGGAGGAAGGAAAGATTATTGAATCGAAGGCGAGACATTATGATGAGGAGTTGGGAGAAGAGGTTGCAGATATAGTGAGTGAAGTGATTTATTTGGGAAAGAATGATGGTGCTGATAATTATGAGGAAATTGAGAAAGAGGAGGAAAAAGGATGGAAGAGTTGATGAATTTGAAGTTTACGAGTGAGTGGTGGGCGTTGATGGCACCGCTTTTTTTGTGTGTTTTGGATGTGTTGACGGGATATATACATGCTTGGATTGAGAATGAGGTGAAGAGTTATAAGATGAGAGAGGGGCTTGGGAAGAAGTTTGGTGAAATTGTTTATGTGATATTGGGGATTGTGGCGAAGTATGCGATTGGGACGAGTTCGATTATGTTGTTTATGAGTGCATATATTTGTTTTATGGAGATTGTTTCGTTGTTTGAGAATTGTGCGAAGTTGGGTGTTCCGATGCCTGAGAAGATAAGGGAGAAGATTAATAATGAAAGGGAGGAGAATGAATGATGAATGTTGAGGAGAGGTTGTTGAGTGTGAATCCGTATAGTCGACCTGGTACGAAGCTTCAGAGTGTGAAGCAGATTGTGGTGCATTGGGTTGGGAATAGTGGTTCGAGTGCGATTGCGAATCGAAATTATTTTGAGAGTTTGAAGGATAAGCATGTTTATGCGAGTTCTCAATATATAGTTGGATTGAATGGTGAGATTATAAGATGTATTCCTGAAAATGAAGTAGCTTACCATGCAGGAAATGGCACGGTGAATCGAAATTCGATTGGGATTGAGAATTGTCATCCTGGTTGGGATGGAAAGTTTAGTGATGCTACTTATAATAGTTTGGTGGAGTTGTGTGCTGATATTTGTGGGAGATATGATTTGAGGGTTGATGATATTGTTAGGCATTATGATGTGACTGGGAAGGATTGTCCGCGTTATTATGTACAAAATACAAGTGCTTGGCTACAGTTTAAAAATGATGTGGCTAGTAGATTAGGACAGGCAACTGTGAATGTTGTTGCCCAAGAGGTGAAAGGAAGTGATGAGGTAGTGAGAAGATATGAGAATGGAAGTACGAGGGAGATTGTGTATTCGGATACGAATTGTTCGATAAAGTTGGGGAGTTTGTCTCCTTATGAGAAGTGTGATTGTTTTGGGGTTTTTAATGGTAAGGCGATGGTGAGATATGAGGTAGGTTCTACTGGGAATTATAAGATTGGTTTTTGTAAGTGGATTGGTGGAGTGAAGTAGGATGATGTTGGAGTGAGATTTGCGAACATAGTTTTGGAAAATTTCCCGACTTTTTCCCGACTTGGTTTGAAATAAGTTGAAATAACTTGAAATGGTTTTTTTGAAAAAGTGAGTTTTATGAAGGGTTTTGGGGAATGATGAAAGGGGCTGTTTGGGGTAAAAATTAATCAGTAGGTCGTCCGTTCAAGTCGGACAAGTGGCTCCAAAAGTTATCTTATTGTATAAAAAAATACTAAGCATTGCTTAGTATTTTTAGATCATAGAGTTTTTATTCAAACGTTTTTCTATGTAAGGTATTGCTTTTTCGTTGAGCATGAAACGTTTGTCACTAAAAAGCCTTATAATTCTTTTTATACTTAATTTTACAAGCGTAGGCATAATGGAATTTTTTTGCTCATCTGGAAAAAGAGAATTTACCTGAAATATCTTGGATTGATAAGTGTTTAGAGGTGTAATACTTTTTTGGGCAAGATATTCATGGTAAATGATATGAAGTAGCTTGTCTTCGTCTTGTGTGAATGAATTATCAGGCAATTTTATCACCACCTTTCTTCTTTTGTGGAATGAAAATATTATACCATAAAACAACAATTGTAGATTAAAAAAGAGGTCGACAAAGTTAGACGTTTTTTTACAAGATTTTGAGGAAAATTGTGTATTGTATGGGAAAAATAAAAAACATCTGAATCGATGTTTTTTATAAATTACATTTGGAAAATGTAAAAAGTTATAGAAATCAATGTTAGAATTCGCAATTATTTGGTGTTCTTGGGAAAGGAATCACGTCACGAATGTTTTGCATACCAGTTAAATACATCATTGCTCGCTCAAATCCAAGTCCAAAGCCAGAATGAACAACACTTCCGTATTTTCTTAAATCCAAATACCAGCAATAATCGTCCATATTCATGTTTAGATTTTTCATTTTAGCTGTCAATTTTTCAAGGTTTTCTTCTCTTTGACTACCACCAATAATTTCACCAATTCCGGGAACTAATAAATCAGTTGCTGCAACGGTTTTTCCATCTGGATTTAATTTCATGTAAAATGCTTTGATTTCAGCTGGATAGTCTGTAACAAAAACAGGTTTTTTGAAGATTTGTTCACATAAATAGCGTTCATGTTCGGTTTGTAAATCGGTTCCCCAGCTTACTTTGTATTCAAAGGTATCGTTGTGTTTTTCTAATTCTTTGATGGCATCTGTGTACGAAATTCTTGCAAAATCTGAGTTTATAACGTTTTGCAAACGTTCTAATAATCCTTTATCGATAAAATTATTGAAGAATTCCATTTCTTCGGGACAGTGTTCGATAACATAAGAAAAAATGTATTTTATCATATCTTCTGCTAAATCCATATCGTCTTTTAAATCTGCAAAACAGATTTCTGGTTCAATCATCCAGAATTCTGCGGCGTGTTTTACGGTGTTGGAGTTTTCTGCTCGAAAGGTAGGACCAAATGTGTAGATATTGCGAAAAGCGGTTGCATAAGTTTCGCCATTTAGCTGACCACTAACGGTAAGATGTGCTGGTTTATTGAAAAAATCTTTGGTAAAATCGACATCTCCGTCTTCGGTTGTTGGTATATTTTTTAAATCAAATGAATTGACATTGAACATTTCTCCAGCACCTTCTGCATCACTAGAAGTTAGAATTGGTGTGTGAACGTAGACAAAATCGCGTTCTTGGAAAAATTTGTGAATGGCATAAGAAAGAACGCTACGAACGCGAAAAACAGCGTTGAATGTATTGGTGCGAGGGCGTAAGTGAGCTACGGTTCTTAAATATTCAAAAGTATGTCGTTTCTTTTGAAGTGGATAGGCATTATCGGCTAGATTTTGAATTTCGATTTTTTCTGCACGTAATTCAAAAGGTTGTTTTGCGTTTTCGGTGATGACAAGCTTTCCTGTTATAGCAATGGATGAAATAATGGTTAGTTTGCAGATTTCAGAGAAGTTTTCTAAAGTATTATCAAAAACGATTTGTAGATTTCTGAAAAAGGAGCCGTCATTTAGTTCAATGAAACCAAAGGTTTTTGAGTCTCTAACGGTTTTTACCCAGCCTTCTACGAAAATGGTTTTGTTTTCAAAATGGTTAGGAGATTTGTATAAATCTCGAATGGTTAATTTGTTCATAAAATTTCCTCCAATTTTTAGTTTTTTCTATTATATAGCAAGTATTAAGAAAATACAAGTATTTTTAAAGGTTTTGGTGGAAATCGTGGAAAAAATATAATATTAAACTATAAAATATATCATATTTCTGCTTAAAAGTCAAATCTGAGGAGGGGAGATTAGCGAGAATTAGAAGGGGGGTTGAACGAAATGAAGCATTTTTGAGTAGGGTTTTATACATTTTGATGGTAAAAGGTGCAAATTGACAGCATTTTCGTTTTATGTTACTATTTTAAAAGGAGGATGATGAAATGGAAAAGAGAGTAATTTTGGTAACAGGAGCATCGCGTGGAATTGGAAGAGAAATTGCAAAATGTTTGGCGTTGGAAGGAAATATGGTGATTGCGAATTATTGCAACTCAGAAGACAAAGCGATTCAGTTGAAGAATGAGTTAGATGAGGCAGGCTGTAAGATTGATATTTTTCAGGCAGATGTTTCTAAGAGAGAAGAAGTGAAGTCAATGATTGATTTTGTGATAAAAAGATATGGAAAAATTGATGTGTTGGTGAATAATGCTGGAATTGACCAAGTAAAATTATTTACGGATATTACAGATGAAGATTGGAATTGTATCATGCAAAATAATTTATATTCTGTATTTTGTTGTACACAAGAAGTTGTTAAATATATGATTTCTGAGAAAAGTGGCTGTGTGATTAATATTTCGTCGATATTTGGTCGAATTGGTGGAGCGTGTGAAGTGCATTATTCAGTAAGTAAAGCTGGAATAGATGCAATGACAAAGGCTTTGGCAAAGGAATTGCGGTTTATCGAATATACGAGTGAATTCTATTGCACCAGGCATTATTGATACAGATATGAATCAAGACTTGGATTATGAAGAAATCAAAAAAGAAGTTCCCTTAAATAAAATTGGTTTACCAAAAGATATTGCAAAATGTGTTAAATGGCTTGTGGAGGATGAATATACAACAGGGCAAGTGATTGAAATAAATGGTGGTTGGAATATGTAAAAAAAGGACTTTTAGAAGTCCTTTTATGCGTTTGCTTTCTTTTCTTTTCTTTTATAATTTCCAGAGATTAATTTTGGAATGGAAATGATAATTTTGTAAATGGTTAATCGAATTTTTTTAGAAATTAGATAGGATTTACGAAGTTTATGTGGTCGTGCGATTGGAGCTTCTTCAACAATTGCTAAGGATGTTTCGGGATGTTCGATGGTGAAGATGTAGTTGCTACCGTTATTATTGTCCCATTCGTCTTTTTCGTTTTTTAGGCAAAAATTGAATGTGTTGTGGTCAAGCAATTCAATTTCGATTTGAAAGCCTAGGTCAGTTTTGTGCATTGGTAATTCGGCTAAATTTTCCCATGTGTTGCCAAAGCCATAGTGAATATGAACTTCTTCAGAGTCGTCTTGAAAAAATTTGCCAGTATATGAAATTTTTATTTTGGTATTCGATGTTAATTTATCGGTATTAAAAAATATATTTTTAACAAGTTCCATAAAATTCTCCTCTTAAGTAGAAATCAATATTAAATTGATTATATTATGAATAAAAAATTTTTTCAAGAGTCTATGGCAAAAAAAGTAAAATGTAACAGAATTGTAATATTAAATGTAGACTTTTCCAATAATTTGGAAATCATCGGTGTCGGAAATGGTAATATCTTTTAGATTTTTGTCGTTTGCTTTTAGGGTGAAGTGATTTTTTTTGTAAAGTAATTTGCGAATTAAGAATTGGTTGTTTAGTCGAAAAAGTCCGATTTCTTTATGGTTGATAAGACCGTTGATTTCGATGAATACGTATGAACCTTGTTGTATCATAGGATACATGGAACTGTCTGGTGCTTTGAAAGCAAAGGATGCATTGGGAAAGTTTGCAGGACAGTTGATGTAAGCATCGATTTTTGAGATAGCGGGAACTTGGTTATAACTAATATAATTGACATAGTTATAGTCGACTTGATTTTTATTTAATTCTTTATCATAGGTACAAAAAAGTGGTTGATAAGGAATACCTAAAGAATGGGCGATGGTTTTTAACGCTTTGTGACTTGGATTTCTGGTTCCTTTTTCAATATGTGTTAAGTGTCCTGTGTTGACTCCGTGTTTCGTTTGCTAAATGGGTTTTTAAGATTCCTTTTTCTTTTCTAATTCTTGCGATTAAATTTCCTAACATATTTTTTACCTCACTTATTATTTTGTCGAATTTATTATATCGATAAATTTTTTTGTTGTCTAGTGTAAATTGAAATAAGTTTTTGAAAATTGAAGTTTTTTTGTATTTTGGAAAAATTTTTCAAGTGAGGAAAATCGTGGGAAGTTTATTTCCCCAATGTTTGTGTGAGTTCGATATTGGTTTTGTAACAAAAAAGATATATTTCTTGAAAAAGATTTGGGCAATGTATAAATCCGTAGGGAAAATGAGTGTCGAAAAATAGTATTTTTGGGCTTTTGGAAGAATTTGACTATTGACATTGGAGTAAAAAAAGAGTTTAATGAAATTAAGTTATTAAATTGAAGGAGGAAAATATTATGAATAGGAGACGAGTATTTGCAATAGTATTATTAACGATATTCATATTAAGCAGTATTTTACCTATCGTACAGGTGGCGGCTGCAACAACAGAAAGCATTACATTAGAAAGTTCATTGTATAGTGCAATAAAACAAAATTTGACAGAACAAAATATACAAGCTACTTATAATGATATGCAACATACAATTTCAATTTCTAGTGATGAAATTGGAAAGATAACAAGATTAACGTTATCAAATAGTAATATAACAAATATAAGTGGATTGGAGAAATTCTCAAATGTAACTTATTTGGATTTATCAAGTAATGAATTGACAGATGAAAGTGATTTATCTATTTTAAATAGTTTAAATTTGAATTTCTTGGATTTATCTTCTAATAAGATATGTGATGTAAGTGCAATCAGCAAAATTAAAGAAATTCCAACGGTAAACTTACATAACCAAGTAGTTGATATGGTTGTTCCAGTTAATAATTCAATTGTGAAAAATGGTGTTTATGAATATACATGTGAATTACCACAAGTTGTGAAAGAATTTGCAACACCTTTGAAAGCAAATTGGATAGATAGTGAAACAACAAATAATAATTTAAAATTTACTTTTAATGCAGATTCTGTTCAATTAACGGTTGGAAGAAGAATGGTAGTAGGTGGAACAGCGAGTGAGACTTATACAGGATTGGCTACTTTAAAAATCAACATTACAGATACAACTAATAAGTTGGCTCATTCAGAAATCAATTTATATTATGTTGTGATTGATGAGAATCAAACAGCAATTTATTTGAAAGATAAAAATTTGTATTATGCTGTGAAAGCTCAATTGACAAAAAGTCAAACCATTAATTCAGATTTAACAAATGATACAAATGTTAAAAACTTATATGATAATGCTTATGATAAACAACAAATTTTAGTTATTTCAAAAGATAATTTGGTCAATAGAATTTCAAGTTTGGTTTTAGACCAAAAACAAATTGCTGATTTAAGTGGATTGGAAAATTTTGTTGGATTAGAAAAAGGTTTGGATGTTCATTCAAATTATATAAAGATAATTGATACAATTATTGATTTACAAGAAGAAAAAGATGCACAAGAACAACAATTGCAAGAAAGATTTAAAACAAAAGTAGAACAATTGAAAGTAAGAGTAGAAGAATTTAATACAGCAAAAACAAATTTAGAAAAAGCAGAAGAAGCTAAAAAAGCTGCAGAAGAAGCTGTAAATAAAGCAAATTCTGCAGAAACAGTACCAGAAAACTTGCCTGAATTACAAGAAGCTTTAGAAAAAGCAAATAGAGAAGTTGCAACAGCTAGAAATATATTGAATGTAGCACAGACTGCAGTAACAAATAAGGTTAAAGAATTATATACGATTTATAATGATGCGTATAGAGTAACTTCTGCAATTACACCTGAATTAAGAAATATGCCAGATGCAGAATATAGTAAATTATCTTTTGAAGCAGCAAAAGCTTTATTTGAAGCACAAGTAGCAAAGATAAAGAGTATAGAAAAATATCTCACAGCGGAAGAAAAGACAACGGCAAAAGTTTTCCTTAGCTCTACTTTAGATTTCACAGATGAAAAGGCAACTCCAATTTCAACTTACTATGATGAATTGGTAAAAAGATTAGCAGATTCAGATTCAACAACAGCTCATAATTATACTGCCGAATTGTATAGATTACGTAAGTTTGATGCTTATATAACTGCTGGAAATTCTTGTTTAATTTATAATTTTGTAAATAATTCAAGTGATTGCCAAAAGGAAAAGGCTCATGCTGAGGAGAAAGCTTTAAAAGAAAAAGATTATGAAGAAACTAGTGCTGAAATTTTAGATGTAGGAGAACATTCAAGTTGTAGTTATACAAATGATGATGTTATAGCAATTGCTCACAGAATTACTTTGGCAAGTGAAGAAGATATTGCAGCATATGTTGTATTACCAAGATTACATGCTTTGAATATGTCAGAAAACTTGATTGAAAACATTGATGAAATTGGTATCATGAAAGAATTGAGAGAATTAAAAATGGCAGATAACGAAATTGCTAGTTTGGAAAATGTAGCATGGACTAATATTTCATGGTTGAATACAGTTGATTTATCTTTCAATAATATTAGTGATATTAAAATATTAGAAGCAGTTAAAAAATTAAGAAATTTGAATGTAGCGAAAAACTTAATTAGTGGAAGTTTTACTTTCGATATGACAAAAATCGATTTAGAACATTTGGAGAAATTGGATTTATCCAATAACCAAATTGATGATATGGAAGCTTTGAAAAATCAATTCGAATTTATTGCTAAAAATGCAGGCTATGATAATGTTGTTGAATATATCAAAGAGAAATTTTTTGATACAGCAAAGATAAATTTGAAAGAGCAACAATTGTCGATGAGTTTAAGAGTACAGAAAACAGGTGACAGAATTAAAGTAGAATTACCAAAAATATTTAGACAATTTGAAGAATTAGACTGGAGAAATACAAGTTTTGGTGTAACTAGCTTAACAGGAAATGTAACAAGTGACGGAAAATATGTCTTATTAGAAACGCCAATGATTGGTACAAGAATTGCTACTGTGTCAGTATCAGGAGGAATTGGAAATGGTACAAGTTGTTCAATTCAATATGAAGTTGTTTCTGATTCAGGAAGCGGAGAAGAAGATAAAGACGAGGATAAAGACAATGTTATTATTAATATTAATACAGGAGACGGAAGTAGTGTAAAAGCAGTGAAAGAAATGAACAAAATGAACTATATTATTGTTACAAAAGGAACGAAAGTTTCAGACGTTTTGAAAGATGTTACAACCGAATCTCATGAAATCGTTATCAAAGATGCAAATGCAAAAGAAACAATGAATTTTGCAACTGCATTACAAACGAATCAAACGGTTGTAGTTGACGGTGTATCTAATGAAGCACAATGTAAAATTGTTGTAACAGGTGATGTAACGGGCAATGGCGAGATTGGTTTAGGCGACATTCTAAAATTAAATGAATACAGATTGGATAACGCAAACGTATTAACAGATGCAGAATTTATTGCTGGAAATGTAATGGACTCAGATGAAGAAATTAATTTAAGTGATATTTTAGCATTGAATCAATATCGATTGAATCAAGAATAGAACTTACCATAAATAAAAAAGAGGCAAAGGAGACTTTGCCTTTTTTTAGAAATTTTTTGAATGAAAAAACAAAAAATGACGAAAATAGAAAATTTATGATTAAAAAAGTATTGACTTTGGAAATATATATATATATAATATTTGCAGATAGATAAAATTTTTGTAATATAAAAATGGAGGTAACAGATGAAAAGTAAATTAAGGATAGTTGGACTGGTAATGCTTATTATGCTGTGGAATTTTAGTACATTTTCGTTGGCAGCCAATGAACAATTGACGTTTTCAGCGTCAAAAGATGTTGTAAAAAGTGGAGACACATTTGAAATTACAATAGCGCAAGAAAGTGACGGAATTGTAGGTTTTGAATCAAGTTTAAATTATGATACGGATTTATTTACTCTAACTAAAGTAGAAAATGGAACTGGCTGGAGAGATATGGGAAACCAAACAACCAAGTTTGATGCAATATCAGATACAGCAATTAAATCAGGAAATATTTTCAAATTAACTTTTTCAGTAAAAGAGGATGTTTCAGCAGAAGAAAGTGATATTGAATTGACAGGAATTAAGTTATATAGAACATCAACAGATATGATACAATTAGATGATAAAATAATTACAGTAGAAGTTGAAGAAACCGATTCTCCAGATGATAATGAAGAGGATGACAAAAAAGAATTAAAAGGAATTACATTAGACAATAGTAATTTGACGCTTGTGTTAGGTATCACAAAGAAAATGGGATTATCTGTTCAGGCGAATCCATTGACAGCATCTTTACCAGAAATTGTATGGTCAAGTAGCAATGAAAAAGTTGTAACAATTGAAAAAGAATCAAATAGTATGATTTCACTTGTACCAGTTGGAGTTGGAAATGCTACCATAACAGCTAAAACAAAAGATGGCAAGTATACTGCAACATGTAATGTAACAGTTAATGCTAGTGGTGATGTTTCTGGTGATACCAATAATACAAACACAAATAATACTAACAATAACAACAAAAATGACACAAACGGAAGTCAAAATGTTGTTAATGATATAAGAAATATTAGTGCTGTAGACAATACAACTAAATCAGGTATTTTACCTAAAACAGGTAGTGTAACAAGAGTTGTATTATTAGCAATAGCAGGCTTATTGGGAGTAGGAGTTGTATCTTATATTAGCTATAAAAAATATAAGGGAATATAATAATTGAGAAAGCTTGAGGATTTTCCTCAAGTTTTTTTTTATTTTTTGTTGAAATTATGGCTGGAATGTTGTATTATATATGCTAGTAACAAAAAACGAATAATTTGAATAAATTATAGTAAAAATATTCACAGGTTGAAAACAATTTGTGGAAATAAAGGAGGAAGTTTTGCAAGTAAAAGTAAAAGACTGGAATATAAATTATGAAGTAATTGGAGAAGGAAATCCAGTAATATTATTACATGGATGGCTTGCGACTTTAGAGACAATGCGCCCAATTGCCAATTCGCTATCGCAAAACTTTAAGGTATATTTAGTTGATATTGTAGGTTTTGGCAAAAGTGATTTGCCAGAACATCCTTTGAATACCGATGATTTTGGCGATTTTTTGAAAGAATTTATGCGTGAATTAAAAATAGAAAATCCTATTTTAATTGGTCATTCAAATGGTGGAAGAATGATTATAAATAGCGTTGGTAGAGGTATTGTGAAACCAAGAAAAATTGTATTAATGGACAGTGCTGGGATTATTCCAAAAAGAAAACCAAAATATTATATAAAAGTTGGAATATTTAAGGCAGGAAAGGCTGTTCTTAATAAATTACCAGATGTTGGTGGAATAAAGACAGTCAAGGAGAAATTATTAAATCATGTTGGTTCAGCGGATTATAAAGCATCGGCACCAGTTTTGCGAGAAACGATGAAACGAATTCTAAATGAAGATGTTTCTCCACTTTTGCCAAATATAAAAGTCCCAACTTTACTGATTTGGGGAACAGAGGATAAAGATACCCCGATTTCAGATGCAAAAAAAATGGAAGCCTTAATTCCTAATTGTGGTTTAGTGGAGTATAAAAATTCTGGTCATTTTGCTTATTTACAGAATCTTCAAAATTGCAATGTAGTTTTGAATGAGTTTTTAAAAAATGATAGATAAGAAAATTCAAAAAGAAAGGAACTAATATGCAAAATTTATTAATTGTTCTAAATTTAATATTGTTTTTGATATTTTTCTACAAAAGAATCCGTGAAGGATTACATATTTTGCAATTGGAGAATTATTATAATGACCGATATGCAGTATGGATGAAACGATATTTGAAAAAAGTGCTTAATGTAAAGGTAATTGGAGCACTTTGCTTACCGATTATTTTATTGGTATTGAATAAAGTAGATGTAGCATTGATAATTAATGGATTGTTGTATTTTATTTTGATTACAACAATGAAAAAACAGCAAGAAAAGAAAGCGTTTGTGGTTACTGCTAGAATTAGGAGAATGTATATAACGTATGCATTGATGTTTGCTATTTTAGTGACATTAGCGATATTAGGAAAAACTAAAGTGGCAATTGGTTTGGCGAATATATTGACTATGCTGGCGTATTGGTTAGTTTATTTTGTAAATTTGGTGAATCGACCAATGGAAAAAAGTATCCGAAAGGGATTTTGTGTAAAAGCAAGTAAAAAATTAAAAGAAATTCCGAATTTGAAAGTGATAGGAATAACAGGAAGTTATGGTAAAACGAGTACCAAATATGCAGTAAATACGATTTTGTCTCAGAAATTTAATACTTTGATGACGCCAGAAAGTTATAATACAACAATGGGAGTTGTACGCACCATTAATGAACAATTGACACCAACGCATCAATTGTTTATTTGCGAAATGGGCGCCAAATATGTTGGTGATATTCAAGAAATTTGTGATATTGTAAAACCGAATTTTGGTTTAGTAACAGCCATTGGACCACAACATTTGGATACTTTCAAATCACTTGATAATGTCAGAAAAACAAAGTTAGAATTGGTGGATTCGCTTCCTAAAGAAGGCTTGGCTTTTGTGAATTGGGAGGATGAGAATATTCGAAAATCGGAACTTCCTCAAAATGTTGTGAAATTTGGCTTAACGAAAAAAGCAGATTATTATGCGGAAAATATTAGTATAACAGAATATGGTTCTAATTTTGATGTTGTATTGCCAGATAAGGCGAAAATTCATATTAAAACAAAGTTATTGGGGGAGCTCAATATTTTGAATATTGTTGGTGCGGTTGCGGTAGCTGATAAATTGGGAATGACAGCAGAAGAAATCAAAATTGGAGTTAAATATTTAAAACCAGTGAATCATCGATTACAATTAAAACAAAATCCAAATGGAAGTATTATTATTGATGATGCTTATAATTCAAACATAAAAGGGGCAACGATGGCTTTGGAAGTGTTAAAATCGTTTGAGAATAAGCAAAGAGTGCTGATTACGCCAGGAATTGTTGAATTAGGTGATAAGGCAATGGAGATTAATCGAAATTTAGGAAAGAAAGCGGCAGAGTGTGCGGATTATGTTATATTAGTTGGAGAAGAGCAGACAAAGCCGATATTAAAAGGATTACAGGATAAACATTATCCAAAACAAAATACATTTGTTGCCAAGAACTTGCAAGAAGCATTGCAAGAAATGAATCGAATTACAGCAAGTAATACGGTAATTTTGTTAGAAAATGATTTACCAGATAATTATTTGTAAGAGAAAGGAAGAAAAGTCATGAAAATTAAATTAGGAATCTTTTTTGGTGGAAAATCGGTGGAACATGAAATTGCGGTGATAACTATGTCGCAAGCGATTTCGGCGATTAATCCAGAGAAATATGAAATTGTTCCCATTTATATTTCAAAAGAAGGAGTTATGTACACAGGAGACGATTTGCTAGATTTATATCAATATAAAGATATGGAAGTGTTACTAAAACGAAGCTACAAAGTTTCGGTTGTTAATGATGGCGAAGGTGTCAAAGTGGTTAGATGTCCTGCACCGTTAATTGGGAAAAGGGTACTTAATACAATTGATGTTGCATTTCCAATTATGCATGGAACCAACGGAGAAGATGGCACGATTGCAGGATTTTTAAATATGCTTGGAATTCCTTATGTTGGACCAGATATTTTAGCGTCTAGTATTGGAATGGATAAAATTTTAATGAAAAAAGTGCTGAAAGAATCAGGACTTCCTGTTGTGGATTATGTATCTTTTTATAGCATGGAATATTTAAAAAACGAAGATAAAATTTTGCAGGAAATACAAGATAAATTAAGTTTTCCAGTGATTGTCAAACCTGGAAATTTGGGTTCAAGTGTAGGAATAAAAAAAGCAAATGATAATGTGGAATTAGAAGAAGCAATTGAATTTGCCATGGAGTTTTCAGACCGCATTATTGTAGAAAAAGCAGTTGTGAGTTTGAAAGAAATTAATTGTTCGGTTATTGGAAATATTACCGAAACGCAGGCGTCTGTTTGTGAAGAACCATTTTTTTCAAATGAAATATTAAGTTATGCGGATAAATATATGGGAGGCAATGCTAGTAAAAATAAAGCAGGAATTAAAGGAATTGCTGGAGCTAAAGCGGGTAGTGGTAAAACTACTGGAGGAAAAGGAATGGCAGTATCAGATAAAAAGTTACCAGCCGATATTCCAGATGAAAAAAGAGATGAAATTCAAAAATTGGCGCAAGAAACATTTAAAGTTTTAGGTTGCAGTGGTGTGGCAAGGATAGATTTCTTAATGGATAAAGAGACAGAAAAAGTTTATGTGAATGAGATTAATACAATTCCAGGAGCGTTGTCGTATTATTTATGGGAAGCATCTGGGAAGACATTTGAAGAGGAATTGGAAGATGTCATTGATATTGCTTTAAAAAGACATCGTGAACGTGAAAATTTAACTTTTTCGTATGACCAAAATATTTTGGCAATGCAAGGGAGTCCTAAAATGGGAATGAAAGGAAAAATGAAGTAATAAAATGAGCATGAAAAGTCATGCTCATTTTTGTAATGGAGAAGTTTTGACAAATCCGAGAAAATAAGTTATAATAATAAAATCATAAACGAGGAGGTTTTAAAATGCTGATTTCAAATGGCGTTACACTTAGATTCGGGAAAAGAGTTTTATTTGAAGATGTTACTATAAAATTTACAAAGGGAAATTGTTATGGTTTAATTGGTGCCAATGGTGCAGGAAAATCCACATTTTTGAAGATTTTGTCGGGTGAAATTGAACCTAATAAAGGTGATGTTGTCTTGGATAAAGGCGAAAGATTATCAATTCTAAAACAGGACCATTATGCTTTTGAGGGTTATACTGTTTTAGATACAGTAATGATGGGAAATAGTGAATTATATCGCATTATGAAGGAGAAAGATGAAATTTATGCCAAACCAGATTTTTCAGAGGCAGATGGCATGAAGGCTGCCAAATTGGAAGAACGTTTTGCAGAATTGGATGGCTGGAATGCAGAATCTGATGCAGCCAAAATGTTAAACGATTTGGGAATTGAAAGCGAATTGCACTATAAATATATGAGTGAAATCGAGGCAAGGGACAAGGTTAAAGTGCTGTTGGCACAAAGTTTATTTGGTAATCCAGATGTACTGTTGCTAGACGAGCCTACGAATGATTTGGACATGAAAACGATTAATTGGTTACAAGATTTTTTGATTGATTTTGAAAATACAGTAATTGTTGTATCGCATGACCGTTATTTTTTAAATAAAGTTTGTACGCATATTGCGGATGTGGACTTTGGAAAAATTAAAGTATATCCAGGAAATTATGATTTCTGGTATGAGTCGAGTCAATTGGCGTTGAAACAGATGAAAGAAGCAAATAAAAAGAAAGAAGAACGTATTAAGGAATTGCAAGAATTTATTGCACGTTTTAGTGCGAATGCCTCAAAGTCGAAACAGGCGACTTCACGAAAGAAATCCTTGGAGAAAATTGAATTAGATGAGATTAAGCCATCCAATCGAAAATATCCATATGTGGATTTTAAACCTGAAAGAGAGCAGGGAAAGGAAATTTTGGAAATTAAGAACTTGTCGAAGACATTGAATGGTGAAAAAATTTTGGATAATATCAGTTTTACCATAAAAAGAGAGGACAAAATTGCATTGCTTTCTGATAATGAAATTGCCAAAACGGTATTGTTCCAAATATTGGCAGGAGAAATGGAGCCAGATGAAGGAGAAATAATTTGGGGAACAACGATTTCGAAGGATTATTTTCCAAAAGACAATAATTATTTATTCGAAGATGATTTAACAATTGTGGATTGGTTACGTCAATATTCAAAAGACCCAGATGAAACGTATGTAAGAGGTTTTTTAGGACGTATGTTATTTTCGGGTGAAGAAGCTTTGAAAAAAGTAAATGTTATGTCTGGTGGAGAAAAAGTTCGTTGTGTGTTGTCTAAATTAATGCTTTCTGGTGCCAATTTCTTGATTTTTGATGAACCAACCAATCATTTAGATATGGAAGCAATCACGGCTTTAAATGAAGGAATGCAGAAATATAAAGGTGTCATGTTATTTACATCACATGACCATCAATTAACGCAAACAGTTGCCAATAAAATAATTGATATTACGGAAAATAAAGTTGTTGTAAGAGAATGTAGTTATGATGAATATTTAGAAGAAAAATAGGGGATATGTGAGCGTAAGCTCATATATCCCCCCTTATCTTTCATCAGAAGACAATAGTACCTTTCAGCTCTATTAAACGGGAAATTTTATCTTCTCTCGTTTCGCAGCCCTGAAATAGATTGAATTCTTTTAAAAGTTCTTCGATTCGCTCTTTTGAAACTTTAATTCCTGCTTCAATAAATAGCGACCAGTCAATTGAGTCTTCTTTTGCGTTAGCCAAAGTTGTCACTCCTTTCACAATTTAACTGCAACTGTTACCTATAATATTATCATATTACAAAATGTGACAAATTTCAACATTTTTTTGATAGTTTTTAAAAAAAATAATAGGAATTCTATCTTTACTTTTTTTGATTTATAGAATAAAATAAAGTAAACTGTAAAGAAAAGGAGCTAGAAATGAAAAATAAAATCTATCAAAAGATAGCAGAGGAATTGCAAATTCGAGAAAATCAAGTGGAAGCGACAGTCAGATTGATTGATGAGGGAAATACGATTCCATTTATTGCACGTTATAGAAAAGAAGTAACTGGGAATTTAAGTGATGAACTTTTGCGTGAATTAGACGAACGTCTAAAATATTTGCGTAATTTGGAAGCAAGAAAAGAAGAAATTATTCGTCTAATCGATGAGCAAGGAAAATTAACGGATGAATTGACTGTAAAAATTGCTAGCACAATGATTTTATCGGAATTAGAAGATATTTATAGACCGTTTAAGCCGAAGAAAAGGACGCGTGCAACCATTGCAAAAGAGAAAGGTTTGGAGCCACTTAGCAATATTATTTATTTGCAAAGTGAGAAAAAGGATTTATTTGAGGTTGCTAAAGAATATATTGACGAGGAAAAAGGTGTCAATTCAGAAGAAGAGGCAATTGATGGGGCATTGGATATTATTGCAGAGAATATTGCAGATAATGCAGATTTTAGAAAAAAAATTAAATCATTTTGTTTCCGTGAAGCCGTAATTTCTTCTAAAGTGGCAAAAGAGGAAAAATCACCTTATGAAATGTATTATGATTACAGTGAAGCCATTTTGAAGATGCCGAGTCATCGAATTTTGGCTATTAATCGTGGAGAAAAAGAAGAATTTTTGAAAGTAAAATTGGAAAAGCCAGAAGAGAAAATTATTGATTATTTGAAGAAACAAATTATACAAGATTATAAAAGTCAGTTTGCTGAAGTTTTGGAAAGAGCGATTGTGGATTCGTATAAAAGATTAATCGAACCTTCGATTGAGCGAGAAATTCGTTCTGATTTAACAGAAAAAGCAGAAGAACAAGCAATTAAAGTATTTGGAAAAAATGCAAAACAACTTTTATTGCAACCACCAATCAAAAATATGACCGTTATGGGATTTGACCCAGCTTACAGAACTGGTTGCAAAATTGCAGTGATTGACAAAACAGGAAAAGTGCTAGCAACCACAACCGTTTATCCAACCGAACCACAAAATGACGTAGAAGGAGCAAAAAAGGTTTTAAAAGATTTAATCAAAAAACATCATGTGAATATGATTGCTATTGGAAATGGCACCGCTTCGCGTGAATCAGAAATGTTTGTTTCTGATATGATAAAAGAAATCGAAGGTGAAATTTATTATGCCATTGTGAGCGAAGCAGGAGCATCTGTGTATTCTGCTTCAAAATTGGCAACAGAGGAATATCCAGATATTAATGTTTCCCTTCGTGGTGCGATTTCGATTGCACGTAGGTTACAAGATCCACTTTCTGAATTGGTAAAAATTGATCCAAAATCAATTGGTGTTGGTCAATATCAGCATGATGTGAATCAAAAAAGATTGAATGAAAGTTTGAGTGGCGTTGTGGAAGATGCCGTAAATTCAGTTGGTGTGGATGTGAATACAGCGACTCCTTCGTTGCTTTCTTATGTTTCGGGAATTAATGAAAGCGTTGCAAAAAATATTGTAAAATATCGTGATGAAAATGGGGAATTGAAACAAAGAAAAGAGTTGCTAAAAGTGCCAAAATTAGGTCCAGCAGCATTTAAGCAATGTGCAGGATTTATCCGAATTTTTGGTGGAAAAAATCCGTTGGAGGTTACCAGTGTGCATCCAGAAAGTTATGAAATCGCAGAAAAGTTATTAACAAATTTTGGATATTCTGTGGAAAACTTGTCGGATAGAGAAAAGTTGGAGACAATGAAGTCAGATTTTAAGAAAATAAATGTGGAAAAGACAGCACAAGAATTGGGTGTAGGAAGTTTGACATTGCGAGATATTATAGATGAATTGTCAAGACCAGGCAGGGACCCAAGAGAGGATTTGCCAAAGCCGATTTTACGTAGTGATGTTCTAAAATTTGAAGATTTACAGCAAGGAATGGAACTGACAGGAACGGTAAGAAATGTCATTGATTTTGGAGCGTTTGTGGATATTGGGGTGAAATATGATGGATTGGTGCATATTTCAGAAATGTCGGATAAATATATTAAAAATCCGTCAGAAGTTGTTTCTGTTGGAGATGTGGTAAAGGTTAGAGTAATTGGAATTGATCAGGAGAAACATAAGGTGAGTTTGTCAATGAAATAGAAAAGGACCTTCCAAGGAAGGTCCTGCCAAAAAAATTATTTCTTTGCTACTTTGGCTTTTTTTACATAGGGTCTTAAGAATTTGGGAATTGGCGGTAAGCCAGTAACCGAATTCTTTTTTTGCCCTTTGATGCTTATCATTTTCATAGTATATTGCCTCCTCAAAGCTATTATTATACTTTATATTATACCATAGTTACATAAAATTGTCAAGAGGCTGTAACTGGTGTAAAATGTAAGGAGCTTTTTTAATTGATTTTATATTGATTCTGTATTTCTTCGATTTCGTGATAATGATTTTGTAAGATGTCCAAAAATACTTTTGCAATTTCTGGGTCAAATTGCGTGCCAGAACATTTTTCGATTTCTGCGGTAACAACCTCAAGTGGTAATGCGTTTCGGTAGGAACGTTTGGATGTCATGGCATCAAATGTATCGGCTATGGCTGCGATTCTAGCAAATAGTGGAATATTTTCGCCTGCTAAACCAGTTGGATAGCCTCGACCATCATATTTTTCATGGTGATGAAAAACAATTGGCACGATTTCTTGAAAAATAGTAGCATTGGCAAGAATGTGTTTTCCGATAGCTGGATGATTTTTGATTTGAGAATATTCATCATCGGTTAATTTTGCTTCTTTTAGTAAAATACTGTCTGGAATACCGATTTTTCCAATATCGTGGAAAAGACCACCGATTTTTAAAGTGTGCAATGCATCTTCTGATAGTCCCATGTGTTTTCCAATTAAGACTGAATAAGCGGAAACTCGATCAGAATGACCTCTTGTATAGGTATCTTTTGCTTCAACAGTATGACGAATGATTTCGATGCTTTCTAAGTAGGCTTTTTCAAGGCTTTCACGCGATTCTTTTAATTCTTCATTGATTTCTTGAATGATTTGCATTTGTTTAATAGATTTGATGGCTGATTCGATTAGTAACAATAATTGGTCAAATTTATCACTTTTTTCGCAGTAGCCTTGTATGGATAAACGTTTGATGGTTTCTAAAGGTGGCGCCAAGTCTTTGTGACCAGTTAGCAAAATAATGTATAATTCTTGGTTAAATTTTCGAATTTCTTCGACTACTTGGTCACCATGAATTGGTGTCATGATAAAATCAAGTAACATTAAATCGAAATGTTCATTTCTGACACGTTCAATGGCTTCTAAAGGGCTAGTACAACCAACTAGAGTGTAACCAGAACGGCGTAAAAACACAGATAATGAATCGATAATTCCGCCTTCATCGTCTACTGCAATAATTTTATAATTATTTTTTTCGGAAGTATGATTTTGTTCAGAAAGTCTCATGTATATAATCTCCTTTTTGTTTTTCTATATTGTACCTTATTTTGCCTAGTGCAGTCAATATTATTTTGAGAAATTTGTCAAAAAGTTAAGGGAAATAACGCTGGTGCTGTTGGGTGGATTTTAGAACTGTTAAAAAAAGAGATTTTTGCAAATCTCTTTTTGGGAAAATTAGTGTTTGATAGGTAAAATGATATAGAATGTGGTTCCTTTTCCAAGTTCTGTTTCATAGGTCATATCCCCGCTAAAATGGGCTTTGATGTTGGAATAGGACATGAACATACCAAGGCCGGTTCCGTTTTTTCCTTTGGTTGTAATCATTTCTTTGAATAATTTTTCTTGTGCAGTAGGTGGGATTCCAGGTCCATAATCTTTGACAGAGATGATAAGGTTGTTGTTCTCTTGATTGGCAGCTAATTCAATGATTTTGTTGGTATAATTATTGCCATAAGCCTCAATGGAGTTGGAAATGATGTTATTGATGATTTGAACTAAACTGTTAATATTTCCGTTTAGCAATTCGGCGTCTCCAATGTTATTTTGAATTTCCAATGTGGCTAAGGCATTTTTAATTTCGTGTTTCATGAGTATGTCAACACGTTTAAATAATTCTGTAATAGAAAAATCGATGGTTGCGTTGTCTGCCAAAGTGGTGGTTTGACCTTTTACAGTAGTGATGACGTCTGACATATAAGAAATATGACCTTTTAGTTTGTCAATCCATTCACGCATGTCTTTGGCGATGTCGTGCATATCGGCGTCGGTAACAGAAGGATTTTCGATGGAAGCATCGTATTCGTTGATTAGGTCAGATAATCCTTCTAATCCGCCGGCGACAGAAAAAATTGGTGTTTTTAGATTGTGGGCAATTCCACCAATCATTTGTCCAAGAGAGGCAAGACGTTCTTGTTCAATTAACATGTCTTGGTTATTTTGAATGGTTAGAATGTCGTTTTTGTGTTGTGTTATGTCTTTGAAAAGAATTAGGGTACCAATGAGTTCGTTTTTTGAAAAGATATTACTAATTTCAATAGAAAAGGTTTTGGCTATGGTATCAATGGTTTGTTCGAATTCGATGGTTTTATTTGAATGTTTGATTTTTTCAAAGTTCTCTTGGAAAAGGGCATTGTTAATTTTAAAGTGTTTGTCTTTGCTAGATAGTTTGAAGATATTTTTTTGTCTGACATCATTTGGGTTACAAGAAAATATATGTAAAAAAGTTTCGTTAAAATCAGTGATGATGTAATTTTCATTTAATACAATGAAGGCATCTGATATTCTATCTACAATTTTTTGCATTGCAATTGGTGTAATGCTTAAAAATTTGAACCTAAATATCGCAATGGAAAAACACAAAATGGTGAAGGCAAAACTAATTGGCGTGATGTAGATTGTCATAGGAAGAATGTTAAAGGTTCCTAGAATATTGACAAGGATAGGGATTAGGGTTCCTATAATAATGAAGATGGATTGTTTGGAAAAAAATCCAGCATTTTTAATGGTGTATTTTAGCAAATTTGTAATACTGATGATGAATAAACCATAAGTGTAAATTAGGTGAACAGTCATATAGGAACCAGAGATTGTTTCATTTAGGTTAATGGAGTAAACTTTGTAAAATAAGTGATGGTAGTCATTGGTCCATAAAACAATCAAGGAAATGATGGGAATGATGAGTAGTAAATATACTTTTTTTAATTTAGCTTTTGTATTAGCAAAGACTAATGATGTAAAGAACATAGTAACTGGAAGAAAGCAAGTTCCAATATACACGAAATAGTCATAGTAAATTAAAGGTAAACTTAGTTTATAGCCTAATAAGCATTGCAAAATTAGACCGGTTAGGCAAATCAGTATGCATATTAAGACAAGCTTAAAGCAAGTTTTTAATTGACCAGTTTTAATTTGTGTATCAATAATACGTAGAACCGATATGGTAGATACGATACATATTACTAATAGTACAAAAATAGAAAAAGTAGTAGTCATTTTTAATCCTCCTCATTTTTGGTAAAATAATTTATTTTTTTGAAAAAGGCAAAGTATTTCTTGAAGTAGAGGTCGTCTAGTATGGGCCAATGAAATTCTAAGCGATTTAAGAATGTATTGGTAATGTCGGCTTTTAGTGTGACGTTTGTGATATAATTTAAGGTTTTATTTTTGTTCAAATCAGTTATGATGCCCGTAATGCTGTTTTTTAAATTGTCTGTACTTAAGTATTTTTCTACGCGAGATGAAAAGTTCTTGTCCGACATTGGTTTTATGTGATAATTTGCATTATTGATGTAGTTTATTAATTTTTTACAGCTAATATAATTGGTATTAACGATATGTAGTACAGAAAATGTGTGATAAGCATTGGTTATTTTTATAATTGCATCTGCACACGAGTCAACTGGAGTCAGTTCTATAAGATGATTTGAAAAAGAACGTTGAATGGCTTTTAAATGAATGATGGCTTTAAGTCTGTTTACAAAAGCGTTTTCATGTACATTGATTTGGAACATTCCATCAGAAAATCGATTGGTTAAATTTCCGACTCTTAAAATGGTGGCATTTAAACCATTTTCGATTTCTTCTAAAATGCATTTTTCTGCTTCAAATTTAGTATAAATATAGACGTTATCGAGTTCTTGATTGATGTATAATGAAGTTTCATCAAAAATCTGATTTTCGGAATTTTTGGTATTTGTCTTCATTCCAGAAACGCTTAAAGTGGAGATATGATATAATTTTTTGCTATATTTTTTACAAATATGAGAGATATTTTTGGTTCCTTCAATATTGATTTTTGAGAAGGTTTCATAATCTCCATAATGCTTAACGAGCGCAGCACTATTGATAATAATATCAATATGATTCATCAAGTCTTTGAATTGAGCAAGAGAAAGTCCCCAATTTTTTTCGCAGATATCACCGTCTAAAATGACGATTTTATTTTTGGTAAAATAGTCATCGTATTTGTTTCCAAAATAATAATTTAATGTCTTTTTTAATCTTTCAGAAGGCTCTAGCAAACCTTTTTTTCTAACGATACAATAAAGAGTATTATCTGGATTGTTGGAAAAGTAGCTATCTAAAATGTGGGCGCCTAAAAAGCCAGTACTTCCTAATAGTAAGACTCTATTTTCAGATAAATTCCAATTATTATTTTGTTTATTTTTTAGTAAAATGTTGTTCAGACGTGTATAGTCATAATCTTTGTCAACTGAAAGTGCTAGGTTATTTTGTTCTGTATTTTTGTTTTCAGAAAGCATGCGAATGGTTGGATATTTAAAGATGTCTCCATAGCTGATATCGATGTTTTCGTTTAATGCTTCGATTTGAAATTTTATGGCGATAATGGAGTCACAGCCAATATCAAAGAAATTATCATCGATACTTACTTTTGGCATGTTTAATAGCTTTCCGTATAATTTTTGCAATTTTTTTCTCGTAAGGGTTACGAGGAGCTATATAAGGTGCGTCTGATTTGAAGTTTGGTAATGGTAAAGATTTTTTATCAACTTTTCCATTGACCGTCATGGGTAGTGAGTCAATTTGTATTAAAAATTTAGGTATCATGTAAAATGTAAGTTTTGTTTGTAGGTAAGATTTTAAATCTTTAATAGAAATTTGGTTATCTGATACAAAGTAAGCGGTCAGATAAGAATTGTTTTTATTTTTTAATATGGTTGTGTAACATTTTAGTATGTTAGGATAAGATAAAATGGTATGATTGATTTCATTTAATTCGATGCGGTATCCAGAAAGTTTGATTTGATTGTCGTTTCTACCAATAAAATCAATGGTTCCATTTTCATTCCATTTTGCTAAATCTCCAGTTTTGTAAGCATTGAAAGGCTCTTTTATAAACAATTTGTTGGTTTCTGTGCGATTATTTAAATAACCATTTCCCACGCCGTCTCCTGCGATGTATAATTCACCAGGAATTCCAATAGGGCATAGATTGTGATTTGGGTTTAATATGTAAATATTCGTATTTTTTAATGGTTTACCAATAGAAACAAAGCCATCTTGTGTTTCGTCTTTTATGTAGTGTAATGCTGTTGCACAAATTGTTGTTTCAGATGGACCATAACCATTTATGATGGTTAAATTGGAATTTAAGGTGAAATATTTATTTAAGGTGCTTTTTCTAATTGGTTCCACGCCAACTAATAGTTTGTCAAGATATGTTTTTTTATTTTTAGATAAAAGGCTATAGACTTCTTCTAAAATATTGGGTGGAATGTACAAGCTGGTTATTTTGTTTTTGGTAATGGTATCGCAATATAATGTAATATCTGAGATGATTTCTTCGGTGTTAAGAACTAGTTTTGCCCCATTTAATAATGGCATAAAGATTTCCCAAATACTGACGTCAAAGGAAATATTTGTAGAAGCTAGGAAGCTATCTTTGGCTGTGATTCCGTGATAATACTTATTAAAAGAATAAACAAAGTTGATTAAGTTTTTATGAGTGATTTGGACTCCTTTTGGTTTTCCAGTTGAGCCAGAGGTGTAGATGCAATAAGCTAAATCAGTGGAATTAGCAGTATGAGGCGGATTTTTTGTATGAAGTGGGTTGATTCGATTATTTATTAATATTTTTTTTACATGGTCGCAAGTAATGGCTTTAGAGTATTTTCTTGTGGTAATTAGAAAGTTGGAAGCACTATTTTTTAACATATAAGTTAATCTGTCTTGAGGGTAACCAATGTACATTGGCATATAAACGGCGCCTACTTTTAAAGTTGCAAGAATGGAAATAATAAGTTCAATACTTCGATTCATATAAATTCCAACAACGTCACCAGTATGAACACCTTTGGAAATTAAGGTGTGTGCTAATATATTGGCTCTTTTATTTAATTCATGATACGTTAATTTTTTATCTTCAAAAATGACAGCAATATTATGGGGTGCTTTTTTTACTTGTTCTTCAAATAAATCTGTAATGGTTTTATTATGAGGATAATTCATATAGGTATCATTGAAATCGTGCAATATTTGATTTTTTTCTGCGGTTGATAGCATATCAATGTCGGCTATTTTTATGGTTGAATTTTCTAAAATTATCTTTAAAATATTAGTATAATGTGTGCTGAATCGTTTGATGAAGTTTTCATCAAATAATTTGGTACAATATTCAAAACGTAGTGAAAATTCATCCTTTGTAGGAATAACTTCTAGGGTTAAATCGAATTTAGAAATGTTGTTGTCAGGGATGAAGTATTCGACTTGGGCTTTCTCAAAATCAATGGTTGGATAACCGTTATTTTGATATACAAACATAACATCAAATAAAGGATTTCTACTGGCATCTCGTTTTATATTTAATTCTTTAACAAGTTCATCAAATGGGTAGGATTGATTTTCAAAAACGGTTAAACAGTAATCTTTTAAGGCTGCTACAAAGTCTTTGAAATGGGTTGAAGGATGGATGGTATTTTTTAAAGGTAAAGTGTTAACGAACATGCCAAGCATTTGATAAAGTTCGGGTGATTCTCTACCGATAATAGGTGTTCCAATGACAATGTCATTTTGGGCAGTATATTTGAAAAGTAATATGTAATAAGCCGCCAGCAGTAACATATAAGGTGTAATTTCCAAAGATTTTGCTATTTCATTTACTTTGTTAAAAATGTCTTTTGACAAAGTAGCATGATAATTAGCTCCTTCAAAGCTTTGTGTAGAAGGTCTAGAAAATGTGGTAGGCATGTTTAATAAAGGTATTTCGTCTTGATATTGATTAACCCAGAAATCCTTAGCTTTTTGAAAATCTGCTTTTTGAAATTGTTGTTGTTCCCAAATTGTAAAATCCTTGTAATCTACTTGTTTTTCGGGTAATGCATAGCCATTGTATAAGTCGCAAAGTTCTTGCAATAAAAGCGTTAGGGAAGTTCCATCGCTGATGATATGATGCATATCCAGTAATAAAAGTGTTTTTTCATTTTTTAAATAGACTGCTTTGGCTCTGAATAAAGGAGCCTTTTTTAAGTCAAAAGGTTTTACAAAGTGGTTGTAAATATCGTTGATAGTGTTGGAATCATCTGTTTCGTATGGTAAATCAAAGTCAATTTTTTTCTCGATGATTTGTGCAATATCATTTTCAATAATTCTAAAATGAGTGCGTAGAATTTCATGTCGTTCGATTAAATTTTCAAAGCATTTTTTTAGTAAGGAAATATCTAAAATTTTATCAATTATGATTCCACCTGCAACGTTGTATAAAATTGAATTTTCATCCAAAATGGAAGCGTAGTAAATTCTTTTTTGCGCGGAAGAAGTAGGGTAGTAGTCTTGGGGTTTGGCAGGTTTGATTTTGTCTTTTTCTTGTTTTGATAAAGATGTAATGTAATTTGATAATTCCTTAATTGTTGGGTGCTCAAAAATATGATTTACTTTTACTGAAACATTAAATTCTTCTAATAATTGGATTCCCAATTTGATAGAATTTAAAGAATCCATGCCTAAATTAAATAAATCATCGGTTATACTAATATTAGTTATATTTAATAACTTTTCTAACATTTGAGTAATTTTCTTTTCAGTAGTAGTCTTAGGTGCTATATAATCATTTTGGCTGCTTAAATCTGGGGCGGGCAAACTTTTAGCATCAATTTTTCCATTGGGTGTTAATGGAAAAGATGGAATTTGCATTAGGAATTTTGGTAACATATAAAAAGGTAATTTGGTTTGCAAATATTCCATTAATTTTTCGTTTTTTATTTCAACATTAGATGTGAAATAAGAAATAAGACGTTCCTTAAATAAAGTAGTAAATACAGAATTTATGGAGCCATACTGATGAATACAGTGATTGATTTCACTTAGTTCGATTCGATAACCAGATAGTTTTATTTGGTTATCTATACGTCCAATGAATGTAATGGTTCCATCAGGATTCCATTTTGCAAAATCTCCTGTTTTGTATAACATAGAATTCTTACAAAATGGGTTTTTTACGAATGATTTGTTGGTTTCGGATGGATTATTCAAATAACCATTTCCTACACCGTCTCCAGCAACACATAATTCACCAGGAGTGCCAATAGGACATAAAGCGTTGGATTTAACAATATAAATGTTGTCATTGCACAATGGTTTTCCAATGGAAACAAAGCCATCTTGTGTATTGTCTCTAGAATAAGATAATGCAGTACAGCAAATTGTTGTTTCTGTAGGTCCATATCCATTAATGATGATTAAATCTTGATTTAGTTGATAATAATTATTTAAGGTACTTTTTTTGATAGGCTCAACTCCAACGAGTAGTTTTTTGATACAAATGTCATTACTTTTTGATAAGAGTTGATATACTTCATTTAAAATATTGGGTGGTATGTAAAGCGCGGTAATTTTATATTTTATGATGTTGTTACAGTATAAAGAGATATCAGAAATGATTTCTTCCGTATTAAGAACGAGTTTGGCACCATTTAGTAAAGGCAAAAAGATTTCCCAAATACTAACATCAAATGAAATATTCGTAGAAGCTAGAAAAGTATCTTTAGCATTTATAGTTTGATAGTAATTTTTAAAGGCATAAACTAAATTAATTAAATTTCTATGTGTTATTTGAACTCCTTTTGGTTTTCCTGTTGAGCCAGATGTGTAGATAACGTAGGCTAAATTGCTTGGTGAAAAAGAAGTCTGACAATTTTGAGGATTTGAAAGGATGGTATTGTGATTAATTATTATCTTAGGAATGTTAGTAGGAATTGTGGAAGCAAAGTGTTCTGTTGTAATGAGTGCTTTAGAATTGCCATTATCTAACATATAAGTTAATCGATCAATAGGATATCCTGTAAACATTGGCATATATACAGCACCAGCTTTTAGTACCCCAAAAATAGCAATCAGAAGTTCTAAACTTCTAGGCAAATAAATACCGATGATATCTCCTGCTACAATTCCGTTGGCTATTAAATCATGAGCCAAGCTATTAGCTTTTTCATTCAACTCACGATAACTTAATTCCTCATTTTCCAAAACGACAGCTATATTATCTGGTGTTTTGGCGACTTGCTCTTCAAATAAATCCACAATGGTTTTATCTTTTGGATAATCGATTGAGGTATCATTAAATTCATATAAAATTTTGTGTTTTTCTTCTGGTGTGATGATTTCAATGGCCTCAATTAAGAGATTGTCTTGTTTCAAAACTTGATTTATAATGTGAATCAAACGTTCGTGTAAATAGTCGATGTCGATTTCTTGAAAGCTGTTTATCCAATAATCATAACATAGTTGATGTTCCCCAAAATAGTTAACATAGCTAATAAAAAGGGGATTTGCTTGATAGTCGTTTGGAATCCAGGTATTTTTGTATATTTTGGAATCAAAACTGCTTTCTAAATTATTCATCTGATAGGAAAATACGATTTCATATAAATTCGTATGATTTCCAGAAAAATTGGCATATTCTCTTTGAATTTCCTGATAAGGAAAACTAGAATGTCTGAAACATGACATATTGGTATGGTTGATTTGTTTACACAATTCAACAAAATTTAATTCAGGAGAAACCTTAATTCCAAGCGGTAATGTTGCGATAAACATACCCATTGTATCCAATTCTTTATCTGCTTTTTTACGATTTAAAAAAGGAGTGCCAATCACCAAGTTTTCATGCGCAAATAGCTTTGAAAAGTAAATGGAGATAATGCCTAAAAAGAAGGAATATTCTGTCATATTATTTTTTTTACAAAAGCTTGCTATTTTCTCATATAGGCTATTTTCAATTCTTTTTTCAAGTCGTTTACTTTTTTTGTCTTTAGTAAGATCCAATTCATTTTTGCAATCTAAATGTTTGATATATTCTTGCCAAAATTTCTGATCTTTTTTGTATTTTTCAGAATATTTATAATTCTCATTTTTTTGGATATAGTTCAAATAAGAAGGCTTTTTTTCAGAGGGTTCCTGATTTTTTGCTTGTTCATAGAAAAGTCCCAAATGTTCAACAAATAGTTGAGCCATTGACCAAGCATCTGCAACAATATGATGCATTTTTACACAAATGTAAACGCAATTTGGACAAGCAATAATTCGAAAATCGCATAATTTATCTTCCAAAAGATTTATAGATTCTGCCCTAACAGATTGAATGATTTCTTCGATTTTATTACTTTTATCTTCTTCAACAACATAAACTGGAATTTCCTGATATTCGTATTCTGAGACGTATTGCATTGGTTTACCATCCTTTTGAAGGATGCGTAAACGAAGGGCATCGTTATTTTCAATTACGCGATTTAATGCTATTTTTAGAAATTCAATATCCATTTTTTTGTTAATAAAAAGTGTTCCATAAATGTGGTTAATATCTGTATTTTCACTTAATTGCTCCGTTAACCAAATATTTTCCTGTGGTATGCTCAAATCAAAAATTGGCAGTTTGTTATTTATTTGTTTTTTCATTTCAACTTCCTCTACAATCTACATTATCAATTTAACAATATATTATACAAAAACAAATAAAAAAGCAATATCTATTGAAAAAATATTTTAATAGGTATGAAAACATTAATTCTGGAAAAGATAACCATTAAGAGAAGGAGGCAAAATCATGTATTATGAAGAGAAAAAGAAAAACAAAGATAAAATGATGATGTATTGTTTTTTGGTGGTAATTATTACTTTGCTGTTGGTATTAATTTTGCGAACGGAAACAAGCCAAGTTCCAACGGTTACGGAATACAATGCACAAAAAGTTAATTTTGACGAAAATGTCGAAGAAGAGAAAAACGAAGAAAAAATTGCTTCAAATACTACAATAGCTGATTCAGTAAAAGCAATCGTAGGAATTTCTAAGTTGAAACAAAGTGGCAGTTCTATATTTGTCAATCGTGCAGAGGAAAAATTAGGATTGGGAAGTGGTGTTGTTATCACAGATAATGGGTATATTTTAACTAATCAACATGTAGCGGGAAATAAGTACAGCAGTTGCTATGTTACTTTGGATGACGGAAATACGTATGATGGAAATGTTGTATGGTCAGATAGTAACATTGATTTGGCGATTGTAAAAATCAACAAAGGAAATTTAGAATATTTAGAATTAGGTGATTCAGAAGGAATTTATTTAGCACAAGATGTTTATGCGATTGGAAATCCATTAGGATTGGAATTTCAAAAAACAGTGACAAAGGGAATTATTAGTGCTATGAACCGAACGATTAAACTCGAAGAGGAAAATCAAAATGTATATATGGAAGACTTGATTCAAACGGATGCTACCATAAACGAAGGAAACAGCGGAGGCGCTTTAATTGACACAAATGGAAAACTAATTGGAATTAATTCTGTAAAAATTAGTAATGCGGAAGGAATTGGATTTGCGGTTCCCATTAACATTGTAAAACCAATTATAAATCGACTAGTGAGTGAAGGAAAATTTGAGGAAGCTTGGCTTGGCATTTATGGGTACGATAAAGAAGCGATTCAATATTTAGATTCCAATCTCGAAATTGAAAATGGCATATATGTAGCACAAATAGTAGAAAATGGACCATTAGCTGGTTTAGATATAAAAGAAGGCGATATTATCACTCAAATTGATGATACCAAATTAAGTAAAATGAACGATTTAAAAAAATATATCTACAATAAAAAACCAGAAGATATGATAAAATTGCAAATACAAAGGAATGGGAAAGAATCCACATTGGATGTGAAATTAGCAGGAAAAACTTAAAAATTGTCAAACAGAGAGCTTTGTGATTGATTTTCAAAATGAATCACGAAGCTCTCTTTCCAGTTATCATCCCAAATGTTACAAAAATATTACAAAAATATTACAAAGTTGTAAAAATTCCATTGACTTTTTATAAAAAAATGTATAAGATATTAAGGTATAAAATTAAAAGCATATTGAGGAGGAAAATGATGGGAGAAGTTATTGTTATAACATCAGGTAAAGGTGGTGTTGGTAAAACGACAACAACAGCCAATTTAGGTTCTGCCTTAGCAATGGCTGGAAAAAAAGTAGTTTTGATAGATACCGATATTGGTCTTAGAAATTTAGATGTTGTTATGGGCCTTGAAAATAGAATTGTTTATGATTTAGTTGATGTCATAGAAGAAAAATGTAAATTAAGACAAGCTTTAATAAAAGATAAAAGATTCCAAGAGCTTTTCTTGCTTCCAGCAGCTCAAACAAGAGATAAAAATGCAATTAATGAAGAGCAAATGAAAAATTTAACCGATAGTCTAAAACAGGATTTTGATTACATATTAATTGATTGTCCAGCAGGAATTGAACAAGGTTTCAAAAATGCTATTGCTGGCGCAGACCGAGCATTAGTAGTTACAACTGCAGAAATTTCGGCCATCCGAGATGCTGACCGAATTATTGGATTATTAGAATCTTCGGAGATAAAAAATCCAGAATTAATTGTCAACAGACTACGTACCTCTATGGTAAAAAAAGGGGAAATGATGGATGTGGATGATATTGTAGATTTGTTATCCATTGATTTAATTGGCGTTGTGCCAGATGATGAAAATATTATTACACAGACGAATAAAGGAGAACCTGTTGTATCCAACAAAAGAGCACCATCTGGTAAGGCATACATAGAGATATCAAGAAGATTATTGGGAGAAAATATAGAAGTAACAATTCCCGGAACAGAAAAAGGTTTTATGGCAAAAATTAAGCGCTTGTTTGGCAGAGCATAAAAAATGGGAGGAAAAAAATGTTTGAAGGTATAGGAAACTTTTTTAAGAAAATAATCAAACCGGAAGATAATAAAGAAATTGGCTCAAAAGATAGTGCAAAAGAACGACTACATCTTGTATTAATGCAAGATAGAGCAAATGTTTCAGCTGATTTTTTGGAATTAATGAAACAAGAAATTATTGATGTTATTAAGAAATATATTGTAGTTGATGAAGGTTCCATTGACGTAAGATTAACAAATCAACCAAATGAAGATGGAACCAATGGAGCACCAGCATTGTATGCTAATATACCAATTTTAAATATAAAAAATGAAATCAAAGCGGATAAAATAAAAGAATTTGATGGGGTAAATTTCTCCAAAAAATTAGAAGAAGTAAAAAAAGAAGAACAAAAACGTGAAAAAGTTGAAGAAACAATGACTGAATTAATTGATGGAACGGATTCTACAAAAGAAGAGAAAACCAAAACTGAAAAGAAGAAACCATCAACAACTCCAAAAAAGACAAATAAAAAAGAGATAAAAGAAGAAAGTGAAACGGAATCCGAAAAAGAGGAAGACGATGATGATGTAACATTTGATGATTTATTAAAAGCAGCAGAAGAAGAAGATAATAAAAAAATAAGCGAGGGGTAAAATTTTAAGTGAAAAAAAAATTACTGAAGAATACGGAATGGACTGTTTTAATCGTTAGTTTATTATTATTAGGGATAGGATTAATTGCGCTATTTTCAGCGACACAAGGGACGGAATATGTAGAATTTAAAAAACAAATCCAATGGTTTTTGATAAGTATTCCTTTTTTGATTTTAGCATATTTTATTGACTACAACTTGATTGCAAGGTTTTCTACTGTGATTTATATTGTATCGATCGGGTTGCTGGTTGGTGTTTTATTTACAGAACCAATTAATGGCGCAAGAAGTTGGTATCAGTTTGGTAAAACCACATTACAGCCATCGGAATTATCAAAAATTGTGGTGATATTATTTATTTCGTTTTTAATCAATAAATTACAAATCAGAGGCAGAAAAGAAATTAATAAAATATGGAAGCTAATCATAGCTTTGCTATTTATGGCAATTCCAATTGGACTGATTATTATTCAGCCAGATTATGGAACTGCAATGGCGTATGTGATAGCGATGTTGTTTATTTTGTTTGTTTCTGGGATTGACAAAAAATATATTATAACAGCTTGTTTGGTAGTAGCTATTTTAGTGCCAGTGGTGTATAAAAATTTACCAACGCATGCACTAGAGAGAATTGAAGTGTTTTTAAATCCAGAATCGGACCCAAGAGGAAAAGGTTATAACATTATTCAATCTAAATTGGCGATTGGAGCAGGGCAATTGGTAGGAATGGGACTGCTACAGGGAAATCAAACGCAACTAGGATTTTTACATCCGAAAACAACAGATTTTATTTTCTCTGTAATAGGTGAAGAATTAGGTTTTATTGCAACAGCTGCTATTTTAGTTTTATATGTAGTGTTAATTACAAAAATTATTTATATAGCCAAAACGGCTAAAGATAACATAGGTTCGTATATTGCTATTGGAATTGGTGGGATTTTCTTTTTTCATATGTTGGAAAATATAGGTATGACGATTGGATTATTGCCAATTACAGGAGTACCATTACCATTTGTGAGTTATGGAGGAAGTTCGTTGGTTACGAATTTTATTTGTATTGGATTATTGTTAAATATTAGTGCAAGAAGGCAGAAATCGTATTTGGAAAGTTAGATTAAAATTGTTAAAAAAATAATATAGAAAAAAGAGTAAATTTATATTTACTCTTTTTAATATTTGACTTTTTATGTAAATGTGATATAATAAATATAAATAATATGGCGAGCTCTAGCCAATAATCATTGAGCAATTAAGGATATTTTTCTTAATTAAGGAGGATATATGAAAAGGAAAATAATGATATTTATTATTATTATTATTATTATTATTATGGCTTTTTTTGCTGGTTGTGGAGAAATGCGGTCAGAATTACAAACCGTGTATCGTTTTTCTGATAATAGTTATCAGCCACAGTATATCACATATCGTGAGGCTGATATGAAGTGGACCAAAACTGCTGAAAAAGTAGAAAATCAAATTCAAACAGAAATAAATCAAATTGCTGAAGATTTATGCGATTTTCTAAACAACGATTTTGAGGCAGAATGGAAAGTCGAACCAATTGAAACATACGCCGCAAATATAACAGAAATACTGCAACAGCAGACCACTACACTTACATATGGTGCATGCTATTACGAAGAGAAAATATTTGTGGATAAAGCTTTTCTACAGAATGGTTTAGATAATCAAGCTCAATACATGATAGTACATGAATTGATTCATTATTTGTACTATCTAAATAGTGGAAGTAAAGTTTTTGCTATTTATGAGCAAGGGATGTATTGTGGCAAATATTTAGACGAGGCAATTGTAGATGCCTTGGCAAAAAAATATATGCTAGCAAGGCATCCAGAAATGGAACAAAAGAGTGACAAAAGTCACTACACGTTGATTCGGTTGTTTGTAGATTTACAACAATTGGAGATACCAGTTTTCCAGTATTTTTTTAGAAATGATATACAGGGGATGAAAGAGGCTGTTGACGAGCATGTTGAAAAATATGTACTATGCGAGGAAAGTCCTTTTGAAAAAATGATTTCCATGATGGATGAAATCGTAATGTTTCAAGAATTACAAAGTGACAGAGCGTCTGCCATAATGACACTTTTGGCGCTGACAACTTCTTCGGAGCATGCAGAAATGTTTGTCAATAAAGCTGAAAAAGCTGGGATAAATGCAGAAGAGTTTGTTCCTTATATGTATTAGCGTAAAAAAAGAGGTGTAATGTAAAAGTTACACCTTATTTTTTATTAAAATTTTTATAATACTTGAAATTTATTCAAAAATATGCTATAAATAAGAAAAAGGAAATTAAAAATGGGCATAAAAAAATTAAAAATAGGAAATATAGAATTAGAAAATAATTTAATATTAGCACCAATGGCAGGCGTGACGGACCTGCCTTTTCGTATGATAACAAAAAAATATGGAAATCCTGGTTTGGTTTGCAATGAGATGGTGAGTAGTAAAGCGATTCTATTTCAGGACGAAAAAACGCTGAAAATGTTGCATTGCGAGAAGGAAAAAAGACCAATTTCTATGCAGATTTTTGGAAGTGATCCAGAAGTTATGGGAAAAGCGGCAAAAATTGTATCTGAAATAGCAGATATTGTGGATATTAATATGGGATGTCCTGCTCCAAAAGTTGTTAAAAATGGTGATGGAAGTCGAATTTTGCTGGATTTGAACTTAGCAAAGGAAATTATTTGTGCAGTTGTAAAAAATGCGACAAAACCAGTTACATTAAAAATTAGGAAAGGTTGGGATAAAGAGCACATTGTAGCAAAGGATTTGGCAAAAATTGCAGAAGAATGTGGTATTAGTGCAATTGCGGTTCATGGAAGAACAAGGGATGAGTTTTATTCTGGCAAAGCAGATTGGAAAATTATTCAACAAGTGAAGGATTCTGTACGAATTCCAGTCATTGGAAATGGCGATATTCAAAGGGAAGAAGATGCTAAAAAGATGTTTGAGGAAACTGGTTGTGATGGAATCATGATTGGAAGAGGAACACTAGGAAATCCGTGGATTTTTGCACGAATTTATCATTACCTAGAAAAAGGCGAAAAGTTGCCAGATTTAACAGTAAAAGAAAAGTTTAGAGTTATTCAAGAGCATTTTCAATTGTTACTTGAAGAAAAGGGCGAATATACTGCAACACGTGAAATTAGAAAACATGTTGCTTGGTATATAAAAGGTATGAAAAATGCTACGGTTATGAGAGAGGCAATAAATAAAGTTGAGAGCAAAGAGGCGTTTGAACAGATTCTGTGTGAATATTTTGGATATGAATCGAATATAGTTTAGAAAAAGATAGGCTTTAACCTATTTTTTTTTATGAAAATAAAAAGGAGGAAAATAAAAAAGGTGATTAAAGCAATAAAACTGAAAAAAATTGTGATTTTTGTAATCCTATTTTTAATAATTTTTGCTATTTTCTATTATAAAAATTTTTTATTTGGCAATAATATAAGTAAGAATAGAAGTGCAAATCAAATAGAAGATATTTTAAATAGTTTAGAAAATTATTATGCAGAGGCAGATGTAACAGTAAGCAGTAATAAAACGCAGAACAGATATGAGGTGAAACAAGAAGTAAAAGGAAAATACTGCATGCAAGAAGTGATAAGTGGAGCGTCCATTGAAGGAGTAAAAATTGAAATAAATGAGAATCAGCTAAAGGTTTCAAACACAAAATTAAATTTGGAGAAAGTATATGAAGATTATGAAAATTTGCTAGACAATGCGATGTTTTTGAATAGTTTTATAGCAAATTATAGAGACGAAAACAATGAAGTAAGAAGCGAAGAAAAAGAAAATGAAATTATTTTAGAAGTAAAATTGAAAAATCATCAAAATACATATATTAAATACAAGAAATTATCAGTAGACAAAAGCACATTAATGCCAACCAAATTAGAGGTACAAGATGATACCAAAAAGGAGACAATCTGCATATTATATAATAATATAGAATTAAAAAAACTGTAAAACAAATTAAAAAATGTAGTTTAAATTCTATTCTATACGTAAATTTAATAGGAGTGAAGATTATGGTAATTAAAAGAGGAGATATGTTTTATGCTGATTTAAGTCCAGTTGTAGGTTCAGAGCAAGGAGGCGTTAGACCAGTTTTAATTATACAAAATGATACAGGAAACAAATATAGTCCAACAGTTATTGCCGCAGCGATAACTTCGCAAACAGGAAAAACAAAGCTACCGACCCATATTAAAATTGCTTCTGAGGAAAATGGTTTGAAGGCAGATTCTGTTGTATTAGCAGAGCAAATTCGCACCATTGATAAAAGTAGACTAAAAGAAAAGATAGGACATATTCATGATAATAAATTAATGAATAAAGTGAATAATGCAATTGGCATAAGTTTTGGATTGGAAGAATAGAAAGATTTGGCGAAGACCAAATTTTAGAGTATTGACAAATTGTCAATACTCTTTTCTTTTTTGGAGAGAAAGCACGAAAGTTGGTAGATTCGGTAAAAAAATAAAGATTTGTGGTATCTTGTTCCAAATTATGTACACTTTTTGACAAATTGAGAAGGATTTAAAAAAATTTCGTCGAATAATATAAAAGAGAGGTTTTTAGCAGATGCAATATAATGATGATTTGAAACAGGAGATAAGAAACGCAAATGATATCGTAGATGTTATATCACAATATGTTATATTGAAAAGAAGTGGGAAGAATTTTATGGGGTTATGTCCCTTTCATAAGGAAAAGTCACCTTCTTTTTCTGTTTCACCAGACCGACAGTATTATCATTGCTTTGGCTGTGGAAAAGGTGGAGATGTGTATAATTTCATCATGGAAATGGAGCGATTGTCTTTTCGAGAAGCATTGGAATTCTTAGCAGAAAGAGGACACGTCAAACTACCAGAAGTAGGGGATGAAGAATTCAATAAAAGACAATATCTCATAGATAGAATGAATAAAATAAACCTCGAAGCAACAATGTTTTATCACGAAAGGCTGTATGAGCCAATTGCTAAAATTGCACAAGATTACGTAAAACAAAGAAAATTGGATAATAATACATTAAAAGCGTTTAAAATTGGATATTCTGGAGAACATAATGAATTATATGCCTTTTTAAAAAATAAAGGTTTCCAAGAACATGAGATTTTAGCAACAGGATTGGTCAATAAAAATGATAGAGGGGAATTTATCGATCGATTTCGAAAACGTTTGATGTTTCCCATTATATCTGTATCGGGCAGACCAGTAGCTTTTGGTGGTAGAAGATTAGAGGAGAATGACAAAATTGCAAAGTACATAAATTCTAATGAGAATTTAGTCTACTCCAAAAAAAAGCATTTATTTGCTTTAAATCTTGCCAAACAATCTGAAGAAAAGAAGATTATTCTTGTAGAAGGTTATATGGATGCTATCTCTTTGTATCAACGTGGGATTCATAATGTAGTTGCTTCACTTGGTACAGCGTTAACCGAAGAGCAAGCGCGTTTGCTAAGGAAACATAGTGAACAAGTTATATTTTCTTATGATTCAGATGGAGCAGGACAAAATGCCATCAAAAGAGGAATTGAAGTTTTAGAAAAGCAAAATTGTGATGCTAGGGTTCTACAAATGGAAGGTGCCAAAGATCCAGATGAATTTATTATTAAATATGGAAGCGGAAGATTTAAATTATTAGTCGATAATGCCATATCGCTTGTAGAATTTAAAATAAAAATGTTAAAAGATGGATATAATTTAGATAATGTGAAAGATAAAATCGCTTTTTTAAAGAAAATAACAGAAGTTTTATCAAGTGTGGAAAACAAAATTGAAAGAGAGATTTATATTGATAAAATAGCAGAACAATATGATATATCAAAACAAGCGATTTATGCAGAAGTCAACAAAGCATTGTATCAAAGTAAACCAGAAAAAATATTGGTGCGTCCAACGGCTCAAATTCAAAATTCAGAGACAACAGAAGCAAGTGATGTGGTAAAGAAGAGAGAAAATATGGTATTATATTTGCTCATTAATTATCCACAAGAAACAAAAGAAATCATAAAATCAAACATTGATATAACAGATTTCAAGCTTGCAGAAAATAAAATGATATTTGAAAAAATAATAGCATCACCAGAAACAGATAGCGAGAAAATAACGCAACTGATTGCCAACATTGAAGATGAAAAAATACAAACACACATCAGCGAAATCATGGTGGTAGATTATGAGATAACATCAATTCAAAAGTGTATAGAGGATGTCATTTTAATTTATAATAAAGAGAGACTACAAAATAGAAAATTACAAATCATAAAAGAATTGGAGAATCCTGAGTTAACCAAAGAAGAAATGGCAGATTTAGAAATGGAATTAAATGACATTATAGTAAAAATGGCTAAAATAAAATAAAAGGGGGATAATCATGAAAAAATCTGATAAGGATGAAATAAAAAAAGAAGAAAAAAAGAAAACAGTTCCGAAAGCAAAAAAACAGAAAAATACTATAAAAAAAGAAACATCTAAAACAGATAAAAAACAAGAAACTCCAAAGAAGATAAATCAGAAAAAACAAACAAGTAAAAAAGTTTCAGAAGCGAAGGTGACTGAAAAAAAGAAAACAACCCAAATGGAGCAAGAAGAAAAAATAATAAAACAGGTAAAACCAAAAAAGAATGAAAAAATGAGTAAAGAAACGAAACTAATAGAAGAATCCCCAAAGGAAACTACTCAAACAGAAAATAAACATGAAGCCGTTAAAGAAGAAGTAAAAAGCAAAGATAAAGAGAAAATATTAAATATTGTAAATAAAGCTAAAGAAAAAGGAAATATCACATATGGAGAATTGGCAGCTGAATTAGGTGAAGTAAATCCAGAAGAATTGGACCGAGTATTTGATACATTTGAAGAATTAGGTGTCAGTATTGCCAAAGATGATGATTTACTAGAACCAGATGAAGATGATTTAAAAGATGTTGAAGAAGTTCGATTAGAAGATGTTGACTTAAATAATATTGAAGGCGTTAATGTAGATGACCCAGTTAGAATGTATTTAAGAGAAATTGGGAAAATTCGTTTACTTTCTTTTGAAGATGAACTAGAACTTGCTAAAAAAGTCCTAGAAGATGATGAAGAAGCAAAACAAAAATTGGCAGAATCTAATTTGAGATTAGTTGTAAGTATTGCTAAGAAATATGTAGGAAGAGGAATGTTATTTTTGGATTTAATTCAAGAAGGAAACATGGGATTGATTAAAGCTGTTGAAAAGTTTGATTATACAAAAGGTTACAAATTCAGTACTTATGCAACATGGTGGATAAGACAAGCTATCACAAGAGCTATTGCGGACCAAGCAAGAACTATCCGAATTCCAGTTCACATGGTAGAAACAATCAATAAATTGATTCGAACATCAAGACATTTGCTTCAATTATTAGGAAGAGAGCCAACTCCAGAAGAAATTGCGAAAGAAATGGATATTTCAGTTGAAAAAGTAATGGAAATTCAAAAAATAGCGCAAGATCCAGTTTCACTTGAAACACCAATTGGTGAAGAAGATGACAGTCATCTAGGAGATTTTATAGAAGATGATGATTCACCAGCGCCACATGATGCTGCAGCTTATACACTATTAAAAGAACAATTAGAGGAAGTCATGAGTACGCTTACGCCTCGTGAGGCAAAAGTTTTGAAATTACGTTTTGGTTTAGAAGATGGAAAAGCCAGAACATTAGAAGAAGTGGGAAGGCAATTTGAAGTAACACGTGAGCGAATCCGTCAAATTGAAGCAAAAGCTTTGCGAAAATTACGACATCCAAGTAGAAGTAAACGATTGAAAGATTATATGAATTAATTTTAGAGACTCGCTAAGTGCGAGTCTTTTGTATAGTTTTGTTAAATTTTTATGAGTTAATCTAGAATCTTGAAAGTGCTTAAAAAACTAGTGAGAGCATGAAAAACGAAGTTTGTCAAGTTGACAAATCTATATAAATATGATATAATAAAAGATAGGGAAGATTTACGGGAATAATTTCGATTATTCCCGTTTTTGATATAAAAAATCATGTCAATTCCAAAAGTAGTTGACGAATTATGGAAACTATGATATAATGTCACGGAACCTGTATATTCAGGAATTAGAAAAAAGAAAGGAAGAAAAAATGTTAGAAGGTTTAAACAAGGAAGAGCAATTAGAGCGGATAGAAACTACATTAGCAGAAGGTCAGAGAAAGCAGGAAAATGAAGATATGGATCCTGTTAAAATGTATTTGAAGCAAATTGGTGAAATTCCGTTGTTAACGCCAGAAGAAGAGTATAAACTGGCTAAAAGATGCTGGGAAGGTGACAAAGAGGCTCAAAAAAAATTAGCTGAGGCAAATTTAAGACTAGTTGTCAGTATTGCCAAAAGATATACAGACAATAGTCTACTGTTATTAGATCTAATTCAAGATGGCAATCTGGGACTTATAAAAGCCACCGAAGAGTTTGATTATAGGAAAGGATATAAATTTAGTACCTATTCCACGTGGTGGATACGAGAATTTATCAATATAGGGATTGCAAATGAGGCTAAAGATATTAGAATACCACCTTATATGGTAAAAAAGATTAATAAGGTAAAAAGAATAACTAGTGAGCTGGAATTTTCATTAGCTAGAAGTCCTACTCAAAAAGAAATTGCAGAAGAAGTTGGAGTTTCAGAATATGAAGTAAGGAGTATTCTGAAGCTTAATCAGGAGCCAATTTCAATTGAAAGTCAATATACACGGGAGGTGAAAGAGCCTTTAAGAAATTTTATTGAAGATGATACTTTTCCAACACCAGAAAGTGCTACTATGCAGGCTTTTCTCAAAGTACAATTAGAGGAAGCTTTAATGACACTTACTGCGCGTGAAGCGGAAGTTCTGAAAATGCGATTTGGCTTAGAAGATG
>CARFUA010000003.1:65061-111672 GCA_948976265.1 uncultured Clostridia bacterium
GGAGAAATAGAACACTTGAAGAAGTTGGAAAGGAGTTTGGTGTAACGCGGGAACGAATTCGGCAAATTGAAGCCAAAGCTTTAAGAAAGCTAAGACATCCAACAAGAGCTGGGAAATTGAAAGACTTTTTATATTCTTATTAATGTTTAGCATTTACAAATTGCAAAATATCAGCAATAAAAAGAAAGGAAGAAAATATGGAAGAGGAATTAAAAGATCGGAAACTAGAAGAGGAGCTTAATGAGCCTACAGCTGAGGAATTACAAGATACGGATATAGAAGAAATTGAGAAAATGTTAGAAATTGATGAGAAACATATTCTCGATATAGACCCTGTTAGAGCCTATTTGAATGAGATAGCTAAAATTCCTTTGCTATCTGCTTCAGAAGAACTGAAATTGGCAAAACAGAGTTGGGAAGGTGACCGGCAGGCTAAAAAGAAGCTCGCTGAAGCCAATTTGAGATTGGTGGTGAGTATTGCCAAGCGATACGTAAGACCTGGAATGCTATTGTTAGATTTAATTCAGGATGGAAATTTGGGACTCTTGAAGGCAATTGAAAAGTTTGATTACCGAAAGGGTTACAAGTTTAGTACGTATGCTACATGGTGGATACGGCAATCCATTACACGAGCAATTGCTGATAAGGGGAGAGGTATTCGACTTCCTGTTCACATGGGAGAGAGAATCAATAAGATGAATCGAATATCGGCTTATTTATTTCAAGTGTTAGGAAGGAAAGCAACTCCAGAGGAAATTGCGGAAGAAATGGAGCTTCCAATTGAAGCGGTAAGAGAAATGCAGAGAATAGATGTTTTGCCAATGTCACTTGAAACACCGATTGGTGAAGAAGGTGAAGACCGTTTAGAAGATTTTGTTGCAGATGAAAAGCTGACTCCAGAAGACGTGGTCGCTAATGATGTTTTAAAAACTTTAATACAAGAAGTCTTAAAAACGCTCACAGAGCGCGAAGAAAAGGTTCTGAAAATGCGATTTGGCTTAGAAGATGGGAGAAATAGAACACTTGAAGAAGTTGGAAAGGAGTTTGGTGTAACGCGGGAACGGATTCGGCAAATTGAAGTCAAAGCCTTAAGAAAGCTAAGGCATCCCACTAAATCTAGAAAATTGGAAGGATTTTTATAGATACTGGCAGAAATATTGAAACCTTAAACAATTCTTGAAAATTAGGAATTGAATAGTAAATAGAAAAAGTTGTCCGAAAGGGCAATTTTTTCTATTTATTGCAAAATGTCTCTTGCTAAATTTCAATATCGTGATATAATAAGAGAAAATAAATGGGAGGCAGACATGAAATATCCAGCTTTTATAAAAAAAGGCGACTATATTGCTGTTACAGCACCTTCTAGGGGATTTTATAAAGAAGAGCAAATAAAGGAATATGAAAATGCGATTGAAAATTTGCAAAAAATGGGATTCGGATTTTTAGAAACGGATAATGTTCGAAAAGACGAACAAGGCAGGAGCTCTTCTGCTGAAGAACGTGCAAAACAATTTAGGCAAGTTTGGGAAAATGAGAAAGTAGCAGGAATTATTTGTGCAAAAGGTGGCGATTTTGCTTGTGAAATGTTAGATTATTTAGATTTTGACGAGCTGAAAAACACGAAACCAAAATGGTTACAAGGATATTCTGATATTGGTAATTTAGGATTTGTATTTACAACCAATTTGGATGTTGCCACAATTTATGGTGAAAATATTCGAGATTATGGAATGAAAGAACCTTTTGAAAATTTGATAAATTCAATTCGATTGATGCAAGGGGAAGAAGTGATTCAGGAAAGTTTTGGAACATTTGAGCCAATGGAGGATGAAAGAGAGATTTTTGAATCGTATCATTTAACGAAAAAGACGGAGTGGAAAAGTTTATCTGGCGAATCCAAGGTTCATTTTTCTGGCAGGTGTATTGGTGGAAGTTTTGATGTTATGATGAATTTAATTGGGACGAGGTATGATAAAGTAAAAGAATATATTCAAAAGTATAAAGATGATGGAATTGTGTGGTTTTGGGATGTATATGAAAGGGCAACGCCACAATTGTTTTGCGATTTATGGCAATGTAAAAATGCGGGGTATTTTGAACATTGTAGAGGAATTATTTTTGGAAGACCTTGTATCATTCGTGAAGATTATGGAAAGTCTTTTGCTGATGTGATTCAAGAGGCAATTGGGAACTTAAATATACCGATTATTTTAGATGCTGATATTGGACATATTCCACCTCAGATACCGATTGTAAATGGTTCTATTTTAGAAGTGACTTGTGAAAATGGAAGGGGAGAAATAAAAACTTTTTTTAGATAAAAAGTGTCACCAATGCTCGAACATGGGAATAGTATAATAAAATAGTAAAAAATGAAGTAGAAAACGAAAGATAGGAAATTTTTAGAGTAAGCAAGAAGGAATTTAGAACATGTCAAAATCAAAGAACAAAGTAAAAAAGAAAAAGAAAGTTAATTTACTACCCGTAAAAGATAAGGAAAAAGCACTGGTTGTTGTAGAGAAGAAAAAATTAAGTATGACGACCATTTTTAGGAAAGAAGTATTTCAAGAAGTTGTAAAAAAAGTAAGTTTAGCAGTAATGGGAACAATGTCAATTGCGTGTATTTCTGTGATAATAATTTCGCTTACAAGTGTTTTTTATGTTGCGCATTTAAGAAATGGTTTGATTCAAACGGGAGTTCATATTAATGGAATTAGTGTGGCTACTTTAACAGGTGAAGAGGCTTTTCAAAATGTAAATTCAGAGTTAAATGATAAAATTCCAGAGCATATTATTTTACAATATAAAGATACAAGTTATCCGCTGGATTTGAAAAAAATAGGAGTTCGATTTGATGTTGAAAAGGCTGTGAAAGAAGCATATTCGATTGGGAGAACGCAAAATGTTGTCAGAGATTTGAAAGAATATGTGAAGGTCATGAATGAAAGTGTGGATATTGATTCTGAGCTTCAGTATGATGAAAAAAGCTTAGATGAATATATGACCAAAATTGCGGAACAATTGCCAGATAAAGTGCAGGAGTGTACTTATCGTGTGGAACAGGATAAATTGCTGATTCATAGAGGAAAAAGTGGCGTTGAATTGGAGTATGAAGAGTTAAAAAATAGAATTTTAACGAATTTGAAAGCTAGAAAGTATGATGAAACGATTATGATTCCAACAAAAGAGGTTTTGCCCAAAGAAATTGATTTACAAACGATTCATGAGGCGATTTATACACAGCCAAAAGATGCTTATTTTACTGAAAATCCAATGAAAATTCATGAACAGATAGTTGGTGTTGATTTTGATGTAGCAATGGCGCAAGAAATATTACATAATTCTCCAGATTTGGAGCAATATACAATTGAATTAATATTAACGAATCCTAATGTTTTTGTGAAGGATTTGAATATATTTCCAGATACGTTATCCACATTTAGTACAAATTATGTGAATAATGTGAATCGTACAACTAATTTGATTCTTTCTGCCAATAAAATAAATGGAAAGGTTTTAATGCCAGGAGAAACGTTTTCGTTTAATCAAGTGGTTGGAGAAAGAACTATTGCAGCTGGTTATAAAAATGCAGCGATTTTTGTGAATGGGGAAGTCGAGGATGGTTTGGCTGGTGGAATCTGTCAGATTTCTTCGACATTGTATGATGCAGTTGTTGGAGCAAATTTGCAAATTGCAGAAAGGCACAATCACTCAAAGCTTACCTCGTATTTACCAGGCGGAAAAGATGCTACAGTGGTTTGGGGAAGACTTGATTTTCAGTTTGTGAACAATCGAGAATATCCGATTAAGTTGCAAATGAGTGTGCAAAATGGTGTTGCTAATGCAACGATTTTGGGAATTAAGAGTGCAGAAGAATATGAAATTACGATTGAATCACAAAGAGTGGGTGTTTCTGGAGCCTACACAGTATATAATGCCTATAAAGTATATCGACAAAATGGTGTGGAAGTGAAAAGGGAATTTTTGTCAAGGGATTTGTATAAATAAAATGAAATATCCTATTTAAGAAATTAAATGGGATATTTTCAATATGGGAGTGATGAATATGAAAATTTTGAAAGTGGAAACCAATTTTAGAAGGAAGTTGTTTTGGGATGTTCATGAGCATAAATTTAGAGAAAAATTGAAGAATCAGGAACGAGGGTTGTTAAATGTTTATCCAGAAATGGAATTTCAAGAAATAATTGGATTTGGTGGCGCTTTTACAGAGGCTTCTGGCTATTGTTTGAAACAAGTAGGGGAAAACATAGCGGATAATATTATGGCAGATTATTTTTCGGAAAATGGATTAAATTATTCATTTTGTAGAACGCCAATTGGAAGTTCTGATTTTTCAGTTTCTCCGTATAGCTATATGAAAACTAATGATATGGATACATTTTCGATTGAAAGAGATGAATTGTATCTGATGCCAATGATAAAGTTTGCTTTGCAGAAAAATCCGAAGCTAAAATTGTTAGCTAGTCCATGGTCACCGCCTGCTTTTATGAAAAGCAATAAAATGCTAATGTTGGGAGGAAGATTGCTTGAAAAGTATAGTGCGATGTATGCAAAATATTTAGCGAGGTATTTATTAGAATATCAAAAAAAGGGAATTGAGATTGATTACATGACTTTGCAAAATGAACCAAATGCAACGCAAGTGTGGGAATCGTGCTTGTATTCTGCAGAAGAAGAGGCAAGGTTTGCCAAAAATGAAGTATATCCAGAGTTGATGAAAAATGGAATTCAGACTAAGATTTTGGCTTGGGACCATAATAAAGAGAGATTATATACACGAGGCAAAGAGATATTTTCAATAGCAAATGATTGTGTGTGTGGAATGGCGATGCATTGGTATTCTGGTGATTATTTTGAAGAAATTGCTTTGATGAGAAGGCAATTTCCTAATAAATTGATGATTCATACAGAAGGCTGTACAGGATATTCGCATTTTCGAAAAGAAGATGAAATTAACAATGCAGAAATTTATGGACACGATATGTTAGGCGATTTGGATGCAGGTGTAAATGCTTTTATTGATTGGAATATGGTGCTGGATTATAAAGGTGGACCAAATCATAAACATAATTATTGTAATGCTCCAATTATGCTGGAAAAGGATAATAAGGGATATGTAAAAAATTTAACATATTATTATATGGGGCATTTTAGTAAATATATCAAACCTGGTGCCAAGAAGATTGGGTATTCAAGGTTTACAATGGATATTGAGATGACAGCTTTTAAAAATCTGGATGATTCAATTGTGGTTGTTTTGCTGAATCGAAAAGATATAAATCAAGAATTTAACTTACAGTTGAATGGTGAAATTTATCATGATAATTTGGATAGTCATGCGATTTTGACGTTTGTGATAACCAAAAGTTGACATTTTATGTAAAATATGATATAATTAATATATAAAATAATATTAAAAAATTAAGGAGGAATACTTATGGCAACACGGATTGACATTTTAAAACTTCAAGAGGAAGATAGGTTTATAGAGGGGGATTTAGAGGTACGAGACCTTATTATTACAGGAGGAACCCTCATTGTTACAGGAACAGTCAGCGTAGAAGGCTGCGTAGAAATCATAAACGGTTCCTTGATTGTAGCAAATGATCTAAGGTGTGCACCCAATTTTATAGTTATAGATTCGGATGTTTCTGCTAGATACATCTGGGTAGCGCAAAGTGCCTTTATAGGCTTGTCAGACATATATGCTAATGTTGGTATAAAAACATATGATATATATGTATACGAGTCCGAGATTCAAGCACCATTCGTAGAATCTGTCAACTAAAGTAAGATTTTTTACTGCTGGAAATAAGAAATTTTTTCCAGCAGTTTTTTTATGTTTAAAAATAAGTAAAAATTTTTATTTTGGGGAATAATAAAACATATACTAAGATATATTGAAATAAAAACAAAAAGGAGAACGGTACTTTTGATAATTCATATTTTAACTTTTATCATGATTATTATCTTAATATTTACAAATGCAATAACCGATGCGCCTAATGCGATTGCGACTTTGGTAGGAACAAAAGTAATGTCGTTTCGTAAGGCAGCAAGATTGAGTGCAATTTTTAATTTTGTTGGAATTATTGTAATGAGTTTTGTGAATTTGTCGGTGGCGAATTGTATTAGTTCAATGGTGAATTTGGATGACCGTGAAAATGGAATGATTGTGCTGTTATCTGGCATGATTGCGGTAATTTTGTTTGCTTTGGTTGCGATGAAATTCGGAATTCCTACGAGTGAAACGCATGGATTGATAGCAGGTTTAACAGGAAGTGCGATTGCAATTTATGGTTGGAAATCAGTTAGTTTAAATGAGTGGAGAAGTGTTCTAGTTGGCTTGGTTTGGTCGATTGTAGGAACAGTTTTGATTGGCTATATAGTTGTTAAAATATTTGAAAAAATGGTAGAGTGGAAAAATGATAAGATTGAAAAATGGCAGATTATTGGCTGTTGTGGGATGTCTTTTATGCATGGTGCACAGGATGGTCAAAAATTTATTGGAATTTTGATTTTGTTTTTTGGTTTGGTGAGAAATGCGTATATTCCAGAAAATATTCAGCCATTTAATTATGTTGGAATTATAATTTATACAGCTTTTATTATGGCAATGGGAGTATCTATTGGGGGAAAGAAAATTGTAGAAAATATTGGGAGTGAAATGGTGGAACTGGATAATAAACAAGCTTTGATGAGTGATATAACGACAGTTATTACTTTGTTTATTGCCAGTTTGACTGGTATGCCAGTTAGTACGACGCATGCAAAAACAGTTTCAATTATTGCGATTGGAAAAAATAAGAATTCAAAAATGGATGGAAGCAGAATTTTAAGTATTGGAAAAGCGTGGCTTTGGAATTTTCCGATTTCGGGCATAATTGGGTATGGATTGGCAATTTTTATAAAGGCAATGGGATTATAAATCGAAAAACGCTTTTAAATCATCTATCTGAATGTCAAGTACAAGGCAGAAGGCAACGAATTCAAAGTCTTTAACAATCATTTGATTATGCTCAATTCGATATATTTCATTACGAGACATCTCAATACCAATAAGCTCTAGTTCTCTGCATAAGTCAACTTTGGTATAGTGTTTCTTTTCACGAGCAGTTTTTAGGAGATTACCGATAATATTTGGTTTATTGTTGAACTTTTTCAAAATAAGCCTCCTTTTTTACAAAATGGACTGGTTTTATTTAATCTAAACACGAGATGTCGAAAAATGTCAAATTTTGTCATGTTTTATCTAAAAAAATCTAAGAATGTCAAAGGTATTGAAAAAAGAAAAAAAGTATTATAAGATAACATTACTACAAAATTATTTAACGTTTTTATTGATTTTATAATAATATTTGTGTTATAATGAACAGGGAGACTGTTCGTTTGTCGAAAAAATATAAAAAGTAAGGGGGAATTTGTATGGTAAAGATATCTACAGCAGAATTAGAGGTAATGAAGGTTATATGGAAGAAGGAAAAAGCAACCTCTGTAGAAATAATTGATGAATTAAAGAATAAAAAGCATGTTACTTGGAATTTTAATACAATTAGAACCTTAATCAAAAGATTACTTGTAAAAGGCGCCATTGAAATTATAAAAAAAGAATCGAAAACATATACGTATAGAGCGGTTATAAAAGAAGAAGCGTATAAAACAGAAGTTACTAGAAATTTGTTGAACAAATTGTATCATGATTCAATTAGTGAACTTGTTGTGCAATATTGTGATAATGGAAACTTATCATTGAGTGAAATAAAAGAGTTGAGTAGGAAGATTGATGAGATGATTATGCAAAAGGAAAAAGAGCAATAAAAAAGAATGACGCTTACTTGAAGTAGCGTCACTCTTTTGTAGATTTGGTAGCGAAGGGGAGATTCGAACTCTCGACACCTTGGGTATGAACCAAGTGCTCTAGCCAACTGAGCTACTTCGCCATATCAAATGAACAAATAATATTATAAACGTATTATTCCCATTTGTCAAGGAATTTATGAAAAAAATTAAGATGAATTGAAAAAAAATAAGATAAGGACAGAGAAAACTCTGTCCTTATTTATTTTTTTGTTTTAGGAATCACAATTCCTTTTTTCTTTTTCTCGCGATTTTTTGGTCTTAAATCGTTCATGCAATCACCAACACTAGATATTTCTAAATTGGTGTTGTCACCTACGACGATTTCGATTTCATTGTTTTCTGGTTTGTTTTTAGAGGTATTTTCTGATTTTTTATTTCCTAATTTCATATTAATTCTCCTACTTGGTAAGTTTATAATTTTATTATAACAGAATTATTCATTTATGTAAATAGAATAGTTTAATAATTCGTCAGTTTTTTTAAGATGAGTTAGGATATAATTTCGAATTTCTTTTGATTCTTGATAAAAACAATCATCTTCTTCTGTGAAAATGAGAAATTCGGTGTGTTTCATGTTCGAAATTTTTTGGATGGTATTTTGGATACCGTGATAACCTAAGTTTCCACAGGTTGCTAAATCAAGTTCGTTGTTGTTCAGATTGAGTGGAATCATGTAAGAGGCAGCTTCATAGGAAAGTACAATGACTTGTGTGCCAGTTGCATTTTTGGTTTTGATGTAATTGGTTATGGTATTGATTTTTTCCTTATTTTCAGAAGCGATAGCAGTGTTGTAAAAAGGGTGGTTTTTGTCAAAGTGTTGTAAGTGGATGTAATTTGTAAAATAAGCAAAGCCAACGCGTATAAAAAGTGCGAGTAGAATACCAAAACTAATGATAAGTGATATGGTGGTGTGTTGTTTTGCTGTAAATATTTCACTAATTAATAATTGGTCAATGATATAAATGAAAGTGATATAGTAAAAAAACATGGCCATATTGATGTGATAGCCGTTTAGTAGAGGATACATGTTGAAAGTCATTCCAAGACTAAGGCACAATAAAAATTTGGTATGAATTTTGATGGAGTTTGAAACATTTTCAGATTTTATGACAAAAGTGGAAAATCCAATAATAAAGGAAAGCAGAAAAATGTATTTTATATCGCTCCAAGAAAAGATTTGGTTTGAGGTTCCGAATTCTAAGATGCTTCCAAAACATAGGTTGATGAAATCTGTGAAGTTTCCTTGCCAATATAAAATTATGCAAGTAAAGAGGGTGCAAGGAAGAAAAGAAGCGAGCTTTAGCAATTGGCTTTGGAAGAAATTTTGGCGCGATTCAGGACAGATTAATTCAAAGAGAAGGATACCAAAAGCATAATAGATTCCAGTAGTTTGTTTTGTAAAAAAGATGAGAAATAAAAGGAATCCCTGGATAAGATGATAGGATTTTTTTGGATAACTTGAAAGGTAGCAAAATATTCCTATTAAACTAAAGACAAGGGCAAGTTGGTTGTAATTTGCGCTGTTGGAAAGATAGCTGGAATCTAGGATAAGCCAAATCGAAGTATAAAGCGTAGAAAGAAAGTTTTTTTGCTTTAGTTTTTTGAAAATGGCAAAAAGAAGCGTAAATTTTGCCATGTAAATGATGATGCCATAGGCATCATAAACGAATAAGTTGGCACCAAAAAGATGAAATAGTAGATTTCCAAGGAAGAAGAAAAGAGGTGTAATAATTACGTTGTTGTTTGTATAAATTAGGGCTCCTTGGTGCATTTTGTAGATGTTTTGAAAGTTCCAGATTCGATCGGCGCAGTTAAATTCAGTGGTGAAAATACAAAATATGAAGAATAGGAATATTCCTGTAAAAAATAATAGTAAAATCGGCAAATTAGAATTTGTTTTTTTCATGTTTCCCTCCATTTTTTTGAAATTATATATAATAAAGTGCAAAATTGCAACAAAATTGCAAAAGACAATACAAAATTTTACCAAAAAAGTATTTACAAAATAGAAATTATGTGCTATGATATAAAATATAGAGATATGTTTATAAATTTATAAATATAAGAAAAGGAGGATGAAATTTATGAATAGAAAGGTAATAAGAATTGTATCAATTATATTGATGGTGTTAATGGTAGTTAGTGTATTAACTGGTTCTGTATTTGCAACTGATACAAATGACTATACAAAGTTAGATCAGTTTACTAATAAATCCAATGATTCCCAAACAGCAGGAGTTTTCCAATCTTTTATAGCAACAGCAATTAATCTTGTTCAAGTAGTTGGTATGGCAGTTGCAATTATTATGTTGATTGTTATGGCAATTAAATACATATCAGCTGCACCTAGTGAAAAAGCTGAAATTAAGAAAAGTGCTACGATTTATATAGTAGGAGCAATTGTATTATTTGCAGCAACAGGAATCTTGCAAGTTGTTAAGAACTTTGCTCGATTAAATATTTCAGCATCTGATGTAACGGCAGTTGTCGAAAATGTTGACGTAGAAGATGTCGATGTATATTTAGGATAGATTTAATAAAATGATAAATGGAGCCACGTTTTTTCAACGTGGCTTTTTTTGAACCAATTTTGAAAAATTTATTACATTTTGATTACAATTTACAAAAAAGTATTGAAAAAAATTGAAAGATATTGTAAAATAGTATTAGAAAATATTGGAGGAAAAGATGAATAGACAAAAAGTAGTAAAAATATTTGCTATTCTGTTGATGGTTAGTTGGATTTTACCAATATCATTTGTGAATGCTACGGATAACTTTAATTTTTCCACTTATGATACACCCAAAAGTGATGCTTCTGCTGATAAAATTGCGCAGAATGCCATGGGAATAGGAATCAATATAATAAGAGTGATAACAACAGGTGGTTCAGTAATTATGATTAGCTATGTTGCCGTGAAATATATGATGGCGGCGCCAAATGAAAAGGCAGAATTTAAAAAAAGTGCTACCATTTTTATTTTGGGAGCAATCTTAGTATTTGCAGCAGGAAATATTTTGTCAATTATAGCAAATTTCACAGCTAGTAATATATCGTCAGGTTAATAAAAGTGAAGAAAAGGAGAGAAATATGAAGAAGAGTTTGAAGATGATTGGTATTATAGTAGCCATGATAAGTCTGGTTATTTTACTACAAAATGTATCATTAGGGGCCTCTCAGCCAAAAGATATGCTGAATAAATTTGGGCAAGAAGAGAATTGGAAAGATGCAGATACAAATAAAAGTGTAGCAAATACAACACAGAGGATTGTGGGAACGATTATTAATGTAATTCGAATTGTAGGAACAGGAATAGCGATTATTATGATAACGTATGTGGCGATTAAATATATGTCAGCAGCACCATCGGAAAAAGCAGAATTCAAGAAATCAGCTACAGCGATGATTGTGGGAGCGATTGTTTTGTTTGCAACAACGAATATATTATCTGTGATTGCAAATTTTGCTTCATCGAATATTTAAAGTGGATAGTAAAAAAATAGAAAAGAATAGGAGAAAAGAATGAAAAGAAATGGAAAAAGATTTTTTATACTACTTATTTTTGTAAGTTTTATATTTTTATTGCAAAATTTATCATTAGCGGCAGCCTGGAATCCAGTTACCGATGGATTAAATAAAGTAGATGGTTGGGTAGACAGCGCAAGTAATGATGGTGGAATAGCAAACTCTACACAAAGAGTGGTAGGAACGATTGTTAATGTAATTCGAATTGTGGGAACAGGTATTGCAGTTATCATGTTGACATATGTAGCAATTAAATATATGTCAGCAGCACCAACAGAAAAAGCAGAATTTAAAAAGTCGGCTACAGCAATGATTGTAGGGGCGATTGTATTGTTTGCAGCAACTAATATATTAACTGTAATTGCAAACTTTGCTGTGTCTAATATTAAGGTGTCATAAGAAAGAAGTAAAATTAGTAAGATAATGGAAGCTACATTTTTGTAGCTTTTTAATTTTATAAAATAATTGCAAAATATGTTGAAAAAAGAAAAAAAATTAGGTATAATGATAAAAGAGGGGAAAATGAGGAGGAAAAGGAATGAACAAAAAATGGAAGATGCTTTTTGTGATTGTGTTGGTGATTTTTGAAGTATTGTTTGTAGCGAAGGAAGTGTTTGGAGTGTCTGGAGCTGGTTTGGTGAGTCAATTTAATGGTAGTAATGTTGGGGCTGGAAATGCTGGAGTGAATACTTCTGAGGGTGAAAATTTAATTAATAGTATCATAGGACCAATTTTGTCGGTGGTACGAATTGTTGCTATTGGAATTGGTGTTATTATGATTAGTTATTTAGGATTTAAATATATGGCAGCAGCGCCAACAGAAAAGGCGAGTATAAAAAATCAATTGGTGGTGTTTACGGTTGGATTTGCTATTGTGGTTGGAGCGACGACAATTTTAAAAATGTTACATTCAGCGGCAACTAATTTGACAAAATAGAAATGAATAGGAGAGATAGAGAGATGAAGATAAAAAAAGTATTAATTTTGTTAATGCTATGTTTGAGTTTTTTGTGTATTATGCCAAAACAAGCTTTGGCGACGGTTGATTCAGATATTAGTGGTGTTATTTCTGGTATGGGAAAAGTTAAACAGGCAAGTGGAACTGGTAGAATTGCGAGAGTGTTGAATGCTGTTATAAAATTAATTCAAATAGCTGGAACGGGTATATCGGTTTTGATGGTGACAATGTTGGGAGTTAAATATATGTTGTCAAGTTCTTCGGAAAAGGCGGAGATAAAAAAGTCAATGCAACCAATATTGATAGGTTGTGTGTTGTTGTTTGCAGCGGTCAATTTAGTTGCTGTTATTGCAAGTGTGGGAGCTAGTCTTAAATAATCAAGTAAGAAAATGGAAAATGATTTATCTTTTTCCATTTTTTTTATTACATTTGTGTTACAAATATAAAAAATACAAGAAAAATGTTGAAAAATGATTTATTTTACAGTATAATAATATTGATATATTATAAAAAGTAGAAATGGGTAAAGTTATAAAATTAAAATAGAAGAAGGGAGAAATGTTAGCGATTTTAGCTAATGTTGAAAAAATGAAAATGGGAGTTAAAAGGAAATTCTGGTTGATGTTTATTTTGATTAATATATTTCTAGGATTAATATACTTAAATCGATTTGAGGCAAAGGCTGATTTTATAACCGATATGGAAAACCAGGGTTCAGGATTTGTCTCGGCGGGAAAAGGTGAAGTAGAAGAAAAAAGTAAAAAGGTTGTTGAAGCAGTAACCAAAGAATTTTCTAATTTGGGACAGCTTTTGACAATGATTGGTTCTGGTGTAATGGTTGCAGTTGTTTCGTATATGGGAATTAAGTATATTATATCGCCACCAGATAAGCAAGCTGCTTTGAAGCAACAATTGATTGGTGTGGTTGTGGCAGGAGTTGTTATTTTTGGTGCTTATGGAATTTGGAGTGCTGTGCTTATGGTTGTATCAAACTTTTAATGGAACAAAGGAGGAAAAAGAATGGGAACATATTATATACCACGTAATTATAAGGGAGAATCGAGAATATTATATATTTTTTCAGTGAAGTCATTGCTTACGACGGCAATTGGTGCTGGAGTGGGCGCTATATTTTTGTGGATATTTTCAATGATGGCTTTGAAGAAAGTTGGCATTATTATTATGGCAATTTTTGCGATTATAGGATACATTATTGGTGCAGTTAAGATTCCAACAATTGTTAGTATTCCAGTAACGAAGAAAATAGGTGGCGAGCCAATTAGTGAAATTATTATCCGTTATGTGAAGTTTAAGAAGACACGTAAAATTTATACATATTGCGAGAGAAAGAATACGAAGGAGGAGAAGTAAATGGATGTTATTACATTGTTACAAATCATGATAGGGGTTATTATTTTTATCATGTTTTTGTTGGTTTTATTTTATTTGTATTTGATAAAACCGAAAAAACAAAAAAGAGAAGAAGAGTCGACTCAAATTGCATACACAGATGAAAGAGTAAGAGATAAAAAAATAGAAAATTATGGTAGATTTCAAGGAGAATTGACACAAGAATCGATTTTTGATTTTATGGAATTTGATGAAGTGATTGATAACATGATTGTTCGTAAAAATAAGACACAATATATTATGGTTTTGCAATGCAATGGAGTGAATTATGATTTGATGTCTGAACAAGAGAAAATTGCAGTTGAGGAAGGATTCGTACAGTTTTTGAATACTTTGCGATTTCCGATTCAATTATATGTGCAAAGTAGAACGTTGAATTTGAAGGATATTGTAGAAGGATATAAAGAAAGAGTTAATGTTGTAAATAATGATATTAATAAAATTGACTTGAAAATGGAACAAGCTAAAAGAGCAAATAATAAAGCGTTGCAAGAGAAGCTTTATTTTGAGAAAAGAAGAAAACAAAATGTTTTGGAGTATGGAATTGATATTACCAATTATGTGGAGAGATTGAATTCGAATCAAAATATTTTGCAACAAAGAACGTATGTGATTGTATCATTTTTTATTAGTGAACTTGGTGGAAGTATGGAAAATTACTCGAAAGAGGAAATTGACAACATGTGTTTTTCAGAGCTTTATACAAGATGCCAAAATGTTGCAAGTTCTCTTATGGGTTCCCAGGTAAGTAGCCGAATTTTGGAGTCGGAAGAATTGATGGAATTATTGTATATTGCTTATAACAGAGATGAATCAGAATTGTATCAATTGCAAAAAGCATTGGATGCACAATATGATGCGCTATATAGTACTGGAAAAGATGTATTACAGAAGAAACAAGAAAAGTTAGATAAAGAGATTAATATAGCTGCAATTGATATGGCGACAGATAGTATTTTGAAAGCCGATAAGCAAAAACAATTGGAAGATATTGAAAAAGAGAGAAGTAAAACAAGAGCAATTAAAGATAGGGCTTCTAAGTTATTAGAAGAGTATGAAGATCAATTGAATCCAAGAGTGTTTGAATTGGCAAAAGAGAATATTGAGAAGAATCCAGATTCAGAAACAAAAAAGGAAGAAAAGAAAGTTGTAACTAAGACACCAGCAAGTAAGACAGCGATAAGAAGAGTTCCAAGAACACAAGGACCCCAGACAGAACCTCAAATAAGGCAAAGAACAACTGAAATGCAAGCTCCAAAAAGAAAAGTGATTAAGAGAAATGATACACCAACGCAAGACTAAAGAAAAAGGGAGGAAATAACATGTTTGGAACAAAGAAACAAGAAACTACGAATGAGTTTGAATTAGAAGTCAAAAAAGAAAAAGAAGTGAAAAGTATTTTCAAGAAAGAAGAGAAGGATTTGAAGCATTTGATTGCTCCAGGAGGAATTGATGCGAGTTATACAAATCATATTGAAATTGCTTCTGGTCGAACAAGATATGCTAGAAGCATGATTGTGGCAGCTTTGCCTAGAATGTGTACATTCCCGGAATTTTTGAGAGGGATGTATACGTTTGGTGATATTAATGTGTCTGTTTTTATTAATCCAGTGAGTGAGTCTACTTCTCAAACGGATTTGAACCGAACGATTAATGAGTTGGAATCTGAAAGGGTGGTTGCACAAGATAGAGGCGATATTAACAGGGAAAGAATTATTGCCCAGAAAAGAGCTGAAGCGGAAGAGTTAAGAGATGCGATTGCAGCAGGTTTTAATAAGTTATTTGATGCTACAATTATTTCCACAATTTTTGCTTATAGTATGGATGAATTGGATAAATATACAGAATTGTTGAGCAACGAGATGTCTAAAAATTTGATTGATATGAAACCAGCTTGGGCGATGCAAGATGCTGCCTTTCGTTCGAATATGCCATTTTGTGAAAATAAATTAAATAAGTCGCATACTTTTGATAGAAGAGCAATGTCAACGGTATTTCCATTCTTTAATTCAGAGGTTGGTCATGATGATGGAATTCCACTTGGATTTAACAAGCAAACAGGACTTCCAATATTGTACAATAATTTTAGTTCGAAATTGACGAATTATAATATGATTGTATTTGGAAAGTCTGGTGCTGGTAAATCAGTTACGATAAAGACACTTTCTGCACGTTCTTCGATTTTAATGGGAATCGAGAGTTTGGCTTTAGATGCAGAAGGTGAATATGGTTCTGTTGCAGAATCTTTGGGTGGTGTTAATGTTGTTATTAGCCCAACTTCAAAAACAGTTATTAATGTTTTTGATATTGAACCTGAGGTAATTAGAGACGAGATAACAGGAAAAGAAAGAACGATTGTTAGTGTTGAAAATAAAGTAGAAGATGTTACGCAAGGTTTGCTTACGATGGCAAGACGGAAGTACAGGAAGTAAGGAAGTAAACGAACTTACAAAACAAATTATTTCTGAGTCTGTTTTGGAAGAATATGTGAGTCGTGGAATCAATAGTACAGTAGAAAGTTTGTATGAAAAATCAAACGATGGACGTATTAATATGTCGCAAGATTATTTGGGAAAAGTGAAAAAGGAAATGCCTACGATTGGCTCTTGGTATAAGAGGATTTGTCGTAAGGCGCAGGAAAATGAAAATCCAGATTATCGTTTCCATTATAGTTATTTGGTAAAGGTTATGAAGCAATATGTTAGAGAATTGCATGGACAGATGGCGTATTTTGATGGGCAATCGACATTTGAATTGTTAGAGGGTGTGCCATTTATTAATTTGGATATTTCTCAATTGGAGGAAAGGTTTGCAAGACCACTTGCACAACAAATTTTGCTTTCTTGGGTTTGGGAAAAATACGTTAAAAAGAATAGTGAAGATAAATCAAAAGCTTCCAAAAAGAGAGTGCTTATTGATGAAGCGTGGATGATGCTTCCACTTCCAGAAGCTGTTGATTTCTTGAATACTATGGCAAGACGTGCCAGAAAAAGAAATGTTTCATTGGCGGTTATTTCACAAAAATTTCAAGATTTCTATGAAAAGCCAGAAGCACAAGCGGTTTTGACTTCGTCAGAAACTAAGCTATTTTTGGCACAGGATAAATCTGAAATTGAATATTTGAAGGAAGTATTTAAATTAAGTGAAGGTGAAGCTGGATTTTTGATTACTTGTGGAAGAGGTGAAGGATTGCTTAGAGTTGGTGGCGATTCTGCCATTTTATCGATTCAGCCAACCAATAAAGAGTTTGAATTTGTGGAGACGAATTTAAATAAGCAAATTGAAATGGAAAAGGCTAGACAACAGCAAGGACAACAATAATATTAACGTAAAAAATGAGGATATTGATGAAAAAAATAATTAGTACACTGCTGGCAGTGATAATTTTATTGAATTTCATATTGTGCAATGAGTCGTATGTGATGGCTTTTCAAGGAACAGATTCAATTGGGGAGGATTCTATTACTGCGAAAGATCAAGAAATGCTTGTAAATGAAGGAAAATCGGAAGATAAATCGGGAGTCATCGGAAACACAATTTTTGGTTGGAATTTGTTAGGAAATATATTTGGGACAATTGCAGGAATTTTGGCTGTTGCCAGTAATGTGTTTCCTTTGTTAATTCAAACTTGCATGACAATGCTTACAGGAACAATAGGAATTTTTACGATTGAAAAAGCAGTTTTTAATGAAATTGGTATATTTAATATTAATTATTTTAATCTAAAAAATACTTATGAATTGGGAACAGGTGCCAATAAGAAGGTAATCTCAAATTCGTCACTTACCAAAACGGTAAGAAAAAGTATTGCTGAATTTTATATAATATTTCGTATTTTTGCAATTGCTTTGAGTTTGTTAGTTTTGATTTATGTGGGAATTCGAATGGCTTTATCAACGATTGCTTCAGATAAAGTAAAGTACAAAAAGATGTTGATTGCTTGGTTTGAGAGTATTATTATTTTGTTTATGATGCAGTATATTATAAGTCTGATTTTTAAGATTGGTGAGTTATTTGGAAATATAATGTATGATATAAAGGTTATCTTAGGAGATGATGCTAGTTTTGAAGCAGATATTATGGATACCTTGACTTCTAATTTTATGGGAAGTTCGGGTTGGAACTATGCTTTGAATTCAGTAATATATTGGTTTCTTGTATTCATACAAACGAAATTTTTTCTATCATATTTTAGAAGATTGGTTACGGTGGGATTTTTGATATTAATATCGCCGATTGTAACCATTACTTATTCGATTGATAAAGTGGGAGATGGAAAAGCACAGGCTTTTTCCGTGTGGTTTTCAGAATTGGCAGTTAATGTGTTTATTCAGCCAATTCATGCATTGATTTATTTAGTGTTTATGTATACGGCTGGTGCTATTGCGAAATATTCGATTTTGGTGGCTTTGTTATTTTTATTGTCTTTGACAAAGGTGGAAAAAGTAGTATTGCAGTTATTTAATTTGAAAAATGTAACGAGTTTAAAACCAGTTGAAGATGAAAGAAAAGGGAAAGGAAGTTAAATGAGTCAAAAATACAAAAATGAAAAGCAATTGTATAGAAAAAAGATATGGATAGTAAGTATGGTATTTTTGACTTTAATTTTATGTTTGGCTGTTATGATGCTAAATTTAACCCATCAAAAAAGAGAAGAAAAGCAGTTGGAGATTGCAACAGGGAATTTTAAGTCGATTAAAGATATTGTGGAGTATTATGGTTGTCAGTATGAAAAACAAGAAAACAGTGAATTAGAAGGCTATGAGTTGGATTGCTATATTGTATTTAAATATGAATTATACGATGGTGAAAAAAGCAATGAAAAATTTTATCAAAATATGATTGATAAAATTGCTGAGTTTCTCAATTACAAAAGTTTTCGATTAATCGATCGAACAAAGGAAGAAAAAATTGAAATACAGGTGGTGGGCGACGGAAATAAGATACAAACGATTTTTATTAATGGAATTGAAGATTATTTTATTTATAAAGATTCCCAGATTAGTTTAAGCAAATATAAAGAAATAAATGAAACTGAGATGTCGATTGAGGCTCCAGAATTAGTGTCTTGTTTACAAAATAATTGGGATGGCAGTACAAATTTTGGAACAAGAGAATCGATTTTTCAAAATTATTATATTTATTTTGATGAAGGCATTAAAACAAGGAGTGTGAGTGGGAAAATTTATCATGTTGTTTTTACGAATAATTATGTAAAACCTGTTGTAAATGGCTTTACTATTGGCGAAAAACATGATATAATAAAAAGAGAACTTGGAACACCGACTTTTCAAAGTGAAGATGGAAGTGTGATTGGATATAAAGGAAAAGACATTTATGTATTTTTTGAAAAAGACCAAATTTCCGTTTATCGAAATATAAAAGAAGAAGGATTTGACCAATTTTTTGCATTGGTGGATCAGTTTTTGGAAGAAGAATATACTTTGTTAGAGTTTATGAATGAGTTGACTTATTTATGGCCTGATTATGCAGAATATAAATATGATGCGGAAACAGTATTTTTATCTTATCCTAATAGAGGGATTGACGTGAAAATTAATTATGACAATATGGATGGAATTATTTTATATAATAATATTGGAGTTAGCCAAAAGGTTGTCAATCAATATTTGGAGCATACGGAATTTGTGGCTCAGCTTCAAGTGGATAACGTTTATCTTGCTGAAATGAGAAGAATTGAGCAGGAAAAAGATTTAGAAGTCAAGTGCAAAGAATATAAAGAACAATTTGAAAAAGAGGATACGCGAAATCACGGTAAATTATATGATTATTATGCTGAGAGAGATTCAAATGAAAAGATAATAGCTATGTATTTTATTGCGCAGGATAAACAATTTATGAATTGTGAATTGCGTGAAGGAATTGATTCTTATTTGTGGATAAATGAAAATTGTTTGCTTTATAGTATTCGTGGAAAAGGAATTTATTATTATGATTTGAAAGCACAAACGAAAGGAGAAATTGTTACTGGAAATGAACCATTTAAGATGGATTCCTATAAAAATCAAATTTTAAAGTATGATGATAAGGAAATGAGGATTGTATATTAAATCTTAAAGAAAGGAACGGTAAACATGAAATTGTTGATGAAAAAAATTTCATATAAAATTTTAGTAATATCAATGATAACTGTGCTTTTATCATTCTTTTCGGTGTCTTCTGTTTCAGAAGCGAAGCTTAAAATAAAAGAAGGCGAATTTTATTATACAGGAACGCAAGAAGGAAGCTATAAACCAGCTTCGAGTTTTTGGGATAAAATATTAAATGCATTAAGTGAAATAGCAAATTATTTACTGGGAATTATGACTTTGGGTCTTAGAGGTGTGATTGTTGGCTGGATTGAGATTATGGAAATTTTATTAACAGCTATTTTGGGTGTCAAAACAGATATAGGAACTTTTTTCAAAGATGCCTTGGCTGGAATGGATAGTTATACTCAAAATATTGTTAATGTTGAGAAGATTATTTTTAATCGCGTTCCAATTTTACATGCCAATATTTTCACCCAAGAAGATGGTGAAGAAACGAAGATAGAAACTGGCGATAAAAAAGATGTCAAAGAAATGAAAAAAGATGGCAAAAAAGTTGTAAGAATTATTAAAGAGTCAATTGCTAAATGGTATTATGTGATGCGTTTAATTGTGATTGCTTTTATGTTGTTGTTGCTGATTTTTATTGGAATCAAAATGGCGTTTTCAACAATTGCATCTGAAAAAGCGGTTTATAAACAAATGCTATTGGATTGGGTTGTTGGGATGATTATTGTTTTTTCAATCCATTATATTATGATTTTTATTTTGAATATTAATGATAGTATTGTAAAATCATTGGAACCTTTGGCAAGAGAGAAACAGAATATTCAAGAAGAATATCAATATGGTTCTGAAGAGAATAAGAAAACTTCGTCAGAAATAGAAACTACTTTATATGAATCCGCAAGAACCAGAGCTTACAGCTTAAAAGTAACAGATGGTTTTACAGGAATGGTTATTTATGCAGTTTTGGTATATTATGCTTGGAAATTTGCTTTGATTTATTTTAGAAGAATCATTAATATTATTATTTTGACGTTATTGGCTCCAGCGATTGCGGCTTCGTATGCGTTTAATAAGGTAATGACAGGAAAGTCGAAAGTATTTTCTACTTGGCTTTCGGAATATATTATGAATATGATTGTTCAGATTGTCCATGCAGTTGTGTATGTTGCTTTTGTATCTATGGCACTTACGTTATCTTTGGTTTCGATAACAGGAACGGTTTTGGCGTTTGTGTTGTTGAATTTTATGGCAAGAGCAGACAATTTAATCAGACGAATTTTCAAATTATCTGGTGGAAGTGGAAGTCTTTCAGGAGAAATGGCGGATCGAACAGGATTCAGACAGTTAAAAGAAGAAGCACAAGGAATGAAAAATGCTATGTTAGGAGGTGCTGTAACTAAAGTAGCGATGAAGGCAACTTATGGTGCGATTGCCAAACCAATAGGAGCGCTAGGGTTGTCAGCATTGAGTCATACGGTAGCTGCGGTTGAGAATAGCAAACAGGGGCAAAAACGTAGGATGCAAACAGAAAAACAAGCTCAAGAGGATGAAGAAAAAGCAGCTCAACAATATCTTGAAAATGACAAGGAAGCAATAGAGAATATAGAACGTATTGAATCTTTAGAAGCAAAAAAACAAGAACTTCTGAAAAAGTGGCATAAAAAATTAACGCAAGAACAAATTGATGAGTTGATAGCAGAAGGAATTACACCAGAAGATGCAGAATATGTTGGAGCTTTAGCTAATTATGGAATTTCGCCTGAAGAACAAAGAAAAGAACAGGAAAAGACACAAAAAGAAGTTGAAAAAATAGATAAGGAAATCAACAAGATAGAGGAAGAAATCCAGAAAGGGTTTATAAATCAACAAGTTAATAATGGACAGTCTATTAAAGGAACCTTAAAAGGAAATTTGCGTAAGGCGTTATTAGACCTTGTGGAACAAGATAGTAAAACAGGGAAATATAAGAGTAAAAAAGTAAGAACATTACGTGAAGGTGGTGTGAAAGGAGCATTTTGGCGTAAAGCGATTGATAGTAAAGCATTGAGATTTAAGAACAATATGAAGTTGGCATCTTTGTTTGGACTAGATTCCGCAGAGGAAAAAGTATTAAAATCAATGATGAATTTTTGGAAAAGTAGAATTATAGCTTTTGGTTCAACGATTGCAGGAATTCCTTTGGCAGTGGTAAATCCAATGGTAGGAATGGCGTTATTAAGCAATTCAGCGTTTACTTATTTGAATGTGGCTACGAGAAGAAGAAGATACAAAACTAGAGCGGCTCGATTGCAAAAAGATACAACTTATACCTTTAAAGCATTTGGAGATGGGGCAGTTCGAAGATTAAGTAAGGCAGAAACGTATCATGTATTAGAATTTGACCAATTGGATGCATTAAGGCATAAAAAAGTTCGAAAAGAAGTTGCTAACGTGATGAAATGGGCAAAAGCACAAGAGGCAATGGAAAAGAAGCTGAAAACTAAGACGGAAGTACTAGAAAAACAATATGCAGATGGTATAAATGATTATGAGCAAGCTGTAAAAAGAGATTTAGAGGGCAAAAGTGTAGAAGAGTTAGCTTTTGAACAGAAAATAAGAGAAAGAAATGTAGTAAATGTTGGTGATGGTGTATGCATGCAACTTCAAAATAATATTGCATTGAGCAAAGTTTTGGAGAGTATAAGAGATATTGATGGACGAAAAGATTTATCTTCGCAACAAAAAATACATAGAATACAAGAGGAAATTGAGAAGAATCGAAATTTGATTATTACAGAAGCAATTACAACAGTATGTCAAACAAAGGGAATAATCGATATTACAAATTTAGATTTAACGGATAGTGATATGCATCAGATAAATTACAATATCTTAGATTTAGTAGAAAAACAAGGATTTGTAAAAAAGGGAGAAATTGATTTGGAAAAAGCTGAGATTAATGAGGAATCAATTTCAAGTGTGTATTTAGAGTTAACAACTAATTATGAACAAACCAATAAAGTATTAGAAGAAAATATAGTATCATCTGCGATATTAGAATACATGCAAAAAAAAGGAGAGAAAAATATCAACAATTTGCAGACAGAAGAAGCAAAACAGACAATTTATGATATGATAAAAGATAAAATTATGCCAGATTCTTCTAAAGAATCGGCGTCTGTGATTGAAAAGTTGACAGGTAGAAATCGAGTAAAAGAGGAATTTGAATTATCTGAAGATATTGAGAAAAGTTTGGAAGAAAATATTAAGAAAGTTAAAAAAGTAAAAAAGCGGAAATTTAGGAAAAACAGAAGAAAAAGAGAAGTTAGTTGAAAGAGAATGGAATAGACAAATGAATGAAACCAAAAATAAATTAGAAGAAGCGTTGGAAACAGAAGATGATAGTGAATTACAAGATAAAGAACTGGACTTATTGTTTATATTGTCTAATTTAAAAAGGGAACAAACGAGGCTGGAGAAAATGGGACATAAAACAAGAAATGTAATCGATTTTATGGAAAATAAAAATAGACGATAAAAAGGGTGGTGAATCAATGAAAATAAAAACCAAAACTAAAAAGACGTTACTAAGAATATTGAGAACAACGATGATACTATGCTTTGCATTGAATTTAATTGAAATGATAGTAGGAGTTGAAAACCAATCGTATGCGGCTAGTGGGTTTAATTTAGATAATTTGCTTGATGCAGGAGGAAGCGTTGGAATCATAGCAGCCTTGGGACTTCTTATGGGAGGAATTCCGCTTGTTATATTGAATGTATTGAAATTAGTTATTATTGTAGTTGGGTTAGTATTACAAGCTCTTATTAGTGGAGTATATTCGAGTTTAGAAGCAGGAATACATCGGAGTGAGTTTAAGTAAAATCATATTTGCAGGAACAGGAGATGCTAGCAAATTTTTAGATGTCAACTTTTTTCAACTTACAGGAAGTGGAATTACAAATGAATTATTAACATTTCGAACAGCGATTGCAAAATGGTATTATATATTACGATTAATTTCAGTGGCAATTTTATTGGTAATTTTAATTTATGTAGGAATTCGAATGGCGTTGTCAACCATTGCTTCTGAACAGGCTAAGTATAAACAAATGCTAGTGGATTGGGTTACGAGTTTAGCTTTATTATTTTTGTTACATTATATTATTATTTTTGCGATTACGGCGAATGGCTCTATTGTGACAGCATTAAGCAAAGTGTTTGAGAGCGATATTACTGAAGATATGATAAAAAATCTAATTCTAATAATGTTTTGGCCAGGACTAGAGGGACTATTTGCAGCACTTGTTTATTTGGTTTTTGTTGGACAAATCTTCTCTTTCCTATTAATGTATATCAAACGTATGGTGACAGTAGGATTTTTGATTATGATTGCTCCTTTGATTACCATTACATATTCTATTGACAAAATTGGGGATGGAAAAGCGCAAGCTTTGAATGCGTGGTTAAAAGAGTTAGTTTATAATATATTAATTCAGCCGTTCCACTGTGTTATATTTATGGCATTTTTTGATGCTATTGCTTCGATGTTTAAGAGCAATGCATTTGGAATAGGGGCTTATGTATTTGCAATTGTGGTAATGCAGTTTATGAAAAAAGCGGAAGAGATTTTGAGAAAGATATTCCATTTCGAGGCAAGTTCAATGAGTTCTTTGAAGGAATCTGGACAAAGTATTGCCAATGCAACGGGAACTTTTGTTAAAACTGGTATGAAAGTCGGAGGCGCTGTTGCAGGAATTAAGGCTGCCGGTGGATTTACAAGTGCTAAAGAAAAATATCAAGATTTTAGAGCTAGTCAAAGAGCTAGAAAACAATTAAAACAATATTATAAAGATGATATTAAAGGAAAAAATGGTCCACCAAGTATTACTGCTGGTTCATTTAAAGAATACGAACAAAGTGCACAAGGATTACAAAAATTTACTGCATTCAAGCAAAGCAATGCTTCTCAAATGGCGACAAGAGCTGAGGAAAATAGAGCAAAGAAAAAAGAGAAAAGAGAGCAAAAAGTCAAAGAAAAAGCAGAAATGCAATTACGCAATGAAATGGGAGATGCAACTTATGAAAGCTTAAAAGCAAGAGCAGATGGTGGAGATGAAGCAGCAAAAAGAGTGATTACCGATAAAGAAGATAAAGTTCGTCAAGGTTCTTTTCCAAAAAGAACTATTAAGGGTGTGGCAAGTTTTGCTGGTAATGCAGCAAGTGGCGCATGGAATTCTGCAAAAGAAGGCAAAAAAAGGTTTTTTGCTACTGATTATGGAAAACTAGTGTCAGCAGCAGCTAAAGATAGTACTAAAGTAGCAGGATTATTGGCAGGAGCAGCTTTTGGAGCTGGATTAGGTGACTTTAAAACAGCAGTTTCATTGGGACAAGCAGGATATGGTTTTGCAGCAGGATATTTAAAACAATCTACGGGAACGCTAGTTGGTGATTCTGTAGATAAAGCGCAACAGATTGCTGCAACGCTAGGATTAGATGTTAATAATCCAGAAGTGATACAATCGATTTTGGCTTCAGTTAGACAAGAAAAAGCAGCAGGACATTTGGATCCAAAGGCGATTACAGCTGAATTAGATAAATTGGAAAATATTATAGAATCTCTATACAGTGATAGAAATCAAGGAAATATTGACTTTAATGCGTTTAAATGTGAATTAGAAGCGGCAGCTCATTTGAAAGAACTAAACAGCCAAGAAGCAATTAGAGACTTGATTGAGAATAATTTTAGCCATTTTGATGACGATGATAAAGCTAAGATAGAAATTTCAGCAAGAAATTATATTAATAAAACTTTAATGGGAGGTATTGCTACAAATCAGTCTGCAATGGAAAGTTCTGAAAGAGATGTTGATGAGCATGATTTAAGAGTAACAGAAAAGGCAAGTAGTACCAATTTTTCAGCATAGCGTTAAAAAATAAGGAGGGAAATTTATGGCAAGTAAAAAGAAAAGGAATCAAAAAATTTACGTAATAGGAGCAATGGTTCTTCTTATTGTAATACTTGCTATAAATTTTGGATTGACACAAAAGAAAAAGGAAATTCCAAATCAACAAGAGCAAACGAAAGAAGAAATAGCCAATCTAGAAAACGAAAATATAATTGCAAAACTACAGGGTATGGAAGAACGTGATAGAATAGAATATTATTTTGGCATGTTTTTGAGAGAAATGGAAGAGGAAGAATATGAAAAAGCTTATCAGTTGCTTTATGAAGACTTTAAGAAAAACTACTTTCCAACTCTTGACTCTTTTACGCAATACGCTCAAAAAACTTTTCCTGAAATGTCCGTAATTGAATATGAAAATATCGAAAGAAATGGAGATGTTTATATATTATGGATTACAATAGATGATGCTTTAAAAGGTGGACCTAATACAGAAAAACAAAAAATGAATGTTGTGGTTCGAGAAAATGATTATAATGATTTTGAAATGTCGTTTAGTGTAATATAAAATTAAGGAGAAAAGATATGTTTACTGATATGAGAATAAAATTTTTACATTTTATAAGGAAACATAAGAAAATCGTTTTTATTATAATTTGTATTTGGGCAATTGTGTTTATTATTAATCTGCTTTTAAAAAATTATGAACCAGAGCCAGAATTACAAACAACTTATACTCCTCATACTTCAGTTATGGATACAAAAAGTTCTGTTTCAAAGTCAACAAGTGAACCAATTGAGCAAATGATTGAAGAATATGTAAAAAACTGCAATGAAGCAAACTGGCAGAAGGCATTTGATATGCTTTCTGATGCATGCAAAGAATATAGTTTTCAGAATGACATTAAGGAATTTATGAAATATGTTTATACCAAAATGCCAACCGAAAAAAGATATGCCATTCAGGATTATTCCAATGATGGAAACACCTATATTTATCAAATTAAATATACAGATGATTTATTGGCTACAGGGTTGACAAATTCGGTTTACCAATATACAGAGGAAAAAATGGTGTTTAAAAGGCAGAAAGATGGCAGCATTGAAATGGCGGTTGGAAATTTTGTAGATTTTGGAGAGATTAAAAATATTTCAGAAAATGATTATGTAAAAGTAGATGTCAAATCAGTTATCAAATATTATAGTACAGAAGTATATAATGTTAAAATTACCAATCGAACCCCAAATACAATCGTGTTTGCTGATGGACAGGAAAAAAATGAAATTCAATTGAATTTGAAATCGTCTGATGCACGCGATAGAATGGAAGCTCAAAATGAGGATGGTATTATTTTAGGACCAAATGAAAGTAAAAATATTACATTGTCTTTTCAAAAATTTTATGATAATAAAGATGATTCACAAAGTATAACATTTGGAGCAATAAGAGTAATGGAGAAATATTCTGGCACGGAAAATGTATCAGAGGAAGTCATACAATCTGAAATCCAAAATGCAATTGCCAAATTTAGTGTAAATATTCCAGTGATATATGAAGATTAGAATTCAGTAAAAAAGGTGGTGAGATAAATGGAAAATGGAGAAAATAACGATTTAAATGCCTCACAAAACGAAAAAAAATCTAGTAAACTTGGTGCCAATAATCCGTTTAGAAATGTACAAGATAAAGCACAACAAGTACAAAATATTAGCCAAGGCGGACAGTCAATTTTAAACAAACAAGCGCAGAAGCAAATGGAAAAAGCGGCAACGCAACAAGGTGCAAAAGCAGTAAAAACAGCAGAGAGAGCTGCTAAAAATGCCAAGCGTGCAGAGCGACTTGGGAAGATATCCACGCAAGCTGCGAAAGTAGGAAAAATCGCGGCAAAATTAGGAAAAATTTTAATTAAGATAGGATGGATACTTTTAATTATCATTGCAATTATTGGACTTTTGGTATTTATTATCACAGGACTTGGATTGATTATGTCTGGTTTGAAAGATATAGCAAGAGCATTTGGGGACAAACTTGTTGCTTTTGTTTATGGTTCAGAAAATATTGTGCATGATGATGAAATTCTAGATACATTGTCGTATTTGGAAGAAATGGATTATGATTTATATGGTTATGGATTTTCCACAGTGCCAGATCCTTTAACAGAAGAACAAGACGAAAATGGCGAAATAAAGAAAAAGTTAACCTATCCTAGTGATGAGTGGCATTGGACATTTTTTAGTGCCATGAATGCTGCTATAAAGCATACTAATGCTTATAAATACATCAGAGCATATTTAATTTCTGATAATTATGCCTATATTTTAAAACATCAAAATAGAACGTTAGGTGATTATTTTGCCAGTTTTGTGACGGGAAATGACATTATGGGAGAAGGCTTGCTTGGTGTATATTATGAAGAAGAGGTTGGAAAATTGGCAAATCCACCAAACCCTTATAAAAAATCTGACTTAGGTTCCATTACTGTTTCAAATGGTAAATTGAAAATCACAGAAGCAGGATTAATTAAAAGAACCATAATGGAATATGATTTAGATGGTTGGACAGGAAGATATGGTATGCCATTGGAATTTCTTTTATCCATTCATTTGGCTACTATGGCACCAGATTTGAGTTACAGAATGGCAACTGCGTTTGATACAGAAGTACAAATTGGATTACATAAAATCGAGAATGGGAATGTCAACAGTGGAGCGGGTTCAAGTACATCTTCGATGATTACCTTTTCTGATTTCCAAGAGATTGCTGGTTCATTTTTTGGAGATGATTGGCGTTTAAATGCAAGAGAAGCACAAGAAATGTTTATTAAAGCAAATGGAATCATTGAAAGTTATAGAGGAGACAATCCAGATTTAAACAAATATAAATGTTTAGGTCCACCAAATTATACAGATATGTCATCTGACCCTAACATTGAAGTAAATACAGAAGGTGTTACAAAAGAACAAATCAGTGAGCAAATAAATGCATTACTTAACACAGATTCTGGAGTTGCGATTGACAGCGCAGAAGTTGATAATATGATAAACGATATTAGTACCGATTTTTCTAATTATTTTCAGGAATATTTAAATTCCAATGGCTATGCTAGTTTAAATATGCCAATTTCAGAGGAAACCTTAGCTAAGTTGACTGCCCAAATGACAGTAGATTCTAATCAGGTAATAAGTAGAAGTCAGCCATTTACGGTAAAATTTTCATTTGCAGGTCAAATAGGCGAAAATTACGTTTTTCGTTTGGGAGACGAAACGTTCAAGGTTAAAGCTTTAAAAGATGGAGAAGATCCATTTTCGGAAGAAAGAAAAAAGCGTTTGATTGAAAGTTTAACCAATCAGATTGATGAGTCGAAATATCTTGTAGCAGAATCTGAAAGGCAAGCAGAAACAATGATTAGTTCTGTTTTAGGTAGTTCAGAACCATTTGACTATAACATTGAAGTTGGTATAAATAATCAAGACGACGAAGAAAATAGCAATAACAATGGTGGTGGCAACAACGGTGGTGATACGCAACAAAATCAAGTTTCGGACAATACATGGGAATATTGCTTAGAAGGTTCGTATAATGGAGAAGCTGATTTTATATTTAAGTTTACAGTGACATTTGTTAGTAACAATGATGGTTCAGGAAGATTAATATTTTCTTTAGCGAGAAATGACACCACAATAAACCCAGAAACTTATTGTTCTGAAGATACCAGAACTGACGAGGGCGATATAGCTTGTACACATTGTATAGCCTATTTAAAAGATATTTACAAAGCGCTAAAAGCAACAAATAATTCAGACTTAGATACCTATCTTCCATACATTTATCGTGTTAAAGGACACTGGTTTAGAGATGTATATTTTTCTAAATATGCCATTGATGATGCTGGACCAAATACTGTAATTGTTGAAAATGATGATGATTATGAGGAGAAAACAGGCGAGAGATGGACTTTATATGAAGTTTATGAGGATGGAGATAACAAAGGAGAATATAAATTATATGCTTACTTCAAAAATGGAAATGATTATGATGTCAAACTTTCTGATGTATTGTGCGAGAAAGTAAAAAAGGGAGAAGGAAAGTATAAACTAAGTGAAGATGGAATCACTTATGTGAAAGCAACTGGAAAAGAGGGAGAATACAACTTAAGTGATGGAAGAAATGTCGATGAATTCAGAGTTGGCAAAAAAGCAATTGAGGATACCGAAATTAAAAACAGGGAAGAAATTTATAATGCTTATCAATTTGGTGAAAGCGACCAGAGTTGGAGAACAGTAGAAGTTGATGCGAATTCAGATCAGTATTTGCGTGATTTAAAAGCGGCTGGTGTTAATATTTATTATCAGGCAACATTTGGAAATGTTCAGCAAGTGGAAGATGGTGTGCGTGGAGAAACAAATCCTACTATCAAAAAAATATTTTTAGATGATTATTATTTATATGATGGAACTAGATCAACTGCAGCTTTAATTCAGAAAGCAAAAGAAATAACTGGTTCAGATAATCCAACTGCTTATGATCGCTCGAGAGGAAAAATTAAAACAGAGCTGGTAGATAAAATCAAGAAGTTTGAAAATGGAGAAGAAAGTACAGAAACTGTAACAAGAGAGTACACAGCAACCATTGACCAAATTTCTGGACCAATTAGTTTATCACATAGTGCTTTAAGTGCTTTCAGTATATTAGAAAATATGCATACTTTGGATTCGGAATTTATTTACCATGATTTTAAAGAACTAATTGTAGAATTGAATTATTTTGATAAAGAAGATTTATCAGAACCAGAAGACGAAGTTATGATGTTTCCACTGTCTGGTGTTTCTTCGGCTGGCTGGCCAGTTACAAGATATGACAAAGGGGAACAGTTCTATGGAACTCTAATCCATTCAGCTCAAGATTTGCGAGCATTGAAGGCAAAGACGATAAGTGAAATAATGGAATTATTAAATGAGGAAGAAATACCAGACAATTCATCAACGGAAGAACAACCTACCAATAATGAAGAAAACGGTCAAGTACAAGAGACGAATTCTAATAATCCGTTGGTGTTAGCAGCAGCAGATGTCGCAAAAATTTTAGTACCAAATGGATATTATTGCCAAGGACGACAAGAAAAATGTGGTGGGCATTCTCCTTATGCTTCACATTTTAGAGCTACCACATTAGAAGAATTACAACAAACTCCATTAGTAGACTGTTCAGGATATGTAAGTATTTGTTTGCAAGAAGTCGGAGTACTAGAAAAAGGAACTTCTTTATCTTCAGGTAACTTTGTTGATAATTTGCAAGGAGCTACAATTATAAGTTCACCAAGTATTGACCAATTACAACCAGGTATGATTTGTGTATATGATGGGCATGTAAATATATATGCAGGAAATAATTTGTTTTATGATTGGGGTTCTAAGAAGGAATCTGAGCCTATATCATATACTGAAAGTATATTGTATGCAATTCAGATTAATCCACAAGAAATGACATATAATGGAATTACTGGAACAGCTTCAGGTTCTACGCCTGCTTCCGCAGAATTTACAGGTTTTGAAGGTGGCGAAACAGTTGTAGCACCAGTTTCAGGTTTGGTAGAAAAATATGGTACAGTAACAAGACAAAAAATTAAAGATGGAGAAGAACAAGATGTTGAAGTAGGATTTATCAAAATCAGAATTTTAGGAAAAGAAGAAGGAAAAGTAAAAACAGGAGGAACCATTTCTGGTGTTACACATCAAGCAATTTCTGCAAATGATGTAGAAAATAATAATCCAGGCTCATGGCTAGAAACAACTTATTCAGAAGAACAGCTTGATAAATTAGGCTATGATTATTTCTGGGAAGAGTATAATAATGCTGGAATTGGGGATTATGTTGTTTATTTAGAAGGTTTTGATGTTTCAGATATTACAGCTATGACTGGTACAGAAATAAAAGGCAAGAAAAAAGCTAATATAACAGCTTTACACAAATATATAAAAGGTGATGCAGATAACAATTATACCACGAGTTATGCTGTTCCGAATTTGCTAGATGATACCCGTGAATATGAATTAAAAATAGAAGAATCAGCAAAGGAAAAAGCAGCTTTTACCTTCAAAAAAGATGATTTAATCTATATTAAAGAAGGGGCAGCTATTGGAAAGACATTCCCTGAAGATAGTGATTTTATGGAAGAACTACAAATCGATTTACCTGAACCAACAAATCCTTCAACACCAGATGACACCGAGGAGCCAACCGAAGAGGAAGAAGAGGCGAGACCTTACAAAGTAGGAAATTATTTAAGAATGATGCTTAGGGATGAAAAAGATGAAATTGTCGAGAATGTCGAGGAGTATGTGGAGATTGATAAGCCAGGAGGAAGTAGCGAAGCTGGTTTATATGCTGGATTTAATGCAGAAGTGACAAAGGAAGAAAAAGAGATGTTGGCAGCTGTAATCCTAGCTGAAAATGGAAATCATATGGATGCTGTTTGTCAAGTAGTGAAAAATAGGGGAAATGATACAGTTCATAATGGAGATGTAACTACAATTTCAGATGTTTTAACCAAAAGTGGGCAATATGGTACAGTATTTCCAGTAGGAGGAAATAATAACCCATCTCGCCAAGGTGGGTATGGAACAGCACCAAATGGAACCTACACAAGAATATATGATTTGGGAGAATATGGACAATTTGTAGTTGGAAATCAAGCAAGTGGTGGTAGTTTTACAGAGAGATTAGCCACCGAAGAATCAAAGTCGATTGTAGAAGGCGTATTAAGTGGAGCGATTGAAGATGTTGTTTCACCTAGATTGGGAAAATTAGCATTGTTCCAAGTTACTTTGGGAGCTTATCCAGCTCATTTAGGAGAACCAGAGTGTGTTGAAAATGGAGAACTATTTTCACATTTATGGGGACCACTAACAGGAAATCCACAGTCGTGTAGTTGTACATTATCTAACTAAAAGGAGTATGTAATGAAAAAAAATAAAAAGATTATTGTAATTTGTATAATCGTTTTAATGATAGTTTTGGTTGTTCTACTTTGCATATTAAGCAGATTACAACAAAATGTTGTAGTGATTGATGAGACGAATATTCCAAATGGACTCCAAAACAAATATCCAACAAATACGATTGCAATTTCACAACAATACAAAGGAAACCTAGCGATGAATAAAATTTCAACTACAATTTCAGAATTCATGACAGGAACCATACCTTTTTTGAAAAAACATACAGCAAATATGACAGAAGAAGAAAGGATTGAATATTATAATCAGAATTCTAGTGACATTAAAAAAAGACTAGGAAATGTAACAGAAGTCGAATTTTTAAAATTGCTACAAAGCCTTCAAGAGCTTTCGAGTGAAGAAGTAAAATATGAATCTTCAGAATATATAAAAGATTCAATTAAGGTAAAAGAAGCTAGTTTGGAGGTTAACTTAAAGATAAAGTATGAAGGAGAAAGGGAAATCGTTATAAAAGTACGCATACCATACAGTTCCTATTCAATAAGATTTTATATTTAGAAAAAGAGGGTAAACTTGGAAATTTGAAGTTTACCCTCTTTTTAATGATTTTCTAATTATTTCCCAAAACCCCTTGCAATTTTTCCAAAACTGTGTTACAATATACCAGTATTTAAATGACTATAGAATATAATTTAGTCCTTACTCATGCCAAAGAGTGTGGGTTTGATAGCCAAAAGGAGGTGAAAATAATGAACAAGTACGAAACCGTATTCATTATTAATCCAAATGTTGAAGATACTGGAGTTAAAGCGCTTATTGAGAAATTTTCAAATTTGATTAATAATGATGGTAAAGTAGAAAAAGTTGAAGAATTAGGAATGAAAAAATTAGCTTATGAAATTAAAAGACATAAAGAAGGAAATTATGTTGTTATTAATTTTGAAGCAAATCCAACCTTAATTCAAGAACTTGAAAGAATTTATCGAATTACAGATGAAGTAATAAAATTTATCGTTGTAAGAAAAGACGAAGAATAGAAGGTGAAAACAGATGAACAAAGTAATTTTAATGGGTAGATTAACCAGAGATCCAGAAGTTAGATATACACAAACTAATAACACATTAGTGGCTTCTTTTTCTTTAGCCATAAACAGAAGATTTGCAAGACAAGGAGAAGAAAGACAAGCAGATTTTATAAATGTAGTGGCTTGGAGTAAGACAGGCGAGTTTTGCAGTAAGTATTTCAAAAAAGGACAACAAGTTGGTGTTATTGGAAGAATTCAGACTAGAAACTGGGATGATGACCAAGGTCAGAAACACTATGTAACAGAAGTTATTGCAGAAGAAGCATATTTTGCAGATTCAAGAAGAGAGGGAGAAGCAGGAGGCGCGAATATTGAAAACACATTTGGTGAAAATATAGCAAATTCTGGTGAATTCCAAGTAACATCTGGTTCTGATGATGATTTACCATTCTAAATTAGTATAAAGGTTTAATAGAATTGGAGGTAAGGAAATGGCTGATAAAAAACAACATAATAAAAAATTTAATCGAAATAATAATCAAGACGAAGATTATAATCCAAAGTTTAGAAAAATAAAAAAGAAAGTTTGCCCTTTATGTGCAGACAAAAATCTTGAATTGGATTATAAAAATGCGGAACAAATTAAAAGATATATCAGTGAAAGAGGTAAAATTTTGCCAAGAAGAGCAATTGGAACTTGTGCAAAACATCAAAGAGTGGTTACCAATGCAGTAAAAAGAGCTAGACATATTGCAATTGTTCCATATTCACAAGATTAGTATTTTGTAGAAAAAAAGAGTTTACTTTAGGTAAACTCTTTTTTCATGTAAACAGAATGTCTTACACTTTTTCAGGTAGTTTAAAAATGATGGTTGCATTTTTTTTAGATAGTATAAGAAGAGTAAACATAAAAATAAGTTCGCTAAGAGGTAAGCTGTAAAGGACGCCTTTTAGTTGAAAGAAGTGTTTTAATAAAATAGTAATAAATAATAAGAAGATAATTTTTAGAAGCATTAAAAAAGCTGCTTTTTTTGTGGCTTCTTTTTTTAACATTAATATTCTAAAACCAAGAAGCGGTAAGGCAATATAATAGATTTTGGAAGCATATACCACGAAATGAATTGTTCCTGGAAGAGAGGTAAAAAAAGTGGTGATTTGCTCTATTCCAACGTGTAAAAATACGGAATATAGAATAAAAATGCTTGTAGAAATAAGCAAAATAGTGCGATTTGATTGCTTGGAAAGGAAACTGTAAAAACTACAGATAAAGATTGGGAGAAAATAAAAGCATTGAATAAGATTCATACCAAAAGAATAGACAGAATTAGTATAGGAGATTAAGCTGATATTGGTAATTGTAAAGCAGATTAATTCTGATAATAGGATAAAGATTATATTTTTTTTGTTTTTCATGGTTCCTCCTAAAAGATGTATTTATTTTACTATTTTCTGTGAAAAAGTGCAATGTTTTTTGGGAAAGATTAAATAGTTTGAGAAAAAATTTGTGATTTAATGAAAAAAATTTAAAAAATTTTCAAAAAACTATTGCAAAAAAAAAAATTATATATTACAATTTAATTGAAGTGGAGAGAAGTGTCACAAAGTGGAGGGAAAAGGAAGGAGGAAAAAGCCTAGTGTTAATTGGTGAATATGAGCATTCAATGGATAGCAAAGGCAGATTGATTATGCCAGCAAAGCTAAGAGAAGATATTGGCGAAAAATTCATTGTAACCAAAGGTTTGGATGGATGCTTATTTGCTTTTTCCGTCGCAGAGTGGACCAACTTTGAACAAAAACTTCGTACACTTCCAATTTCGAACAAGGACGCAAGAAGCTTTACTAGATTTTTCTTTGCAGGGGCAATTGATTGTGAAATTGACAAACAAGGCAGATTTTTAATTTCTAGTAATTTACGAGAATTTGCTGGACTTGAAAAAGATGTTGTGATTGTCGGAATGGATTCCAGAATTGAAATTTGGAGTAAAGACAAATGGCAACAATGTGATGAAGACATCTCTGCTGATGAAATTGCAGCAAAAATGGAGATGCTTGGAATATAGTATATAACTTGCAAAAGTTTATATAAATTTACACAAGATAAAAGTTTAAGATACAAAAGATAAAAAATTTAAGGTACAAAAGATTTTTAAGATTAACTGTGGACTATTTTTGATAGTCCCACTTTCAGACAAAAATTGTAAGTTTACAAAGGATTGTAACTACAAAAGAAAAATATATTTCTTTACAAATGATAACATTTGCAAGTTACAAAAGACTTGAAAATACAAAAGAATCTTAAAAATGATAGGTCGCCAAGTTTTGACGACCTATTGCATTAAATTATTGGCGAAATCTTAAAATTTGGTCAATGATTTAGATTAATTTATCAGAAAATAATGTGAGATGAAGAAATATGGCAATTCAAAATTTTAATCATGTACCAGTTTTATTGGAAGAGGCTTTGAATGGGCTTAAGATTCATCCAGATGGAATTTATGTGGATGGGACACTTCGGTGGAGCAGGGCATAGTGGTCAAATTGCAAAAAGAATATCAAAAAAAGGGCTTCTTTTAGGAATCGATCGTGATGAAGAGGCTATTTGTGTTGCCAAAGAAAGATTGAAAGAATTTTGCAATATTCAATTTGTGCATGATAATCACGACCATATAAAACAAATTTTGGAAGAACTTGAAATCATGGCTGTGGATGGAATTTTGTTGGATTTGGGAGTTTCTTCTTATCAAATTGATGAGAGAGAACGTGGTTTTAGCTATATGGTGGATAGTGAATTGGATATGCGAATGGATAAAACTGCCCAATTAACGGCGAAAGATATAGTGAATCATTATGCGGAAGAAGATTTGGCAAAGATAATTTATGAATATGGAGAAGAAAAATTTTCCAGAAGAATTGCTAAGAATATTTGTGATGCTCGAAAGGTAAAAGCAATTGAAAGCACTTTGGAATTGGTTCACATTATAGAAAAGTCAGTGCCTCGCAAAATGTGGGATGGACATCCTGCTAAAAGAACTTTTCAGGCAATTCGAATTGAAGTAAATGATGAAATAAAACCATTGTATCGTACAATTTTGGATTGTATTGATGTTTTGAAGCCAGAGGGTCGATTGTGTGTTATAACGTTTCACTCATTGGAGGATAGAGCTGTGAAAAATGCTTTCATGCAGGCAGAAGGAAAATGTACCTGTCCGCCTGGATTACCATATTGTAGTTGTGGTTGTGAGCATTTGGGAAAAATAATAACTAGGAAGCCAATACTACCAAGTTTAAAGGAAAGGGAAGAAAATTCAAGAAGTAGAAGTGCAAAATTAAGGATATTTCAAAAAAGCTAAAAAAAGGGGCAGGGACTGTCCCAATTTGGAGATTAAAAATAAATGAAAAGTACAAAAGAAAGGAGGAAATTATGGCAAATAGAGGATATGGATATCAATATGAAACGAGTCCCAGAAAATTAGAGCCAGAATATAGAGAAACCAAAAAGAAAAAGATGACACCGAAAAAGGCGAATCCATCGTATCAGAGAAATGCAAAAAAGACAGGGAAGCGTAAACCAAAGAAAAAGTTTAAAATGTCGTTTGAAATGAAATTTTTCTTGAATAGTATGCTGTTTTTCTCGCTTATATTTGCGATAATTGCCTGTCAAGCTTTGGTGGAGCAGAGGTATAAGGAAAAGGAAGGGATTAAGAAAAGATATAATGAATTGCTGGCAAGTAGTAATGTGACAAATGAGTTGAATAGTGATGTACGCGTTGTGGCATCTGAGTATGGTATGCAAACGAAATCGGCTACGCTGATTAATTTGGAAACGTCGGATTATATAGAATCTTCGGTAGATGATGTAGAAAGGGAAGAAGAAACAATTTTTAAGAAGATTGTTGATTGGTTTAAAGGAATATTTTAAAGTGTGGTCATAAAATTGTTGTTTTTATGGCCATAAAAATTTTTCAGGAAATTTGATAAAAGTACTTGCAAAAAATAGATGATATGTTATAATCAGATTATAAAAAATAGGAATAAATCCTATTTTAAAAGGAGCTTTGACATGAAAAACTATTCTAAACAAAGAGAAGAAATTATTGAAATGATAAAGAATCTGTATAATCATCCCACAGCTGAAGAAATTTATTTTTTGACAAAACAGAAGGATTCAGCGGTGAGTAGAAGCACAGTTTATCGTAATTTGAATGTTCTTGTAGAACAAGGAATGGTAACGCAAATTGCGGTATCCAATGGTCCAGACCGATATGATTATCGAAAAAATCGAGAAGAACATGGTCATGTGGTTTGTACAAAGTGCGGAAAAATATGTGATTTTCAATATAATTTTGATACAACGGAACTCAAAAATAGAATAGAAAAGCAAACTGGAATTGAGATTTCAGAAGATGGAATTGTAATAAAAGGAATTTGTAATTCGTGTAAAGAAGCTTAAAAATCATATTAGGAGGTAATAAAATGGCAGATTTAAAAGGGACAAAAACAGAAAAAAATTTAATGGAAGCATTTGCAGGAGAATCACAAGCAAGAAATAAGTATACGTATTTTGCAAGTAAAGCAAAAAAGGAAGGATATGAACAAATTGCTAGCATCTTTTTAGAAACAGCTGAAAATGAAAAAGAACATGCAAAATTATGGTTCAAATTGCTTCATGATAACGATATTCCTTCCACAGCAGAGAATCTAAAAGCAGCTGCAGAAGGAGAAAATTTTGAATGGACCGATATGTATGAACAATTTGCAAAAGAAGCAAAAGAAGAAGGATTTGAAAGAATTGCTTATTTATTTGAAGCGGTAGGAAAAATTGAAAAGGAACATGAAGAAAGATATAAAAAATTATTGGAAAATGTGGAAAACGGATTAGTATTTAGCAAAGATGGAGATAAAATTTGGAAATGTAGAAATTGTGGACATATTTGCGTTGGAAAAGAAGCACCAGAAGTTTGCCCAGTTTGTAGTCATCCAAAAGCTTTTTTTGAAATTAAAGCTGAGAATTATTAATCGATGAATGAAAAACCGTAAAGTAGTCTGGTAACTACTTTACGGTTTTTTCAAAGATTACAGTTCTTCAAAAACAACTGTTAAATCAAACTGTGCAGATGATTTAAGAAAGAAACGAAAATTCTCTGTTTTGTAATGATATCCAAAAGAAAATAAATTCTTACTTTCTTCCAGATTGAAATCTGCACGGATTAAAGTAAATTTGTATATAGAATCCGTATGCAAATTGAGAAAAGTGTCTCCAAAAAGAGAGTTTTTTACAGTCGATTGATAATCTGAAAGCAGTTGAGAAAGTACATGAGGATTAGTTAATGCACCACTGAAAAAACAACTCACTGTGGGAGTAACAACGGAAAAACAAAGTTCTTCGCCGATATGTTTTTTTGTATAAATTTGCATTAACTCAGCAATTCCCAAACCCTCAAACTTTTCTTTCAAGAATTCATCTAACGTTTCTGCTGAAACTGAAAAAAGTTCAGTTATGTTTGACGAAACTTTTTCGTCTAGTTCTTTGGTAGAACTTAAAATAGGAAGTTTCTGGAATATTCCAGTAGCTTCATGGCGGTTATCAGTAAAAATACTAAATGCACCATAAAGTGCAAAAACCGCATCTAACGAAAGATTTTCACTCATATGATTTACACCTCCAGTTTTTTGTTCGAGTGAAAGTGGATTGTACGTATGTACAAAGCATCAATATTATATTAACATAAAACAGATGATTTGTCAATCTAGAGGTGGAAAAGTTTATTTAAAAATAAAAACTTGACATTATATCAGTAAATATATAATATATATAACAAAGGAGGATTTTCATGAGACCGACTGTAATGGAAGTGAATCTGCAAAATTTTAAAGAGAATGTTGAAGCCATAAAATCGAAATTGTCAAATGGAACGAAAATAATGCCAGTCATTAAGGCAAGTGCTTATGGAACTTATATTAATACAAGGTTGGATACCATTAATGAATTTGAAATTGTGGCAGTTGCACTTGTGCAAGAAGGCGCTTTTTTGAGAAAAATTGGCTATGAAAAGGAAATTTTTGTGCTAAACCAGCCAGATACTGATGAAATAGAAGATATTGTGGCAAGCAATTTGAGTATTGGCGTAAGTAGTAGTGCGTTTGTCAAAAAATTGGGAGAACGAAAAGAAACATTCAAAGTTCATACTGAAATTGGAACTGGAATGGGGAGAACTGGAATTCATCCAAATAGAATTGCGGAATTTATTGATTTGGTTCAGAATTATAAAAATATAATTATAGAGGGAATTTATACCCATATGTCTTGTGCAGACACAGATTATGAATATACAAAAAAGCAGATTGCCTCATTTGAGAAAGCAATGGAAATTGTCAAAACTAAAATCCCAAACTTAAAATATATTCATAGTGCTGCTTCAAATGGATTCATTAATTTTCCAGAGGCTCATTATAACTTAGTTCGTCCAGGCATGATTTTATATGGCTATGAATCTGGCGAAGGAATATTAGACAAAATTGATTTAAAACCAGTTTGTAAATTAAAATCAAAAATTACTTTTTTGAAAACCGTAAAAGCTGGAACAAGCATTGGATATGCCAGAAGTTATATAGCGCAAAAAGAAACTAAAGTAGCCACTATTCCAATTGGCTATGCAGATGGTTTGCGAAGAGATTTGTCAAATGGTGGAGAAGTACTAATTGATGGGCAGAAAGTACCAATTATTGGGAAAGTTTGCATGGATGGATTTATGGCAGATGTAACAGAAATAGAAAATGTCAAAATTGGTGATGATGTTTGGATTTGGGATAATGAAAAAATAACCTTAGAAGAAGTTGCCCAAAAATGTGATACAATTAATTATGAAATTATGAGTACCATTACAAATCGTGTGCCACGAATTTTTGTAGAAGAGTGAGGTTATCCACTTTTGGTGAATCAATTGTGGAAAAGTATAGTCAGGGGTTATTACGAATATTTATAAATAAGGAGGAAAAAATATGGGAAAGAAGTTAAAAATCAGAATAGAAAATTGTCCGCAAAATCATAAATGTCCAGCGGTAAATGTTTGTCCAGTAGGGGCACTTACACAGAAAGAATTTGAAGCACCTAAAATTGATTATGAAAAATGTATAAGATGCGGAAAATGTTCTAATTTTTGCCCAAAACAAGCATTATTTTTAGATGATGATACAGAAGAATAAAGGAGAAAAAGATAGATGAAAAAGAAAATTTTGATTGCTTTTTTTGTGATTGTAATTATTATTGGCATTATAACGAATTATGTAGATAGTGGTAGAGTGACAACAGGGCATGAACCAAAATATTGTATTAAAATAGTAAATTCTGCTGGAAATAAAGTGACGTATTGGGGTTTGGGGTATAAGGTAGTTCGTTATGTTGATGTTTCGCCAGAGGAATTATATCAGAATAATGTTGGTGTAAAAATGGGAAGTTGGTTTATGAAATACGAATTGCCAATAGATAGTGAGAATCGTGAACAAGAAACGAAGGAAATTCAAAGTTTGAATGATTTCTATCAAATGAAATTGACACAAGATAAGGACATACGAAATCTAGGAAAAAATTATAGTTCTTTTGATGCGCAAAAAGATAATTGTTTTGTGATTGGTGCTATGGTTCATAATGATAATTTATATCATGAATTTATGCAAAATTACAAAAAACAAAAGTCAGCTTTTATCCGTGTTGCTCAAAACACAGTAGAAGGCGATTTGATATTGCAAGATATTTTGTATGATGAAAGGGTCAACCAATTATATTTAGTAATTGATAACACAAGAGATAAATTTTCAGCAGAAGAAGATAGAAACATTGAATTAAAACAATTTGAGAATATTGCAGAATATTCATCGGAAAATCACTTGTATTGGGTGATGTATAATGGAGAAATCACCGATGAAACGTTGAATTCAGAGCAGGCGTTGATTGTTGCTAGAATTCAATGATAAATCAGATAAAAGACTTGTAACAAGCTGGTTACAAGTTTTTGTGTTTTAGGTTAGATTTTTGAAAATATAAAGTAAAAAATAAGTTAAAAAGAGATTTTAGGCATATTTTTTGAGTATTTTTCTATACATTTTTTTATCATAATGTTATAATGGGGTGATAAATAGTAAGTTATCGCTTTGACAGAATTTTCTAATAACGATATATACTATAATGGAGAGATTTTTTGCATTTAACCTGAATTTATGCTATAATAAATGTATAAATGTTAGTATATTGTTTTTGAAACCAACAAGTGCAACACTTGGAGGTTTCAAAACCTCCAAGAAAATTTTACGGAGGTAGACATTATGGCATGGAAAGATTATGAAACTTTAGATGTAACAAAAGAAACAGCTACAAAAAAGGAACTGGAGAAATTACACATACAATATGAAAACGAGAAAAGAAAACGTGAACCAGTCAATAAAGGTGGAAGGGCAGATATGTTCAAAAAGAGATATTCTTAATAATTGTTTTGTAATCTAAGTAACAACCAAAGTAGTAAAAATTTGTTTTCTACTTTGGTTGTTGCAATATGTAATGAAAAAGTTAGAGCTAATATACAATTTCAGGAGGTGTTGATAATGAGCAAATATGAACCGTTATGGAAGTATTTAAAAGAAAATAAAAAACAAAGTTATAAACTGTCTTATGAAGAAATTAAGGATATTTTAGGATTTGATATAGATCATTCATTTTAACTTATAAGAAAGAATCTGAAGAATATGGATATGAAGTTGAAGGTGTAAAGCATTTGAAAAGTGTCTTGCACCAACTTTTTTATGGGGTTCAATAAGACGCATAAAAAATTGATGTATTTAATTTTATAAAAGTGCAACTTTTCGTATTTTAAAATTGTATTATAATTAGAATTAAGATCTTAGATTCTAGTGGAGGAAAAAATGGAGGAAGATAAAAAACTATATAGAATGTTTTTAAACGGAGATAATGAATCATTTGAACTTATTATCAATAAATATATGGAAAAAATGATTTATTTTATTTATAAATTTGTAAAAAGTATGGATGTAGCTGAAGATTTAGCACAAGATGTTTTTGTTTATATTCTTATGAATAAAGAAAAATATGATTCGAAATATTCCTTAAAAACATACCTTTATATAATTGCAAAAAGCAAATCGCTTAATTATGTAAAAAAACAAAATAGAATTTCATATTTACAAGATAATGAATACATTTTTACAGAACAAGAAATTGAAGATGTTATTTTTGATAAAGAACAGGCTCAAAAATTAAAAATAGCAATTGATCATTTACCAGAACCGCAAAATCAAGTTATATATCTTGCAGATATAGAAGAATTATCTTATCAGGAAATAAGTTCGATTTTAGATATGTCTTTATCAAAAGTAAAAACATTAATTCATAGAGGCAGAAAAAAATTAAAAGAAATATTAATGAAAGAGGTAAATTATTATGGTGAATAAAAAATTAGAAGAAAAAAGGAAATATTTTAAAGATTTTGTATATTTAAAATATGAGAATTTAAAATATGATCAAGTCCCCAAAAATGAACTTGAAAACAGAAAAATAAAAAATAAAATGAAATTAAATCGCTTACAAAAAATTGCTGCGTTTATTATCGCAAGTACAGTAAGCATAACTGCTTATGCTGGAATCAGTAAAAATACCAATATGCAAAAAATGGGGTTTTTAAAATTAAGTCAAAATTATGAAAACAATTTAGTAGAAATTAATCAATCCATAGAAAATGAATATTGTAATATAACATTAGAAAGTATGGCTGGAGATAAAGCATATATTATTGCAGAATATAAAATAAAATTAAAAGATAAGGCTTTTGAAAAAATGACAAAACCAATCGAAAAGATAGGTGAAATGGGATATGATTTACACGTTTCTGAAAAAGTATTGGTAAATTCAAAGGAAATTACCAATGTAAGTGAATATGTTGATAAGATTTCAGACAATGAATATGTCTATACACAAGTTATCAATATAATGGATGAAAATACAAATCATTTAAATTTAGAAATTGAAATCGAAGATATTTCTTCTGGCATCATACTTGGATTTGAAGATGGTGATAATGAGGCGATAGCAATCGGAAAAACAATAAAATCAGAAATCGAATTAACAGAAAATGAAAACACTGCGATAATAACAGAACAACAAGTCGATGAACATACGAAAATTATCATTGAAAAAATTGCAAATACAAAATTTCAAAAGTTTATAAAAGCTAAAAAAATAGTAGATGACATTACTTACAAAGAATATAGTGATAATTCAATGGAATACATCAGTTTTACGATTACAGATGGAAACGATAACACAATTCCCAATATAATTTATGGTGGAAGTGTTGCGGGCAAAAAAATATACGTAAAACAAAATGGAAAAATACAAGAAAAATTTGAATATGAAATCAAAGAAACAGATACAATCCAAGAAGAAGAAAATTTCATTATCCTACTTAGCCCAGAAAACACAAGCAATGCTTTAAAAGTAACACCAACAAAAAGCAAATTATTTGAAGATAGAAAACTGAATGAAAATGGAAAAACACAGGAAGAAGAAATGTATGATAAAGCAACATGGTATCCTGTAAAATCGGATAACAAAACTTATACAGCAACTAGTGGACTAGGGGGGAATTTTATCATTCAAAAAATAGATATTAATGATGAAAATATTACATTTTATTATGACGAAAATGGTCGCATAGGAGATGAATGGAAAATTTTAATTAGACAAAAAATGGATGATATGAACTATGTATTTCCAATTGAAGAACAAATGAAAGGTATGAATGGTAATGAAAATAAAATTGTATTTTCTAGAAAATCTAATCTAGCTACTGGTCTTAACTTAGACAAAGTGTCATTCGATAACCTAGATAATTTGGAATTCACATTACTATTTGGTTGTATCACTGAAAATATAGGAGATTCTATTAATTTAGACGTTCCAGCTCAAGATGAACAAACTGCAAAAATTAATCATTTAGAAATCATAGATTCTGTGAAAGAATAGATAAAAATCAACATCCAGTTACGATATTAGTACTTGGAAATATTATAATAAAGGATGGAAGAATAGCAGATAAAGATTATAGTAATATCAACAGATATAAAGTAAAAGAAAAATGATTTTAAAGAAAATGCTTTATACATTATGTATAGAGCATTTTTATGCTATTACAGTCAAAAAACTGTAATCAAAAACAAGTTTTTACAAATTGTTGCAGATACGGTCCGACATATGTTACAATCATCTGGAGAAATTACAATAAGTAAGGCAAGCAATTAAGTTGAAAATTTCTTGTCCTTTATGATATAATCCAAACACAAGATAGTAAATTATAGGAGAGATAATAAATTGGAAATACAAGTTAATCATATAAAAATTCATTATGAAATTTTAGGAAACGGAAAACCTGTAATTTTATTAAACCCCAATAGTGTTAATACAGGACTTATGAAATTTATAGCAAATAGGTTAAAAGATAGATACAAAGTCTATCTTTTTGATAGAAGATGTTGTGGCAAAAGCGAAAAAAACTGTACTTTAACTTATGAAGAATCAGCAAAAGATGTATATGAATTTATCAATAAATTAAATATAGATAAGCCGTATTTATTAGGTTGTAGTGGTGGTGGAACTGTTGCGTTAAATGTAGCAATTCATTATCCAACAAGTATTTCTAAATTAGTGATATGTAGCGGTGTTGCAAGAAATAATACTGTTAAAAAGCCTAATTATGCAAAAATTATGGAAAAAATTCCTTTTTATCCAGGCAAAAAGAACAACGAAATGTTTGAAAAATTATATTATGAAGCACATTCTATAACACAAGAGGAATTAGGAATGATAACAGTGCCAACTTTAGTATTTAATGGTGGTGAAAAAGATATCGTTCCCAAAAACGAGGCGGAATATATTTCGAATAATATACATCATTCAGAATTAGTTATATTAGAAAAAGCAGGACATTGTAATTATATTTTTAAAAATAAATTATTTTATGGGAAGTTATTTAAGTTTTTAGAATAGTAACAAAAAGTATAATTTATGAGGAGGATATATGTTAGGAAAATTTTTTGAATGTGAAGCGGATAAAAATGTGAAATATTATAGATTTATTCAAACAGAAAGAAAATATGAGGATGGTCGTAGATTTCCTATCAACGAAATAGTGAAATGTGATAAAAAAATTAATTTAAAAGCAGAAGATATGGAGCAAATGGGAGGATTTTTCATATCTGATAAAGATTTTATATTTAGATGGCTTATTAGAGGCGATACATTGTGTGAAGTAATTATTCCAGAAAATGAAAAAATATATAAAACACCAACTAAATATGGAATATATTTAGCTGATTCTATAATTCTTACTAATCCTCAAAAAGTTGATGATGAATATGCAATGAAATTGTATTTACAATCAAAGTTATTGGAAAAAGAATATTTTAAAACAATGACAGCTTGTGCAATTTGTGGTTATATGAAAACTGCTTTTAGAGTTTGTCATGATAAAGTTAATATTGAAAATATAGAGCAGGCAATAGAAGAATTTGAAGGATTTTGCAAACGAAGAAATGGAGAAAACTTTATAGATAATAAAATGGCAAAAGAAAATATAAATAAATTATATGAAAAGTTAAAAAAAGTTAGAAATATAAAATATAATAAAGAATTTCATACAACCTAAAACACATATATTTTTTTATAAAAAATCAGACAAAATCTTAAAACAAGCCAATTACGAAGTTTACTCATTTAGATTTTATATGATATAGTATTTATTTTATTATAAAGATGGATAAGAATATGCAAAAATGCTTTTAAGAAATTAAAAAAAGTAAAAAAATGATACTAACCTGAAGAAGTTTTATACAATCCCATAGAGCTTT
>CARFUA010000003.1:111692-209273 GCA_948976265.1 uncultured Clostridia bacterium
ACAAAAAATACAAAACAAAAGTTTATTTTCAAAAAATTTGAATAGAAAAATAAGTCAAAAAAATAGTTTGCAAAAAGTTTTTTGATTTATTATTTCTTGTCTGTCTTGATATACTTTTTTTGAAAATAATGTTATAATTATAGCGATAATTAGTAATTTATCGAGGAGGTAGTATATGAAATACAAAGATTATGTTCCAACAATTTATGAATATGATAAAGAAAAAAATTTAAGATATGTATTAGGAAATTCAGGCAAAAATCCACTGATATGTATAGGAATAAATCCTAATGTGGCCTGCAAAGAGTATTCTGATAGAACTATGAATATATTAATTAGTTTTTCAAAAAAGAATAATTATGATAGCTGTATTATGATTAATCCATATCCTTTAATTTGCAGTAAGCCAAAAGATTTACCGAAAGAATTAGATAAGGATATTATTAATAAAAACTTAATTTATATAGAAAAAATTTTTAGTGAAGATAAGGAAAAAGATGTATTGGTAATGTGGGGAGATTATGTATTATACAATGAAGATTTTAAAAATTCAGTTATTAAAATTTTAAATTTAGGCTTAAAATATAAAATGAATTTTTTTAATATAAATAATTTAAGTAAAAGTGGAAATCCTTATCATTTGATGTATCTTTGTAGAGACAAAGAATTTAATGATGAAAATTATAAAATAAAAAAATTTGATGTGGATAAATATTTAGAAAAGCTATAAAATTTAAGCAAATTACAATAAATAGGGCAGAATAAACTTGATAATTGTCTACTTTTATGATACAATAACCCAAATCGAGGTAATAAATGAAGGAAAATAAAATCAACCAAATTAGAAAAATAATAGCATTCATCATCATGATATTGCTCATTATCGGCTTTGTTAAGATTCTTCCGACTTTTATGAATCTTGTAACAGAAGAAGGAAGAGCTGAATTTGAAAATCAAATTAAAAGTCTTGGTGCAAAAGGTATTATATCAATTATTTCATTGGAAATTTGCAAAATTATTTTAATCTTTTTGCCAGGAGAACCGATTGAATTAGTAGCTGGTATGTGTTATGGTCCTTTTTTCGGACTCTTGACAATCTATGCTGGTGTTATTGTTAGCAATATTTTGATTATTTTTGCGGTAAAAAAATATGGAACGAAACTGGTAAAAGACGTGGTTCCAGAAGAAAAAATGCAGAAAGTAGAAGAGATGATAAATCGTCATCCCGACAAAAGTGAAATCACATTATTTGTATTATATTTTCTGCCAGTACTTCCCAAAGATTTTATCACATACATAGCAAGTTTGCTTCCAATGAGCAAAAGTAAGATATTAATGATATCTAGTGTCGCAAGATTTCCAGCAGTATTTTCTTCTGTTTTGGTGGGAAGCAAAATATTGATGGGAGACATCAAAGCAATCATAATGATTTATTTGATTACATATATTATTTCAGGAACAATTGCGATTATTTATAAGAAAAAGTTTGCCAAAGAAAGTAAAAAGGAGAAAAATCATGAGTAATGTATTAAATTTTATTAGAGGATTTTGCATGGCGTTAGCCGATAGTGTGCCAGGTGTTTCTGGCGGGACGATAGCGTTTTTGCTTGGATTTTATGATAAATTCATCAGTTCGCTAGACAATTTAATTTCGGGAACGAAAGAAGAAAGAAAAGAAGCGATTGTTTTTTTGATTAAAATTGGGATTGGTTGGGCAGTCCGGATTTGTCTTAGCAATGCTTGTTCTAGCCAATATTTTTGAAAGTCATATTTATGCGGTTAGTTCGACGTTTTTGGGATTTGTTTTATTTTCGATTCCATTGGTAATTATGGAAGAAAAAGAAGTGATAAAGGGAAAATATAAAAATATTATATTTACAGTTATCGGAACAGCACTGGTTGTTTTAATTTCTGTTTTTAATCCAGCAGCTGACGTAAATGTTGCTCATTTGACATTTGGTTCTGCCATTTATATTTTTGTGGCTGGCGCAATTGCGATTACAGCGATGGTATTGCCAGGAATTTCGGGCTCAACTTTATTATTAATTTTTGGTTTGTATTTGCCAATTGTATCAGCGGTAAAAGAATTTTTACATCTAAATTTAGCTTATTTTCCAGTATTATGTGTATTTGGTTTGGGAATTTTGGTGGGGATTATTTCAGTAATAAAATTGATTCGAATGTGTTTGAAAAAATATAGAAGTCAAACGATTTATGCAATTATAGGATTAATGATTGGTTCCTTATTTTCAATTGTGCAAGGACCAACCACATTGGATGTACCACAAGAAGCAATGACTTTGCAAACATTTAGCATCTTATTTTTTATCATCGGTGGAGCTGTGATTTTTGGATTGCAAAAATTGAGAAGTGTGATGGAGAAGAAAGAAGAAAAAGATTGACAAATTATGTAAAGCGCGGTATAATATATTTAAATAAATTATAGTAATTCTACTATCAAAACAAAAGGAGGAAGACAAAATGAAGGATACTAGTAAAAATTACATTTTAGGGTGTGTATGTGGTGGAATTGTAGGAACACTTCTTGTAAAGAATTTTGGCATAATGCAAATAATACTGATAAGTGTCATTGCTGTAATTCTGGGAATCATTTTCTGGTTATGCAGTAGATAGTGTTGGAGAAAAACCGATGTTTAAGAAATTTCAAACATCGGTTTTTCTTTTATGCATTTGCATATTTTGTTTTTGTAGCATCAATTTTTGTTTGCTCTGCTGTATCGGTTTTGTACCAACCTTTTTCGGACATTAAATTATAAAGCTTATTTTGAATATCCAACGAAATATTCAAAGCTTCTTTAAAAGCTTGATGAACTTCTGCAGTTGTTGATTCAATTGCTCCATGAAGATATAAATCGCAAACTCCTTTAATGATTAATAATTCATTTTCCATTAAATCTCTATCTTCCATTATTTCCTCCTTATAATAAATTTTTAAACTTGTTTAATAAATCCGTATGCGTTTTTTCTAATTCTGCTACATAAGCAGAAAGTGCTGGGTCTGTTAATTTTGCTGATGTTTTTCCAGCGCAGCATTTCATAAATTTTTCATGTCCTAAAGCATCTTCGACGTATAAAAGTTCTTTGCCTGTCATGATTATCACCTTTCCTTTCTTTGTTAAAAGTAGTATTGCCTAAATTGAAGAACCTATACCAAAAAGTGAATTTTAATTTTAACATTGGATAAATAAAAAGAGATTTAACCTTTTATTATATCACATTTTTTAGATTTTTACAAGTATCCAATTATGTAGAAATCATATCCAGTAGTGTAAGAAACTTTGCATTTTCCGATTCTTTAAAAGATTTGACAATATGCCAAAAATATGCTATAATACAACATATTAATTTATTTTTGAGGAGAAAATATGACCGAAAAAAGTAAACAAAAATTGGAGAAATTCAATTGGAAGCTTAATTTGTACGTTATTGTTATTGTAGCACTGTGTATCGTGCTATGTATTTATGATATAAAATGTCTAATTCCTTCGGTGTTATTGTGTGTATTTGTGATTGGCTATACGATTTGGGTGAGTGATAAAAGGAAGCTTGAAATTGTGAATCATATTCAAGAATTGACTACCGATGTGAATATGGCAACTAGAAATAATTTAGTCAATTCTCCGATTCCATTATTATTAATTGAAACCGATGGAACGATTATTTGGAAAAGTAAGAGTTTTATTGATGAGTTTAAGGGAATCGATGTGGTAACTTATTTAAATTCGATGATTAAAGAAATCAAGATAAACATTGAAAAAGAACAAGAAGAAGGAAAAGATTTCAACAAAAATAAGTATATTACAAAACAGTTTAATATTGAAGGCAAGTTTTACAAAATCTATTGTGCTGTTTCTAAAAGTAAGAAAAAAGATAAAAGAAAACAGCGTGAATATCAATTAACCTTATATTTTATTGATGATACAAAATATAATGAATTATTTGACCAATATAACAATTCCAAAACTTGTATTGGAATTGCGATGATTGATAATTATGAAGAATTAATGCAAAGAGCTATTCCAGAAGATAGAGTCGAATTGGTTACCAATGTTGAAAAAGTAATTTTAGATTGGGCAAAAGAAACTGGTGGATTGATTGTCAAAACAGAAAGAGATCGATTTTTATATGTATTTGAACAACAATATTTATCGAATATAGAAAAAGAAAAAGTAAGTGTTTTAGATAAAGTAAAAAGCCTGACTGAAAATTCAAATATTCGTGTGACATTGAGTATTGCCATTTCGAATGAAGGAAATAATAATTTTGAAAAATATAAATCTGCTTTGGCTGGCATGGATATTGTACTAGGACGTGGTGGTGACCAAGCACTTATTCGAAAAGAAGGGAAATATAAATTCTATGGTGGCAATACCGTAGAGCAAGAAAAGAGAACAAAGGTAAAAGCTAGAACAGTGGCGGCTTCTATTGCAGATGCCATTGGAAATTCTTCAAATGTTATGATTATGGGGCACAGTAATGTTGATATTGATGCGATTGGTTCAGGACTTGGTATGTATCGATTGGCGAAAACATTAGAAAAAGAGGCTTATATTGTGTCAGAACCAAAAGGAAAATCTTTGGGGAAATTTTTAGAAGCATTTTATGAAAATGAAGAGTACCAGGAGGTTATGATTTCTACTGAAGAAGCAGAAAGTAGAATTGATAAAGATACCTTATTAATTGTGGTAGATACCCATAAAGCGAGTTTTGTAGAATTTCCGGAATTATTAAAACAAGTGGAAAAGAAAATTGTGATTGACCATCATAGAAAGGCACCTGAGGCAATTACGGATGTTTTAGTTTCTTTCCATGAGGTATATGCTTCGTCAGCGGCTGAACTTGTGACAGAAATTATTCAATATGCTGCCGATGATGTGAAATTGACTTTGCTTGAAGCGGAAAGTTTATATGGCGGAATCATGGTGGATACAAAAAACTTTACATTTAAAACAGGTGTTAGAACATTTGAAGCGGCAGCGTATTTGAGAAAATTTGGGGTAGATATTATCAAAGTTAAAAAATGGTTTCAGGCGGATTTGGAGAGTTATAATGTGATTGCAGAAATTATCAAAAGCGTTGAAATTACGAATGATACGATTGCCATTGCTGTTTATGATAACGAAGAAGATGAAAATGCTAATTTGATTTGTGCCAAGGCAGCAGATGAATTGCTTACAATTAGCAATATCACAGCTTCTTTTGTGATTGGAAAGATGGATGAAAAAGTATTTATTAGTGGACGTTCGATTGGCGATATTAATGTTCAAATTATCCTAGAAAAATTGGGCGGTGGTGGTCATATCACTTTGGCTGGTGCCCAAATTGAAGGATTGACTTTGGAAGAAGCAAGAGATGAATTGGTGATTCGAATTAATGAGTATTTGACAGAAATTGAATAGTATAGAAAAGCGATTTTATTCGCTTTTTTTGTTAGATAAGATAGTTTAGAAGTGTGGAAAAATATTTACAGTTGGTATTGACAAACAAATAATTTAGATATATATATTAGTAACATAAAATAAAAGTTAATAAATTAGGAGTAAAAATTATGGGATTAGTAGATAGAAGACAAGAAATTGAGGAAGAAGTAAACAAAATGAAGGCTAATTTGACACAACTTGAAAATGATGAAAGTAGGATATATGACTTAGATTATGCTATTCTTCAGTTGCAAGAACTTATGAAGAACAGTGTATTATCAGAGATGGAACAATGGGGGACAGGATATGGCGTGGAGACTGTGGAAAATGTGATTGTGGAAAAATTTAGTGAACTTAGAAGAAATGTTGCAAGTCAAACAACAGCTGAACTTTCGGATTATATTAAAAAGACGTTGAGTGGATTTGATAATGGAATCGAACACTATAAAGTAGTTTTAGCTTGGGATGAAGAAGAACTTTCAAGAGTGGAAGAATCAAGAAATAATGGTGAAATTGATGATGTACTATATGCTGAACTTTTTGAGAGACAAAAAGAAGATTTAAAAGTGAATGGTGCTGCTATGCAAGCAATTTGGAACAGGTATATGGGGAATGGTAGAGACAAAGAGGATTTGGAGGAAAGAGGGAAAAATCGAAATGAGTTAGCCCAATATTTAGAAAATTTTTCTAAATATTTGCGAAAGGAAGTAAAAAGTTCTTTGCAGAGTCAAGTAGAAGTGGGAGCAATTAGTTTAAAGGATGGAGTAAGCCTAGAAGATGCAAAGGATGCGGTTTCTGGAGTGATGTTTTATAACTTTAGCAGTATAGAAGAAGAACAGGATTGGCTTTTGAGGCAAGATTACAACAAAGTATTTGAAATTATGGATACTTTTGTATCAGAAGAAATTGTGCGTTTGATGAATAGTATTGATGAGATGCAACCAAAAAAAGCTCAAATTGAGACAGAAAAACAAGAGGAAACGGCTGAAAAAACAGAAGACACAACTAAGAAGAAAGCAAAAGAAGAAACTAAGGTAGAAAAAGCAGATGAGAAAATTGAGCAAGTGGCAAGCAAAGAAAAACCTAAAAAGACGAAATCTGATTCTAAAACAACAATGCCATTTAAACAAGAAGAAACATTAGTAATTGATGAAGTTCTTGAGAATATTGGAAAAGAAATGGAAAATATTGAAGCGTCTGATAGTGAGTACAAGGATTTTAGGCTAAAACGACTTCTTGATTTGCAAAAATTATTTGAAGCTTGTAAGAGAGGTGACAAACTGAAACAATTTGAAGAACCAGGTTTCAATTATAGAATTGGAACAACCATGGATTTGGATCTGGCAACAGGAATGGGTATGAGATTTGATAATTATTTATTGAAGGAAGAGAGTCAGACGAAAAATACAACAATTGCTGATTTACAAGGAAAGAATCAGGAATTTCACGAATATCAAATAGAATCAGCGGATAAGGAAGTGATAATACAAGATAAAGAAACTACAATTAAAGAACAAGAACAACGTATTGCGCAATTGCAAGAGATGTTGAGAGAGAAAGAACTTGAATTGCAAGAAAAAGATAAACAATTAACACAGCAGAATCAGGTTCTAAAAAAATCAGAACAGGAAAAACAATGGTGGAAAGGGCAATTTCAAGAAGCTAAAGTGCAATTGCAAGATGAGCAGAATACGAGTTTATTAAAAAGAATTTCAGAGGGGATTTTGAAGAGACTTCCAGAAGGAATTAGAAATTTCTTTACGAGAAATAAGACAACTCAATTGAATGAAGCACGTGAAATTAAAGAGTTAGATAGCGAGGGATTTGATAAGCGTGTTCAATGTTCAGTAGACTCGAGTGTACAAGCAGCCAATAAAGTAAGAGATACCAGAACGAATAAGAGAGAACAATCTTCAGACGGGTTTGACTATGATGATAAATAAATATTGGAACGGAAATAATTTAAAGTTATTTCCGTTTTTTGATTTTTGCTGGAAGATTTTACAAAAAAGCTTGAAAAATCGCTCATTTTGTTATACAATAGATAAAACAAAATGAGATAATGAAAGGAGAAAGAATGAAAGTTATATTAAAGGAAAATATTAAAGGCGTAGGCAAGAAAGATCAAGTTATTAATGCTGCGGATGGATATGCAAGAAATTATTTATTTCCCAAAAATTTAGCTATTCCAGCAGATACAGGAAATATGAATAATTTAAAGGCTAAACAAGATTCAGAAGACTTTAGAAGAGGCGAAGATAAAAAGGCTTCTCAAGAATTGGCTAAAAAAATGGAAAATATAACGTTAGTATTTAAGGTAAAAGCAGGCGAAAATGGGCGTTTATTTGGTGCCATAACAGCAAAAGAAATTGCAGAGACATTAAAAAAAGAGTATAACATTATAGTAGACAAAAAAAAGATTTTATTGTCAGAGAGCATTAAAGTGGCTGGAACGATAAAAATTGATATTAAATTAAATGAAGGAGTTATGGCAAAATTGTCAGTTATGGTAACAACTGTATAAGAAGGAGACAAGTAAATGGATATAGGAAAAATACCACCACATGATATAGAAGCAGAACAAGCTATATTGGGTTCAATGCTTACGGATAAAGATGCGGTTGTTAGTAGTATTGAGCTTTTAAAAGAAGATGCGTTTTATCGAGAAGATAACAAGGCGATTTATACTGCGATTTTGAGTTTATATGCGAAAAATGAACCCATTGATATTATAACAGTTAAGGCAGAACTTATTGAAATGAGTAATTTTGAGCGAGTTGGTGGAATTGAATATTTAGCATCACTACCAGATAAAGTTCCAACGACAGCAAATGTTGAGCGATATATCAAAATTGTAGATGAAAAATATATGCTACGAAATTTGATACAGGCTGCCAATGATTTGATTTCGCTTGGATTTGACGAAACGGAAGAAGTTGACAGAGTGTTAGATATGGCAGAGAAAAAGATATTTGATTTGAATCAGAAAAAAAGTACAACTGGTTATTCGTCAATTAAGGACGTATTGGTGGAATCGTTTGCGGAATTGGAAAAGTTGTATAATCAGAAAGGGCATATAACGGGAGTTTCGACAGGCTTTTCGGATTTAGATTATAAAACTTCTGGTTTTCATGGTTCGGAATTGATTATTTTGGCGGCGCGTCCAGCAATGGGAAAGTCTGCATTTGCAATTAATATTGCAACCAATGTTGCAGTACAAAATAAGGTGCCAGTTGCTATTTTTAATTTGGAAATGTCAAAAGAGCAAATTGGAAACAGAATTTTATGTAGTGAAGCTATGGTGGATAGTAACAAAATCAAAACAGGTCAAATCGAAGACAATGATTGGATGAAATTGGCATCTACATTGGGAATTCTATCAGATGCACCCATTTATATTGATGATACACCAGGTATTTCGGTTATGGAAATTCGTGCAAAATGTAGGAAATTGAAAATGGAAAAGGATATTGGATTGATTGTGATTGACTATTTGCAATTGATTCAAGGAAGTAGTAAAAGAAATAGTAGCCGTGAACAAGAAATTTCGGAAATTAGCCGTTCGCTTAAAATTTTGGCGAAAGAATTGGACGTTCCTGTAATTGCTTTGTCTCAATTATCTCGTGGGGCAGAAAAGCGTGACGACAAAAGACCAATGCTATCTGATTTAAGAGAGTCTGGAGCAATTGAGCAAGATGCGGATATTGTTATGTTTATTTATCGAGACGATTATTATAACGAAGATAGCGAAGAAAAAAATGTAGCAGAAATTATTATGGCAAAACATAGAGGCGGTTCTACAGGAACAGTAAAACTTGCATGGATGCCAAGTTTCACCAAGTTTGCCAATTTGGAACGACGTTATGAAGAAGGATTTTAAAAAATGAGGTTTATTCTAAAACCAAAAAGGGAAGAATTATGTTAGAGCAGAAAATTTATGAATTTATCCAAAAGCATCAATTAATTGAAAATGGCGATAAAGTTGTTTTAGGTGTTTCTGGTGGACCAGATTCGATTTGTATGTTAAATATTTTAAATCAGATAAAAAAACAAGCTTGGATTGATTTTGAAATGGTGGTAGGGCATGTGAATCATGGATTAAGGGAAAATGCTGTAGGAGATGAGAAATTTGTAAAACAATTTTGTGAAGAAAGAGAGATTACTTATTTTATTAGAAAAGTGAATGTAAAAGAAATTGCACAGCGTCAAAAAAGAGGATTGGAAGAAACTGGCAGAATGGTGCGATATACGTTTTTTGATGAAATTCTAAAAAAAACAATGAGCAACAAAATTGCCATTGCCCATAATTGCAACGACAATGCAGAAACGATTCTCATGAATCTTTTTAGAGGAACAGGAACCAAAGGTTTGATTGGAATCGAAACAAAGAATGGGAAATATATCAGGCCATTGCTAGAAACCAAACGCGCTGATATTGAGGAATATCTAAGGCAAAATGGCATTGCGGCAAGACATGATGAATCCAATGAGGACAATACATTTACAAGAAATAAAATCAGAAATATGGTTTTGCCTTATCTAGAAAAAGAATTTAATTCAAATATGCTAGCAGCATTACAACGATTGTCTGATATTATCAAAGAAGAAGAAGCGTATTGGCAAAAAGAAATGGCTCGAATTTATAGAGAAATTTGTATCAGCGAATCGGAAACAGAAATGATTTTGGATTTAAAAAAATTTAATGAGTTAGAAAAAGTAGTACAAAAAAGAATGATTTTTTATTCGATTCAAAAATTGTTTGGTTGTGTAAAAGGAATCGAAAAAATACATATCGATGACATCATAAAATTATGTAACAACAATATTGGGAATAAATATTTAACACCCAATAAACATCTTAAAATTGTAACACAAAAGAAACAATTAAAAATAATAGCTGTAACTTGCTAATCCGTAAGAAAGTTGAAAATAGAAATGTTACAAGAATATGACATTTGTAAAAAAGTCTTGCAAAAGGAATTTTGGTGTGCTATTATTAATCACAAGTAAAACAAGAAAGATTTTAAAGGAGGAAAGAAGTTTGAAAAATGGAATTAAAACATTAGCGATTTGGCTGATTATCATTATCGCTTCTGTCGGAATATTGAGTGGACTATTAAATAGTTCAGATAGGAAAATGAATTATTCACAATTAATTCAGGAGATTAATCAAGGAGAAATTTCAGAAATAGAAATTTCATCTGACAAGCAAACTGTTTATGCGACTAAGAAAAACGCAGAAACAACGAATAAAGTAAAAGAGGTTACTATCCCAAGTTTGGATACTTTTATTGAAGAAATTTCTGGCAATATTGCAGAAGGACAAATTGTTGTAACACAAGATGAAGAATCTGCTTTTGTTGCAATTCTAAGTGTATTTTCACCATTTGTGATTTTAATTATTTTCTTAATTTTCTGGTTATTATTAATGAATCCAGGACAAGGTGGAAACAAAACATCGATGACATTTGGAAAAAGTAAAGCTAGAATGATAAATGCAACTGACAAAAATAAAGTATTATTTAAAGATGTTGCTGGTGTGGATGAAGAAAAAGAAGAATTACAAGAAATTGTAGAATTCTTGAAATCACCAAAAAAATTCACAGATATGGGAGCTAGAATTCCAAAAGGTGTTTTATTGGTAGGACAACCAGGAACTGGAAAAACCTTACTTGCTAAAGCAGTTGCAGGTGAAGCTGGTGTTCCTTTCTTTATTATTAGTGGTTCTGACTTTGTGGAAATGTTTGTTGGTGTTGGTGCTTCTCGTGTTAGAGATTTGTTTGACCAAGCAAAGAAAAATGCACCTTGTATTGTATTTATTGATGAAATCGATGCAGTTGGACGTCAAAGAGGTGCAGGACTTGGTGGTGGACATGATGAAAGAGAACAAACCTTAAATCAATTATTGGTTGAAATGGACGGATTTAGTCCAAATGAGGGTGTAATTGTATTGGCTGCAACAAACAGACCAGATGTATTAGACAAAGCATTATTGAGAGCAGGACGTTTCGACAGGCAAATTGTAGTTGGTGCACCAGATGTAAAAGCAAGAGAAGAAATCTTAGAAGTGCATGCTAGAAAGAAAAAGATGGCACCTGATGTGGATTTAAGCATTGTTGCCAAAAATACTGCAGGATTTGCTGGAGCAGATTTGGAAAATGTATTAAATGAAGCAGCGCTTCTTACAGCTAGAAGAGATAAACAAGAAATTGGTATGCAAGAAATCGAAGAAGCAATGGTAAAAGTGACTATGGGACCTGAGAAAAAATCAAAAGTAATTAATGAAAAAGAAAAGAAATTGGTTGCTTTCCATGAGGCAGGTCATGCGGTTGTTAGTAGATTTTTACCAACACAAGATAATGTTCATCAAATTTCAATTGTGCCAAGAGGAATGGCTGGAGGATATACAATGTATCGTCCAGCAGAAGATAAATCTTTTATGAGTAAATCGGAAATGGAAGAAAATATTGTTTCTTTACTTGGTGGTAGAGTAGCAGAACAACTTGTATTAGGCGATATTTCAACAGGAGCAAGCAACGATATTGAAAGAGCTTCTAAAATTGCAAGAAGTATGGTTACCAAATATGGTATGAGTGATGTTGTAGGAGCTATTATGTTTGGTTCTGGACAAGAAGAAGTTTTCTTAGGAAGAGATTTTGCACAACACAAAGATGTCAGTGAACAAACAGCTGCAGTCATTGATGCTGAAGTAAAAAATATTATTGATACAGCTTACAGAAAAGCGGTTGACATTTTAAATCAAAATATGAACAAATTACATGATGTTGCAAATATTTTGATGGAGAAAGAAAAAATCGATGGAGAAGAGTTTGAGGAAATTATGAGTAGATAAGAGAAAAGGCACTAAGATTAGTGCCTTTTCTAGTATATAAATAAACTACAAAAGTATCTTTTTGGAAAATGTTAAAAAATCAGCATTTTTTGTAACTTGTAGATTTGGAAATAATCCATGAAGTGCTTTAAAATAAAGGGTTATATGAATTTTTTATAGAAAAATCTACTTTTGTAAAAAAAGCATTGACTTTAATTTTGATTAATGCTACAATAACAATAACATTTCTTTTAGGAATGTTGTTATTAGTTACTGCTGAGAGAAAGTGTAATTTTTTCTTCACAGAGTAACAAATTTCATTGATAGTTTACTTGTGTAATGCTGATGCTGTGAAGGAGGACTTGGAATGAGAAAAAAAGTAAAAGTAGCAGTAGTCATGGCACTTTTTGTGGCCATGGTAGTAGGATGCACAGGGACAACATCGGCAGCAACGCCAAGAATTACAAGTACTAATATTAGTACTACATGGACAACTGTATTGTCTTCTTCTACAGGATTCAATCGGGATGTTCATGTTAAAGCGATAACAACCTCAACGGGGTTGTTGGAAACTGTAAAATGTGACATACGCTTGCTGGATAAAAACGGCAATGCTGTCTGGTCTCAGAATGGAGCTGTACCAGGTAATAATGTTGAAAGAACATTCTGGTGTGGCTCAGATGTATATAAAGTACAGATGAGAACGCAGGCGAGAACAGGTGTCGTTTCAGCTTGGTAATTAATTGGTAACAAGTAAATAATCAGTGTTGCCAAGGTAAACTACAATGAGAGGATAGGGTGTTCAGCATTAGGAACACCTTATCTTATAAAAATTTGTAATGTAAAAAATGAGAAAAATTATAATTTATGTTACAGGGATGTTAAACTAGAAAACATAGAAAGGGAGGAAATTCTTATGAACAAATTAAGCAAAATACTTCTAGTGATAATTGTTGTATTACTAATTGCTTTAGGAGTTATGACTTATGGTTGTTTACATTGGAGGAGTGCATTTTTACGTACGCAAGATAGTATTCATGAAGCTTTAGAGAAAGTTGGCGGTAGCATAAATATTGATGATGATGGTAATATAACTGTAAATGAGTAGTATAAAAATAAAATGGGAATGCTAGCAATTCATTCCCATTTAAAATAAAAAAAGGTATTTTGATTCTATTTTACTTCTTCCATAAAGTATAATTATATCTCTCTGTATCCCAACTGTTTCCTTCATTATGCAAGGTGAAAGTCACGCTGACAGTATGTGTTTCGTTTGTGTTGGAGCGGTGCATGGCTTTTTCAATATCAAAATCTTTAACACTTGAAACAAAGGTTAATTTTAGTGTTCTCATACAATTTTCGATTTTCGTTTTTGGTTCTAAGTTAAAATATAATTCTTTTTTATAATATCCCATATATTCATTTGACTTATAAATTAATTCTAATTCTCCAGTGATTCCAGTTAATTCTGGGATTTCAAATTTGGAAAAGATAGAATCAAAAGTTTGGTTTTTTTTAAATTCATTTGTAATGGTTGATTCTAATAAATTCATAATTTTCTTCCTCCATTTTAGATTGCTTTTTACTTATATTTATATTATAATACATTTACTGATATAAAAGTGGTTTATACATGGATAATAATTTTAATCTTAATTTGTATAGGGTTTTTTATATGGTGGCATAGACAAAAAGTATTTCAAAAGCAGCAGAATTGCTTTATATGTCGCAGCCTGCGGTTAGTTATAGCATTAAAGCATTGGAGGAATCGTTGGGGAAAAAATTGTTTTTCCGTACGACAAAAGGAGTTCAATTGACGCCAGAAGCTGAAAAGTTAATTGTGATGATTCGATAGAAACATGAGCGAGATTTTTATTTGGTAATACTTGTCAAATAAAAAATTATCGATTATAATAGAAAAAAGGAGAAACGAAAGATGAAAAATACAAATTTGAAGATAAATTTCATAAAAAAGGCTGAAAGCCTTGCGAGAGTACACACACACACACACACACAAGTAATTTTATAAGTTCAAAAATCGATATATTTCAAAAAGCAGATTTACAAAGTTGATTTGTAGGTCTGTTTTTTGCGTATATAAAATTAATTTTTAAGGAGGAAAGGATGAGAAAGAAATTGAAAAATATGAAAGGAATTACGTTGATTGCTCTGGTAATCACAATTATCGTTTTGCTAATTTTGGCAGGAGTTAGTTTGAGGTTGATGGTAGGAGAACAAGGAATTTTGGAAAGGGCTAGAATTGCTGTAGAAAAAAGTGAAGAGGCGGAAGAAAACGAAGAAAAAGAGTTGAAAAAAGGCGAAAAATGGTTGGATCAATATATGCCAGAATTTAAGGAAGTCGATGAGAGATCGCTGACAAGGCAAGTAAAACCAGAACATTATGGGGATTCTGTGAATTATAGTGTGGAAGTAAATGGAGTTGTGCTGGACGATTGGAAAATTTTTTATAATGATGGAAATGAAGTGACGTTGATTTACGGAGGATATTTGCCGAATAGTACCAATTCAGCAGAAGAAGCGAGACTTAGTGTGAAGGAGGAGTATATTGTTTATAAAAGGAGCAGTAGTGTAATTGACACTTTAAATTCTTTAACAGAGAAAAATTTATGGAAAAATTTATTGAAAGGAACGATTGATTTGCAAGATAGAGCTCAAGCAAATGGTGCAACTAATTTACAAACATGGGTAGCAAGTTGGAATGCAAAGGGTTATAGTCATTTAAGTGTAGCTGAAGCTTCAGAGGTTGGTGAGCATGATGAAATGAAAAGATGGTATATAGGAAAAGGAGAAGATGTGCCAGAAGAACAAGATGTTAATTTGAGTGACGATCAACTAGGATATGCAGATAAGTTGTATTTTCCTTATCAGGAATCTGTTTCAAACTGTGAAGGATATTGGATAGCGAATTATCATAGTTATATAAACTCGGAAAAACTCATTTATTCTGTGCGTTATTCAGGTCGTGTAGCAGATTATATTTTAAGTGATGGAGGTGTTGCATCTGCAACTTGGGGAGTTCCTGCTGTTATTGGACTTCGTCCAGTGATTAGATTGTCTGTAGATGTGTTGGGGGAAAAAATAGATGGTGTTTGGAATATGGAATAGTTGACTTTTTATGTAAAGTATGGTATAATTATAATAGAAACGTATTGTTATTTTCTGCAAACAAAAGGAGGAAGCAGTATGGTATGGTGGACAGTTATTTTGATAGCTTGCATTGTTGCTAGTTGGGTGACTTTAAGGCACATATTGAGTTGGAGGGCAAGTAAAAAATATGAAAAAAATTACTTGCGTGGTGTATGTGTGTTTGGAGACGAGCTTTTGCTTAGCCCGAACGGTTATCCATTTATTATCCAGCAGCGAAAGTGGGATAAATTCAGCAGAAAAAACTAAAAATTTGAGGTGCGGAAGTCCACAAGTTTGTGGACTTTCTCACTTTTTTGTCGAAAAATACAATAATTTGTTCGGTAAAATGTATGGATTAATCATTTGAAATGTGTTATAATTTATGAGCAGGAAAAGTTCACACAAAAAACACAAATTTTTAATATTATTTTTATATTTCTAATATAAAATGATAACATAGAAAACGAGAGAGGAGATGATTATCAAGATAGATACATCATTAGTAAAAGGAAATAATTATAAAAACAAATTAAATACGAAGGATAATAAATTTGCACAATTAATGCATTTGTATTCTCTGGCAATGAGGAATGTAGAGGAAAAAGTTGATTCGATTAATCGCGATTATCGAGAAATTTACGGACAGGATTTGATTAATCATGTAATGTGCCGAATCAAAAGTCCAGAAGGTATTATCAAAAAAATGAAACGAAAAAATTATGAATTAACTTATCAAAATCTAATTGAAAATATTAATGATATTGCTGGTGTGAGAATTATATGTCGATTTAAAGCCAACGTTTTTGAGGTGATTGACCTTATAAGAGAATTCGAAGATTGTAGAATTATAAAAGAAAAGGATTATATCACAAACCCAAAAAAAACAGGCTATTCAAGTTATCATATGATTGTGGAAGTTCCTGTGCAATTGGATGAAACCAAATTATATGCAAAAGTGGAAATTCAAATCCGTACAATGGCGATGGATTTTTGGGCAACTTTGGAACATGAGATAAAATATAAATCAAATGGGCAAATTAGTAACAAGGTTTCGCGCGACTTGGTGATTTATGCTAAAATTATCAATAAAATTGATAATAAGCTTATGAAGATGCATCATAAAAAGTATAAGCGAAAAATTGAGTTGTCGGAATAGGTGTGCCAATTGAAATGAATCCATAAAATGAAAAAATAGAGTTCTGAGTAGGAACTCTATTTTTTGCTGACATATATATAAAATTAAAAGGGGGTGAAATTAAATATTTTTAATTTCAAATTTAGTATATAATGCAAAAATTAAATTAAGCTTAAAAAATTCTAAAGAATTTCTTAATTTATGCCTAAAAAAATTCTAAAAATTCACTTAATATGCTTGACTATTTATGGAAAATAATATATAATACTTTAGTAATTTTATACAAGACCGTTATATAATTTTTATTTTCAAGAGGAATTAGGCAAAAGAGGAACTATTTTAAAAGCATATTTTTAAGCAGGGATATGGTTTTTAAAATAACAACCTTTTGCGTAAGAGGGACTTGGAAAATAAAGTTCATATATTACCTGCTAAATTTGGAATAAAGGTGGTTTTTATTTTGGTAAAGGTAAAAGATGTCAAGCACGAAAAATGCGTGCGCAAAACTTTTTCGAAGATTGGAGATTTTATTGAAATACCTAATCTTTTAAAAGTACAAAAAGATTCATATGACTGGTTTATTAATGAAGGATTAGGTGAAGTATTAAAAGATATTTCGCCTATTATTGATTATTCTGGAAACCTAGTTTTAGAATTTTTTGATTATTACATGGAAGAAAAAACAAAATATACTTTAGAAGAAGCAAAAGAAAGAGATGCGACATATTCTACAAGACTACATGTAAAGGTACGTTTGATTAACCGTGAGACAGGTGAAATCAAAGAACAAGAGATTTACTTAGGCGATTTTCCATTAATGACAGATAGTGGTACATTTGTTATCAATGGAGCGGAAAGAGTTGTTGTCAGCCAATTGGTTCGTTCACCAGGCTGTTATTATGACTCGAGCTACGATAAAGTTGGTAAAAAGTTGTATACATCAACAATTATGCCAATTCGTGGAGCATGGCTTGAATATGAAACAGATAGTAATGATATATTTTATGTTCGAATTGACCGTACAAGAAAATTACCAGTAACCTGTTTATTAAGAGCAATTGGATTAGATACAGACGATAAAATCATTGAATTTTTTGGCGAAGAAGATAAAATCTTAGCAACCATAGCCAAAGACCAAATTAAAACAACAGATGATGCGTTAATCGAAATTTATAAAAAATTAAGACCAGGAGAACTTCCAACCGTTGACGCTGCTCGTAACTTATTTAATGGATTATTTTTTGATAATAGACGTTATGATTTATCAAAAGTTGGTCGTTATAAATTTAACAAAAAGTTATGTTTGGCTGATAGAATTGCCAATCATATTGCTTATGAAACAATTGCAAATCCTGAAACAGGAGAAGTTTTTGTAGAAAAAGATGAAGTGATTTCAAGAGAAGTTGCACGTGAAATTCAAAATGCTGGTATCAATAGTGTATTTGTCAAAATTGAAGATAAGAAGGCAAAAGTTATTGGAAATGGCGTTGTTGATATTAAAGCTTTTATCAATCCTGAAATCGCAGATGAGTTGAAAATAAAAGTAGACGTAAATTATGAAATTTTGAAAAATATTTTGGAAAATGCTAAAGATGATAAAGAATTGAAAAAAGCCATTGAAGAGAGAATGGATGAATTAATTCCAAAACATGTAGTGACAGAAGATATTTTGGCTTCTGTAAACTATTTATTAAACTTGGAATACAATACTTATATATCATCACCAGAAAAACCAAGATTGGGAAAAATTGATGATATTGACCATTTAGGAAATAGACGTATCAGATGCGTTGGAGAATTATTGCAAAATCAATTTAGAATTGGACTTACAAGATTAGAAAGAGTGGTTCGTGAAAGAATGACACTTCAGGATTTAGATGTTGTAACACCACAAAGTTTGATTAATACAAAACCAATTACCTCATCAATTAGAGAATTCTTTGGAAGTTCTCAATTATCACAATTTATGGATCAAACCAATCCGCTTTCTGAATTGACACATAAAAGAAGAATCTCAGCTTTAGGACCTGGTGGTTTATCGAGAGAAAGAGCTGGTTTCGAGGTTCGTGATATTCATTATACGCACTATGGAAGATTATGTCCAATCGAATCACCAGAAGGACCAAATATTGGACTTATTTCAGCACTTTCAACATTTGCCATTATTAATGATTATGGATTTATTGAAACACCTTATCGAAAAGTTGACAAAGAAACTGGAAAAGTAACAGATGAAGTTGTTTATATGACAGCAGATGAAGAAGATAATTTCATTATTGCCCAAGCTTCTGAACCAGTTGACGAAAATAATTGTTTGACGAATCCAAGAATTCGTGTTAGAGAACGTGAAGAAATCAAAGAAATTGAGAAAAATAGAGTGGATTATCTTGATATTTCACCAAAGCAATTAGTATCGGTTGGTGCTGCGATGATACCTTTCTTAGAACACGATGATGCAAACCGTGCTTTGATGGGTGCAAACATGCAACGTCAAGCAGTTCCACTGATGATTACGGATTCTCCAATGGTTGGAACGGGTATTGAATATAAAGCTGCCAAAGATTCTGGAGTTGTTGTTATTGCAGAAGATAATGGTGTGGTTCAAAAAGTTGTTGGTGATGAAATTGTTATCAAAGAAGAATCAGGAAAATTGAGAACGTACGTTTTAAGAAAATTCAAGAGAACGAATGGAGCAACTTGTATTAACCAAAGACCAATTGTCAGAGAAGGTGAAGTTGTAAAAAGAGGAGATGTCATTGCTGACGGACCTGCAACAGATAAAGGAGAAATGGCTTTAGGTAAAAACTTACTAATTGCATTTACGACATGGGAAGGTTATAACTACGAGGATGCTATCTTGTTATCAGAAAATTTAGTAAAAGAAGATGTTTTAACATCGATTCACATAGAAGATTATGACTGCGAATGTCGTGACACAAAATTAGGACCAGAAGAAATCACAAGAGACATTCCAAATGTTGGTGAAGATGCTTTAAGAGATTTGAATGAAGACGGAATTATTCGCATTGGTGCAGAAGTTGGACCTGGTGATATTTTGGTTGGTAAAGTAACACCAAAAGGTGAAACAGAGCTAACAGCGGAAGAAAGATTGCTTCGTGCTATTTTCGGAGAAAAGGCGAGAGAAGTTAGAGATACTTCGCTTCGTGTACCTCACGGAGAAGCTGGAACAATTGTTGACGTGAAAGTATTTACCAGAGAAAATTCAGATGAATTAGGACCTGGTGTGAACCAAATTATTCGTGTCTATATTGCACAAAAAAGAAAAATATCAGTTGGTGATAAAATGGCTGGACGTCACGGAAATAAAGGTGTTATTTCTAGAATATTGCCAGTGGAAGATATGCCATTCTTACCAGATGGAACACCAGTTGATGTTGTACTTAACCCACTTGGTGTACCTTCTCGTATGAACTTAGGACAGGTGCTTGAAGTTCATTTAGGTGCTGCAGCAAGAATGTTAGGTTGGAAAATGGCAACGCCAGTATTTGACGGTGCAACAGAACAAGATATTGAAGATATGCTTGAAATGGCAGGCTTGGAGACAAGCGGAAAAACTATTTTATATGATGGAAGAACTGGTGATCCGTTTGACCACCCAATTACAGTTGGTGTTATGTATATGCTTAAACTTCACCATTTGGTTGATGATAAAATTCATGCTCGTTCAACTGGTCCATACTCACTTGTTACGCAACAACCTCTTGGAGGTAAGGCGCAATTTGGTGGACAACGTTTTGGAGAGATGGAAGTTTGGGCATTGGAAGCATATGGTGCAGCCTATACATTGCAAGAAATTTTGACGATGAAGTCAGATGATGTTGTGGGTAGGGTAAAAACATATGAAGCAATTGTAAAAGGTGAAAACATTCCTGCTCCAGGTATTCCAGAATCATTTAAGGTATTGATTAAAGAGTTACAATCTTTGGGATTGGATGTTACATTATATAGTGATAAAGATGAAGAAATCGAAATCAAAGAAAATGCCGAAGAAGGCGAAGTTGAATTGGAAGATGATATTGTTATCAGCGATGAGGAACTATCAGATGACGATTTAACAGATTTAGATGCGGATGAACTAGAGGATGAAATGGATGACGAATTAGAAGATGAAAGCGATATAGCAGAAGAAGCAGAAGACGAATTCTATGAAAATATCTTAGATGAAGACATTCCAGATGAAGAAATTTTTAAGGATTTGGATAAAGAAACGGAAGAGTAAATTATGAAAAGTTTGAATCGAGAAAAGAAGATTAAGGATATTCTTCCTATTGAAAAAGGTGGAAAATCAGAAATTAAGCAAAAGGAAGATTTGGATGATTATGTAGAAGAACCATTGTTGGAAATTTGTCGTAAGTTATATGATTTGAATATTCAAACAGTGATGTCTTCTGCAAATCAAAAAGATATAGGTCAGTCTGCTGACATTGTGATTATTTATGATACATTGTCACAAGAAAATAAAGAAAGATTGGAAATACTTTCTAGAAATTTTCCAGAAAAATTTAGCATAAGTGAAAATTTTCGTGGACAGGGGAAATCGGTAGTTGATGTAAGGATGCCAATTACCAATCCAGATACAACGGCTGGCGAAATTTCGGATTATTTCTTCAGCACTTTGCAATTGTTACAGATACAAGATATTGTTTATGATTGTTTTTTAAAAACAGAATTGAAAGCGAAAGTCGCAAAACTTTTTCAGTGTAAAGAAGAAAACTTGACAGAACAAGATTTGCAAGATGGTTTAGAATATATGGGATATGAAATTGAGCAAGATGGAAAATATTATACAAAAGAAGCTTTTCGTAGACATGAAGTGTATGTGAATTCCAAATCACAAGAAGATAAATTAAGTGAAAATCAAAAATAAAGTTAATTAAATATTACAATGATGGATGTTTGAATGACAGAAAAACTGTACAGCGGTGGATATTCTAAGCAAAAATACATTGTAAAAACCCAAAAATATTTAGAGGGGGCTAGGAATTGGAAGAATTAGAAGTTTTTAATAAATTGAAAATTGGTTTGGCTTCAGATGATAAAGTCAGAGAATGGTCACATGGTGAAGTAAAAAAACCAGAAACAATCAATTATAGAACACTAAAACCAGAAAAAGATGGACTATTTTGTGAGAAAATATTTGGTCCAACCAAAGACTGGGAATGTCATTGTGGAAAATATAAAAGAGTAAGATATAAAGGAATTGTCTGTGACCGTTGTGGTGTTGAGGTTACAACTTCAAAGGTAAGAAGAGAGAGAATGGGGCATATTGAACTGGCTGCCCCAGTGGCTCATATTTGGTATTTTAAAGGAATTCCAAGTAGAGTTGCTTTGCTACTTGATATTTCACCAAGAAGTTTGGAAAAAGTCATTTATTTTTCTTCCTATATCGTAACGGATAAAGGAAGCAGTGATTTGCAAAAATATCAAGTAATCAATGAAAAGGAATTTCATGAGACAGAAGAAAAATTTGGCAGAGGTTCTTTTAAAGCAGAAATGGGAGCAGAGGCAATCCAAAAATTGTTAAAAGAAATTGATATTGACAAATTGTCTGAAAAATTGAAAAAAGAAATTGGAAAAGCAAGTGAGCAAAAAAAGGCAAAATTGGTAAAAAGATTGGATACAGTTGAATCTTTCAGAATGTCTGGAAATAAGCCAGAATGGATGGTTATGAATGTTGTGCCAGTTATTCCACCAGAAATAAGGCCAATGGTTCAATTAGATGGTGGTCGATTTGCTACTTCTGATTTGAATGATTTATATCGTCGTGTTATCAATAGAAATAATCGTTTAAAAAGATTATTGGAATTAGGAGCACCAGAGATTATTGTTAGAAATGAAAAACGTATGTTACAAGAATCAGTGGATGCTTTAATTGACAATGGTAGACGTGGAAGACCAGTTACAGGAGCTGGAAATAGAGCTTTGAAATCCTTGTCTGATATGTTAAAAGGAAAGCAAGGACGTTTCCGTCAAAACTTGCTTGGTAAGAGGGTTGACTATTCTGGACGTTCTGTTATTGTGGTTGGTCCAGAACTTAAAATTTATCAATGTGGACTTCCAAAAGAGATGGCAGTTGAATTGTTCAAGCCATTTGTTATGAGAGAATTGGTAGGACGTGGAATTGCACATAATATCAAAAATGCAAAAAGAATGGTGGAGAAGCAAAAGGCTGAAATCTGGGATATTTTGGAAGAAGTAATTCAAGATCATCCAGTTATGTTAAACCGTGCACCAACGCTTCATAGACTTGGTATTCAAGCTTTCCAACCAATTTTGGTAGAAGGTAGAGCAATTAAACTTCATCCACTTGTTTGTACTGCTTTCAACGCTGACTTTGACGGTGACCAAATGGCGGTTCACGTTCCACTAACACCAGAAGCAATTGCAGAAGCAAGATTCTTAATGTTATCGGTTAATAACCTATTAAAACCACAAGATGGAAAACCAGTTACGGTTCCAACACAAGATATGATTTTAGGTGCTTACTATTTAACGGTTCAAATTGATGGTGAAAAGGGCGAAGGCATGTACTTCAAAGATGAAGATGAAGCGATGCTTGCTTATCAAAATGGTGATGTTGGTTTACATTGTAAAATTAAAGTTAGAAGATTTAAAGAAGATGAAGAGGGAAATGTTCGTAGTAAGACGATTGAAACAACGATTGGTCGTTTGATTTATAATCAAGGAATTCCACAAGATTTGGGATTTGTGGATAGAAATGACCCAGAAAATGAATTTGATTTAGAAATCAATTTCCCAGTTATCAAAAAGAATTTGGGAACCATTGTTTCAAAATGTATTAATGTTCATGGTTTGTCGGAAACAGCTGATGTATTAGATTACATTAAAGCAACTGGTTATAAATATTCAACCAAAGGTGCAATTACGGTGTCTGTTATTGACGTTGCCGTTCCAGAAGCGAAAAAGGATATTTTAGCAAAAGCGGATGAAGATGTTGGAAGAATTTTCAAACAATATCAAAGAGGTATGATTACAAATGATGAACGTTATGAAGCAATCATTAAAGTATGGGAAAAGGCAACAGATGATGTTACGCAAGCTATGAAAGAGAATTTTGATGAGCTTAACCCAATTTACATGATGGCGCAATCTGGAGCCCGTGGTAATATGAATCAGTTGAGACAAATTGCTGGTATGAGAGGACTTATGGCAAATACATCAGGTAAAGCTGTTGAAATTCCAATCAAATCTTGTTTCCGTGAAGGATTGGATGCTTTGGAATATTTCATTTCTTCTCATGGTGCAAGAAAAGGTTTGGCAGATACAGCTTTAAGAACAGCCGATTCAGGATACTTGACAAGAAGATTGGTTGACGTTTCACAAGATATTATTATTATAGAAGAAGATTGTGGTTCTCATGATGGTATTATATTGGAAGATATTAAAGATGGAAACCAAATTATTGAAGGCTTAGAAGAAAGACTTGTTGGTCGATTTGTATTAGAAGATTTAAAGAATCCAGAAACAGGTGATTTGATTGTAGATAACAATACGATGATTACTGAAGCTATGGCTAAGCAAATTATAAATGCTGGAATTACAAAAGTTGGCGTACGTTCCATTTTGGGATGTAAATGTAAACATGGTGCTTGTAGTAAGTGTTATGGTATGGGATTGGCAACAAGAAAAATCGTTAATAAAGGAGAATCTGTTGGTATTATTGCTGCTCAATCAATTGGTGAGCCAGGTACACAGCTTACGATGAGAACGTTCCATACAGGTGGTGTTGCTGGAGGCGATATTACACAAGGTCTTCCTAGGGTTGAAGAATTGTTTGAAGCTAGAAATCCTAAGGGTGTTGCTGTAATTTCTGAAATTGCTGGTAAAGTTAAGATTAATGATGAGAAGAAGAGAAAAGAAGTTGTTGTAACCTCAAAAGATAATAGTAAAAAATATGCTATCAGCTTTGGTTCTAAATTGAAAGTAAAAGACGGTCAAGAAGTAGAAGCTGGTGACCCATTGACAGAAGGTTCGATTAATCCAAATGAATTGCTTTTGATTAAAGGGGCAGAAGGTGTTTATAAATATATTATTGCGGAAGTTCAAAAAGTTTATCGAAATCAAGGTGTTGATATTAATGATAAACACATTGAAGTTATTGCAAGACAAATGCTTAAGAAGATAAGGATAGAAGATCCAGGAGATACTGGATTATATGGTGCTTCTCTTGTGGATTCTCTTGAATTTGAAGAGATTAACAAGAAAATGGAAGAAGAAGGAAAAAGACCTGCAACAGGAAAAAGAGCGTTGCTTGGTATTACAAAAGCATCACTTGCAACAGAAAGTTTCTTATCAGCAGCATCTTTCCAAGAGACAACAAAGGTATTGACAGAAGCAGCGATTAAAGGTAAAATAGATCCATTATTAGGATTAAAAGAAAATGTAATTCTTGGTAAATTGATTCCAACAGGTACGGGACTTAAAACGTATCAAGATATTGAAATCAATACGAAAGTGAAAACTGCAATAGAAGAGGAATTAGAAGAAGCCGAAGAAATGGAAGATTCAGAAGAGAAAGTCGAAATAAAAACGGAAGAATAGGTGAGGAGTAAATATGGCGAAACAAAGAAGTAAAAAAAATGAAAATAATTTTAAGAAAAAGAGTACGCCAAGAATATTGCCGATTTCAATTATTTTATTTATAATTCTTGCGGGTTTAGCTTTATATATTATATTGAATAAAGGAAAAATCGCTGGTTATTCGTTGGTTAAAATTGAGACACCTACAGTTTCAGGAGAAGAAATTGTAGAGGAAAAAGAAGATAAGATAGAAATTTTATCAGAAAAGAAATATTTATCTTTGAAAAATAAGGAGAAGTCGAAAATATCTGTTTTAATAAATGGTGAAGAAGTTGACTTGACAGAAGTAGAGTTGTCTTCCTCCAATGAAGATAGTATCAAGATAAAAAATGGGGAGGCAGTTGCAGTTTCTGCTGGAAAGTCAACGATTACTGCTAAAAAAGACGATTTGCAAACGAGTATTGATTTGCGTGCTATTATTCCGATTACTTCGATGACGTTTACAACAACCAATTCTACGGTTAGAGTTGGGAAATCATTGCAGATGAAATTGGTGGCAAAACCTTCTGATGCCAGTATTGAGACTTTAAAATACGAATCCAGTGATGAATCAATTGCAACAGTTAATTCCAATGGAATTGTAACAGGCGTAGCGCCTGGAACCGTTACTATTACGGTAACAGACAAATATAGTGAATTGGAAAAAAGCTTAAAGTTGACCATAAAAAAATAAAAGTAAAGCATCTCATTTTGAGATGCTTTTTTGTATAAAAAATACTTTTAATGCAAGAAAAAATATGATATAGTAAACTTAATAAAAAGGAGAAAAGTTGAAGATGAATATTTTGAAGATTTACGAAAAATATCACTTACCCGAAAATTTGCAATTACATATGCTTAGAGTTGCGAGTTGTGCGATGTTGATAATGGATAATTGGAATGGTCCTGAAATTGATGAAAGAGCCATTATTCGAGTTTCGTTATTACATGATGTAGGAAACATTTTGAAGATTCCAGAGGATTTTTCGAAGGATGAAGGTTTTTTGAAACTGAGAAAAAAATATTTTGAAAAATATGGTACAAATGACCATGAACTAAATTTGGAAATTGGAAAATTAGAGGGATTAAGTGAAAAAGAGATGACAATTTTGGACGGAAAAAGGTCAAGAAAAAATGAAGAAACTTTGGAGTCGAAATCCTATGAAAGAAAAATTTGTGCGTATTGTGACCAAAGAGTTGCGCCAAATGGCGTGGTTGGAATTAAGGAAAGATTAGAAGATGCTAAGGTGAGATATAAAAATAAGCCGTTATCAGTTTGGTCGGATGAGAAAAAAGCAAATCGTTTGATTGGATGTTCTTTGGCAATTGAAAAACAGATTATGCAATTTTGTGATTTGAAGCCAGAAGCTATTAATGATGATACAATTGCACCTTATATAGAAAATTTGAAGAAGTATGAAATGGGAGAATAAAATGATTAAAAATATAATTTTTGATTTGTCAGAAGTGCTTATTTCGGGATTTCATTTAGAGGTAGTAAAACTAATAGAACAGAATACAAACATAGCAGGAGAGATGTTTTTAGAGAGAAAATCGGAAACATTGGATGTATTTTTAGATGCAATGCGAGGGAGATATTCGGAAGATGAATATGTAGAGAAATTATTAGAAGGTACGGATTGGAATTTTGATAAAGAAACCTTGAAAAAGTGGATTAGGCAAGGGTTGAATATTGCGGTGAAAGGAACAATGGAAATTGTTAAAAAGTTGAAAAAGCAATATCATCTGATTTTATTATCGGATCATATGAGAGAATGGGTAGAATTTATTTTAGAAAATAATGCGGAATTGAATATTTTTGAGCATCAGTATTTTTCATATGATTATGGTTTGCTTAAAACAGATGAAGGTTGTTTTGATTATATTTTGAAAGATTTAAAGATAAAGTCTGAAGAGACTATTTTTATTGACGATTCAAAAGAAAATGTTGCAATGGCTAGAAAAAGTGGGATTGACGGAATTGTTTTTCAAAGTGCGGAAGATTTAGAAAGAGAATTGAAAGAAAGGAAAATTTTATAAATGAAAATTGGAATTGATGTAGATGGTGTGATTATAGATTATGAAAAAGGTTTACTAACAGCCGCGGAACTTTTTGATATGGAAAAATGTAGAGGTAATGGAAAGATTCATCCGAATGAATTTCGTGTGCAAGATCGATATGATTGGACAGAAGAGGAAAAAAAGAGATTTTTAAATGAGGATTTTCAAAGAGTTTCCGCTGAGGCATCAATTATGCCTGGTGCCAAATATGTATTGCAAAAATTGAAGGAAATGGGACACGAATTAATTTTGATTTCAGCAAGGGGAAAAGACGAGGAAAACACGGTGGATATTATTACAGAGAAGTTTAAAAAGGAAAATATTAAGGTTGACAAATGCTATTGGAAAAAACGTGAAAAGTTAGCAGTTTGTCAAGCAGAAGAAATTTTACTTATGATTGACGACAAGCCTACTACTTGTCAGACAATGGCGGAAAATCAAATTAAAACATTATATTTTCGAGGAATCCGTGGTTGGAATTTGGAAGAAAATGAATATTTAAAAGAAGTGAGCAATTGGGGAGAAGTGTATCGTTATATCGTGAAAGAGTGTGGGGAAAATGGATAGAATTAAGGAGATAGAAGGAGCAGTTTTATGAAAGATTTATTAAAAACCAATTGTTATGATATCGAAAAAAATATTATTATTGTGGGAAGTTGTTTGCCAGATAGGGAGCCAAAAGCGTTTGAAGCATTAAAGAAAATGTCGCCTAATTTGTATGAAGTTTGTTTGGAAAAAGAGCATTTGAATATGGTGATTACAAAGATAATGGGAATGCTGGCAAGAGCCAATGTAAAAAAATTGATATTTGCGACAGTTGACAAATCGCCACATTGTGTGCAACTTCATTATGTTGTAAAAGAGTTGGAAAAGGCGATGGATTTGAGCAAAGTTGAAATTAAAAATTATGTTGCAGTAGATGATAAGCTGGTAGAAATTCCGATGAAAGTGATTGGAATGTCGAAAAATTTAGTGAAGTTAAAGGAGGAATTAGGATGATAAAACCAGAAAGATTAAGAAAAGGCGACAAGGTCGCAATTGTGAGCTTGTCAAGTGGAAGATTGGGTGATGAACGATTCATTCACAAGTATGAATTGGGCAAAAAAAGATTAGAAGAAAAATTCGGTTTGGAAGTGGTCGCCATGCCAAACGCCTTGAAAGGTGAGCAATATTTATATGAACATCCTGAAAAAAGGGCAGAAGATTTGATGAATGCATTTAAAGATACAAGCATAAAAGCTATCATTTGTTCGATTGGTGGAGATGATACCATTCGTTTGTTACCGTATATTGATTATGAAATCATTCGAAAAAATCCCAAAATATTTACAGGATTTTCAGACACGACAGCCAATCATTTTATGATGTATAAAGCAGGACTCATTTCTTATTATGGTCCATGTTTGATGTGCGATTTTGCAGAATACGTGGACATGTATGATTATACAGAAAATGCCATTCGAAAATTGTGGTTTGAGGCAGAGGAAAATTATGAAATCAAAAAGTGTGATTATTGGACAAAAGAGAGGATTGAATGGCGTGAAGAAAATAGCAATAAACAAAAAACAAGATTAAAAGATGAAAAAGGTTATGAAGTAATTCAAGGCAAAGGAAAAGTGACGGGGAAATTGCTAGGAGGTTGTTTAGATGCTTTTCCAATTTATAATGGCACAGAAGTGTGGCCAAAGCTGGAAGAATGGAAAGACAAAATTATTTTTCTAGAAACAAGCGAAGATAAACCAACTCCAGATTTGGTAACGTTTTATTTAAGAAATTTGGGAGCACAAGGAATTTTGAAGGTTGCTAAAGGAATCATTGTTGGGAAGCCAAAAGAAGAGGCATTTTATGAAGAATATAAAGACGTATATCGTGCTGTTTTAAAGGAATTTGGAAGAGAAGATATGCCAGTTTTGTATAATGTGAATTTTGGGCATAGTTGCCCGATTGGAATTATCCCATACGGAATTGAGTGTGAATTAGATGTGGAAGAGAAGAAAATAACATTGTTAGAAGCGATTGTGAAATAAGGAGAAAAAATGCAAATTAGAAAAGTAGAAGAAAAAGATATTGAGCAAATTGTTGATATTAAAATAAGAGGTTGGCAAAGTGCCTATCGAGGAATTATTGATGATAAATTTTTAGATTCGATGAATCGAGAAGAGAAGATTGCGAAGTTTAAAAAAGATTATGATATAAGTGGTTATATTGTGGCAGAGGAAGATGATGAAGTTTTGGGATTTTGTAGATATGTGGAAGAAAATGAATATTTCAAAGGATACGAAGAAATCGAAGCTGAAATATGTGCACTTTATGTGAAACCAGAGTGGAAGCGAAAAGGCATCGGAAAGTTGATGATAGAATATGCATTGAATGATTTAAAACAAAAAGGAAAATCAAAAATTATTTTGTGGTGTTTGAAGGAAAATGATTCTGCAAGAATTTTTTATGAGAAAATGGGCGGAAAACTGTTGGCAGAAAAGAAAATTGAAATCGGAAATAGAATGTATGATGAAGTAGCGTATGTATTCGAAGTTTAGGAGGAAACATGGAATTATTTTTAGAAGAAGTGAAAGATTTTGAGGCGTTAAAAGAAGTTTTGAAAAAGTATCCAGAAGTGCCGACAGAATATAAAGTAGCGGTGATTGTGTTTGCTTTTGATGAGGAAAATCGATTGATTTTGCAAAGAAGAGGTCCAGCGTGTCGTGATGAACGATTTAAGTTAGAGGGAATCGGCGGAGGTGTTCAGGAGACGGATTATGATTTTCGAAGTGCTTTGCAACGAGAAATTGTCGAGGAAGTTGGTGAAAATGCAAAAATAAAAGTCAATGAATTTATAACGGCGATTGGAGAAAAGACGTTTGATTTAAGAGAAAATAAAGAAAATTATTGGATTCTGCTTGCCTATAAAGGTACTTTTGAAGGCGGAGAATTGCAAATTTTAGAACCAACAAAGAATCTTGGTTATGAAAAATATAAAATTGATGAAGTAAACGAGGAAGAGTCGAGTGTTGCTACAAGGAAGTTTTATGGGATTATGAAAGAGAGGTTTGGAGAAAGGAAGAGAGAAGATGAACTTGAATTATGATTTTGCAAATGCATGGTTAGAAAAATTGAGAACTTTTTGGAAAAATAGAGATGTCGAAGGAGCAAGTAGTTTATTTGTTAGAACGACTTATTATCAAGAAACACCGTTTGTAGAACCTTTTACGAATTTTGAGGAAATTAGGAAAGAGTGGGGTTATATTGAAAATCAAGAGATTCAGAAAATTGAATTTAAGATATTGGCAATTGAGAAAAATACAATGATTGTGGAGTGGCTGTTTGAAAGAGATGTAAAAGTTTTTGATGGGATTTATGAGATAAAGTTTGATGATAATTTGCAATGTGTTTGGTTTAGAAGTTGGGAAATGGAGAAAAAGTAAAGGAGGAAAATTTATGAAAAATATTGCAATTGTAACTGGTGGAACAGGAGGATTAGGTTTAGAATTGGTAAAGCAATTTTTGGCAAAAGGATGGTTTGTGTGCAACATAGGCAGAAACGAAGAAAAAATAAATAAACTGCAAAAAGAATTGAAAGAAAATTACTGTGGGTTTTGTGGAGATGTTTCAGATGAAGAATTTATGATTCGCACCATTGAGGAAATTGCAAAGATTGGAAAAATTAAAATTCTTGTAAATAATGCAGGAGAACCTTCTTTTAAGTTACCAACAAAATATACCAAAAAAGATGTTGACAAATGTTTGAAAGGTTTACAAGGCATGATTATTGCATCAACACAAGTGTTGAAGGTTACGGAGGAGAAAGATGTAAAAATTGTGAATATCATGTCTTCAGCAGCTTTGCGAGGCAACAAGCAGGAAAGTGTTTATTGTGCTACCAAATGGGGCGAAAGAGGTTATACGGAAAGTTTGAAAGTTGCTTATAAAGGAACGAGTGTAAAAATAATTGGTGTGTATCCTGGTGGAATGAATACAGATTTTTATGAAAATAGTAGAGATTATGTGACAGAAGAAAAGCAGAATTCTTTTATGAATCCAAACGAAGTTGCAGATATGATTTTGCAAAATGTGTTAAATGAAAATAATTTAACGGTGGCGGATATTGTGATTGAGAGAAATGGTTAATGCAAGTATTGTTCCCAAAAAAGAATAATAAATTAAAATATTGAATATTATTCTTAAAACGGAATGATATAAAATTTATCGAAAAGGAGAAGAAAATGCCAAAATTTGTGTTAATTATCGGTCCACAGGCAGTTGGAAAAATGACGGTTGGACAGGAACTTTCGAAATTGATTGATTATAAGTTGTTTTATAATCATATGACGATTGATTTATTATTGAATTTATTTGAACATAGTAGTGAACAATTTAAAAAATTAAATGGATTATTTCGCTTGCAGATTTTTGAGGAATTTGCCAAAAGTGAGCAAAAAGGCATTATTTTTACAGGATGTTTCGATTTTGGAAATGACTGTGAAAAAGAAAAAGTGGAAACGGGAAAATGGATGAGTTTGTTTGAGGAATCGTATGTTGTGGAGTTGGAGACAACTTTAGAAGAACGTTTGCGTAGAAATAAAACAGCGAATCGATTGGAACATAAAGCTTCGAAACGAGATTTGGAATGGAGCGAAAATGAGCTTTTGAATTCGCTCAAAAAACACAGACTGAATTCTGAGCCAGGAGAAGGAGAAAAGATTTTCAAAAATTATTTGAAAATTGATAATACGAATCTTTCAGCTGAGGAAGTGGCGAAGATGATAAAAGAGAAATTTGAATTGTAGAAGAAGGGATGAAATTTGAAAAGACGATTTGCAGATAGTGTAAAATATAAAGAAGATGTTATGGAAGTTCAGCAGAAAATGAAGTTTTTTGAGAATGAGAAATTTAGGGGAGATGTGTATTTGAATTATTTTGTAGAAGCAAAAAAGAAATATGTGTCTTTGGAAAAATTATGTATTCGAGCCAATCAGTATAAATGGTTGCAGTTTTATGATTATTCTTCCAATGTTTGTTTGACAGCAATTTATGATAATAAAAATGAAATTGTAGAATGGTATTTTGATATTGCTAAGAAAATTGGAAAAGAAAATGGAATTCCATATGAAGATGATTTGTATTTAGATGTTGTAGTAAATGCAAATTTCGAGATTATTTTATTAGACGAGGAGGATTTGCAAGATGCATTAGAAAAATCTCAAATTACAAAGGAGGAATTTGACCAAGCTTATAAAACAGCAAATGATTTAATAGAAAAATTAAGGGGAAATGAGGTGAAATTAAAGAATTTTACGAATCAATATTTAGGAAAAATGTTAGAAAAATGATAGGAGGTAGAAATGGATATAAAGATAGAAATGCCAAAAATAGAAGATTTGGAAAAAGTAAATACATTAGCCAAACAAGTTCACGAGATGCATGTTGCATGGAGACCAGATTTATATTTGCGTGTGGAAGAGGTGATTCAAAAGGAATATTTTGAAAGTTTAATTGAAAACGAGGAAATATTTGTCGCAAAATTGGAAAATGAAATTGTGGGTTATGTTACGATTTCGATGCAGGAGAAAAATCATCATGGTCTTAAATTTAGAAAATATTTGAAAATTGATGCTATTTGTGTGGATGAAAAATGGAGAGAAAAAGGAATTGGAAATGCGTTATTGAATTTTGCAAAAGATTTTGGAAAAAAGAATGGTTGCACAGATTTGTCTTTGACAGTAAATCGAGAAAATGAGAAGGCAATTAAAGTATATGAAAATTTTGGCATGAAAGTGAAAAGTATAGCGTATTCAATGGAAATTTAAGGAGGGAAGAAAATGAAATATTTTAAAAAATTAGTGGGACAAAATCTTTATTTATCGCCGATGAATGTAGAAGATGCAGAAAAATATGTGGAATGGTTTTGCGATTTTCGTGTAACAGATGGAGTTGGAAGAAGTGCGCGGGATGATGGGAATTGAGGCTGAGAAAGCTTGGATGGAAGAAGCGATGAATAAAAAAAATGAGTTTTATTTTTCAATTGTAAAAATGGAAAATGACAAATTAATTGGAAATTGTGGTTTGCATGATATTAGCTATCCAAATCGAACGGGGACGGTTGGTATTTTTATTGGGGATGAAGAAAATAGAAGTCGTGGTTTGGGGACAGAAGTTTTGAGATTGTTGTTAGATTATGGTTTTCATTATTTGAATTTGAATAATATTATGCTAAACGTTAAATCCTTTAATGAAAGAGCAATTAAGTGTTATGAAAAAGTTGGGTTTAAGGAATTTGGAAGAAGAAGACAAAGTTATTTCTTGAATGGAAAATATTATGATGATGTTCAGATGGATATTTTGGCGGAGGAGTTTGAAGGAGATTATATTAAAAATAAGAATATTTAAACGTTATATTTTACCAAGATGATTTACAAAAATGTGAAATTTATGTAAATATATTGACAAATATAGTAAATTTGTGCTATTATAATAATATAAATGCGATGAAGAGGAAAAGTAACTTTACATTTTATATCAGTGAGCTGTGTATAGTGTGAAACAGTTATAAAAGTTTAGTGAAAGAACACCTCTGAGCAGACTACCGAAAAGCTATTTGAGCTTAGTAGACTAGTTCGGAAGCAATCCGTCATCATATTGCTATGCTTGTTGGAGCAGAATAAAAAGTGATTATTAAAGTTTTGAGATAGATGTTATCTTTAATAATAAATAAGGTGGCACCGCGGATACCTGTATTCGTCCTTATTGTAGGATGATACAGGTATTTTTGTATGGAAAGGAGGAAATTTTATGTTATTAAAGATAATCAATTAGTGCGAAAGAAAATTAATGAAAAGTGAGGTGGTTATAATGGAAAGTGAAAATGATAATGATAATATTGAAAGAATGTAAAATGATATGTCCTACAAATATCTTAATTTATTGATAAAAAATTAAATTAAGAAAGAAGGAATTAAAATGGAAAGAAAAATAAGTTATTTAGAAACATTAAAGGCAATTGATACCTGTAAAAAACACTTTGAAAGTCAATTAGAGGTAAGATTAGGATTAATAAAAGTACAGAGTCCTATATTTTTAAAAACGTCTACAGGATTACAAGATAGATTAACAGGAATCGAAAAGGCGGTCAGCTTTAAAAAAGGAGAACAAAAATTTGAAATTATACATTCTCTGGCAAAATGGAAAAGAGTATCACTTGAAAAATATCAAATGCCAATTCATGAAGGAATATACACAGATATGAAAGCTATCAGAAAAGATGAAGTGGTTGATGATATTCATTCCTTATATGTTGAACAATGGGATTGGGAAAAAGTTATTGATAAAAGTGATAGAACAATAGATTATTTAAAAGATACCATAAGAAGTATTTATAAAGCAATTAGGCAAACATCAATTTTTATGAAAAGGAAATATCATTATTTGACTTTGGATTTGCCTAAAACAGTATATTTTATAACCAGTCAGGAATTGGAAGATAAATATCCAGCTAAGACACCACAAGAAAGAGAACAATTAATTGGAAAAGAGAAAAGGGCAGTGTTTATAATAGGGATTGGAGATAAATTGAAATCTGGAATGGTGCATGATAAAAGAAGCCCAGATTATGATGATTGGGAATTAAATGGAGACTTATTGATTTATGATAGAGTAATTGACAAAACAATAGAGATTTCTTCGATGGGAATAAGAGTAGATGAAAAATCTTTAAAAGAACAACTGGAAAAGTCTGCTTGTATGGATAGAATTGATTTTCCATATCATCAAAAAATATTAAAAAAAGAATTACCTTATACAATTGGTGGCGGTATAGGTCAATCAAGAATATTGATGTTAATACTTGAAAAAAAGCATATAGCAGAAGTTCAGGCATCTTCGTGGGAAGAAAAGATAGAATTAGAAGGGAGGCAAATATTATAAGGGAGGATTATGATAATAAAAGAAACTTATTATTTATGAAATTATCTATACAAATTTGACATTTTATGATATAAATTAACTAAATAAAAAAACGAAAGGTTTGATAAAAAATGAAAATTACAAAATTTCCACAATCTTGTTTATTCATTGAAACAAGAAATAAGAAAATTTTAATTGACCCAGGAACTTTAAAATATAAGGATGAGTATTTTGCTATTTGGAATACAGTAGATATTGTTTTGGTTACGCATAAACATCCTGACCATTATAACACAGAAGTGCTTAAAAAACTAAATCAAAATATCAAAATTTATTCCACAGAAGAAGTACAAAATGTGGATAAAAGCATTGCTATTCAAATTGTAAAAGAAAATGATGTGATTGAATTAGGCGATGTAAAAATTGAAGTAGTGCATGCGATTCATGGTTACCAACCATTGCTAAAAGGTGACAAAGAAATTCATGAAAATGTTGGCTATATTGTGGATGATGGTAAAAATCGTTTATACGCAACAAGTGATACGATTTGCTTCAAAAACGATTACAAGGCAGATATTTTGTGTACTCCAGTCACAGGGCATGGATTGACAATGTCGGCTTTTGAAGCAGCACTTTATGCCAAAGAAGTTGGTGCTATTTTGACGATTCCAATTCACATGGATAATCCAGCTTTTCCGCCAGATTTCAAATTCATACAAGAAATGTTTGACAAATATGAAGTGGAATATGAAATTTTGGAAAATGATGAAACGATGGAAATTGAATAGGAGTGAATATGGAAAGAATACTCGTTTTGGGAACAGGCGACGCAATTACATTGAATTGTTTTAATACGTGTTTTGTATTAGAAAATAATGGAAAATATTTATTAGTTGATACTGGAGGCGGAAGCCAAGTGATTAACCAAATCCAAAAGGTTGGTGTCGACATTTCGGATATTCATGATATGTTTGTATCACATAAGCATATTGACCATTTGCTAGGGATATTTTATGTTTTGCGCATGGTTTGTTATAAAAAAAGTAAGCAAGAATATATGGGAAAATTAAATATTTATTGTGCTAAAGAAGTAAAAGAAATTGTTGAAAAATTTGTGCTAGATACGTTTTCCAAAAAGTATGATGAGATTTTTCAAGAGAATGTGATTTTTCATGAAATTGAAAATGAACAAGAATATTCTGTGATTGGTTATCCAATGAAAATTCTGGATTTATATCCGAAAGAAGATTTGATACAATATGGTTTTCAAATCAAATTGAACAGTGGAAAAATATTTACTTTTTTGGGCGATATTCCATGTAGTGAAAAGTTATATGATAAAATTAGAAATACGGATTGGGTTTGCCATGAGGCGTTTTGTCAAGAGACAGAAAAAGAAATTTACAATCCACATCAGCACTATCATTCGACTGTAAAAGATGTGGCAGAAAACATGCGAAGTTTGGAGATAAAAAACTTAATTTTGTGGCATACGAGAGATAATAATTTAGCAAACCGAAAAGAATTATATACGCAAGAAGCAAAAGAGTATTTTGCAGGAAATGTGTATGTGCCAGATGATTTGGAGGAAATTATTTTGTAAACTTAAGTAAACAAAGTTTTGAAAGAAAGCGACAAAAAGCTTTCTTTTTTTACTTTTGTATGATACAATCAAATGGAAAATTAAAAATAAGGAGAAAACAAATGAACGAAGTTGCAGTAGCCATTCAAAATGATAATAAAAATGTAACCCCAATTGAAACCATTGATGCGATAAAAAAAGCTGGTTTCAAAAATGCTTTTGTACAATGGTATAACGAAGATTGGGCGTGTAGTCAGCAAGAGCAGTTGGATTATGCGCGAAAAGTAGGATTGAATATTATTTGTGCGCATTTGGGTTATAAAAAGGTTAATGAAATTTGGCGAGATAATGAAACAGGAGAAGCGTTTGTCGAACGATATAAAAATGATTTGCGTATCTGTAAGAAAAATAATATTTCGCTTGTTGTGATGCATTTGATTGGAACGAATCCTGAAATTATTTGTAGTGAAATAGGTTTGCGTAGAATTAAGGAAATTGTTGATTATGCGGAAGAATTGGGCATCAAGATTGCTTTTGAAAATACGAAAAGATATGAATATTTAGAATATGTATTTTCTCATTTAGATAATAGTAACATTGGACTTTGCTATGATTCAGGACACTGCCATATTTTTTTTGATGATAAATTTGATTATGAATTTTTCAAAAATCGAATTTTCACTGTTCACTTGCATGACAATGACAAATCCGACGACTTGCATTTAATGCCATTTGACGGAACGATTGATTGGGAACATGTAATGCACCAATTAAAAGAATGTCATTTTGAGGAACCAATTACATTGGAATTGACGTATCGTTATCATTATTTAGAAATGTCCATTGAAGAATTTTATCAAAAGGGATATGAAGTAGCAAATCAATTGGCAAAGATGATGAAATAAACAAAAAACTCTGACAGATAAGCCAGAGTTTCTGTCCAAAAGTAACAAATGAAATTACTTTTGTATGGCATTACAAGCATTCTAACGAAGCCGTATGAACAAGCCAGAGTTTTCCTTGTTGATAGCTGCTTACTTTCACAATTTGACAGAAAAGACCGTCAAATTCCATTGTTGCAAAATGAGCCTCCTTGATTTGTTTATAGAAGGTTTCTTTTGGAACGAGCTCTACTTGAGAACTGCGAATTTCCACAAGGATAGACACTTCTTCCAGTTCTTCGAGAAAAGTTCTTGCGTTAGCAACCCTTCTTTCATGATTTGCCTGTAGCGCTGGGTCTGATGGGTTAGTAAAATGTATAATTTCATTTAACCGCTTCTTTTTTGTTTCAAGAATTTTTTTGATTTTTGCTTCTGTTACCATGATTTTCCTCCTTAATTTGGCGTTTTTCTTCCATTGTAAAAACTGGGAGAAAAAGTTAATGATTAATATACAATATAATTATATCATATTTTACATAAAATGTCAAATTGTCTTGTTTACAAAGACAATTTTCAAAGAAAGAGGAATTTTAAAATGAAAAATAGAAACGGAAAGATTGAAAAATTAATAAAGCAATTTCATTTGGGAAATTCAATTATAGAGGTAAGTCCAATAACAGGTGGTTTGTCGCATCGAATGTATAAAGTCGTGACAGATAGCGGAATATATGCAGTAAAAGAATTAAATCCAGGAATTATGAAAAGGGAAGAAGCGTATTCGAATTTTGTGTTTTCAGAGAAAGTCTCAAACTTGGCAAAAGAAAATGGAATGCCAGTAATTTCAGCGATTAAGTTAGAAAATGAAGTGATTAGGCAAGTAGGAAGCGACTTTTTTATGGTATTTCCTTATTTAGAAGGCAAGCTATTAAAGTCAGAAGAAATCACCGAAAAACATTGTGCGATAATGGGAGAAATGCTAGCCAAATTACATTTAATTGACTTTTCTAACATCGAGGAAGAAACAAGAAAGCAAAAAGAAATCCAGAAAATAGACTGGAACTCGTATCTAGCATTAGCCAAAAAAGAAAACAAAAGTTATGTTACAATGTTAGAGCAAAATGGTGATTTGTTAGATGAATTGTGCGAAAAGTCAAATATGGCAATTCTGGAAGCGAATCAAGATTTGATTGTGAGTCATCGTGATTTGGACCGAAAAAATGTAATGTGGCAAAATGAGAATCCATTTATTATTGATTGGGAAGCTAGTGGTTATATCAATCCACTAATTGAATTAATTGGAGTTGCTTGGAATTGGGCTGGTGGAGATGTTGAAAAATTTCAGGTTTGCAAATTTGAAATCGTGGTAAATCATTATCAGAAATTTGCTAAAAGGAAATTTGATGAACAACTTAACAAAATCGTTTATGCGGGTATTTACGATGGACTTCAGTGGATAAAATATAATTTGGAAAGGTCACTTTGCATTGGAAATTCTTATCAAGCAGATGAAATCGAATTGGCTGAAAATGAGATTAGGCAATCGATTGGAGAGATTAAGTATTATGTAAGTCAGATAAATAAAATGGTAGAAATTTTGGAGAAAAATTAGGAGGTTAAAATGTTAGCAAATCGATTAAAAGTAGGAGATACGATTGGAATTATTTCGCCATCAGCGCCTATTACAAAGGAAGTAATGGAGCAGTTTCAAGAAGGGTTAAAAGTATTTGAAAATTTGGGATTTAAAGTGAAATTAAGTAAAAATGTATATGCAAATACCTTCGGTTATTCTGCTACAACAAATGAGAAAGTGGAAGATATCCATGAAATGTTTTCAAATAAAGATGTAAAAGCAATTATATGTTCTCAAGGTGGACAAAATTCAAATGCAATTCTTCCATTTTTAGATTATGAGTTAATTAAAAATAATCCAAAAATAATATTAGGAATTAGTGATTCTACAGCTTTGTTAAATGCTATTTATGCTAAAACAGGAATGATAACCTATCATCAAAACGATGTTATTTGGGGGTTAGGAAGAGAAGTATCGCAAAAAGAAATGAATGATTTTACGATGCGATTAATGGATGGTAAAATTGGAGAAATAGAACATTTTACCAAATGGAAAACTTTAAAAGAGGGACAAACGGAAGGATATTTGGTAGGAGGAAATTTGTCTACTTTTACGAAATTATTAAATAGTAAGTTTTGTCCAGATTTTGAAAATAAAATATTATTTTTAGAAGAATATGCGGAAGAATCGCCTTTAGATGAAGTAGATAGTAGAATAAATTTGTTGAAACAGAATAAAGTATTTGAAAAAATAAATGGTTTGTGGATTGGATATTATGAAAGTGATACAGAAAACGCAAAGTTTGAAGATGTTGTCATGAACAACTTAAAAGAATATCATTTTCCGCTATTAAAATGCAACGATTTTGGCCACAATTGTGAAAATGTGGTGATTCCCATTGGAGCAAAAGTCAAGTTGGATGCGACGAATTGTCAAGTTGAAATTTTAGAAAAAATATTGGAATAGAAGGCTTTTAAATAATAAAGTTTGGTTTTCTGAAATATGCCTCACTTTTAATTATATCACATTTTTGAAATTATATCAACTTGACAAAAACTCAAAATTATGCTATTCCTTGATTTTGTGGGATTATATCCATTCAAAATTTAGCTTCACGAACAATCTCACTTTTGAAAAACCTCTCCTGAAAATTCACCAAAACGCGAATTTCCTCATCTGAAAACTCTCGATTTTCAGGCACAACAATTAATTTATCGTCATCGTCATCAAGGCGATGAATTATGGCAATACATTTTCCACAAAATGTTTGCAATGGTTCGGAAACGCCTAAAATACAAGCATCTAATTCTTCGCCATCACCACTTATCGTATGAGGGATATATCCATAATTGACAGGATAAATGAAATCCCAATCTGGATGTTTACTTCCTAGTGGTCGGTCGATTTTTACGGTTACTATTTTTCCTAAAAATTGTTTGTTATCCATGTTTCTCTCCTTAGTTTTAATAGTTACATTATATCATATATATTTTATTTTTAAAACTTGAAATTAATATAATTTTCTGATAAAATAAGGCAAAGGAGAACCGATGGAACTTGTTAAATTGGGAGAAAAAACCTATTATATTAAAAATCCAACCAATATTGGAATTTACAAAATAGATGATGAAAATGTCTATTTAATTGACAGCGGAAATGATAAAGATGCTGGCAAAAGAATATTAAAAATAATCGATGAGCAAGGTTGGAAGGTAAAAGGAATCATTGTTACGCATTCGAATGCGGACCATATTGGCGGAAATCAGGTGATTCAAGAACGAACTGGTTGTGAGATTTTGGCACACAATGTGGAGAAATATTTTACGCAAAATCCTATTTTGGAACCTTCGTTTTTGTACGGTGGTTATCCGTTTAAAGGACTTCGCAATAAATTTTTGCTAGCGAAAGAATCCAAGACGAAAAACCTAGAAAATAATTTGCCAGAAGGTTTAGAATCGGTTTCTTTAAAAGGTCATTTTTTTGACATGATTGGAATCAAAACTTCGGATGAGGTTTATTTCTTGGCAGATGCATTATTTAGTGAAGAAACGATTACAAAATATCATTTGTTTTTTGTGTATGATGTCAGAGAATTTCTAAATACATTAGAAAAACTGAAAATCCTCAAAGGAAAATATTTTGTGCCTTCTCATTGTGAGGCAACAGAAGACTTGACAAAATTGATTGCGTTAAATGAAAATAAAGTGAACGAAATTTTAAATAAAATATTACAATTTTGCCAAAATGAAATGACATTTGAGGAAATTTTAAAAGCAATTTTTGATGATTATAAATTAGTGATGAATGCAAATCAGTATGTTTTAGTGGGAAGTACGGTTAAATCATATTTGGCGTATTTGTGCGATGAGGGGAAAATTTCGTATGAATTTAAAGAAAATAAAATGATTTGGAAATTAGAAACAGAGAAATAAAATTCTCTGTTTTATTTTTGAAAAAATCATAAATTATTTGTAATAAAATGAAAAAATTTGGCTCATAAGAAATAGAAGGAGGAAACGTTTATGCAAAGCATGGAAGAAATGTATCAGCAATATTCGAATACAGTTTATAAATATTTGCTTTGCTTATGCCAAAATGCAGAAATTGCCGAAGATTTGACGCAAGAAACATTTGTTATTGCCCTAAAGAAGATTCATCAATTTCGAGGGGAATGCAAAGTTTCGACTTGGCTTTGTCAGATTGCTAAACATTTGTGGTATAAGGAGCTTCGAAAAACAAAAAAAGCGGTGACAGAAGTGCTAACTGATGAAATGGTGGCATTAGAAATGACGGAAGATGTTGTGTTTCAAAAAGATGAAAAATTGCAATTGTTTAAAAACATGCAAAAGTTGGAAGAGCCAGCAAGACAAGTAATGTATTTGAGAATCATGGGAAATTTGAATTTTATCGAAATTGCTGAAGTTCTTGGAAAGACGTCTAATTGGGCACGTGTTACGTTTTTTCGTGCGAAACAAAAAATGAGGGGGGAAAAAGAAAATGGAAAAGAAAACAGAATGTGAAATTGTGCAAGATTTATTGTTAAATTATACAGATGATGTATTAAATACAGAATCGAAAAAATTGGTGGAAAAACATTTGACAGAATGTGAAAAATGTAAAAAGAGATTGAGTCTGATACAAAGTGAATTGTGCGAAAATCAGGAAAGCCAAAAAGCACAAATTGATTATTTGAAAAAAGTGCGTTTGAAAAATAAACTCAAATCGTTTTTTGGGGCAATTATGATTTTGATTTTGATTTTTGCTGGATGGTATTTTTATAAACTTTCGATTATTCAACGAGTTTGTAGAAGAGTAGAGAACCAATTTGCGGGTGAAAATTTTTATATAGAAACGATTACAGCAAATTCAGAAAATAGCGTGGCAGTTTATAAAACTTGGTATAAAGACGGAAAATATAAGATAGAGAGTTTTATTAAAAATGAGGAAGAACTTTTGCAAACCTTTGAAACGCGTTATGGAAATATCAGAGAAAATGCGAAAGAAGAATATTTGGTAAATGTTGAAGAAAAGAAAGTGAAAAAAGAAAAGCAATTGACAGAAAAAAGTAAAAATGAATTTGTGTATGCGCAAAGTAATTTTGTTTTGAAGAGTGTGCCACAATATTGGATTCGTAAATTGGGTGAACCGTTTTATGTGAAAATTTCAACCGACCATAAAGAAATTGGGCGAAAATATTATGTGTTTGATTTTGGAGAGACCAAAAAATGGGTGGATAGAGAAACTGGTTTGCCCATTATGAGTTTTGGTGAAGTGACATCCGTATCGTACTATAAAGATACCAAAATTCCGAAGGAAAAATTTGAAAGCATCACAGAATATCGTTATCAATTTGGAGAGGTAAAAGAAGAAGATGTGAAGATGCCAAATTTAGAAGGTTATGAGTGGGATGAATTGGATTGGGAGAAAGAAATGAAAAAACTACTAGAGAGCAGAAATTAAAACTGCTCTTCTTTTTCAAATGATATAAGACAAAAATAATAAAAAAACTGCAACCTTTTTTCAAAATTTGACAATATAATAATGAAGGTACCTAAAAATAAAGGAGTTTTGCTAAATTGAAAACGAATCATGAAATTAAGAATTATAAAAATCAAAACAAGTTAGATTTAGAAAAAATAATTGATGAATATAGCGGGTATGTATATAAAATAATTGAAAATGCAAATGTTGCATGTTTGCTGAAAGAAGATAGGGAAGAAATTTTAGCTGATACATTTTTTATTTTATGGAAAAATACAAAAAAGCTCGATGATGAAAAAGCTTTAAAACCTTATATTGCAGGAATTGTTAAAAATCTAATTCGAGAAAAACGAAGAAAGTCATCGTACCATAAAGAATTTTCTGAAATTGACAACGATTTTCCTGACGTAACTGAAATGAACATAGTTTGCGAAGAGCGAGAAACGATATATTTGATTGAAAAATCACTCAATAAAATGAAAAGCGAAGATGTGGAAATTTTCAAATTGTATTATTATTCCGCTAGAAAAATTCGAGAGATTTCAAACATATTAGGTATTTCAGAATTTAGCGTAAAATCCAAATTGCATCGAATGCGCAGCAAAATTAAAAGAGATTTAGAAAAAGGAGGATATAGATAAAATGGATAAACAAGAAATTATCAATCGTGTCAAATTGAAAGTTTCTATATCTAACTTTCAAAAGGAGGAAAAAATAGAAATGCCAAAACGTAGTCATGTTTTAAAATCAACAGCAGTTGCTTGTCTTATTCTAATTTCCATTTCTGGAATGGTGTTTGCCAAAGAGATTTCTACGAAAATTTACGACAATTTTTTTTGCACTGGAAATGGCGTAGCAACAGCAATTCAGGAAGGCTATATTGCAAAAAATCAGTCAGAATACACCAATTCTACCGCTGAATTTTCCAATGAAGATACAGGAATTGTCATCGAAAATTCTTCTGTCAAAGTAAAAGTACAAGATATTGTCATGGACGATTTTAATTTAAGTGCTAAAATCGTAGTGGATTTGCCAGCAGAAGTTTTGGAACAAATTCCTGCGAAAGATATTTGGGAAATGAATTTTCCAGATTTAATCGTTAGTGACGAAGATGAAAATGTTTTATTTGGAATGGATTATATGGGTTCTCTTAAACAATATTTTAAAGAACATTTTAACGAAGAAGATTTTGATAAAATACTGGACCATGAAAAATTTTATAATAGTGGATTAAACAATTTTATTAATAACAGAGGCAGTATGCCAGTAGAAGTTATTTATAATATGTATACGGAAAATCCAAATCATTATCCGAAAAGTAAGAAATTGAAGTTTGCGTTTACGAAAATTGCTCTTTCCAATTCTGAAAAAGCAACTTCAGGAAAGGAAGAAATCACCATAAAAGGAAATTGGGAAGTAGAAGTGGATTTACCAAGTAAATTTTATAATCGAGAAACTTATATTTACAGAGCAGTTGACAACGAAAACGCAGAAGATAAACTATTAAGTTGTGCTGTTTACAATACAAATACAACTGTTGAACTTGCATTAAAATCAGAAAAGCAGCCCCAATTTTCACCTTATACAACAATTTCTGCTTTGTTAAACGAAGGAGAACCAACTGACGCAATCAAAGATTATATTATGCAAAAAGTTTATAGTACAGAAGAATATCAAGAATATGTGAAAGAACAGCATAAACTTTATGATACGCAAAATATTTACATCGAAAATGCCAGAGGCGAGAAATTTGGATTCACGCAAGGACCTATTCCGAATGGAGGAGGCTCGATTGATGAAGAAGGATTTTTCCGTCCAACCTGTATGCTTGATTTAACCCAAAAAGACGCAACCGATGAAATGACTTTGCATTTGAATTATTTAGAAAGAGATATTGAAATCAAATTGCAAAGAGAAAAGGAGGAATAAAATGAAAAAAACAATACAATGTTTTTGGATAATGGTGATTCTGTTTTTATTATTATTTCCAATGAAAAGTTTGGCTTGGGGAATGGATGAGGTACAAGAGGAGGCAGAAAAAGTTTTTCAAGAATGGCTGAATCAATACACCGCTAAAACGGCAAGTGAAGAGGAACGATTAAAAATATATTATTTGACAAATTGTAGTTGCTTTAGCACTTATGAAGCGTTTCAGGCTGGTGGAGATATTGAGGTAAAAATGGGAGCGTTGGTATATCCTGTGAGTGAAAATAGCAAATGGGCACAATATGAAAAACATGAATATGAAAATCCAAAAGATGGGATTGGCTATTATGTACCAGATTATTATATGAGAATGTCAAAAGTAGATGGCGAGTACAAAATTGTATATATGGATTTTGTACCAGAAGGATATGACGAATATGTTCAAAAAATGAAGGAAAAGGGAATTGATGTAGAAAATTTGAAGTTGGATGAAATATTAAATCAAGATGCAGAAGAAACCACAGAATTAATCGAACAAAATGCAGAAACACAAAATTTATCAGCTGAAAATGAAATTGTAGAAAAAACGAGTTTTGGAATTACATTAGTTTGTGGAGTGGTAGTAGCAGGAGGATTTGTGTTTTTTGGAAAAAAATTTTTTAGAGTAAAATAAAAAATAAAAAGCAGATAATTAGTTGATAATTATCTGTTTTTGTGGTAAGATATGAAAAGTAAAAAAAAGATTGATTGAGGTGAAGAAATGAAAAAAAATCGAACCAACTGGCAAGAATTTTTATTCTACTCTGTTTTTTTGATTTATTTCGTGATTTTGATAGCCGTTTTATTTAGAAGTAGTCGTGAAACTAGAATGATAAAATTGGTCCCATTTAGCACTATTCGAACTTTTTTGTCAAAAGATAGAATATTTCATATTTTTACGATTACAAATGTGCTTGGCAATATTATTTTATTTATGCCAATGGGAATGTATTTTATGGTATTTGCTCAAGATAAAAAAAGTAATAAAAATGTTTTATGGATTTGTTTGATGAGTACAGGTGTCGAGCTTTTCCAATATGCCTTTAAACTGGGTGTAGGCGATATTGATGATGTAATTTTAAATACGTTGGGTGGATACTTGGGAATTTTGATGTATCGAATTATATTATCCAAATTAAAAGAAGAACAAAAAGTAAAGGAATTAATCACGAATATTGCGCCAATTGGCGTAGTGATGAGTTTTATGGTTTTGTTCTTATTAAAAGGCAGATTTTAATATCTGTTTTTTTTAGGTATTTGACTTTTTATGTAAAAAATGATAAAATATCCCCATACATTTTTGTTGTAAAATAATCAGAAGACATAAGGAGGATTCAAAATGAAAAAAATAATGATTATTGTAGTGGTTTTGGCGGTGTTAGGTGTTTATTTTAAAGAAGTCAAAAGGGAAATTGTTGATTTGAAAGCCAATGTAGAGGTGCAAGAAGCTCAGCTGCAAGAATGCTTGCGACATCGGAGTGAGTTGGGTTCCCAGCTGGTAGAAGTTATGCGAGATTATGCAGAGCCAATACTTTTACTCAAAGCCAGCAATGCCAGTATTGGACTGGAAGGAAGCTTTGATAGTTATGATTTTGAAGCTATGGGTGAGGCAGGGAATGAATTGGAGGCTGCCATTAACGAATTAATGTCGGTCACAAGTTCTGAATTGGAGGAAAATGTAGATTTCCTTAATTTACAAGAGGAATTGGCCTATAATAAAGAGGAAATCTTAGAAATAAGAGAAATTTATCTTGAGAGAGCAAAACAGTATGATGAAAAAATACAAACATTTCCAGCCAGTTTTGTAGCTTGGTATATCGCATATTATCCTACGCGATACATAGAAATTGATTTTGATTAATTTTTCCTGAAAAAGTCGTGGAATAGTGTAAATGAACTGTTTCACGGCTTTTTTAATTTTTTTCGAAAAACTCTTGACATTTTCTATACCTAGATATACAATGTAACATATATCGATATACAAAGTATAAAAAGGAGGAAAACATGAAAATTGACAAAGAATTGCTAAAAGGAAGCACAACAATGCTAATTTTGGAATTGCTAAATGGGGAAGATATGTATGGTTATCAAATGATGAAACGTTTGCATGAAAAATCAGAAGATGTGTTCGAATTGAAAGAAGGGACTTTATATCCGATTTTACATTCGTTGGAAGAAAAAAGTTTTATTTTCTCATATTGGGATGAATCGACAGCGAAAAAAAGGAAATATTACACGATTACAGAACGTGGAAAAACCTACTTAAATGCTAAGAAGGAAGAGTGGAAAATTTTCAAAGGCGGAATTGACAAAGTATTAGGAGGTGTTTCATTTGCAAATTAAGGAATTTTTGAATTGTATTATGGAGCAAGTAAAGTATGAACCAATTCGAAAAGAAATTTCGGAGGAGCTGGAAAATCATTTAATAGAGGCAAAAGAAAGTTATATGTTAGAAGGAATGCAAGAACAACAGGCAGAAGCAAAAGCGATTCAGCAAATGGGAAAAGCAGAGGAAATTGGTCAAAAATTAAATCAAATTCATCGTCCTAAATTGGATTGGAAATTGTTGATGAATACGATTTTTTTGATGTGCTTTGGAGTACTTGTTTTATGGATAAAAGTAACATCAAACGAAAGAATAGAAGGAATGTTTTTTCGATATGGAGTGACACTTGTTTTTGGAATTGTTGCAAGCATTTACATTTATTTTTTGGATTATCAAAAAATTATCAAAAATGCGAAATATTTTTATGGATTGGCAACAATTTTAATGCTCTTTTCAATGAGGTTTGGTGTGAGTGTTAATGGTATCAAAAGTTGGATTAATATTGGTGGTTTTTCGATTTCAGTGCCAGTATTAGTGATTCCACTTTATATTTTAGCGTTTATTGGATTTCTGGAAAATATGAATCCTCATCAATATTTTAAATTTTCTTTTTCGCAAAATAAGGAAATTAAAATTCGTAAAGATATTTTCAAAATCATTATACTAAGCACGATTTCGTTAGGATTGTTATTATGCATACCAGCTATGACTTCGATGATTGTGTTAGGAATCGTTTATTTGGTGATAGCAACAGTAAAATTATCCGAATTAAATAAAAACAAAATAAAATGGATAACAGCATTATGGGGAATTCCACTTTTAATGGGAATTTTATGTAGCATTATTTTTATAGAGGCAATGCCTGTGGAAAGGCTGATTACTTCTTTTCATCCAGAAAGTGACCCAGCAGGTGGCGGTTGGATTGGCATCAATCAAAAAATAATTCTGAATTCTGCCAATGCTTTTGGAGAGGCAGACGATATGAGCAACAGTTTGGAAATGTTTGATGAAGGAACTAATTTTGCATTTATCTCTATTTTGGCACATTTTGGTTGGATTCCAGCTTTAGCCATGATAAGCGTAATTGTGACATTTAGCATCAAACTGATGTTAAATGCCGCGAAAATAAAAGACATGACTGGAAAATTGATGATTGTTGGAATTTCAAGTTTGTTTATTTTGCAAAGTATTTTCAATTTATTAATGAATTTCAATGTGGGAATGAAATCCGATTTTAATATTCCATTTATTTCTTATGGAAATTCAAATTTGTTTGTCAATATGTTATGCTTAGCATTGGTTTTGGCAGTGTACCGAAAAAAAGATTTAATAATTTGTACGAAAAAGCGAGTTATAGAAAGTTAGTGTATTTAAAAGTAAGTAGTGAAAACTACTTACTTTTGACATTGGAAATAATGTGATTATTTTCATAAAGTGGTTGTAAATTAATTATTTTTCTGATATGATAAAATTATAAATTTGAAAGAAGAAATAGGATAAAAAATGAAAAAATATATACTCTATTTTATGTTGTATTCCATTATCGGATGGTGCTATGAGGTTTTTTTGGAAGTGGTTGTTTATCAATGGGGATTTTCAAATCGAGGTTTTCTATTTGGACCCTATTGCCCTGTGTATGGTTTTGGTGCCTTAACGTTTATTCTTGCCTTAAAAAGTTTGAAAAGCAAAAAAATTATGTTTCTCAACATAAATATAACACCAATGCTTGTTTTTTTAGGAATTATATTGATTTCTACGTTACTTGAATTATTGGTAAGTTACATTTTAGAAATGTTTACTGGTGCTTGGTTATGGGATTATAAGTTGTATCGATTTAATTTTCAAGGAAGAATAGCTTTAAATCCAAGTATTCGATTTGGAATTGGTGGAATGCTATTTATGTATGGTTTACAACCATTGTTTGAAAAATTATGTAATAAAATACATGAAAAAAAGTTGCAATTTACTGCAATAGCTTGTTTTTGTATTATTTTTACAGATTTTATGCTGAAAATAATAAAAATTTAAAAAAGAAAGAGGATTTATATGAAAAAACTAAACATGAAATTTTGGAAAAAATTTCTAATCCTTATGCTTTGCATAACTGCGATATTTTTTACTTTTTTGTATTTTGGAATGGGAGGAAAAAGGACAGATGTTGTTTTAACTGATTATGAAATTTTGCAAGACGGAAACGTTCTAAAATTCAAAGTCAATGTTTCAAGTAGTATGGGATATATTAAAGATTTTCGCGTAAAACAAGAGAGCGAAAATCTATATCTTACCTTTTATTCTACGTTTGGACTAAACAATAAATGGAATGCAAAAAATGAGTTTGAATTGGAGCTAAATTCATCTTGCAAAGAGATTTATTTTGACAGCGGAGATGATAAATACAATTTAGTTTTACAAAAAACTTCACAAGGTGATTGGACGAAACCAACAGAAAGAGAAAAGAAAAATCCAACTGGTGATAACTTAGTTTCTGAAATTTCAGAAGAAGAAAAATTATGCAGTCTTCAAAAAGGAAGTCGATTTGCTAAATGGGGAAATACTGCAGTTTACATGAATGATTTTGATGAAACGATTTATCAATTCAACCTTTCCACAAAAGAATCCAAAAAATTATACAAACCAGAAAAAGGAGCAAACAGTCTGTATTTTGATGGAGAATTCGTGTATTTTATGCCATATTATTATCGTGGAAAAGGAATCTATAAGTTGGATTTAGAAGGAAATATAACGCAAATTTACAACGGTTCTTCTCTTAGGCTCTGGCTAACAGAAAACGAAATTTATTTTACAGACCAAATCGGTTTTGATGATATCAACCAAACGCCACAAGGCAATTTGTGCAAAATGAACAAAGATGGAACCAACAAAGAAACCATAATCGAAAATGTAAAAAATACGTTTTATTTGGTGGACAATTTTATTTATTATACGGATTTAAACACACGAAGTATTTATCGAGCCAAAATGGACGGAACAGAAAAAACAGAAATGGCAAAAGGAAGAACATACCTTACTTCTGCGACCAATCAATATATTACTTACATTGATTATAACGACGGTGAAAAACAAAGAATTCTGTATTTAGATAATCACCAAAATGATGCGGTTGGACGTTTTGGAAACGTTTTTGATTCACTTTATGGAACGTATTTTTATACCAGAAAATTGCTAGATAATCAAAATAATTTAGAAGATGAAAATACTCTATTTTCAGTAGATTTACACAATCATGCTGAACTAGAATGTTGGAAAGCAGACCAAATTTCACTTGACACGTTAAGTTATGTTTGGAAAGATAATGCCTATTTTAGAGGAAATGGATATTATCGAATCAATATCCATGATAAAAATGAGAAAGAAACGTTAGATTTTGGTAGCGGATATTTTATTGCGGGTAAATTTTATGGTTTTAAAAGTCAAGATGGAATCTTAACAGAAATGTATTGGTATGACTTGGATAATATGAAAAAAGAAATAATTTCAGTAAAGGAGGAAGCGAGATGAAAAAAAGAATTTTATTAGCACTGCTGATGATTTTAATAATAGCAGGTGGAATTTTTGCATTTAGTAAATGGAAAGTAAATGGAAAGGAAGAACCAAATATAGAATACAAATCAAATAAAAATTTAGGAATTGTGTTATCTCTGGAAGATGAAATCAGTGATAATACAGCTTGGTGTGGAACGTTTAATTTGATTTGGAACGATTTAAAAAATGATTTAGCCAAACAAGATATTCTATTTACACCACAAAAAAAGTTGGTTGAAAACCTAAATAAAGGCACCTTCAATACTTCACATTTATCCGAAAATAGCTATTATAAAGTATATGGTAGACCGACTTTAGAATTAAAAGCTGAAATCGAAAAAGCGATTCAAGAAAAGTTTAACGAAACCAGCGATATTTTAGACGATTTTGATTGGAACAATCGTAATCCTGAAGATTATTTTTTGTATACTATGCTCAAAAAAGAATTTGAATTTCCAAAAGCATTTTCTGAGTTGGAAGAGGGAACATTCGGAAATTATGAAAATGTAACTTATTTTGGAATTGATGAAAGTACGGATGAGCAAGTGAGAAAGCAAGTGGAAGTATTATACTATCATTCGAAAGATGATTTTGCAGTTAAATTATTCACCAAAGAAAATGATGAAGTAATTTTGGCAAAAGGACGCGAGGAAAATTCATTTGGAAAAATGTACGAAACAATTCAAAAAGAAAAGGAAAATTATGAAGGAGAAATCAGTTTTGGGGAAGAAGATATTTTAAAAATACCCAATATCAAATTCAATTTAAAAGAAGAATTTCACGAATTAGAAAATGAGCCATTTTTATTTTCCAATGGTAATGAATACCAAATCGAAACTGCTTTACAAACCATTCAATTTGAGTTGGATAAAAAAGGCGGAAAAATCAAAAGTGAAGCAGGTATGATGGTAAGAAAAATGGCAATCATGATGCCAGAAGAACCAAGACAATTTCTAGTAGATGATACCTTTACGATTTTTCTATTAGAAGAAAATCGAGATTTACCATACTTTGCAGCGAAAATATCAGATATTACAGCCGTACAAAATCAAGCAAGCAAAAGTGGTAGTTCACAAAATGCAGATACTGAGGAAAAAGTTTATTTTTATGGAAAAGTCATCGAATCTAATCAAAATTCTATTGTAGTAGAGCCAAATGAAGACGAAGAAATTCGAAAATCAGCTGACAAAATTTCGATCGCATTAGAGAAAAATTTGGACTATATGTATGAAGTGGGAACGAATGTGAAAATAACATACAATGGCGTTATCATGGAAACGTATCCTGCGCAAGTTGAGGCAATGGATATTGAAATCAAATCAGCTGAAAATTTTGAAATTCATTTTGTGAATCAGCAACATGAAAGTAGAGACAAAGTTCGTCCGATTTTAGAAAAGACGGAAACGGAGAAATATGATTATAATATTTATGCTTATTTAGGAGAAGTTAATATTGTAATCAATGGAAAAGAAATGCCGCTTCGAGAGGCTTTGTTAGAAAACAAAATCACAATGGATGAGATCATTGCCAAAGCAAATGAAGATGTAGACAGTGAAAAAATAAAAGGCGATATGTATAATGATGGTGGAAGTATGATTTATCGCTATGAGGAATATACAATCATCAAAGTGCATAATTTAGATGGAAATCGTGATGTTTATATTGGTATTCCAGAGATGGAATTGAAGGATGTCAAATCATAAAATATAAAAGAAAAAATCCCAATTATAAGACATAGTTTTGATATTGGGATTTTTTTTGCAAAAGTCATTGGGAAAATGTGAAAACACTACACAAAAGTCATACGAGAAATGTGAAATAATACCGCAAAAGTCCTTTACAAAACGTGGAAACTATGATATAATATGAGTATGAAATGATTTTGAGGGAAGTGATGAAAATGTATCGAATAGGTGTCGAGGAATTAAAGAAATGGAAAAATTCAAATCATCGAAAACCATTGATTATAAGAGGGGCAAGACAAGTTGGAAAAACCTGGTTAATGAAGGAATTTGGTGCTAAATTTTATAAAAAGTGTGCGTATATTAATTTTGATGATAACACAAGAATGAACCAACTTTTTGAAGAAGATTTTGATATGAATCGAATCATACAGGGCTTAAAAATTGAATCGGGTGTGAATATAGAACCTGAAAATACATTAATTATTTTAGATGAAATTCAGGAAACGCCAAAAGCATTAAAATCGCTAAAATATTTTTGCGAAAATGCAAATGAATATCATATTGTTTCTGCTGGTTCTTTGCTAGGAGTAGCTATTCATCAAAATATCTCATTTCCTGTGGGAAAAGTAGACTTTCTAGATTTGACGCCATTTAGTTTTTTTGAATTTTTGAAAGCGCTAGGAGAAGAAGAATTATTAGAACTCTTGCAAAAAAATGATATTCCTTTAATTGAAATATTTCATACAAAATTCAAGGAATTATTGAAATTATATTATTATGTAGGTGGGATGCCAGAAGCAGTAGAGGAATATGTGATGAATCGTGATTTACAAGAAGTACGAAAGATTCAAAAAAAATTGTTAGAAGCGTATGAACAAGACTTTTCAAAACATGCGCCTAATACCATAATTCCTAAGATTAGACAACTTTGGCGCAATATTCCAACACAACTTGCAAAAGAAAATAAAAAATTTATTTATGGTTTGGTGCGAGAAGGAGCTAGAGCTAGAGAATATGAAACTGCGCTATCTTGGCTAATTGATTGTGGACTTGTTTATCAAGTAAATCGTGTTAATAATAGTAAAGTGCCATTGTCGGCCTATCAAGATTTTAATGCCTTTAAATTATATTTGTTAGATGTCGGTTTATTGGGGGCTATGTCAGGCATTGATGCTAAAACATTATTGGAAGGAAATGACATTTTTGAGGAGTTTAAAGGAAGTTTAACAGAGCAGTATGTATTGTGCCAATTAAAGCAATGTACAGATTTATCTGTTTTTTATTGGACCTCGAATACAGGAACAGCTGAAGTTGACTTTATTACGCAAATTGGAAGAAAGAATGTACCGATTGAAGTAAAGGCAAGTGAAAATTTGCAAGCTAAGAGTTTGAAAATGTTTATGCAAAAATATCATACCAATGTGAATGTGAGAACCTCTATGTCAACGTATAGACAAGAGGAAAAGCTTGTAAATATTCCACTTTATATGATTGGAAATATTCCAAAATTGGTAAGAAAAAGAAAAATATAAAAAGTCATTATTAAAATGTGATAAAAATCACAAAAGTCGTATGAGAAATGTGAAACAATAGCCCAAAAGTCATTTGACTTTTGGGCTATTGTTATTCATAACTCTCAATATACAAAGCTTTCGCAATATAAGGCACAATCTCATTTATCGAATACCAGCCAGAACTTTTGCTATCATTTTCGAGTCCGTTTGGATTTGATAAATAAACCATATCTTTGCCATCGGTAGCAAGAAGAACCATGTAGTGTGACTTGGTTGTCCAACGATTTTCTTCTGGTTGATTCCAAACACAGATTAAAACAGGGCGATTGGTTTTTAAATGTTCAAGAATAGCATGTTTGGATAAATGCGCATGATCAAAGTAAAAATCTGTATTTTCAATTCCAAAGGTAGAAGACAATTCTTTAGAAATAGCATCTTGTTTTAAAACAGGTGTATATTTTTTTCGTAAATCTTCCGGTGTTACATCTTGCTTATAGCCACTAAGAATAATGGCAATGGAAGTAATACCACAACCGTTTTCTTCCATTGTTCCGCCCCAGTAAGGAAGTTTACTCCAAGGTGTATTTCCGTTTTGTTTATATTCTTTGTAAGTTTTTTGGTGAGTGGATTGGGTTGTGAAAGTAGTGAAATAAGCATCGTTGTCTTTTATTTTTTCTTGCCCAATTCCAGCATAATTTTTATTTTGGTCTTGTTTGATGATTTTATATTGTGTAATATTTTGTTTTTGATAAATGTTCCAAATTAGGATAGCAAGTAATCCTAAAAAAATGATTTTTTTCAATCTAAATTTTTTCTTTTTTTGTTTTTTCATAGGCTCCTCCTTATATTAATTTTATTATACATGAAAAAATGCTAAAAAGTTTTAAGGAAATCTTAAAGGTTTATTAAGGTTTTCTTAAAATTTGGAAAAAGACTTGAAAAATGAAAAATACATACTATAATTAAATTAAGAGAGACATAAAACCTTGAAAAAACGAAAATGCAACTGAGAATTGACAAAAAACAACTCAAAATTGGTAGAATGCAACCAGTAGAAGTTGTAAAATGAAGACAAGAAAGGAGTGATTTTTTAGATGAAATTATCAGAAAATTTGAAAAGAATACGAAAGGAAAATCATTTATCACAAGAACAATTGGCAGAAAAGTTGGGGGTTTCGAGACAGGCAGTTTCGAAATGGGAATCTGGACAGAGTTATCCAGAAATGGATAAAGTGTTGCTGATTTGCAAACTGTTTGATTATAAAATGGATGAATTGATGAATGAAAATGTAAAAGAAGTGGAAGAAACAAGACAATCGAAAAATAATATCAATCAGTATATTGATGAGTTTTTTGATAAAGTCACCAAAATTGTTAGCATGCTAAGCAGTATGAATTGGAGACAACGATTGGGCTGTTTGATGGAACAAATTATGGTTGGAATTGTTTTGTCTTGCATTTTAGCAATATTAGGTGGAATTGGAGATTCGATTTTGATAGGCATTATTCATAATTTTCCAGTTGGAGTAAGTTCTTTTATAGAAAATATTTTAGGTTCGATTTATCTTATTTTAGCTTTTGTGGTTGGTATTACAGTTTTCTTACATATTTTTAAAATTCGCTATTTGGATTATTATGAAATTGTGAAAGAAGAAAAAACAGAAGATGCCGATGTTTCAGAAGAGCCAGAAAAATTGGAAACAGAAAAAGTTTTGCTAGAAAAGAAAAAAGAAAAAATTGTGATTCGAGACCCACAACATTCTCAATCAAGATTTTTGACAGAAATGATGAAAGTGATTTTATGGGGAATTAAATTTGTGGCATTTTGGTTTGCTTGTATTTTTGCTTTTTCATTAATTGGTTTTGTGATGTTGTTCATTCTTAGTTTCTTGTTTGTTGGAACAGGACAGGTATTTTGGGGAAGCTTGTGTGGAATTTTAGGCGCAATTGTGATTAATGTGGTTATTTTGGAATTGTTTTATGACTTTATTGCAAGCAGAAAACCGAAGAAAAGTCGAATGGCGATTTCTGTTTTAGCAGGATTAGTTTTGATTGGATGTAGTATTGGAATGATACTAATCGGACTTACTGGATTTCATTATGAAGAAAATGCGGAAGTAAGTTATGAAAAAGAAGCGGTTTTTGAAACAGCAATGACAGAGAATTTGTCGATTAATCGATGGTTTCGTGAGGTGGAATTTGTGGAAACAGATTCAGCAGATGTACGTGTTGTGGTAAAACATTCGAAATATTATGTAGCAGATATTAGTGAGGAAAATGAAACAATTTTTATTCATTATTGGCAAGATGAATCGAAAATTATGGATGCCATTCGTGAGAATATTGAAGATATTAATCATAGAGTGATTAAAAACTATTATGTACCAAGTATTTGTGTGTATGCATCAAAAGAAAATATTGAGAAAATGATTCAAAATGAGAGAAATAAAAAAGAGCAAGAAGAACAAACGAAATCGATTAAATTACAAGAAGCCATGAATGAAATGGAAATTCAGTTGTTAGAGTTAGAACAGGAAATAGACGAAAAAGACTTGCAGATTGAAACATTAACAGAGCAAGTGGAACAATTTGAACAAGAAGGAATGTTGGAAAGAGAAATGTAGAATCTTACAAAAATGTAAGATTATTGAAAGGTAAATCCATACGCAAAATGAGAAAAACAAGGTATAATCGTTTTAAAAGGGGAAAGGGAAAAAAGAATGAATATTTTAATTTTGACAGCCAAATGTGGAATGGGACATTATACTGCTTCTATGTCCTTGAAACAAGAATTAGAAAATGAAAATACACGGAGTAGAGGTAATAGACTTTTTTGAGCTTATTTTTCCAAAAATGAAAACAATGATTTATGGAATCTTTAATTTTTTGGTGAGTCGATGTAGTTGTGTTTATAATTTCTTTTATAAATTTTCAGCCAATACAAAGTTTGCGCCGTTTAAAAGTATGATGCGAAAGCGAATTGAGAAAATATTGGAAGAAAAAAACATTGATATTGTGATTTCTACATTTCCAGTATGTTCAAAATATGTTTCGGTTTATAAGAAAGTAAAAAATACGAATTTGAAGTTATATACATACATTACGGATGTGGAAGTAAATCAAGAATGGCTGACAGATGAGACAGACGCTTATTTTGTGGCTTCAGATGAAACAAAATGGCAAATGATGCAAAATGGAGTTTCAAGTAATCGAATCAAAGTAGTGGGAATTCCTGTGAAACGAGAGTTTAAAAAGACAAGTTTCGAAAAAGGCAAAAATGAGATTTTGGTAATGGGAGGTGGCTTAGGCTTACTGCCAGCGATGGAGGAAACATTAGATAATTTAGCAAAACATCGAGAAATACATATTACATTGTTAACAGGAAAAAACCAGAAAATGTTTGAAAAATATTACGGAAAATATAATAATATGAAGGTAGTTGGTTATACCGATAAAGTATATGAATATCTGAAAAAGGCAGAATTGATTCTTACCAAAGCTGGAGGAATTACGCTTTTTGAAGCCATTCATTCGAAGACGCCAATGTATGTTTTGAATCCGTTTTTAAGTCAGGAAATTGGAAATGCGAAATTTATTGAAAAAAATGAAATGGGAAAAGTGGTTTGGAATAAAACAGGAAATGTCGCAAAAGATATTTTAGATTTATTAAAATCGCCAGACGAATTAGAAAAGATGCGAAAAAATATGCAGAGGATTAAAAGTCAATTAGAAGAAATAACGGTAATGGATTTGTACGAGAAGGGAGCGTAAAAATGGTGATTGTGGGAATTGTTTTTTTGGCGATTTTGAGTTTATTTCTAGTGTATGGATTTTTGCCGTCATATCTGAATAAACAAAAATTTTTTCGAAAAAAGAAACCAGAAGGAAATGCAATTTATTTAACATTTGATGATGGACCAAGTGAATATACCGAAAAACTATTACAACTTTTGAATCGCTATCAAATAAAAGCAACTTTTTTCTGTGTGGCTAATTTTGCGAAAGAACGAAAAAACGTGATTGAAAAAATGAAACAATCAGGTCATGTAATTGCACTTCATTCTTTAAAACATAAAAATTCAATGTTGCAAGGGATAATTGAAACCAAATTGGATTTGGAAAAAAGTTTGCAGACAATGGAAGCACTTGAAGTTTTTGTAAAATATTATAGGCCACCTTGGGGGGATGCTAATTGGTATTTGCTTCATGAGTTGAAAAAGAAGAAAATTCCTTGCATTTTATGGAATGTTATGGCAGAAGATTGGGAAGCAGATACTACAGAAGAAATCATTGCTGACAAACTTTTGGCAAGAGTCAAAAAAGGCGATATTATTTGTTTACACGACGGAAGAGGAAAAAAGGAAGCGCCACAAAAGACGATTTTAGCATTAGAAAAAGTGATACCAATATTTTTAGAGAAAGGATTTCAGTTTAAAACGATTGATGAATACAAAATTTAAAAAGGGAATTTTGAATGCTTTTATTTTTATATTTTTTGTGAGTTTGACATTTTATATTGTGCTGAAAGATAACAGCATTCTAGAAATTTTGCAGATTGTAAAACAGGTGGATAAAAAATTTATTTTGCTGGCTATATTTTGCATGTTTTGGTTTGTGTTATCAGAAGGAATTAATATTGCGAGGACATTGAAGTTGTTGGATTGTAAAATTAGTTTTCGAAAAGGATTGAAATATGCATTTGTTGGATTTTTCTTTAGTTCGGTGACGCCAAGTGCTTCGGGTGGAGATCCAATGCAGATTTATTACATGAAAAAAGATGGCTTACCAATTGGACATTCTGCTTTGGCAATTTTGACGGAATTTTCGAGTTTTCAATTTGTAACGGTTGTGATGGCACTGGTTGGATTTGTAACAAGTTGTGGATTTATTGAAAATTCGATGGGAAATATTAAGTATTTTTTATGTTTGGGTGTTGCAATTAATGTGGGAATTTTGGCAATTGTGTTGCTGAGCATTTTTTCGAAGAATTTAATTCGAAAATTGGTGGATGTGGTTTGTAAGATTTTGGAGAAATTTCATTATCAGAAAGTGGAAGATTTTCGAGGGAAATGTTTGGGCCAAATTAAGGAATATAAGGCTGGTGGTGAGCTTTTAAAAAAACATCCGAGAGTGCTTTTGAAAATTGTTGGAACAACGGTGGTGCAGGTAATTTTGTATCATAGTATTCCCTATTTTATTTATGCATCGTTTGGATTAGGGGAAGCCAGCTTTTGGCAGTTTTTAGCATTGCAGTCAGTGCTGTATATAGCGGTTTCTTGTATGCCACTTCCGGGGGCAGTTGGTGTGAGTGAAGGCGGATTTTTGATGATTTATAGAGTATTATTTCCAACGCGGATTGCTAAATAGTGCGATGCTTTTGAGTCGAGGAATTAGTTTTTATTTGTTTGTGTTAGTAAGTGGATTGGCAGTTTTGAGTTTTAGTTTGAGAGGAAAGAAAGGATATTTATGAAAAAACAATATTACAACTGTTTTCTAACAGTTACAGTTTCTTGAAATTTAAGCTAATTTGTGCTATAATATAACTCTATTTTGATGTAAATAGTAGGTCATGAAATGTATTTTGAGTGGGAAACTTAGAGTACATTTTATTTTTGAAAAAAGGACTTTAGGTAGAGGGGTTCATGAATTTGGGGCAGGATATAATGATTAATTTTACATAAAAATCTTGAAAATAGTGGATATTTGTGATAAAATTTCCATAAATAACTCATAGAAAGGGGATTGAAAATGGGTTTAATATTAAAAAATGTATCCAAAACATTTGTAGGAAAAAAAGCTGTTGATAATGTTTCATTAGTCTTGGATAAGCCGGGAGTATATGGTTTGCTTGGTACAAATGGGGCAGGAAAAACAACAACGATTCGAATGATATTAGGCATTATTAAAAAAGAGAGTGGCGAGATTACTTGGAATGGAAAAGCAGTGGATCGTAAGAGTGTCAATTTTGGTTATTTGCCAGAGGAAAGAGGGGTGTATCCAAAGACAAAAATTGTGGACCAATTGATGTATTTTGCAGAATTGAAAGGAATGAAAAAAACGGAAGCACAACAATCGATTCAAAAATGGGCAAAAGAATTAAAAGTAGAAGAATACTTAAATATGACAGCTGAAAAACTTTCGAAAGGAAATCAGCAAAAAATACAATTCATGACAGCTGTGATTCATAATCCAGAATTAGTGGTTTTAGATGAACCGTTTAGTGGATTGGACCCAGTTAATACCGAAATTTTGAAAAATATTATTATTGATTTAGTAAAAAATGGAAAATATGTGATTATGTCAGCTCATCAAATGGCGACAATTGAGGAGTTTTGTAGCGACATCTTGATTTTATGCAAAGGAAAAACCGTTTTACAGGGAAATTTGAAGGAAATTAAGGAATCGTATCCAGCCAACCGTGTAAAAGTGGATGTGAATCAAAAAATTGATTCGTACATAAAAGAGTTTGGGTTAGAAATTGAAAATGAGAAAAATAATGAATATACCTTAAAAATCACCGAAGAAGAAAAGGCGCATAAACTTTTGAATAAAATCGTGTCAGAAGGTGTGACACTGAACAAATTTGAAATTATGAAGCCAACGCTGAATGATATATTTATAGAAAAGGTAGGTGAATAAAATGAAAGATATTATAACTGTTATGAAATTTACCATGAAGGAAATGGTAAAAAGAAAGTCTTTTGTGATATCAACCTTATTGATTTTGGCGTTGATTGTGATTGGATTTCATGTTCCTAATTGGCTAAAATCAATGAATGGCGAAGACACGACTAAAGAAAAGCTTTTGATTGTAGATACAGAAAATATTTTTGAAGGAAATTTGGAAGCTTTGAAAAATACAGATTTGGATTACGAAGTGGAAATTGGAAAAAATAGTTATGAGGAAATTAAGCAAAAAATCGAGGCAGAAGAAATTGATGCAAGTATTATGATTGTAAAAGAGGAAAATCAAATAAAGATTCGATATATTGTAGAAAATGCCAACATGATGGCATCTGTGCCAGAAGATATTATTGCTGGAATCAATGCATTGTATACGAATTTGCAGATTGGAAAATTAGGTTTAACAGAAGAGCAGTTGCAATCGATTACACCGAATTTTGAATTCAGTTTAGAGCAAACAAGTGAAGAAGAAGCCAGTGGAAATATTTTTGCGATGATGGTAATGTCGATTGTATTATTTTATGCGATTTATTTTTGTGCGTATCAAGTTTCAAGTTCGATTACAACGGAAAAAACGTCAAAAATCATGGAAACATTAGTGACTTCTACCAGTCCAAGAACAATCGTATTAGGAAAGACAATTGGTATTGGTTTGGTTGGATTATTTCAAATGATTTTAATTGTAGCAACCGCTTTGATAAGTGCTAAATCTTGTTTGGATGAAGAACTATTAAATTCGGTATTGGATATGTCTAATGTTACGGTTTATTTAGGCGTTATTACGATGGTGTATTTTATATTGGGCTATTTTGCTTATGCTTTATTGTATGCATTAACTGGTTCAACGGTAAGCAAGCCAGAAGATATTCAGTCAGCTAATACACCAGTTGCACTTTTAGCAGTAATTGGATTTTATTTATCTTATTTTACCATGATGAACCCAACTAGCGGACTGAATGTATTTGCATCGCTATTCCCAATTTCTTCACCATTTTGTATGCCATTTAGAATTATGATGGGATTGGCAAGTGGAGCAGATGTTTTGATTTCGATTGCAATTTTGTTGGTAACGATTTTGGTTATTGCACAAATTGCCATTAAGATTTATTCAAGTGCGATTTTGAATTATGGAACAAAAATGAGTTTGAAAGATATTATCAATATTTATAAAGATAAACAAAATTAAGAAAGAATAGCAGAGTTTTCTGCTATTTTTTTGTGTAATGAACAAAAAAATAAAAAGATAGAAGCAATCAAATAATTTCATCAGAATAAAATAATTGCTAACGGACAACCTAATAAAAAGGAGAAAGTTATGTTCAAACCAACAGCAATTTATTTTGAGAAAAATATTGAAAATTATGATTTAGGAAAAATGTTATTGGAAAAATATAAAGAAGTTCCAAAAATTGAAATAGAAAATCATAATAATATTGAAGAAATGAGGAAAAAGAAAAATTCCGAATTTTTGAAAACGAAAAAGAATTTAATTATTGGGGTTCGTAAAACACATCAATTTGTGGAAAATCATAAAGTGTCAGATTATTTGGTGCCATACACTTCATCTGGTTGTACAGCAAGTTGTATGTATTGTTATTTGGTTTGTCATTATAATAAATGTGCGTATATGCGATTGTTTGTGAATCGTGAGCAGATGTTGGAAAAAATTATCAAAACGGCAAATCGTTCGGAGAAAGAATTGACATTTGAAATTGGAAGCAATAGTGATTTGATTTTGGAAAATACAATTACCAATAATTTAGTTTGGACGATTGAAAATTTTAAAAATGTTTCGAGCGGAAAATTAACGTTTCCAACAAAATTTTCTTTTGTGGATGATTTGCTTCCTTTGTCACATAACAAAAAAGTTATTGTTCGTATGAGTGTTAATCCAGAATATATAATTGAACATGTGGAATTTGGAACGTCGCGTTTAAAAGATAGAGTCGAAGCGATTAATAAATTGGTAGAGGCAGATTATGATGTGGGAATTTTAATTGCGCCTGTAATTTTTTTGGAAGATTGGAAAGAACAATATCATGAATTGATTGTATATTTACAAGAAATGTTAAGTGAAAAAGCCAAACAAAAAATCTTTTTTGAAGTCATTTTTATGACGTATAGTTATGTGCATAATGCGATTAATCAAGAAGCATTTGCAAATCCTATTCCATTATTTGACAAAACAAAAATGACAGGACGAGGGCGAGGAAAATATATGTACAAAACGGATTTGAGAAAAGAAGGAGAAATTTTCTTTCGAGAGGAATTAGGACGTTATTTTGAGAGAAATAAAATTTGGTATATTGTGTAAAAAAAGACCACCCAAGGTGTAAGTGATTTTTTGGGTGGTCTTTTTGTGAGCAAGTGCTCAGGAGGATGTTATCATGATGGTGTAATCCATCCGTTTCAATAAACCAGCTGCTTTTGCAAGAATGACTGGTCTATCTAAAATTTCATGAGACATCTTCGAGTGCAAAGTTCCCTTTCGATACCGATAAACAGATTTTCCACGAAAAGAATCTTGCAGGTTAATTTCGATGGAGCCTGAATCTTCCGGTCTTTCCGAAAGGATTGCATCAACGAGTTCTTTCACATTGCAAGGTGTATCTGGGATAACCTTGTAATGTTTTGTTCCGTCTGAGAGTTGTTCTTCAAGAAAATTTAGCATTTTGGTACCTCCTTTTGTGTAAATAATAATTGCTAAGCTAATTTATTATAGTAGAAAATTGACTAATCGTCAATAGGATTCTACAAATTTTTGATTGGGGAAACGGATATTTTTTGCAGGATAATGTGTGAAAAAGCATTGCATGTAAAAAGTTGACTTTTTATGTAAAATATGCTATAATATAAATATACAAGGGAAGTTTTTACAGAACGAAAGAAAAAGAGGTGATGTTTATGAATAGGAAAAAAGTCATTTTAATGGTAGGATTGGTAATATTTATTTGTGTTGTGCTATTTTTAGGATTTACCATTCGTAAAATGGTGATTTTGAATGGTTTAGCCAAAAAAGTAGAAACGTATGCAAAAAGTGATAATTACTACGAAAAAATCGTTAATGAGTCTGCTTCAACGAAAACGGTTACAGAATATTATTGCAAAGGCAATAATGCGGTATTGTTTTTGAATACTACGGTAAAAAGTACAGGGCAAACAAGAGTGTTGATGAATTATTATAAAGGAGAAAAGGCAAATTCGTATTTTAATGTAGGAGAACAAAAAGTTGCTATCTTAGATTCACAAGGCATTGGCAGATCAATGATTGTTGCTCTTGATTATGATGATGATTTGTGGCTATTATTCCAAATGGCAGCTACGATGTCGATTAGAACAGAAGAGTGGAACGATAAAGAATGCTATGTTGTAACATATGGACGAGGTTCTAATGAAACCGTAAATTATCATGAGAAAGAAACTGGTTTGCTAATAAAAGCAAAAGAGGGTACACAAACCGATGAAAATGGAAATACATCTGACTGCATGGTGGAATATACATATGAATTTGGAAATGTACAGGATAGCGTTTTTGTGGAGCCAGATTTGGCAGAATATAAAATAGAAGAATAAGAAATATGGAATAAAAAGAGCTGTTAGATGTTATGTCTAACGGCTCTTTTAAATATTAATGTTTTCTTAATGTTGGCTGGATTCTATTTACGAGCTTAGATTTGTGGCGTATAATGAAATTGTTAAAACAATATTGTGAAAGAAAGGGGATTTTATGGAAATATTGAGAGTGGAGAATTTGAGTAAAGTTTATGGAAAAGGCAGTACACAAGTAAAAGCAATTGATAATTTGTCTTTTAGCGTGAAAAAAGGGGAATTTGTGGCGATTGTAGGGGCGTCACGGAAGTGGAAAATCAACGCTTTTGCATTTGCTTGGTGGAGTTGATAGGCCAACGAGTGGAAAGGTTTTTATTGATGGAGAAGATATTTATCAATTGAATGATGATGAACTTGCTGTTTTTAGGAGGAGAAAAGTGGGATTGATTTATCAATTTTATAATTTGATTCCAATTTTGAATGTAGAAGAAAATGTAACTTTACCATTGAAATTAGATAATCGAGAAGTGGATGATAGGAAATTGAATGAATTGATAACATTACTTGGTTTGGAAAAGCGAAAAACGCATTTACCGAATGAATTGTCTGGAGGACAACAACAAAGAACATCGATTGCAAGAAGTATGATTACGAGTCCAGCAATTATTTTGGCTGATGAGCCAACAGGAAATTTGGATTCAAAGGCGAGTGATGAAATTGTGGCGTTGCTAAAAAAATCGAATGAAGAATATCAGCAAACGATTATTATGATTACGCATAATATGGAAATTGCAAATGTGGCAGACCGAATTTTGAAAATCGAAGATGGAAAATTGGTTTAGGGAGGTTTGAAAGGTGAATATTCTGAAACAGTTATCAATTAAAAGTTTGAAGTTGAATCGAAAAAGAACGATTAGTACGATGATTGGAATTATTTTGTCCTGCAGTTTGATTTGTGCAGTGGCAACAATGGTAACAAGTTTCCAAGCAACTTTGGTGGAAAATGCGGTGAATGAAACGGGATATTATCATTTGAAAATTTCAGATTTGACAGATGGCGATATAGAGGAGTTGAAAAAGAATTCGGAAATTAAAGAAATACAGGCAGGCTATGAATTGGGTTATGGCAAATTGGAAAAGGGACAGAATGAGAGTAAGCCATATTTGAAATTATATTCTATGGATAAAAAATTGTTTGAGTATTTGAAGTTTCATTTGGTAGAAGGAAGATTTGCGAGTCATGAAAATGAAGTTGTGATTAGTAAGCATATTCTTAAAAATGGGAAAGTAGATTATAAAATTGGTGATACGATTAAAATTGATGTGGGAGAGAGAAAAACGAATGCTGGAGAGGCGTTGGATTTTTCAAATCCTTATCATGCAGAAGAAGAACAGTTGGTGGATACGAAGAATTATGAATTTACGGTTGTTGGAATTATGGAAAGACCAGAATATAGTTTTGAGGCGTATTCTGACCCAGGTTATACGGTGATTACGACGAATCAAAATGGAGGAAAGAAACAGGCGTATCTTTCGTTGAAAAATCCGCGAAGTTATAAGGAAACTATTCCAGAAATTTTGGGTGTTTCGGATTATAGTCAGTTGCAAATGGGAGATTTGAAGTATGAAAATTATGAACTGAATACGGAACTTTTAAGGTGGGAAGCGTTTGCTTTTGCTGATAGTACTGTTTCGATGCTTTATAGTGTGGCTGGTGTTGTAATTTTTATTATTATTTTTACGAGTGTTTTTTGCATCCGAAATTCGTTTGCGATAGCAACGACTGAAAAAATGAAGATGTATGGGATGTTAGCAAGTGTTGGCGCTACGAAAAAACAGATTAGAAAAAGTGTTATTTTTGAGAGTTTATTGTTGGGAATGGCGGGAATTCCAGTTGGCATTTTGTCTGGTATTTTAGCAGTAATTGTACTGATTAAAATTGTAAATAATATTTTGGGTGAATTTTTGCTAGCACATGTGGATGGAATTGTGGTGAATATTTCGTTATTGCCAATTGGATTAACGGTTTTGCTTGGTATGATTACAATTTATTTATCAGCTATTTCGTCTGCGAGAAAGGCAAGCAAAGTGAGTCCAATTGATTTGGTGAGAAATGCAAATGAAGTAAAAATCAAAGGTAAAAAATTGAGAACCCCAAAAGTGATTCAAAAGGTGTTTAAGATTGGTGGTGAATTGGCGTATAAAAATTTGAAAAGAAGCAAGAAAAAATATCGTACAACGGTAATTTCGTTGGCAGTGAGCATTTTCATTTTTATTACGATGAATAGCCTTTTAACGAATATGTTTGATTTGACAGGGAATTATTATGAGGATTATGAATATAATATTTCGATTTATTGCAATGGCACGAGTCAGGAGGATGTGGAAAAAATTACGAAGCTTGGCTATATTGAGGAAAGTTTTGTTTTGTATCAAAGTGAAGAATATATGAAAATTAAGGATTTGAGTAAGATTTGTGAAATTCCAGAGCTTGAATTGCAAGAAGATGGCTATTATGATGAAGAAAGTGGTGAATTTATTGAATCGGGAGAAGGAAAAGTAGCAAATTTAAAAGTAGTTGCTTTGGATAATGAGACTTTCCAGAAATATTGCAAAAAGGCAGGTTTAAAACCAGAAAAGGTAAAGAAAACGGGAATTTTGTGTGATACGTATTTATATTATGATGATGCTGGCAGACAAGTTGAAATGAGAAGATATAATTATTCTGCGGGAGAGACAATCATAGGAAAAATGGCCGAAGAAGAAACCAAGTTGACAATTGGGGCAGTTACAGATGTACGTCCTTATGGATTGGAAAAGTCGTATTATTCGGATGGCTGTTTGGTAGTTAATTTAGAGGAATTTGAGGAGATGAAATTTGCTCCAGTAGAGGTTAGCATACAATCGAATAGCACAGATGATTTGATTGAAGAATTGGAAAATTTGAAGTTGGAGGATATTGGTTATTCGAATTTGGAAGAATCGGCTAGAGCGGAAAAGGCAATGGCTTTGGTTGTAAAAATATTTTTGTATGGATTTATTACGGTAATTACGTTGATTGGAGTGACGAATATTTTTAATACAATTACTTCGAATATGGAATTAAGACAGAAAGAATTTGCGATGCTAAAAAGTATTGGGATGACGAAAAAAGAATTTAATCGTATGATTCATTTGGAAACGATTTTCTATTCATCGAAAGCACTTGTTTATGGAATTGTGATGGGAATATTGGGAACGTTTGGGTTGTATAAGGCATTTTCTGTGAAAATTCAAACAGGGATGTATTTGCCATTAAAGCCAATTGGAATTTCAATTGTTGCAGTATTTGTGTTGGTATTTGTGATTATGAAATATTCGATGGCAAAAATTAATCGTCAAAATACGATTGAAACGATTCGAAATGAAAATATTTAGAAAGAGAAATGAATTGTTAGAAATAGCAATTCATTTTTTTTGGGAAAATTTGGGGAAAGCACTTGTAATTTGGAAAAGAATATGTTAGGATTTTAATACAAAATATAGAAGAAAGGAGGAAAATATGGAAGAAAAGTTAGTAAAAATTTTGAATGAAATGAATAAGAAATTCAATGAACTTGACCAAAAATTAGATAGGAAATTTAATGAACTTGATGATAAAATCACGGAAGTGAGAGAACAACAATGTTTATTTGAACAGGAATATGGCACAAAAATTGATGCTATTTTTGATGCAGTTACTTTAGAATTAGACAAAAATTTAGAAAAGTCTGAAAAAATTCGCAAGATAGAAGGAAGAATGGATAGGACAGAAGCGAATATGTTTAGTTATGAAAAAAGAATTTCAAATCTTGAATTAAATCATTAATATTTTATTCTAAAAAATTCAAAGAAAAGAGAGCATACACATTATTTTTATAGTAAAAGTAATCTGTATGCTCTCTGTTTTAATGTTACAAAAGTGTAAGTTTTTTATGATTAATATATACTTTAAAAAAAAATGGTGTTATAATTCAGATGATAAATGCTAATTTATAGTGAGATTATTATTAAAAGGAATAAGGAAAGGAATAAAAAATGGAAGAAAAAGAAATTGATAGAATCTTGAATCCAAAAAGAAAATTGCTAATTTTATTAGTTATTTATTTGAGCATTGCTTTTGTATTTATTGGATTGGTTTTTTGGGCACGATTTAGAAATAAAGAAGAAGCGGTGAATATTTCTGAACTTGTCTTAAGTGATGGTGAAAACGCTGGGAAATGTGTTAAAGTAGAGATTGATACTTTACCGATATTATTGACGCCAATTTCAAAAAAAGAAACGCAATTTTATTATATAACAGATGTTAATAATAGAAGATATGTTGTAAATTTATCCAATGAAACATTTAAAAATATAAGTGGAACAATAAATACAGAAACAGGAAAACTTGATACGATTTATCAGTTAGAAGGTATTTTGAATAATATGGATGATGAAATAAAAAAATTTGTATTAGCAAATGATGATAAAATATTTGACGGGAATGAATTAAATTCTGAGAATTTTTCAGAACATTTGGGAACATTTTATATAAAAGAAAATTCTGTAAGCAGAAGGATGATTACATTATATACATGTTCAGCACTTTTTGGAGTATTTTTTCTTATTTTAGCTTTGGGCTATTTATTGCCTGGTATTTTAAAAGCAAATAAAAGATTAAAAAATCAAGAATTGATGGAGGAATTAAGAACAGAATTACAAAATTTGACAGATACGCCTTATAAAAAACAACATGTATATTTAACGAGAAATTATATTGTTTTTGGTGTGCAAGCAATGAAATATGATGAGATTGCTTGGGGATATATAGAGGAAGAAAAAAAGTATGAAATGACGGTTGGAAAAAATTTGATAGTTCATGACCAAGATGATAAAAAATATATGATTGCTTCTGTTTCTGGAAATAAGAATAATATTCTAGATGATATTCTAGCGGATATAAGTAGTAGAAATGCGAATATAAAGATTGGCTGTCTTGAAGAAAATCAGAATCTTTTGAAAAATAGAAAAAGTAGAGTAAGCTATTTGATAAAATAAAAACGGAGGTAAAAATGCAAAAAATATTAATTGTCGAAGACGACGAAAAATTGCGAAATGAGTTAGAAATATTTTTAAACCATAATGGTTATCAAGCAGAATCACTAAAGAAATTTGATTGCACGATACAAGATATTTTACAGGTTCATCCAGATTTACTTTTGCTAGATATTAATTTGCCTAATGCAGATGGAGAATTTATTTGCAAGGAAATTCGCAAACAATCTGAAATGCCGATTATTATTATAACCAGTAGAGATAATGAAATTGATGAATTAATTTCTATTAATTATGGCGCTGACCATTATGTTACAAAGCCATTTAATATTCAAATTTTGCTAGCTAAAATTGCTTCAATTTTGCGAAGAACAAATGTGGAAATTAGCAATCAAGATAAAATTGATTGCAAAGAATTTATTTTAAATATTTCCAAAAGTACAATCATAAAAGAAAATAGGGAAATTGAATTAACCAAAAATGAGCTAAAAATATTGCGATATTTAGTGGAACAACGTGAAAAAATTGTTTCCAGAGAAGAAATTATGGAGCGTTTGTGGGATACGGACAGTTTTATTGATGATAACACGCTAAGTGTGAATATCACAAGACTGCGCAATAAATTAGAAGAGTTGGGATTGAAGGAATTACTAGAAACAAAACGTGGACAGGGTTATATGCTAAAAAGGGGAGAAAATTAATGAATTTTAAAGAGTTTTTAAAAGATAAAATATTATTTTTAATTTTATTTTTGTTGGGACTCTTAGCAATCGAAATATTTTTGATTCCTTATCCATTTGCCAATTTTATTAAAATTTATATTCCAGTTAGCTTGCTTTTTTTGGTGATAATTAGTTTGATGATAGAATATTTTACTAAGCGAAAATTTTATCAAAATATTTCTCAGATTATGGAGGAATTAGAGGAAAAATATTTGATTACAGAGATTATAAAAAAACCTGATTTTGTGGAAGGAAAATTGTTCAAAATTTGGCTAGAAGAAATTGATAAATCAATGTATGAAAATGTGAATCGTTATAAATATTTAACGCAAGATTACAAAGACTATATAGAGCTTTGGATTCACGAAATCAAAACACCGATTGCAACCAGTAAAATGGTAATTGAAAATAATAAAAATGCAGTGACCAAAAGTATTGATGAAGAATTAGACAAAATCGAAAATTATATTGAGCAAGCTTTATTTTATGCACGTAGTAACACGGTGGAGAAAGATTATTATATTAAGAAAGTTTGTTTAAAGGAAATTGTAAATGAAAGCATTAAGAAAAATAAAAATGCTTTGATGCAAGAAAAAATAAAGATTCAGCTTTCTGATTTAGAGGAAATAGTAAATACAGATAGCAAATGGATTGTTTTTATTCTGAATCAGATTTTGCAAAATAGTTGCAAATATCATAAGCCAGAAAAGGATTTGACAATTGAAATTTTTGCAAAAGTAGGAAAAGAAAATGTGACTTTATCTGTTAAGGATAATGGAGTTGGTATGAAAAATAGCGAGATTTCACGTGTTTTTGAAAAAGGTTTTACGGGAACGAATGGAAGAAAGTCAAATAAAAAATCAACGGGAATTGGACTGTATTTATGTAAAAAATTATGCGATAAATTAGGAATTGGAATTGAGGTTGATTCGGTTGAAGAGGAAGGAACAGAAGTAAGATTGGTGTTTCCGATTGGGAGTTATAGTAATTTTTAGTCGTTGACATTTTATGTGAAATATGCTATAATTATTGAAAACCCTGTTGTATCAATATCAATAATTATTGGAATTAAAACCTGCTTTTTGAAATACACATTAAAGGAGAGACAGAGTATGGAAGTTATATTTTATGTGTCACTTGTTGTTGCTGCCATTTTGACGGTGTGTTATTTGGGATTTTATATTGTCAAGAGAAAAAAGATAAATGTTCGCATCGTTTTGACTTTTGTTATGGCTATTATCGGTATTAGTTGGATTTTTTCGGATAATTATGTACTGAAAACAATGCAACCTGCGAGAAACGTCATTTACTTTATTGTGTGGCTTTTCTACTTTATTGTAGAATGGGTTGATTCTCGGAGAAATGACGAAGACGATGAGGATGGTGAGAACCTAAAAAACTAGACTGATATAAAACAGGGAAAATCAAGAGGCTGGTTTTGGAAAAGATGAAGAAGTTTTTCATCTTTTTCTTTTTTGCCCAAAATACAATATGCCATAAAAACAATTTCTTTGATACAAGGTATTTTTATGCCTTTAAAAAATCCCTAAGAATCCCTTAAATCGATTATTTGGAAATTTTAATCATTTATCATTAAAATTTTAAAAAAGTGGATTAAAATCGATTTTATAAGTTTATGGAAAAGAATTGAAATTTATTAAAAAATGTATTATAATAATAACTATCTTATGTTGCAAAATGAAATATGTATCAAGAGGAGGCAATTTATGTCAAAAAAATTTGATGTGATGTACGGCATTATAAAATATACTATAGTGTTGGACGAATCAAACAAGCTTTATGCCATGCGGGTAGGAGAGACCAAATGTTTTGAAACAGAATATCTCCGAAAGGAAATTTCTCAGAAAGCGCTAAAAGATTTCTTTAAGTGCTTGCTATTGGCAAAACCAGAGCAGTTTGTGGAACTGTATTGCATCTTAAAACAAAATGATGCAGAAATCTTTGCTTATGCGCATGAACTTTCCTGTGAAATGAGAGATTTTTTCACGAAACTGACCGAAGGGTGATTTCAATTAAGGAGGCAAAATGGGCGGTAGTACATAAAATCAAAGATTATTGTGCGGAACTTGTAAAAAATGAATAATTTCAATTGATGCATGAAAAGGAAAAAATTCGGATTGCCAGAAATTTTGGCGGTTCGGATTTTTTTGTAATCTTACAAAAATGTAAGGTTTTCGTCACGAAAATCGATAGCAATGCCGAGAAAAATAGAGTATAATGGAAACAAGTTGAAAGGAGTTTTGAGGAATGGAAAAAATTTTGCAAGTAAAAAATATTGAAAAATTTTATGGAAGTAAATCAAATTTGACAAAAGCGATTGATAATATTAGTTTTGATGTGGATAAAGGAGAATTTGTTGGTATCATGGGAGCTTCACGGAAGTGGAAAAACCACACTGCTAAACTGTATTTCCACAATTGATAGGGTAACTTGTGGACACATTATCATCAATGGAGAAGATATTACCAAACTAAAAGGAAATCGTTTAAACAAATTTAGACGTGAAGAGCTCGGTTTTATTTTCCAAGATTTTAATTTGTTGGATACACTAACAGCCTATGAAAATATTGCGTTAGCATTAACTATTCAAAAAGTCAACCCAAACGAGATTGACCAAAGAGTAAATAACATAGCTAAACAGTTAGGAATTCAGGAAATATTAAAAAAATATCCATACCAAGTTTCTGGTGGACAAAAGCAAAGAATTGCGTCTAGTAGAGCCATGATTACAAATCCGAAATTGGTGCTAGCAGACGAACCAACAGGTGCTTTGGATTCCAAATCAGCAAGGCAATTATTGGAAAATTTTGAATCGTTGAATCAAACGAACCAAGCTACTATTTTAATGGTTACACATGACGCTTTTACAGCATCGTATGCAAATCGAATTTTATTTATTAAAGATGGCAAGATTTTCAATGAATTAATCAAAGGAAAAGATACAAGAAAACAATTTTTTGAGAAAATTATTGAAGTGCAGACACTTCTTGGAGGTGATTTGAATCATGTTATTTAAGTTGTCTTTTCAAAATATGAAAAAAAGTATAAAAGATTATAGCATTTATTTTTTGACTTTGGTTTTAGGTGTGGCAATTTTTTATATGTTCAATTCATTAGATAGTCAAGAAGCAATGCTGAAAGTTTCTAGTTCTACTAAGGAAATTATAAAATTGATGGTTAGTATGTTGGGACTGGTTTCTGTTTTTGTGGCAGTAGTTTTGGGATTGTTAATTGTGTATGCCAATCATTTTTTAATTAACAGGCGAAAGAAGGAATTTGCTATTTACATGACACTTCGGAATGGGAAGAAGGCAAATTTCTAAAATTATTTTGTGTGAAACGGTTTTTATTGGAATCATTTCACTTGGTGTTGGCTTAGTGGTTGGGATATTTGGTTCGCAATTTATGTCTATTTTGGTTTCGAAATTGTTTGAAGCGGATATGAGTAAATTTGAGTTCGTTTTTTCAAAAGCGGCTTGTGTTAAAACATGCCTATATTTTGCAGTAATGTATTTAGCGGTGGCTATTTTTAATACAGTTACGATTTCACGTTATAAATTAATCAATTTATTAAATGCAATGAAGAAAAATGAAAAAGTGAAAATGAAAAATCCATTTTTGTCGATTGTTGTGTTTGCGATTGCTTCTGGAATATTGGGATATTCGTATTGGAAAGTAACAGCTGATGTTCGTTCATTAAATACAGCCAATAAAACATTTTTTGTTATTTTGCTGGGAATTGTTGGAACAATTTTGGTATTTTGGTCGCTATCAGGATTTATTTTGAGTGTCGTGAAGGCTAATAAAAATCTTTATTTAAAAGATGTAAATATGTTTGTTTTAAGACAAATTAATAATAAGATTAATACAATGGTTGTTAGTATGAGTGTAATTTGTTTGATGTTGTTTGTGACAATTACAGTTTTGTCATCTAGTTTGGCACTTAGAAATACAATGCAACGAGATTTATTAGAAATGACACCAGTGGATTTGAATTTATACAAAATAGCAAATTTGCCAGAAAAATCACACTTACGGAAAAGAAACGATTTATACAGAAGCACAAAGACAAGATTCTCGAATTACAATAGAAGAAACGTTGCAAAATAATGGGTTAGATAGAAATATTTTGAAGGATACAATAGAAATTCCGATTTATGCTGGTTCAGAATTGACATGGGAAAAATTTTTCGGAGAAGAAGTAGGAAGTATCAAAGAAGTATTTCCATTGTTACAATTTAAAACCGCAGAGCAAATTATTAAAATTTCAGATTATAATAAAATAGCAAGACTATATGGGAATGAAGAATATGAATTAGAAGATGATGAATATATTATGTTGTGTGATTTCGAAAATATGAAAGAATTGAGAAATAAGGTTTTGAAGAAAGGAAATCATGTGATAGAAGTTGCAGGAAAACAATATATTTCGAAATATTCAGAATGTAAAAGTGGATTTATTGAGATGTCGACAAGTCATGTGAATACAGGAATTATTTTGGTGCCAGATAGTTGTGCTGTAACAGATGAAATGAAAGAACGAGCCTTTTTGGTGGCTAATTATAATGCAGATACAGAAGAAAAAAGGGAAGAAATTGAAGCAATTTTTACAAGTAGTGATTCTGGTTTTATCCAAAATTTATCGAATCAAGGGTTAGAAATAGATGGTGTTACGAAAATTAAAATTATTGAATCAAGTGTTGGCTTAGCGACGATTGTTACATTTATTGCCATTTATTTAGGAATTATATTTTTAATTGCAAGTTCTGCTATTTTGGCATTAAAACAATTGACAGAAAGTTCAGATAATAAGCAAAGATACACCATTTTGCGAAAAATTGGTTGTGATGAAAAAATGATTCAGAAAGCATTGTTCAGGCAAATTGGAATCTTTTTTATGACACCACTAATTTTGGCAATCATTCATTCTGTTTTTGGAATTCAGTTTGCGTTATCTATGTTAGCAGGCATAGCAGATAAGAAAGATTTATTACCTTCTATTATTGCCACAATTTTGGTTATGGGAGCTATCTACGGAACTTATTTTATGGCAACTTATTGGGAAAGTAAAAATATTATTCGTGAAGAATAGATTTGACTTTTTTTAATAAATATGGTAAAAATATATAAAGTTTATTTTGTAGTTAGGTGTAAATTTTGTGGGAATCTTAAAGAAGGAGGAATGCTTTATAGGAAAAAGAGAAATACGTGTTTTGAATGGAAGAAAAGTAAGAGCATGTAAGACAGGTACTCTTATCAACAAAAATTTAGAAAAGATAAGCTTATCACTTTGTAAGTGTTCTAGCAATACTCGAATTAAAGGACCATCTGAAGATATTTTGATTGGATAATCAGAGATTAAAGTAGGATCCTAAAATAGGAAGCAAAATCCAAAATTCCAGTGAAAATCACTGGAATTTTTGGTTGTAAAATTTGTTTTATGAAAATATTTAGAAATCGAATTTTTTTATTTTTTCAGAATATAGATGAATTGGAGGAAAATATGAAATTAATAGAAATCATTTTAATAAGCATAGCACTTGCTATGGACGCATTTGCTGTTTCCATTTGTAAAGGGTTATCGATGCATAAAATGAATTGGAAAAAAGCAATCACAATTGGGTTATATTTTGGCGGATTTCAAGCTATGATGCCAATGCTTGGTTTTTTTCTAGGAAGTAAATTTGAAACCGTTGTAACAAGCATCGACCATTGGATTGCATTTATTTTATTATCCATAATTGGTGGAAATATGATAAAAGAATCCTTTGAAACAAGTGACGAAAACTGCAATGATGATATGCGTTTCAAAACGATGGTAATGCTTGCAATTGCTACGAGTATCGATGCTTTGGCAGTAGGAATTACGTTTGCTTTTTTGAAAGTGAATGTGGTTTTGTCGGTTAGTTTTATTGGTGTGATTACATTTGGATTGTCTGTGCTAGGTGTAAAAATCGGAAACCGATTTGGTAGCAAGTATGAAAATAAGGCAGAATTGGTTGGTCGGATGTATTTTGGTCATCATGGGAATGAAAATTTTGTTGGAGCATTTAGGAATTTTATAAATGAAAAAATAAGTATATGCCTCTCTTTTTCCGCATAAATTTAAGGAAAAGGGAGGTTTTTTCATGCAAAATAATATTTTGAAGTTAAAAAGAAGAATGTTAATTATTTTAATTGGTGTAGTAGTGGCAAGTGTGATTTTGATTGGGCATACGGCGTATATTCAATTTGTGCGAGGAGAGGAATTGCAAATGAAGGCATACGGACAGCAAAGCTCCAAAAGAACGGTTACAGCAAGTCGAGGGACAATTTATGACCGAAGCGGAGAAAATATTTTGGCACAAAGTAGTACCGTTGAAACCGTAACGGTAAATCCAGTCAATATCGCGGTGGAAAATAAGGAAAAAGTTGCAAGAATTTTAGCGGATATTTTTGAACTCGATTATGACAAAATTTTAAAACGAGTGAGCAAAAATAGCTCTATTGAAACCATTGCTAAAAGGGTAGAAAAAGAAAAAACAGATGAACTTAGAAAATGGATGCAAGCTAATAATATTTATAGCGGAATCAATATTGATGAAGATACCAAGCGATTTTATCCAGAAGCAAGTTTAGCATCTCATATAATTGGATTTTGTGGAAGTGATAATCAAGGTTTAGATGGAATTGAAGCAAAATATAATGATATTTTAACAGGGCAAAATGGTTCTATTTCTAAAATGATTGATGCCAAAGGCAATAATTTTGGAGAGGAAGGCGAAAATTATCAAGAACCAACTACAGGAAATGATTTGGTTTTAACAATTGATAAAAATATTCAAGCCATTGTAGAAAAATATTTGGAAGATGCTTGTATTGATAATGTGTGTACAGATGGTGGAAATGTGATTATGATGGATCCACGAAATGGAGATATTTTAGCAATGGCAACCTATCCATTTTATGATTTGAATCATCCGTATGAAGTGACTAATCCAGAATTAAAACAGGTTTGGGATTTGCTGGATCAGGCACAAAAGTCGGAGAGTTTGCAAGGAATGTGGCGAAATAAGGCGATTGCAGATACCTATGAGCCAGGTTCTACGTTTAAATTGGTAACAACTGCGGCATCTTTGGAAGAAGGAATTGCGGAAACGGATAGAGCGGGAGCGTATTGCTGTACAGGAGGAATTGAAATTGCGGGGGTTCGTATTAAGTGTTGGCGTTATTATCGACCACATGGTTCGGAATCTTTGAGAGAAGCTTTAATGAATTCGTGTAATCCAGTATTTATTGGGTTGGGACAGAAAATTGGAGTGGAAAAGTATTATGATTATTTGGAGAAATTTGGCTTTTTGAAAAAAACAGGAATTGATTTGTATGGGGAGGCTAAAAGTATATTTTTAACAGAAGAAAAGGTTGGACCAGTAGAACTTGCGACCATTAGCTTTGGGCAACGTTTTGAGGTAACACCAATTCAGATGATTACGATGGTTTCTACTATAGCAAATAAAGGAATGTATGTACAACCACGTTTAGTAAAACAAATCAAAAATTCGGAAACTGGTGAAATGCAAGAAGTTCAACCAATATTTGGAGAACAAGTTATTTCAGAGGAAACAGCAGGAAATGTACTTAGTATGATGACTTCTGTGGTTGGTGAAGGAACGGGAAAAAATGCAAAAGTGCTTGGTTATAATGTTGGTGGAAAAACAGGAACTTCGGAGGATGGTGTAAATACGAATAAGTATGTAACGTCGTTTATTGGCGTTGCGCCGACGGATAATCCGCAGGTTACGATTTTGGTAACATTGTATAATCCGACTGGTGAGGGAGGGCATCAAGGAGGTGGCGTTGCAGCACCAGTTGCAGGGAAAATATTAAATGAGGTGATTCAGTATTTGGGGATAGAGCCGACAGAGGAAGTTGAAGAAGAGCTATGAGTGGATAAGTACAATCGATAGAAAAGAATAAAAATTGAAGAATTATTCTTGAGTGAAAGAAAAAGATATGATATAAAATAAGAGACAATTAGAATAAAATACATACCATTGAAGAAGGATAGAAAGGGAGAATAAATGGCAATCATCCAAATAGAAAATTTGACATTTAGCTATCAAGGTGCTCTAAACAATATTTTTGAACAGGTTTCATTTCATCTTGATACCAATTGGAAACTTGGTTTAATTGGTAGAAATGGAAAAGGAAAAACTACTTTTTTAAAATTGTTATTAGGAAAATATGAATATCAGGGAACGATTTCAAAAAATATGGAATTTGACTATTTTCCATTTGAAGTAAAAGACAAAGAAAAAATGGCAATTGAAATTGTAAATGAAATAGTACCTAATGTAGAAGATTGGGAAATTATAAAAGAACTTAGTTTGCTTCAGGTGGAACCAGAAATACTTTATCGAGATTTTAATTTGCTAAGTGGTGGCGAACAGGTAAAAGTTCTTTTAGTTAGTTTATTTCTAAAAGACAATCATTTTTTACTAATTGATGAGCCCACCAATCATTTAGACTCTGAAACTAGAAACCATTTAATCCAATATTTAAAAAAGAAAAAAGGTTTTATTGTAGTTTCACACGACCGAAATTTTTTAGATGAAGTTGTTGACCACATTATTTCGATTAATAATTCGAATATTCAAATCCAAAAAGGAAATTTTTCTTCTTGGCAGGAAAATAAAAAGGCACAAGATAATTTTGAATTAACCCAAAATGAAATCTTAAAAAAAGATATTCATCGCCTAGAAATCGCTTCCAAAAACACAGCTAACTGGTCAGACAAAATCGAAAAATCAAAATACAATACAACCAATTCAGGTTCAAGTATTGATCGAGGTTACGTTGGACATCAGTCCGCTAAAATGATGAAAAAATCAAAAGTAATGGAAAAAAGGATTGAAAAATCAATTGCACAAAAATCCACCTTATTAAAAAATATTGACCGAAATGATGCACTAAAAATGGTACCCATCGAACCAAAACAAAAAGTTTTAATCCTAGCAAAGGATTTTCAAATAAAATATTATCACCAACCAATATTTAAACCATTATCATTTGAAATAAAGAATGGAGACCGCGTTGCTGTGACAGGAAAAAATGGTATTGGAAAATCGAGTTTATTGAAAGAAATACTAGGAAATTCGATTGAATATCAGGGAACGTTTAGTTTAGCAAACGATTTAAAAATTTCCTATGTTTCACAAAGTACCGAAGATTTGAAAGGAAATTTAAGAGAATTTGCAAACCAAAATAAAGTAGACGAAAGTATTTTCAAAGCAATGCTAACCAAAATGGGGGTACCTAATTTGGAATTTGACAAAGATATTCGTCAAATGAGTGAAGGACAAAAGAAAAAGGTTCTATTAGCCAAAAGCATTTCCGAATCAGCTAATCTCTATATTTGGGATGAACCGTTGAATTATATTGATATTTTAACAAGAGTACAAATAGAAGAGATGATTTTAAAAAATAAACCAACCCTCATTTTTGTAGAGCATGACGAAACATTTATCAAAAATATTGCAACTAAAATAATAGCGCTACAAGAAAATAAATCTTGCCAATAGAAGGATTTATTGTTATAATCAATAAAAATTAAAGTACAAAGGAGAAACTTTGGATGAAAAAAGTGTATAAAAAAAATCAAAAAGGTATTACATTAATAGGTCTAGTTGTAACCATAATTGTTTTATTAATCCTGGCAGGAGTTAGTTTAAGACTTGTAACGGGAAATAATGGAATTTTAAAAAGAGCGGAAAATGCAGTTACCAGCTCCAATGATGCGAATGACAAAGAAGAAATAGAACTAGCAATTTCAGCATTATCAATTGCCTATTACGATAATTTTGAAACAAATCAAAATGAAACCTTCAAAAATTTCATCCTAAAAAAATGCGAAAATGAAACGATTCCAACGGATACAGGCGGAAATTTAAAAACCAACAATGGAAAATTAATCTACACAAATTCAAAAGGAGAAACCAAATATGTCGAATTACTAGACAATGGAAGTATCGCAAAAATAGATTCCCTTACCAATTCTACAGAATCATTAAACGTAATTTATATGATTGGTGATGGTATGGGAAAAAATCATATTAAAGCCGCTGAAATTAACAAAGGTTCTCCAATTTATATGCAAACCATACCAAATCAAACCGATGTTACAACGTATTCCCTTTCGGTTAGTCAATATGGTGAATATGCAACCGATAGCGCCGCTGCAGCGACTGCATTAGCAACGGGTGTTAAGACAATAAATTACTATGTTGGAAAAGACGAAAATCAAAATAATGTCCAAAATTTAACAGAATATGCGCATTCAATTGGAATGAAAACAGGAACAATTTCCACACAAACCATCTGTCATGCAACGCCAGCAGGCTTTACAACTCATGCAAGCAATCGAAATAATTATTCTACAATTGCAGAGCGTCAAGTAACAGAGCAAGAAGTGGATTTAATGTTAGGTGGCGGACAGCAATATTATGATTCTTTAACAGAACAGATGTTAGCGCATGAATATAATTATATTACAGACTTTTCCGAATTATCTAAATACAATAAAAACCAAAAAGTAATTGGAGCATTTTCTTGGGGAAGAATGACACAAGACAGCAGTAATGGCAGTCCAATAAATGCAGAACCAAGCCTTGTTCAAATGACGCAAGCAGCATTTTCAAGATTAGAAAATGAAAACGGATTTTTAGTCATGATAGAAGGTTCTGATATTGATACGTATTCTCACATTTATGACAGAAGCATGACCAACATGTTAAACGAACTGTATGCTTTTGACAATGCTATAAAAGTAGCTATGGATTACGTAGATACGCATCCGAATACGATATTAATTGTTACAGCAGACCACGAAACAGGCGGTTTAAATTTAGAAAATGTAACAACAAAAGAACAATTAACAGATGATTTATTCACAAATTATAATCATACCAACGAAAACGTTATGGTTTATGCTTATGGAAGAGACACAGAGCAATTAACCAATCATGGGACAATTGATAATACAGACATTCATAATTTTATAAAACAAAAATTACAAGCATCCAATGAATCATAAAAAGAATTGGAATAAAAAACTTTCGTTATAGGAAAACTAGATAAAAACGAAAAGGAAAAAAGAGATGTTATATGAAATAATAAGAATGATAATTGGATTTATTTTGCTCATTAAAGGAGCCGATTTCGTAGTAAAAGGCGCAAGTAATATTGCCAAAAAATTTCATTTATCAGAAATGTTGATTGGAATTATCGTGGTAGGAATTGGTACCTCACTTCCAGAAATCATTGTAACCGTAAAATCTAGTTTAACAGGCAATACAGACATTATTATTGGAAATTCCATTGGAAGTTGTATTTGCAATTTATTGTTGGTGATTGGAATTGCTAGTATTTGCAATCCGCTAAAAATTGACAATAAAGTGTTGCAAGTTCATTTGCCAGCCTCTGTGTTTAGTATTTTAATGCTAGCTACTTTTTGTAATTTTGGAGCAGGAAATCAGATTGTAAGCAAAGCAGAAGGATTGGTATTATTGCTTTTTGCAATAGCGTATATTGTTTATACAGTTTATGAAGACAAAGAAGAAACGCAGGAAAATAGCGAATCAAAAATAAGTTTCGGACGAATTGTGATATATTTATTATTCGGTGTAATAGGTTTAAAATTTGGCGCTGATTTTGTGGTGGATGGAGCTGTTGCAATAGCTGAATTTTTTGGCGTTCCAGAAAGTATTATTAGTATGACAGTAGTGTCGATTGGGACTTCTTTGCCAGAAATTGTAACTTGCATTATCGCAACACTTGAAAAAGAAAGCGATTTAGCCATTGGAAATGTCATTGGTTCCAATATATTCAATATTTGCCTATTACCAGCCATAGGAGCCATAATTGCTCCAATTCACTATGACGTTATCTTCAACCAATCCTTAATCTTTTTACTATTAATTACGATTTATTTACTTGTTTTTGATTTATTTAAAAACAAACGAATGATTAGTAAACATCATGGAATTGTCTTTGTTTTGTTATTTTGTTTGTATGTGAGTTGTTTGTTTTAAAAAAATAGCCCAACTTTTACAAATTCTCCTGTGATGCAACTGTGCTTGCATCGCAGGAGGATTTTTTGTTGCAATTTTGATAAAAAATGGATTTCCTTCCAGTTTTCGCTTGTAATTTCTCAAAATTCGTTATATAATAACCAAATAAGAAACGAAAAATAGGAGGAAAGAATATGGCACAGATTACAAGAGACGAAATCGTCCATATAGAAAAGCTAGCAATGCTTAATTTATCCGAACAGGAGATTGATAATTATACAAAAGACATGCAAGAAATTCTAAATTATGCTGAAATAATCAATAATATCGATACATCCAATACAGACGAAACCATTGCTACAACGGAACAATTCAACAAATTCAGAAAAGACGAAGTGATTCCTTCCAAAACGAGAGAGAATTTACTTCAAAATGCACCAAGTCAAGTAGAAGGCATGTTTCAAATTCCAAACGTAATAAATTAGGAGGAGAAAGATATGAGAATCGGAATCGATATCGATGATACCATAGCAGATACCTATGAAGTTACATTTGCTTACGCTCAATATTATACAATTCATGATTTAGGAAGAAGTGGCGAAATCGAAAATCATGTTGACAATCATCATTTTTATGCGAAAAGCATGCATAATTGGAACGATGAAGAAGACGCCGATTTTTGGGATACGTATTATGAAAAAATAAAAGATGTAAAACCATTTACTTTGGCAGTAGAAACAATTAAGCAATTGAAAGAAGAGGGAAACGAAATTATCTTAATTACAGCTAGATGGCAAGCAAAAAATTTTGCTATTGAACAAGTCACTTTGGAATGGTTAGAAAAAAATCACATTCCTTATGACGATGTTGTAATTATCAGAGATGGCAAAGCCAAAGTAGCTCTTGAAAAAAAGTTAGATTTATTTATCGATGACAGTTTCAAAAATTGTCAAGATGTTGCCAATGTCGGTATCAAAACATATCTTATGCAATCGAGAACCAATCAAGGATTGGAAGCGGAAAATATAACCAGAGTCTATTCTTGGTCAGATATTTACAACCGAATCAAAAAGGAGGAAAAAGATTAAATGGAACTTTATGAATTAACTGTACATGAATTAATAGAAAAATTGCAAAAAGGAGAAACAACCTCAGAGCAAATTACCAAAAATTATTTTGATAGAATCAAAGAAAAAGATGGACAAGTCAAAGCCTATGTTTCTACCTTAGAAGAACAAGCCATGACAAAAGCAAAGCAAGTTGATGAAGACAGAAAAGCTGGAAAAAAACTTAGCCAATTTGCTGGAATTCCAATTGGAATCAAAGATAATATGTGTATCAATGGTACACGAACAACTTGTAGCTCTAAAATGCTTGAAAACTTTGTTGCACCTTATAATGCAACGGTCATTGAAAAATTAAATGCAGAAAATATGATTTATCTTGGAAAATTAAATATGGACGAATTTGCAATGGGAAGTTCAACCGAAAATTCAGCTTTTTTCCCAACGCATAATCCTTGGGATTTATCAAGAGTGCCAGGTGGTTCGTCAGGAGGCAGTAGTGCAGCAGTTAGTGCAGATATGGCACCATGGGCTTTGGGAAGTGATACAGGAGGTTCTATTCGTCAGCCAGCCAGTTTGTGTGGTGTTGTTGGATTAAAACCAACCTATGGATTAGTTTCAAGATTTGGCTTAATTGCGTATGCATCTTCTCTTGACCAAATTGGTCCGTTGACAAAAGATGTTACGGACAGTAGCTTGTTATTAAATCTGATTGCAGGACACGACCCAAAAGATACCACTTCAATGGACATGCCAAAAAAAGATTATACAACGAGTTTAGTCAATGATGTAAAAGGCATGAAAATTGGGGTTCCAAAGGAATATTTAGGAGAAGGAACGAGTGCAGAAGTAAAAGAAGCGATGTTTAAAGTGATTAAAAAATATCAAGAATTGGGTGCAACTGTGGAAGAATGTTCTTTGGATATTGGTCAGTATGCATCAGCGGTTTATTATATTTTGGCATGTGCAGAAGCAAGTTCTAATTTAGGGAGATTTGATGGAATTCGTTATGGGCATCGAACAGAGAATTTTGAAAATTTGAAAGATATTTATAAAAATTCAAGAAGTGAAGGATTTGGACCAGAAGTAAAAAGAAGAATTATTTTAGGAACGTATGTACTAAGTTCAGGTTATTACGATGCGTATTATAAAAAAGCACAACAGGTTCGAACATTAATCAAAAAAGCATATGCAGAATTATTTCAGAAATATGATTTGCTATTAACACCCGTTTCTCCAACAACAGCTTTTAAAATGAGCGAAAAAATGAGTGATCCACTTCAAATGTATATGGCAGATATTTGCACAGTGCCAGTCAATATTGGTGGTTTGCCAGGAATGAGCGTGCCATGTGATGTAGATTCTGAAGGTTTACCAATTGGTTTTCAACTGATTGCAAAGCCATTTGCCGAAGAAACGATTTTCCGTGCAGCTTATACTTACGAGCAAAATACGAATTTTAGAGCAGAACATAAACCAACATTTAGAGGAGGTGAAGCGTAATGGCAAAAGAAGATTATGAGGTTGTGATAGGACTAGAAGTTCATTGCGAATTGTCTACAAAAACAAAAATATTTTGTAGTTGTACCAACGAATTTGGAGGAGAGCCAAATACCCATTGTTGTCCAATTTGTATGGCAATGCCAGGAACGCTTCCAGTATTGAATGAAAAAGTAGTGGAATATGCTGTAAAAGCAGGGTTAGCAACGAATTGCCAAATTGCACGAAACAGTAAAAATGACCGTAAAAATTATTTTTATCCAGATTTGCCAAAAGCTTACCAAATTTCACAATTTGATATGCCACTTTGTTATGATGGATATATCAACATTGAAACTGAGGAAGGCGAGAAAAAAATCCGTTTAGAGCGTATTCATATTGAAGAAGATACAGGAAAATTAAATCATGATGATTATGGAAGAGGAAGTTTGTTAGATTTGAATCGAGCGGGTGTTCCTTTAATAGAATGTGTTTCTAAGCCAGATTTGCGTACAAAAGAAGAGGTAGATAGTTACTTGAAAAAAATAAAATCGATTTTTGAATATATTGAAATTTCAGATTGCAAAATACAAGAAGGTTCACTTCGTGCAGATGTCAACATTTCTGTTCGAAAAAAAGGAACAGAAGAATTGGGCACAAGAACGGAAACAAAAGGAATGAACTCATTCCGAAGCATTTCTAGAGCCATTGAATACGAATCCAACAGGCAAATTGAGGTGATTGAAAATGGTGGAAAAATCACACAAGAAACACTTCGTTGGGATGATATTTCAGGCAAAACATTTTCCATGAGAGATAAAGAAGATGCGCAAGATTATCGCTATTTTCCAGAACCAGATTTAGCAGGAATTCAATTATCAGAAGAATATATTGAAACAATCAAAAATGCTTTACCAGAATTGCCAGAAAGCCGTAAAAAGAGATATTTAAGTGAATATCAATTAATACCAAAAGCAGCCAATTTTGTAACGAGTTCAAAATATTATTCCGAGATGTTTGAAGAGGCAATTGAAATTTGCAAAAATCCTAAAATAGCAAGTAATTTGATGATGTCTGAAATTGCTAGAATTTTGAATGAAAGAGAAGAAGAGCCTGAACAAATTCCATTTACTGGAAAAGAATTGGGTGAGTTAGTAGAATTAATTGACAAAGGAACAATTAGTTCGAGTATTTCGAAAAAAGTTTTGGAAGAATTATTTGAAAATCCAAAGTCACCAACTAAAATTATTGAAGAAAAAGGCTGGATTCAAATTTCTGATGAAGGAGCTATCAAAGAAGTTGTACTTAAAATCTTAGAAGCAAATCCACAATCAATTAGCGACTTCAAAGCAGGAAAAGACAGAGCATTAGGCTTCCTAGTTGGTCAAGCAATGAAAGAAACCAAAGGAAAAGCCAATCCAAAATTATTAAATCAATTATTTATAGAAGAGTTAAAAAAATAATCAAAAAAGTAAAACTTCCACCAGCGAGGCTCTCGTGGGGACCGCTGAGAACTGTTTGCGAGGAACGAGCATTACAGTTCCAGTGGGAAGAGCCGAGCGAAGCCACCAACCAAAACTCAGCAGAGATGTCTGGAAGGTCCAGGAAACCAGACAATGGTTTCTTGGCGGGGAAGGGATTTAAAGGGAAGGGTGCGAACCCTTCCCTTTAGCTATTCTCCTTTTTCCATTTCCCAATCACAAGCACAAAGGCTGCTGGAAACAAGCCAATCATTAAGCCAGTACGAAAAACAATCAGACTTGCTTCATAAAGAAAAATAGATATGTAGTAAGTATTGTAAAAAGATAATAAAAGTACACCAACCAAACAAGTAATCATTGATACAATCAAACATTTTTCAATCATTTTGATTGCTTTTGGTTCAAAATAACCAGAACATTTTTGGACAAACTTTTGCATAAAGTGCCTCCTTAAAATAACGATTTATTTAAGTTAATCTTAGCATTTTGGGAAGGTAAATGCAAATGTAATATTTGGAAATAAAGTATAAACATATTGACGGATGTAATGTAAAATGCTAAAATAATAAAATGATTTTATTCAAAATTCAGGCGTTTCTGCCAGATAAATCACAAAAATAAAAAAGAATATTGATTTATGATAACAAATATGTTATAATTAAAGTACAATATAGAAAGGACAGCATATGTATGAAATTATTTTTTATAAAAATAAAAAAGGAAAAAGCGAAATACATGACTATTTATTAGATTTACAAAAGAGAAATGATAAAAATAGTAGAGTAAATTTGGAAAAAATTGATGCTTGTATTAGAGTTTTAAAAAAGCATGGAACTAATATAGGAGCTCCATATATCAAGTATTTAAGAGACGATATATGGGAACTAAGACCTGTGCGAAATAGAATATTGTTTGCTTATTTTAAGGATAATAAATTTATATTGTTAAATATATTTATAAAACAAACTCAAAAAACACCAAAAAGAGAAATTGAAAAAGCAAAGCGATATTTAGAAGAATTTATGAAAAGGAGTGATAATGATGAATGATGATAAAACCTATATAACTTGGAAAGAAGTGGAAGAAAGCCTTCATTTAACTGAGGAACAAGAGTTAGCTATTAGATTACAGACACAAATTATGGAAGCAACTATTGAAGCTAGAAAAAAGAATAAACTTACCCAACGAGAATTAAGTAAAAAAACAGGCATTAAACAGTCTGCTATTGCTAGAATTGAAAAATGTGCCAATTCACCACAAATTAACACATTAATGAAATTATTATATCCAATGGGTTATACTTTAAAAGTAGTGCCGATTGAGGATACAAAAAAATAATCGTCTTCTGACGATTATTTTATCGTATTTAATTTTTTAGCCAAAGCAGATTTTTTTCTAGAAGCAGTATTATTTTTGATAACACCTTTTGAACAAGCTTGGTCAATTTTTTTGACAGCTACTTTAAAAGTTTCTTCTGCTTTTGCTTTATCTCCAGCATCTACTGTTTCAACAAAAGTTCTGATGGCTGTTTTGCAAGCTGATCTTATTTTTTTATTACGAAGTGTTTTTGTTTCAATCACTCTCGTTCTTTTGATAGCAGATTTTATATTTGGCATTTTTGCACCTCCTCTAAATTGTGAATAGTCATTTTCTCCCAATATTCTAACACGAATATTTATAAAATGCAAGCTTTTTCCGAAAAAAGTTTCAAAAATAGAAAAAATATCAGAAAACCACCATTTTTTCACACAATTTTCACAAAAGTACAATAAATCTGAAATGAAAGTATGATATATTACTTATGATAAAATGAAATTTGAGAGGAGATAAAAATGATAGCAATTGCTGCAGACCATGGCGGATACGCTTTAAAAGAAGAAGTTAAAAAATATTTAGAAGAAGTGGGCATTGAATATAAGGATTTTGGAACCGATAGTGAAGAAAGAACCGATTATCCAGTTCATGCTAAACCAGCTATTGAGGCGGTTCAAAACAAAGAATGTGAAAAAGCAATTTTAATTTGTGGGACAGGCTTTGGAATGACGATTTTTGCCAATAAATTTAAAGGAATTTATTGTGCTTCTTGTTGGAATGAAGATGTTGGAAGACTTTTAAAAGAGCATAATAATGCAAATGTTATTGCTTTGCCAGGAAGATTTATCAATATATCGCAAGCAGTTCCTATTTTAAGAGCTTGGCTAGGTTCAGAATTTTTAGCTGGAAGATATACAGAAAGATTACAAATGATAGAAGAAATTGAAAAAGAAAACATGAAATAGAAAGGTTGTTAAAATGTGGGGAGACATAGCAATCGCTTTTATGATAGCGTTTATGACGTCTTTTATGATGACACCGCAAACGATTAAACTTGCCAGAAAATTAGGTGCAGTGGACACGCCACAAGACGAAAGACGCATCAATAAAATAACCATGCCACGATTGGGTGGTTTAGCTGTTATTGCAGGTTTTATTATATCAATAGTCTATTTGCTAATTGTGATGACAATTGAAGGAAATATTAATTTAGTCAAAGACAATTATTATACCAAATTATTGGGATTTGCTGGGCGGAGGTTTGATTATTTCGCTGGTTTGTTTTTATGACGATGTAAAAGGCACAAAGGCAATTGTTAAATTAATTGCTCAAATAGTTGCTGCTATAGTTGTGGTAAAATCAGGCTTGCTGATTGATTCGATTGATATTCCATTCTTTGCCAAAATCAATAGCGAAAATGAATTATTTTATCAGATATTAACCGTTTGTTGGATTATTGGAATTACGAATGCGATGAATTTAATGGACGGTTTGGATGGTTTATCTACAGGAATTTCCATTATCTCTTGTGTTTCACTTTTGATGATATTTTCCTTAAATGGATCGCCAATTATTTCCATTATCTTAATTACTGCATTATGTGGTTCATTGGTTGGATTTTTGCCATATAATTTTAATCCTGCCAAAACATTTATTGGAGATACAGGTTCTAATTTTTTAGGATATTGTTTATCGATTATTTCCATTTTGGGAATTGCGAAAACGTATACGGCAATCGTAATCGTAGCACCATTAATTGTGCTAGCATTGCCTTTATTTGATACGATATTTGCCATTTTCAGAAGGTTAATTCATGGCAAATCTTTAAAAGCAATTATTGAACCTGATGCAAATCATTTACATCACAAAATGCTTCAAAAAGGATTTACACAAAAGCAAGCTGTTTTAATTATGTATGGTTTAACAGCGACATTAGGAATGTTTGCTATTATCTTAATGGAAAGTGGAATTTGGAAGGCATTATCGTTTGCGTTGATTATTATTGTGATTATTGCAATGGGATATAAAGAATTTTTTAAACAACGTTTATTGGAAGATATAGAAATAAGTAGTGAAGAAGAACAGCAGATTGAAGGACAAATTAACATAGAAGAAGGAACAGATGGAAAATAGCCATCTGTTTTTTCTTGACAATTTATGTAAATTATGATATATTTTAAACAATATTTTAGGGAACTCTACCTAGAAAATTGAGTAATTATAGATTTGCGCCTATAATTAGGAGTGAAAATATGAGGTGGCTAGATTATCTATTTTCAGAGAACTTAATAACACAACATTGTCAATGGGTACAGTTTATCTTTCGTAGAAAAGTTCGATGCTATTTGCACAAATGGGGACTTGAATTGCGGGATATAGCTGAATTAGTGAAGGAACTTGACTTAAAAAGTCCGATTCGCTTATCGATAGCTGGACAACCCCAAGAAACCAGATTTCTTGAAGTAAGAGATGAAGATAGAAAGCTTAAAGTCTATTTTTCAAAGAGAAGTAACATGCTTCAAGTACATGAATGGCAGATAAAGAAGATAAATTATACATATCAACAGCTAAGAATGCCAAACATGTGGTGGATACAAACGGCGATGAAAGTGCAATTTATTTCAAAAGCTAAAATAGAAGTCTTCTATTTTAAGAGTGACAACGAGAACAGCAGAAGTGTTCTTGTAAATATGATGGATTGCAAGCAAAGTCGGAAATGTTTGATGTTTGAGTATAAGAAAATGATGGAAGTCAAATGGAATGAAATCGAACAGATCATTTTGGATTTTGAGTCAGATTTTTTAGTGCAAGATGCAGAAGAAGCCATTAAAAAGAAAGTTACAGGTCATGTGAGTTATATTGAAGCAAAGGATTGACAATTATGTTAATTTGTAGTATAATTCAACTGTAATACAAAATTTGAAGAAGGGAGGGAGAACTATGTCAAATTTTACCGTGAAAGCAGAATTGGAGAATGGGATTTTCCTGATGACTCCAAACAATTATGGGAAGTATGAAGATACTGGGTGTAAAGAACAGTGCGATGAGTACTGTGATGGACACTGCGAAGGACGGTGTGCTGGACAATGCCAGGGACATTGCGAAGGACACTGCCATGAACATTGCAAGGAATAGTTCTCTATCCTTGTGGTAAATGTTACCAAGAACCCTCCGAGATATTTGGAGGGTTCTATTTTTCAATTTAGTTTTAAAAATAATCTGAGAGGATGAAAATAATATAAAATTTTTCTTGAAAAAACTGTCGAAACACGATAAAATAAAAAAAAGGAGAATGAGATGGAATTGCTAGCGCCAGTAGGCAATTTTGATAATTTAATAGCAGCTGTACAAAATGGAGCAGATGCGGTATATTTGGGCGCCAATCAATTTAATGCTAGAGAGAAGGCGCAAAATTTTAGTTCAGAAGAACTGAAAAGTGCTTGCTTATATGCTAGAAAAAGAGGAGTAGACGTCCATTTGACGCTGAATACTTTATTATACAATACAGAAATAAAAAAAGCACTTGAAATTGCAAAATTTGCTTATGAATGTGGAATATCAAGTATTATTGTCCAAGATATTGGATTGGCTTGTGAATTAATAAAACATTTTCCAGATTTACCAATTCATGCGAGTACACAAATGACAATTTCGAATGGATACGGCGTAAAACTAATGGAAAAGTTAGGATTTAAAAGAGTTGTTTTAGCAAGAGAATTGTCTTTAAAGGAGATTGCGCAGATTCGCGAAAATACAAATCTTGAGTTAGAGTGTTTTGGGCATGGAGCTTTGTGTGTTTCGTATTCAGGACAATGTTTGTTTAGCAGTATGGTTGGCAAAAGAAGCGGAAATCGTGGCTTATGTGCGGGTCCATGTAGATTGCCTTATAATTTGCTAAAAAATGGAAATGCTATTGATAATGGTTATTTACTTAGTCCGCGAGATATTTGTACTTTGCAAATTTTGCCAGAATTAATAAAATGTGGCGTAGATAGTTTGAAAATTGAAGGCAGAAAAAAATCGTATGAATATGTATCTATCGTAACGAAAATGTACCGAAAATATATAGATTTGGCAAAAGATAACACCAAGCCATACAAAGTAGAAGACGATGATTTGAAACAGATTTTACAAATTTACAATCGAGGTGGAATGGGAACAGGGTATTTTGAGAATCGAAAAAATATCGTTTTTTCAGAGAAACCAAATCATTTAGGTGTCTATATTGGGCGTGTGAAAGCGGTTCATCCAAAACGCAAACAAGTCACACTTGATTTAGCAGAAGAAATTCAAATGGGGGATGTCATTTGTATAGGGGACGATACTTCCTATGTTTCACAAATCATCAACCAAAATACAGTGCGGTGAAATTAAAAATATAAAACAGGTTAAACTGAAAGATAAAGTTTATCGAATTGTTAGCAATTCGCTGAATAAAAAACAATGGGAAAACCATAAAAAAGAGATAAAAAAGATAGATATTTCTTGCAAAATATATCAAAATCGGTGAAAATATATGTTTGGAGCTGTACAATGATGCTATTTGCGTAGAATCATCTATAAAATATGAAAAAACAGATGTAAATGAACTTGACAAAAACAGGATTTTATGTCAAATACAAAAAACAGGAAATACGATTTTTAACATAAAAGAAATTAATTTTCAAGTTGAAAATCTAAAATTACCAATTAGTAAAATTAATCAACTTAGAAGAGAGGCGATTGAAAGATTTGAAATGGCTTTGGAACAAAGCATTCAACGAAAATATGATAAAGAGATTTGCGTTGAATTGGAAACAAAAGGCGAAACAAAGGAAACAAAGGAAACAAAGCCAAAAGTTAATTTATATTTGCAAAAATATGATGATAAAATAGATTATGAAAGCTTGGATTATCATGAGATTTATGTTCCATTTCAAGATTTGATTGACCAAAAGCAGATGAGAGATTGTATTGCAGTTTTGCCGAATATTATGGATGAAAATTATGAAAAATTGATTTCGAGAAATTTAGCTGTATTTAAGAATGTTAAAGGTGTGATGATTTCCCATTTATCACAAGTGGAATTTTTGAAAAAATGGGGAATAACCAAAAAAATAGTGGGAAATGATTCGTTAAATATTACGAATCAAGTATCAGAAAAAGTATTGAAAGATTTAGAAATAGAGAGATTTACGTTATCGCCAGAGCTTGACAAAAAGCAGATGAATGAATTTTCGAGTTGCCTAGAAAAAGAATTAGTTGTATATGGCAGAGTTTGTTTGATGACTTCGAAATATTGTCCGATTGGGAAAAATGAAAATTGTCATCAAATTTGTAGACAAGGAAATTATGAATTAAAGGATAGAAAAGATTTTAAATTTCCAGTTGTGGCAGATTGTGTGAATTGCCATACAAGAATTTATAATTCGAAAATTTTGTCAAATTATTATGATAAAATAGAGGTAGATTTTGTAAGAATCGATATTTTAAAGGAAACGCAAGAAGAAATCGAAAACATAATTTCTACCGTAAAAATGGGAAAAAGATTTTCAGGAGAAAATTATACAAATGGAAATTTAGTGTAATTTTCATCATAAATGGAAACAAAATATAATATGATTAAATAAAACATGGAAAAAAATTATATTTTGCTATACAAAAATGAATTTATGATATATAATAATCAAAATGATTAAAAAACAGGCGTTGTGCCTTTATAAGTAGAAAGGATTGATAAATCAATGAAATTAAAGGATTTATTAGCAGGAATAGAAAACTTTAAAATAAGAGGTGACCAAGAATTAGAGATTAGTTCTGTTGAAAATAATTCTCAAAAGGTAAAATCAGGTTCGCTATTTGTTGCCATAAAAGGATTTGATTTTGATGGACACCAATTTGTAGAAGAAGCCATCAAAAATGGAGCTGTGGCATTGATGTTAGATATATCAGCAGACTTAAAATCCATTAAATTGCCAAAAGATATGACAGTTATTTTGAGTACAGATACAAGAGTTGATTTGGCAAAAGTGGCTTGTAATTTTTATCATCATCCTTCTCGTTATTTTAAATTAATTGGGGTGACAGGAACAAAGGGAAAAACAACAACAACCTATATGATTAAATCGATTTTAGAAAAAGCAGGGCATAAAGTAGGATTGATTGGAACGATTGCCAATTATATTGGCGAAGATCAAATCTCGGAGAGCAATCGAACAACGCCAGAAAGTTTGGAATTGCAAAAGTTATTTTATCAAATGGCAAGGGAAAAAGTAGAGTATGTTGTGATGGAAGTTTCTTCACAAAGCTTGAAATTGCATAGGGTAGATGGCTCTGATTTTGATATGGCGGTATTTACGAATTTTTCGAAAGACCATATTAGTCTGAAAGAACATAGCGATATGGAGGATTATTTTAATTCAAAATTAAAATTATTCCAAATGTGTCCAAAAGGATTTGCCAATAGCGATGATTTCAAATGCGAGAGATTAATGTATTATGCAAAAAATTGCGATATTAAAACGTATTCGGTGGATAATGGTTCGAATTTAATTGCAAAAGATATTACAATTACTAATGCCAGTGTTGATTTTAAAGTGAAATTAGGGCAAAAAAATGAGAGAGTTAAAGTAAATATTCCGGGAAGATATAGTGTATATAATGCTTTAGCAGCAATTTCAGTTGCGGTTTCGATTGGCGTTGACGCTGAAAAAATCAAAGAAGGATTGCTTGAAATTGTCATACCAGGCAGAAATGAATTGATTCCAAATGAACAAGAATTGACGATTATGATTGATTATGCGCATACAGCCGAGAGTTTAGAAAATGTATTAACATCGATAAAAGCTTATACAATGGGACGAATCATTTGTGTGTTTGGTTGTGGTGGTGACCGTGATAAAACGAAACGACCAGAAATGGGAGAAGTGGCTGGAAGATTAGCTGATTTTTCAATTGTCACAACGGATAATCCAAGAACGGAAAAACCAGAAGACATTATTCAAGATATTGAAGAAGGAATTGCGAAAACAAAGGGAAATTACAAAATTGTGGTGGACCGAAAAGAGGCAATTGCAGAAGCGATTAAAATGGCGACGAAACGAGATATTGTTATTTTAGCGGGTAAAGGGCATGAAAAATATCAAGAAATAAATGGTGTGAAACACGAATTTGATGAACGTAAAATTGTGAAGGAAATATTAAAGAGTAAATAGGAGATTTTATGAGTGTACAAATCATATATTTAATTTTATCATTTGTATTTACAGCGATTTTGGGAAAGTTAGTTATCCCCATCTTAAAAAAATTGAAAATTGGGCAAAGTGAACGAGAAGATGGTCCACGTTCTCATTTGAAAAAACAAGGAACACCAACGATGGGAGGCATCATGATGATGATAACCATTCTTGTTTTTACAGCGATAGCGTGTTTATTAAATCCTGATAAGGAATTTGTCAAGCCGATTTTATTGATTTCGATTGCAAGTTTAGGTTTTGGGATTGTAGGATTTGTGGATGATTTCAAGAAAGTTGTTTTGCATAATACAGAAGGACTGAATCCTAAATTAAAAATGTTAGGTTTATTGATTGTTTCTACGATTTATACGATTCTTTTAATGCAATATACAACGGTTGGAACAGAAATTTTATTTCCGTTTACCGATTTTTCACTGGTGCTTCCAAACTGGATTTTTATTCCGTTTACAATTTTTGTCATGTTGAGTGCAACCAATGCAGTGAATTTGACAGATGGAATTGACGGTTTGGCTGCAAGCATTTCAGCTATTATGATAACCGCGATTTCGATTTTGGCCATAAGGCTTGGAAATAGCGAAATTTCAATTTTTGGAAGTATTGTGATTGGAAGTTGCTTAGGATTTTTGATTTATAATTTCCATAAAGCCAAAGTGATGATGGGAGATACTGGTTCGTTATTACTTCGGAGGTGTGATTTCTAGCATGACAATTTACTTGCAAATTCCGGTTTTTTTAATTCTCATTGCAGTGATTCCTGTGTTGGAAACGTTGTCGGTTATTTTACAGGTTATGTATTTTAGAAGAACAGGGAAAAGGCTATTTAGAATGTCGCCGTTGCATCATCATTTTGAATTGATTGGATGGAGAGAAAATAGAGTGGTTGGTGTATTTTCTCTTGTTACTTTAGTATTTTCAGTGATTGGAATATTGGCGATATAAAAATTTGTCAAGAAAGGACTTTTACGATAAATGGCGAAAAAGAAAACACAAACAGAAAAAAAGAAAAAGTTTCATTTTTTTACAAAAGGTTCAGTTGATTATATCATCTGGGTTACGGTTATGATTTTGGTTGCGTTTGGACTGATTATGGTGCTTTCGGCGAGCGCGCCATCTTCCTTGTCGGAAACAGATGGAAAGAGTAGTTATCAATACATAAAACAACAAGCAATTTCAGCGGTTATTGGGCTAGTTGCCATGATGGCATGTTCTAAAGTGGATTATCATATTTTTCGAAAGTTGAAATGGATTATTTATATTGTTTTTATTATACTTCTAATTTTAGTTGGATTTGTAGGAATGGAAGCTGGTCGGTGCTAAACGTTGGATTCGAATTGCGGGATTTAATTTTCAGCCATCAGAGTTTGCAAAAATTGGTTTTATTTTGTTCTTTGCATCAATTTTGTCAGATGTGAAAGAACATGGAAAAATGAAATCGTATAAATATGGTTTTCTGTATCCATTGATATTTATGGGACCGATTGTGGGAGCGATTTTTGTGTTGCAAAACCACTTTAGTGCTACATTTATTATTACTGTAGTGACAGTTGTACAGATGTTTGTGGCAGGAACTAAGATATCGCATTTTCTATTAACAGGTTTGCTTGGTATTGTTGGCGGGGCAGGTGCGATTATGTTAAAAAATGGTAGTTTAACGCTTGGAACGGATTTTAGAAGTTCCAGAATTCAGACATGGTTAGATCCTTTTTCAGATCCAACAGGAGATGGTTGGCAGATTATTAATAGTTTATATGCAATTGGTTCTGGCGGATTATTTGGTGTAGGATTGGGAAATAGTAAGCAAAAATATTTGTATTTACCAGAACCGCATAATGATTTTATTTTTTCTGTTTTGGCGGAAGAATTAGGATTTGTTGGATGTGTTGTTGTGATTTTGCTATTTACAATTTTTGTATGGCGTGGTGTTGTGATTGCAATGAAGGCAAAAGATAATTTTGGGTGTTTAATTGCGATTGGAATTGTAACGATGTTGGGATTACAGGCTATGGTTAATATTGCGGTTGTTACAGGAACGATTCCAGTTACTGGAATGCCATTACCATTTTTTAGCTATGGTGGAACTTCCTTGATTGCTAATTTGATAGCAGTTGGTATTTTACTGAATATTTCAAGGGCGGAGAATTAGAAAAACTTGAAATGGAGTTAAAAATTTTAAGAGAGGTACATGTATGAGAGTTATTGTTTCTGCGGCAGGAACAGGAGGACATATTAATCCTGCGATTAGTATTGCCAATAAGATACGAGAGAAGCAACCAGATTCGGAGATTATTTTTATTGGAACGAATCATGGATTGGAGAATGATTTGGTTCCTCGTGCTGGTTATCAGTTAAAGAGAATTGAAGCGTATGGCTTGAAAAAGGAAATATCACTTGAAAATTTTAAGCATGTTTTAAAAACGATTCGAAGTGCAAAAGAGGTCAAGGCGTTTATGGATGAATTTAAACCAGATTTGGTGATTGGAACAGGTGGCTATATTTGTGGACCAGTTTTTGCGGCGGCTACTTCAAAGAAGATTCCAGCTGTTTTGCATGAAAGTAATGCTTATCCTGGAAAAGCAGTTAAGATGTTTGCTAAGGAAGTGGATTGCGTTTTGGTTGGTTTTGAAGAAGCAAAAGAAAGACTAGGAAATGCCAAAAAAGTAGTTGTGACAGGAAATCCTACGAAAATTCAAAAATTGGAGATTTCGCCAGAACAAAAAAAGAAAATTTTGGCTGATTTAAAAGCAAAAGATGATTTGCCAATTGTATTGA
>CARFUA010000003.1:209288-226281 GCA_948976265.1 uncultured Clostridia bacterium
TATTTGGAGGAAGTCAAGGCGCGCAAGCAATTAATGAAGCGAGTGTGGATTTGATTAAAGCCAAACTAAATAAAGATTATCAAATTATTTGGGCAACGGGTCGCAATCAATATGATATTGTAAAAGAAAGTTTTGAGAAGGCTACGATTTCTATTAAAAATATTAAAGATGTAAAGGTTTTACCATATATTTATAATATGGCGGAAATGATTAATCTTGCAGATTTGGTGATTTGTAGAAGTGGAGCAATGACGATTACAGAACTTGCCATTTGTGGAAAGCCCGCTATTTTTGTGCCATTACCGTCGAAGTCTGCCAATAGACAAGAAGACAATGCGAGAGTTTTAGAAAAGTTGGGGGCGGCTAAAATTATATTGAATCATGAGTTAACAGGTGAGAAATTATCAAAAGAAATAGACGCGATTATTAAAGATAAAGCCAAATTACAAGAGATGGGAAAATTGGCAACGAAAATAGCACCGAGTCAAGTGGAAGAAAAAATTTATGAAGAATTAATGCAAATCTTAAAATAATATAAATTTACTCTTGCAAAAAGACAAATAATAGAGTATACTTACTAGAATAAGCATAAGAAGGAGAAAATAAATGGTTGATAAATTAGTGATTGTGGAGTCGCCTGCTAAGGCAAATACAATCAAAAAATTTCTTGGTGGAAAAAGTAAAGTTGTAGCATCAATGGGACATATTCGTGATTTACCAAAATCCAAAATGGGAATTGATATTGAGCATGACTTTGAACCACAGTATATTAATATACGTGGCAAAGCGCCACTGATTAACTCTTTGAAAAAAGAGGCAAAAAATGCAAAAAAAGTCTATCTTGCAACTGACCCGGACCGTGAGGGAGAAGCAATTGCATGGCATTTAGCGTATCTTTTAGGCATTGAACAAGATTCGATTTGCCGTGTAACATTTAATGAAATCACAAAAGATGCGGTCAAAGAGGCGATTCAAAATCCAAGAAAGATTGATTTGAATTTGACAGATGCTCAGCAGGCAAGACGTGTATTGGATCGAATTGTTGGGTATAAAATCAGTCCTGTTTTGTGGAAAAAAGTGAAACGTGGCTTGTCAGCAGGAAGAGTGCAATCGGTTGCTGTAAGATTGATTGTAGAACGAGAAGAGGAAATTGAAAAATTCATTCCAGAGGAATATTGGAATATAAATTTACAAGTTTCTGACCAAAAAACAAAGACCAAATTTGATTGCAAATTTATTGGCAAAAATGGCAAAAAACAAGAACTTCATACGAAAGAAGAAGTGGATAAAATTTTGGCGGATTTGGAAGGGGCAAAATATAAAGTAGTTGATATTAAAAAAGGAGAGAAGAAAAGAAATCCTGCTCCACCATTTACAACGAGTACGATGCAACAAGAAGCATCGCGAAAATTAAATTTTGCGATTAAGAAAACGATGTCAGTTGCGCAAGGTTTATATGAAGGCGTGAAACTTCCAGAACAAGGCACAACAGGTTTGATTACGTACATGAGAACGGATTCGACCAGAATTTCGAATGAAGCAAGGTCAGCTTCTAAAGAATATATCACAAGAGAATATGGCGAAAATTATTATGAAAATCGATTTTTCAAGACAAAATCAGAGGCGCAAGATGCGCATGAGGCAATTCGTCCGACGTATGTAGAATTGTCACCAGATAAAGTTAAAGAGCATTTGACACCAGATCAATATAAATTGTATCGTTTAATTTATAATCGTTTTATCGCTAGTCAAATGGCGCCTGCGGTTTATGATACTTTGGCAGTTTCTATCAACGGAAAGGATTATATTTTTAGAGCAAATGGACAAACTATGAAATTTAAAGGCTTTATGAGTGTATATGTTGAGGGAGAAGATAAAAAACAGGAAGAAGATTTTACACAAATTCCAGCTTTAGAAGTGGGTGAGGAAGTCAAAAAAGAGAAGTTAGATGCAAAACAGAGTTTTACAGAGCCACCACCACGTTATACAGAAGCAAGTTTGGTAAAAACGTTGGAAGAAAAAGGAATTGGTCGACCAAGTACGTATGCACCAACGATTACCACGATTTTGGCAAGACGTTATATTGAGAAAATTCAAAAGCAATTAGCACCAACCGATTTAGGAAAAATCGTGAATAAGTTATTGATTGAGAATTTTTCGGATGTGATTAATGTTCAATTTACAGCGAAAATGGAAGAAGAATTTGACAAAGTGGCAGAAGGAAACGAAAAATGGAAGGCGGTTATTCGCGAGTTTTACACACCTTTTGAACAAATTGTGGAAAAAGTAGAGAAAGAATTGGAACATGTAAAGTTGGAATATGAGGTATCAGATGTACCTTGTGAGAAATGTGGCAGAATGATGGTGATTAAGTATGGAAAATATGGAAAATTTTTAGCGTGTCCAGGGTATCCAGAATGTCAAAATGCGAAGCCAATTATTGAAACGATTGATGTACCTTGTCCGAAATGTGGAGCGGTTGTTCAGGTTCGAAAAACGAAGAAGAAACGTAATTACTATATTTGTGAGAATAATTTTGAAGGAAATGAAAAGCGATGTGATTATATTTCTTGGAATAAACCAAAACCAGGTGAGAAATTTGTAGAAGGCGAAGATGTTTCTGAAATTGAAAAGGAAACGACCAAGAAAAAGACGAAAAAGAAAACAGCAACCAAGAAAAAGACGACAAAAAAGAAAGCTAAGGGTTAAAGTGTTAGATGTAGATAAAAATAGTGAAATGCAAAAGTTGGATTTAAAGTGCAATAATGAAAGAACAGTAAAAATAGTGAAATCGTTGTATGCCAAGTGAGAGCATAAATCTGCCAATTTGTCAATTGACAAATTGGCAAAAATATGGTATAATAAAAGGTAGGGGACTTTTCTGGAAATAATGTGAAATTATTTCCATTTTTTTATTGATTAAAAAGTTGATTTGTTGTAATTTTATTAAAAAATACTTGAAATATTATGTAAAATATGATAAAATCAATTGATTATATGTTGAATAAAATTGTAGTATGTAGAAAATTTTCTATTTTAACAAGGAGGACATTTATGAAAAATATCGAAGAAAGATTATCAGAAGAAATGCTTCGGCAATACGACGGACTTTATGTTTACAACCAAGAAGAGCATAGTTGCAAGCCGCTTAACCCTTATTTTAAGGGCCCCTTAACCAATGAAAATTTTGGGCTTATAGATTTCAGTATTAAAAAAATTTGGACGCTTGATGAGTTTTTTTTGGGCGATGGCAATCGCAACTTCATATTTGGAAAAAAATTTTGCTTTGATCCCAATAAAGGACCAGAAGAAATTAAGATTTTTCTTGTTCCCCATAAAGTACCAAATGAAGTTGCAGATTTTCTTTATGAACTCGAGATTATAAAGAAGGTTAGGGACTATCTAAACACAGCAAGAGAAGAGATATCTAGTTTTTTTGCTACAAATAGCTTTTACTTTACGATAGAATGGAAAGAATTTGATGAAAGGATTTCCGAATTTGACAACACTTCTGATTTTACAGAAAAACTGAAAATCGCAACAGCAACTTGGAGTAATGTTGTGCAATGCTTTATTGCAGGACACATCAAGGTAATGGAAGTTGATGAAATGTTGAAAGAGATGTATAAATTTTTAAAGTAGTAGAGTTTTCATTCTCTATTTCATGATTTGTTTTTTATTAAAGGATATTTTGATGCAAAGGTCAGAAATTGACTAAATATGTTATAGTAAAATAGGGGACTTTTGGAGAAGGATTCGTAGAATCCTTCTCTTTTTTTGGTTTATTTTTAGGAAAAAGAAAGGCAAAATCTTCCGTTTTATGGAGAAATATGTTATAATAAAACCATGAAAATAAGAGAAATTTTGAAAAAAGGAATAGATGGGTTAAGTGAATATGGAGTAGAAGAGGCTCGCGAAAAGGCTAAAAGATTGTTGCTGTATGAATTGGGTGTTTCAAATGAGTATATGATGATGCATCTGGAAGAGGCGTTGCCTGAGAGACAAATTGAGTTGTTTGAAAAGGACGTGCAAGAACTTATAAAAGGGAAACCAGTACAATATATAACGCATTCGCAATGGTTTTATGGGTTGGAGTTTTATGTGGATGAAAACGTGTTAATTCCACAACCAGATACGGAAGTTTTGGTAGAAGAAGTAATAAGTCTTTTAAAAAGTAAAGAGAAGGAAGGAAAAATCCTTGATATTTGTACAGGAAGTGGTGCAATTGCGGTAACACTTGCGAAATTTACAAATTGGGAAATAACGGCGAGTGATATTAGTCGCGAAGCTCTAGCAATTGCTCAAAAAAATGCGAAATGTCATAGGGTAGAAATGGAATGTATTGTTTCGGATTTGTTTGAAAAAATAGAGGGAACGTTTGATGTGATTGTTTCGAATCCGCCTTATATTGAAACTGGTGTGATTGCAAGTTTGTCACAGGAAGTGAAAAATGAACCGATGCTTGCATTGGATGGTGGAGAGGATGGATTGATGTTTTATCGAAGATTGGCAAATGAGGCTGGGAAATATTTGGTAGATGGCGGAATTTTGGCGGTTGAGATTGGGTACAATCAGAAAAAAAGTGTGATAGAGATTTTGGAGAAGGCTGGTTTTCAAGAGGTTTATTGTAAAAAGGATTTTGGGAATCAGGACCGAATTGTAGTTGGAAAATGGAGGTAGAAGATGTCTTTTTCAGCAGATGTGAAGGAAAGTTTGAGTCAGATGACGCATTTTGATAAGGCGGTTTTGGAAGCCGAATTGATTGGTTATTGTTTGAGTGGAAATATAATGAAAGTAGGAAATTTTTTTGAATTTGTAACAGAAAACCAATTTAATATTGAGCATTTTTATAAAATTTTATTTCATTTGGGAATAGAATATGAACCAGAAGTGCGTGGAAAATGTTATATTGCACAGATACCAGGAAATATTGTGGAAAAGATGATGCAAAATAGGCAAGTGGTTCAAGGTGAAATGAGAAAAAATTTGGTAAAAGGTGCATTTTTAGGGGCTGGTTCTGTGAATAATCCAGAAAAAAATTATCATTTGGAATTTTTGGTTGGCTGTGAAGAATATGCGGATTTTTTGCGTGATGTTTGTGGCGAATTGGGGGTTCAATTTAAGAAAATTCGTGTGAATGATAAGTTTCAATTGTATTTAAAGGAAAGTGAAGAGATTTCGAGATTTTTGGCGTTGATTGGTGCTAGTAAAGCGGTTTTAAAGTTTGAGGAAATTCGTGTGATGAAGGAAATGAAAAATCAGGTGAATCGAAAGGTTAATTGTGAAACAGCAAATCTTACGAAAACAATTGATGCAGCTTTAAAGCAAATAGAGGATATTTTGTTGATTCAAAAGAGGCAAAAATTTGAGGAATTGCCTCAAGAATTGAGAGAAGTGGCAATTTTGAGATTGGAGAATCCAGATTTGAGTTTGAAGGATTTGAGTGAATTGATGTCTTCACCGATTCGGAAAGTCGGGGGTGAATCGTCGTTTGAAGAAAATTCATGAGATTGCGGAGAAATTGAGATAGGAGGTAGAGATGCAGGGTTTGGGTGTGTATATTCATATTCCATTTTGTGAGAAAAAGTGTCGTTATTGTGATTTTGTTTCGTTTGAGCAGAAGGAGAAGGCGTTTAAGCAGAAGTATGTTGAAAGTTTAGTGAAGGAAATGGAACATTTTCAGACGAGTCAGAAGATTTCTACGTTGTATATAGGGGGCGGAACGCCTTCTGTTTTGCCAGTGGAGGAGATGGAAAAGATTGTAAAAACAGCGAAGAAAAATTGGAGATTTGGAGAACAAGCAGAAGTAACGATAGAAGTGAATCCTGGTACAGTGGATTTGGTAAAGTTGGAAGGTTATAAAGCGTTGGGAATAAATCGATTAAGTATAGGGGTACAGTCGACGCATAATCGATTGTTGGAGTTGTTGGGAAGAATTCATTTGTATGAGGATTTTACTAGGGTTTATGAAATGGCAAGAACGGTTGGATTTGAAAATATTAATGTTGATTTGATGTTGGGGATTCCAACGCAGACGAAGGAGGAGTTGGAATCGAGTTTGCAGGAAGTTATTGCTTTGCAGCCAGAACATATTTCGATTTATTCGCTTATTTTGGAGAAGGGAACGGAGTTGGAACAATTGGTTTTGGATGGGACATTGGAGATGATTTCGGAGGAATTGGAACGTGAGATGTATTGGTTGACAAAAGAGGTTTTGGAGAAAAATGGTTATGTGCAGTATGAAATTTCGAATTTTGCGAAGAAAGGGTTGGAATCGAGACATAATTTGGCATGTTGGAATCAGGAGGAATATGTTGGATTTGGTGTGGGAGCGCATTCTTATGGCGATAGAATGAGAGTTTCAAATGTGGAGTGTATGGAGGAATATATAAAAAATATAGAGGCTGGAAGATTTGAGAGAAATGTTATTTTACAAGAAAAAAGGCAAACTTTTGAAGAACAAGCTAAGGAATATATGTTATTGGGACTTCGTAAAATAGCGGGGGTATCGATTTCGGAGTTTGAGCAAAAATTTCAACTGAATCCGTTGTTTTATTTTCGATTTGAAATGAGTAGATTGGAAGAAAAAGGGTTAATAGAAGTGGATTTGGATAGAATTCGATTGACGAATAAAGGATTGGATTTTGCCAATCAGGTATTTGCGGAATTTGTATAAAATAGATTGATTTTTTGGAAAAAAGTATATATAATGAAAAAAATGTGAGAGGGAATAAAAAGATGCATTTAAAAGTAAAAGATACCAAAAAAGTAATGGATATTATTGGGATGATAATAATTGGTGCTATTATAACGGTTTTAAATCTAATTGTGGGAGCAAATGAAAAGGGTTTGCGTATTTTTCCGATGTGCATAATGATGATTTTTGTGTGGTGTTATCTTGCGATTCGAAGAATTGTTTTGAAAGAAAAGATTGTGTTTAAAAATAGAATTGATTTTTTTGTGTTGCTTTTTATGTGTTGTACTTTGCTTCCGTATATTTTTAAGACATATTGCACGTTGCAAGGAACGGTGGAATTCATTTTAAAGTATTTTTTTGTGTATGCTGTTTATTTGCTTGTGAGAAATGTTGTGGATGGAAAGAATAAGGTAAATAGTTTAATTTGGGTGACATTGGCATCTTCGATTGTGATTGCGGTGATTGGAATTGATGTGCAACATGGACAGTATTTGAATTGGTTATTGGATAAATTGGATTTGAGATATACGGAATGTGATGCTTTGGTATCTTCGTTTGGCTATGCGAATGCGGTGGCGATTTATTTTTCATTTTGTATTTTTTTAGCGATTCACCAAATTCAAAATCATAAGAATAAAGTGGTGAAAATAGCGTGTGCTTTGTATATTGTTCTTGGGTTTTATATTGTTTTGCAGACATTGTGTCGAGCGGTTTTTGTGCTGTTGATGGGTGCTTTGGTAGTTTATTTTGATTTGTATTTTTTGCCGTATTTGTTGAAACATAAAAAGCAGTTGGGAATTGTGCTGGGAAGTGGTGTGGTTGTTGGCGTTTTGTTTTTGTTTTTTGTGTTTGGTATTGGAATTCGTGTATCGAAGCCATATGAGTTTTCGGATAGTCAGTATCAGAGAAATTTTAATTATCCGTTTAAGGCGAAGGAAGAATATACGATTGAGTTGGAAATAGAGGCTGAGAATCAGAATGGAGGACTGATTGAAGCAGGAATTTTGGAGATTAATACATATTTTTATGAAAAAATGCTGGTTTCTAAGGTTTTGGAACCGAATAAAAATAAGATTGTTTTGAAGTTTAAGACGACAGAGAGTTTGTATCAGATTGATTTGTTGGTGTCAAATGAATATGAGGAGAAGGTTTCGATTAAGAAATGTTATATTAATGGGGAAGAGTATCCTATGAATTATAAGTTTTTACCGTATCAGATTGGAAAAGCGGTGGCGATGTATTCGGCAAATGACAAGAGTATTAAACAAAGAACGGATATGTGGAAGGATTGTTTGAAAATAGCAAAGGATTCTCCTTTGATTGGACAAGGTGGCGATACGTGGAAAAAACTTTCGCAGGCAGTGCAGGATTATCCTTATGGAATGAAAGAGTCGCATAGTTACTTTTTTGAGTTGTTAATTTCGTATGGAATTGTGGGCGTGATAGTTTATTTGGTGTTAATGGTTGGTTGTAATTTGATGCTGATAAAAGAGTTTATACAAAAAACAGAATGTAGAAAATATAAATTGGCGATTCTTTTTGGGTTGGATTTGATTTTAGTACATAGTTTTTGCTTTGATTTTGATTTGTCGTTTTTGAGTGTGCTGATGACGGTTTTTGTGTATATTGCAGTTTTGTTGTATGACCGAAGAGAAGGTGTGCAAAAGTCGGAAAAAACAGATTATATGGTATTAGGCTTTTTGGGTGTGATATTGGTGATTTTTATTATGGCGAATATGGCGCAAGAATTCATTAAAGGAGAGAAATTAAGGAAAAATGTTGGCTTTTTTAATGTTGATTGGCGATATAACTATATTACGCATCGCATTGAAACGAATCAGGATTTTAGAGGAAATTTGAAGGAATTGCAGGTCATGATGAAGAAGGAACCGTATTTTTATCAGACGGAAACGTATGATGCATATTGGTATCAATTGTTGAATAATTTGGGAAGTTTGAATCAGTATGAAATAGAGCGATATGTTTCGTTTATGAATAAGAGGTATGAGAAAGTGAAATTTGTGTCGCCTATGTATATTGAAACAATTTTGCCAAGAGTTTATACGATGAAAAGTGTTTATTTGACCTTGAAAAATATGAATTTTACGAATCGAAGATTGCTTGATGAAATCGAAAAGTTGAATCAAAGAATAGAGACTGAATATGAAATAAATAAAGTAAATATTCAGGAACAAGAAAGAAATGGATATGATTTGGAAACAATTAATGAAATTATGACCGAGTATGAAAATATATTAAATAGCTAGAAAAGGATGAAGAAATATGATATATAATAGGATTGTAAAAAGGCTTTTGGATATTGTTTTATCTGTTGTGTTGTTGATTGTATTGAGTCCGATTTTTGTGGTGATTGTGGTTGTATTATATGTATTTCAGGGAAATCCTGTGATTTTTGGACAAGTACGATTGGGCTGGAAAGGAAAAAAATTTAAGATTTATAAATTTAGGACAATGAAAGTTGATGCTGAAGAATTGAAAAGTCAGTTTACAGAGCAGGAAAAAGAGGAATATGAACAAAATTTGAAGTTGAAACATGATAAAAGAGTGACAGTTGTAGGTCGAATTTTGAGAAGAACAAGTTTGGATGAGCTTCCACAACTTTGGAATATTTTAAAAGGAGATATGTCATTTACAGGTCCAAGACCAATTGTGGAAGTGGAGTTGGAGAAATATGCGGGGCAAAAGGAGAAGTTTTTGAGTTTGAAGCCAGGATTGATTGGTTATTGGCAGGCATATTGTAAGCCTTCTACTACGTATTCTGAAAGAGTGGAAATGGAATTATATTATATAGAAAATGAATCATTTTGGTTTGATATTAGAATTTTTTTCAAATCCATTGCAACGGTGATTCGAAAGGCAATTGTTGCTATTTAAGTTTGAGATAAAGGAGAGGAAGAATGAAGGATGAAGCGTTAATCAGTATTATTATACCAGTTTATAATTCCTCGAAGTATTTGAAAGAAACAGTTGAAAGCATAGAAAGGCAAACGTATCAAAATTATGAAGCTATTTTTGTGGATGATGGTTCGACGGATGACAGCATAAAGATTCTTGAAAAATACCAAGCACAAAACGAGAAGATACAAATTGTTGCCTTAAAAAAACATAGAGGTGTTGCGATTGCAAGAAATATAGGAATCCGAAAAGCAAGAGGGCGTTATTTAACGTTTTTGGATTCGGATGATGTATTGGTTGATGATAAATTAGAAGTACAAAAAAATTTTATTCAGAAAAATAATTATGAATTGATTTATGGAAGTTTTAGATATATGAATGATAATGGCACGAAAAGGAGTAGTGTTGTTACTGTAAAAAAACAGGTGAATTATGAGCAATCATTACGCAATATGAGGCTTTTGACAATGACGGTTATGATTGATTTGCAAAAAATACCAAAACGTAATTGTTATATGCCAAATGTCATGAATGAAGATATTGCGACTTGGTGGAAAATTTTGAAAAAAGGTTATATTGCTTATGGGCAAGATGAAGTTTTGGCGTATTATCGAAAAACGAAACAATCCAGAAGTTCGAAAAAAAATGTGACGGCGATGCGGAAGATGGTATTTGTATCGAAATTTGGAACATTTGAGTATTCCAAAAGCGATGTATTGTTTTGCCAACTATGTGATTGGTGCGATTCAAAAAAGAATGGTTCGCTGGGAGAAAATGAAGGACTATACTGAGGAGGATTTGCAAGTACTGGTTTCAACTCAGCATTTAAAAGAGGATAAAGATGTCCAAGATTTATTGGAAAAAATGAATATGAAGTCACATTATTTAATCATCAATCAAAGTGAAGAAAGTAAAATAAGCAATCCATATGTGATAAGTAGAAAGGAAAAGGGACTTAGCAAAAGTAGAAATCAAGCGATTCAATTTTCAGACAAAGAAATTTTACTCTTGGCAGATGATGATGTTCGTTATGCTTCAGATTACGCGAAGACAATTGCCAAATATCATAATGAATATGAAGATGATATTCTTTGTTTTTATGTAGAAAGCAAAAATAAAAATCGACCAACCAAGCGTTTAAAGACACGGAAAAGTAGGTTTTTTAAAAGCAATGCGAATTGTGTCATTTGAGATTTCGATGAAAAAACACTCGATTGTAAACTCTGATTTGCACTTTAAAGAAGAATTTGGTGCAGGAGCTAAATTCAATCGAGGGGAAGAACATATTTTTTTGTATGAAGCTTTGCGAAGTGGATTGAAGATTCGATTTATCAATGAGAAAATCGGAGAGGCGGAGCAGGAAAGTAGTACGTGGTTTTCGACATTTGATGAAACGTTTTTTGAAATACAAGGACACGTGTTTCAGGAAATGAGTCCACGTTTTTATAAAGTGTTAATTTGGCAGTATGCGTTAAGAAAATATCGTTTATATTCTGAAAATGTGTCTTTTGGGCAAGCAATAAGAAGTATGTTAAAAGGAACTGTTTAGCCTTTTAACATACTTCTAAATTTTTTAAATCCATTCTTTATTTTTCTTGATAAAGATGTGTTTTGCAATCATTGCTAAAACGCAATATAAAATTGTAATTGAGAAAATTAGTCCAATATATTCAAAGGAAATGGTTACAAGTCCCAAACTTTTTCCTAAAGCAGTGGATGGAAAGATAAGGGCAACAAAGCAAAGTGCAATCGAAGAAAAATAAACCATCCAACTAGCATTACTTTGAACAAAAGGAATTTTTGGTGTACGAATAATATGCATTCCTACAAGGTTGGATATAATCGTGTACGTAAACCAAATTGTTTGGAAAAGTGCAGCTTCTCTTACACCAAAGATAAACCATAAGCTAGCAAAGATTACTACGTCAAAAATAGAACTGATAGGTCCCATAAAAAGCATGAATTTTTTTAAGCTGTTGATATCTAATTTTTTCGGTTGTTTAATGTATTCTTTGTCTACATTATCTAAAGGAAGCGTAAGTTGTCCAAAATCGTAAAGTAAACTTTCGAAAAGAAGTTGAATTGGCGTTTCTGGTAAAAATGGTAAAAATACGCTCGCAATAATAACGGATAATACTTCACCAAAATTAAAACTGGTAGCAAGTTTGATATATTTCATCAAATTGGAAAAGGTTTTTCTTCCTTCGACAACGCCATCGATTAGGACGTTTAAATCTTTTTCTAGCAAAATGATGTCAGCGGATTCTTTGGCAATATCAACAGCGGTGTCAACGGAAATGCTAACATCGGCATTGGTTAGAGAAGGACTGTCATTGATGCCGTCTCCCATATAACCAACGACGTTTCCAGATTCTTTTAGTAGCCTAACAATTCTGGCTTTTTGAATCGGAGAAAGTTTGGCAAAAATGTTTGTATCTCTGAGCAAATGAAGAACTGCCATATCATTTAATTTTTCGACTTGATTTCCTAAAACAATTCGTTCCGAATTAATGCCAACTTTGTCACAAATGCATTTTGTGACTTCCGCATTATCTCCTGTTAGAACAATTACGCGAATGCCAGAGTGATTGAGTTTTTCAATTGCTATTTTTGCAGTTTCTTTTGGCGGATCTAAGAATCCAATAAAACCGAGTAAAATCATATTTTTTTCATCTTGCACACTGAATTTTTCGATATTGGAAATATCGTTTTTTTGGCAAACTGCGACAACGCGTAAGCCATCTTGATTTAATTTTTTAGAAATCTTTTTAATATTTTCTTTGATTTCATTAGTAAGTGGAGAAACTTCTCCTTTGTAATCTACCAAAGTTGAAATATTTAAAATTTCTTCAACAGCTCCTTTGGTGATTAATTGTTGTTTGGTACCGTCAGAAACAATTACAGATAAGCGTCTTCTCGAAAAGTCGAATGGAATCTCATCTAGTTTTTGATATTTGGTGGTGTATTCTTCCATATTATTATGGAGTGCTCTTGCGATAACTGCTTCGTCAATGTTACTTTTTAGGCCAGATTGGAAATACGAATTTAAAAAAGCGTGTTTTAAAATTCGTAAATCTTCGTCACCTTTGATGTCTAAATATTTTTCGAGCACGATTTTATCTTCGGTTAAAGTTCCTGTTTTGTCGGTGCATAAAATATTCATAGAACCAAAACTTTGCACAGAATCTAATTTTTTAACAATTGTTTTTTTCTTTGACATTTTAATTGCGCCTTTTGACAAACTAGAAGACAAGATAACAGGCAAAAGCAGAGGCGTAATTCCAATTGCAACAGCAACCGAAAAGGTAAAGGCAGTTAATAAGCCGTGTTTTTCAAGGTTGAGAATGAAGACGAAAGGAATTAGAAAAATCATAAATCGAATTAATAATTTACTGATTTTTTCGATATTTTTTTGGAAAGCGGATTTTGGTTTTTCGGTTAACGTATGAGCAATTTTGCTTAAATAAGTGTCATCAGCTGTTTTGATGACAACTGCTTTTCCGCTTCCACTAATGACGTTGGTTCCCATGAAGCAAATATTTTTAAAGTCTGTAATACTTAAAATTTCGTTTTCAGGAATTTCATTTTCGATGGATTTTTTTATGGCGTCTGATTCACCTGTTAAAGTGGATTGACTGATATAAAGGTCAGTTGATTCAATGACTCTTACATCAGCAGGAATAATATCGCCAGCAGAAAGGCAAATGGTGTCGCCTAGGACGATTTGTTTCATTGGAATGTTGACTTTTTTTCTATTTCGAATGACGATAGAAGTGGTAGAAACCATTTCTTTTAGTTTTTCAGCTGCTTTGTTGGAACGATATTCTTCGAAAAAATCGAGAAAGGCACTTAAAAAAACCAAAATTAAAATGATTGAAATATTGGCATAACTCGGAATTTCTGGCAAATACACATCTGTAAAAAATAAGATGACACAGATTCCAAGTAAAATACAATTAAACGGACTTAGCAAACTTTCTAAAAAATAATGATACCACTTTTTGGGTTTATTTTGAGAAATTTCGTTTAGACCATAAGTATGCAATTTTTGAGTTGCTTCTTCTTCTGAAATGCCAGAAGGTTTAATATTATTTTCTGTAAGAAAGGTTTCTAAGTTTGAAACACAATCTTTTTTGTACATTTGGATAACGTTAATTTCTTCTTTTATTTTTTTATCCATAAAAAATCACCTCTTGAAAAATTAGTTTAGTTAAATTATACTGCTAATTAAAAAATAAAACAAATCGATTAGAAAAATAATGATACTATTTTTAAATAGTATAATCTCGAGGGATTTTTTTATACGAAAATTTTAAGCATTTTGTTAATATACTTTTTAGAAAAATAATGTTATAATAATTGAAAAAAGATTTTGTAGAGGAGAGAAAAGGAATGTATTATCCTAAGCAATTACCATATTTATTGGACAAAGAGTTTAAGGAAAAGATGGAATATACAGAATATAGGATAAAAGAATTAGATAGTTATAGTATGTGCATATGGTGTATGAAATCTAAAATGCAAATTGAAAAGACAATTTACAATTATATTTTACCAGATGCTTGTATTGATATTGTGATTGATTTTACGAATGAATCAATTTGCTTTGCTGGATTTAGCAAAGAGACGATTCCTTTTGCATTACAGGAAAAAATAGATTATATGGGCGTTAGGTTAAAGCCGAGTGCTTTTTATATTTTGTTCGAGGTAGAGGCGAATAAAATTATGGACCAACCAGCTGATTTTTTTGAAATAGAGAATAGTGATGAATTGAAAAACATTTTTAAGGCAAAGGATACCAAGGAAAGAATGGATATTTTTAAAACTTATTTAGGTAGAAAAATGAAGGATAAGAATAACAAACAATCGATTGAGTTTGTAGATGAGTTATACCAAAAACCAAAGGACCAAACGGTGCTAGATATGGCGAGTCGATTTGGGTATGAAAAAAGGCATTTGTGTAGAATATTTAAAAAGTTTTATGGTGTTTCACCTAAAGTGTTATTAAATATAGTCAGACTTCATAAATGTTTGACTTTATTAGAGAAAGGAAAAACATTAGAAGATATTATGAATGATTGTGGATTTTATGACCAGTCACATTTTATAAAAGAAATAAAGAAATATACTGGCTTTTCGCCATTGGAATTATTTGAAAATGGTAAAGTATAAAATGTCCTTTTTTTACAATACAAATAAATATAGACAATTTATAATAATATTAGGAGGAAAGAAAAATGTATGAAACAATAACAACTAATATCATGGTTAAAAATGTAAAAGAAACCATAAAATTTTATGAAGAAAAATTAGGATTTCAAAAAGTATTAAGTGTACCAGAAAATGGAGAAAAATTGGATTTTGCGATTATTGCTAAAGATAAGATTTCATCATGTTTCAAGAACAGGAGAATTTGCTAGAAGAATATCCAAGTTTGAAAACAAATGAAATTATACCAACTTTTACGTTGTTTATTACGGTTGAAAATGTTGAACAATTATATAACGAACTTAGTGGAAAAGTAAAAATTGCAAAAGAGCTTCATCAGACTTTTTATGGGAAAGATGAATTTGCTATTTTTGATAATAATGGTAATATATTGACAATTTCTTGTTAGGAGAGAAACAGTAGTTGAAGAAAGTTTGGCTACTGTTTTTTTGTATATAAAAAGATTGTGAGTTAACACAATCTTTTTGGTCGAGGTGAACCTTGCTAACATCTTCAAAACCGATATACCACTGATAATTTAATTTGTAACTCTAACAAAAACTATAATTCCAAATAATTATATATAATTTATTATTCTATAAAAAAGACAAATTTAATTTATATTTCAAGTTCATCATCTATTTGGGGTAGTTCTTTTTTCACCTCTCCTGTTTGTGTTGATACAATATTTTTCTCTAACGAAAATGCTTTATGCACAATCTCATTGTTAAAATTATATGTTAATGAGTTTTTTATATCTATCCCTTGATATTGTTTCATATTTCTTAAATTTCTCATAAAATCATCCATAACTTCTTCTGCACTTTTCATCACTAAATCCTCCCTACAACTTACTATTTGTCTAAATGCATTTTATCATAAATTCTGGTTAAAGAATACCATTTTATGATCGATACAATTAAATTTATATGTACCTAAAATTATATAATTTTAAATAATACTGTCTAACAATAAATCTAACAAAAACTTTGTAACGCTGTATTGGTCTAAATAATTTTAGATAAAAATAAAAAGTACTGAAAACCGCTGTTTTTTAGTACTTTTATGGTCGAGGTGAAACTGCATTGTGGGTTGTACATAGCTATATTACTGAATTCTACCAATATGTATCTAGGAAAAAGTCTAGGAAAAACTATAATAATAAATAATTCTATATATTTTTGAATAATCAGTTTTAAATCATAAGTTATTCGATAACTTGTAATTTGTTAAATTTATTATAACATAAAAGAACAGATAGTTTTCTGTTCTTTATACAAATATTTTTAATAATTAAATACTTTTTGTTAATTTTGTTCTTTCTTTTTTTCTTCTTTTTTCTTTTTACTCCACCAAGTACCAGTAAGTGAACAGCCTCCACCAATAAATATAAATACTATCATCCATATCCAAAATTCCATATTATTCCTCCTATTTTATAAACATTATAATTAAATTTATAATAAGTGCTATCATACCTGTTAATATTGCAAGTAAAATCTTCTGATACATTCTTTTTCCTAGTTCTTGTTGCCTTTCTTCATAGTTCAATTGTTTATTATTAATAAAAGCCAAAATTTCTTTATATGTTTGAATATTATTATTTTTTTTGATTTTTTCAACTATTCCAGCAGTAAAAAAAGTTACTAAAAAAAATAAAATCCAAATAATAACACCAATATTTCCTTCAAGCTTAAAAAGAGGATAAGCTGTAATGGCTAAAATTAATAATTCTGCTAAATAAATGTATCCAATAATGTTAAACTCTCTTACTTTTTGAGTATTAACTAAGTTTTTAATTTTCTCAATATCTCCTTTCATAAAATCATCTAAAGATACTTTAAAGATGTTACTAAGTAGTAATAAGCTTTTTATATCTGGATAACTTTTATTATTTTCCCAATTTGAAATAGTTTGTCTCGAAACAAATATTTTTTCTGCCAATTCATCTTGAGAAATATTCTGTTTTTCTCTATATTTTTTTATCCTTATTCCCACATCCATTTTGTACCTCCAATAATATTTTATATACTAGGTATTTTTTTGTCTATCAAAAGTCTTTTACATTAATATTTTTTAACTTTATTTGTTTGTCAAAAGTTTTTTACATTCGATAAATTGTAATTTTATAGTTACCTATTATTTTTTTATTATTGTATTCAAACTATTTAT
>CARFUA010000004.1:0-62018 GCA_948976265.1 uncultured Clostridia bacterium
TCCAGGTGAGAATTGCTCATTCGCATAATATTGGATTTCAGTCGAAAAATAAATTGAAAATTATAATTGGAAATTTCTTTAAAAAACCACTTAAAAAATATGCGACACATTATTTTGCTTGCTCAAAGTTGGCAGGAAAGTGGCTTTTTGGAGAAGAGGATATAAAAATTATTCACAATGCGGTGGATTATGAAAAATTTAAGTTTGACCAAGTGAGACGTAATGCATTGAGGAAAGAACTTGGAATCGAAGATTGTTTAGTGATTGGAAATGTCGGACGATTTACGAATCAGAAAAATCATACTTTTTTGATTGATATTTTTCAGGAAATTCATAAAAAAAATAAAAAGGCTGTATTAATGCTGGTTGGAATTGGCGAAAAGGAAAATGAGATACGTGATAAAGTGAAAAACTTAAACTTAGAAGAAAATGTTAAATTTATGGGATTTTGTAATAATACGAACGAATTGATGTGGTGTATGGATGTTTTTTTACTGCCAAGTTTGTATGAAGGTTTGCCAGTGGTTGGCGTAGAGGCGCAATGTACGGGACTTCCTTGTTTTATGTCAAAAGATGTGATTACAGATGAGGTGAAAATTGCAGAAAATGTTGCATTTATTTCATTAGAAAAAAGTGCAGAAGAATGGGCAGAGATTGTTTTGAGTAGTGATTTGAGTAGAAGAGATACTTATCAAGAATTGAAAAATGCAGGATATTTTATGGAACAGACGGTAGAAGAGTTGGAGAGATTTTATAGAGAGGTTTGAAAAAAGTGAGAAGTAAGAAATGTAGTATGGTTATGTTATTCTTAATCGCGTGTGTGTTTGTGGTAGCTAATTCGATGGGAATTATACGAGGTTATAACAATGATGATTGTATGATATTTAATACAATCGGAAAATTTTGGGAAGAAGGAAAAGTACCGTATATTGATTTGTTTGACCATAAAGGACCACTGATTTTCTTTATTAACATGCTTAGTTGGAAGTTTTTTCATTGTGAACAGGGAACATTATTTTTTCAGATTTTTTCTATTTTTATAATGCTGATTTTTTTATTTAAGATTGCTAAATTAGAAGTGAAAAGTAATTGGAAATGTTTGTTTTTTACAGTAATAACGCTATTATTTTTAGGATTAATTTATTCTGGAGGAAATATGACGGAGGAATATTGTTTACCTTTTATAACTGCTTCGTTATATTTTACCTTGGTTTACTTGAAAAAATATGTGGATGATAAAGTGACAAAACACAGTATAAAGTATGCTTTTGTGTATGGAATTTCTTTTGCAGTGTGTTTTCTAACAAGAGTTACGAATGCTGTTGGAATATGTGTAGGAATACTTTTAATTTTAATCATTTTGATAAAAGAAAAAGAGGGAAAAAATATTTTCGAAAATGCGCTTGGTTTTTTGATAGGATTTTTGGCAATATTTGTTCCATTTGCTGTATATTTTGCTAAGAAAAATGCTTTTTATGAAATGTTGGAAGGGACTATTTTATTTAATCTTAAATATGCCACCAATTCGGCTAGCTGGTTGCAAGGGGAAGTTTCGATGTATACAGTAAGGTTGTATTTACAGCATTTTTTTCCAAGTTATATGATTTTTATAGTTGGATTGCTTAAATTTAAAAAGGAAAAAAATGCGATTGGGATTTTTTATATCTTGTTAGGAATTTTTGAAACGATTTTATTTATGACAGGAAGATTATTGCAACATTATGCGATGATTTGTTTACCAAATCTTTTGCTAATTGTGCTGGAATTGGAAAAAAGCAAAATATCGAAAAATTATAAAGTAGTAGTGTATAGTTTCATGATAATTGGTTGTTTAGGAATATCCATAAAGCGTTATATAAAAAGGATAGTACCAGATCACAGTGCTTATGAAAGTTTGATGGTTCAGATACCAGAGACGGAAAAAGAAAGTTTTATAGCAGTAGATGTATCGTTTAGGGCAATTTATGAAAGGTATGATGTGTGTCCGTATTATAAATATTTTGTGTTGCAGGATTTTCAAGCTAGTAATTCTGAGAAGTTGTATCAGCAAATGTATGATACGTTTTTGAATGGACATGTGAAATGGATTTTGTTTGGTGGTAATTTGGAAGAAAGTTTCATGAAAACCATTGTAAAAGAACGATATGATGTTGTTGCTCAAGAAGAATCCATTGGTATTACTTTGTATAGAATGAAAGATTAAGAAGGAAGGAGAACATATGAAAAAAATAATCTTGAGATTAACTCGATTTTTGCTAAAATTAATCCTACCAATCTTTCCATTTGCTTCACTTTCAATTGATACAAAAGTGGCTGAAAAAGAGATTGGAGAAAACTATAAAAAGAAAGAATGGAAGAAGGTTCGAGAGAGTCAAAATCAGGTAATAGAGGAAAGTTTGGATTTGAGTATTATTATTCCTGTGTATAATTCAGAAAAGTTGCTTCAAGGTTGTTTGGATTCGGTGATGAGACAAAAAACGAAGTTCCGATTTGAAGTAATTGTTGTAAATGATGGTTCGACAGATGGTTCGTTGGAAATTTTGAAACGATATGCGAATGTGATTAGAATTGATAAAAAGAATGAAGGTGTTGCTGTTGCAAGGAATGTGGGACTGGATTGTGCGAAAGGAAAGTATGTTGCTTTTGTGGATAGTGATGATCAAGTAGCAGAAGATTATGTGGAAAAATTGCTTTTTCGAGCTTATCAAAAAAATGCGGATATTGTAAAATGTAATTTTACAGAATATTCGATTGCCAAAAATAGTGTTGTGAAATATGAAAGACATCCAGATGTGAGTATTGCTGGTGAGTTGGGAGAAAGAATTGTAGAATTTAAAGGATTTGTTTGGGGTGGAATTTTCAAGCGTGATTTGTGGAAAGAGGTTCGTTTTTTGCCACAATATTGGTATGAAGATATGATTGTTCGTTTGATTGTGTTTCGAAAATGCAGGCAATTTGAGTATATAAATGAGGATTTGTATTGTTATCAAAATCATACAGGGAATATTTCGAAAGCGATTTCTAGGACAGAAAATATTCGTTGTTTGGATCATTTGTTTTTGGTGAAGGAATTGCTTGAGATGGCTGAAAATTTAGGATTGGAAAAAGATGTTGCATTGTATAAAGTGTTACTGCAAGAATTGGGACCGATTTTATGGCTTAGAACAAGGGATTTAAGTGAGGAGAATAGAAAATATGCTTTTGTGATAGGGTGTGAAATGATGCAAGAATGCAAAGTAGAATGTCATTTGAATTGGGAAGAGAAATTTTTAGAGAAGGCTTTTGCCACGAAAAAGTATTTGCTTTGGAAAGGAATTAGTATTGATATGATGTTGGGGGTAAAAATTGGGAATGAGTAAAGATAAGGTTTTGATTATGATGTCTACTTATAATGGAGAAAAATATTTGGCGGAACAGTTGGAAAGCTGTTTGCAACAGAAAGATGTTGCGGTAGATATTTTAGTGCGTGATGATGGCTCAAAAGATGGTACCGTTTCTCTGTTAGAAAAGTATTGTCAAAAGTATGAAAATGTTCGATATTATGTTGGTGATAATTGTGGTGTTGCAAAAAGTTTTTTGAATTTGGTGGAGCGAGCAGAGGATTCTTATGATTATTATGCATTTTGTGACCAAGATGATGTGTGGGATGCTGATAAAATGAAGGTTGCAGTGGATTTTTTGAAGCAGGTATCAGATAAAAATTTGCCAGGTATGTATTATTGTGGGGTTGAAATGGTGGATAAGCATTTACATCCGATTGGAGAAAATTTCAAACCAGAGGAATGTACACAGAATTTGAAAAAAACATTGCATACATTTGGCGTGATAAAAGGATGTACGATGGTGATAAATGTACCATTGATGCAGGAAATAAAAAAGAATCAACCAAGTGTTTTAAAAATGCATGATGATTGGATTCATAAAGTTTGTTTGAGTTTGCAAGGAAGCGTCATAGGTGATTCGAAATGTCATATGAAATATCGAATGCATGAGGATAATGTGACAGGGAGTCGAAAAGTAGGAAAACGCTTTAGAAAGTTGCTACATATAATATTTTCCGAAGATAAATGTGTTTATTCTAAGATGGCGAAAGAATTGATAGAGATGTATGGAGAAAGATTAAGTGAGAAGGATTTTGAAGCGTTGAACAGAATTTCCAATTATAAAAAGAATTGGAAGAATAGATGGGGGTTGTTGAAAGAGGATTGTAGTAAAGTGTATTTAATGAAACGTGAGTTTTGGAATCTAAAATTTAGAATAATGATAGGGATTTTTTAGGAGTGATTATGGAAAAAAAGAAAATTCTGTATGTTGGTTATTCTTCCAATATGGGAGGCATTGAAAGTTTTTTGATGAATGTTTGTCAAAAGTTGGATCAGGAAGAGTTTGAGATTAATATTTTAATTTTTAAAGGAAAGAAAGTTTGCAATCAGGACGAATTGGAAAAATGGGGTGTACGCTTTTTGGAGATAACGAATCGAAAAGAAAATTATGTGCAGTATTTGAAGGATTTAAAGAAGGTCTATGTGGAACATGATTTTGATATTATTCATTTTAATATTATGAATTTTAGCTTATTTGAACGAATTATATTGGCAAATCGCTATTCGGATGCTCGTTTGGTGATACATTCTCATTCTGCTAGTATTAATCAGGTTTATAGAAGGACGAGAATGTTGGATAAAGTGGGACGTTTTTTGTGTAGAAATATTGTGTATGAAAAAATAGCTTGTGGACAAGAGGCGGGAAAATGGCTTTTTGGAAAAAAGGATTTTTTGATATTGAATAATGGAATTGATGTGGAAGCGTTTCGATTTAATGCAGAAAATCGAGAGGAAATTAGAAGTCAGCTTGGAATAAAAGAGAAGGATACGGTAATTGGGTTGATTGCTCGATTGGAAGAACAAAAAAATCATCGTTTTTTGTTGGATGTGTTTAAGGAATATCAGAAGTTGGATGGGAATAGTAAATTATTGCTGGTAGGAGAAGGTTCGTTGAAAAGTGAATTAGAGGAAAAAGTAAATGTGTTAGGAATGCAGGATAAGGTTTTCTTTTTGGGAAGACGTGATGATACGAATAAAATTTATTCAGCGATGGATATTTTCTTGATGCCTTCTTGGTTCGAGGGATTTAGTATTGCTCTTGTGGAAGCACAAGTGAATGGGTTGAAATGTTATACGAGTACTAAGGTGGCGGAGGAATCGAATATTACGGGGAATGTTGAATTTTTGTCATTGGAGGAAAGTGCTCAAAATTGGGCAAGAAGGATTTTTGAGGCAAGACAGGAAAGAGATGAAATGGCAGTTGAAAAGGTGCCAGATAGATTTCGAGTGGAAGAAACGGTGCGTGTTTTGCGTAAAATTTATAAGGAGAAATAAATGAAAAAAAAGATTTTGTTTGTGATGGAATCACTAAGAATTGGTGGTGCAGAAAAAAGTTTGTTGACAATTTTGTCGATGCTGGATTACGGCAAATATGATGTTGATTTGTTTTTGTTTAAGCATGAGGGAGAATTTATGGAGTTTTTGCCGAAAGAGGTGAATCTTTTAAGGGAGTCAGAAAATTATAAGATTTTTAATCGAAGCAGAAAATTGGCGCCAGTGAGATTTTTGAAAAGATTAGATTTGACACGATTTTTTCATAGTTCGATGTATTTATTGAAATGTTTGTACTATAAAATGATGGGAAGGTTTTATGTTGGTTGGGAAGATGTACAAGTTATGTTTGACAAGTTGGAGAAAAAATATGATGTTTCGATTGCATTTTTGGAACGAAAGACGATTTATTTTAATGTAGATAAAGTGGTGGCTAAAAATAAAATTGGTTTTATTCATAATGATTATAGTATTTATGAGTATGATGATAAAGCCGATAGAAAGTATTTTGGTCAGTATGGAAAAATTGCTACGGTGTCAGAACATTGTAAAAGTGTATTGGAAGCAATTTTTCCAGAATATAAAGAAAAGTTTTTGGTAATTAAAAATATGGTTTCAAAAAGAATGATTCAACAAATGGTAGAGGATGCATTAGAATTTGAACCAAAACAGGAAATGACAATTGTGACTGTGGCAAGATTGGTGAAACAAAAAGGCATAGATGAGGCGATAGAAGTTTGCAAAATGCTGATAGAGCATTCGTATCAGGTGAAATGGTATGTGATTGGTGCAGGAGCAGAAGAGGAAAATTTGAAGAAAAAAATTGCAAATTATGGTTTACAAGAAAAATTTATTTTGGTGGGCGCACAGAAAAATCCGTATCAATGGATGAAATATGGTGATATATATGTTCAACCTTCGCGATTTGAAGGATTTGGGATAACGGTTTGTGAAGCTAAGGCATTGGGAAAACCGATGGTTGTGAGTGATATTCCAGAGTTTAGAGAGCAAATTTTAGATGGAGTCAATGGGTTTGTTGCAAAAAATAAGGAAATGATGTATCATAAAATAGTAGAATTGTTGGAGAATAAAAATGGCGTAAGAGAACGATTTAGCCAAGAATTAGAGAAGGATGAAAATATTGAAAATAAAGGCGAATTAGAAAAGTTGTATGGAATTTTGGAAGAAAAAATAATAGAAGATTAGGAGAATTGAATGAAAAAAATTGCAATGATATTGGTTCCATTACAAGTTTGTCCAGGAGAAAGTTCATTGTCAGCTTTGTTGATGAATTTGTTGGAAGAAAATGAAAAACAGAAAAAAGTGAATATGATGATTTTTTCAAAATATAGTGATGAGGCGGAAAGGGAGAGTAAAAAATATCCTAATACGAAATTTACTTATATAAAATTGGGGAAATTGGATAAGGTAATGATTTTTTTGTATAGGGCAATCAAAAAAATTTTTAAGAAGAAAATCTTTTTTCTGGATCGCTATTATTATAAATGTTATAAAATTTGTCAAAAAGAAAAGTTTGATAAAATAATAGCAGAGGCTGGAGCATATCAATCTTATGAAGCGTATGCGGAGAGATTGGGAAGAGATAAAATGGTGTTACATTTGCATCAAGATAATTATGAGAAAAAGCATGAAAAAATTTTTTCTACGGTGATATGTGTGAGTGAATTTCTAAAAAGAAAAGTGGAAGCAGTGTCACAAGGTAGATTGCTAGTTAATGTATTGAAAAATGGGATTAATCTTGAAAAGTTTAAAAGAAAAGTTTCTGCAGAACAAGTACAAAGGTTAAGAGATGAAATGAAATTAAGGGCTGAGGATTATGTTGTGATATTTTGTGGAAGGTTGTTTGAAGGAAAAGGCGTTTTGGAACTGATAAGAAGTTTTAAGAGTTTGCCAGATTGTCTGAAACTATTAATTATTGGTACTTTTGACGACTTAAATGGTGAATTTGCTAAAGATTTTCAATCAGAAGTTGGACAGTTGGAAGATAAAGTAAGAGTTATAGGTTATGTGAATTATAATGAAATCTATCAATATTATGCGCTTGCTGATTTACAAGTGATTCCTTCTAAATGGGAAGAGGCAGCGGGATTGGTTGCGATTGAAGGAATGGTAAGAGGAGTACCAATTATTGCGACGAAGGCTGGTGGAATGGTAGAATATATTGATGATGCATGTGCATTGATAATTGAAAAGGATAACCAGTTGGAGAAAAACATAGCAGATGCTATTTTACAGTTATACCAAGATAAAGAAAGATGCAAAAAAATGAGTGAACAGGGAATGCAAAGAGCAGAGCTATTTTCCAAGGAGAAGTATTATGATGATTTTGTGGCATTGGTGGAAAGTTGGGAGTGAGTGTTTTGGAAGAGAAAATTAGTGTAATTGTGCCAGTTTATAATGTAGAAAAGTATTTGGATAAATGTGTGGAAACCATTGTGAGACAAACGTATAAAAATTTGGAGATTATTTTGGTGGATGATGGTTCAACGGATTTGTCTGGTCAATTAGGCGAAAAATGGTGTCAAAAAGATAAGCGAGTCCAAGTGATTCATAAGAAAAATGGTGGATTGAGTGATGCTAGAAATTGTGGAATAAAGAAGGCTACGGGAAAATATTTATTTTTTGTAGATAGTGATGATTATTTAGAATTTGATATTATCGAAAATTTATATAAAAGTGCTTTGGAAAATCAGGCGCAAATTGCAACAGGTGGTTTTATTTATGAAACAGATTCGGAGCAAACGCCATATTATGCGAAGGAAAATTATGTAGCAGATTCAGCAGAAATGTTAAAAAGGATGTTGACTGACCAAGATATTAGTTCTGCGATATGGGACAAACTTTATCAAAAAGATTTGTTTGAGGATTTGGAATTTCCTGTGGGAAAGATTCATGAGGATATGGCGATTTTGTATCGATTATTTGATAAGGCAGAGAGAATTAGTCATATTGACAAAGCGGGATACCATTATGTGCAAAGACAGGGAAGTATTATTTATGGTCAATTTAGTGCTGCGAAGTTAAGTATTGTGGAGTTTAAAGAGGATATTCTAAAATTTGTGGAAGGGAAATATCCTAATTTAGTAGAAGAAGCGGAAATATTTTTTGTACAACAGATGAACAAGTCCATTTTGCAATGTCAGAAAAATGGTTTGCAAACAGAATATCAGTTTTGGAAGAATCGATTAAAAGAGTATATAATACGCATTTTGAAAAACTCTAAAATGCGTTGGAAAACGAAAATGAAAAGTATGATGATTTTGAGTGGTATGGGATGTTTTTTGAAAAGATAAAAGAAAAGGAGAGAAAATAGGTGAAAAAGGTTTATTTAGTATTGGTTCCAATGTTGCCTTGCCCGAGTGTAAAAGGAGGCGCGATTGAAACATTATTGACAAATTTGGCAAAGGAAAATGAAAAGAATCCAAAGGTGGAGTTACATATTATATCAAAGTATGATAGAAAAGCTGTTAGAGAAAGTAGAAAGTATAAAAATACGGATTTTATATTTATTAAATATGGAATTTTGAATAAAATATGTTTTAAGTTTTATAAAATTTTTAGAAAATTAAAAAAAGATCCGTTGACGTTGACTTATTATTATCATACAGCGCTCAATAAAATTAGCAAGGAAGCGGATTTTATTGTTGCAGAAGGTGGAAATAATGAGATGTTTATTCCGTTTGAGAAACGTTTTGGAAGAGAAAAATTAGTGTTGCATTTGCATTATGAATTGCAGTCAGATGAAATGTTGAATCGTACGTTTGGAAATTTGATTAGTGTTAGTCAATTTATTGAAAAGAGATATGGAGCGGATAAAACGGTTAACACGAAAGTTTTGAAAAATGGAGTGAATATTGATAATCTTAAAAAACGAATCACGAAAACACAAAGAAATTTTTTGAGAAGTCAGTATCATTTTGATAAAGAAGATTTTGTTGTATTATTTTGTGGAAGATTGATTAAGGAAAAAGGGATTTTGCAATTGATTCGAAGTTTGAAAAGAATGAAAGAAAAGAATATTAAATTGTTGGTGGTAGGTTCTGCTAATTTTGGTGAAAAATCTGAAACAGACTTTGAAAAAGAGTTGCGAGAGGAAGCCGAAAATTTAAAAAGAAGAGTTATTTTTTCGGGTTATATTCCAAATGAAAAATTAAATGAAATTTATCAAATTGCTGATGTACATCTGATACCTTCGGTTTGGGAAGATCCAGCTCCATTGGTGGCAATGGAGGGAATGGCGAGTGGTTTGCCAATTATTGCGACAAAATCAGGTGGAATGGTGGAATATATTAATGAGGATTGTGCTATCATTTTGGAGAAAGAGAAAAATTTAGAAGAAAATTTAAGAAATGCTATTTTAGAATTATATCATGACCCAGAAAGGTGTAAAAGTATGGGAAAAAATGGAAGATTGAGGGCAAAACAATTTTCTACTAAACAATATTATAAGGACTTTGTTGAAATCATGGAAGGATTAGGAAATGGAAAGTAAAGTGAGCATAATTGTGCCAGTGTATAAGGTGGAGAAATATTTGAATCAATGCGTTGAAAGTATAGTGAATCAAACGTATAAGAATTTGGAAATTATTTTGGTGGAGGATGGTTCGCCAGATAATTGTCCTCAAATTTGTGATGAATGGGTCAAAAGAGATGAAAGAATTAAGGTGATTCATAAAGAGAATGGTCGGGGTATCAAGTGCAAGAAATTTGGGGATTGAGAAGGCAAGTGGAGAATTTATTGCGTTTGTGGATAGTGATGATTATATTGAAGAACCGTATATCGAAAATTTCATGAAAGAAGTGGAATTGGATACGCAAATTGTTCGATTTATTCCCAATAGAGCAAATGGAAAATTACGAACGGATACGACAGAATTTTTAAGTCGATTTGAAGAGACAGGCGATTTTAATTCAGCTTGTAAACAGATTATCAAAACAGAAATTATCCGAAAAAACCATATCCAATTTAATACCCAAATTAGATTTGCAGAAGATATGCTTTTTTCAGTGACAGCTATTTTGCATGCCAAAGAGATAAAAACGATTGATTATAATGGATATGGCTGTTTTGGTAATTCGGAAAGTACGACTAGGATTGTGGATAAAAAGACAAAACTTAAAAACATTTATGAAATTTCCATTGCTTATTCAAAACTGTATGAGTTATTTGAACAATTTGGGATAGCTTATCATACCAATAAAATGTTTGAAGAAACGAATCGTTATATATTAGAAATGAATGGAAAGTGTAAAGTTTTGTTCAAGGAATTTAGTCAAACGATGCAGAAATTTTATCAAAATTTAGGGGGCAATATTTTTGCGAAATTTGATGATTTGAAAAAATATCCAGGTGCTAAAAAAAGATATATTGCGTTGTTGCGAAAAAAAAGAATCAAATTGTATTATTTTTTACTATATATTAGAAAAATAATGAAAGGAAAAGAAGATGGGAAACAATTCGAGTAGAACAAGTAATTCAATTAAGAATTCGCTTACTTCAATGGGAGTATATATGATAAATATCATCATTGGATTTGTGACACAGTCAATCTTTATTCGTAATTTGGGAGCAGAATACAATGGAATTAAAGGTTTATTTATGAACATTTTAAGCATGTTAAGTGTAGCAGAATTGGGATTTGGCTCAGCAATTGTTTATAATTTATATAAACCGGTAGCAGAGAAAAATGTTGAAGAAGTTAGAACGCTAGTTAAATTTTATAGAAATGTTTATCATATTGTAGCAGGAGTTATATTTGTAATAGGTTTGATTTTGTTGCCGTTTATTCCTAATGTTGTCGGAGAAGTAACAATACCAGAGGATGTTAGACTTTTATTTTTCTTGTATTTAATTAGTACAGTGGCTTCGTATCTGATTACTTATAAACGTTCAATTTTATATGCCGATCAAAAAAGTTACATAACAAGTGGAATTAGTAGTGTTTTTCTTGTTTTGAGCAATGTGGTACAGATTTTAATTATCATTTTTACTAAAAATTTTGTGATTTATTTAGTAGCGCAAATTGCATTTGCGATTGTAGAAAATATTGTTACGAACTTAGTGATTGATAGAAAATATGAATATATTAGAAATTTAGAAAATGTAAAACCTGTGTCACAACAGGTGAAAAGAGATATTATAACAAAAGTAAAAGGATTGTTATTTCATAAGATAGGGGAATTTATTGTTTTAGGAACGGATAATATTATTATTTCGATGACACCAGGATTAGGAGTTATTATGGTGGGAATGTATGCGAATTATAATATGATTATTATGCGTGTGAAAAATTTATTTTCGAGTGTTTTTGCTTCTTTGACTGCGAGTGTAGGAAATTTATTGGTGGAAAAAAATAAGGAAAAGTCGCGAAAAATTTATCAGTCTATGCTTTTGATTAATTCGTGGTTGTTTTGTTTTGCTGCTATTTCAATTTATTGCATGATAGAGCCATTTGTGCGAATATGGATTGGAGATGGTTATTTATTATCCCAATTTGTGTTGATTGTTTTAATGGTTAATTTATATATAGGGGGATTAAGATTTACCAATAATACGTTTAAAAATGCAGCAGGAATTTTTTATGAGGATCGCTTTATTCCAATTGTTGAATCGATTACAAATTTGGTGGTGTCTTTGATTTTGGCTAAAATATTTGGATTAGCTGGTATATTTTTGGGAACGATAACCAGTACTATGATTTTGTTTCTTTATAGTTTTCCCAAATATATTTACCGCTTGGTGTTAGAAGGAAGTTATGGCGAATATTTCAAATTATATGCTAAACATGGATTAATCACTATAGTGATTTGTGTTATAACGGCTTATATTTCAAGCTTGATAAATACATCCAATAATTGGTTGCAATTATTTTTCAATGGCATTGTGTGTGTGGTAGTTCCGAATGTTTTATATTTTCTATTTGCAATGAGAATGGATGAATTTGACTTTTACAAAGAAAAATTAAAATATATGAAAACAAGAATTAGGAGGTAAAATGGAAGAAAATAAAAAAAGAAATTATGGTATTGATTTATTGCGTATAGTATCCATGTTTATGGTGGTGATGTTACATATATTAGGTCAAGGTGGCATATTAGAGGTGACAGAGAGCAAGGAAGCCAAATTTGCTATGAGTTGGTTCCTAGAAATAATAGCGTATTGTGCTGTCAATTGTTATGCCTTAATTACTGGATTTGTTTGTTTTTCAGAAAAAGATAAATTGCCTAAATTTTCAAAATATATGATGATGTGGTTGCAAGTGGAATTTTATAGTGTTTTGATTGCAATATTGTTTTGGAAATTTGGGGGAGGGATAATTGGTGTAAAGCAAGTTATAAAATCGTTTTTGCCAGTAGCAACCAATCAGTATTGGTATTTTACGGCCTATACAGGAGTATTTTTCATTATACCATGGTTAAATAAAATTGTACAAACTTTGAAAAAGGAAAATTTAAAATTATATATCGTTATACTTGTTTTATTTACTTTTTATGTGACAGGAGCCAATCTTACATTTTCAATTGATGTTTTTGGGTTAAGGGAAGGATACAGCTTTTTATGGCTTGCTATTTTATATGTTATAGGGGCGTATATTAAAAAATATGAACTACATTACAAGAAAAGTAAGAAAAGCGCTTTGAAAGTTATAATGGGATTAGTAATATTTACTTGGTGTTGGAAGATTGGTATTGGAAAATTAACTATGCATGTATTAGGAAGAAAAACAGCAACTAATTTGTTTGTTTCTTATATGTCTCCAACCATTGTAGGAATAGCAATTGCGTTATTATTTATGTTTGCTAATTTGAATATAAAGTCATTTTCACAAAAGATAATTCAGTGGATGAGTCCTGCCGTATTTGGTGTGTATTTATTACATATGCAGCCATTGGTATTTGATTATATTTTGAAAAATAGATATTGTTATATAGGAGATTTGCCAGTTTATCTTATACCAGCAGCAGTACTAGGTAATGCGCTACTTATATTTACGCTTGGAGTTATACTTGATAAAATTCGTATTGTGATGTTTCACTTTTTAAAATTAGATAAAATATCTGAAAAGATAGAAAAATGGATTATGAATATTAGGTATAAATTATGTCCAACGAAAAAGGAGTCTTCAAAATGTACTACACCTACGTCTTAAGATGTCAAGATAATTCCATCTATACAGGAATCACGACTGATTTAAAGCGTCGTATGCAAGAACATTTTTCACGGAAATGAGAAATGTGCCAAATATACCTTACGACATAAACCGAAAAAACTAGAAATGGCTTGGGAATCAGAAAATAGAGTATTAGCTTCAAAGTTAGAATATCATATCAAAAAAGATTTAACAAAGCGAGAAAAAGAGGAATTAATTCAGAATCCTAACGATTTAGAGAGGTTTTTTGGAGAAAAATTAGAACATCAATTTTATCGAAAAGTGAATTTTAAGCAAGGAAGCAAGTTATCTTAAAAAACTTGCTTTTTTCATTGGTAAATGTTATGATAAAAAGCAAAGGAGATTTCTAAATGATGCATATGTCAATTGAGGAATATCAGAAAATTATTTTAAAACAAACGAATTTCCAAGGAAAAAAACTGAATCGACAGCTTCAAGGAAAAATCAATCGTGAATTAGGTCAAAATTTTGAACAGCAAGTTGAAACCATTGCTGAAATGTATCGTTTACAAAAATTAGCGATTATTGAAAAAACGCCAGAACCAATGAAAATTTTAAAACATATTGAAAATGGACGTTTTGAAGCAGTTTTTTTGAAGTCTGCGCAACCAGATTTCAAAGGCATTCTCAAAGGCGGAAGAACGATTGTGTTTGACGCTAAATTTACGGAATCGGATAAAATAGCGTATCAGGCATTGAGTGAACATCAAAGAGAAGTTTTAGTGCAATATGATGAATTGGGTGCAATGGCGTTTGTTTTGGTTGGCTTTTCGAATGGTAAAATTTATAAAGTTGATATTAAAACTTGGGTCAATATGAAGGAAATTTTTGGTCATAAACATATTAAACAAACCGAATTAGAAGAAAACCATTTTCGCGCACCGCAAACTCAAAATGGGATAATTGATTTTTTAGGAATATTCTAAAAGGAGGAAATTTATGAATAAGATTAAAAAATTACTGACGAAAGTGTCAGACGAAGTAAAAGAACTAATTAGAAGGTTTCCTGTGACAATGTTGATTGTGGCATTTCTAACCATTTTATTTATGGTTATTATTGACCAGCGCTTTTCCAAAAATACAAGGGAAATGATTGAAAAGCTTTATTTGTTTTGTATGATTTGGGCATTTGGAACGATTTTTACAGAAACGAGATTTGTCAAAAAGACAACACTGACTGCGGGTTATGGATTAACTGCTGGCATTAGCTTAATATTTACCCAAATGTTGACTTCAGATAAGATGCAAGACTCTGAAAACATAGGCATGCTTATAAGGTTTTTAGCAACTTATCTTTTAATTTTGACATTAATGAGTATTTATCAATCGATTCGAAAAGCAGAAATCACTTTTCAAGAATATATCTTAAAATTGTTCCGTGATTTATTTAATATGACAGTGACTTATGGTATTTTAAATATCGGTGTTATGCTGGTAACAGCAATTTTTGTACAACTTATTTTGGATGGAGAATATGGAAGTATTTTGCCAAGATTGTTTATTTTAACGTTTGGATTATTTTATGTTCCATCTATGATATATAGTTTTTCCAGTATTTCTCAGAAACAAATTAATTCCTTTATCAAAGGATTAATTTTATACCTACTATTACCGTTAACCACAATTGCTATGGCGATTATTTATTTATACATTGCCAAAATTATCCTATTGCGAGACATGCCTAAAAATATGATTTATCGAATTTTAGCTGGAATTTTTATAGTAGCTTTTCCCGTTTGGAATATGGCGAGCAATTATGCAGAAGATAAAAAATTTGCTGGGAAAATCGCTAGAAGATTACCATATTTTTATGCGCCATTTATTTTGCTAGAAATCTATTCTATTGGAACTAGAATCAGTGGTTTTGGTGTAACGCCAATGCGTTATGTTTCATGTGTATTCATTGTGTTTCAAATAATAGCGCTTGGACTTACCTTTTATCGAAAAGGCGAAAAACTTTCTACCATTTGTTTGGAAACAGCTGTACTGCTAGTAATTGTATTGATTTCACCAATCCATTATCAGAATGTTTCAAACTGGAGTCAAAAGAGAATTTTTGAAAAGAAAATGCCAGTAAGTGTAAATTTTGAAACGTTGTCAAAAGAAGATAAAAATCGTGTAAAAGGGGCATATCAATATTTGAAAAATGCAGAAAATGGAGAAAAATATATTCCAGAGTATTTATCCGAAGAAAATGAAAAAGCAATTAAGGAATATGCAAAATCCTATAATCGAGAAGAGGAATATCCAGAATATATTTCATTGAGTTGTGAATTAGAATTAAACATTGAAAAATATGCTCAAATAACCTATACACAGGGCAAACTTGTAAGCAATAAAAATACTTTGGTTCAATTAGAAAACGTAGAAAAAACAATCGATTTGAATGATAAAGTTCAAGAAATTATGCGCCAAAATCAAACAGAAACCGCTGATTTGGACGAAGCGTTCAAACAAAACAATATTTTGAAAATCAGTGATACCCAAGATTTATATCTTTCCAGAATTTCTTTCAGTTACTATGAAAGTAGTGGAACTTTTAATTATTTACATGTAGAAGGATATGTATTAGAAAAATAGGAAATGTTGTTTGAAAATAGAATAATGGAAAAAGCCCCAGCTACTAAAAACAGTTGCTTTTTAGTGGCTGGGGCAAAATCAGCTTTTTTGATAAATTAGAGCAATTGAAAAAGGACGTGTTTCTCCTTTAAAATTCTTTCTTGAAATAGCCAAAAAGTTTTCTGCGTTCTCAATGTCCACAAAGTTTTTTGCGGGAATGAGCAGACCATCGATGACTTTGAAGACATGATAAAATCTAAAATGTGGGTATAAGAATGTTTGATTTTTTAACTTAATGAAAGATTGTTTAAAGGGTTTTGGAACGTATTGAAAAACTTGCACCATTCGTGAAGCAATATTGAAGACCAAGGCATCTTTGAATGGGTTAATTTGGCAACAAGCGGGCTGGCGAAAATCTGCTGTAAAAAGCCAGTTGTCTTGCAGAATATAAATGCCCCATTCGGGCTTCTGACAAAGCTGGTAATAATCAAGCTTTTGAATGCCTAACTGGCATTTCCGTTGACTGATGTTTTGTTGCTTTAGTTCAAGAAAAATCTCAGGAAATAAATCTGGACTTCCAAGATGCTCTTGCACTATTTCGAAAACAGTTTTTCTTTTTCTCTTTTTTAAGCGCATTGTTTTTCCTCCTTCTGATGTAAGAGTAAGAACTCTTTATTAATTGCTAACTCTTTTCTATAAGATTTATTCATTATAGTATATTTTATGAAAAATAACAACCTTTTTTAGATAAATTTTAAATTTTGAAATCTTAATAAATTCTTTATTTTTTTTGGAGCAACTTTGTGATATAATGGAGAAAAGAACAAGAAAGGGAGAAATATCATGTACAATATTTTAGTGTGTGATGATGATAAAGAAATTGTAGCTGCCATTGAAATTTATTTAAGCGAAAAAGGTTACAACATTTTAAAAGCCTATGATGGCAAGCAAGCCTTAAAAATATTGAAAGAAAATACAGTGCATTTAGTAATACTCGACATCATGATGCCCCAGATGGATGGTATGGAGACATTAAGCGAACTTAGAAAAAGTCAAGCGATTCCAGTTATCATGCTTTCTGCAAAATCGGAAGATGAAGATAAAATCAGTGGACTTGATTTAGGGGCAGACGATTATGTAACAAAGCCATTTAATCCACTTGAACTAATTGCTAGAGTAAATTCTTGTCTTCGAAGGTATACAAAACTTGGTATGATAAATGAGGAAGCATCCGAAAATACTTATCGCACAGGTGAACTTATCATGGAAGACACGTTAAAAAAAGTAACCGTCGATGAACAAGAAATCAAATTGACGCCAACGGAATATAACATTTTAAAATTTCTGATGCAAAATAAAGGAAAAGTATATTCCATTGAACAGATTTATCAAAATGTGTGGAACGAAGAATGTTATGGAGCAGAAAATATTATTGCGGTTCATATTAGGCATATTCGTGAGAAAATCGAAATTAATCCCAAAGAACCGAAATATTTAAAAGTAATTTGGGGAATTGGTTATAAAATTGAAAGTTTATGAAAGGAGAAAAAAGATGAAACAAAGTAAAGTTTTAAGAATGATTGCTTATTGCATGATTCCAATTTTGGTATTTGCAATGATTACTTCATTGTTAGTCAAAGAAGTACAAAAAGATGAAATCATTACGCAAAAGGGAAATGAATATTTTCAAACTGACCAATTTGTAAGAAAATATATGAGTACAGTAGCCAATTATGCCAACCGTCTAATTTATGAAAATGAAGAATTACCAACTTTTTATGATGGAGAAACACAAATTTGTTATATTGATAACAATTTTAATTCCATTATGGTAGAAGATTTTTATATCTTAATCCAATACAAAAACAAAGCCATCACCAACCTTGACATGAATTCAGATACTAATACGATTGAAAAAATCAAGGCTTTCATTTCTCAAAATCAAAATGCCAAAAAAGTCAACATTTCAGCTGGAAATATCGAATCCGATTCAGAGGTGATTGAGAAAAAAGGAATGAAGTATTCTCGTGATTTTGAAAATACATATTATACGAGAACAGAGGAAAAAGGGCAGTTTAATGAAATTGTAGAATCAGTCATAGGTAGCCAGGTAGAGGAAACTGAAACAACAGGTATAAAATATATTACCACCCAAATAGAAGATTTTGAAGTTACAAGTTCGTATCAGGAAATTTTACAAATTACTTCAGAAGAAGCGCGCATGAAGGAATTTTTGAATCGCTATGAAACGTTGGGCGAAAAGGCACCAGTTATTTTGCCAGTATGTTTGAGTGCTGTTTTGTTGTTGGGGATTTATTTAATTCTTAGTATTGGTCGCACCAAAGGAAAAGACGAAATTGAATTAAACGATTTGGACCGTATTCCTTATGAAATTCTTGCGGTTATTGGATGTCTTATTTTGGGAGTAGAATGTTTGATTTTAGCCAATATGGGTTATGGAGGAATAGTACAGGACATAAATTTATATATAAGTATTTATACAACTTTCTATTTAGTGGCTTATATTATCTGTGCGGTTTTATTTAATACAACGGTTAAGAGAATCAAAGCCAAAACCATTTTTCAAAATACGATTACGTATCAGGCTTGGAAATTATTTGTGAAAATTGTCAAAAAGACAAGCGCGAAGACGCTGGAAATTTGGAATCAGTTTACGGAATCAACGGGCTTGGTAAATAAATTATTAATGGTAATAGTTGGCTATATTGTGATAGCGGTTATTTTATTATCGAGTTTTGGTGGATTTGGAATTTTGTTTGATATCGGTTTGGCTATATTTATTTTTTATAAAATAGTGCAAAGAATCAATGGTTTTACGAAAATCGAAAAACATTTGAAAGCCATGTATGAAGGCGATAACGCCACAAAATTAAAAATCGCGGATTTTACAAATGAGTTTGAAAAAATGGTCATGTATATTAACGATATTTCCAATGGATTTGAAAACGCCATTCAAGATGGGATCAAAAGTGAAAAACTAAAAACAGAACTGATAACCAATGTTTCACACGATATTAAAACACCATTAACTTCGATTATCAATTATGTTGATTTATTGAAAAAAGAGAAAATCGAGAACGAAAAAGTAAAAGAATATATTGAAATTTTAGACAATAAATCACAACGCTTAAAAAAATTAACAGAAGATTTAATTGAAGCTTCTAAAGCATCTTCTGGAAATGTAAAGTTAAACCTTGAAACAATTAATGTATCCGAACTTTTGAAACAAGCAACTGGTGAATTTGAAGATAAATTCAAAGAAAAAAATCTGGAATTAGTGATGAATTTGCCAGAGGAAAAAGTGTTGATTAAGGCGGATAATCGCTATATGTATCGAATCATTGAAAATATTTTTAGCAATGTTTCAAAATACAGCATGGAGTATTCGCGATTGTATATCGACATGATTGAGAAAGAGCAGACAGTGCAGATTGAAGTAAAAAATATTTCGAAAGATGTTTTAAATATTTCGGAAGAAGAATTAATGAGACGCTTTGTGCGTGGTGATAAATCAAGAACAACAGAAGGAAGCGGACTTCGGAATTTCGATTTCGAAAAGTTTGACAGAACTTCAAAATGGAACATTTGCTATCAAAATTGATGGCGATTTATTCAAAGTGAAATTAACGTTTCATACTCTATAAAATTAGGAAAAAGTGATGAGAAGAAAAATAATTATTTTATTAATATTAGGAATTTTATTAACAATTGGAATCATAGGAATAAACCATAGAAAAGTAATTGTTTGTCTTGATGCAGGTCATGGTGGAAAAGATGTGGGGGCTGTTGCAGAAAATGGCAATAGGCAGGAAAAAGAGGATAATTTAAAACTGGTTTTAAAGGTAAAAGAATATTTGGAAAAGCAAGGGATAAAAGTTATTTTAACGAGAAAAGATGATACATATGTTACTTTGAACAAACGTTGTCAAATTGCCAATTTTGGGAAGGCAGATGTATTTGTTTCGATGCATCGAAATAGTGCTAAAAGTGGCAATGGAGTGGAAATTTGGAGAAGTCAGAAAGAGGGAGAGGTTTCGGAAAAACTAGCCAAAGATATATTAGAAAATTTGGAAAAAGTGGGAATACAAAATAATCGAGGTGTCAAAGAAGGAATGAGCGAAGAGTCGAATACAGATTATTTTGTCAATCGTAATACAAAAATGCCAAGTTGTCTAGTGGAACTTGGATTTATTACGAATGAAAAAGACAATCAATTGTTGGATGAAAAACTAAATCAATATGCAGAAGCAATTGCGAAAGGAATTTTACAAAATTTGGAAGAAAAGAGAAAATAGAAGTGAAAAAAAGTCATATTCTTGCTAGAGAATATGGCTTTTTTACTAGGCTGGGAGAAAGTACGAAAAAAACGTTTTTTTCTTTTAAAAATAATTGATTTAAAATTAGAATTGTGATATACTATTGACAAAATTACGATTCTAAGGGGGAGGAAACGATTGAAAATGATTCAAAATGGCGAACTACAGCAAAATCTTGAGTTTTTGGGTTTAGATTTAGAAAAATTGCCTAAATTTATAAACGATGCCAATGTTCCAACATTTAGTCCATCAAGATTTAACAATGATAAAGATTTAAAAATCTATAAGTTCGTTCCAATTAATGAAATAGAAATCTTACTGACTCCTTGTCTGAGAAGTGATGACATTCAAAAAAAATATGCCGAAGCTTTACCATTAAAATGTTTTTTAAATATGGATGGCGATGAACAAGAAATTGCGTTATTTAAGACGTTTTCAAAAATTGTGCGTAATACCCCAAAAGAGGAAATTGAAAAGGTAAAAACGTTACAAGAGGATTTGAATGGAAAAGAACCATTTAAGGTGAAATATAAAAGGGACCATTTATGGCAAATTTATTATTCAGAGGAGTCAGAGAAATATTTTATGCTGGTTTGCACAAAAGAGCAAACGTTTGCGGAGTTTTTGTATTTATTGAAAAGTCAGATTGATTTTAGCAAAAAAAAGAAAAAAACATCTCCTAAAATTTATGTTCCAATTAATTGCGTTGGATATACAGAGCAAATTTTGAAGAAAAGTGAGATTACAGATATTGAAAATTATTTATGGTTATTTACTAAAAATTGGCCATTGATTTTTGAAGTATATAATGATAAAAATGAAGTTTCGTTGCAAGTTGTGGGAGAAACTTTTGTGTATCGCAATATTAAAAGTAGTTATAAGGTGGTGTTAAAATCCACAGAAGAAGCGATTAAATTTTATAAATTGTTGAAAGCCTTGTTTATTTTGCAAACAGAAATCAAGGGACAATATACTTTTGACACAAAAGTGGACAGCAGCAATGGATTGAGCATGTATTTATCAAAAGTAGAAATTACATTTAATACACTAACGAATTTTATCAAAAATGAGTTTTTGTTGGCTGATTATGAAATTAAAAATCAAAATAAGGAAATTGTAGAAATCGAACAAAAGCTGGAGAAATTGAAAAATAGTGTAAAAGAAAAAGAAGAAGAATATTTGCAAAAACAAAAGGAGATTTCTACTTATTTGGAATGTAAAAAAACGTTTATTGGAAAAATGAAATATTTTTTCAAATCCAGCAAAAAGAACAAAAAACCAAAACAAGAACGAAAGTTTAAAGAGGAAGAGCAAAGTTTAGAGATTGATACCACACCAATTAAAACGCTAATCGAAGAAAAAGAATATTATACGATTGAAGATTTAGTTACCATTTATGCTTTGCATGAAAGAGGAGAAAAACAGTGCAAAAATTTAAAACAAGATGCGAAGGCTTTGGAATTGAAACTGGAAAATTTAATTTCAAAAGTGCGAAATGCGAATCAATACATAGAAGAAATTGATAAACATAAAAGAAGCATTTTCGATTTCTGGAAATTTGCCAATAAAGATGAAAAATTGGCGTTAGAGATGGCAGAAGATGAAGAGAATGAAAATCAGCAAAATGCACCCAAAAAATCCTTTGATTTTGAAATGGACTTTGAGAAAGTAGGCGAAGAAGCGGACAAGCTACAACGTAAAAAATTATCGCATGAAGAAAACGATAGTGCTTTTATGGCACAAACGGAATTGTTATATTTTATTAATAGAGTCCGTCTAAATAAAATTGTAAAATATGATTTAGAAGATGTATTGGCAGAATTAAAAGAAGAGTTTAACGAGGACCGATTGGTAATTGATAGTGAAGTTTTTGATATTTTTGGAAATATATCGGAAAATAATAATCAGCTTAAATATATTGGAAGTAGGAGTCACCGAGAAAGTGAGAAAAGTAAATTTAAAATCATGAATATCAATAAGAAAATCGATGTGTTTGATTTTACGGAAAAAATGCAAGGAATTGTCAATTTTCTAGAGGGCGCAATTCCTAAAATTCCTTCACTTTATGATATGCCACTTTATAAACTGGTTCCCATTTCCAAAAATATTGAGCAAGAAGAATTTGCTTTATATAATATGAACATTGAAAATGAATTGGAGGAATATGAAGAAAATGGCGAAGGTGCGTACAATTTAATTTCTCTAAATTACAAAGAAGGAATGCCATTGTTATATTATACCAATGCGATGTTTTATGATAATGGGAATAAAACATTACCACTCGGAATGAATTTATCCTCTCGTGTGTTGGTGGATAATGATAGGCTTGAATTTGTTTTGGTGAATAAAACCAAGTTTCGAACGAATTCGTATTTTAATCATAGCGAAATGAGTAGTAATCCTAAATCAAAAGATATTTTTGTATATGAATACGATGTATTTTTGAAAGATGAAATTGGGAATACCAAAAATGAATTAATGGCTATGACAGAATTGCATCGACCAAATCAAGAACCAATAGATGATAAATTAACTGATTATGAAGAAGAAGCAAGCGAAGAAGAATTTTATGAAATGCCAGAAGAAGAACCAGATATTATGGGGAATCTTGATAACATAGGAAAACGAGTAGACTTGGAAGAAGTTATGCCAGAAGAAAAACAAGAAGAATCAAATCCAGTAGAAGTGCAAGAAAATGAGCCAGAACCAGTAAAAGAAGAAGTGCCAGAAGAGAAAAAAATCATTGGACAATCAAAGAAATTATTGAAAATCCAACAAAAGCTTGAAAGAGAACTAGAAAAACAAAGGAAAAAAGAAGAAAAGGCAAAAGAAAAATTAAGGAAGAAAAATAAAAAGTAAGGGAAGGGATAATATGATTTCACAAACAAAGATAACTGTTCGCTATGCAGAAACAGATCAAATGGGGATTGTTCATCATTCGGTTTATCCGATTTGGTATGAGGCGGCTAGAACAGAAGCGATTAAAAAGATAGGGGTTACATATTCTGCTCTTGAGAAAAATGGCATTATGATACCATTAGTGGAATTAAATTCGAAATATATTTTTCCAGCAGAATACGAGGATGTTTTAACCATTAATGTAGAGATAGCAAAATTAACGCCAGCAAGAATTGTATTTAATTATCAAATTTTTAAGGCAGGGATAGAAAAACCAATTAATACAGGAAGTACGACACATGCTTGGGTTGGTAGAGATTTGAAACCCATTAACTTAAAAAAACAATATCCTGATTTATTTGAAAAGATGATGAAATTAGCGAGTTCGTAAAAGCGGAACATGAAACAGATTTTGAAAAGGAAAAGAAGGACGTAGGAATGAATAAAATATGGTTAACCATTGGAATAATTGCAATTGCGATTGGCGTAAAAATGATATACGATGCACGCCCGATTGTCAAAACGTATTTTAGTTTTGGAAGGGAAAATGAAGCAGTTGCACGGAATGAAAATAATAGGATTAATGTTGGCAATTTTGGGAGGCTTTTTAATCTATTTTAATTTTTAAAAAGAATACGAAAATAACAAAAAGAAAGGAAATACGCAAAAACACATGAAAATATGGTTTGAAAACAAAGAATATGAAGTACAAGCAGATAAAACAATTCGAGAAGCATTTGGTACAGAAATTGGTACCAAAGATGTGTTGGCAGCTCGTTATAATAATTCAGTTGTTTCACTGAATCAGGTTATTCAAAAAGAAGGACAAATTTCTTTGATTTCTCGAGCAGAGAAAGATGGCAGAATTATTTATATTCGAGGGTTGCTTTATATTATGAGCAAGGCATTTCATGAATTGTATCCAGAGTGCTATTTAACGGTAAATTATCAATTGAGTAATGCGATGTTTTGCGAAATAGAAAACAAAAAAATTACGCCTGAGATGATGGAACAGATTAAGCAAAAAATGCAACAAATTATTGACAAAGATTTACCAATTCGCAAAGTAGAAATGACACCAGAAGAGGCACTGGCTTTTTATGCCAAGGAAGAATCGCTTAGAGGAAGGCTTCAAGTAGATATTCAAAAAGAAAAAGTTTCTTTGTATTATTGTGAAGACTATTATAATTATTTTTATGGAATTATGCCGATTTCTACAGGATTTGCTAAAGTATTTGATATTCGAATATTTCGTCATGGTTTTTTACTGGAATATCCAAGTGTTGCCAATTCTGAGTGTATTGAAAAAAATAAAGAAACTTTAAAAATAATTTCTGCAATGGATGAATATGATGAATTGTACAAATTAATGAAAATTAATACTGTATATCGATTAAATAAAAAAATCCAAGAAGGAAAAATTAAAGAATTAATTTTATTTTCGGAGGCGATTCACGAAAAAAAGATTGCTGAAATTGCGCATAAAATTAAAGAAAGAAATAATGTCCGAATGATTTTAATTGCTGGTCCTACTTCTTCTGGAAAAACTACTTTTGCAGGCAAACTAGGAATGGCACTTCGTGTGCAAGGAATCAAACCAGTTACGATTTCGGTAGATAATTATTTTGTAGAACGAGAACAAAACCCAGTGGACGAAAATGGGAATTACGATTTTGAGTGTATGGAAGCCATTGACATTAACTTGTTTAATACGCAATTATTAGATTTGCTTTCTGGCAAAGAAGTAGAACTTCCCCAATTTGATTTTACGACTGGTCATAAACAATATTTAGGAAATCGCTTAAAATTGGAAAAGGACGAAATATTAATTATTGAAGGAATTCATTGTTTGAATGATGAACTGACAAAGCAAATTCCAAAGGAAAATAAATTTAAGGTGTATATCAGTGATTTAACGGTTTTGAATATTGATTATTACAATCGAATTTCCACAACAGATACAAGATTAATTCGTAGAATTGTGAGAGATTATCGATTCAGAAATTATTCTGCTTTGCATACATTGAAAATGTGGAGTTCTGTAAATAAGGGAGAACAAAAATATATTTTTCCATACCAAGAAGAAGCAGATTGTATGTTTAATTCTTCTATTTTATATGAATTGGCGGTATTAAAAGACTTTGTGTTGCCACTACTAGAAGAAATTGATGATACCCATCCAGAATATAGCGAAGCAAAGCGATTAAGTGAGATGTTACGTTATTTTAAATCCATTCAAGAAATTGATTTGATTCCCAATAATTCATTACTTCGCGAGTTTATTGGTGGAAGCATTTATGAATAAGGAGAAAAGCATGAGAAAATTTACGGTAATTGATGAAGAATTTGTTTGCGAAAATTGCGGAAAGCATGTCAAAAAATTAGGCTATTCTTGTCGAAATCATTGCCCTTATTGCTTATATTCAAAACATGTCGACATAAATCCTGGAGATCGAAGTGAAGAATGTCATGGTTTATTAAAACCAATTGGTTTAGAAATTGATTCTAAAAAAGGATATATCCTTCGATTTCAATGTCAAAAGTGTGGAAAAATCACCAAAAATAAAGCTGCTGAAGATGACGACATGGACCAAATTATAAGGTTATCTACGAAGCATTTGTAGGAGCCTAGCAAAGTGAAAATCTTTGGTTAAGAAAGGAAAAATATGCCTAAGAAAAAAGTTCTAAGAATGAGTATTTTAGCATTAATAATAATATGGATGTTAGCGATTTTTAATTTTTCGAATCAAAATGGAGATGAATCGAGCAATTTAAGTAAAGAGGTTGCAAGTATGTTTGTTTCGGGAGAAAAAATACGTATTATTGAGCCATATATTCGAAAGATAGCGCATTTATCCGAATATGCAATTCGGTGGAATACTATTCATGTGTTTCTTTTTGACGGATTCGTTGCCAGATGGAAAAAGAATTGGATTCTCGTTATTGATGGGAATGGGATATGCTATATTAGATGAAATTCATCAACTTTTTATTGATGGCAGAGCAGGGCAAGTAAGAGATGTTTTGATTGATACCATTGGCATTGCATTGGGTGTTTGGATAGTTTTAATAATGCGTAAAATCGTATTTTACATTGTGAAAAAAAGAAAGGAAGGCGTTTGCCATAAACAAGAATAAGATTTTTCAAGGATTTGTAAGTTTGATTTTTGTTTGCTGGTTTTTGAGTGTATATCTATTTTCGAGTCAAAACTCTCAAGAATCAACCAAGCTTAGTAACAAGGTAACGAGAAAATTATTAGAATGGAAGGATACGTTATTTATTCTAATTGAAAATTATAAAGATACAAATGAAATTGTAATTAAACGGAATTGAAACGCATCCAATCACCAATGAAAGAGTAGAAAAATGGAAGATTTCCGTAAGAAAAATGGCGCATTATGTATTGTTTGCAGGAGGCGGTTTTGTGATTTATATATTACTGGAATCTTATGGCATAAAACATAAGAGGGTGATAGCTGTCTTTCTGGGAATGTTAATGGCGGCTTTGGATGAATACCATCAATTTTATTCAGCTGGCAGAGGCCCTCAATTATGGGATGTAGGATTAGATAGCTTGGGCGTCATATCAGGCGTTTTACTGGCAATCGTAGCGTCAAAAATAATATTTCAATTAAAAAAGGGGAAAAAAGGATATGATAAATTTCAAAAAAATAATAGCAGAAAAAATTGCAAAGACAGTTGATTTGGAGGCAAAAGAGATAGAAGAGTATATCGAAATACCACCCAATCGAGAATTAGGGGATTATAGCTTTCCTTGTTTTAAATTAGCCAAACTTTTGAAAAAGTCACCACAAGAAATTGCCACGCAGATTCATGAAAAAATCGAACAAGGAGAGGAAATTTCTGAAATAAAAATGGTTGGTGGCTATTTGAATTTTTATATTCAGCCAGTTCTTTTTGTGCAAAGTGTATTAACAGAAATTGAGGAAAAGCAAGAAAATTATGGGGCATCTGATTTAGGAACAGGAAAAAATATTATTGTAGAATATTCTTCGCCTAATATTGCCAAACCATTTCATATTGGGCATTTGAGAAATACAATTATTGGAAGCAGTTTGTATAAAATTTATCAGTTTTTGGGGTATCATACAATTGGCATTAATCATTTGGGGGATTATGGAACCCAGTTTGCCAAATTGATTGAAGGCTATAAAAGATGGGGAACTGAATATCATTTGGAAGAAAATCCAATTGAAGAATTAACGAAAATTTATATTCGAATTAGCGACTTGTGCAAAGAAGATGAATCTGTTTTGGAAGCTTGTCGAAAGAATTTCAAAAAGCTAGAAGAAGGAGATTCTTATTGTGTTGACTTGTGGACAAGATTTCGCGATTTGAGTTTGAAAGAATTCCAAAAAATCTATGATTTGTTAGAAGTAGAATTTGATTCTTGGAATGGCGAATCATTTTATATCGATAAAATACCAGAAGTGGAAAAAAGACTAGAAAAATCAGGCATTATCACAGAATCAGAAGGCGCTAAAATTGTTGATTTAGAAGATAAAGGATTGGGTGTTTGTATCATTCGAAAATCAGATGGTTCAACAATCTATGCCACAAGAGATTTGGCTGCAATCTTATATCGAGCACAAGAATATGATTTTGACAAATGTTTATATGTTGTGGCATATGAACAAAATTTACATTTTCGTCAAATTTTTGAAGTAGCCAAATATCTAGGAATTCCAGAAAAATGCGTAAATGGATTGGAACACGTACGTTATGGCATGACAAGATTAAGCACAGGAAAAATGTCAACCCGTGAAGGAACGGCTGTGAAAGTAAGTGATTTGCTAACAGAATCCATTTCAAGAGTTCAGAAAATTATGGAAGAGAAAAATCCTAATTTACCAAATCGAGAAATGGAAGCTCGAAAAATTGGAATTGGAGCTGTTATTTTTAACAATTTATGTTCCAACATTATAAAAGATCAGATTTTTGATTGGGATTTGGTTCTTAATTTTAATGGAGAAACTGGACCATACATTCAATATGTTTATGTACGCACTAACAGCGTATTAGAAAAAGCAGGCTATACGCCAAAACTAGAGGATGTTGATTTTTCTTTATTGACTGATTCTGCAAGTTTGAAGGTAATGTTTGCATTATATAGCTTTCAAGACATCTTGAAAACGGTAGTAGATAAAAATGAACCATCGATTTTGGCTAGGTATTTGATTGAATTGAGTCAAAGTTATAGCAATTTTTATAATGAAAATAAAATTATTAGTGAAGAAAAAGAGCGAACGAATGCGCGATTATATTTAAGTAAAGCAGTTGGAATTGTGTTAAAAACAGGTTGCCGATTGTTAGGAATCCAAATGCCAAACAAAATGTAGAAAACTTACGTAAAAAAATTATGTAAATTTTGGAAAAACTATTGCAATCACCAGAAAAATGTGGTAAAATAGAATTACAGTAAAACAACAGACAAAATTAAATGGATAGGAGGGGATTTGTTTTTGGATGAAAATCAAATAGCACTACCATTTAATATATCAGATGTAAAACAAGTATCCGATAATAATTTTAATGCCAAATTAAAAAAGTACATAACAGCGATGCTAACCAGAACCATCGATATATTAGGGGGATTCGTGGGATGTATGTGTGTAATACCAATTACACTAGCAATTATTGTAAATAATATAAGAAATAAGGATTTTGGACCAATCTTTTTTTCACAAGAGAGAATTGGAAAAAATGGAAAAATATTCAGAATGTACAAGTTTCGAACAATGGTTAAAGATGCTGATAAAAAATTAGAAGAATTATTAGAAAAAGATGAGATGGCAAGACGAGAATACCAAAAATACAAGAAATTAAAAAATGACCCAAGAGTAACAAAATTTGGTAAAGTATTAAGAAAAACTAGTTTAGATGAGTTTCCTCAATTTTTTAATGTGTTAAAAGGCGAAATGACTTTAGTAGGACCAAGACCTTATTTGCCAAGAGAAAAAGAGGATATGGGAGAATATTATCCTTATATTGTAAAACAAAAGCCAGGCGTTACAGGATATTGGCAAATTACTGGTAGAAATGATGTGACGTTTGAAAATAGAGTAGATATCGATTTTCGTTATCATTATAAAAAATCATTGACCAATGATATAAAAATTTTGTTGATTACGATTTTAGTAACGGTAAAAAGAAAAGGTGCAATGTAAATTAATTTAGGAAAACCATTTGGAGGATAATTCGAATGGCTCTTTTTTTTACATAACATCAAATAGGGTTGACATGAATAATTGCTTTTGTTACCTTTTCCAAAGAAACAATATCTTTTTCTAAATGGTCAGCCAGATGATGACTGTCAAAAGTATTCATAGTACCGTCCACAAAAATTGTTAAAATGACAACATAATGATAACCAATTGGTGTAGCATATAAATCACTAACATCTTTGATTTTATCATGTTCTTTCACCAATTCTAAGATATGGTTTTTGGTTGCTTCATCCAAAGAAACATCCATTAAAACATTGTAGCTTTCCATAAAAATGGAGAATCCAGACCAAAAAATCCAAATCGAGATAGCAGTTCCAATGATTCCGTCAAAATAAAAAATACCGAAATTTCCTAAAATAATAGAGATTAGCGTAAAAGTTGTGACAACGCAATCATTGCGATGGTCTTTGTAGGCAGACTGTAAAAGAATACTATTGTATTTTTGATAAAGTTTTTTGGTGTAGCGATACAAAATAAATTTAGTGATAATTGTTATGATACACACAATAACAAGAATCCAAGAAAAAGTAAATGTATTTTTATGAATCAGAGTAAGAAGAGAATCTAAGAATAATTTGAGTGAGAAGATTAGCATTGTAATGCTAATAAAAAGCGAGAAAAGGTATTCTGCTTTTCCGTGACCAAAATTGTGATTTTGGTCTTCTGGCTCACTAGCGATTTTATTACCAATAAAAGTCATAAGGGAAGCTAAAATATCAGAAGCACTATTAAAACTATCAGCAATCATGGATTGACTGTGACTAGCAAATCCAATGGCTCCTTTTATAATTAGCAGGAAAATATTTCCGATCATACCGATGATTCCTGCATTTTTGATACTTTGAAATTTCTGGTTCATACCTTACCTCTTTCTCTAAAATAAGATTTACTTTCTATTATATGAAAATAGATACGAAAAATCAATAAAAAATATTGTATTTTTTTCAATTTACTATTATAATATAGAAATAACGAAAAAACGAAGGAGATATAAAAATATGTCATGGATTGAAGAGATAAAACAAAGAGCTAGAGAAAATTCAAAAACAATCATTTTGCCAGAAGCGATGGATAGTAGAATTTTAAAAGCAACGGAAGAAGTTTTGAGTGAAAAGATTTGCCGCATTGTCTTAATTGGAAAAGAGGAAGAGATTAGAGAAAAGGCAAAGCAAGAGAATATCCAGATAGACGGAGCGCAAATTGTGAATCCAGCAACACATCCAAAAGCAAAAGAATATGCTCATTTTTTGGCTGAAATTGACCCAACGATTACGCAAGAAGAAGCCGAACAACAAATTAAAAATCCAGTCTATTTTGGCATGATGATGATAAAATGTAAAGAAGCAGATGGATTTGTTTCAGGCGCAATGAATACCACCAAAAATATTCTAAAAACAGCCATGAAAATTTTTAAAAAGGAAGGAACTAAAATTTTGTCAACAGTTGTAGTAATGGTGGTTCCGAATTATAAAAAAGACGGCAAAGAAGGCGTATATATTTTTTCGGATTGTGCATTAAATGAAACACCAGGATATTTAGCATTGTCAGAAATTGCAGTATCTTCTGCAAAAACATATGAGAAATTTACCAATCAAAAGGCAAAAGTAGCTATGCTTTCCTATTCGAGTTTGGGAAGTGCTCATTCAAAAGATATTGAAAAAGTAGTGAAAGCAACAGAACGAGTAAAAAAGAAACATCCAGAATTAATCATTGATGGAGAATTGCAATTGGATACAGCCATTGTTCCAGAAGTAGCAAGTAGAAAAGCACCAAATTCTGTTATTCAAGGAGATGCCAATGTGTTGATTTTTCCTGATATTAATGCAGGCAATATTGGCTGTAAATTAGTGGAGAGATTGGCAAAGGCACAATTGTTTGGACCGATTTGCCAAGGATTAGAAAATCCAATCAATGATTTATCAAGAGGCTGTTCAGTAGAAAGTATTGTGGGGACCATTGTGTTGACAGCAATACAAGCACAGTAAAATATCATAATTTTATCATGTAAATACCATAATTATGATAAAGGAGGAAGAAATGGATTTAAATAAAGAGAATATTAAGAAAATAATGAAAATCATTGCATTTGGAATTATTTTATATTTTGCTCTGCAAAATTTAGGAATGTTGCTGGGAATGGTATCTAATTTATTGAAAATTTTATCTCCATTTTTAGTGGGAGCGGGATTGGCATTTGTTTTAAATTTGCCAATGGGATTTTTTGAAAGGAAATTTTTAAAACCTAAAAAACTGAAAAATGGAGAAATTAAGCAAAACAAATTAAAAAGAATTCTTTCGATTTTTATGGCTTTAATATTGGTGATTTTAATAATTAGTTTTGTAATTCAATTAGTCATTCCACAATTAATAAGTGTTATTATCATGTTTTTTAATGAATTACCAGGTTTTGTGTATGACCTCAAAGAATGGGCAATGGAGATAACAGAGCAATATCCAGATATTAGCAGTCAAATTCAAGGAATTGAAATTAATTGGGATAAAATTATCAATGATGCTATTATTTTAGGAAAAAATATGGCAAGTGGATTTGTTAGTTCTACATTTGGTTTTGTAGTTTCATTGATAGGCGGTATTTTTGATACGATTGTTGCGATTGTATTTGCCATCTATATTTTAATGAGTAAAGAGAAATTAAATCGACAATTGAAAAAAATTGTGAGAGCTTATTTGCCAGAAAAGAAAGCAAAGCATGTATTGGAAATTGGTTCTTTATCCAACCGTACATTTTGTAATTTTATTACAGGGCAATGTATAGAAGCAGTGATTTTAGGTGTTTTGTGTTTTTTAGGAATGTTAATTTTCAGATTGCCATTTGCTGCTACGATTTCGGTACTTGTTGGCGTAACGGCTTTGATACCAATCATTGGCTGCTTTATGGGAATTATTATTGGAGCAATTTTAATCTTATCCATTGCACCGATTAAATCTGTAATTTTCATTGTATTTTTAATTGTGTTACAACAAATTGAAACCAATGTAATTTATCCAAAAGTAGTAGGAAATTCTGTTGGACTTCCTGGTATGTGGGTTTTAGTGGCTGTTGTGGTAGGCGGAAGTTTAGGTGGCATGCTTGGATTGTTGCTAGGATTACCGATTGTTTCAATCTTGTATACGATTTTTAGAGATGATGTCAATCAACGATTAGAAGATAAGAAAAACCCATAATATATGGGTTTTTCTAGTTTTTTTTATTGAGCACAATCACAATCATTTTCTTCTTTTGAATCAAAGTGATCATTGCAACATAAATCTACACCTTTTAAGCATTTTCCTTCTTTTCTGCAGTGTTTGCAGATTTTAATATGCTCAACACGGTTTGCCCAAATGTCAACAGCATATTTTTTGTCTGCGCAAAGAGGTCCAAAAACAAATTCTCCTTCTTTGTTTGTAAATGTGTGAGAAACTGGTTTTCTACCATGTTTTGTTACTTCTAAAAGTTTTACAACAGCATCTTTAACAGGTTCATGACAAGCATCTTTTACGATACCGAAAATCACATTTCTGTGGTCTTCTTCTAAATCAATTTCCAAATCAAATTGTTTTCCAGATTCGATGAAACCATCAATATCAACAATGTGTTTTTTTTCAAAATCAAAATCCATTTCCATAGTAATCCATCCTTTATCAAAATTTTGAGAATACTCTCTTATAAATACTATGAAACACAGGCGAAAAATGGCACACTTTTTGACAAAAAAGGACAAATTTCTCAATGTTACAATTTTGTTACAATTCTGGAAATTCTATTGACACAAAAATGTAATATTTGTTATAATAACTCTATCATTAATATATATAAAAGGAGAGAAAAATGGAAAAAGGGAAGTTTAGGAATAACGTAAAAACAAGCCATTCTTTGCGTCAAAAAATGCGAAGAAAAGAAGCTGGAATTACATTGTTGTCGTTAGTTGTAACGATTATTATCATGATAATTCTAGCAAGTGTCAGTATTCCAATCTTGAGAAATACAGGACTTTTGTCAACTTCGAAAAGAGTAGCAGATGATTACAAAAGGGCAGAAGAAGAAGAAATGTTACGAATTGCGTTTGCCAATGTATTTTCCAAAAGTATATTAGCAGATAAAGAGATAACACCAGAAGATTTGGAAGAAGAACTGAAGAAAAATGGAGTGGATGCAACGGTTACACCAGATGAAGAAAATCCAGATATATTGCATGTTAAAATTGAAGAAACAGGCAATGATCATACCATAGACATTACAACTGGTGAAATCAACAAAGACGATACACAAAACCCAGATAATCCAGACAAACCGATTGATCCAAATGATCCAGAAGTAGTCAATGATAAAACACCACCAACCATTACATTAGGCACAAATAGTAATGAAAATTGGTCAAAAGCAGCCAGTGTAAAAGTGACCGTATCAGATAATGCGAGTGGTTTAGAAGAAGGTGCAAGAATTCAATATGGATGGAGTATCAGTTCAACCTTAGAACCAACAGAATATACACCAGCTAGATTAAGTTATTCAAAAGGAACTAGAAGTACAAGCTTTACTGCAACTTCAAGTGGATTGACAGGAAAATATTATTTATGGGTTGTACCAGAAAATCTACAAGACGTTAAAGGAAATAAACAAGAAGCAACCTATAAATCAACAGGCATGTTCTATTTTGATAATACAAAACCAGTGGTAACAGAAGTAACTGCTGCAGGAAATAATATTACATTTAGTAGTACAGATGAAACTGGAATTGTAGCATATGCTGTTACAACAACCAATACAGCACCAGCTTTAAGTGCAACTGGTGGAACAGAAGGAAACGATGGACTAGGAAAATGGATTAGTTGTGATGCTACAACAGAAATTGCCAATAAAACATTAAGTGGCTATCGTTCAGGAACGTATTATGTATGGACACGCGATAGTGCAGGAAATATCAGTGAAGGAAAAGGAACAACTGCAGAAGGAATTGTAGCTCCTTCTAAAGATAATTTGACACAAACGATAACTTGGCCAACCACAGAACCTTCTGATGGTTCAGAACCAAAAGCAACCATAGACTTTGAAACCAATACAGGACTTACCATTGAAGTTAGTAAAGATGGTGGAAAAACTTGGGAAGAAACCAATTCAGTAGAAGTAGAAAGTGGCGAAGAAGTGCTTATCAGATATAAAGATCCTTCTGGTAACACAAGTGAATCAATAAAAGCAGAAGTGCCAGTTTTAGAATATACCATTGCTTATGATGGAAATGGTGCCACAGGAGGCGCAACAGCAAGCAGTAAACATAAGTATAAAGAAGAAAAACGTTTAACAGATAATGGATTTACCAAAACAGGCTTTAGATTTAAAGGATGGAACACACAAGCAAATGGAAGCGGAAATTCTTATGAAAATGGCCAAACTGTTCTAAACTTAAGCAAAATAAATGGAGCAACTGTTACGTTATATGCTCAATGGGAAGAAGCAACCCATCCAGAGGCAGATTACCGTGTAGAACATTATCAAATGGGATTGGATGGAAATTATTCATCTACTCCAACCGATACAGAATCGAAAAGAGGAACAGCAACTACAACAGCAACTTCATCACCAAAAGATTATGGTGCAGGATTTACAGTAGAAAGAAATGAAAATGTTGGAGCTCAGATTGCAGAAGATGGAAGCTTAGTGATTAAATATTATTATGAAAGAAAGAAATTTTCTTTCACAAGACCAGAATCGGTTAATGGAATTACGATTACAGGTTCTACTAGCAGAGAATATTATTACGGAGCTAAAATAACGTTGACAGCGATTCCTGACAAAGGATATGAATTCTCAGGGTGGGAATATACAGGTATTACAAATCCACAAATCGATGGGGCAACCATTACATTTGATATGCCAGCTAGTGAAGTTACTTTAACAATTCCAGAAAAAGGAGATGGTTCAGAAGAAGGACCAGGTGTTGGAAAAATCAAATATCAAATTACGTATGATTTAGCAGGAGGAACCTTAGCAGAAGGCAAGACAAATCCAGATTATTATACCATCACTTCAGAAGCAATTACCCTAAATAATCCAACCAAGCCAGGAAGCAGATTCCTTGGCTGGTTGGAAGAAGGGGCAACAGAAGCCAAAACAGAAGTGATAATCCCAACAGGAAGTACAGGAAACAAAAAATATACCGCAACTTGGGAAGTAAATCAATATGCTCTTATTATAGGAACAACCAAAGGAGTTACCTTGACTGAAGATAGCTCAGTAGCTGGAAATTATGCGTATGGAACAGAAATTACGTTAAAAGCAACCGTTCAACCAGGCTATACTTGGGAAGGTTGGAGAAGTACAAATGAAAACATAGAAGAGACCACGGAATTAGAAATAACCTTTACCATGCCAATGGGTGATGTAACTATGACACCAACGGTAACAGCAAATACTTACACAATTACGTTAAACAACCATGAGGCAACCGCACCAGGAACGACAGCTATTTATGAAAAATACGATACAGGCATTTATACCAATCAAAATTGTACAGAAGACAAAAAGATGACAACAACAGAAAATGCCATTACACCACCACAAAAAACAGGCTATCAGTTTAAAGGATATTATACCGAAGAAAATGGTAAAGGCGTCCAAATGATTGCTGAAAATGGTTATAAAACAACGAGTTTAACACAAACCTATTATACAGATAATGCAAACTTACATGCTTATTGGGTGGCAGATGATGCAGTGCAATATACCATTGAACATTATCAAATGGGATTAGATGGGGCGTATCCTACGGTAGCAACAGAGTCAGAGACAGGAACTGGAGAAACAGGAACACCAGCTGTATCGGCACCAAAAACATATCTTGGATTTACAGAAGATGAATCCAAAAGGACACCAGCTAATCCAACAATTGCAGCAGATGGAAGTTTGGTGATTCGATATTATTATCAAAGAAATAAATATGCATTGGAAAGACCAGATAATGTAACGGGTATTACAATAACGGGTTCTACAAGCAGGGAATATTATTATGGAGCTGACATAAGTGTAACAGCATCTGCGAGCGAGGGATATATTTTCTCTGGTTGGGAATATACGGGAATAAGCAATCCAACGATTGTAGGAGGTAACATCCGTTTTCAAATGCCAGCAGGAGATGTTACTTTAACAATACCAACCAAATCTGGTGAAGGAAGTGAAGAGGGTCCAGGAGTTGGAAAAGTAAAATATCCAATTGTATATGATTTAGCAGGAGGAAGTGTAACACCTGAAAATGCGAATCCTTCAACTTATACAATTGAAGATACGATTACGTTAGTTAATCCAACCAAAGAAGGACATACTTTTGCAGGTTGGACAGGAACGGGCATAACAGGAACGACTAATACAGTAACAATTCCAACTGGAAGTACAGGAGCAAGAAGCTATACAGCAACTTGGACAGTTGATAGATATACCTTTACTTTAGGTGTAGGAGCCGGTGTAAATACTACAGGAAGTACGACTACAGGCAGCTATCGTGTAGGAGATAAAATTACAGTAAAAGCAGAAGCAAATCCAGGCTATACTTGGGTTGGATGGACAAGTAGCAATCCTGATTTAGTGGCTAATTCAGAGCAAGCAGAATTAACTTTTGATATGCCAACAGGAAATTTGACAATGACACCAGTTGCAACAGCGAATACGTACACTATCACTTTAAATAATCAAGATGCAACAACAGCAGGAACAGGACATATTTATGAAAAATATGACACAGGTATTTACTTAAATCAAGAATGCACCGATTTGATGACAGCAGATGAAAATGCAATTGAGGTTCCACAGAAAACAGGTTATCATTTTAAAGGATATTATACAGAAGCCAATGGGCAAGGAAACCAAATGATTGCAGAAAGTGGTTATAAAACAACAAGTTTAATGCAAACAGTATATACCAATAATGCAACATTGTATGCTTATTGGATTCCAGATGGAGCCATTACGTACACCGTAGAACATTATCAAATGGATGTGAATGGAAATTATCCAGAAACGGCTACTAGCAAAGAAGATAAAACAGGTGCCACAGGAAGTGTGGCAAGTTCAGCACCAAAGACATATACAGGATTTACCGAAGATCAAACGAAACGTGAACATGTTGGTGATAAAGTTTTAGCAGATGGAAGCTTGGTGATTAAATATTATTATGAAAGAAATAAATATCTTTTCACAAGAGGAACTGCTTCAGGTGTGACATTTGATAGCGAAAGTAGTACAACAGGAGAAAAATATTTTGGCGCAACGATTGTTTTAAATGCAACAGTAGCCAATGGCTATATTTGGGGAGGATGGACAAGTGATAATGCTAGTGTATCCAATAAAGCTGAGAAAAATATAACCTTTACGATGCCAGCAGGTGCCATTAAAATGACACCAAAAACAACGTTAGAGTCTTATACCATTCGCTATAATTTGAATGGTGGAACAGTAGCACCAGCGAATCCAACATCTTATAATATAACGACGAATACATTTACATTAAATAATCCAACCAAACCAGGTTATGAATTTTTAGGTTGGACAGGAAGCAATGGGCAAAATGCAAGTACAAATGTGTCAATTCAAAAAGGAAGCACAGGAACTAAAGAATATACAGCCAATTGGTCAGAAACACCGCTTTCTTATACAATTAGTTATAATTTAAATGGTGGAACAGTCTCACCAGCCAATCCAACAAGTTATACAGTAGAGACTGATGAAATTACACTACATAATCCAACCAAAACAAATTATACCTTTATTGGCTGGTCAGGAACAGGATTAACAGGAAATACCAATAAAACAGTAACTATTCCAAAAGGAAGTACGGGTAATAGAAGTTATACAGCGAACTTTACAGAAAATGTCTATACCATTACATTAAGAAATTACGATGATACAGCTACCGTCGATACCATTTATTTGAAATACGGAGTAGGTCTATACAAAGACTCAAATTGTTCAACGGCTCAAAAAATGTCAACAACGGCAAACCCAGCAGCAATCCCAACACCAGGAGCAGGTTACAATTTTAGTGGATATTTTACAGCTAAAAATGGCGCAGGAACTAAGCGAATTGGCGAAAATGGCTACATTATGTCCAATTTCTCAACCACCGCTTATACAGCAAATACCACTTTGTATGCTCATAGAACAGGACAAGATGGAATAAAATATACAGTTGAGCATTATCAAAAAGGAATTGGTGCTAATGCAAGTTATACAAAATCGGATACGGAAACAAAGTATGGTGTAACAGGACAAGCGGCAGTATCAGAAGCGAAAAATACAGAAACAGACTACAAAGGATTTACTTTTGAAAGAAGTGAAAATGTAGGCGCTGCCATTACAGCCGATGGAAATTTGGTGATTAAATATTATTACACCAGAAACCAATATCGTTTTACAGCACCAAGTGGAGTTGACGGAATTACCATTACGGGAACAGCTACAGGAGACTATTATTATGGACAAACCATAACATTAACCGCAACACCAAAACCAGGTTATACATTCTCTGGCTGGAATTATTCAGGTTTGGATAATGTTACAACAGAAGGTGGAACGATTACCTTTACCATGCCAGCAGGAGACGTTACTTTTGGTAACACAACGGGTGATATTATTTTAACGATTCCAACCAAACCAGATGGAGGAACAGAAGGACCAGGAGTTGGAAAAGTAAAATATACGATTAGTTACAATTTGAATGGTGGAGCATTAGCAACTGGCGAAACAAATCCAACAGAATATACAGTAGAAGACACATTTACTTTGAAAAATCCGACCAAAGCAGGATACAGCTTTGCAGGCTGGACAGGAACAGGAATTACAGGTTCTAGCACAAGTGTAACGGTAGCAGCAGGCAATACAGGAAATAGGAGTTATACAGCGACTTGGACAGCGAATGAACGTAAGTTGACAGTTGGTGTTGCTTCAGGAGTGACGGTAACAGCAACTAAAAATGGAACAACAATTAGTGGAAATGGTTCAGGAAATCATGCATATGGCTCAAGCATAACATTGACAGCAACAGTAAATTCAGGTTATACATGGAATGGCTGGTCAAGTAGTCAAGTAACAGGAACGACGAGTCAAACAATAACATTTACTATGCCAGATAGAGATGTTACAGTAAATTCAAGTACAATCGCAAGAATTTATACATTTACTTTGAAAAATGGAACAACCGAAGTTGGAAAAATCTATGGAAAATATAATAGTGGATTTTATACCGATGCAGCTTGTACAACCGCCAATAAAATAACGACCATTCCACAAAGTTTAATTCCATCCAATTCAGGTTATAACTTTGGAGGATACTACACAGCTTCTTCTGGTGGAACGCAAAGAATAGATTCAAATGGTAGAATAGCCATGACAGCAACGACTTATACAGGAACTACAACGAGCATCACATTATATGCACGTTGGAATGCAGGAACGCCATATAGCATACAATATTACAAAATGGACGTCAATGGAGCTTATTTAGCGGCGCCAACCGTAGAGAATAAAGCAGGAACGACGGGTGCAAAAGTTTCTGTACCAACGATAAATACAGATAAAGATGGGCAATATACTGGATTTACATTTGCTAAAGTCGAAGTCCAAACCAGTTCAGGAACGACAGCAAGTACGTTGGCAACCGTTGGAAATACAACAATTCAAGCAGATGGACAATTGAAAATAAATTATTATTTTAGTAGAAATAAATATACCTTGACTTTGAATAAGGGAGAGGGAATTACTACAACGGGAGCTAAAGCAGAATATTATCATGGAGCTACAGTAAGTATAACAGCAAAAGCAGGAACTGGCTATAAACTTACTGGTTGGACCTGTTCGGATACGAACTACAATAAAACAGTTGCAGATGGAACTACAACGGATACGATTTCGTTTGAAATGCCAGCTAAGAATATTACGTTGACAGCGGGAAGTAGTGCGATTTCATATACAATTAGTTACACGACAGGAGGCGGAAGCATTAAATCAGGAACAGGAACAGGAATTGCAGAAGGGAAATTGCCAGCGTCTTATACAGTAAAGAATACGCCTTTTACTCTACCAGAATTACAAAAAACAGGTTATGACTTTTTAGGTTGGACAGGAAGTAATGGTTCTACGGCACAAACGACGGTAACAGTTGCTGCAGGAAGTACAGGAACAAAAACTTACACAGCAAATTGGAGTGTTAAACAATATTCCTTTACTTTAGGAACTGGAACGGGTGTAAATACAACAGGAAGTACGCAATCAGGAATGTATAATTATGGTGCAACGATAACTTTAAAAGCGACAGCTAATACGGGATATACTTGGAAACAATGGACGAGTACAAATAGTGATGTACCAAGTAGAACAACGGCAAATTTCACGTTTACCATGCCAGCAGGAAATGTTACAATGACGCCATCAGCAACAGCTAATAGATGTACGATTACATTAAACAATCAGGGAGCTGATACTGGAAAGGGAGGAACAGCAGCAATTTACAGCCAATATGCTTCAGGTGTATATTTGAATAGTAATTTGACGAATGCAATGTCAAGTTCGGCAAATCCGATTACAGTACCAGTAAAATCAGGTTGGGTGTTCCAAGGCTATTATACAGATCAAAATGGACAAGGAACCCAAAGAATACAAGCAAATGGTTATAAGAATTCTAGTTTAACATCAACTACGTATTCTTCTACTGCACCTCAAACTTTGTATGCTTATTGGACACCAAGTAATTCAGTAACTTATAAAGTAGAGCATTACCAAATGCAATTTGCAGAAAATAGCTATTTGTTATATGAAACGGAAACAAAAACGAATGGAACAACAGGACAGCCAGCCACTTCAGCTCCTAAAGTATATACAGGATTCACAGAAGAAACTGCAAAAAGGGTAAATGTAGGAGCAAATGTTACAGCACCAGATGTTTTAGTGATTAAATATTATTATAAAAGAAATAAATATTCGTATACGTTAGGAAGCGCAACAGGAGCTTCAACGACGGGAAGTACAGGTAGTGGAACGTATTATTACAAAGCAGATATAACATTATCAGCAGCGACAAACTCAGGTTATGATTGGCAACAATGGACAAGTAGTAATCCAAACTTGCAGGCTCATATAGCTGCTAAAAACCCAGGAAAAATTCAAATGCCAGCAGGTACTCTAACAATGACACCAAAAGTAAGCTTGCATACGTATAATATTACTTATAATTTAAATGGGGCAACAAGTCCAACACCAGATAATCCAACAAGTTACAATGTAACGACTAGTACAATTACATTACGTACTCCAATCAAGCCAGGTTATACATTTGAAGGTTGGTCAGGAACAGGAATTTCAGGAACGACAACAAATCCGGTAACAATTCCGCAAGGAAGTACAGGAGATAGACAGTATACAGCACATTGGTCAACAAACCCAATTACTTATACAATTAGTTATTCGTTAAATGGAGGAAGTGCAACTAATCCAAATAGTTATAATGTAAATACTAATACAATTACATTAAATAATCCAACTAGAACAGGCTATAACTTTACAGGTTGGACAGGTTCCAATGGTAGTACACCTCAAATGACAGTAACAATTCCGAAAGGAAGTACAGGAAACAAAAGTTATACAGCGAATTGGTCAGAGCCAATATCATATACAATAGGTTATACATTAAATGGAGGAAGTGCAACTAATCCAACTAGTTACAATGTAACGACTAATACAATTACATTAAATGCTCCAACTAGAACAGGTTATACCTTTACAGGTTGGACAGGTTCTAATGGTAGTACACCTCAAACGTCTGTGACAATTCCGAAAGGAAGTACAGGAAACAAAAGTTATACAGCGAATTGGTCAGAGCCAATAGCATATACAATAAGTTATACATTAAATGGAGGAAGTGCAACTAATCCAACCAGTTACAATGTAACAAGTAATGCAATTACCTTAAATAATCCAACTAGAACAGGTTATACTTTTGCAGGTTGGTCAGGAACAGGATTATCAGGAACAACAAACAAATCCGTAACAATTCCAGCAGGAAGCACAGGAAATAGAAGCTATACAGCAAACTGGACAGCGAATGTATATACGATTACATTGAAAAATTATGATGGTACAGTGACAGCGGATACTATTTATCTGAAATATGGAGATGGATATTACAAAGACCAAGGTTGTACTTCATCAAAAAAAATGACTACAACTGCCAATGCAAGCGCCATTCCAGCACCAGGAGCAGGTTATGACTTTAAAGGATATTTTACGTCTAAAAATGGTGGAGGAACTAAGAAAACTGGAGAAAATGGTTGTGTTGTATCAGGAATTTCAACAACGGATACAACCAATTTGACTTGGTATGCACATAGAGCAGCACAATCTGGAATCAGATACACAGTTGAGCATTACCAACAAGGAATTGGAGCAAGTGCGGCTTATACAAAATACGAAACAGAAACCAACTATGGAACAACAGGAACAGTAGCAACATCTTCTGCTAAAACATATGTAGGATTTTCTTATGCAAGGGCTGAAAATGCAGGTGCTGCAATAAAAGGTGATGGAAGTCTAGTAATAAAATATTACTATACAAGAAATCAATATAAATTTACATTAGGAACTGTGCCATCAACGGGAGTTTCAACAGCTGGAACTTCAGCAACAGGAACGTATTATTTTGGAGCCAATATAACATTATCTGCAGCAGCTACGACGGGATATACATGGAATGGATGGACAATTACTGGTACTGGAACTGGTACAGAAACTGGTAAATTAAATGTTTCAAACTTGAACTTGAAAGCTACACCAATCAAATTCACAATGCCAGCAGGCGATATTACAGCATCCATAGCAAATTCTGCAGTAACAGTTAATAAATATAAATTCACCTTAGGAAGTGCAACAGGAGTTTCCACAACAGGAAGTACGCAAACAACAGCGGAAGTTCCGTTTGGTACAACAATAACCTTAAAGGCGACCGCAAATACAGGATACAGTTGGAAGCAATGGACGAGTAGTAATACAAATTTGCAAGGAAATATAACAACAGCTAATACTACTTTCCAAATGCCAGCAGGCGATATTACAATGACTCCAACCGTAACGGCACATAAGTATACAGTTCAATACTTTGATGGAGGAACCACAGCCATAGGATCTTCATCATACACTTATGGAGTTGCTCAGAACTTAAAAACAATTGCTGCTTTGAATAGAACAAGAGAAGGATTTAGTTTTTATGGATGGGCAATAGAAAATAATAAAAACACTGTCGTACGAAGTTATACAGATGGGCAGTCTGTGAACAAACTAACGAGTACAAATGGAGGAACTTTTAATTTATATGCAATCTGGCAAAGGGGCACAAACTTCTATGCTGGTACCAATAAAACTACTCCAATTGCGCAACCAACACAATATTTCAATTCAACTGCAGGACTTTATTCTGTTGCAACACCAGCTGTTACAGCAATGACTTCGTGGAACATACGTGGCTGGTCAAATGAAACAACGGCAACAGGTTCAGTTGTAGCACAAAGTGGAGCAGTTAGCTCTTCAAGTAATAATACTTTTTATGCGGTATATGAGAGAAGTTTGAAAATACGTTATTATGATCAATTATCAAATAAAACAGTTGAATCTCAGTCTAAAGTGCAATATTATAATTCATCTGGTGCATTGCAAAACCCAGGGGCATTTGGATTAGAATCAGGTAGCATTTTTTCAAGAACAGGATATAGAATTACTCATTGGATAAAAAATGGCGGAGTTGGTAATACGGAGAATTTAAATTTGGGAGCTTCTTACACATTTGCACCAGCAGTAACAGCTACAGGAACAGTACTAGAACTTTATCCAAGATGGGAAGCAATTGAATATACAATTACGTTAATTGATGCTCCAGGTGTGACAACTCCGATTAAATATACAGTTGAAACAAGTAACTTTAATCTACCAACACCAAGCAAAAACAATTATACATTTGTTGGCTGGTCAGGAACAGGTTTAAGTGGAACAAGCAATAAAATAGTAACAATAGCAAAAGGAACGACAGGAGATAAAACTTATACTGCCAATTGGTCAGGAAATGTATATAGAATTACGCTAGATAATGATGGTGGAACACCAGGATCGGGAGCACCAACAGCGATTTATGAAAAATATGGTACAGGAATTTATTTAGAATCAAATTGTTCTACTCTACTAAGTGAAAGAGCAGCAAATTTTAATGCACCAACCAAAGAAGGCTATATTTTTGATGGATATTGGACAAGTAAAAATGGACAAGGTCAGCAAATGATAACATCTAGTGTAGGATTGACGACGCTATTTACATCAACAAGATTTAGTGGAGATGCAACGATATATGCAAAATGGACAACTAAAAAGGATACACCATATAAAGTGGAGCATTATCAAATGAATGTTGATGGAACCTATCCAGCAACAGCAACGCAAACTGAAAATCTTACAGGAGAAACAGGAGCAACAGAAGCTTCATCAGCAAGAACACCAACAGGATTTGAGGAAGCTACAGCCAAAAATCAAAATGTAGGTGCAAAGATTTTGGCGAATGGAAGTTTGGTTGTTAGACGTTATTATGCGAGAAAGCAATATACAATAGAAGTAACGCTACATGAAGCGCTTTCAAACGTAACGTTGCTTAGTACGGATACAAGAAAAACAAATAATTTTACCCAAACTGGAACCATGCAAGCATATTACGGAGATAATTTTTATATTATATCAGATTCGCTAAGAGAGGGGTACGAAAATCTTTCATGGAATATTACAGGAGGTCTACAAATAACAAACTCAGGTGGTAATACTGAATTTTTGCTCGAGCCAAATCCAGTACAACAACCAAACAACAAAATAGAATTGACTCCAACTGTACAACTGAAAAATTATACAATAACCTATAATTTAAATGGAGGAACTGTATCACCAGCCAATCCAACAAGTTATAATTTAAAAACAGCTACCTTCACATTAAAAAATCCAACCAAAACAGGCTATACATTTAAAGGTTGGACAGGTTCTAACGGTACTACACCTCAAACCACTGTAACGATTTCACAAGGAAGCACAGGAAACAGAACTTACACCGCTAACTGGGAACAATCAACCTATCAGTTTACCCAAGGTCCTGTTCCACTAGGTATTTCTTCCATTACAGGAACAACTGCAACAGGAAAGTATGCAGCAGGAACAGTAATTAACTTAAAAGCAACTGTAAAAACGGGTTATCATTTTGTACAATGGACGAGTAGCAATACCAGTTTAGTACCAAATAAAGTAGGAGAAAGTTATGCAACTACCTCTTTCACAATGCCAAAAGGTGATATTACTATGTCACCCGTAGCAGAAGGCAATACTTACACAGTAGAATACTACGATGGTAGCAGCACAAGTCGAATTGGATATTCAACTCATACGTATGGTACAGCATCTAACTTAAAGACAATTTCAGCTTTAGGAAGAACTAGGTCAGGTTATACTTTCTATGGTTGGTCAACAACAGAAAATGGAATGTCTTTGAATCATACAGATGGCAAGTCTGTAACGAATTTGACTTCGGTCAATGGAGGAACTGTCAAATTATATGCATTATGGAAAGCGACAGCAAACTTCTATTCTGGAGAAAAATCTGAGCAAACAAAAACATCGACTTTATATTATAATCCAACAGGAAATAAGTCTCAAGTGCAGTTTCCAAGTGCTCTAGCGTTGACGGGTAAATCGTTGCTGGGATATGTTGGTCAAACATTTGCTACGTCGTCAGCCTCAGCTTCTGCAGGTGCATTGTATACACAAGATTCTGAAGCCTCTAAAAATTACTATGCATTATATGATACCCCTGTAGTGTGTGTAACTAGATATCCGATTATACAATATTCTAGTTCAGCAAGTGGGAGTGGTACAAATGTTGAACTGACTATAGACAATTCATATGACGGTATTCAATATAGTACTAGTGTTGGCTCTGAAATACCAAGTACTTTAACAACAGGATGGTCAAATGTAAATTCTAGGGTTTATGTACCAGCTGATCATACGCTATATTTGAGAACTTATCGAGAAAGTTCTAGTGGAGCAGCACTCTATTCAGAAGGATATTATATTTTAAATCCTAAACAATCGTACTTTAGTGGTAGTTTATTAGGTGGAAAAGATTTTTACCAATCAAGTGCTAGATATACCAACCATGCAAGTGGAAGCGATACTACTTATGGTACTCCAGCTTCTAGTATATGGAGGATGGGCAATGCAAGATATAACAGTTATGGAAGGTATTCGGCTAATATGCCATCGAGTATGCCAGAAATTAAGGACATATATAGTTGGACCCCAGCAGGTTGGACAGATGTAGATAAAAATTATGTTTCTGAACCAAAGGTAAAATCTGGTTCACGAATTAGTAGTACAGGTAGTATATTCTATGCTGTTTATGAAAGAGGTATTACTATAGGTTACGATGAAAATGGTGGATCAGGAATAACGTCTCCCCAAACAGGCATACAGTATTACCATTCAGCAGGTTCTACAACAAAACCAACATTTGCCTTAAGAGCAAATGGATTTACAAAGGCAGGTAGTATATTTGACAAATGGGCAGCAGGTTCTACTTCTGGAAGTCAATATCCAGCTGGTTCAACGTATAGATTTGATAATAAGGTGAGACAAAATAGTTGGAAAACCATGTATGCATTGTGGAAAAAGCAGGAAGATGCTGTTACAAATACTCGAGAAAATTGGGATATTACTGTAAATTCTGATGGCACAGGAGCTATAAAGCTTTATAAAGGAAGTATACCAACTAGTGCATCTATAGTAATTCCAAATGTCGTAGATGGAGTTCAAATTACTGGATTGTCATATTATTCAGCTGGTATAAGACCAGTATCTATGTTCTATAGAGAAGAAGATTATAATAAGACATATTATTATAATTCTACAATAAAAAAGATAGAAATTTCAGAAGGAATACAAAGGATAGAGTCGAATGCTATAGGTTCAATGTTTGCATTGACTGAAGTGAAAATTCCAAACTCTGTTACTTTCATAAGCAGTAATAATTTTGTAAATTGTCCTGGATTAACTAGAATAATTTACGGTGGAACCCAATCACAATGGGTTGATCTTATAAGAGATGTATATGGAACTAATCATGGATTAAAAGGCAAAACAATTCAATGTTCAGATGGCAATCTAGTGTGTCCATAAAACAAAAAAATTCATAAAGAACCAGTTCACCCTGGTTCTTTATGTTTAAGAATGAAAAAGGAGCTTAAAAGTGAAGAAAATAACAAGTTTTTTTAAAATAATCATTACAATAATATTTATTTTCATGCTATTTTTAACAGGTTTGCTTGTTGGTTCGCCTACGAAAAATAATGTTCAAGTGGTTTATTTAGGTGTAGATATAGTAGGGATTTTATATCTTATCACCAAAGCACTTAAACAACAAAAACTCATCACTCACAAAATGGATATTTTTGTAGGATTATTATGTTTTTCTTCCTGTATTCCCATGCTTGCTGGTACCTATACAAGTTTAAACGATGGAATCCAGTTTATGGTAAAATATAGCTCCATTTTTCTTATCTATTGGATGACCAAACACATTACCAAAGACAAGCCAAATATCCGAAAATTTCTAATTTATATTTTGCTGATTAACAACGTATTACTAGTTCTTTTTGGGATAGATAGGCTTACCAATGGTTATACCAATGAATTTACTGAAAAGTTAGATACCGTTTTTTTAGCACAAGATGAAGTAAGAATGACTTCTTTATTTAGTTATGCCAATAGTTTTTGTGCCGTTTTGGGATGTTGCGTGATTTTGGCATTAGGGGAAATGGTGACTTCTTCGAAAAGGTTGGTGAAAGCGTTTCATCAAACCGTTATTTTTGTGTTGTTAGTTGGTGTTATTCTTTCGCTATCTAGAATGATGTATATAATGTTGGGAATGGTAATTGTTATTTTTTGGCTTCTTAGTAAAACCAAAGAAAATCGAGTCCAGATTTTAGAAACAATGCTTACAAGTGGAATCTTGGCGATGTTCTATGCAACGCTTTTTATGGAATGGCATCTTTCTGGTGAATATGATAAAATATGGATGACATTGTTGGGCGCTTGCATGATAGCTTTTGTTTTAGCTATTCTTATTTTTCAAGTAAACCAAAAATTGATGCAAGCCAAAAAAACGACTTTATGTATTTTGACAATGATAAGTGTTGTATTGGGAATGCTGTTTTTTCAGAAAATGCTTACCACGCCAACAACGTTTATTTTATTTGATACAATCAACGCAGAAACAAGAGTAGAAAGACATTTGAATGGAATTGAGGGAAATCAACAGTATGTATTTGAATTTGAGGTGGAGGCAAAGGGAATTGAAGATGTACCGAATTTTCAAATCATTGCTTTGGAAAAAGATAAATATTGGGAAGATGTGAAACGAACGGAACTTCGATTTGGTGATGCGCAAGGAATCCAATCAATGGAAATTCACACAGCAGAAGAAACAACGGATATTTACCTCATTTTTTTGGCAGTAGAAACACGAACGACGACCAAACTGGAAATCAAACATTTTACGATAAATGGCAAGGAAAAATATTTGAATTACCGATTTTTGCCATATGATTTTGTCAGCAAAATTGAACATACGAATGTCAAAACCAAAAGTGTTTGGGAAAGGGGCGTTTATATAGGAGATGCTTTTAAAATTATCAAGGATAATTGGTTATTTGGCATTGGTGGAGATGGTTGGCATTATCGTTATGGAGAAGTGCAAGATTATTATTATGTGGCAAGAGAAGTACATAGTTATCCTGTGCAATTGTTGTTGGAATTTGGGATAGCTGGTTTGATTTCGTATCTTGCGATTTTGATAATTTTAGCGAAGCAAGGTTTAGAAAGTGTATTTAAAAATTGGAATGTAGAGTATTTTTCGCTATTGTGTGCAGTTGGAATAATTCTACTACATAGCTGTTTAGATTTTGACTTGTCATTTTTTTATGGATTATGGATTGTGTTTATGGGATTAGCTATGTTAAATGGATTTCAGAAACAAGATTTTGAAACAAAATCCAATCCAATCGGAAATTGGTTGATAAAAGGAATGTTGATAGGTGTACTTTGTCTAGAAATCAACTTCAATATTAAGACACTTTGCAGTACGCTGGAACTCAAATATACAGTAAATGTAGAAACTAGTTTTCAAGAAAGATATGAATTGTATGGAAAATGGATTGAAAAAATGCCGTATGACCGAGATTTTCGCTTAAAAATGATTAATTTATTAGAATCGTATCAAGATTTGTATCCTGAAAAGGAAAGGGAATTTACAGAAGAAATCTTAACTTTGGCGAAGCACATATTGCGTTATGAAAAATGGCATTACAAATTTGAAATGCAAGCAAAACTTGTTCAATGTTCGATTGATTTATTAGACTACGATTCCGAAGTAGAAATGATGCAAAATATAGAAAATGGAATTGAATTGATAAAAACCAATCCTGTGCAACGACAGTATAGTTTATATTATTATTTAGAAAGAATAGGAGGAATTGATGAGATTGGAAAAGCTTTGCTGGCAAAAAGCATGATTTTTCCAGAAGAGGAATCTCATTTGAAAGAATTAGCCAAAGAAGTTTATCAAATCAATTTAGACGAATATGAAAATAATAAAAATTATATTGAAACCACAGTAGAATATGAATTTGAAAGAAAAGAAGATTTAAAAGGATTAGAAAGATGCAAACAAAATGCCCTAAAGGCAATAAAGGCAATAAAGGAAATAGAAAAAAATGAAGAAAAAATATAGTGTGTTAATGAGTGTTTATGCCAAAGAAAAACCAGAATATTTGCAAGAAGCCATCGAAAGTATGTTAGAGCAAACGGTTATGCCTGATGAATTTGTCATTGTAAAAGATGGTGTGTTATCGCGGAGAGCTGGATTTGGTGATTGAAGAATATCAGAAAAAATATGAAACGTTATTTCAGGTTATTTCCCATGAAAAAAATTTGGGACTTGGAAAATCGTTGGCGATTGGTTTGCAGGCATGCCGAAATGAATATGTTGCTAGATTGGATTCAGATGATATTGCGGAAAAGCGACGTTGTGAAAAAGAACTTGAACAATTAAATCAACATCCAGAATTGGATGTGGTGGGAAGCTTGGTAGCAGAATTTTGTCATTCAATAAAGGAGATAACAAGTTATCATTGGTTGCCAGAAAAAAATGATAAAATTTGTCAATTTGCCAAAACACGAAATCCGTGTGCCCATTCTTCGATTATGATGAAAAAAAGCAAAGTATTAGCAGTAGGAAATTATCGAGATTATCGTTATTTTGAAGATTACGATTTATGGATTCGAATGATGAAAGATAAGTGTCAATTTTATAATATACAAGAAGTGTTGGTATATATGCGAGCAGATGAAAATTTTTATCAGAGAAGAGGTGGCATTTCCTATTTACAACAAATGCTAAAATTTAAAACAGAACAATGGAAAAATGGATTTTATTCTTGGCACAGTTATTTAACTACAACCACAGTTCATATACTAGTATGTTTAGTACCAAATAGAATAAGAAAATGGATTTATTTGCGATTTTTAAGAAAGAAAGAGATAAAAAAATAAGGGAACTTAGCGTTCTCTTATTTTTTTTGAAAACAAAAATTTCAAAATCTGTTTACAATAATGAAAATTTGTTATATAATACAAAAATATAAAACCAAAAGAGAGGGATGATTTTATGAATGAGGAACCAAATGAAGAATTAGAATTAAACCGATTAATGCAAGTGAGAAAAGATAAACTAAAAGAATTGCAAGAAGCTGGTAAAGATCCATTTGAAATTACCAAATACGATCGAACGGAATTTAGTAACCAAATTAAACAAAATTTTGAGAAGTTTGAAAACCAAGATGTTTCAGTTGCGGGAAGAATTATGGCAAAAAGAATTATGGGAAAAGCTTCTTTTTGCACGATTCAAGATAGTACAGGCACGATTCAAAGTTATGTTAGTGTCAACGATTTAGGCGAAGAAAGCTATAAATCATTTAAAACTTATGATATTGGCGATATTATTGGAATTAAAGGCTTTGTCTTTAAGACAAAAACAGAAGAGATTTCCATTCATGCCAAAGAAGTTGTGTTGCTTGCTAAATCGTTAAGAGATTTGCCAGAGAAGTTTCATGGTTTGAAAGATACAGATTTGCGTTATCGCCAAAGATATGTTGATTTAATTGTCAATCCAGAAGTCAAAAATACTTTTGAAATGAGAAGTAAAATTATCAAAGAAATGAGAAATTTTTTAGACAGCAGAAATTATATGGAAGTCGAAACACCTTCATTAAGCACGATTGCAGGTGGTGCTACAGCAAGACCATTTGAAACATACCATAATGCATTAAGCTTAGATATGTACTTGAGAATTGCACCAGAATTATATTTAAAAAGACTAATTGTTGGGGGATTTGACCGTGTTTATGAAATTGGAAAAAACTTTAGAAATGAAGGAATTGACATTCGTCATAATCCAGAATTTACGTCTATGGAACTATATGCTGCTTACCAAGATTATCAAGATATGATGAACTTAGTAGAGGAAATGTTCCAAACGATTGCTGAAAAATTATTGGGAACCACAAAAATTATGTATCAAGGCACAGAAATTGATTTAGGGGGAAAATGGAAGCGAATCAGCATGATAGATGCCATCAAAGAAGTAACTGGTATTGATTTCAATACGATTAATTCAGATGAAGAAGCATTAGCCATTGCCAAAGAAAAGGGAATTGAAATGGACAAATCAAAACAAACCAGAGGTTATGTCATCAATGAATTTTTTGAAGAATTTGTAGAAGAAACATTAATTCAACCAACCTTTATCTATGATTATCCAATTGAGGTTTCACCACTTACCAAAAAGAAACCATCGGATGGAAGATTAACCGAACGATTTGAATTTTTTATTGGAAGTCGTGAATATGGAAATGCGTATTCTGAGTTAAATGACCCAATTGACCAATACGAACGCTTTTTAGCTCAAGTCAAACAACGTGAAGCAGGCGATGACGAAGCTAATATGATGGATGAAGATTTTGTTCGCAGTTTAGAATATGGTTTACCACCAACAGGAGGATTAGGCATTGGAGTAGACAGAATGATTATGTTATTTACAGATTCTGCGTCAATCAGAGATGTTATTTTATTCCCAACCATGAAACCACTAGGAGACCATTAAACAACTAGATAAAAAAATTTTGAGGAAGTGTGAAAGGAGAATTTTATGTTTTTTGGAAATGGATTTGATCGAAAAACAATGTATATCATTCTAGCGATTTTTGTGGCGATTTCGTTAATGGGAGTGGGGGCAGGATTTTGGGTAGAAACACTTCTAACCATTCCAGCTGTTGTCATTGCCATGACATTTCACGAATTTGCTCATGCCTGGGCAGCTGACCGATTTGGTGACACAACACCAAAAGCACAAGGGAGACTCACACTAAATCCAGCTTCTCACATTGACCCATTTGGATTTATCTTACTATTATTTGCTGGAGTAGGTTGGGGACGTCCTGTAATGATTAATCCTAACCAATTTACTAGCAACAAATCAAGAGCTACCTGTGAAGCACTTGTTTCGCTAGCAGGTCCACTCATGAATTTTATATTAGCCATTTTATTTACCATTGTATATTATTTGTTAGAACATTTTGCGCCAGCTACGCAAATAATAGGAATTATTGCATTTTTAGTTTTATATACAATTTATATTAATATTGGATTAGGCGTATTTAATTTAATTCCATTGCCACCTTTAGATGGTGAAAAAATATTTAGAAATATTTTACCATATCGTGCCATCGAATGGTTAGAGCGAAACGAATATACGCTACAATTTGTCTTTATGATTTTATGGATTACAGGACTTTTAGGAAACATTGTTACACCCGTTGTTGGCTTTTTGTCAAACTTGCTATTTAGTGGTATTGGAACTTTATTTGGAATATTTTTATAAAAGGAAAAATAAAATGAAAGATGTCATCATATTAGGAATTGAATCAAGTTGCGATGAAACCTCGTGTGCTGTTGTAAAAAATGGCAGAGAGGTTTTGTCAAATGTAATTCATTCACAGATAAAAATTCATGAGGAATATGGCGGAGTTGTACCAGAAATTGCCTCTAGATGCCATACAGAAATTATCAATCAAATTGTAAAACAAGCGTTAAAAGAAGCACAAATATCACTAGAAACAATAGATGCCATTGCAGTTACACAAGGACCAGGTTTAGTTGGTGCTTTATTGGTAGGCGTTTCTTATGCAAAAGCTTTAAGTTTTGCCACGCAAAAACCGTTGCTAGCAGTCAATCATATAGCAGGTCATATAGCAGCCAATTTTTTGACGCACCAAAACTTGGAACCACCATTTTTATGTTTGATTATTTCTGGTGGACATACTCATTTGGTAAATGTAAAAAGTTATCATACTTACGAAATTTTAGGCAAAACACGTGATGACGCCATTGGCGAAGCATTTGATAAAGTGGCAAGAGTGATTGGTTTAGGCTATCCTGGCGGTCCTAAAATTGACCAGATGGCAAACGCTGGTAGTCCGTCAATAAAATTGCCAATTACCCATTTAGATGGATTTGATTTTACGTTTAGTGGTATCAAAACGGCAGTTATTAATCTAAATCATAAAACACCCGATTTGGATAAACCAGATTTATGTGCAAGTTTTGAAAAAGCAGTTACAGAAATGTTGATATTTAATATTAAAAAAGCAATCCAAACATATCCAACAGACAAAATTGTGTTAGCAGGCGGTGTTTCGAGAAATTCCTATATTCGAAATGAAATTGATAAAATGGCAAATGAATTAAAAATTCAAGCGTATTATCCAGAGCCTATATTATGTACAGATAATGCAGCCATGATTGCAGGGCAAGGATATTATGATTATATCGCAGGAAAAAGGGCAGATTTACATTTGAATGCTGTACCAAACTTAAAAATAGGAGAATAAAAATGGCGATTTATACAATTGGTGATTTGCACTTGTCTTTTGGAACGGACAAACCAATGGATAAATTTGGCTGGGGGAATCACAGTAAAACCTTAAAACAAAATTGGATAGAAAATGTAAAAAGCCAGGATACGGTTATCCTTCCTGGTGATTTTTCGTGGGCGATAAATTTTGAAGAAGCAGCCCAAGACTTTGCATTTCTCGATGATTTACCAGGGCAAAAAATTCTTGCCAAAGGAAATCATGATTATTGGTGGAATACCATCACAAAAATGGAAAAATATTTGGCAGAAAATCACTTTTCCACAATTAAATTTCTGCAAAATAATAGCTATTTAGTGGAGGATAAAATCATCGTTGGAACACGTGGTTGGATGACGAATAGTTGGAATTCAGAAGAAAATTATAAAATATTAAAACGCGAAAAAGAGCGTTTGAAATTGTCGATTGAATCTGGAATTAAGGAATTTGGAGAAAAGCGAGAAATGCTTTGTTTTTTGCATTATCCGCCATTTTTTAAAGAAAAAGTACCAGAAGAAATCAGCTTTATAGAAGCCATGAAACAATATGGAATAAACCATTGTTTTTATGGGCATTTGCATGGTGAGTCCCATAAAGAAACTTTTACGGGAGAATACGAAGGAATCCGTTTTGAATTGGTAAGTAGTGATTATTTGGATTTTATGCCTAAATTGATTAGCAATTAAAAAGAATTTGATTCAAAATAAATTAGAAAAGAGAGAGCCAAAAAAAGTGTACAGTAAAAATTGTAAATTTTTTCCAAAATCTCTTTCTTTTTTACGAGTTTTGTGGTATAATAAAAATAAGGATACAAGGTACCCTTTATTAAGTATTGGAAAAAATAAAAATGAGAAAATTTTTTGTAAAACAGGAAAACATACAAGAAGACAAAATAGAAATTGTGGGCAGTGATGTCAATCATATTAAAAATGTGTTGCGTTTGAAAATCGGTGATAAAATTCAGATTTGCAATCAAGAAACTAGCGAAAATTATATTTGTCAAATTGCCAAAATGGAACAAACTATCCTTCAAACGCAGATACTTGAAAAAATAGAATCGAACATAGAAAGCAACATCGAACTTCATATTTTTCAGGGACTTCCCAAAGCAGATAAAATGGAATGGATTATTCAAAAAGGAACTGAACTAGGGGCTTCAAAATTTATTCCAGTTGCTTTTCAAAGAAGTATTGTCAAATTGTCGCCTAAAGATGAAAGCAAAAAAATAGAACGTTGGCAAAAAATTGCCGAAGTGGCTGCCAAGCAAAGTCAAAGAGACTTAGTACCCAAAGTAGAATCTGTCATTCCCGTAAAAAATATTTGCTTTTTCTTATCAGAATATGATATACTACTTTTAGCTTATGAAGGGGAAAAGGAAAATTTCCTGAAAAATGAATTACTTACCTTAAAAAATAGAGAAAAAAACTTAAAAATAGCCGTAGTAGTTGGACCAGAAGGCGGCATTACAGAAGAAGAGGTAGCAGATTTAAGAAAGGCAGGGGCAAAAGTAGTCAGCTTAGGAAAACGAATTTTAAGAACAGAAACAGTTGCCCTTCAGATTTGTTCTGTAATTATGTATGAATTGGAAAATTAAATTACAAAAGCGTGGAGGGAAACGAGATTGAAAAAACCTGCAAAAATGGTAGAAGAAATCACAGAAAAAAGAAAAATGACCAAAGAAGTAAAAGACCAATTAAATAAACGAATCTTTCATAATTGCTTGTTAGCAATTGGATTGATTTTATACATTTGTGCAATAGATGCCACTTATATTTATATAAATCAAGAGCTTACAACGATTTTAATGAAAGTATTTCCGATGATTTTGATTGGTGTAACAATTATCATCTTTGAATTGGCTTATCGAAAAGATAGTGGCAGAATAATGATAGTTGGAATAGAGTTTTTCGTTGTCAGTATTGTGCTTTTGTATTTGCCTAAAATATATGCTAATTTAGATAAAAAATTGTGTGTAGAATTAGCGTTTATTCCTATTTTTTGTGCCCTATATTATATGGTAAAATCAATTTTGATTGGAATAAAAACAAAAAAGGAATATGAAAATAGTTTAAGTGATGTAAAAGAGATTGTAAAAGAGGAAACCTAAATTTGAAAGGAATCTGAAAAATGATAAAAAGTATGACTGGCTTTGGCCGTGGTAAATATGAAAAAGAAGGCAGATATTATCAAGTTGAAATCAAATCGGTGAATCATAAATATAGTGATATAGCAATCCGAATGCCCAAATTTCTGAATGCATTTGAAGATAAAATGCGTAAAAAAATTGGGGAGAGTATTTCTCGTGGAAAAATAGATGTATTTGTGAATTTTGAAAATAATGGCAGTCAGGGAAGTACGATTCATTTTAATTTAGAGCTTGCAAAACAATATATCAAAGGTTTACAAGAATTGGCGAGTGAAACCAATGTAAAATTTGATGTGGATATTATGGAACTTGCTAAGATGCCAGAAATTTTAAAATTGCAAGAAGATGAAAATGAAGAAATGTTTGGAAATGAGTTGATGTTTGCTTTAGAGGAAGCTTTGAAAAATTTTATTGAAATGCGAGAAACAGAGGGTCAAAAATTAAAGGAAGATATGCAAAATAGAATTATTTTGGTGGAGCAAACCGTGGCTGAAATTGAAACTTATGCTGGAACATTGGTACAAGAATATAGGCAAAAACTAGAAACCAGAGTAAAAGAATGGATAGACACCAAAGTGATAGACGAGAATCGATTGGCACAAGAAATTATCATTTTTTCAGACAAATCTTCGATTGAAGAGGAGTTGACAAGACTGAAAAGTCACATTCAGCAATTTTATACTTTTTTGGAAGACAAATCTCCAATTGGCAAAAAGTTTGATTTTTTGATTCAAGAAATGAATCGAGAAGTAAATACAATAGGCTCTAAGGCAAATTGTTTGGAGATTACCAATCGAGTTATTATTTTGAAAACCGAAATTGAAAATATCCGAGAACAAGTGCAAAATATAGAATAATTTAGAAAAGGAGAGAAAAGGAATGCAACTGATTAATATTGGATTTGGAAATATGGTGTCAAGTCAAAGAATAGTATCGATTGTGAGTCCAGAATCGGCACCATTGAAAAGAATTGTGCAAGAAGCAAAAGATGAAAAAAGGGCAATTGATGCGACTTTTGGAAGACGTACTAGATCCGTCATTGTGATGGATTCAGGTCATGTGATTTTATCGGCGATTCAGCCAGAAACAATTGCAGGAAGATTGAATAATAATCAAAATGAATCAGAAAAGGGGGAAAATTAAAATGATGGTAAAACCAGCAGTAACAGATTTATTGAAAAAGGTGGATAATCGTTATTCATTAATTATTATGACTGCGAAAAGAGCAAGACAAATTGCAGAAGGGGAAACACCAATGGCAGAGGTTGATGAAAAATCTCCAGTTACAATTGCAGTCAATGAAATTTTTCAAGATAAGGTTTATGAAGTTGAACCAGAAGACACAGATGAAGCAGAAAGTGAAGAGTAAAATGGAGTTTTAGTGAAAGGGATTAAAGCAATGTTAGTTATTTTATCAGGAGTAGCAGGAGCGGGAAAAGATACAGTAAGAAAAGAATTGATGAAGCGAATTGAAAAAGCCACTTCAATTCCTTCTTATACAACCAGAGATCCTAGAGCAGACGATGTTCTAGGTGAAACGTATTGTTTTATTAGTAAAGAAGAGTTTCAGCAAAAAATCGAAGAAGGTGAATTTTATGAATATGATATTCATCATGACAATTATTATGGAACTTCGAAAAGAATTTTAGATGAAAAAGCAAGAACAGGGATTGTCATTAAAGATATTGATGTAAATCGGAACAGAAGCTTTGAAAAATACGCTGACAGAGATAAAAGTGGTGACGATTTTCTTGCGTGTTCCAAAAGAAGAATTACAAGCTAGATTGGAAAACCGAATTGACCGTTTGCCACGTGACGAAATTATTCTAAGATTAAATCGTTTTGACTATGAAGAATCGAAGATTGGAAATTATGATTATATTATAAAAAATGATGATTTGGAAAAAACGGTATCGATTATTCAGACGATTATAGAGTATGAAATGAAATAGATAAGAAATACTATTAGAAGAAAAGAGGAAATTTCAAATGAAGAAGGAAATTTTAAAAAGATTAGTGATATTATTTAGTGTTATTTTTTGTGCTTTTAGCATAAAAGTGTATGCCGATTCGGATTATACTTATGAATTGAATTCGAATAATCAGGCAGTTATAACATCTTATCAGGGGACAAGTTCAGATATTCTTATTCCCAATTCCATTGATGATTATAAAGTAATAGGTATAAAAGCACATGCATTTGATGAAAATAGAAATAATACAAATGGAAAAAATTTAAAAAGTGTTACAATTAGTGAAGGAATTACAAGTGTTGGTGACTTTGCTTTTGTTGATTGCAATAATTTAGAAAGCGTTATATTACCAGAAACATTAACTTCTTTAGGTGATCAGACTTTTTTGAATTGTAATAAATTGAACCAAATTAATGTACCTTCTAATTTAAAAGAGTTTAAAACATATATGTTTCAAGGAACAGCTTTCACAGAATTTGTAATACCAGAACATTTTGAAAAAATTGGAAGTGCCGATTTTAGACTTTGCAAACAATTGAAAAGTTTTAAAGTCTACGCCAAAGATGTTGTTTATCCAAAGGAAATGGTATATGATGGTAAGGATGGCTATTATGAAAAACTGTCAGAAGTATTTGAATATTGCTCTGATGATTTGATTTTATATGGCTATGAGGGTTCAACTACACAAGAATATGCTAAAGAGATGGGATTAACTTTTAAATTGTTATCAGATGAAACAGAGAATAATCTAGTTTCTGTCACATCAATTTCACTGAATCAATCGTCATTATTACTTCACGTTAATGATACAGAAAATCTGATTGCTACAGTTTCACCAAACAATGCAACAGATAAAACACTTATCTGGTCTAGCAGTAATCCTAATATTGCTACCGTAGAAAATGGAAAAGTTACTGCTAGAAATGTTGGTACAGCAATTATTACAGTATCGAATCTGGATGATACAGTAAAAACAACTTGTGAAGTTTCAGTAAGTGAAAAAACGGATACTTTTAATGAAACGATCCATAACACAAATGCAATTTCAAATGATAACACAACTTCAGTAGAGCAATTGCCAGAAGCTGGTTCTTATTCTGTTATTTTATTTATATTATGTGTTATTTTAGCTATAATAGCATTTTTCGTCTATAATCAATATATGAAATTTAAAAATCTATAAAACTAAAAAAACAAGTAGTCTCTAACTACTTGTTTTTTATAAGCAAATATTTTATAAATGGTTTAATAATTATTAAGAAATTATTAAACTAATTTTTTTTTCTTGAAATTTTACGACGAAATATGATATAGTATAAAACAGAAATACAATAAAAGGAAAAAATATGTTTGCAGAAATAATTATTAATAGTAATGCTAGAGCACTGAATCGAATATTTGACTATATAGTTCCACAAAATCTTGAATCTGAGATAACCGTTGGAACTCGAGTTTTGGTGCCTTTTGGAAAAGGCTCGAAATTAGAGGATGGTTTTGTGATTCAGTTAAAAGAAAAATCAGAGTTTGCCATTAAAGAAATTTGTCAAATTAACAAAAATGAAAGTTTGACAGAGGAAAATATTGTTTTGGCGAAATTAATGGCGAGAAAATATTTTTGTAATATTTCAGATTGTATCAAACTGATGCTACCACCAGGGACTGGAGGAAAAAAACTAGAAAGCAGAGCCAAAGAAAAGTTTGGCAATTTTGTATTTTTGAAAAAAGAAGAAGAGGAAATTGATTTTTTAATTAGAACAGGAAAATTAAAAAGTGAAAAACATATTCGTGTAGCAAAATTTTTATTGGACCAAGATGGAATTTATATTTCAGATTTGGAAATTTTGACAGATGTAAGTAAATCCATTTTGAAAACAATGGAGAAAAATGGAATTTTAGAAATAGTGGAAAAACCAATTCAGCGCAATCCATTTGCTAGAAAAAAGGTAGAAAAAGATACGCCGAAAACTTTAACAGAAGAACAAAAAAATTGTTTTAATGGAATTGCAGAAGATATTGAAGAAGGGCAATATTCTAAAAACTTGATTTTTGGAATTACAGGTTCTCGGAAAAACTGAAATTTATTTGCAATTAATTACGAAGGTATTAGAAAAGCGGAAGAACAGCGATTGTATTGGTACCAGAAATTTCGCTGACTCCACAAATGGTAGATCGATTTTTGGCACGTTTTGGAGAGAATATTGCGGTGTTGCATAGCAAATTATCGATGGGAGAACGTTATGATGAATGGCAAAAAATCCAAAAGGGAGAAGTGCAAATTGTAATTCGGAGCTCGTTCTGCAATTTTTGCACCAGTTCAAAATTTAGGTATCGTTATTGTGGATGAGGAACATGATATGTCTTATAAATCAGATACAACACCACGTTATCATGCGAAAGATTTAGCGAAATATATAGCGGAAAAAAATCATTGTCCACTTGTTTTAGGAAGTGCAACACCAGATATTGAAACGTATTATGAAGCCAAAGAAACGAAGAAAATGAATTTGTATGTACTTACCAAAAGAGCGAATCAGGCGATGCTACCTACTATAGAAGTGGTGGATTTAAGGCAGGAATTGGCACTTGGAAATAAGTCTATGATTAGTTTTAAATTGCAAGAAGAAATTCAGAAAAATTTAACAAATCAGAAACAAACCATTTTATTTTTAAATCGTAGAGGATATTCAACTTTTTTGATGTGTAGAGATTGTGGCCATGTTTTTCAATGCAAAAATTGCAATATTAGTTTGACGTATCACAAATTTGAAAATAAGTTAAAATGCCATTATTGTGGATTTGAACAAAAGATTCCAAGTGTGTGTGAAGCATGTGGCAGTTCGAAAGTGAAATATTTTGGGACAGGTACGCAAAAATTAGAAGAAGAAGTTCAGAAAATATTTCCTACAGCTTCTACCATTCGAATGGATATTGACACAGTTACTAAAAAAGATTCCCATGAAGAGATTTTAAATCGCTTTAAGAACGAAAAAATTGATTTTTTAATTGGGACACAGATGGTAGTAAAAGGGCATCATTTTCCTAATGTAACTTTGGTTGGTGTTATTGCAGCAGATGGCATTTTAAATTTAGAAGATTTTAGAGCACCAGAAAAGACATTTCAAACGCTTGTGCAAGTGGCTGGTAGGTCAGGTCGAGAAGAGGCAGGCAGAGTTGTGATTCAAACGTATAATCCAGACCATTATGCGATT
>CARFUA010000004.1:62033-86009 GCA_948976265.1 uncultured Clostridia bacterium
AAACGCAGGATTATGAATGTTTTTATAAAACTGAAATTCCTTTGAGAAAAATGTTGAAATATCCGCCGTTTTGCGATATAATACTAATCAAGTTTCAAGGGACAAATATTTATGAACTTCAAAAGGTGGCACGGAATAGTATATCATAAGATGAAATCTGTACAAGATGACAACCTGCTTATTTATCAACCAGTTCCAGCACCCATTGATAAAATTAAAAATAAATATCGTTTTCGCATGGTTGTAAAATGTAAAGTGAATTCAAAAATATTGGATAAGATAAAATATAGTATTGAAGATGAACAATTAGCCAAAATGAAACATACATCGATTATGATAGACATAAACCCAAACAATCTAATGTAGAGACGATTATGGTTGACGTGACGGAATAGAGGAGGGAAAATATTTTTAAATAGAATTTAAGAAAGGAAAAAAGAAAAATGGCAATTCGAAATTTAAGATATGGTGATGATGAAATATTAACAAAACGTGCAAGAGAAATCGAAGTAATCGATGACAAATTAAAAACGTTGGCACAAGATATGTTGGATACAATGCACAAATATGAAGGCGTTGGACTAGCAGGTCCACAAGTTGGAATTTTAAAAAGAATTATTGTGATTGATTTGTATGAAGAAAATACACAATATGTTCTTATTAATCCAGTAATAAAAAAAGCAAAAGGTGAGCAAATAGTTGATGAAGGCTGTTTGAGCTTCCCAAACCAATATGGAAAAGTGAAACGTCCCAAAGTGGTTGTAGTTGAAGCACTTGATTTAAATGGAAAAAAAGTAAAAGTAGAAGGCAAAGATTTGCTAGCACAAGCATTAAGCCATGAAATCGACCATTTGAATGGAGAAGTTTTTATTCATAAAGTGGAAGAAGGAACATTAGAAACTGTTACAGAACAACAAAGAGAAGAAAGAAAACAAGAAAGAAGGAACGAAAAATAGTGAGAATTATTTTTATGGGAACACCTGATTTTGCTAAGGAATCATTAGAGGAATTAGTGCAGAATCGGTCATGAAATTTGTTTGGTGGTAACACCGCCAGATAGACCAAAAGGAAGAGGCATGAAAATGCTGGCTTGTCCAGTCAAAGAATTTGCAATGGAGAATAATTTGCGTATTGCCCAGCCAGAAAAAGTGAAAGAAATCAAAGAGAAAATTGCAAATCTTGAGCCAGATATGATAGTTGTAGTTTCTTATGGAAAATTTTTACCAGCGTCTATTTTGAAAATTCCAAAGTATGGTGCGATTAATGTGCATCCATCGTTGCTTCCTAAATACCGAGGTTCAGCACCAATTCAATGGGCAATTTTAAAAGGAGATGAGGTCACAGGAACGACAATTATGAAAATGAATGAAAAAATGGATGCTGGAGACATCATTCTTCAAAAACAAGTGCCAATTAATGAAAATGAAACAACAGGCGAATTATGGAATCGACTTTCCACTATAAGCAGTAAACTTTTAAGTGAAGCAGTTGAAAAAATAGAAAAAGGGCAAGCCACTTATACGAAACAAGGCGAAACATATACGCTAGCTCCAATGCTGACCAAAGAGATGGCAAAAATAGATTGGAATAAATTAACTTCACGTGAATTAAAAAACTTAGTTCGAGGACTAAATCCGATTTTAGGTGCATATTGTAATTTAGGACAAAAGAAAATTAAGTTATGGAAGGTAGAAATTGTACCAGAAAAAATAGATTTAGGAGAAGCGCCAGGAACGATTATTGTTGCAGATTGTAAAAAAGGTTTGCAGATTAAAACAAAAGATGGTGCAATTGCTGTTTTAGAGATTCAAGGAGAAAATGCAAGAAAAATGAGTATACAAGAGTTTTTGAGAGGAAATAGGCTAGAAGTTGGAGAAAAACTAACATAAAATTGTTTTTTACACTTTATCATTTTGGATAAATATAATATAATAAACCAAAAGGTGAGCGATAAATGGGAGGATAAGTAAATATGGAAAATAAAAAAGATGATACAAAAAAATACAAACCATCAGAAGTTAACCAAAAAACAAAAAAGAAAGAACCGAAAAAAAACAAGGAAAAAAAGCAAAAATCGAAAGCTCGCAAAGTTATTAAGATATTGGTCATTGTACTAATATTAGCGATGATTATTGGAAGTGGAATTGTTGTTGGTGTATTTTATGGAATGTTTGGTGATGAATTAAATATTAGCAAAGACGAATTAGTCATTCCTTATGAAAATTCAACAGTTTATGATAAAGATGGAACTTTAATTGCGACTTTGAGTGGAGGCACTAAACGAAAATGCATTTCTTTATCTGAAATGGGAGAATATTTGCCAAAAGCCTATGTAGCGATTGAAGATGAAAGATTTTATGAGCATCAAGGTGTGGATATAAAAAGGTCGGCTGCAGCTACGCTTACTTATGTAACACATGCAGGAAAATCGTCATTTGGTGGAAGTAGTATTACGCAACAATTGGTGAAAAATATTACAAATGATAAGGAAGATAGTGATTTAGCAGGTGTTATAAGAAAAGTAAAAGAAATGTCAAAAGCTATACAAGTAGAACAATATTTATCAAAGGATCAAATTTTAGAGTTGTATCTAAATCTGATTTTCATTGGCGGAAATGATATTAATGGTGTAGAATTGGGGGCAATTTATTATTTTAATAAGGAGCCAGCGGATTTGAGTATTGCACAGTGTGCTTTTATGGCAGGCATTAACCATTCACCAAATGCTTATAATCCATTTAAGGAAGAAGAAGAGGAGAAAAAACAGAAAAAGCAAGAGAATATTAAAAAAAGAACAAAAACGGTTTTAGGGAAAATGTTGGAATTAGGCGATATTAATCAGGAACAATATGATGAAGCAAAAGCTGAAGTAGAAGCAGGTCTTGCATTTGAGAATGGCGATACTTCTCCAACGATTCAATTATCTTATGCAGTAGAAGCTGCTTTGAATCAAATTTTAGAACAAATTATGGAAGAGAAAAAAGTAACGAAAACGTGGGCAGAAACGTATTTATATAGCAGTGGATTTAAAATTTATACGACACAAGATACCGCTATTCAAGGCGCTGTAGAAGAAGTAATAAGACAAGATAAATATTGTACAGTTGGAAAATCAAAAAAGAAAGATGGAACACCACTACAACAAAATTCAATACCAACGGTAGTGGTGATGGATCATACCAATGGAAATGTAGTTGCTGCCAGTACAGCAGTAGGGGAAAAAGGTGCCAGAGATACATCAACGAAACTTGGTTATTTTAATATTCCAACGAAACTACGAAAATCAACAGGTTCTGCGATGAAACCGCTTTCGGTTATTGCCCCAGGTTTGGAAACAGGAACCATTACAGGAGCAACTGTCTATAATGATGCACAAACAACTTTTCACGAAGGAAATTATACTCCTAAAAATTATTATATTGGATTTAAAGGGTTGATGAATCTTCGTACAGCAATTGAAATATCTGCGAATATTCCGCATGTAAAAGCTTTGGCAGATATAGGATTGGAGCCTTCAAAGGCATTTTGCGAAAGTGTGGGATTCCCTAAATTTGAAAGAGAAGGTTTATCGCTTGCATTGGGTGGATTAGAAGATGGTGCTACAGTTACAGAAATGGCAGGTGCCTATTCAGCGATTGCCAATAATGGTACGTATATTGAACCAACTTTTTATAAATATGTAACAGATAAAGAGGACAACGTAATTGTTGAACCAAAACAAACTGTCAACAAAGTTTTGTCTGATCAGAATGCTTATATTACGAAAAATATATTGACGCAACCAGTTGTAGGTCCGGCTGGAACCGCTAAATATTGTGCGATAAAGGGGATGGATGTAGCGGCTAAAACAGGAACGACCAATGGTGATTATGATCGTTGGCTTGCTGGTTTTACGCCATATTATACAGCGATTTGTTGGTATGGTTATGAAACTAATGCACCAGTTGTGTATCCTTCAGGAAATCCAGCAGGAAAAATTTGGGCAGAAGTGATGAAAAAGATTCATGAAGGTTTGGAAGGTTCCAAGTTTGTTAGACCAGAAGGAATCAAGGAAATTGCAATTTGTAAAGCGACTGGTTTAAGAGCAACTGAAAGTTGTAAGGAAACTTATACCGAATTATTTACTGATGCCAATATTCCAGAAGCTTGTGATGACCATTCTGCTGTTGCGATTTGTACACAAACGGAATTATTAGCAACAGAAGAGTGTCCATTTGCAGAAAAAAGATATTTTAATATTTTGCCACCACGAGAAAGAGATGTAAAAAAATGGACTGCATCAACACTTTCAACTAATACACCACCAACGGAGTCTTGTCCACATGATGCTGCCAGCATGCAAGAACCAGAAGAACCAACACCAGAAGAGCCCGTTATTGAAGCACCAGAGCCAACGAATACAGTAACGAATACGACCCCTTCAAATACAACGACTACAAAGCCTTCTAATACAACCAATACGACGACCAATGAATCTGGAAACAATAATACAGTCAAAAACGAAGTGACAGAGGAAAAACCAACAACACCAGAGAAACCACCTGAAAAACCGACGGAACCACCAGAGGAAAAACCGACGAATACAGTCTAAGAATGTGAAAAAAAGGAGACAAAAATCAATGTTGAAGTTATATAATACGTTAACTAGAAAGATAGAAGAATTTGAGTCCATAGAGCCAAAACAGGTAAAAATGTATTCTTGTGGACCAACGGTATATAATTATGCGCATATTGGAAATTTAAGAGCCTATCTTTTTATGGATACTTTAAGACGTGTTTTGAAATATAATGGATACACCTTAAAGCATGTGATGAATATAACCGATGTTGGACATTTGGTTTCCGATAGTGATGAAGGCGAAGACAAAATGTTAAAAGCAGCTAGGATTGAGAAAAAGGACCCTTTTGAAATTGCAGAATTTTATATGAATGCTTTTTTGCAAGATATTGACAAACTAAATATTGATAAACCAGAAATCATAGCCAGAGCAACCGAGCATATTGATGTTATGGAAAAATATGTTCAGCAAATCATCGAAAATGGTTTTACGTACGAAACGGAAAAGACGATTTATTTTGATACTTCTAAATTAGACAAATATGGTGTGCTTTCCAATCGTAATGTAGAAGAACAAAAAGCTGGTGCTAGAGTTGAATTTGATAGCGAAAAAAAGAATATTTCAGATTTTGCAGTTTGGATTAAAGCACCAGAAAATCATTTGATGAAATGGGATACGTTTTGGGGAAAATGTTATCCTGGTTGGCATTTGGAATGTTCTGCAATGAGTTATCAATATTTGGGCGAGCAGTTTGATATTCATACAGGTGGAATTGACCATATTCCGATTCACCATGAAAATGAAATTGCACAAAGTAAAGGTTTTTGTGGAAAAATTCCAGCACACGTTTGGATGCATGTTGACTTCTTGACAATTGATGGCGGGAAAATGTCTAAGAGTTTAAACAATTTGTACACTTTACAAGATTTAGCAGACAGAGGCTATGAACCGCCAGTGTATCGAATGTTTCAGTTTACTTCAAGCTATCGAAATAAAATTAATTTTACATGGGAAGCAATGGAATCTGCCAAAGTTGCACTAAATCGCTTACGTGAAGGGTATTTGCGTCATAAAGAAGGAACCGAAACAATTGAAAAAGAGATGATTCAAAAGTATGAAGAGAAATTTTTGAATGCCATTAATGATGATTTAAACATGCCAGTTGCTATGAGTGTTGTTTGGGAAGTGCTGAAAAATCCACAAAAATCAAAAGAATTGAAAGATTTATTATTGAAATTTGATGCTGTTTTAGGATTTGATTTGGCACATTATGAAAAACAAGAAGAATCCTTGTCAGATGAAATTTTGGAATTAGTAAAACAAAGAGATGAAGCGCGTCAAACGAAGAATTGGGCAGAGTCTGACAGAATTAGAGATATTTTAATAAAGAAGGGATATTTGGTAAAAGATACCAAAGAAGGAACGATATTAAGTAAGTAGGAGAAATTTTAAAATGAAAGTAAATTCGAGAATTACTCCAGAAGGATATTTTAAAATTGTAATTTTTACAATTCTGGTTGTGTGTGCATTAGTTGGTTTTACGATAGCAGAGTATAACGAAAGTAAAGATTACGTTAAGGTTGAGGCTATTATAGAAAGCGTAAGAAAAGATTCAGCCAATGCTGAAAATGGTGAAGCAAATTATATTGAATTTAGCTTTCAATATAATGGGAAGATGTATAATAATCAACAAAGAGTGGTATTTCGTTTGAATAAGAAGGTTGGAAGTTCAACCAATGTATGGATTAATCCAGAGAATCCAAATGAAATAAGAGATATTTACAAAACAAATCTATTATATATAATAGATGGTTTTAGTCTTATTTTTTTAGTGTTTATGATTAAGGCCTATAAAATAAGAAAAAATGAATAGAAAGGAAATAAAATACCAATGAGATTATTAACTGAGCAGGACAAATCAAAATATAAAGAATTTTTAAGGAATCATGCGAGATGCAATTTTCAGCAATCGTTGGAATGGGGAGAAGTCAAAACAAGTTGGATAAAAGAAGTCATTTTATCGGAAGATGAAAAGGGAAATATTCAAGGAAGTTTGTGTGTGTGGATTCGTAAAATTCCGATTTTTGGAAATTTGATGTATTCACCAAGAGGACCAGTTTGCGATATTTACGATGAAAAAGTGATACAAGATTTAACAGAAGGGGCGAATGAACTTGCTAAAAAATACAAGGCATTTGTCCTTCGTATCGAACCTGATATTTTAAAAAGCGACGAAAAATTCCGTGAAATCATTGAAAATGCTGGCTATAAAGTCAAAGATGATAGCAAAGATTTTAAAGATGAAATCCAACCAAGATTTGTATTTCAATTGAATATTCAGGGGAAAACGGAAGATGAAGTATTTAGCGGTTTTCATTCGAAAACCAGATATAATATTCGTTTGGCAAAGAAAAAAGGAGTTGTGATTAAAGAAGGAACCAAGGAAGATTTGAAGGATTTTCATAGCATTATGGTCGAAACGGGAAAACGTGATGATTTTATTATTCGTTCTTTGGATTATTTTGAAAAAATGTACGATGCTTTAGCGCCAGAACATATGAAACTTTTGATGGCGTATCATGAGGACAAGCCAATTGCAGGAATTATTCCGATTTTATATGGCAAAAAAACGTGGTATTTGTATGGGGCAAGCTCCAATTCTCATCGAAATTTGATGCCCAATTATTTGCTTCAATGGACCATGATACAAGAGGCAATTCAAAAAGGACATGAAGTTTACGATTTTCGTGGAGTTTCAGGCGTAGTAGATGAAAATCATCCGCAATATGGATTGTATCGTTTCAAAAAAGGATTTGGTGCAGAATTCACGGAATTTATTGGGGAAGTTTTTATGCCTTATAAGCCAGTTGTTTATAAATTGTACAAGTTGGCAGAGAAGACATTTCGAAGTTTGAGAACTTTGAAGAAGAAGTTATCTCGTAAAAGTTAGTGAAAAGAGAAATTTTTAGATAGAAAAATGGAGGAAAAAATGGAGAGAGAACAAGCTATTGATTTATTAAAAAAATATAACAAAGAAGAATTTCATCTAAGACATGCTTTTACAGTAGAACAAGTGATGTGCTATTTTGCCAAAGAAAATGGAGAAGATGAGGAATTTTGGGGCTTAGTTGGTTTATTGCACGATGTGGATTTTGAACAGTATCCAGATGAACATTGTCAAAAAGCGCCAGAATTGTTGAAACAAATTGAGGCAAGTGAAGAAATGATACATGCGATTTGTAGTCATGGTTATGGAATTTGTTCGGAGGTCAAACCAGAAAAAGAAATGGAAAAAATCCTATTTGCGGTGGATGAATTAACTGGTTTGATTTGGGCAGCTACCAAAATGCGTCCATCGAAAAGTACAAAGGATATGGAAGTTTCCAGTTTGAAGAAAAAATTCAAGGACAAAAAATTTGCAGCAGGTTGTTCAAGAGATACCATTAAACAAGGAGCAGAACAGTTGGGCTGGGAATTAGATGTTTTATTTGAAAAAACAATTTTAGCCATGAGAGAAAGCGAAGATAAAATCGAAGAAGAAATGAAAGAATATCAATAAAGGAGACAAAATGGAAGAAAATAAGGAAAAGGAAAGTTACGATTTCTTTATTGCAGGAAGAACTAGAAATAAAGCAGAAATATTGGAAATTTGTCAGCTTTTTGAGGAAGCAAAGGTATCGTATTATTGTTTTTTGAAAAACGAAAAATCCCACGAGGAAGCTGGCTTGAATCTTTATCAAAATCCAGAAGAATTGATGAAAACATTTGAAAGCCTAGAACTGACAAGTGATACAGTAAAAACGATTTTTAAACATGATATCGAAGCAGAAAGAAAATCTAAAAATTTATTATTGGTGTTGCCAGCTGGAAAATCTGCGCATATTGAAGCAGGAATTGCTTATGGATGGGGCAAAAAATGTTATGCAATTGGGCAGTATGATGCAACGGATTCATTGTATTTGATTTTTGATAAAATTTTTGCCAATAAAGAGGAACTTTTGGCGTTTTTAAAAGAAAATAAAAAAGTATTAGATGAATAAATACAATTTTTAAAGGAGATAAAATCATGGCAAGAGTATTAAAAAACAAAGAATTAGTAAATACAAGATTAGCAACTAATTATGGTGGTTGGATGTATTGTGATACGTGTAATGAAAATATAGGGTATTTGTGTTATTCGACGTATGATCGATTAGAATTAAAATATCAATGTAATTGCGGAAGCCAAGGGCGTGCTGTATTAGATTTTGAAGATAGTAAAATGGGACAAACTTGTAAGGACGAATTGATTATGATCAAAAATAGATTTTGTTGTCCGAAAGATAGTGAGCCTTTAATCACAATATTAGACAAAAAAGTGGCTAGTTATGAAATGAAAATTACTTGTAAATCTTGTGAAAGTATTTACACAAAAGCAAAATAAAAATTCGATTTGTGCTTTTAAAATATCAATATAGGAGTTTTATGAAAAAATTGACGATTAGTCGTAAAGACTTGAAAAATAATTTAAAAATAATAAGAACGCGCTTGAATTCCTTTGGAAAAGATGATAGCGGAAATTTGCCAAAAATTATTGCTGTGGTAAAAGGAAATGGAATGGGTTTAGGTTTGGTGGAGTATTCAAAATTTCTTATCAACAATGGAATTGATTTTTTGGCGGTTGCTAATTTAGAAGAAGCACTTCTTTTAAGACAAGCTGGAATCGAAGAAGAAATTTTAATGCTAACACCGTTTTCAAAAGAAAAAGAATTAGCGCAATTGATAGAAAATAAAATCACCTTAACCGTTAGTTCCAAAGAACAAATTGAAATCATCGAAAAAATTGCAAAAATTCAAGATTGCGAAGCAAAAACACATTTTAAAATTGACACAGGATTTGGAAGATATGGATTTTTATATTCCAATCAAAATGACATATTAGAAGCTTTCAAAATGTGTGATAATTTAAAAATCACAGGCACCTATACACATTTTGCCAAACCAATGGAACAGAAATTTACAGAAAAACAATTTGACCGATTTTTAGAGGTGATAAAATTTTTGAAACAAGAAGGACAAACTCCGCGGAATGTTGCATTGTTCAGCCTCTACATCATTTTTGAAATATCCTATGATGAACTTAAATGCGATTCGAATCGGTTCTATTTTGCAGGGAAGAACTTTGCTTAAAATGAGTGGACTTGTAAAAATCGGTGAATTCAAATCTTCGATTCAAGAAATAAAAACAGTTCCAAAAGGATATAATATTAGTTATGGAAAAATGTATCGAACGAGAAGAGAAACGAAAATAGCGATTGTTCCAGTTGGTTATATGGATGGATTGAATATGCGAAAAGATCGTGATATATTTTCTTTAAAAGAAAATATGTTATCAGTAGGCATAGAAATAAAAAAATTTTTTAAGGATAATCGTTTAAAAGTTTGGATAAAAAATAAAGCTTATCCTGTAATTGGAAGAATTGGCATGTATCATTGTGTGATCGATATAACCGATAGTGAATCGATTTCATTGGAAGATGAGGTGATTTTTGAAATCTCACCAATGCACATAAACAGCATGATTAGAAGGGAGTATAAATAATGGAAAATAAAAAAATAGGTTTTTTTTCGAGAATTAAAATTGCAGTAGCAAAGTTGGAGAATTATGGTGTGTTTTTAGAAGAAAAAATAGCTGTTGCTGTGAAATATTTCTTTCTCATTGTGCTGATTTTGTCGATTGGAATTACGGCAATACAAACGTATGATATGATGAAAGCTTTCAAAAAAGGATATGAATATATTCAAAAAGAATTACCAGATTTTACTTTAGAAAATGGAAATTTACAATTTTCAGAAAGGATTTACGCATACGATGAAGAATATGATATATATATGATTGCTGATACAGGGGAAGAAGTCACAGAAGAAACATTGCAAAATTATAAAAAAGAAGTCAAATCGACAGGATTTATATTGTTGAAGGACAAAGTAATTTATAAAATGAGAGGAACCGAAACAGAATATGATTATAGTCGTTTATCAGAACAATATGGCGCCCTTACGTTGAATAAAGAGAGTGTATTGCAAGAAATTGATAGAGTAGGATTTACAGGCATAACAATAACGATGTTTTTAGTGGTGTTTGTTAGTGTGTATTTGGTTCAATTAGTTTCTACGCTATTAGACTGGATTATGATTGCTATTTTCGCTTTGATTGTTGCTCGCGTTTGTAGAATTTCGATGAATTTGAAGCATTGCTTTAATATTTCGATTTATGCGTTAACATTATCAATTATACTAAATATGGTTTATAATATTGCTTATACGATGACAGGTTTCTACACAGAATATTTTAGACTGGTTTATTTATTGATTTCGTATGTATATGTGATTGCTGTTATCCTAATGATAAAAACTGATTTATGGAAACAACAAATGGAAGTTGCCAAAATTGTGAAAGTACAAAAAGAAATAGAAACGTTAAAAGAAACCGAAGAAGAGGAAGAATCTAAAAAAGAGAATCAAAAACCAGAAAAAGATGACGACAAACAAGAAGAAAATCCCGAAGGGGTTCTCGGAAATAATGAACCAGATGGTTCAGAAATATAAAGGAAGGAGCAATTATGAAAGAAAACAAAGAAAATAAAAAAAGCAAGATGATTTATGTTATAAGTGTTCTATTAGTGCTTTTGGCAATGGTAGGCATGCTATATCTTGGTAAAAATAATCAAGAAAAAAAAGAACTTGCTTATACAGAATTAATTAAAAATATTAACGACGGACAAATTGAAAAAATCAAAATGACGACAGGAAGTGCCAGTATAACTGTCACGTATAAAACATTGGATGGACAAGAAGGAACCGAAGAAAATGAAAAAGATAGACAAAAGAAGGTAATTGTGCCAAGCATTCAGGCGTTTATTGAATTGGTACAAACGAAAGTGGATGAGGGAAAATTAGAGGTTGAATTAATTCAAGAAAGTACCAATCAATTTTTGAAAATTGCAGAAACCTTATTTTCGCTATTGCCAACCATTTTATTAATTGCCTTAATGCTTATGATTTTTAAAATGCAAGGATTAGGTGGCGACAAAGATAAGGTTTATGGTGGAGAAAGCAATAAAAAAACAGATGTCAGATTTAAAGACATTGCAGGCTTAGACGAAGAAAAAGGCGAATTAATTGAAATTGTCGATTTTCTAAAAAAACCACAAGCTTATTTGGATATGGGTGCGAAGATTCCAAGAGGAATTTTATTATATGGAAAACCAGGAACGGGTAAAACTTTAATTGCCAAAGCTATTGCGGGAGAAGCTGGCGTTCCTTTTATTTCGATGAGTGGTTCTGAATTTATTGAAATGTTTGCAGGACTTGGTGCATCTAGGGTTCGAAAGTTATTTGATAAAGCCAAAAAAATGTCACCAGCGATTATTTTTATTGATGAAATTGATGCGATTGGTGCTAGAAGAACGAGTAGTAGTGGGGCGGAAACAGAAAATAATCAAACATTAAATCAATTATTAGTGGAAATGGATGGATTTGAAACAGAAGAAACCGTCATTGTTCTTGCTGCTACCAACCGACCAGAAATGCTAGATAAAGCATTGCTTCGTCCAGGACGATTTGACAGACAAATTACCATTCCAACGCCAGATTTAAATGGAAGAGAAGCGATTTTAAAATTGCACAGCAAAAACAAAAAGTTTGCAGATGATGTTGATTTTCATTCTATTGCAGGAGATACAGCAGGATTTACGGGGGCGGAATTAGCCAATATTTTAAATGAAGCAGCCATTATTGCAACCCGAGAAAATCACAATGCTATTACGAATGACGATGTGGAAAATGCCGTGAAAAAAGTCACAGTTGGTTTAGAGAAGACAAATCGTGTGATTTCAGATAAAGATAAAAAATTAACGGCTTATCACGAAGCGGGACATGCAGTTGTGAGCAAATTTTTAGAAACGCAAACAGATGTCAAAGAAGTTTCCATTATTCCAAGAGGTGCAGCAGGTGGTTATACAATGTATAAAACCAATGAAGATAAATTTTACATTTCTAAAACAGAATTACTAGAAAAAATGGTATCATTAATGGGCGGAAGAGCTGCAGAAAAGATTGCATTAAATGAAATTTCAACAGGAGCGAGCAACGATATTGAAGTGGCCACAGGAATTGCCAAAGATATGCTGACGATTTATGGTATGGATGATAAATTAGGGCCAATTTCTTTAAAAGTAGATGACCCATATGAACTTCAAATTTTTGGAGAAAAAGTGATTGATGAAGTAGGAAATCAAATCCAAATTTTAATTGAAAATGCTTATGTAACAGCACAACGCATTTTGCGCGACAATATGGATATTTTAGATAAAGTGGCGAATGTTTTGTTAGAGAAAGAAAAAATTTCGAGTGAAGAATTTGAAAGTTTTTTCTAAAAATATTGACAAAATTAACATAATGTGGTATAATTAAGACATAAAAAATAGAAATCGGAGGAAAAAACTATGGCGACAACTATGGAAAAAACAACGGACAAAACTATGGAGAAAGAGCGGATTGAAGAGGGGTTAAAATTGTTTTTTGCTGAAAGAGAAGACGGCGAAGCAATAATTGCTGAACTTTCTGGCAGAAAAGTGGGAGTCATTTTAGAATGGCTGGAAAGACCAAAAGAAACTGTGACGTTTTCACAGATTCGTAAAGCAACTTCTTTGGAAGCACTTCAAAGATATGTTCAAAGAGAAGACGAAAAAATTCGATTCTATAAAGAACTAAGAGAGGTTGATAAGGCGGAGAAAAAGAAAAAATTAGGGGAAAGGGGGTAACCTTTCCCCTTAATTTTTATAAATATTTCTTTATTTTTTCCAAAGCTTTTCTTCGAGCGCTGATTTCTAATTTTTCTTCAAAAGTAAGTTCGGCCAAGGTTTTGCCATTTTCTAATTCGAAGATTTCGTCAAAGCCAAATCCATTATCTCCACGAGGTTTATCGGTAATATAACCAGAAAGAATCTCTGTTTCCACAATGACCGTACCATTGATAGCAATCGCAATGGCTGTGATAAAATTAACTTTGCGGTCTGTTTTTTCGAAATCTTTTAGTTTATCAATAAGTGCTAGGTTGCGTTCACGGTCACTTCCGTTTAAACCAGCGTTTTGTGCGAACGCCTGGAAAATTATTTAAAACGGGAACACAGATGCCTGCATCATCAGCAATACAAATTTCCTTTAAATTTTCATGATAAAATTTGGCTTTCAAAATAGCGTTTTCTTCAAAGGTTTCACCAGTTTCTTCTGGTTCTACAAAATATTCTAAATCGTTTAAAGAAAGGATGCGAAAATTAGGTAGAAGTTCTTTAATCATAGCAAGTTTTCCATCATTTTGCGTGGCAATTACGATTTTTTCCATATTATAACCTCCCTTATCATAAAATTATATCGAATTTTTGAAAAAAAGGCAAGCAGAATTTGAATTTAAGTTTTACTTTTTGGAAATCTTAAATTGTAGGGGCAGTAAAATTGAATTTTGGTTATTGTCAAAAAAAGGGGAAATATGGTATAATAGAAAAGTAAAGATTTTTTAAAGGAGAAAAAGTTATGAAAAAAAGAGTTATTATTTTATGGATTGCATTTATTGCTTGCATTGTAGCAACGGTAGTGTTATGGTTTAAAATGAATGAAGTGGAATTGCAGTATGAAGAAGTGGAGGCAACGGTTTTAAGTTCAAAAGTGGAACAAGTTGTTAATAAGAAAACAAAATCAAGGACCAATTTTTATAAAGTAGAAGTAGAATACAATGGTCAAAATTATGAATTAGGAAATGTACATAGTGCAAGTAATTATCCCAAAGGAAAAAAGGTAAAAGCCTATTTGTTTAATGAAAAATTATATGCTAATGTTGAAGGCGTAAAAACAGCGACACCTGTTGCAAAGGCTTATTTTGTTTTCTTGTTTGGAAACTTTATTTTATTGTACATAGCATGCGTGCAAACAAGTAAAGCTCGTAAAAAAGAAACGGTTTAAAAGGAGATTTTAATTTTTCTTCAAAAATCGAAACGAAATTGACATAATCTCATAAAATATAATAAGGAAAATTTTGTCATACTTAGGCAAAAAATCCTTAAAATAGAAAAGGAGGTTGTGTTTTGGATTTAGCAGGAAAAAATATTGGCTATGCATTAACAGGTTCATTTTGTACGTTTCGTACCACTATTAATGAAATGGAAAATTTAGTAAAAATGGGTGCAAATGTTTTTCCAATTTTGTCTTTTAACAGCTATCAGTTGGATACGAAATTTGGGAAAGCAGAAGATTTTATTCAAGAAATCGAGGATTTGACGGGAAATAAAATCATTCATACGATTCAAGAAGCAGAACCCATTGGTCCGAAAAAAATGTTTGATATTTTAATTGTTGCGCCATGTTCTGGAAATACGATTGCAAAACTTAGTTATGATATTATTGATACGCCTGTTGCAATGGCAGTCAAATCGCAATTAAGAGTGGAACGCCCTGTGGTGATTGGAATTAGTACGAATAATGGATTAAGTGGTGCAGCTGAAAATATTGGAAGATTGTTGAACCGAAGAAATTATTATTTTGTTCCATTTAAGCAAGATAATCCGCTTACGAAGCCACGTTCGATTGTGTGCGATTTTAAGTATATTGTAAAAACATTAGAATATGCATTAGAGGGAGAACAAATTAGCCCTATTCTTGCCTAAGGGTAAATTTAATTTTTTTTGAAAAAAGTGTTTTATTTTTTTAAAGCTTGTGTTACAATAAAAATATAATTTTTTTGGGAGGAAATGATGAAAGATACGAAAGAAAATCAAGAGCAACAACAAGAAGACAAATTGAATTTTCAAAAACTTCGGAAATATATTTCTGATGGTGATTGTGGTGTTGATTGTAGGAAATGCACTATTAATTTATTATATGATGAATTTGTCAGAATATGGCAAGGAAGAGAATACAAATACAATGGCGAATGAAGAGAAACCAGAGACGATTGCGAATCTTTTAAATACAGTTGTTTCCAGTACAGATGCAACAAATCATGTAACCATCAATGCGGCAGATGCCAATTCTAGAAAAGTTTCAACAGAAAATTTGATGGTTTTATATCGCGGTCTGATTTTGGATACAACGAAAATGGATCAAGTAGAACTAAAATATATTGATAACAGTAGCACCGATAGGGATAAATATGTGGTTACGTATTACAATTATGAGAATTTTGCTTTTAGAGATTATACATTAGGTGTTTTGACGAATTCCAATTATGAAAATTTAGCGAAAATTGGAAATGTTGCCAAAGTTGCTATATCCGAAAACTATACAGCAATAACTGGCAAAATTGATACCAAAAGTTACTTACCAGTAGTTGTTTCAGAGAATAATCCCAAATTGGCGGAAGAATATGATGCTGTTAAAACGATTACAACAGATTTAGATGCCAATGGAACAGATGAATATATCCTTATTTTAGCGAATAAAAATACAGGATATTCTAAAATATCCCTTTATAATTCTACAGGAAAATTAATTAATGATTTGGCTTACATTGAAAAATCAAAGTGGAATCAAACAACAAATGCAGAATATTATTTGAGTTTAGAAAATCTCAATGTTTTAGATGTGGATAATGATGGAGTGATGGAAATTTTAATCGAAATACCAAAGTATGAAGGCATTCCATCGGTTAGTTTAGTAAAATATAAAAATGGAGAATTAACGGGAAAAACCAATATCGAATGTTCTTTATTGCCATAACTTATAAAAAAGCTTGCTTTTTTATAAGAAGCATGTTATAATAAAAAACAATGGATGAAATGGAAAAAAATGGAGGTTTAAATTAAATGGAAATAGCAAAAAATATCATAACAGGAATTTATTTTATTGTGTGTCTTATCTTAATTGTGTTAATCCTAAAGCAATCAAAAGAAGATAATGGAGCATCTGGAACCGTTATGGGAGCTGGAGCAAACAATTTTTATGAGAAAAATAAAGGCAGAACAACAGAAGGAAGAATGAAACGAACCACAATAGGGTTCATGATTGTTTTTGTTGTATTAACACTTACATTGGATATTTTATATGTTATGTAATAAAAACGATAAGGGCACGATGCATCGTGTCCTTAAGCTTTATTTATAGAAAAGGAAAAAATATGGGAAAAAAGAAAAAACAAAAAATCATTGGGACTTTTCGAGCCAATGAAAAAGGATTTGGATTTGTAGAATTAGAAGAGAAGGAAAAAGAAGATATTTTTATTCCTTCTCATTTTGTAAATACTGCATTAAATGGTGATACGGTTGAAATAAAAATAATTGTGGCAAAAAAGGCTGAGAAAAGAGCAGAAGGCAAAATTCTAAAAGTATTGAAACGTGAAAAAGAATCGGTAGTAGGAACGTTTCAGAAAAGCAAAAATTTTGGATTTGTGGTTCCAGATGACAAAAAGTTTAATACGGATATTTTTATCTCAAAAAACAATTGCCAAAAAGCCAAAAATCAAGATAAAGTGGTGGTAGAAATATTAAAATATCCTGAAAAGGGAAAAAATGCAGAAGGGAAAATTGTGGAGATTTTGGGAAATGTGAATCAGGCAGGAATTGATATGTTGTCTGTCATAAAAGAATTTGATTTACCGAATGAATTTCCAGAACCAGTTTTGAAAGAAGCTAGAAAAATTCCACAAACGATTTTGGAGAAAGATATCAAAAATCGCGTGGATTTGCGTCAAAAAGAGATGAATATTTTTACCATTGATGGCGAAGATGCCAAAGACTTGGATGATGCAGTTTGGGTTGGCAAAAACAAAAGTGGAAATTATTTATTGGATGTCCATATTGCGGATGTCAGTCATTATGTCAAAAAAGGTTCTAATTTGGACAATGAAGCAGTTTTTAGAGGGACAAGTGTTTATATGTTTGACCGTGTGATTCCGATGCTTCCTTTTGAACTTTCCAATGGAATTTGTAGTTTAAATGCTGGGCAAGACCGATTTGCGCTTTCTTGTTTGATGGAAATCGACGAGAAAGGAAAAGTCATTGCTTCTGATGTTTATAAGTCCGTGATTCGTGTAACAGAAAGAATGAGTTATACGGATGTTAATAAAATTATCACCAATTCGGATGAGAAAATTGTGAAAAAATATGAGAAGTATGTTTCCGATTTTAAATTGATGGAAGAATTGGCACATATTTTGAAAAACCGACGTATGAAAGATGGGTATTTGAATTTGGATATTCCAGAAAGCAAAATTACATTGGATGAAAAGGGACGAGCTATCCAAATTCAAAAGTATGAGACGACATTTGCTCACGAAATAATTGAACAATTTATGTTGACAGCGAATGAAACCATTGCGGAAAAGTTTTATTGGTTGGATTTTCCCTTTATTTATCGTGTGCATGAAGAACCAGATTTGGATAAAGTGAAGGAATTAAATAAATTTTTGTGGAATTTTGGCTTGAAAATTCATATCAATCAAGAAACCGTGCATCCAACGGAATTTGCAAAAGTTTTGGCAGAAGTCAAAGGAAAACCAGAAGAAAAAGTTGTTTCGAATTTGCTATTGAGAACTTTAAAACTGGCAAAATACGAGAATCAAAATCAAGGACATTTTGGGATTGCAAGCAAGTTTTATTGTCATTTTACGTCTCCAATCCGAAGGTATCCAGATTTGTTCATTCACAGAATGATTTCGGAATATAGCGAAGCAGACGAAAACTTAAAAGCACAATTTGAAGCAGATAGCGAAAAATATGCCAAAAGTTCATCGGAATGTGAAACGATTGCAACAAAGGCGGAACGAGAAGCAGAAAGCATCAAAAAGGCAGAATTTATGGAAGATAAAATTGGCGAGGAATATGAAGCCATTATTTCTTCGATTACGCCTTTTGGCATGTTTGCAGAACTTGAAAATACAGTAGAAGGCTTGATTCGCTTTGAAAATATGGGCAAGGAATATTATATTTATGATGAAAACAAAAAACAACTTATGGGCGAACATACCAATCGAGTTTTTAAAATTGGCGATCCAGTGAAAATTCGAGTCATGGAAGCAAGCAAATTATTGAGACGCATTGATTTTGAATTGGTGGAAGAATTGTCAAAAGAAAGTGATTGACAAAGAAAAGGAGATGTTATATAATTACAATTAATAAAATAGGGAGAATCACATTGTGATTGCACCTTTTGACGAGTTTACCTCATCTCTTAAGTGGTTAGCAGAGATGGGGCAATTTTATTTTTAAGGAGTGTAGAAAATGAGCCATTATTTTGAGAATTTGGAGAAAAAAACGAAACAATATTTTCATATTTTATCAGAGGAAATTCCAGATTTTTTATATGATTATGTGGAAACTCCAGAAATGCAAAAACAAAATCAAATTAGTATGTCTTGTGGAACGGTGTATTCAAAGATGTTTCAGCGAAGATTGGTATTCGAGTTTAGATCATAGTGTTGGTGTGGCTTTGATTATTTGGCATTTTACGAAAGATAAAAAACAAACGTTGGCTGGGCTTTTTCATGATATTAGCACACCAGTTTTTAAACATACGATTGATTTTATGAATGGAGATTATGAAAAACAAGAATTTACGGAAGGGTTAACGAATGAAATCATAAGAAAATCCAAAGAAATTATGCAATACTTAAATAAAGATGGCATAAAAATAGAGGAAGTGGATGATTATCATCAATATCCAATTGCAGATAATGACAGGCCTCAATTGGCAAGCGACCGATTGGAATATATTTTTTCAGATGGATTTGGAGCAAATTTATGGAATTTAGAGGAAATAAAAAAAGTTTATGAAAATATCGAAGTGTTGGAAAATGAACAAGGAATGCCAGAACTTGGATTTCGAAATCTTGAAATGGCAGAAAGATTTGTAGAAGTTGCTAGCAAGTTATCTTTGCTTTATAATGCGAATGAAACGATATTTTCTATGCAGTTTCTAGCGGATATTGTCAAGAAAATGTATGAGAAAAATAGAATCACAATGGAAGATTTATACCAATTGTCGGAAAAAGAAATGATACAAAAAATCGAAAATTGTCAGGATGACAATATTGCTGAATGTTTTAAAATATGGAGAAATGCGACTGCTATAAAGGAAAGTGAGGAAAAAATAAAAGGGAAGTATTGTGTCAAAATTGAAAATCTGAAAATCCGATACATAAATCCTTTAGTAAAGATTGACCATAAGGCTAAAAGAGCAAGTGAAATTTCTGAAAAAGCGAAACGAGATATCGAAAGTGCGTTGCATTTTAAGCCAAACAAATTTGCTTATTTGGACTTTAATTTGGAATAAAGCAATATTTGTAAACATAGAATAGTAGAACAGAAAAAGGAGTGATAAAATGAAAATAAATTTACAAAATCAATTAGGATTAGTGCCAAATCCAGTAGCGATGATTTCATCAGGTGATATGGAAAATAGCAATATTGCAACCATTGCATGGACAGGAATTATTAATTCGGAGCCAATGATTGTTTATGTTTCGATTAGACCTTCTCGTTTTTCGAATGAAATTATCAAACAAACCAGAGAATTTGTGATTAATTTGCCAGACGAAAACCTAGTAAAGCAAGCTGATTTTTGTGGAACAAAATCAGGCAGAGAGGTTGATAAATTTGAAACTTGCAAATTGACAAAAAGACAAAGCGGAAAAATTAAAAGTCCTTACATTGAAGAATGTCCGATTAATTTGGAGTGTAAAGTAATCGATATTCAAACATTTGATTCACATGAAATGTTTGTCGCAGAAGTTGTGAATACGCATTGTGATGAAAGCATTTTGAATGAGAAAAAAGAAGTGGATTTTGGCAAAGCGAATCTTTTGACTTTTGCGGGGAAAAAGTATTTTGCAGGAAATAGAGAAGTTGGTGTGAGAGGTTGTGGCGTAAAAGAGTAGAAATTTGGGTAGGAAATGAAGTGATAAAATGGAGAAAAAAATAGGTTCGATATTCAAAAGAATGCTGAAGAAAGATTCGGAAGAAATCAAAAAATTAAAAGCCATAAAAAAGCAAATAAAACAGATGAAGACAATGGAAGATTTAGATGCTTTAGAAGAAGAACTGATTGCCATTGGATTGATTGATAAAGCGGAATTGGAAAGATTAAAAAAGAAGAAAAGCAAGAAAAAAAGAAAATCAGAAAAAGAAATGTTTGAAGAACGAGTAAGATGCAATTTGGCGATTATTAATCAAACCATTTTGGTTGGAAAACAATTTAAAGAACAAGCAAGACACCAAAAAGATGAAGAATTAAAACGCGATCGAGACGAAAGAACGATTGGCGGAAATAGAAGAAAAGATAAAAATGAAGTAAGATAAGTCAAAGAAAGGTGAACGAAATTAATTAAAATGAAGAAAAATGAAGAATATATCGTAGAAATCATCGACCATGGCTTTCAAGGCGAAGGAATTGCTAAATGGGAAGGACAAGTTATTTTTGTGCCTCAAGCGATAAAAGGCGAAAAAGTGAAAATCAAGATTTTGAAAGTGACAGAAAATAGCTGTTATGCGAAAGTTTTAGAGATTTTAGAAAAATCAAAATATCGTATAAAGGAAAATTGTGAAACGTATGGAAAATGCGGTGGTTGCAGTTTACGCCATGTCGATTATGATTATACAATGCAAATCAAAAAAGAAGCGGTAGAAAATACGTTAAAAAAAGCATTGGGAAGAAAGCTTGCGGTAGATGAAGTGATGAAAATGGAATCACCGTTTTTTTATCGAAATAAGTTGCAATATCCAGTAGGTGTAAATGAAAATGGTCAAATGGTGATGGGGGTTTTTGCAGAAAGAAGTCATCGTATTTTAGAGACAGAACATTGTATGATTCAAAATGAATTGGCACAAAAAATAGCGAAGGATATTTTTGAATTTGCGAAAGAAAATGAGATTACTGGCTATCAAGAAAAAAATCAAACAGGATTGTTACGTCATATTGTGATTCGTGTGGGAGTAAAAACAAATGAAGTGATGGTTACTTTGGTGGTTAATCAGTGGAACCTTCCAAAGGAAAATGAATTGGTTGCTTTTTTGACAAATCGATATGCTTCAATAAAAACCATTGTCAAGAATTTGAATAACCGTGATACGAATGTAATTTTAGGAAAGCAAAATGAAGTGATTTTTGGAGATGGTTATATGACAGATATTTTAATGGGAAAGCAATTTAAAATTTCCAATCTTTCGTTTTATCAAGTAAATCCTGTGCAGACGGAAAAATTGTATGCCAAAGCGATTGAGTATGCAGAATTGACGGGAAAAGAAACGGTATTGGATTTATATTGTGGAATAGGCACAATTGGCATTTGTGCATCAGATAAAGTGCAAAAATTAATTGGGATTGAAACCATTCCAGAAGCGATTGAAGATGCCAAAGAAAATGCAAAACTAAATGATGTAAAAAATAGTGAGTTTTTTGTGGGAGATGTGGAGAAAACGCTTCCACGATTGTTGAAAGAAAAAAATATTTCAGCAGATTGCGTGTTTGTTGACCCACCAAGAAAAGGTTGCGATAAAATGACAATTGAAACATTGTTGCAGATTGAGCCAAAGAAAATTGTTTATGTAAGTTGCAATCCAGCAACTTTAGGAAGGGATTTGAAACTTTTGGAGTCAAAATATGAAGTGAGGAAAATTGCGATTTGTGATATGTTTGCTTGGACGCGGACATGTGGAGTGTATTGCACAAATAGTTAATAAAGGAGAAAAATCATGAACACCAATCTAAAAAACAATGTAACGCTAAAACAAGAACTAAAATTTAACCCAAATGGCAAATTCAAAATTTTAATGTTATCCGACATTCAAGAAACGCTAGACTACGACAAAAGAACATTAACAGGAATCAATCAACTAATTGAAACCCAAAAACCCGATTTTGTTCTCTTAGGAGGCGATTTTTGCGGAATCAAAATGTGCTTAGATGCTTGTAGTTTCCTACAGTCCTTATGGAACAGACGAATTAAGAGTCGGAAGAATATTCGAAATTGATGAAAAGGATACAAGTCATATAAAAACTTATATGGTTCATTATAAAATAATTGATGAAAATATAAATCATAAAATAAATACTTACCCTTGCAATCTTTTTTCCAATATGATATAACCAAATTACTAAAAAGGAGAAACCAATGAACAAAATCTTATCACTAGAAACAAAAAAATACGAATTAAGACTTGATAATTTCGAAGGTCCACTTGATTTACTTTGTTACTTAATCGACAAAAACAAAATGGATATTTACCAAATCGAAATTTCTCAAGTCGCTGACCAATATATTCAATATTTAAAGGAACAAGAAAAACTAAATTTAGAGGTAGCTAGCGAATTTTTAGTTATGGCATCTACCTTAATATTAATCAAGTCAAAAGGCTTACTTCCAAAGGAAAATGAAGATGAAGCAGAACTCACAGAAGAGGAATTATTAAACAGAATTATCGAATATAAAAAATTCAAAGAAATCAGCAAAGTGTTTAAAGAAAGAATTGCGATTTATTCGAATAGAGTACATAAATTTCCTGAAAACATAGAGCTTCCAAAACAAGTCATTGAGAAAAAATATACCATAGAAAATATTATAAATGCTTATACCAAACTTGTGGAAAGAGAAGAAAACAAGAAAAATGAAAATGCACAAAATATCGAAAAAATAGCAGTGCATGATGTTTATTCTGTTTCTGATAAAGTAAAAGAAATTTTTAAAGAATTGGTCAGAAAACCAAGATTTGTATTTAACAAATTGTTTTCTTTAAAAGAAAAACCAAAAGCAGAAGTCGTAACAGCATTTTCTGGTGTTTTAGAATTAAGCAGAAGAAATAAGATAAATACCATGCAAGAAGAACTTTTTGGCGATATTGTGATATCGAAAAGAAAGAATGAAAACTAAATAAGTCAGAGCCTCCAACTGTTGAAGAACAAGCGGAGATTCTTGACTTTTTATGTAAAATATGATATAATCCGTTCACTAATTCTTACAGGATATAAATTAGGTAACCAAAAAACAATAATTTGTAAAGAAAGGATGTTGTCAATGTCTAAAAAAGTTACAAAACAGCATATTTTAGCTTTCATTAATGCCAGTAGAATACCTGGACGAGAAATTTCTTTGGAAAATTTGAAGGAAAATGCACTTACCGCAGAAGAACGGTTTAGGATTGAAAAAATGTGGGGCGCAGAGGTTGTAAAAGAAATTTTCGGCGAGCCATCTCACTTGCAAAAAGCAGAAATGAGGATTTTGGCAATCGAAGAAGGCGAAATTGATGCGCAAAAGAAATGTGAATATATCATCGAGATTGCTTATGCAATCGAGGATTGTTGTGGTACGGAATTAGATTCAAATAATCCTATTTGGGAAGAATATTCCGATTTAACATTTCACATTCCAATATCAATATTGAAACAGGAAGGAAAG
>CARFUA010000004.1:86019-90456 GCA_948976265.1 uncultured Clostridia bacterium
TTTCGATTTTCTTGATTTTCAAAAGAAGAAATTGTATATAAGAGCTGCAGATTTAGAAAAAATGAAAGATTGGATTTTTAGAGCGGAAGAAGCTGAATACAATTTATCTCAAAAAGTTTTTTTTGAGTACATTTTTGAATTGGCTTATATTTCGCTTAAAAACATTTTTTTTGCAGTAAAGCACGAAATTATCGGCGAGTAAAAAAGGGCTCTCATAGCGGAAACGCTGTGGGAGTTCTTTTTTTGTATAAATAATCAAAAATTGGAAAAAAATAGGATTGTATTTAGGAGAAAGCGGATGAACATATTAATCACTATTTTTTTTATTTTAATATTAGGTTTTCTAACCTCAAAATTAAAAATCAATGTGCAATCTATTGAAAAAGAAAAAAACGACCTGAAAATCAAATTTAACATCAATTTTGGGTTTTATTTATTTGGTATAATCAAAATACTGGGAATTTCTTTACAAGAAAATGGAATTGACTGTTTAGGAATTCATTTTTCCTATTCCAAAATAAAACTAGAAAAAGATAGTTTAGAAATTTTTAAAGAATTTTCTGTATTTCAATTATTGAAATATTTGCATCCTAAATTAGAAAAACTAAATTTAAAACTAACCATCGGAACAGAAGATGTCATTTTAACAGCAGTTTTGGTTTTTATCAGTTCTACTTTTTTAAGCATTGTAGGAGCCAAAAATCGAAAACAAATTAATTTCAAACAGTATTCTTATCAGATTAATCCTGTTTACAATAAAAACCAATTAAGTTTTCAAATTGCTTCCAAAGTTTCCGTTAAAATGGTAGATTTGATAAAAACCATTAGTTATATAAAGAAAAATAAGAAAAAGAAAATCAATTCTCCAACCATTAAAAAAATCCCACTCAAAATTTAAGTATTTTGCATAAAATTCATTTTTTGACAAATAATAACCTTAAAATTAAAAGAAAGTGAGCGTGGAAAATATGAATGAATCACATCCAATTGATGGATTAATGAAAAGTGCGATGAATAGTATCAAAGACATGGTTGATGTCAATACAATTATTGGAGAACCAATTGAAACCAGCAATAATATGGTCATTATTCCTATTTCAAAAGTATGTTTTGGTTTTGCAGCAGGAGGAAGTGAATTCCATAGCGAAACCGTCAATGAATATAAGAAAAAAGACAAAGAAGAAGAAGCCAAATATAGATTACCTTTCGGTGGTGGAAGTGGAGCAGGCGTTAGCATTAGCCCTGTTGCGTTTATTGTGGTGATGCAAGATTCGATTAAAGTATTACCAATTGAACACACTTCAGCCATCGACAAATTAATCGATTATGTTCCAGATTTAATGCAACGAATTAATCATGTTGTTGATAAAAGTATGGATTTAAAAATGCAAGAAAAACAAGCCAATCAACAAGACAAAAAGCAAGCACCCAAACCAGAAAAAACAACCAATGTCGAAATCGATTATGACGTAAACGTGACACCAGGTGAATATTTAGAAGATGAATAAAAAGAAAAACATCTACTGCTTTAGTAGATGTTTTTGCTTGCCAAAAATTCATTTTTTCGATATAATAAACAAAAATCGGGGGAATCGAAAATGGATTTAAAAAAAGAAGTTCAATTTATCAAAGGTGTTGGACCATCACGCGTTAAATTACTTAATAAACTTGGGATTTTTACCTTAGAAGATTTAATTACCTATTATCCACGCGAATACGAAGATAGAAGTAAACCCAAAAACATTTCAGAGACAATTCATGGCGAAGAATGTTTAATTTCTGGCTTTCCAATTCGGGCGTATGAACGAAATTCGAATTCGTGGCAATCTTACTTTGTGTAAATTAATGGTAAGAGACGAAACAGGAACTTGTCAAATTACGTGGTATAATCAGCCATATTTAAAAAATGTCTTTCAGCAAAACCAAAGATACAAATTTTTTGGCAAAATCAAAAATTCTGCTGGAAAAATTGAAATGCAATCGCCTGTATATGAAGCAGAAGAATCCAATCGAAATACAGGAAAAATTATTCCCATTTATCCACTCACGTATAGCTTATCGCAAAATACCATTCGAAAAATCATGGAAAATGGGATTCAAGAAGTGGAAAATAAACTTCCAGAAACCATGCCAGAATATTTTATCCAAAAATATCAATTGTACGATATCAATACAGCTACGCATCAAATTCATTTTCCAGACAATTTCGAAAATTTCAAGTTAGCTAGAAAACGTTTGGTTTTTGAGGAATTGTTGTCAATGCAATTGGCTTTACTGAGTTTAAAAAATAAATATGAAGTCCGAAAACAAGGTATTTGCTTTAATAAAAATGTTAAAATGTCAGATATCATCAATCAATTACCATTTTCATTAACCAAAGCCCAACTTCGCGTATTAGAAGAAATCGATGGTGATATGGAAAGTTCAAAACCCATGAATCGATTATTACAAGGTGATGTTGGCTCAGGAAAAACAATTGTAGCCTTAATCAGTAGCTATAAAGCCGTAAAATCGGGGTATCAAGCTGTTGTTATGGCGCCAACTGCTATTTTGGCAACACAGCATTTAGAATCCTTTACAGAAATTCTAAAAGATACAGGAATCACTTGTGAATTATTAGTAAGTGGGATTTCCAAAAAGAAAAAAGAAGACATTTTAGAACGACTTGCCAAAGGCGAAATTGATATTTTAATTGGAACACATGCTGTTTTAGAAGAAAATGTTGTTTTTTCCAAACTTGGTCTCGTTGTAACCGATGAACAACATCGCTTTGGTGTGCGACAAAGAAGCATCATTGCAGAAAAAGGCGAAAATCCAGATGTTTTAGTCATGACCGCAACGCCAATTCCAAGAACGCTTGCTTTGATTTTGTATGGCGATTTAGATATTTCGATTATCGACGAATTACCACCAAATCGTAAAAAAATTGAAACGTATGCCGTTCAAAAAAATATGGAAGCACGTGTAAATGCTTTTATTGCTAAAAATATTGAGGAAGGCAGACAATGTTATATCGTCTGTCCGTTGGTTGAAGAAAACGAAGAAATCAATGCAAAATCTGTTATGGAGCTTGTAGAAATTTACAAAAATCAGATTTTTACCCAATTTACTGTTGAATATTTGCATGGAAAAATGCGTCCTAAAGAAAAAGACGAAATCATGGAACGTTTTAAAAATGGCGAAATTGATATTTTAATTTCAACCACCGTGATTGAAGTTGGTGTGAATGTGCCAAATAGTAATATCATGGTCATTGAAAATGCAGAACGATTTGGTTTAGCACAGCTTCATCAGTTGCGTGGGCGAGTAGGAAGAGGGGAATATCAGTCATATTGTATTTTGAAATATCAAGGAAATTCAAAGATGATTCAGGAAAGAATGAAAGTCATTTCAAGTACAAATGATGGATTTGTGATATCGGAAAAAGATTTAGAACTGCGTGGTTCTGGTGAATTTTTTGGAACAAAACAACATGGACTTCCTGAATTCAAAATTGCGAATTTATTTGAAGATATTGAAATGTTAAAACAAATTCAAGCCATTAGTATGGAAATTATGAGTCAAGACCCATTGTTAGAAAAACAAGAAAATAAAGAGTTTCGATTATTGGTGGAGAAGAATTTTAAAAATCGAATTGAAATTTAAAGAAAAGACTTGGATTTTATGTAAAAGTATGATACAATACAATTGATTTTGTTTTTGGACAAAATTGTAGTAAGTTTTTGTTGTAATTACAAGAAAGCGAGGTATGACATGAAAGGAAAGCAAAAGCAAGTATTAGTTGAGGATGCAAGACTGGAAAAATGGTTGAGGAAGTATGCCAAGTCGCATGATGCGACCATTGAGGATTTTTGGAAACTGCTCCAGAAAACGGGAATTCCCATGCCGACAGCTTTAGAGCGGTTTGATGGTAAAGCAACATTTTACACTAAAACAAATGAAAAAATCACAATTGCGGATGATATAGAGGATTATATTCCGCTTATAATTGTGGAGCAGGGAAACGTCCAGAAGTGTTTTAAAGTATTTTTTCATCATTCGATGGTGGAGCTGGAATCAGTAACTGTTGAAACTGGTGGGCGGAAAGTTGAGATTTATAAAGGAACAGTGGTTTATCAAATTGAGATGCAGGGAGAAGTGTTCAAAATCTCACCCACAAAAGAGTTAGAAAGATATATTGAGCAGTTAAACTGTTATACTGAACCGTTAAAGGTTTGGTCAGACATTAAGCAGATGATTCATTAAATGAACGGGAGAAAGTAGGTTGATGGGCAAGCCTGCTTTCTCCTTTTTTATTTGACGATTTATTCAAAATATGATATAATTATCTCAAGTAAATTGAATAGTCGCTGATGAAAGCCGAAAGGCTTCATGAGAGGAAAGTCCGGGCTCCCAAAGAGCAGGATGCTTGATAACGTCAAGCGAGGGTAACCTTAG
>CARFUA010000004.1:90489-94750 GCA_948976265.1 uncultured Clostridia bacterium
ACCAGCCATAATTATCGTGGAAATTTTTGAAAAAAATTTACTCGATGAAAAGAGAGGAAAAAGGGAAAATTTTAAAAGGAATTTTAAAGATTTCAAAAGAATTTTTTCAAAAATTTGCACGATAATTATGGCAATGGTGAAAAGGCGAGGTAAGAGCTCACCGGCGCTATAGTGATATAGCGCGTCCGTGTAAACCCCATCTGGAGCAACACCTTTTAGAAAGAAGAACTTTGCTCTTTTAAGACTTCTATGATTCTAATTGAGTGGCTTGAGGTATACAGCAATGTATATCCTAGATAAATGACTATTCACGACAGAACCCGGCTTATAGATTTACTTAATAAGCGAGAGAAATTTGCGAATTATAAATTTCTCTCGCTTTTATAAAAAGAAGAAATATCAAAAATGGCAGGCAAGCACCTGTCATTTTTGGATAAAAAAGATTGCCAAAAAGAATATTTCATGATAGAATAAGCAAAAAGAAAAGGAGAAGAATATGGATTGTATTTTTTGTCAAATTATAAAAGAAGAAATTCCTAGTTATACGATATATGAAGATGAAACCGTCAAAGCCTTTCTAGACATTAGTCCAGTAAGCAATGGACATACCTTGATTATTCCTAAAAAGCATTTTCAAAATCTGTATGAAATGGATGAGGAAACATTAAAAAGTGTCGAAATAGCCAGTCAGAAAATTGGAAAATTATTGAAGCAAAAGTTAAATTGCCAAGGCATCACAAGATTACAAAATAATGAGTATGGGCAAGATGTTAAGCATTATCACATGCATTTGATTCCAAGATATGAAAACGACAATTTGGGATTAAAGAGAAGCAAAAATGAAAACAAAGAGCCACAAGAAATTTTTAACCAAATTACGCAATAGAAAAAAATGATGAAATTTGTAAATATATCTTGCTTTTTGTTTTTTTTATGATACAATAACATTAAAATGAAACAAGAACGAAGGAGGATAAAAAAATGATTGAAGCAAGAAAATGTGTCCGTTGTGGATGTATGTATATCGCTGATACAGAAGTATGTGGTCAATGCCAAAAAAAAGATGGAGTGGACCTTCAAAAACTAAAAGGATTTATTGAAAATCAAGGAAACGAAGCTTTTACACAAGGAGAACTAGCTATAGCAACAGGCATTACTGACAAAAATTTAACTAGATTTTTAGGATATGATGAATTTAAAGGAATATGCCAAGCAGAAAAAGCAATACCAGCTGGTGGTGGAATAGAAGGGCAAGAAGGAGTTACAGAATTAGTATAAAAAGAAAGGTGGATTTTAAAATCCACCTTTTAAAGCGCGTTCAATTTTTCGATTTGCTTCTTTTTTTGCCATATCTTGGCGTTTATCGTATAGTTTCTTGCCTTTTCCAATGCCGATTTCAAGTTTTACTTTGTTACCATGAAAATACATTGATATTGGAACTAAAGAAACGCTTTTTTCTTTAATCATACCCTGTAGTTTAAAAATTTCTTTTTTATGAAGCAATAATTTACGATTACGAAGTGGGTCAGCATTAAATCGATTTCCAAATTCGTAAGGGGAGATATGCATACCATACAGAAAAGCCTCACCATTTTTGATGTTTACATAAGTATCTTTTAAATTTATTTTTCCATTGCGAATGGATTTAATTTCTGTTCCTGTTAAAACAATCCCAGCTTCAATGGTGCTATTAATAGTATAATTATGTCTTGCGGTGGGATTTTTGGCAATGATTTTTTCCATAAAAACAGCCCTTTCTTCTAAAATTTATTTGATTGTATCATAATTTTTAAAAGGAATCAATCCTTTTTGTTCACATAATTCAGATAAATTCAATAAACTATACTAAGGAGGAAAAGAGATGTTTTTAAAAAAATGTAAGAAAATTATAGCAGGCTGTATTTTGGGAGCTGGGATTGGGATGTTATTGATACTCATTTTACCTCCTACTGCATGGTTATGTATTATTTCGATTGGATTAATCATAACTGGGATAAAAAAAATTTTGGGAAGATAGGAGGAAAAAACATGACGATTGTAGTAAAAAAGGTACCAAAGCCTTTAAGAGGTCTTGTAAAGTTTATTTTTGGTATCAAAAATACATAAAGCATATAAAAAATACTTAAAAAAGTTTTGCTTTTTTAAGTATTTTTTTCTATATAAATAGTATATTTCACGATTAATTAGCTCTTTTAATTTTTCCAGAACGTAAACATTTTGCACAAACATGAACTCTTTTTGGGTTACCATTAATAATTGCTTTGACTCTTCTTAAGTTAGGTTTTACGGTTCTGCTATTTCTTTTACTAATATGTGAACGTGTAATACTAAGGTCGTTTCCCCAAGTTGTTTCTTTATTACAAACCATACATTTTGCCATTTTTTCTAGCACCTCCATTACTTTTTTTAACTGACTATTTAATAGTCTAACATAATTTGAAAAAAAAAACAATACCTAAATGAAAAAAAAATAAAAAAACTTCAAAAAGCTCTCCCATCAAGCTTTTAAATTTACATAAAATCCTTGACAAATTTGTTAAAATTTAGTATAATTATTATAGAATCGTACCCTTATGGGTGTCGATGAAAAAACTTCATATTTAAAAAATTTTAAAAAGGAAGGAGAAGATTTATATGAAGACAACAAAAACAACGAGAACAAACCGGATGATGAGGATGGTAGCAGTAGCGCTGTGTATCATCATGGCACTCACAGGGCTTCCGATGGAAGCGATGGCAGCGTCGAAGGCGGGTATCCGTCGTGTTTCAATTTACAACTACAACGAAGCAGCAGCCGATAGCTGGTACGACGGAATGAAACTTTCACAAAAGGAAATTGAAAGATTAAATCCTGTTGTGAAAGTGCAACTCCAAAATGGAGAATCCTACAAAGCAGTTGCTAGCATAGCAGAGAAAAACAAGTATCTGCATGCTAAAAATGGCAGGGTTACCTTAACGTTTTCCTACAAAGGGTTTACCAAAAAGGAATCGATTAAACTTGGCGTAAGAGTCAAGAAATTGGTTCTGAAGAAAACAGGTAAACCACTGTATGCCGAACAGACAGTCAGTTTGACAGATGCTCGGAAATCAGTTAAAGCTACAGCTCACTTGAGCAATGGCAGGAATTTGAAAAACTTTAAAGGCTTCTTATGTAAAGAAGAAGATAAGCCGATTAGAGGCAAAAAGCAGAGACTGACATTGTATGTAGGGAAAGTCAAAAAAACTGTTTCCATTGAAGTAATTCCGCTCATTCGGATTACTATTGACGAAGTCAAAATGACTTTGGCGCCAAATGAGAAATTCAATATCGAGACTTTCAAAAAGAAGGCTGTGGTCAAAGGAAAGTACAAAAACGGAAAACTGAAAACATTGGAGAATTATTCCGTAACAGCAAAAGAAACGGTTGCCGGAGTTGAGGTGACTGTTACCTGTGGCAATTTTTCAGATAAAGTCTTAATACCACGTGAAGCAGTGGTATTGCCTCCAGAGCCTGTTAAAAAAGCAACAGTAAGCTTAAAAAAGGCAGGGACTGGAACTGGTAGAGTAACGGCTGATGGGGTGGAAGTAGATTCAAAGACAGTTGTTGCTGGCACCAATGTAAATTTGGGAGCGATTCCAGATGAAGGTTGTTATTTTGCTGGTTGGCAAATTGGTGGCACAGTATATAACACGAATATTTATTCGTTGCCAGTTACTAGTGACGTAACGGTGAAGGCAGTATTCGAAAAAATACCGACAGAACCGATCATGAGGAATGTGGTAGTCAGCAAAATAGGAAAAGGAACAGTCAAGTATAACGGAGTCGAAGTAACAAGCTTGACAAGGGACAGCGTGGAAAACGGAAGCCAAATCAGGTTAGAGCTGGAAGCGGCAGAAGGGAATTACGTAGCAGAAGTGAGAATTAACGGAGAAAACGAAGACGTAAGTAACGTCATCGAAAAAACCGTTGAAGAAGATATGGCAATACTTGTCATATTCAAAGAAACTCCTGCAGAAGTAAAAGAGTATACCGTAAATTTAGAGGTAGAAGGGAACGGAAAATTAGCAATCGATGGAGAAGAAGTAGAAAGCAAATCCGTACCTGAAAACCAGAAAGTGGCATTAACCCCAGAAGCAGCAGAAGGCTGGAGATTGAAAGAGTTCCAAATCGGGGACAAAGTGGAAGAAAAGTTGAAAGCAACGTATTTCCACACGGTCACCGAAAATGTAACGGTGAAGGCAGTATTCGAAAAAATACCGACAGAACCGATCATGAGGAATG
>CARFUA010000004.1:94850-149252 GCA_948976265.1 uncultured Clostridia bacterium
AGAAGATATGGCAATACTTGTCATATTCAAAGAAACTCCTGCAGAAGTAAAAGAGGTAACTGTATCAACTAACGGTGGAATCGTAAAAATTAACGGTAAAGAAACTATTAGCAAATCACTTCCGATTGGCTCTGCAGTCATCATTGAACTGCAGGATACGGAACACTTCAAATTCCGTATCCTTGAAGACAAAGATGGTAACTTTGTTACCGAAGAAAGGAAATATTCTTTCATGGTAACAAAGGAATCGGCAACAAATTTTGTTGCTGTATTTGACGAAGTCTACGACCTGTCCATAGAGGCAAGTCATGGTTGTGTTAAGGAAGATGACAGAGTTTTAGAAGCCACTAACACATTGTTGAAGGGCAACCATCATTTGGTAGCTGTACCAGATGAAGGATATGAGTTAGACAAGTGGACGGATGAGAATGGCAATGAGCTTAGCTTAGAGCCAGAATTGGATGTTCTGCTTGATGAAAACAAAACGGTTGTTCCTCACTTCAAGCGGATTGAGTGTACTTTAACGCTCAGGCTTAGTGAGAATGCAGTTGGTAGTGCTGTTGATGTTAAACTCAATGGAAACAGTGTGGCATTCAACGAAAAAGGTATAGCAACAGAGTCCCTTTATTGGGGGACCCCACTGAGCATCAAGTCTACGGGAACCAGAACGAAGTTCTTCAATCATTACTCGGAGAATGGAGTGAATGTTGGTACAACTCTTTCCTTCGATATAAAGGAAAGCAAAGAAATTGTATGTGTTTTTGAAAATGCATACGAATTGAAGGTGTATCGTGAAGGCGGAAATGGTCGTGTATACCTACAAGGACAGGAACAGCCATTGGCCTTCAACAAAGGCGTTGCTACGGAAGATTTGGTGTCAGGAACTTACAACTTAGAAGCTCCGTCTAATGATGACTTTGAAGTCGTTGAGTGGACGGATAAGACAACAGGCAAAGTATTAAGCACAGGCGAAGTATGTCCGATTTCGTTAGTAGGGAATACAGAAATTGTGGTGAAGTTTAGAGAAATTGCAAAAACTGTAAACCTTACATTCAAGCATGAAGATGGTTTCCCTGAATACGGAGTAGTCCTTCGAAAAGAAGCAGTTGAGTTGGGCGGATATGTTGAACCGCCTACCAGTAACATTGCTCGTTCTGATAAGACATTTGCTGGTTGGAAAATTGGTGAGTGTTTGTATGCGGGCAAATTTGATGCCGACGAGTTTTACTATACAACCCCAGAAGGAGAAATGAAAGCTTTGTCGGATGATGTAAAGGCAATGACTGCCGCAGGGCAGGATGTTGTTGCTGTTGCAACATACATCCCAAATCCAGTAGAACGGTGTACGTTTACTGTGATTAATGGAAGCATCACCAAGTCTGTTGGTGGTGAAGTAACGCTGATTTCGGAGGATGGGAATCAAAAGGTATATGCAGTGGATAAAAACACTCATGTTTACCTAAATCATACCGAAGCACCTGAAGGCTATAAATTTGCCGAGTGGAGTGCAGAAGATGGCGAGACACTTAGCTATTATAAAGAATATGACTTTTTCTTAAAAAGCAATGAAGTTTTAGAAGCACTTTTTGTGCCAAATGAGGAAGAAGTCGAAGTTAAACCGATAGTGCGGTTTGACAAAATTGGAGATAACGGTGAAAAATTTAAACTCGACCCTTCCCAAAACATGATAACATTTTATATGATATCACAAATTCCTACTGACAAAGAAAAAGTTGAGTGGGGACTGATGTTGACAACCAAGCCAGTGGACGACCTGTCGGATGCTGAACTTCAAGATGTGAACGGAAGGGGAAGTAAACGGCCAGACACGAACCCATCGACAATGCATGCGCCAAACGCGGGTTTGACGTATGAATTAACATTTAAAACGTCTTCGAACTTCGATAATCACGTGTTAGTAAGGGCTTGTATTTATGCCACAATTACTAATGCTGAAGGGACAAGAACAGTTTACAGTCCTGTAGTATATGTGCAGCTGTAAAAAGGTCAAAGTAAAGACCTAAAAAAATATTCATATAAATCGGCAAGCGGGGAACTTTCTCCGCTTGTTTTTTTATATGAGAAGATGGTGTGAAAAGGAATTTTTGGAAAAAGTTACATAAAGTTCTTGACAAGAAGGTTTGTTTGTAGTATAATAGAAATAGATAAATGAGTTTTAAAAGAAATAATAGGAGGTAGAATATGGAAGACCCAGAAATGCAAATACAATTATTTACAGATGATAAAATTATAAAGGCTAATAATCCTAGCATGCAAGGTGGTACAACGGGTGGAGAAGAAGGAGACGATTTATAAATTGGAAATCGAGGAAGATTTTTCTGCCTCGATTTTTTAATATAAAATCTTTTAAAGAGAGGAAAAAGATGAAATATAAAATTGCGGATTTATTAGTGGAATTTGAACCTAAATTTGAAATGTTAAAATTAAGAAGTGAAAAATATGTAGTTGAAACAGAACAAAAAAGAGATATGAAGATTTTTGTTACAGAGGAACATATTCAAACACAAAAACTGGAAGCTTCGATTACTTCTTCTGAATTGGCAGAGTATATGGTCATGGGAAATACATTTTATCGTGTTTTACTAAAACATAACGGTTGCCTTCTCCACGCCTCAGCTGTCGTCGTAGACAACGAAGCGTATCTTTTTTCGGCGCCTTGCGGAACGGGAAAATCCACGCATACATCACTTTGGCTTCGTTATTTGGCAGATAAAAATCCGTATATTTTGAATGATGATAAACCAGCAATTCGTTTGAGAGAAGATGGAATTTATGCATATGGGACTCCATTTTCGGGAAAACATGATATAAATGAAAATCGAAAAGTAAAATTGAAAGCGATTTGCTTTATAGAACAGTCAAAAATTAATTTTATGCGAAAGGTAGAGCCAAAAGAGGCGGTGAAATTATTTTATGAGCAAACTTTTCAAAATTTAAATGAGCAAGAAGTGTTGAAATTTTTTGATTTATTAGATATAATTCTAAAAGAAATACCAATTTATAAATTGTATTGCAATATGAGCGAAGAAGCGGTACAATTGTCTTATCAAACGATGAGAGGAGAGAAAACGAATGAAAATTAAGGAAGGATTTGTTTTAAGAGAAATTGCGGATAGTATTGTTGTGGTTCCAACAGGAGCTTTGGCAAATGAATTTAAAGGAATGATTCATTTAAATGCTACAGCAAAATTTATTTGGGAATTGTTAAAGGAAGATAGAACGGTGGAACAGGTTGCAGACAAGTTAATGGAGGAATATGGCGTAGAGTTAGAAAGGGCAATGAAAACGGCACAAGATTTTACACAAAAATTAAAGGACGCAAGTCTTCTGGAAGAATAAAAGTGAGGGTACGAAAAACGTGTCCTTATTCGAATGAACGAGGAAAGGAACGCAAGAAAAATTGAACGATACAAGAACGATAAAATGGATTTTTAAAAAAACTAAATCACAGAATTTGAACTTTATATTATTGAATGTAATTCAGGTTGTTTATTCGATTTTGAGTGTGTATTTGATTTTATTATCTAAGCATGTGATTGATGCGGCGACGGCAGGTGTATTTTGGGAATTGAAACGATATGGGATACAGCTAGTGGTGATATCTTTAACAGAGATTGCATTGAGGGCAATTTTAGCTTCGATTGATGCTGTAACACGTGCTAAGTTAGAAATGCATTTTAAGCAAGAGGTGTTGGATACAATTTTAAAAAGAAATTATGAGAAGATAACCAAATTTCACAGTGGCGAGTTGATGACAAGGATTGTTTCAGATGTGAATGTCATAATTGATACTTTAGTTACATTGATTCCGAATGTCTTATCTATGCTGACAAAATTGATTTGTGCAGTGATTTTGTTATTTCAGATTAGTCGAGAATTTGTGATGATTTTATTAGGGGGCGGAGTAATTTTATTTGTGGTGATGAATTGCTTTAGACCTTATTTGAAAAGAATCCATAAAAAAATGCAAGAAGCGGGCTCAAATGTACGTTTGTTTTTTCAGGAAGTGTTTGAGAATTTGATGGTGATAAAGGTTTTTCAAGCAGAAGATGCTATTTCTAAGAAAGCGATGGACTTGCAGGAGACACGATATGATATTCAGATGAAGCGCAGAAGTCTGACCATTGCTTCTGGAACTGGTTTGAATATTATTTTTCAGGTGAGTTATTTATATGCTTTGCTTTGGAGTGCTTATCATTTGTATTTGGGAAATATTACAGTTGGTGGCTTGACATCAATTGTGCAATTAATTAGTCAGATTCAGACTCCGATTATTGGACTTTCGAAATCTTTTCAAAATGTGTTTGCGATGTTTGGTTCTGCAGAGAGAATTATGGAACTTGAGCAAATAGAAGCAGACGAGATGGAAGAGGAAATAAATCGTGATGTATTGTATCAGAGTTTGAAAGCGATTGTGGTCAAGGAAATTGGGTTTACTTATAAAAATAAGAGGATTTTTAAAACAGCTAATTTACGTATAGAAAAAGGCGAAATAGTGGCAATTTATGGAGAATCGGGAATTGGAAAAAGTACATTATTAAAATTGATTTTGGGTATGATTCAAAAAGATACAGGAGAGATTTATTTTGCGTTGGAAAACGGAAAACAGCAAGAAATTGGGATTGAGACAAGAAATATGTTTACTTATGTGCCACAAGGCAAGTTTATTTTGAGTGGAAGTATTCGAGAAAATATTACATTTGTGAACCCTGAAGTTTCAGAAGAGCAATTGGAAGAGGCTTTGCAAGTGAGTGATTGCCAGAAATTTATTGAAGATTTGCCAGATGGTTTGGAAACTAGAATTGGAGAAAGAGGAAAAGGATTATCAGAAGGGCAGTTGCAAAGAATTGCGCTAGCAAGGGCGATGGTTAGTCAGGCTCCTATTTTGATTTTGGATGAGATTACGTCTAGTTTGGATAGTAAAACGGAAGAAAAGGTTTTGAACAATATTAAAAATCTACAGAATCGAACTTGTTTGATTGTTACGCATAGAAATACAATTTCTAGTATTTGCGATCGAGAATTTGTGGTGGAAAATCAAAATATAAGAGAAAAGGAAAAAAATAATGAATGAGGCAAAAGTATTATTAGAAATAATTACTAATTTTATTGAGCAAAAAGAGGGCGGAATTGTTTCAGAGGTAGACGAAGAGAAGTTGTATCAATTGGCTGTGAATCATAGAGTGAGTAATTTTTTGGTGAATTGGGCGAAAAAGAAGGCGACATCAGAGAAAATTAAAGAACTTGTTTTGGCAGATTATCATAAGCAAATTATTAAGGATACGAATGAGAATATAGAATTGGAACAAATTTTGCAATGTTTTGAAGAGTCTGGTGTTAAAACTTTGGTGGCAAAAGGAGTAACAATGAAGGAAGTTTATCCACAAAGTTATATGAGACAAATGTGTGATACAGATTTATTGGTAACACCAAAGGATTTTAAAAAGGCAGTTGCGATATTGAAAGAAATCGGTTATAATACATTTCATGACACAGAACATCATCTAATTTTGAAAAAAGAGCCGTTTATGATTATTGAATTACATCGAAAATTAATTTTTGGACAGGAAATTGGCTATGAATATTTTAATGATATTATTTGGGAAAATGCGGTGCCATATCAGAATTATCAACACATTTTCCAAATGAAAAGGGAAGATGCTTATATTTTTTGTATCACGCATTTAATACGTCATTTTAAATCATCTGGAATTCAAATTAGAGATGTTTTGGATGTTTATTTGTATCATAAAAGATATAAAAGTATTTTGGAAAAAGAAGCGATAAGAAAAAAGTTTTGTGAATGGGGAATTGAAACGTTTGAAAGGAATATCCGAGAGATTGCGTATCAATGGTTTGAAGCAGAAGTGATTGAATTTGATGAAGTGCAGAAATTTATTTTGCAAGGATTGAGTATTCAGAATCAAGTAAATTTTGAGGTGGGAAATAAAGGAAGTAAAAGGCGCTATTTTAGGCAATTGTTGTTTCCAGAATTTAACGTGATGAAGGAAAAATATCCAATTTTAGAAAGAGCGCCATTTTTTTACCAGCCACTTGGCTAATAAGGATTTTAAGAGATATTTTTTCAAAGGGGGTTACTGTAAAATCCAGATTGGATACAGTAAAATTAATTCAGGATGCGAAACAGGAGGAAGTTGAAAAAATCCAAAAAATTTATCAAAAAATGGGAATTATAGGAAAGGAATAGAAGATGTTTGTAGAGCATGAAGTTTTTATAGGATTACGCGATGTGGCAGTGAATCATAAAGTGACTAATACAGCCTTATTATCTTATTTGGAGGATGCAGGTGGCGTTCATTCGAATTTAGTGGGTTATGGTTTGAAGGACATTCCAAAGGTGAAAAGAAGTTGGGTTCTTTTGGGATGGAAAATAAAGCTTTTTGAACGACCAATATATGGTGACAAAATCATAATAAAAACTTGGTCAAGAGGAATTGATAAATTATATGCTTATCGTGATTTTGAAATTTTAAATGAAGCACGCAAAGTAATTGGCATTGCTACTTCGAAGTGGGTATTGCTGGATGTTGAGAAATTGAAAATTACGAGAATCACACAAGAGGTGATGGATGCTTATACAATAGAAAATGTTCAAGTATTTGAAACGTTTGATTTAGAGAAAATAAGTGAACCAGAAAATTTTATAGATTCAACAAGTTTTATGGTAAATAGAAGTTTGATTGATGTAAACAATCACTTACATAATATTTATTTTATGGATATTGCCAATGAAGTGTTACCAATGGAAATTTATCGAAATGCAGAGTGGAATGATATTAGAATGATGTATAAAAAGGAAATTAAGTTGGGAGATATCGTAAAAGTGTTTTATCAAGTTGAAAATGGAGAGCATGTAATTACGATTAAAAGTGAAGATGAAAAAAAATTACATGCGGTGATAAAGCTGAGTTAGGTGCTTGCTGAACAAAAAACTTCTTCTTTGAAATAAGAAGAAGTTTTTATTTGTTTATGCTGTTTTTATTTCTAAACGAAGTTTATCGGCAATCATGGCGATGAATTCAGAATTGGTTGGTTTTCCTCGATTGGAATTAACGGTGTAACCAAAAATGTTTTCCATAGATTCAATTTGACCACGATTCCAAGCAACTTCGATGGCATGTCGAATGGCACGTTCCACACGTGATGGAGTTGTTTTGTACTTTTTGGCCAAATCTGGATAAAGTTGTTTGGTGATTTGATTGATAATGTCCACATCTTTTACAGCCATCATGATTCCATCACGTAAATATTGATAGCCTTTAATATGAGCAGGAACTCCAACGTCATGAATAATATTAGTTACTTTTGCTTCTAAATTTAATTTGCTTTTGTCTACTTCAATATAAGTAGATTTTGCGTCTCTTAATACAGGTGATAGTGATTCGATTGGTTGATTTTTGACTAATTCTCTGATTCTTTTCACTAGTACTTCCATTTCGAAGGGTTTTATGACATAATATTGAGCCCCTAAACCTAAGGCTCTTGCTGTTACTTTGTCTTGTCCAACAGCAGATAACATAATACAGATAGGTAAATTATCTAAATTTTCATGAATGGCTTCCAATACACCAAGTCCATCTAATTGAGGCATAATAACGTCTAAAATGGCGATGTCTGTTTCGATGTTAGAAAGTTTGTCTACTGCCTCTAAGCCATCTCGAGCTGTTGCAATTACCTCCATATCTTCTTGAGAATCAAGATATGTAACAAGTGTTGAAACAAATTCTGCATTATCATCTGCTATAAATATTCTGATTTTTTCACTCAAAATAATCCCTCCTTATTTTTTTGATTTGTAAAACCGTAAACGAATTACGACTGTAAGTATATTATTTTTTTGCAAAATTTGCAAGTGATTTTGGAAAGAAAATCAAAATTCGTAGGTTCTTTTACGACAAAATTCGACATTTTAAAAAAGGGTAGAGTGAAAAAAGGCGTACTAGAACCGTTTTTTACTGGTGTAGTGTTTGAAAAATCAAAAGAAGATATAAAAAAATTGGTGAGTAGATTGATTCTTTAATTATTTTATGATACCATAAATAAAAATAGAAAAAAGGGAGGAAAGAATATGGCAATTCATAATGAAGCTAAAAAAGGAGAGATTGCGAAAATTGTTTTAATGCCAGGTGACCCATTACGAGCAAAATATATTGCAGAACATTATTTAGAGGATGCTAAATTAGTTAATCAAACGAGAAATATGTTTGGGTTTACAGGAACGTATCATGGAAAAGAAGTGACGGTTATGGCATCTGGAATGGGAATGCCGAGTATGGGAATTTATGCGTATGAGTTGTATCAATTTTATGAAGTGGAAACGATTATTCGTATTGGTTCTTGTGGTTCTTATGTAGAAAATTTGAATTTATTGGACCTTGTATTAGTAGATGAGAGTTATACAACTGGCAATTTTGCAGAAAATATGAGTGGCGAAAAATGTGATACAGTAAAAGCTTCTGTATCAATTAATAGAACGATAAAGGAAGTTGCGAAACAACAAAATATTCCGTGTATTGAAACAAATGTTGCTTGCACAGAGTGTTTTGATAGCTATATGATACATCCAGAAGATTATGTGAAAAATTTGCCTAAAGAAAAGCAGATTTCGTGTTCAGAAATGGAAGCTTTTGCGTTATTTTATACGGCAAAGATGCTTCATAAAAAAGCAGCTTGTTTGCTGACGGTTGTTGATTCAAATTGTAAAAAGGAAGTGCTTTCAGCAGAGGCTAGAGAAAAGTCGTTGCAAGATATGATAAAATTGGCGTTGGAATCAGCGTGCCAAATAAAGTAGTAGAAGATAGGAAGCTTGGGAGGAAATAAATGGAAGCAAGTATATTAGTAGCAGATGATGAATTAAGAATGAGAAAATTGGTGAAGGATTTTTTGAAACAAAAAAATTACCATATTATTGAGGCTGAGGATGGAGAACAGGCATTAAATAAATTTAGTGAGAATCAGAATAAAATTAATTTGGTGATTTTAGATGTTATGATGCCTAAATTGGATGGTTGGTCAGTTTTAAGGCAAATTAGACAAATGGATAAGAATGTACCAATTATTATGTTGACAGCAAGAGCTGAAGAGCAAGATGAATTATTTGGCTTTGAATTAGGGGTGGATGAATATATTACAAAACCATTTAGCCCTAAAATATTGGTGGCTCGTGTGGAAGCGATTTTGAAACGAACGAATCCAGTTAAAAAAGAATTAAAAAGTTATGGCGGAATTAAGATTGATAATGATGCTAGAACCGTTACAGTAGATGGAAAAAATGTTGAACTTAGTTTTCGTGAATATGAACTTTTGAAATATTTAGTGGACAATGAAAATATTGCGTTGTCACGTGACAAAATCTTAAATACGGTCTGGAATTATGATTATTATGGCGATTCGAGGACGATTGATAGTCACATCAAAAAAATTCGTCATAAGCTTGGTAAAAAGGGAAAATATATTCAAACCATTCGTGGAATTGGTTATAAATTTGAGATAAAATAGGGGTTTTAGATGAAGAAAATGTTTCAATCGGTTCGAACGAAATTATTTTTGACGCTTTGCATTGTGATTATTATGATTATTGCTTTTTTGGTAATTATTAACAATGTAGTGTTGGAGAGTTTTTACTATTATTCGAAAAAAAATGCTTCTTTGGAAGCTTTTGATTATATTAATCAAAAGATGAATGATACTGAATTTGCTGATTTTTCGATAGAATTGGAAAAGCTTTCTTTGGCGAATCATTTTGATATTATTATTAAACAGCAAGAAAATGAAATTTATGCGACGAATAAAGATTTTTCGGAAGATTTTGGCGAGATTCCAGAAGTGAAATATGATGTGGAATATAATGTTTTTAGGCAAGATGATATTATGTATTCTGACCAAAATGTAACAATTCGAAAAATCCAGGATAAGAAAAATGGTGTCAATTTTATATTGCTTGTTGGAACTTTGGAGAATGGCAATACGCTTTTTATTCGTATGCCGATTACGTTAATTAAAGAAAGTGTTGAAATTTCAAATAAATTGTTGTATTTAATTGCATTGATTGCAGTTGTTTTGGGAGGAATTGCGATTACTTGGATAACGGAAAAGTTTACCAAGCCAATTGAGGAATTGAACGATATTGCAAATAAAATGGCAAACCTAGATTTTACAAAAAAATATCGTATTCATGATAATAATGATGAAATTGATGCATTGGGAAAAAGTATTAATACGATGTCGATTAAGCTAGAAGATACGATTCAGCAATTGAAACGAAATAATATGGAGTTGGAGCGTGACATTGAAGAAAAGTCTAAAATTGATGAAATGCGAAAACAATTTATTTCCGATGTTTCCCACGAATTAAAAACGCCAATTGCTTTAATTCAAGGCTATTCGGAAGGCTTGATTGAAAATATTAATTCAGATGAAGAAAGCCGTAAATTTTATGCAGATGTCATCTTAGATGAGGCAAATAAGATGGATATTTTGGTTAAAAAATTGTTAGAACTGATGAAGCTAGAATATGGAGAAAGAGAATTTAATGATGCGAAATTTGATATGGTGGAGTTAATCCATGAAATGATTCGTAATTCAAAAGTGATGCTTGAAGAACAAAAGGTTAAAGTAGAGTTTAAAGCAAAAGAGCCAATCTATGTTTTTGCAGATAGTTTTTATATTGAACAAGTGATTCGTAACTATTTTACAAACGCGATGAAAAATGTCAAAAAGGTGAAGGGACAAAAAAGGATTAAAATTTCGATTCGAAATAGAGAGAAAAATATTGTAAGAGTTTCTGTATTTAATTCAGGAGAACCAATTTCAGAAGAAAATTTGAATCGAATTTGGACACGATTTTACAAAGTGGATCAATCGAGAAATCGAAATCGTGGTGGAACGGGAATTGGTTTGGCTTTGGTAAAAGCGATTATGAATCAATATGGAAGTGATTTCGGTGTGCAAAATAAAAAAGATGGTGTGGAGTTTTATTTTGAGGTTAAGTTAGCACTTGGCGAAGAATTAGGATAAGGATGTGTAGAAAAAAATGAAATTAATCATTACAGAAAAACCGTCTGTTGCGATGGAATTTGCGAAGGCATTGAAAGTGAATACAACGCGAAAAAATGGCTATTTGGAAGGCGCAGAATGGATTATTACTTGGTGTGTTGGTCATTTGGTGACGATGTCGTATCCAGAAAAATATGATGAAAATTTAAAAAAATGGCGTTTGGAAACATTGCCTTTCTTGCCAGAAGAGTATAAATATGAGATTATTCCAGCGGTGGAAAAACAGTTTTATATTGTGCAAGGTTTATTGCAAAGAGAAGATGTGACCGAAATTTACAATGCAGGTGACTCGGGACGTGAAGGAGAATATATCCAAAGACTTGTTTTTAGAATGGCAAATCCAAATCCAAAAGCAGAAATGAAACGTGTTTGGATTGATTCACAAACGGAAGAGGAAATTTTGCGTGGGATTCGGGGAAGCGAAAAATATGCACGAATATGACAGTTTATCGGATTCAGCATATTTGAGGGCAAAGGAAGATTATTTGATTGGAATTAATTTTTCGAGATTGTTGTCAATTATTTTTGGAAGACGTATTGCAAAAGATATTGGCGAAGACCGTGTTTCTGTGTCGGTTGGGAGAGTGATGACTTGTGTTTTGGGAATGGTGGTTTCGCGTGAAAGAGAAATTCGAAATTTTGTGAAAACGAAATATTATAAAGTAATTGGAAATTTTGGAGAAGAGGAATCATCGTTTAAAGCGGAATGGAAAGTGAATGAAAAATCTCCGTATTTTGAGAGTCGTTTGTTATATAATGATTCTGGTTTTAAAACAGAAGAAGAGGCGAAGAAATTAATTGCTAGTTTGGAAGGCAAAAAAGCAGTTGTAACAGAGCTTAAAAAATCGAAGCAAAAGGAAAATGCGCCACTTTTATTTAATTTGGCGGAAATTCAAAATGAGTGTACGAAAAATTTTAAGATTAAGCCGGATGAAACGTTAGAAATCATTCAAGAATTGTATGAAAAAAAGCTTGTGACGTATCCTAGAACAGATGCAAGAGTATTATCAACAGCGGTTGCAAAGGAAATTGGAAAAAATTTGAATGGACTGTATAAAAATTTTAAAGAGGAAGAAGTTAGTCAATATATTAAAAAAATGATTGATGAAAAATATAGCACTAATTTGGTGAAAACGAAATATGTAAATGATAGCAAAATTACAGACCATTATGCGATTATTCCAACAGGACAAGGATTGGAAAATTATGAAAAGTTGTCGGATTTGAAGAAAAGTGTATATAAATTGATTGTGAAACGATTTATTGCCATTTTTTATCCGCCTGCGGAATATAACAAAGTATCGGCTACACTTTCGATTGAAAATGAACTATTTACTGCTAGTGGAAAAGTTTGTACAAAACAGGGATTTTTGGAGGTTTTGAAGAATAAGACAAAAAATGAAGATTCTTCGAATTTGGAGATTTTGGCAAATTTGAAGAAAAATCAAGAAATTGCTGTACTTGCCTTTGAAACAAAAGAGGCGGAGACATCACCACCAAGCCGTTATAATTCGGGTTCGATGATTTTGGCAATGGAAAATGCAGGAAAATTAATTGAAGATGAGCTTTTGAGAGAACAAATCAAGGGAGCAGGCATTGGTACGAGTGCGACAAGGGCGGCAATTATTGAAAAATTGGAAAGAATTCAGTATTTAGCGATTAATCCGAAAACGCAAATTATTACGCCAACGATAAAAGGAGAAGCAATTTATGATGTGGTACAAAAGGCAATGCCAGATATGCTGAATCCAGAATTGACGGCAAGTTGGGAAAAAGGTTTGGATATGGTTGCGAAAAAAGAAATAGAACCAGAAATTTTTATGGGGAAATTGGAGAAGTATATTAAGGGAAAGTTTGAGAGAATGGTGGTAAAATATTAAGGGGGAAATTTTTCTAAAATTTTGAGAAAACACTTGATTTTTTTTAAATTATGTAGTAGAATAATTACATACCATTTTCTTAGTTTATGGGAAAAACCTACCTTAAACTCAGTTTATGGCAAATTAAAAAATAGGAGGATTTTTGTGATGACAAAGGAAAGAAAACAAGAAATTATTAATACTTATAAAAGAGAGGAAAATGATACTGGTTCACCAGAAGTTCAAATTGCTCTTTTAACAGAAAGAATTACAGAATTAACAGAACATTTAAAAATTCACCAAAAAGATAATCATTCTAGAAGAGGATTATTGAAGATGGTTGGTAAAAGAAGAAGTTTGTTGAAATATTTGGCAAAAAAAGATGTTAATCGTTATAGAGAAATATCTGAAAAATTGTCAATTCGTAAAACAATATAAAATACCAAAAGCCGGTTACTTGTTAAAAGTAATCGGCTTTAAAAATGATTTTAAGAGGTGTTTTTTGGAAATTTGGGGAAAAATGACTAAAAACACAAGAAAATTAATGTAGGACAGTTTTAGGGATTTTTAAGAATATAAAAATGCAGGGTGTCAGAAAAATCACTTTTTTGGGAGAGGCGCTAGAATGGTCAGGAAGGGTGGTTTATTTTAAAAGTAGACATAAATCATTGAAAAGCAAGTTAAAGGTCCCTAAAGTGGAGCTTAGAAGCTTTTAGAGGAGAATGAGAAAAGACTTTACAAATTATGTAAAATATGATATAATTTCACCATTAACCGTATACGCGGATGATAGAAAGGAGAAAAACACAATGTGGAACCGGAAAAACGAGGCAAATTATTTAGGACAAATTTTGTTGGAGCAAGAGGCAGATAGCAAGAAAAAACGGCGTGATAAAAATGCAACCCAATCTTCCAAATGGAACTTGGTGCTTCCTCAAAATTATGAAAGAATCTTGCAGAGGTTTTGGGGAACTTCAGAATTTGGAGAGTTGTTGGAAGCGTTAACAAGAGAGCAACGGAAGCGGATGTATGAATCAATTTCGGATGCTATGTTGGAAAAAGTATTTTGCGAAGTGCCGGATGTAGTGCAAGAAAGAATTGCTGAATGCTCGTTTGAACGTCTGGAGCGCTTTTTTAATGAAGCATCAATTTCTCAGGCGTACCCAGTTTTTATGCTTGCTGATTTTGACCTGCAGTGTCTTGTGGTGACGGATATGTTATCGCAAGAAAGTTTGATGGCTTATGCACGATATGGGTCTGCAAACGAGGATAAGGAAAGCTTTTTGAGGGTTATTGAAAAAATCTATGTAGAAGGCAGAATAATCCAAAGGAAATGCTTTATCAGAAAGTTGGCACTTATGCCAGCAGAATGGATAGCAAAGTTGCTGGAGAAATACAACTCAGAACTTGCTTGTGCTATTCTGGAGGAAATGGAAGCAGAGCATAAACATGAAACTTTTCAGGCAATTCGGAAGGAAGCACTGTATGCTGTGTTGCGAAGATGCAACTTCTTACTCATCGATAAAACGAAGAGTTTTCCGATTAGCAGACTTACAGATGAGGAACGGCGGAGTGTTTTTGAGATTTTGAGACAAGAATGGAAACCTTCTGAGATACGTCAATTTTTCTGCACAGACGATTTCATTGAAAGTTTTTATCCAATTGTAAGTCTGGCAGATAAAGAATATCTTTTGTATGAGGTATTTTTGGCTAATGAGTTGCCAATTGTGTATCAACGTTTGCAGATTTCAGAACGTAGGGAAATGATTTTGCTCATGATTGGTGAAAAAGGAACAACACAGTATGATTATGTCATACTGGAAGAAGCGATTGAGGTATTAGAACAATTTGCCTCTGATGGACTGGATTATTATGAACAACTTACCTTAGAAGATTTAAGGGAAAGAGTTCTAAAAGTTTCTGAATAGTGTTTACAATAAAACGCTAAAAATTCGTATAACACGAAAATTAGAAAGGAGAATGCTATGGATTATGTAAAAGAGGCAAAGAAGATGCTGAAGGAGCGTCAGCGGAAATTAAAATGCCTAAGCAAAAAAATGATTTTCAGAGTCTTTGGTCTGGGCTGTATCCTCGTGACAGAGAAGCTTTGTTAAGATTAGCTTGGGCAAATAATGAATCCAAATTTCTTATGAACAGTTTGTCCGAGGGCCTTTGTGAAGATTTTTGGGAAGAGGTTTCGGATGAAACATTAATTTTGTTTTTGGAAAAAAATCCGAAAACTATCGGAAAAATTTTACTGAATGGAGTATCTGAGGCAAGGCGAGATGCTCTGTTTCTTAGTAGTTCTGGTGAGAAGGAAAAGGAAACTTATCGATTTTTTGAAGTGGCGGATAGCAGAACACAGGGGAGTTGATAAAGGAATTTCCAAGCATTGTTGAAGCATATTTGGAAGAAACAGTGCTGTATAAGAAAACGGATGTTTTTTTGAAAGTCGTTGAAGATTTGGAGCCAAGCTTGTATTGGAGAGTTATTGAACAAATTGCAGGTACAACACCAGAGCTGATTGCAGGCATTTTGGAATTGGCACAACCGAAAATAGCACAGGATATTTTGTTAGATATGAAACAGGATGAAATTGAGGCTCTTTATGAGATGATTTCAGATCAAGACTTATACAAAATCCTGAAAAAAACTGATTATTTACTTATGCTTAGCGGTAAAAATTTTCCAATAACGAGGCTGAAAGAAAAAGAAAAAAAAGAGATTTTGAAATGCTTTTACGTTTTATGCCGAGATGAAAAAGTAGAGTTCTTGGAGCAGTTGGATGAGAATATGTGCTGGGAATTATATGGTCAGTTATCTAAAAATGACCAGCAGGATATTCTGGAATTGGTTGAGGATGAAATGGCTTTCTTTATTTTAAATGAAAAGAAATGCAAAGGAGAAAAATTTAGTTTTTGGGAGCAAATGCTCTATGACAAATTGAAAGCGGATAAGAAAGAAATAGGAATTCAGTAGGAACTCCACGTGTTGTTTAGTGAAAATGACACGTGGGATTTTTTTTAGAATTAAATTAATTTTACTTGCTTTTTTGGAAATTATATAGTACAATAGAATCAATTATTTATTTGAAATAGTAGCTTGTGCAAAGTTTAAGATAAAGTTTAGCATTTTAAACTTTGTAGAGGTTACCTTTCAAATGAATAGTGAAATATTATTTTAGGAGGTAAAATATGGAAGTAAAAAAATATTCTATGGATTTAGCAGGAAGAGAGTTGACTATTGAAACTGGAAAATATTGTGGTTTAGCCAATCGGAAGTGTGACGGTTCGTTATGGTGATACAGTGGTTTTAGTCAATGTAACAGCTTCAAAAGAACCAAAGGAAGGAATTGACTTTTTCCCATTATCGGTTGATTATGAAGAAAGATTGTATGCAGTTGGGAAAATTCCAGGTAGTTTTCAAAAAAGAGAAGGAAGACCAACGGAAAAAGCAATTTTAACGTCACGTGTGATTGATAGACCAATTCGTCCGTTATTTCCAAAAGATTTTAGAAATGATGTTGTGGTGAGTTGTTTGGTATTGTCAGTTGACCAAGATTGTTCACCAGAAATATGTAGTATGATTGGTTCATCTGCTGCACTTTCTATTTCGGATATTCCATTTGGTGGACCAACAGGTTCTGTAGCGGTTGGTTATGTGAATAACGAAATTATCATTAATCCAACGGAAAAACAAAGAGAAGAAAGTAGGCTAACTTTAACGGTTGCGGGAACGATGGACAAGATTGCAATGATTGAAGCAGGAGCAGACGAAATTCCAGATGATACAATGCTAGAAGCCATTAAAAAAGCACATGTTGAAATTAAGAAAATCTGTGAATTTATTTCAAAAATGAAAGCAGAAATTGGAAAACAAAAGTTTGAATATACGCATTTTATAGTAGATGAGGAAATTTATAAAATTATTTCAGATGAATTTGGTAGTCGTATGAAAGCAGATGTTCAAACAGCAGACAAGCCAGAAAGAGATGCAAAAATTGACCAATTTACAGTTGATGTGGAAAATTGGTATGCTGAAAAATTTGGGGAAGAAAAGTTAGAAGAAGATAAAAAAGCAATAGCAGATGCTATTTATAAATTAGAGAAAAAGACAGTTCGTAAATTGATTTTGGAAGAACAAAAAAGAGTGGATGGCAGAGGAATTTACGATATTCGTCCGCTTTCTTGCGAAGTTGGTGTGCTTCCAAGAACGCATGGTAGTGCAGTATTTTCTCGTGGCAGAACACAAGTGATGTCAATTGTTACATTGGGAACAGCAAGCGAAGAACAAACTTTAGATGGGTTGGATAATGAAGATTCTAAACGTTATATTCATCATTATAATTTCCCAGGTTATAGTGTAGGAGAGGCAAAAGCTTCTCGTGGACCAGGACGTCGTGAAGTGGGACATGGTGCTTTGGCAGAAAGAGCGCTTGTTCCAGTGATTCCAAGCAAAGAGGAATTTCCTTATACGATTCGTGTGGTATCTGAAATTTTGAGTTCGAATGGTTCAACATCACAAGGAAGTATTTGTGGTTCGACTTTGGCTTTGATGGATGCTGGTGTTCCAATTAAAAAACCAGTAGCAGGAATTTCAACAGGTTTGATAACTGATGAAGAAAATCCAGAGAATTATGTTGTAATCACGGATATTCAAGGAATTGAAGATTTCTTTGGAGATATGGATTTCAAAGTTGGCGGAACAAAAGATGGAATTACGGCAATTCAAGTGGATATTAAGGTTGATGGCTTATCCTATGAAGTGATTGAAGAAGCGTTTAGCAGAACGAAAAAAGCAAGAGCTTATATTTTAGATGAAATTATGTTAAAACAAATTGAGAAGCCACGTGACCAAATTTCAGAATATGCACCAAGAATTATTAATATGATGATTAATCCAGAGAAAATTCGTGATGTGATTGGAACTGGTGGAAAAGTAATTAATAAAATTATTGAGGAAACTGGCGTTAAAATTGATATTGAAGAAGATGGAAGAATTTTTATTTATTCTAATTCAAACGAAGAGGCGGAAGCTGCGCAAATTATGATTGAAGAAATCACAAGAGAAATTGAGAAAGATGGAATTTATACGGGAAAAGTAGTCAGAATTGCGACTTTTGGTGCGTTTATTGATTTAGGTGGCGGAAAAGAAGGATTGCTTCATATTTCAAAGATTTCAAAAGAACGTGTTAATAAAGTTGAAGATGTATTAAAAGTTGGTGAGGAAGTAACTGTTAAGGTAATTGAAATTGATGAACAGGGAAGAATTAATTTGAGTAAGAAGGATTTGTATGAATAAATTGAAAAAAAGGTTGACAAAATCAGAAAATAATATATAATAAAAATATAAATGCATATGAAAAACGAAAATTTAGATTGCATAAAAAAATTAAAAAACTGGTAGTGCGGCTACACTACCAGTTTTTTCTTAGAAGTTTAAAATGTCTTTTATAAGTTTTATGATTTCAAGTAGTTTTTTGATTGTGTTGATAAAACTATGTAGTGGTTTTCTAAGCTTTTTCTTTTGTTTTGCCGAAAATTTAGATTTTTGCATATCCATATCACCCCCTTTCAATTGGGTTTTCTATAAAAATGCATTTTTTAATTTGGGAAAAATTACTTTTGAATAAAAGTAATTCTGAAGTTAAATTTTCTGTATTATAGCATAGGATTTTTGAAATGTAAACAAAAATAAAAAAATATTTTTTAAAAATTTTCCTACTAATTTTTTTATAAACTCATATAATAATTTTAAGAAGTGAAAATCAAATTTGTAAAAAAATGTTAAAAAAGTATGAAAAATTACTTGAAATTTTTTTAAAATATTGTTATAATTAATTTTGAGAATATATTTTTGTTATAAAAAAGGAGAAAAAATGAAGTATTTGTATTTATTACAACAAGCTTTGATTTGGGTGATAACGATTTATTGGTTATATCAAATCGTGATAAGCTTTTGTTCCTTAATTAAATTAAAAGACAAAAAAATGATAATCAATAAAAATCATAAATTTATGGCGATTATTCCTGCCCATAATGAAGAAGCAGTGGTTGCCAATTTAGTAGAAAGTTTGAAAGCGCAAGATTATCCAAAAGAATTATATGATATTTTTGTCATTGCAGATAATTGTACAGACGATACAGCAAACGTAGCAAAGCAAGCTGGTGCTATCGTTCTAAAAAGATTCAATGATAGCCAAAAAACAAAAGGTTTTGCCTTAAACTGGTTTTTGAGACAGAAAATTAAAGAAAATGCGGATTATGATGCTTTTTGCGTATTTGATGCCGACAATATAGTTGATAAAAACTTCTTAAAAAATATGAATAAAAAATTATGCCAAGGCGAAGAAATTGTGCAAGGATATCGTGATATTAAAAATCCAACCGATTCTTGGATTGCCTCTGGATATGCCATTTTTTATTGGATGATGAACAAATTTTATCATTTGGCACGATATAATTTAGGCTTATCGCCTTTAATCAATGGAACAGGATTTATGGTGAAATTTGATGTGATAAAACCAAATGGTTGGGATACCATTACTTTAACAGAAGATATTGAATTTTCACTCATGAATATTGCTAAGGGAAGAAAATTAGGCTGGGCAACGGATAGCATTGTTTATGATGAACAGCCTGTTCATTTTGCACAGAGTTGGTCACAACGTTCTCGTTGGACAGTAGGGCATTTGCAATGCATGAAACATTACACAAAAGATTTAGCAAATGGCGTTAAGAAACATAAAACTTTAATGAATTTTGATGGCTTATTATACATGTTTGGGATTCCGATGATGATTTTGACATTTTTATTATTAGGTGTAAATACTTTAATGTATGTCGGAAGTGAAATGGAATTTTCTGATTTGATTTGGAATTATGTAAGATATTTAGCAGCAACTTTTGTTTTACCAATTGGAACAGCAACGATTGTGATGCTTTTGGATAAAAGAGATATTAAATCGATGGTGGTAGGTTTGCTATGTTATCCATTATTCTTGGGTTCTTGGATTTTGATTAATATAAAATGTTTGATTAAACCAAATACAAAATGGGAAAAAATTGAACATGTTAGAGATGTTAAAATAAATGATGTGGCATAAGGAAATAAAAACTGTTCATAAAAATATGAGCAGTTTTTTGCTTTTAAAAGAAAGGGAAATTAGATGAAAATTGATTTTGATTTACTTGAAAAACTAACTGAGAAAATATTTCAAATTTACGAAGAAGCCAAAAATATAAAAGAACTAGCAATAAAAAATAAAGAAGGAAATGATATTGTGACAGAAGTTGATATGTTTATGGAGAAAAATATCATTGAAATGATTAAAGAATGGTTTCCAGAACATTCAATTTATTCAGAAGAAAGTGGGGAAGAAAAAAATAAAAGTGAATATGAATGGTTTATTGACCCGATTGATGGAACCATTAATTTTGCTTCTGGCTTACCGTTTTTTTCGACTTCGATTGCTTTAAAAAAGATGGATGATACCATTTTAGGACTTGTTTTGGATTATAGCCAAAAAGATGTGTATTATACTATAAAAGGTCAAGGCGCATTTTGCAATGGAAAAAAATTACAGGTTTCAAATTGTGATAAATTAAAAAATAGTGTTCTATCTTTTTGTTTAACTTCACATTATCAAGAAGAACATATAAAAGATGTTTTGAAATTAGAAGAAAAATTGGCATCAAAAGTGAGAGGACTTCGATTAATTGTTTCTGGAGCAATTGAATTATGTTGGTGTGCTTCTGGAAAAATAGAAGGTGTGTTAAATGTAAAACCAAGTGTAGGATTAAGTTCAGCAGCTGGAAAATTATTTGTAGAAGAAGCTGGTGGAAAAATCAGCAATTTACAAGGACATAAAAGAGATAAAATACATACTTTGCTTGTTACCAATGGAAAAATTCATGATGAAATTGTAGAACTTTTAAATTAAGTAAATAACTTGACTTTAAGAAAAAAGTTAGATATAATATTTTTAAATATAGAGTAGGAATTTAATCGTTAAGACTCATCTAGACGGGAAGTTGCTAGTGAGGCAAGATTTTGAAAATCGCGTATTTTGTTCCGCATTCCGCTATGGATAAGAATTTAAGAAGATAGTATCTTCTTTCTTTGTGGAGTGAATCTATAGAGAAAGGAGTTTTTTTATGTCAAAATCAAAAAAAATAATTTTATCGGCGTTCTTATTGGCTTTGCTAATTGTACTTTCTAGATTTGCATCAATACAAACGCAATTGCTTGTGATTAGTACAAGCTTTATACCAATCATGATGTCAGCGATTTGGCTTGGGTTCAAATATAGCACAGTAATTGCTGGTTTAGGAGATTTAATTGGAGCACTTTTGTTTCCGTTTGGAAGTTACTTTCCAGGTTTTACAATAAGTGCAGCGATTTCTGGTTTTATCTATGGGATTTTTTTGTATGAGAATCCTCAAAAAGGAACCTCAGAAAGAATGGAAGTTTATTTTAAAATTATCGTAAGCAGTGTATTGGTTTTGGGAGTTGTCAATATTTTTATTACTTCGATTTGGTTACATATATTATATGAAAAGGCCTATTTTGCCATTATTACGACACGAGTTTTAGCACAAGTGATTATGCTTCCGATACAAGTAATTGTGATTTATGGATTGAATAAATTCACTAAACCATTTATCAAAAAATACTTATGGGAGGATTAGAAAGTGAAATTAGAAGAGTACTTTTCATGTTTTTATGCAGGAACCAAAAATCCTTCGCTAGAGGTAATGCATTATTTTATGGAAGAATTAGGGCATACGGAAAAAGATTTGAAAGTAATTCATGTAGCTGGTACCAATGGAAAAGGAAGCATTACGGAAATGATGTCAAATATTTTGACACAATCTGGCTATCGAACAGGAAAATTTATGTCGCCACATTTGATTTGTTATAACGAAAGAATTGCGATAAATAATCAAAATATAACAGATGAAGAATTTGAAAATTTGATTATAGAATTAAATCCAAAAGTCGAAACATACAATCGAACGCATGATTCCAAGGTCACTTTATTCGAATTACAAACAACAATGGCGATTTTATATTTTGCGCGAAAGCAATGTGATTTTGTTGTTATGGAAACTGGACTAGGCGGATTGTTTGATTGTACCAATATTGTAAATGGAATGATTTCGATTATTGCTTCCATTGGCTATGATCACATGAATCTTTTGGGAAATACTTTGGAAGAAATTGCGATGCAAAAAGCAGGAATTATCAAAGAAAAGGGCGATACGATTTTTGTAAAACAGGAAGAATTTATTAATGCAATCATAGAAAAAACATGTAAAGAAAAAAAGAATCAATTGCATTGTGTTGATTTGAAAAAAATTGAGGAAATTTCTATTCAAGCAAATGTTACGAAATTTAGTTATGGAAAAAATCGAAATGTAGAAATTAATTTAAAAGGAGAGAAACAAATTCAAAATGCGGTCATTTGTTTAGAATGTGTTGCTATTTTGAAAAGTAAAAATATCGTAATAGCAGATGATATTATGCGTAAAGCACTAAAAACGGTTATACACAAAGGAAGATTTGAGACGATTTGTGAAAATCCTAAAATTATTTTTGATGGCGCACACAACGAACCTGCCATTAGCCATTTGAAAGATACGATTCAGTTGTATTATAAAAATGCCAAAAAAGTATTGGTTCTTTCCATTTTTGATACCAAAGATTATCACAAAATTTTAGCACAACTTCTTGAAGAAGATGCCATTTTTATTTTTACGGACGGAAATGAAGAAGGTAGATTTGTGCCAAAAGAAACATTGTATGATGGTGCAAAGAAAATAGCAAATCAGAAAACATTGAAAAAGCTTAGCATGAAAGAGGCACTTCAGGTTGTTAAGGAAAAATATAACGACTATGTAACGTTTATAGTCGGTAGTTTTTATGTATATGAAATGGTTAAGAAAGAATTAGAGGGAAAAAATGATACAAATTAAAGATTTGGATTTTTGCTATGCTTCTGGACAAAGCGTTTTAGAAAAAATTAATTTGGAAATAAAAGAGGGAGAAGTTGTTAGCATTATCGGAAGAAATGGTGTTGGAAAATCAAGTTTGGTGCGTTTGATAGCAGGACTTGCAAAACCTACCAAAGGAGAAATTTTAGTGGATGATATTTCTGTTCAAGATAAGAAAAAGGCAAAAGAGCTCAGAAGAAAATTAGGAATCGTTTTTCAAAATCCCGAAAATCAAATTTTGTTTCCAAGGGTTTATGAAGATATGGAATTTGCTTTGAAAAATTTGGAATTACCAAATCGCCAAATAAGAATTCAGAATGCTTTGCAAAAAGTGGAGATGGAAAAATATAGAGAACACGATACTTATGAATTATCTCTTGGGCAAAAACAAAGAATCAATTTTGCGAGTGTATTGGCAGTAGAGCCCAAATATATTATTTTGGATGAACCAACTACGATGATTGATTCAAAAGGAAAAGAGAAGATTTATGAGATTGTGAAAAATTTGAAAAAAGAGGGTTATACGATTATTTATGTGACAAATTTAATGGAAGAAATTATTTTGTCAGACCGTATTTTGATTTTAGAAGATAAAAAAGTGAAAACGATTTTTCCTAAAATAGAGATTTTTGAAAAGATAGAGTTGTTAGAAGAAAGTAAGATTAAAATTCCAGAAATTTTAAAAATTATTTTGCAATTAAAAAAGCAAAATATAGAAATTCATTTAAAAGAATGGACCATAGAAGAAATGACAAATGAGATTGTGAGGGTATGTGGCGGATGAAAAATACAGTAAAATTTATCTTTTTTATGAGTTATTTGATGGGGATTTTTTGGATAAGTCATTTCGCAATTTTGGGGATTTTATTGATGTTTCATTTTTGGTGGATTCAGATTTTTTATCGAAATTTAAAAAGATTGCTCAAAGGTTTAAAAATTCTATTGCCATTTGTGTTTTTTACTGGATTGTTAAATACGTTATTGGCAGATTGGATAACACGGTGGCTTAATTGCAGTTAGGATTTTGATTGCGTATCAAATTACCTATCTTTTTTCGCAATCGATGACGACTTTGGAATTTGTTAGTGTGATTCAAAATATGTTGTGTCCTTTGAAAATTTTTAAAATAAATCCAGAAAATATTGGTATGATGATGCGTATTGCATTTTGTGTTTTGCCTATTTTAAAAACAGAAATTGAGCAAAAACGCTATGCTTTGAAGGCAAAAGGAATGGAGCCTAAATTAAGCAATATAACAATTATGATAAAACCATTATTGATTTCCATTTTACGAAGAACAAATGAAATGGAAAAAAGTTTGAAGGCAAAAGGATATGAGGAATAATGTTAAAAAGTAAAAAAACTATTGACAAAATGGAGAAAAAGTTTTATCATATAAATATAAAAAGTAAATTTAAGTGGAAACACTTTTATTTATAAAGGTAATATGAAACAAAAACACAGGTAGTGGCGACTACCTGTGTTTTATTATATGATTTAAAAGTTAAAAAACGTTTTTATGTTTTTCATGATTTCAGTAATCATTTTTATCAAATTAAGTATGTTTACAAATTGTTTTTTGCGTTTTTTTACTTTTTCATCTTTTGAATTTTTGGCAATATGAAACATATAGCAAAACCTCATTTTCACGTATTTGCACACAATTCATCACCTCCTTGTGCAGGAAAAAGAAGCATATTTTTTTGTTTTTTTTGGAAAAAGTTTTTAAGAATTTAAAAACTTTTTAAGAATTAATAATGAAGTAATTATACAATGCTAATTTTCAAAATGCAATACTTTTTCAATAAATTTTAATAATTAGCAGTTTTTACTTGAAACGCAATTTTTTTTGTGATAAAATAAACAGTGTCTAAGTTTTAGGCGAAATCAAAAATTACAAGGAGGTAAATATGATTTATTCAGAAGAAGTAGAACATATGTGTAAGGTTGCAAAAGGTGCAAAGCACGAACCAGCACCAATTCCTGAAGAAGGAAAATGGGTAAAAGCCAAAGATGTAAAAGATATTTCTGGCTTAACACATGGAATTGGGTGGTGTGCACCACAACAAGGAGCTTGCAAACTTACTTTAAATATTAAAGAGGGAATTATACAAGAAGCATTAGTCGAAACAATTGGATGTTCAGGAATGACACATTCAGCAGCAATGGCAGGAGAAATATTAGTAGGAAAAACGATTTTAGAAGCCTTGAATACAGACTTAGTTTGCGATGCAATTAATACAGCGATGCGAGAATTATTTTTGCAAATTGTTTATGGTAGAAGTCAATCTGCATTCTCAGAAGGAGGTCTTCCAGTAGGAGCAGGATTAGAAGATTTAGGAAAAGGACATAGAAGTCAAGTAGGAACGATTTATTCAACGAATGTGAAAGGTCCAAGATATTTGGAATTAGCAGAAGGTTACATAACAGAAATTGGCTTGGATAAAAACGATGAAATCATCGGATATAAATATGTAAATTTAGGTAAAATGATGGAAAATATCAAAAAAGGAATCGAACCAATGGAAGCCATCGAAAAAGCTTCAGGACAATATGGTAGATTTGACGAAGCAGTAAAGAAAATTGACCCACGTAAGGAGTAATCGATGAAAATTTATTTTGCTGCATCCATTTATGGTGGAAGAGAATTATTAGAAGATTATAAAAGCTTGGTTATGGCATTAAAAAATTATGGGGAAGTTTTATCAGAAGAAATTGTTGATGTCAATCTATTACAAAAAGAAGAGAAAATTTCTCCAGAAGAAATTTATTTGAGTGATATTGAAAAAATCAAACAAGCAGATGTAATTTTTGCAGAATTAACGAATCCTTCTTTAGGTGTTGGCTATGAATTAGGTTATGCAGAAGCACATCATAAAAAGATACTAGGCGTTTATAATCAGACAATCAGAGAAAAAATTACACCAATGATGATGGGAAATAAAAATATAAAGATGATAGCCTATAAAAATATCGAAGAAATAATAAAAAAATTAGAATCATTGTTAGGTGATTGAAAGGAGAGAGAAAATGGCTTTATTTGAAAGTTATGAAAGAAGAATTGACCAAATCAATAAATGTTTAAAGGATAATGGTATTTCTTCTTTAGAAGAAGCAAAGAAAATTTGCGAAGACAAAGGGTTAAATGTTGCTGAAATGGTAAGAAATATTCAACCAATTTGTTTTGAAAATGCATGTTGGGCCTATACGGTTGGGGCTGCAATTGCGATTAAAAGAGGAGTAAAAACAGCATCAGAAGTGGCAAAATGTATTGGAGAGGGATTGCAAAGTTTTTGTATTCCAGGTTCTGTGGCAGATGACAGAAAAGTTGGTTTAGGACATGGAAACTTAGGAGCAATGCTTTTATCCGAAGAAACAGATTGTTTTGCATTCTTAGCAGGACATGAGAGTTTTGCTGCAGCAGAAGGTGCTATTGGTATTGCCAACAATGCCAACAAAGCAAGACAAAAACCATTACGAGTTATCTTAAATGGATTAGGAAAAGATGCAGCACAAATTATTTCAAGAATCAATGGTTTTACACATGTGGAAACAGAATTTGATTTCTTTACAGGAAAATTAAAAATCGTCAAAGAAACACCATATTCTGATGGACCAAGAGCAAAAGTAAAATGCTATGGTGCTGATGAAGTAAGAGAAGGCGTTGCGATTATGCATCATGAAAAAGTAGATGTTTCAATTACAGGAAACTCAACTAATCCAACTAGATTCCAACATCCAGTAGCTGGTACTTATAAGAAAGAATGTATCGAGCAAGGTAAAAAATATTTCTCAGTTGCTTCTGGTGGTGGAACAGGAAGAACACTTCATCCAGATAATATGGGTGCAGGACCTTCTTCTTATGGTATGACAGACACGATGGGAAGAATGCATTCAGATGCACAATTCGCAGGAAGTTCCTCTGTTCCAGCTCACGTTGAAATGATGGGATTAATCGGAATGGGAAATAACCCAATGGTAGGTGCAACGGTTGCGGTATCTGTTGCCGTTTATGAAGTTATGAAATAATTTTTTTGATAAAAATGCATGAGTTTTATGTTTATAAAGATGAAGAAAACAAATTAGAAAATAATTTGTTTTTTTCAGGTTTTGAATAATATTTTATAGTCAAAAGATAAAAAGGAGGAAATTTAAATATGAATCGAAAAAATAAACAAAAACGGAATTACTTTAATTGTTTTGGTAATTACAATTATCGTTTTGCTAATTTTAGTAGCAGTTAGTTTAAGATTGATAAGTGGAAATGAAGGAATTTTAGAAAGAGCTGAGACGGCAGTTAACAAAAATAGCGTGGCAGAACTTAAGGAAGAAGCAATTTTAGCCTTAACTGGCAGAATTATTGATAAATATGATGTGGGAATGAATCAATCGTTAAAAGAGGTTTTAGAGGAAGGAATCACTGGAGAGAAAGTAATTGAAGAAGTTACATCTGATATTTGTTATGTTACCAAAGGAGATGCTGTAATAACAGTTTACGAAGACGGAACAGTGGAAATTGGAAAAGTAGATGTTTGGGATGGAAGTGCTAAAACTCAGCCAACGATTGATGAAAATAACAATTGGCATATTCATACAACAGCAGAACTAAAATATCTTGCTGATTTTGTAAACGGAGAATTGGCGGAAGCTGAAAAAGGAGATTTACAAATTACAGCTGACACAATTGTTTATTTGGAAAATGATTTAGATTTAGGTGCTAGACAGCAAAATGGAACAAAAACTCATGGAGAAAACTGGATTCCAATCGGAAAAAGTTCAGATACAAAGTTTTTAGGAACATTTGATGGAAATAATCATATTGTACGTGGTCTTTATGTTGATAAAACTGAAAACTTTTCAGGATTTTTTGGAAATGCTAATACGGTGAGAAATCTTACAATTAAAGACAGTTATGTGTTAGGAGGAAATGCCACAGGAAGTATAGCTGGGCTAATACGTGGGACAATTGAAAATTGCCATAATGTGAATTCTACAGTTATGATGAGAGAAGGAGAATACCGTACTTGTGGAGGAATTGTAGGACAAGGAAAGACAGTATTAAAATGTACTAATTCTGGAAAGATTATGGGAGAAGGCGTTAGTAGTGGAGAATCTAGTCAAACAGGAGGAATTGTTGGAATACTACCTACTTCAGGTACAATGAAAGAATGCGAAAACACGGGAACGGTGAGTGGTCATGGAAATTATGTTGGAGGAGTTGTTGGCTACATGAGTAGTTCAGCACAACTAATGAAATCTTCGAATAGTGGAAAAGTAGAAGGAAAATCAAGAGCTGGAGGTATTACTGGTTCTGCAGGTAATTCAACAAATATTTTAGAATGTGTTAATACTGGTAATGTATTGGCTAATGGAATGTTTGTTGGAGGGATTGTTGGAATATTAGGAGGAAATGTCGAAAAATGCTATAATTCAGGTGAAATAAAACAAAAGCAATCAGATGGAGATGCAGGAATAGGAGGAATTTGTGGAGAGACATATATGGATTCTACGATTGGTATAAAAAACTGTTATAACAAAGGAAAAATAATAGAAGAAGCAAGTGGAACTGCAGAAAAACCGTTAAATGGAGTTGGCGGAATCATAGGTTATATAAGTGCTACAAATTCTAGTGGAGTCATCAGCAATAATTATAATTTTGGTCAAATCGAAATTCTTGGCGAAAATATTATTAACATCGGTAGTGTAATTGGAAGGGTAACTTCTGATGCTTTTGTGAGAAACAATAACTATTATTTAGAAGGAACTCCTGAAAATGCAGAAGGTGAGAAGAAGAGTGCTACGGAAATGAAAAAGCAGGAATTTGTTGATTTGTTGAATACTGGCTTGGAGGAAATTGCTTGGGAAATCCGAGACTCGGAGAATGAAGGATATCCTGTGATTATTGGCGTAGAATAAAAGATTAAGGTCAATGCAAAAAATGAAACTTAAATGTTTGTTTTGTATTGACTTTTTTTTGAAAAAAATATATAATATTATAAGATAAAATAAAACTCTTAAGCAGAAAGGGGAAATTCATGTTAGCAAAAATTTGGAAAAAGGCGCTATTGATAATTTGTATTTTAGCTTGTATTTATAATATCATGCATAAATTAATTAGCAGAACGCCCTTGGAACTCCAATTAAAAAGTGTTCAAAATCAAAATAGTATAGTGGACATGTTGCGCAAGACCGATAAAACCAACCAGATGCCAGAAAACTCTTCTGCTGAAGAAAAAGAGAATCAAACGCTAAATACGCCAAAATCAGAAGAGAATACAACAGATGTTACGAATAATACAATTGTTGTAATCTATTAAAAAATGCTTGCATTATCTAAAAATATATGATATGATAAAAAATATTGTAAAAATGAAAAAGAGAGGTGAAGATTAATGAAAACAGAAATTCAACCAAATTATGTGACTTCAAAAATTATATGTGCTTGTGGAAATGTCATTGAAACCAATTCAACCAAAGCAGAAATGAAAGTAGATGTTTGCTCAAAATGTCATCCATTTTGGACAGGAAATTTAAAACAAAATACAACAGGGCGGAAGAGCAGACAGATTTAAAAAGAAATATGGTGTATAATAAAAAAGTGTAAAAATTTTTTAAAAGTAATAGAAAAAACTATTGCTTTTTTTTTTATTTAGGATATAATAATAATTAAGGAAAGTACAAATGAAAGAAAGAGGAGAAATTCAAGATGGAAGAAAAAGAATTAAATGCTGTTTTAATGGACAAGTTAGCTGAATTGAGCAAGTTGGAAATAAAAAAATCAAAAGTTTTAGCAGTCATTTTTCAGAAAAAGATGCAACAGATTTTGGAACATAAAATGCAATCCTTAGAAGCAAATTTTAAAGAGCAAGCTGAATTCTATGGTCAAGATTTAGAAGATTATGAATCTACTTATCAAGAAATTAGAGGAAGGTATCAAGTGCAGTTGAGTGGGATTTTGAATAAATATAATGAGTTATTTATTAATCTTTATTTAGAATTGCAAGAAGCAGAATGTAATCAAAAAATTGCGATTACAAATTTAAAAAAGAGTTATGATACCAAACAACAAATTCCAAAGCGTACCAATGTAGAATTAATAGAAGAATATGATAGAAAAATGAATGCTTGTTTTCAGAAAAAAGTAAATTATGACATCATTATTCAAGAATGTCAAAATGAATTAGAGAAAAGTATTCAAAATATGGAACACCAAATTGATACTTTGTTTGAAGATAAATTAAATAAAATTTCACTAAAAGAAGAAAGCGCACTTGCTAAATTGATTCAAAAAATTAAAAATATGTTTAGCGGTAAAACAAAATTTAACACCTATGTTATTGAACCGATTCATGTAGAATTAGAAATGATGGACAATAAATTGCCAGAACTTATCGGTCGTTTACAAGAGCAAACCATTTTGGCAGTTGCAAAAATGAAACAAGCAAAAGCACAAACAAATCAAATATTTGATAATATGATTTAAGGAGAAAAATATGGAAAATATTATATTGGATGGAGAAATGCTGAATTTGACTTCCCTTACGATGGAACAATTAAAAGAGATACTCGATAAAATTGACACAGAAGAATTGGTAGTCAAACAGAAAATTGATAATATATTGGAAAAACTAGCTTAAGATAAAGGAGTTAAAAGATGGTAGGAATAAATAAAATCATTGATATGATAGAGGTATATCAGAGCAATCTAGGAGAATTAACGGTAGAAGATGCAAAATTTGTTCAAGAAGACTTAGACCAAAATCGTCAAAAACTGGAAACGGAATTGGATAAATTGTATGAAAGTAACCAAATGGGAAATTCAGGAAAAATTAGTGTTATTGAATCTACGTTAGATGATTTAAATATTTTATTAAGCGAACTTTCAACCATTGTAAAAGAAGAACCAGAAGAAAGTAAAATGGATGGAATAAGATTATTGGGCGAAGAAGAGGAGGATGCTGAAAAGGAAGAAGTTAGTCAACTAAAAGAAGAAGAAAATGAGCAAGAAGCAGTTGAAGAAGAGACAAAAATAATGGAAACAGAGCCAGTATTCGATGTAAGTGAGCAGACAGAGTTAACAGAAAGCTACCAAGAAGAACCAATAATAGAGAAAAGTGAAGTGGTTTCTCGAGAGGAACCAGAATTTGATGAAAGACCAGTTTTTGAAGTATCTACACCAGAGGAGATAAAAGAAGAAAAAAAATCATACGATACTTTTACAATAAAAGTCGGAAAACCTTCAGTAGAATATATTCAAATTGCCAAAGATGTAGTACTAAGGCGTGTTCCTTTGCAAGAAACGCAAGGCGTAATTCAAGATGGTGAAAGAACAGCAGAAATGTTAATGAAAAAAATTTTTTCTGAAAAGGATTCATTCTACGGGAGTGAACCAACAAGCCCCAGTTTAGTTTACAACTATGACAAAGATGAAAGAGTAAGATAAAAGGACGGTAAACCGTTCTTTTTTTTGTACTAAAATTAGTTTTTGGCGAATATACTGCAATAGATAAAGGAGGGAAATACAATGTATTATCAAAATGGAAATTATATGCAAGATTTGAATTATTATAATCAAATGCCTGCAATGGGATATCAACCGTATGCGAATCAGCCATACTCAAATCCAAATGTGAATCCAGTCAATCAACCAATGCCAAATTTGAATGCTATGTATCCAGCAGTATATCGCATTATTGCGCCAGTTGTATCACAAGTTTTGGCGAATAGTAACACCAATTATTTGTCAGAAGAGGCTTTAAATAATATGGTCGATACAGTTTATGATATGGTGGAAGGAGATATTAACGTGAAAAGCAATGCCACTCGATTAAATAGCAATCATGCATCTAATGAAAATACTAGTTCTGGGAGTTGTGAAAGAAATTCTTCCACGTCCCGTCCGAACACTAGTGCTACTCCAGCTACTTACACAGATTCACAAAATGCATTATTAAAAGATTTAATCAAAATTATGATTTTAAATGAATTAAATTGTCGAAGACAATCAAATTTTAATACCATGTCTATGCAAAACTCAAACATGACACAACCGATGTTTCAATCGTATAATTTCTAAAATTTTGCACATACTTTAAGTATAAAACTTAAAATAAGGAGAAATAAAAATGAGAGTAAAAGATTGTATGTGCAAAAAAGTAGTGCAAGCGACTTCGGACACGACGTTAGATAAAATTGCCCAATTAATGCAGGAAAATGATGTTGGATGTGTTCCAATTTGTAACGAAGAAAAAAACGTAATTGGATTTGTTACTGACCGAGATATTATCACAAGATGTGTTGCAACTAATCAAAGTTGTAGTCAAACCAAAGCATCAGACATTATGACAACCAAAGTAATTAAAACAACACCAGATACCGAAATTGATGAGGCAACCAATACGATGTCTCATAACCAAATCAGAAGATTGCCAGTTATTGAAAATAATCAAATTGTGGGAATGCTTACAATTGGCGATTTGGCACAAAGTCAAAAGGTACAGCCACGCGAGGTGGGAGATACAATGGAATGTATTTGTAAATGTAATCATCATCAAGAGTAAAAGGAGTGTGTTAAAAATGGAATATAAAACGATTGTGAAAAAAGTTTTTTGGCTAGTCATTATTTTTTTGATTTTTGTGTTGGCAGCAAAACTTTTCAAGTTTTATGTTCCTTTTTTAATTGCTTATGTAATTTCTTTACTAGTAGAACCTTTGATAAAATGGATTCATAAAAAAACCAAACTAAGTCGAAAGACAAGCAGTATTTTGGTATTAGTTACTGTTTTTGCGTGTTTAATGGGGTTGATTGCATGGGGAACGATTAGTTTGATTTCCGAAAGTACCAATTTACTTGGCGCCTTAAATACATACTTGGAAAAGGCAGTAGAATGGAGCAATTCGATACTTCAAAAAATCGATATGGACAAATTATCCTTATCCGATAACGTCAAACAAATGATTCAATCCACTTCTTCAGATGTTTTTAATCAAGTTATTGCTTTTTTGAAAGGCATATTAACGGGATTATTAGAAGGTTTAAAATCGGTGCCTACGATTTTAATTTATACAGTGATTACTATTTTAGCAACCTATTTTATCACTTCTGATAAAATTTATATTTGGGATCGAATGGAGCATCATATTCCCAAAAAAATATTAGGAAAAATGAAAATGAAAATGGAGAAAATAACGACATCATTAGGTGGTTATTTAAAAGCGGAAATGAAATTAATTGGGATTTCATTTGTACTGGTATTAATGGGATTAAACATTTTTTATTTGATGGGAATGAATGTGGGATATCCATTGTTGATGGCGCTATTTATTGGATTTGTAGATGCATTGCCAATTTTAGGTTCAGGAACAGTTATGGTGCCGTGGAGTATAATTTTGTTTTTAAATAAAGAATATTCGGTTGGATGTTCCATTTTGGGATTGTATATTTTTGTATCTGCAGTCAGACAATTCTTAGAACCGAAAATTATTAGTAGCAAAATAGGTGTTCACCCGTTGTTTACACTGATTGCAATGTATACAGGTTTCAAACTAATGGGAGTTATGGGAATGTTAATTGGACCAATTGTGCTGATTATTTTGAAAAATATTTTTGAAAATACCATTGATAGAGGCATTGTGAAATCGATATTGGAGGAATAAATCCATTTTAAGCCATTATTTTTTAAATTGAAGGATAAATCATTTGAAATCCCAGAAAATCGCTTAAAAGCAATTTTGGGATTTTTTAGAGCGGTAAAAAAGTAGGGTATCAGAAAAATAAGTTTTTGAAAAAAGCACTAGAATCGACGATAAGCAATTTTTTTAAATGAAATAGACATAAAACATTAAAAATTGAAAAAAATTGCTTAAAAGCGAAGATAGAATGGTTTTGGAGCGAATTTCTGTATTAGCCAATATTATTTAAAAAAATGCATAAATAGCTTGCAATTTGATTCGAAATATGTTAAAATTTCAATATAAATTGGAAACAGAAAGGAGGAAGAAAGATGAAAGAAAAAATATTCAAACTATTGTTTGAAATGAATCAAAGACTTGATGGAATAGATAATAGACTGGATGGAATGGATGATAGATTTGACGGAATAGAACAGCAGACAAAGGAAATTTTGGATCAACAATTTTTATTTGAGACAGAGTATGGAACCAAAATCGATGTCATTTTTGACTCAGTCAGCTTAGAAATGGACAAAAATTTAGAAAAGTCTCAAAAAATTCGAAAATTAGATCAAAGAGTAGAGCAAAATGAAGTGAATATTTTTAGTCTTGAAAAAAGAGTTTCAACTTTAGAATTAAAACATAAATAGAATCGTATTTCAAAAAATCAAGAAATAGAGAGTATATCGATTATTTTAGAAAGAAAGAAGTAATCGATATGCTCTCTATTAAGTTTTTATGAAATTTAGGAAAGAAAAGATTTGGGAAGCATTTTTTCTTTTTTTATATGTTAAAAAATAATATTTTATAAAACACTTGAAAAATTCTCCAAGAAAAGATATAATAGAAAAAACAAAAGTAGAAAATTTGGAGGAAAAAAATGGCTACAAGAGATAAAAGTGTATGGATTTTATTGATATTTATTTTATCAGGTTTGGTAATTGGAGGACTTTTGGGAGATTTGGCTGCGCGTGTGGATTGGCTTTGGTGGCTTGGATTTGGGCAAGAATTTGGATTAGAAAGTCCTTTAGTACTTAATTTAAGTATTTTAAAAATTACGTTTGCATTAATGGTAAAAATCAATATTGCTAGTATTATTGGAATTGGAATTGCGTTATTTTTATACCGAAAAATTTAAAAGTGGAAAGTAGGAATTTTGATGTTAGATATTTTAGGAGATTCCATCTTGGATAGTGTGAAATTAGTGCCTTTTTTATTTATTACGTACTGGATGATGGAATATTTGGAACATAAAACCTCAAAGAAGCAGAAAGAGCGTATTCAAAAAGCTGGGAAAATGGGACCAGTAATTGGGGGCTTTTTAGGGGCATTTCCACAATGCGGATTTTCCGTATCTGCTACGAATTTATATGTTGGACGTGTGATTAGTTTAGGAACTTTGATGGCGGTTTATTTATCAACTTCTGATGAGATGATTCCTGTTTTTTTATCAGAAGCAGTTCCTGTTTTGACTATATTAAAAATCGTGGGAATTAAAATAATTATAGGTATTATTATTGGCATATCGCTTGATTTGATCATACAAAAAAAACCTTGCGAGCAAGAAATTAAAAAGATGTGTGAGCATGACAAATGTCACTGTGAAGAAGGAATTGTGAAATCTTCTTTGAAACATACAATCAATATTACATTGTTTATTTTTGGAATTAATTTAATGTTGAATGCATTCATACTTTATTTGGGAGAAGAAAGGATTGCTCATTTTATTTTGAACCAACCAATTTTGGGTCCATTATTAGCAGGGATGGTTGGATTAATTCCGAATTGTGCATCTTCTGTTATTCTTGCAGAGTTGTATTTAGAAAATATGATATCTGCTGGCATGATGATAGCTGGCTTATTGGTGGGCGCAGGTGTTGGTTTACTAGTGTTATTTAGAGAAAATCATCCTACAAAAGAAAATATAAAAATCGTTTCTATTTTGTATGGAAGTGGTGTTTTATGCGGAATTTTATTGGAGGCAATGGGTCTTATTTTATAAAGGGGATGCAATCATGAAAAAAACAAAGCGAAAAATTTTTGAAACTTCGATGAAGTTGTTCTCAGAAAAAGGATATGATGCAACAAGCATTGAAGAAATAACGGCAACTGTGGGGGTAGCCAAAGGAACGTTGTATTATCATTTTTCGAGTAAAGAGGAAATTTTTAATTTTTTGGTGGAAGAAGGTATGAAACTTCTGAAAAATAGTATTGAAATTAAGACTTCAAAATGTGAGACGACAATTGATAAATTAAAAGCAATTGTACTCATTCAGTTGAAAGGAATCAAAAAATATGAAAATGTTTTGACGATTGTGATGAGTCAAGTGTGGGGAAATGAACCAAGAAATGTGCTTTGCAAGGAAAAAGTGATTGAATATATAACGGTGATTGAAAAAATGATTGAGGCTGGTTTGGAAAAGGGAGATATTAAATATTGTGATGCCGAAGTTTTGGCATGCCAAATTTTTTCGCTAACTTGTTCATCGTTAATTTATCGCAGAAAAGTGGAAGAATTTGATATTGAAAAATTATATCAAGAATATGAAAGGAGTTTGTTTGATAAGTTAATATGATAAAAAAAGATTAGGAAAAATCAAGAAAGGAATAAAAATAAAAATGGATACAAGGATATATAAAGGTTGCAAAAGGTTATACACGATTGAGAAAATGAATAATTTAAAAGAATTGTTGGAGAGGACTCAAAAGTTATATGCCAACAATATTGCTTTTAAATTTAAAACAGAAACGCCAGATTTATTGAATGTGAAAACGTATGAAGAATATATCGAAGAAATCAATGCATTAGGAACTGCGATGATTAGTTTGGGGTTGAAAGATAAAAGGATTGCGCTGATTTCTGAAAATCGCTATGAATGGACTTTGACTTATTTTGCAACAGTGAATGGAACAGGTGTAATTGTACCATTAGATCGTTCGCTTTCTGAAGTTGAAATTATAAATTTGCTAGAAGGTTCTGAAGCGGAGGCAATTTTTTATTCGAATAAATATCAAGAAATTATGCAAAAGGTAAAAAATCAGAAGCTTGGGAAAATTAAGTTTTTTATTTCAATGGATGCGGAAAAAAGTACAGATGACGAATATTCTCAAAAAGAGTTGATTCGAATTGGGAAAGATTTATTGAAAAATGGTTCCAGAATTTTTATAGATAATGAAATAGATAATGAAAAAATGTCAATTATGTTATTTACATCAGGTACGACATCAAAGAGTAAGGCAGTGGCGTTATCACATAAGAATATTTGTACGAATTTGTATGATATTGCTTCTGTGTTTGATGTGAATGAGAAAGATACGATTTTATCGTTCTTGCCACTGCATCATACGTATGAGTGTACGGTTGGTTTTTTGTATCCAATTTATGTGGGAGCGAGTATTTCGTATTGCGAGGGAATTCGTCACATTGCGGAAAATATTAAGGAATATCAAGCCAGTGTCATGATTTCGGTGCCAGTTTTGTTTGAAAATTTGTATAAAAGAGTGATGCAGAATATTGAAAAAAAGGGAAAACTGAAACAAGTAAAAATGGGTCTTTTGTGGAGCAATTTTTTGAGAAAATTTGGTGTGGATAAAAGAAGAAAAATTTTTAAAGAAATCCATGATTCGTTGGGTGGAAAGTTGCGATTATTTGTGGCAGGAGCAGCCGCTTTTGACCCGAAAATGGAAAAAGGGTTGAATGATTTAGGAATTGACACTTATCAAGGATATGGTCTAACAGAAACTTCGCCAGTGATTGCAGCTGAGCATAAAACGGTTGTAAGATATGGTTCGATAGGAAAAGTATTTCCAAGTTTGGAAGTAAAAATTTGGGAGCCGAATGAAGAAGGCATTGGTGAAATTGTTGTTAGAGGCGATACAGTGATGCAAGGATATGTCAATCATCAGCAAGCAACAGAAGAGGTTATTCGAGATGGTTGGTTTCATACGGGAGATTTGGGATATTTTGACCAAGACGAGTTTTTATTTATTACTGGCAGAAAGAAAAATGTAATTGTTTTGAAAAATGGTAAAAATATTTATCCAGAAGAAATTGAAGCCATGATTAATGATATTCCTGGTGTTAAGGAGTCGTTTGTTTTTGGAAAACCAGACAAAGAGGATAAGGTTGATTTAAAATTGGCTACAAAAGTGGTATATGATGCTGAATTCATGCAAAAGGAATTTCAGCTGCAATCTGAATCAGAAATTCGAGAAAAAATTTGGAAACAAATTAAAGAAATCAATAAAAAAATGCCGACGTATAAATATGTGAAAGAATTAATCCTAACGCAAGAAGAACTAATCAAAACAACGACGCAAAAAGTGAAGCGATTCGAGGAGTTAAAAAAATTAGGGCTGGATTCCTAATTTGGTCAATATGACAAATGTTACAAAAAAGTTACAAAAAAATACAAAATGTTACAAAAATGTAATATAAAAAAATAGAAAATCACTTGTATTTTTAGAATAAAAAATATATAATAGAAGTAGTTAAAAAATGTATGATATAAAATAAGTACAAATTTAAACTAAGGAGGTAAGTTTACAATGTCATTTTTTCAAAAATCAGGCATAGTAAACGTGAAAATGGTTATCACGGAAGAAAAAATATTATGCAACATAGATAAGATACAAAAATTAATTAATCCCAATGCCAAAAAACAAATTGTGCAATTGGAAGAAGATTCTTATTTTCGCGATTTGGTAGAATCGGTTAAAACTTATTTGATGGAATATCCAAAGAAAAAGAATTTTCCAACAGAAGTATATAAAGCAGCGTATGATTTAGTGGAATATGCAACGAATCAATTTGAGGAAAATACCAAAAAAATTGAAGATTTAATTCGACAAAGAGAAAGAAATATAAAACTTGCTAATGTTTTAACAGATGTCACAAAAGCGATTAAGGCAAATGCTAAAAATTCAAAGGAAATCGTGAAAAAGGTAAGAAAAAAATATTCAGAGGATATTGTAGAAGCGTTAAATGTAATCAGTTCAACAGAAGCAGGATCGGAAGAATATGAAACAGCGGATCAATTGATTAGTGCTAAAATTGGAAATTTAGAATCCAATATGTTTATTGAAATTGATATGGAAAGAATTGAGGATCGTTCTAAAGCGTTAAGTTACATAGGTATTGAAATTGCTGAATCCTTAAAATATATTCCAACGCCAGTTTCAGCAACAGAAGAACCAGTAACCAATCGATTTGAAGAGAAGATTCCAGAGAAAGTAGAAGAGACAAAACCAACTTCTGAATTATTACAAGATGTAATGACAGAAGCAGCACCTGCTTCAGCAGAACCAGTTGTGGATTCAGCTGCATCATTCTTTGAAGAAACGAGATTTGAGACCAAACCAAGTTTGTGGCAGAAATTTAAAAATAGTAAGTTTGTAAGAACAATAAAATATATTATGCAAATCAAAGTTGTGTTGGATTATCCAGCATTGCCAGAGGGTAGAGGAGAATAAAAGAAAAGGAAACCAAATTCCAGCATCTCACAAAAGGTGCTGGAATTTTGATGCGAAAAATAAAAATATAGTTGAAAAATAAATTTTAATATGATATAAAATAAATAATGAAAAAACAAACGGAGGAATTAAAATGAAAATTGTAAAACCATGGGTGGAATTATCAGAAATTGATGGAATTAAAATCATGAAAAACTTAGAAAGAGCAGCAAAACATTGTTATCGTACAGAAGGAAATATCAAAGAAAATAGTTATGACCATTTTTTGCGAAATTGTATTAATCGTGGACATGAATCAGTATTAGAACATGAAAAAGTATCGATTCGAATTTGTTGTGATGTCGGGGCGTATAAAGATATTACACGTCATCGTATTGCCTCTTTTTCAATTGAAAGTACAAGATATTGTAATTATAGCAAAGACAAATTTGGAAACCAAATTTCATTTATTGAACCATGCAATATTGAGGACGAGTCTTTATATACTGCTTGGAAAAATTGTATGCAAAATATTGAAAATACCTATAATCAAATGGCTAGCCAAGGCGCTACACCAGACCAATTGCGTTTATTATTACCACACAGCGCAGCAGGCGAACTTACCATGACAGCCAATATCAGAGAATGGAGACACATTTTTTCTTTACGAGCAGACAAACACGCCCATCCATCGATTCAACAATTTATGATTCCATTATTATTGTATTTCAAAAAGCAAATGCCTGCTTTATTTGATGAAGTACCATACAACGAAGAATTTGATTCTAAAAAATATGCAGAAGTCAGAATCGTAAGTGAGTCAAATACTTAAATGATATAATGAAAAAAGATGATAGCACTTGGTGTAATTAAGCCGGAGAATTGCCAGCAAGCAAACGACAATTCCTCCAGGCTTATTTTGTTTTTGCTTAATTTCGTATAGTCCATAATAAAAACCTTTAAAAAAACATAAAACCAATATAATTAATGTGAAATATGCCATATTTCCTCCTAATTTTATTCTTTATTAAATAAATGACTGGAAGTGATTTTAGTATCCACTTCTATTTTGAAAAAGGAATCTTTGAAAATTTCATTCCAATGAACTTTTTCAAATTCATCGGTACTTAAAAATTTTGAAGCAAGAATTCCATTGAAACCAACAACGTCAGAATTATATTCTTTGGTAATAGTATATAAATATTCTCGAATTAATTTTTCCAAGTATTGATTAGTCGCTTGCTCAACCATTTTGATATTTTCTGGAATGGTATAATCGAACGATTCACCAGAACTATTAATACTACCTTTGACAGAAAGACGAACTGTAATAAAAGGAGTATGATTCATCAAATGAACATCCACTTGTGGTGCCGTGCATTTTTTCAAATTCAAATCTACTAATTCACCTTCGTTAAAGGGACTATCTACACTAATCATACAAGAATCCAATTCGTCGGTTATCATTAGATGGGCAATGGTTTGAAGTGGAGGAATGGTTCCTAGCATGATGTCATCATTGAAAATAGCAGCGCCTGAATTTTGGATGGTATCTTCATTAACTACTGTGTAAATAGCAATTGGTTGCGTTAATTCTGTATTAATGCGTGAGAAAAAATGAGCAAAAGTAGAATCGATGGTATAACCAGTATAATCTACAGAATGGAGAATATATTCATATAATCGAGAAGAAAAACTTTCTCCTGAATTAGAAACTTTATCCAAAACGTCATAAGCGGTTCCTGAACTAATTAGCAAATTACAGCTTGGTCTGATTTCCGTATCGTTTCCTAAAATGTTGATATAACTTTTAACGCCTTCTTTTGCAATTTCCTCTGAAAAAACAATAGCAGAACAATGAGATAAGTTGATTTTTTTATTCAGGTAATTATTTAAAATATTGATTCCAGATTCGATGGATTCACAATCCACCGTATAAATTTTATATTCACTCGATTGCGAAGTAGAAGCCTCAGAAGAACTGGTTGATTTTGCAATTTGGATGCTTAAACTAATGGAGTTATTTTTGGCTTTATCAATCCCGAGTGCAACAATATAATAGAAATTTTCGATTCCATTGGAATCGTAACAGCCAGTTAGAGTAAATAATAAAATTATTAAAATTAAAGAAAAAGCAATACATTTTTTTATCATTTATTTTTCATAAGTTCCTTTCTTAAATTTGAATTTCAAGTTTGCTAACAATAGAATCATAAAACAACCGATAAAAATCAAACCAATAATTAAATAACGGTAAACCACATTTTCCATAAAACGACTAATAGCAATATTAAAAGGCACCAGACAAAGTCCAAAGAAAATAGAGGTGGTAGAAAAAGTAAGCATTTTTTCATTTGAAACATTGGTTAGTTTTTTCAAAACACGGTTAATTAAAAAGGTGCTGACACTCAAATAACAAAAAATCGAAATCAGCCAAAGTAGGATAAACAGAGCATCTAAGCTTTTCAAAAAGTTTCCTAATTCAATTCTTCTCGATAATAAATAGAGAGAATTAAGCGGTTCTGTGTCATTGGTGATTGAAAAAATAGTCAGAATGGAGATGACTGTTAAAAAGAGCAATACCCAAGACATGATATAGGAAATGGTGGTTACTTTTTTAAAAGTAAAGCTGTCTTTTAAAAGTGGCATCAAAAAGTAATAGTAGGTTACAATGTAAAGGGAAAAAATATTTAGCAAACCATTTATAAATGTAGTCTGTGCGTTGTAACCAAAAAATGGTGAAAATTTGTCTAAAGCAAATTCATCATATACAGCAAACAAGGCTAAAATAATGCTGATTAGAGTGAAAGGAACCACTAAGCAAATTGTACGCACAATGGATTTGAAGCCAACTAAGTTAGAAACCACAATGCCTACCATAAAAAACAACATAATAAAAATCAAAGGACTTTCATCAAAGTAAATGCTTTTAATCATGTTGGCAAAATCTGTCAAAGTAATATAGGAAACTAGGAAGAAAAAAGCAACGAAGATAATACACATAATCACTTTTAGAACTTTGCCGCCCAGAAATTCTGAAATATCAATAATATCAGAATTGGGAAAGCGCTGGAAAAGGTAATTTAAACAAAGTACAAAAATAAGTCCAATTACTCCAATGTAAATTAAATTTATCAAAGCGCCAGTGCCGACCAAATCAATGATGTAATAAGGAACATTTAAAATTAACTTATTAACCATAATAATTAAAATCAGGCAAATGGCTTCATATTTTTTCATTTTATAATTATTTGACATGTTTCCTCCATTCCATACTAATTTTATTAGCCGCTTCAGGGCGTTTTGTATTTAAAAATTGATTGCGTCGCTGACGTTTCCAAACGGGTTTCATGATATAACCATTGTTTTCATTCAAGTTCTCAAATGGAATATAAGGAGCAAAATAAGGAACGCCAAAGGAACTTAGATTGGTCAACAAAATAAAGTGTATGAAAAAACCAAGTGCGATTCCTAAAAATCCAGCTAAAAATCCTAAAACAATGTAAAAAAATCGATAAATTCGAATTGATGAAGTCAAGGAAAAATCAGGGATTGCAAAACCACAAATTCCAGTAAAAGCAACCACGATAATTAAAATCGGACTCACGATACTAGCGGAAACTGCAGCATCTCCCAAAATCAGAGCACCAATAATACCAATAGTCGTACTAAAAGAAGAGGAGACACGAAGTCCGGCTTCACGAATTAATTCGAAAGAAACTTCCATAATCAAAATTTCAAAAATAACTGGAAATGGAATTGCTTCACGTGCATTTGCAATAGCAAACAGCAACTCTGATGGAATCAGCTCCTGATGGTAATTAGTAATAGCCACATACAAGCCTGGTAAAAATATCGCAAAAAACAGAGCGATTCCTCGGATAAATTTCAAAAAATTCGTAAAATGATAATTCAAATTTCGATCTTCTGCAGAGCTCAAAAAGTCGATAAAAATAGCTGGTACAACTAATACAAAAGGTGTTCCATTCACAATAATAGCAACACGACCACTCAGAAGATAGGAACTAACACGGTCAGGTCTTTCAGTTGCAATTGTTTGTGGAAAGGTATTGTTTGGATTGTCTTTGATAAGTTGTTCTAACTGTCCAGAAGAAAGTAAAGAATCTATTTTTAAATTGTTGATACGATATTTTGTTTCTGCTACCAAATCGTCATTGGCAATATTTTGAATATAGCAAATTGCCACTTTTGTTTTGCTGACTTTTCCAACTTCGACCTCTTCAATGACAAAGTTTTCATTATTAATAATTTTTCGAAGCAAAGAAGTGTTGATTCGAATATTTTCAACAAAAGCTTCTTGTGGACCACGAATAATACTTTCTGTAATTGGTTCAGAGACACTTCTTCCTTTGAATCCTTTTGTTTCGACGCAAAAAGCGCATCCAACAGTATCTACAAAAAGAGCACAAAATCCAGCATTTACTTTTGAAACAACTTCTTTGAACTCGGTTTCTTTCGAAATACTATTATGTGGAATTAAACCATTGTAGATAAAATTTTCTAGATTAATGCGTGGAGTTCTTGGATTTTTGATAGAAATTCTGCCAGGTTTATTCGCATTTTCTTGTTCTTTCATGGTAATAGAATTTTTCAGTAATAAAGGTTGTAGAACCGATTCGGTGATCGTGCTTTCATCGACCATTCCATCAATAAACAAAAGAGCCGCTGCGACTTTTTTGTCCTGAACAGGTAGGGCAAATTTTCGAATTTTAATATCACTATTGATTAATAAATTGTATTTTGTTTTTAAAAATTCGATATTGACAGAAAGAGAAGGATAGATTTTCTCAGCCGTAGGATTAACGTCAGATTCTGGCAGATTATTGGCTGTGTTTGGTAAAATAAATTCGTAATCTTCTTGTTCTGTATATCCAAATAATTGTTGAAAAAGATTTTTAATATTCATAATTTCTCCATAAAATGTATTTTTGAATAGTATTTGTATTTTCGTGAAAATTATGCAAATAGATTTATGAATTGACATAATTTATATTTTGTTATATAATATATCGTATGAACCGATTTAGAAAAAATCTCTTCCTAAAGTTTCATCGGTTTAAATAAAAAAGGAGATGGAAGCATCATGGAACAGAAAACAGGCAAAAAAATTTTTTTAGGGCAAATACAACGACTGCCAAATCGGCGGAAGTATCAGACAAGAAATACTGACTTGGAAGTTAATCTTGACCTTGTTTTTGAAAAAGGTCCGTTGAATTTGATCGTGGCTGATATACCAAAACAATTATGGTTTCAATGTATTTTGGGTATAAGTTTAACAACAGAACGGGACGAAGGAGTTATTTATTACACAGATGAACAGGTTTGGAATCTGGAAGATGAAGAAACAAAGCGAAAGATTGAGCGAATTAAAGAGCTTTTTCGCTGGCATGGTCATCATGAAGACTTATCGCTTTTACAGCGGAGTACTCTTTTAGAGTATGCTAATTCAACAGAGCCAAATCTTTGGAAATTATAAGTTAAAGGAAGAGAAAAAGCAAAATAGAATTGCCATGACATAGAAATTTGGATGTTGTGGCAATTTTTCTGTCCAAAGAAAAATAGAGAAGATTTTACCCAAAAATCTTCTCAAACCATTTTTTTGCATTTACTAATAATTCTTCCAAACAATAATCACACTGATTACGAAAATAACTCAACAAAGTAGAAATGACTCCATTAACAAAAAAGCAAACATCTAATTCCAAATCATGATAAAAACAAATATCTTTCAAAGCAAAATAAATTTTCTTAATTGCTATTTTTCGAAGCTTTTCCAAAAAGAAAAGAGTTTCATTAGAAGATAATAACATTTTATAGATTTCCTCATTCTTTTTTAGACACATAATAATTTCATCAAAATAATCCAGAATATCTTGCTTTGTGTACAAAATTTTATCTTCACAAGTAAGTAAGTCAATCGTTTCTAATTCATAATCTTTGGCAACTTCATAAATATCGTCATAATGCGTATAAAATGTGCTTCTGGTGATATCGGCTCTTTTGACAAGTTCAGTTACCGTTATTTTATTTAATTCCTTTTTTTCCTGCATTAATTCTGCAAAAACAGTCTTAATTAAAGTGCGTGTTTTTCGGGAAGAAGCATTTACTCCTTGTACTTTCATATGGCACCATCCTTTCCTAAGATTTTTTCTATTATAGCACAGTTTCTGGGAAAAATAAATAGACAGTTTTTGGCTAAGTGTCCGAATTTAGACACTTTTTTAAAATTTATTCTTTCCTTTCTAACATAATGTGCGTATAATAAAAAATAGTCAGAAAAAGAAAGGGATGATTCGAATTTGAAAAAAGTGACAGATTTTATCATTAACAAAAGATATTTTGTATTAACAACATTTGTAATACTATCCATTTTATCCATTTATTTTTCAAGCCAGGTTCAAATCAATTATGACTTAGCAGAATATTTGCCAGATACTTCTGAAACAAGAATCGGCTTAGATATTATGGAAAATAACATGGAGGCTCTTGAAAGTAGTTCTTTTAACTTAATGTTTCAAAATTTAAGCGAGAAGGAAAAGCCAGAAATTAAAAACTATTTAGAAAATGTGGCTGGAGTTTCGAATGTTCAATACGATGAAACCGAAAATTATAATAAAGAAAACGCCACACTCTATATTATCAAGGTAGATGCAGATGAGGAATCAGAAATTGCTACTAATGTTTATCAGGAAATTACAGAACATTTCGAAGATTATGAAATAGATACTAGTGGTGCTATTTCAGACCGAAACAAAGTTGTACTACCTGTCTGGATTGTCGTTTTAGCCGTATTTTGTGCTTTACTTATCTTAATCATTATGAGTGATTCTTATGTAGAACCTTTTTTGTTTTTAACAGCCATTTTAATGGGCGTTGTATTAAATAAAGGAACCAATATTCTATTTAAGAATGTTTCTAACATAACCGATTCCATTGTTGCGATTTTACAATTAGCTTTGTCAATGGATTATTCCATTATGTTGATGAATCGCTATCATCAAGAAAAAGAAAAATATGATAGTAAAATTGAAGCAATGAAAGAAGCACTCTATCATGCTTTTGGTTCGATTGCCAGTAGTTCGGTTACGACAATTGTAGGACTTTTAGCTTTAGTTTTTATGAGTTTTACAATTGGGCGAGATTTAGGTTTTGTTTTAGCAAAAGGTGTGTTATTTAGTTTAATCAGTATTTTCTTTGTATTACCAGCACTTATTTTGATTTTCGATTCTGCAATTAACAAAACCAAAAAGAAAAGCCCATGCTTTCATTTGGAAGTCTTGGGAAAATTTAGTTATCGTATGAGACCAATTTCTGCTATTTTGTTTATTGTATTTTTAGTTGGCAGTTTTTTACTCAAAGGAAATTTAGGAATTTTATATACTGATTCTGAAGAAAATGAAATTTCTAAAATATTTACCGAAAACAACCAAATGGCAATTATTTATCGAAACGAGGACGAAGAAAAAATAGTAACCTTATTAGCAGAATTGGAAAAACAGGACAAAGTAGATGACGTATTGGCTTTGCGGAAATACCATACAGCAACCATTAACCTATAATGAATTAAACCAAAAATGCAAGGATTTAGGTTCTGATATTGAACTAGAGGATGACCTCTTCAAAATTCTTTATTACAACTATTATAATCCGCAAGAAGATAATTGCATGACATTTCAAGAATTCCTTCATTTTATTCAAACCAAAGTTTATACTAATGAAAAAATGAAGGACCAGCTAAGTGAAACCGCAAAACAAAATATTGATCGATTAGCCCATTTTACAACCGAAAGTGCTATGAATCAATTACATACACCAGATGAAATAGCAAATCTTTTACAAATTGACACAAAACAAGTAGAAGATGTTTTAATTTATTATAATGCGAAACATAACAATTTAAAATTGAGTGTCGCTGAATTTATTGATTTTATTCAACATGATATTTTAACCAATCCAGAATATGCAGGTAAAATCACAAAAAGTAATCAAGAAAAGCTAAAAGTATTAGCCCAATTTACAAATAGCAACATTAATCAGACTAAAATAACAAGTCAAGATATGGCAAAATTATTTGACCTAGATAGTGCAACCATGGAACAACTGTACCAATATTATGGTAGTTTTAATACAATAACTACACATTTAACCATCAGAGAATTTTCAGATTTTGTATTAAGTGAAATGTTGAATAATCCACAATATGCAGGAAATTTTGATGAAGAAACTGTACAAAATATTAAAATTTTAAATACTTTTAGCAATTTAGATACAATTACAAGAGAAATGAATGCTACAGAATTGGTCAATGTATTTAGAATGGATGAAAATTTAATGAAGCAATTATTATTGCTAAAATATAGTACAATAGATACAGGAAGTACAAAGTCGATTTCAGAATTTGTTAAGGAGGTCGTGTTATTAAAACAGAATACGCATTATTTAGATGATGTAGAGATGAGCAGTTTAGAAACTTTGGCAGTTTTTGCTCAAAATGAAAATGACCTAAATGTAAGAAAAATGAATCAAAAAAATTTAGCTAGTTTATTTAATCCTATTCGAAATGGACTTGTTGAAAATATTTATTTATTAGCAGGTTTACCAGAAGAATATTGCATGACACCACAAGAATTTATCAATTTAGTATTAACCAGCTTAGGAAATACGACACAAAATAGCATAGATGGAAGTATGTTTTCACTTGACTCAAATACCTTGCATCAATTAAACCTTTTAAAAGTAGTAATTGACGATTCAGTTGCCAGCAATAAAACAAAGTATTCTGCAAGTCAAATTTCGCAAATTTTAGGACTTCCAGAATCTCAAATGTATTCCATTTATGCCTTGATTGATTTTTCACAAAACCGTATCCAAAATTGGAAAATAGCACCAAATGAATTGGTTAATCTTGTATTAGCCAATTCGAATAATCCTAATATCGCATCTAATTTTTCAGAAAATACGTTAGAAAAATTGAAATTACTAAACAACATTATGACTAGCGCCATCCAAAATAAAAATTACAATTACAATGAACTTGCAACATTAATTGGAATAGAAGAAAATAAAGTAAAAAGTATTTTTACTTTATATCAAATCAATCATACGACCTTTACCTTAGCACCAAACGAATTTGTGAATTTTGTATTGCTTCATCAAAAGGATAAAGCATTGGAAAATCATTTGAATGTTGAAAAAATTAAGGATTTGCAAACTGTACAATCGGTTATAGAAGGCGTAAAAATAGGAAAAAAATATACCAGTTTGCAATTAGCAAATTTATTAGGAATTCCAAAAGAAGATTTAGAATTGATGTATGGTTTGCATATTTCAAAACAAACAAAAGCACAGACAATTTCAGTCCAAGAATTTGTTCAATTTTTACTAAACGATGTAGTAACCAATCCAGAATACGCAAGCAACTTTGACACCGAAAAGACAGCAAAATTAACCACGCTTCGTGGAATTATGAACGCAACTATAAATGATATACATTACACCAAAGATGAAATCTTCACAATTTTAGCTGTTTTAACAGATTCGCTTGATAAAAACACAGTGGATTTATTATACGTTTTCTATGGAAGCGACCAATCCTATGATACCAGTTGGACCATGACTGTGGAAGAATTTGTTCAGTTCTTAAATGAAACGATTTTACAAGATACTCGATTTGATGATTTTCTAGAAGAGGAAATGCGACAAAACATTTTAAAAGCAAAAGATACCGTACAAAAAGCTAAAAATTTATTAGTTGGAAATGGATATTCTCGCATTGTGCTTAATACAAAATTTGTACCAGAATCAGAAGAAACATTCTCGTTTATCCAAAAAGTGAAAAATTTGTTTCAGGAAAATGTAGAGGAATGTTATATCATTGGAGATTCACCAATGGCTTATGAAATGAGTCAAACATTTAATAACGAATTAAATTTCATTACAATTTTAACCATGATAGCAATATTTGTTGTAGTAGCTATTACGTTTAAATCCATTATTTTGCCAGTTATTTTGGTGCTTACCATCCAGTGCGCTGTTTATTTAACTATGGGAATTTTGTCATTATCTGGTGGAACCGTTTATTTTATCGCACTACTAATTGTACAAAGTATTTTAATGGGAGCAACCATTGATTACGCGATTTTGTATGCATCCTATTATATAGAACATCGAAAAACAATGCCGATTCAAGAAGCAATCATTCATTCTTATAATCAGTCAATTCATACAATTTTGACATCTGCTTCTATTTTAGTAATTGTAACATTAATTGTGGGACATTTTGCATCAGCCATTGCCGCTAAAATTTGTATAACCATATCAAAAGGAACATTTTGCTCAACCATTTTAATTTTGCTATTATTGCCATCTGTCATTGCGATGTGGGATAAGATTATTATAAAAAAACAAAAATAAAAACAAGGTAAAAATACCTTGTTTTTTGCATAGCCAATATGATATAATAGTGGACAAATAATTAATAGGAGGAAACATGTTCAAATTACATTCTGAATACAAACCAACTGGCGACCAGCCAAAAGCAATTGAATATTTAAGCAAAGGAATTCAAGATGGTAAAAAATTCCAAACACTTCTAGGTGTTACAGGTTCTGGTAAAACTTTCACAATGGCAAATATCATTGAAAGAACCCAAAAACCAACTTTAGTTTTAGCTCATAATAAAACATTAGCTGGACAACTATATTCCGAATTCAAAGAATTCTTCCCAGAAAATCGAGTAGAATATTTTGTGTCCTATTACGACTATTATCAACCAGAAAGCTATATTCCATCTTCTGATACGTATATCGAAAAAGACTCTTCCATCAATGATGAAATCGATAAGCTTCGTCATTCTGCAACCTTATCGTTATTTGAAGGAAACGATGTTATTATTGTTGCTTCCGTATCTTGTATCTATGGATTGGGTGATCCAGAAGACTATCAAGAAATGGTATTATCTTTACGACCTGGAATGAATCAATCTAGAGATGAAGTCATGAAAAAATTAGTAAACATGCAATATAGTCGAAATGAAATGGATTTTAAACGAGGAACCTTTCGTGCCAAAGGTGATGTGCTTGAAATTTATCCTTCTTCTCAAAGTGAAGCTGCTGTTCGTATTGAATTTTGGGGAGATGAAATTGAGAAAATTCATGAAATCAATCCATTAACTGGAAAATCGAATGGAGCGAGAAATCATATTTTATTACCACCAGCTTCGCAATATGTAACCAATCGAGCCAAGCTAGAAAAAGCACTTATTTCCATTGAAGAAGAAATGGAAGAACGTGTAAAATATTTCACAGAAAACAAAAAATTAATTGAAGCCCAAAGAATCGAAGAACGAACGAATTTTGATATGGAAATGCTAAAAGAAACAGGGTTTTGTCAAGGTATTGAAAATTATTCCAGACACATCAGCGGAAGGGAAGCGGGAAGTAGCCCCTATACTTTATTTGACTATTTTCCAGATGATTTTTTACTATTTATTGACGAATCACATGCCACGATTCCCCAAGTCAGAGCCATGTATAATGGTGACCGTGCTCGTAAAGAATCACTTGTCAATTATGGTTTTAGACTTCCTTCTGCCTTTGATAATCGACCTTTGAAATTTGAAGAATTTGAGCAAAAAATCAACAAAGTTGTCTTTGTTAGCGCTACACCAGCCGATTATGAAAAAGAACATGCCCAAAAAAATGTAGTAGAACAAATCATTCGTCCAACTGGATTATTAGATCCAAAAATTGAAGTCAAACCAACCGAAAACCAAATCGATGATTTAATAGAACAAATTCATTTACAACTCGAAAAAGGTGACCGAACACTTGTTACAACTTTAACCAAAAAAATGGCAGAAGATTTAACCGCCTATTTGATAAATGCTGGATTACGTGTCAAATACATGCATTCTGATACCAAAGCACTCGAAAGAATGGAAATTATCCGTGATTTACGAATTGGAGAATTTGATGTTTTAGTAGGAATTAACTTATTAAGAGAAGGATTGGATATTCCAGAAGTTTCACTTGTTGCAATTTTAGATGCCGATAAAGAAGGATTCTTACGTTCCGAACGTTCCTTAATTCAAACCATTGGGCGTGCTGCTAGAAATACCGAAGGGCGAGTAGTTATGTATGCCGATGAATTAACAGATTCAATGGAAAAAGCCATCACAGAAACCAATCGTCGTCGTCAAATTCAAGAAGCTTATAATAAAGAACATGGAATCACACCACAAACCATTCGTAAATCAGTCCGCGATACTATTAAGGCAACGATTGTCGAAGATATTCAAAGTGAATATGAAATTGGAAAAGAGGAAACCGTAGAAGAGATTGTTTCGAAATTGACAGATGAGATGCTAAAATATGCGAAAAATATGGAATTTGAGAAGGCAGCAGAATTGAGAGATAAAATAAAAGAATTGGAAAAATTAATTTAAAGAAACGCCAGTTTTACGAAAGTAAAACTGGCGTTTTTCGCATAAGGGATTAACCCTGATAGAGAACTAAATCTGTCTCTACAAAAGGTTTATCAAATCGTTTGTATTTCCATATATGCGATTGTCGAACGAGTACCAAATTCGGTGTTACTAGCATTTGGATGTCTGGGAAAAGTGGTTGCCAATGCTTGTAAGCGGCTGATATTAAAAGAATCGCCTCAGCTCTTGAGTGAAGGACCATAAAGCCAACTTCTTCAACTTCTGTTTTAATCAGACGTGCCAAATTGCTTTCCAGATTCATCAGGAATATTTCAGAGAGTAAAATATGTTGGATTTTAGCGGATTCCCGTAATTCTTTCGACCACCATTTTGTTGCTATGTTGTAATAATTCATGCGGTTACCTCCTTCGCTTGCCAAAAAAATTTACAAAACAAATTATATCATGGATTACATAATTTGTAAAGGCGTGAAAAAAATTATTTTTTTCGAATTACATCTTGCAATTTATTTATTTTGATGATATATTTTTGAATAGATTGAAAATTAGGAGGCAAAAAGTAATGGGACTTTTTAAAACATATAGTGAAAAGGAAATAAAAAGAATTAAACCAATTGTAGAAAAAATCAATGGTTTAGAACCAGAAATGAAAAAATTAACAGACAAGGAATTAGCAGGTAAAACTGCAGAATTTAAACAAAAATTAGCCAATGGTTTAAGCTTAGATGATATTTTACCAGAAGCTTTTGCAGTCGTAAGAGAGGCGTCTGTCAGAGTGTTAGGGTTAAGACATTTTGATGTGCAATTAATCGGTGGAATTATTTTGCATCAAGGTAGAATTTCAGAAATGAAAACAGGTGAGGGAAAAACTTTAGTAGCAACTCTTCCAGCCTATTTGAATGCATTAACTGGAAAAGGTGTTCACATCGTTACTGTCAACGAATATTTGGCAAAAAGAGATAGTGAATGGATGGGCAAAATTTATCGTTTCTTAGGTTTATCCGTTGGATTAATTTATAGCAGAATGCCACAAGATGAAAAATACAAAGCCTATAATTCAGATATTACTTATGGTACAAATAACGAATTTGGTTTTGATTATCTAAGAGATAACATGGTAATTAACAAAGAACAAATGGTGCAACGAGACTTAAATTATGCAATTGTCGATGAAATCGATAGTATTTTAATTGACGAAGCACGTACACCACTTATCATTTCAGGACGAGCTGATAAATCTTCTGACCTTTACAAAAAGGCAGATAGTTTTGTGCGTCGTTTAGAAGCAAAAATTATCATTGAAGAAGACATCAAAGATTTTGAACAAATTGAAGATAACGAAAATTACGATTACATCGTTGACTTAAAAGCAAAATCTGCTTCCTTAACTGGGAAAGGTATCAAAAAAGCAGAAGAATATTTTGGACTTGAAAATTTCAACGATATTGACAATTCCGAAATTGTTCACAACGTAAACCAAGCCTTACGTGCGCATGGAATCATGAAAAAAGATATTGATTATATCGTAAAAGATAAAGAAGTTTTGATTGTAGATGAATTCACAGGACGTATCATGTATGGTAGAAGATACAATAATGGTTTACACCAAGCCATCGAGGCAAAAGAAGGCGTAAAAATTGCAGACGAATCAAAAACATTAGCAACCATTACATTCCAAAATTACTTTAGAATGTACGAAAAATTATCTGGAATGACAGGTACAGCTATGACCGAAGAAAAAGAATTCCAAGAAATTTATAACTTAGATGTTGTTGCAATTCCAACCAATATGCCACTCATCCGAAACGACCAAGTCGATATTATCTACAAAAACGAAAAAGCAAAATTTAATGCGGTGGTAGAAGATATCAAACAAAGTCATGAAAAAGGACAACCTGTTTTGGTGGGTACAGCTTCGATTGAAAATTCTGAAAAAATAAGTAAACTTTTGAATAAAGCGGGGCTTCCTCATGAAGTGTTAAATGCCAAAAATCATGAAAAAGAAGCTGAAATTATTGCCCAAGCCGGTAAATTTGGAGCCATCACCATTGCCACTAACATGGCAGGACGTGGTACCGATATTATGCTTGGTGGAAATAGCGAATATTTAGCAAAACAAGAAATGCGTAAATTAAAGTATTCCGATGAATTAATCGAACAATCGACTGCTTTTAACGAAACCGAAGACCAAGAAATTTTAGAAGCAAGAAACAAATATAAAGAATTAGTCCAAAAATATGATGAACAAATCAAAGAAGAAAAAGAAAAAGTAACTAACGCAGGTGGTTTAAAAATTATTGGTACAGAGCGTCATGAGTCACGTCGTATTGATAATCAGCTTCGTGGACGTAGTGGACGTCAAGGTGACCCAGGAGAATCTCGTTTTTATTTGGCATTGGATGATAATTTGCTAAAAATATTTGGTGGCGATCTTATTACAAAATTATTTGACAGAGGAAATATTCCAGAAGATTTACCAATCGAAGTAAAAATTGTTTCCAAATCAATTGAGAATGCACAAAGTAAAGTAGAAGGCAAGAACTTCTCCATCAGAAAACATATTTTGAATTACGATGATGTTATGAATGTACAAAGAGAATTAATTTATTCAGAAAGAAGAAAAGTACTTGATGGAGCCAATATTCGTGAAAACATTATTGGTATGATTGAAGAAGCCTGTGAAGAAATTGTTGCAGCCTATGGTGCTGAAATAGATGACGGAACATTGCAAAAAGATGCTTTTCTTGCTGAAGTCCAAACTTCTTTAAACATTGAAAAAGTGGATAGTTTAGACAAAGAAAAATTAGATGCTGGAAAAATTTTAGAAGAATTAAAAGAAAAAGCGCTTAATATTTATGAGCAAA
>CARFUA010000004.1:149266-167727 GCA_948976265.1 uncultured Clostridia bacterium
AAATTGGCGAGCCAATTCGTGAGTTAGAAAGAGTTGTTGTTTTAAAAATTGTTGATGCAAAATGGATGGAACACATAGATGCTATGGACGAATTGAAAAATGGAATTGGACTTCGTGCGTATGGTCAAAAAGATCCAGTAGTACAATATCGTTTTGAAGGTGGAGAGATGTTTGAAGAGATGAATCTTCAAATCAAATTAGAAGTGGCTAAAATTATGCTTCACATTGTGCGTAATCAACGTACAATTAAAAGAGAATCTAATGTAGAAATCACATCAGAAGGATTTGATAATTCAGCGTTAGAAACCGTTCATTTAGATAAAAATACAGGACTTCCACAAACAGGACCATCGGATTCCAAACCACAACCAGTTGTAAACCAAGGACCAAAAGTGGGAAGAAATGACCCTTGCCCATGTGGAAGTGGGAAGAAATATAAAAACTGCTGTGGTAAAAACCAATAAAGTTTAAAAAGAGAATTACCTAATAAGCATATTTTTGAAAAATTGTCAAGTTGATAAAATTGTAAAAATATGATATAATTAAAGATAGAGGAGTTTTTAGAGAAATAACCTAAAAAGTTATTTCTCTTTTATTAACTTTAGAGAAAACCCCCAGTTATACTGGGGGATAATTATATTTTTAACTAACAGTTTTTTCCTAAAAAACATTGCAATCATTCCTATACAATGATATAATACCCCAAAAAGGAGACGAAAATGCTTGATTTAGAAGAAAACAAACGAACACTGCTAGAATTACAACAAGAATTAAATAATCTATTTGAAACATTGAAAGTGGCAGAGTCCAAAAAAGAATTAGCAGAATTAGAACAAGAAACGTTAAAACAAGATTTTTGGGAAGATACGCAAAAATCTTCTATAATCTATTCCAAAATGAATATCCTACAAAAAAAGATTCGAAATTATGATGATTTAAAAAAAGAATTGGAGAATTTAGTCGAATTAAATGAATTATTATTTCTTGAAAAGGACGAATCGTTAGAAAAAGATTTAGTTATCAATACAGAAAAGCTACAAAAAAAATTTAGCGATTTAGAAGTCCAAACTTTATTATCTGGCAAATACGACACTAGCAATGCTATTCTTACCATTCATCCAGGCGCTGGCGGAACAGAATCGCAAGATTGGGCAGAAATGTTATACCGAATGTACACAAGATGGGCAACAGATAATGGATATAAACTTCAAGAATTGGATTATTTAGATGGGGAAGAGGCAGGTTTAAAAAGTGTTACTTTTCTGGTTTCTGGAGAAAATGCGTATGGCTATTTAAAAAGTGAAAATGGCGTGCATCGTTTGGTCCGTATTTCACCATTTGATAGTGGCGGAAGACGTCATACTTCGTTTGCTTCTGTAGAAGTGTTACCAGAAATAACAGAAGATAATGAGATTGAAATTAATCCAGATGATTTACGTGTCGACGTATTTCGTTCATCAGGGGCAGGGGGACAGCATATTAATAAAACAAGTTCTGCAATTCGTATTGTTCATATTCCGACAAACATTGTGGTAACTTGCCAATCCGAACGTTCACAATTTCAAAATCGCGATACAGCAATGCGCATGCTAAAATCAAAATTATTAACCCTAAAAGAAAAAGAAGAACGCGAAAAAATGGCTGACATTAAAGGAACAGAAATGGAGATTGGATGGCGGAAGTCAAATTCGTTCCTATGTTTTTTGTCCTTATACTTTAGTCAAGGACCACCGAACCAATTATGAAGTCGGAAATGTGGCTTCTGTTATGGACGGCAATTTGAATGATTTTATGCATGAATATTTAAAGTGGATTACATCAGACAAAATATAAACAAGATATTTCTAACTTCTTGGACGTGACATTCATATACTATAGGAGAGCAATAAAATTGCTCTAAAATGGTAAGGAATTTTTAAATTTAGAAGTTCCTTATAAAATACAAAAAAGAAGGTACAAATTATGGGATTAATTGTACAAAAATTTGGCGGAAGCTCAGTGGCAAATAAAGAAAAATTGGAAATGGTAGCAAACCATATTATCGAAGCGGTAAAAGCGAACAATCAAGTGGTTGTGGTTGTATCGGCACAAGGAAAAACAACAGACCGATTAATTTCTGAAGAACTAGAAATAACCAAAAATCCTGTAAAAAGGGAGCATGATGTTTTACTTTCAACTGGTGAACAAGTTACCATTTCAAAATTGGCTATGTTACTTAGTAAAATGGGATATAAAGCAGTATCATTAACTGGTTGGCAAGTTCCGATTGTAACCAATAGCGAACATTCCAATGGTCGAATTCGCTATATTGATAACCAAAAAATACAAGAATATTTGGCAGCAGATAATATTGTTGTTGTAGCAGGGTTTCAAGGAATTGACGAAAATGGTGATATTACAACACTTGGAAGAGGTGGCTCAGACACGACAGCAGTAGCATTAGCTGCTAACTTAAAAGCAGAACGATGTGATATTTTCACAGATGTAGATGGTGTTTATACTTCTGACCCAAGAATTGTAGAGAATGTCATAAAATTAGAGGCTGTTTCTTATGATGAAATGTTAGAGTTATCTAGTTTAGGGGCAAAGGTGCTTCATAATCGATGTGTTGAAATTGGAAAAAAATATCATGTTCCAATTTACGTGAAATCGACTTTTGAAAAAGAAAGTATTGGTACATTAATAACAGAAAAAGAGCCATTTGAAGATTTGGTTATCAGTGGTGTAACAAAAGATGATTACATTTCTAGAATTACAGTCGTTGGATTGGAAAATAAAATTGGTCGAACGTATCAACTCTTTAAATTATTGGCTGAAAATTCGATTAATGTAGATGTTATTGTGCAATCTTTTGGAGAACACATTACAAAAGATATTGCTTTTACGGTTAAAATGAATGACTTGCCTAAAACATTAGAAATTCTAGAGGAAAATAAGGAAGTACTAAAACTTGACCAAGTGTTGCATTGTGAAAATTTAAGCAAAGTATCGATTGTCGGCTTGGGTGTTGCCAATAAACCAGGGGTTGCAAGTAGTATGTTTGAGGCACTTTATGAAAATAATATTAATATGCACATGGTTTCTACCTCAGAAATTAAAATTTCTGTTTTGGTTAACATTAATGAAGCAGATATGGCAGTTAGAGCAATTCACAGCAAATTTTTTGAAAAATAAAATGAAGGGCGAGTAAATTTTTACTCGTCCTAAAATTTTATCAAAAAAACTTGTCAATTTAAAAGACTTGGGATATAGTAAAAAAGAGATAAAAAATGATTATAAAAGTGAAACAAGTGAAATATGATTTCAAAAATCAATTTGAAATTAGAGTAAATCATGAATTAAAATATTTTACAGGATGCCATTCCAATGAAATGGGTTGTTACAGGAGAACAAAAAAGCTTAATTTATGAAATTCTAGATGGAACAAATGCTGTATGTGGAAAATTCTATATGCTGACGAATGGTTTTTTGACACAAAATTATTCTAATTATGATAATATTTGTTTTAGCTTATGGAGGATTGGTATGAACATGAGGAGCCGGGCACCGCCCCTAAAAAAGTGTTAAAGTAACTAAAAACACGGATAGTCTATCCTAGGGATGCTACACTGTAGTATCCTTATTTATATGGTCAAATTTTTTATATCTGCTGGAATTCCGTATTTTAAAACACATTTGTTGATGTGTTGCAGGATGGATAAAATTAATTTTGTAAGCGTGTAAAGCTTGTCTTCCTATTAAATTTGTAGGACTTCCATATAAAGTATCCCCTAGTATCGGATGCCCAATATGTTTACTATGTACGCGAATTTGATGTGTGCGCCCAGTTTCTAACTGGAATTCTACTAGGCAGAAGGTATTATAATTTTGGATTAAACGATAATGCGTAATGGCTTTTTGGCCATGCGGTTGAACTTCGCGTTCCATAATACTGCCTTCTTTGCGTGCAATGTTAGCATGGATTGTGCCATTATTGTTGTTTTCAGAGAGTGTCCCTGTTAAAATGGCCAAATAATATTTTTCAAAAGTTTGATTTGCCATTTGACGACTTAAATTTTCTTGAATATATTCATTTTTCGCAAAAATTACAATGCCGACTGGTATCTTTGTCTAAACGGTTGACAGGGCGAATTTTAGTGTTAATATGATTTTTTTCAAAGTAAAATTGAACACCGTTGGACAAACTATTTTCGAAATGAGACAAGGAAGGATGAACAGGAAGTCCAGCAGGTTTGTTGATAATTAGCATTGTTTCGTCTTCAAAAATAATGTCTAATGGGATTTTGGTTGGGACAATGGTTTGGCTTTTTTCGTTAAAAGAAATGTCTATGCAAACTAAATCGTTGTGTTGGAGGTTTGTATGAGGGAAGGTCGGATTGCCATTTAAATAAATTTTATGTTCGCGTTTTAATTTTAAAAAAAGGCGTTCCGAAATATGAAAGTGGGATTTTAACACTTCTTTCACAGTTTGATATTCGGTTGATTTGATTTTATATTCTAGTTTCATCATAAAAAAAGTATATCATGATTTAGAAAAATTTACAAGAAAGGGTTGAAAATTAAGTAAACTTGTAGTACAATAAATTTATCAAAAAATAGGAGGATTTCTATATGGCAAAAGGCAAAAAGAAAAAGAATCCAAATTGCTTTACTCGGAGTGATGTCGAAACCGGTAGAGAGAACAGACAGCTGGTGTAAATTTTACGATTTTGAGAGTGCTAAAAAAAGACCTGCTGATCCCAATGTGCCCTGGGGATATGTGATGACGATTCCTAATTATCGTGATGGAATGGAAATCGAACCAGAAGGGTATGTTGTAAGGACAAAGCTTTGTAAGGCTAAGAAGCTTTTACTGCTTCAAGTTGTGACGGGACGGAATTGGTTCTGTGAAGGCAGAATTTACGGAACAACGATTCAATTTCCGAAGGGCTCGGCACAAAATACTGCACAGAAGGAAGAAAAGCTGGGACAACCTAAAAAACGTAAAAAGGGTAAAAAGCATTCCAACAAGCGAAGAAAGAGAAAGAAGCGGTATTTTAATATACGGAATTTGTCATGCTAGTTTTGAGTAAGCAAAATAGAAGGCGTCGATGTAATGGCGCCTTTTTCTTTTGTTTGTTTGAATAGGAAATTTAGTTCTATAAAGAAGGATAGGAAAAAGCGGAATGAAAATTTCGAATTATATTGAAAAAAAAATCGAATTATGGTACAATACAAACGGTAAAATAATAGAAAAGGAAAAAATATGAAAAAGATAGAATTATTAGCGCCTGCAGGTTCTTTTGAAAAAGCGAAGGTTGCCATTCAATATGGAGCTGATGCAGTATATTTGCGGAACACCAAAATTATCACTACGTTCACGTACCCAAACAGATGAGGACGATTTAGTCAAAACCATAAAATATGCAAAAGAGCAGAATAAAAAAGTGTATGTCACCATCAATATTTTTGCTTGGGATGATATGTATGAAGAAATTAAAAAACAAGCGAAAAAATTGGATGAATTAAAAGTGGATGGAATCATTATTTCAGATGGTGGCGTTGTAGAGGCGGTGAAAGAAGTTGCGCCTAATACAGAAATTCATATCAGTACACAGGCAAATACAGTGAGTTATCATACATGCCAGTTTTGGCATAAAAATGGAGCAAAGCGAATTGTTTTAGGAAGAGAGTTGAATAAAAATCAGATTGCAGAAATTATGAAACATAAGCCAAAAGATTTGGAAATTGAGATGTTTGGTCATGGTGCGCTTTGTTTTGGTTATTCGGGCAGGTGTTTTTTGAGTGAATTTTTGGCGAATCGTTCTGGCAATTTGGGCGATTGTGCACAATCTTGTCGTTGGGCTTATAATTTATATGCTGAAGATAGAAATCATCTAGGAGAACTGATGCCATTAGAAACCGATGAAAAAGGAACTTATATTTTTTCTTCCAAGGATTTATGCTTGATTCAAGAATTGCCAGAAATCATTCAAATGGGAGTTGATAGTTTAAAAATTGAAGGAAGATTGAAAACTGAGTATTATGTGGCAAGTGTTATAAATAGCTATCGAAATGCGATTGATAAAGTGTATGAAGATATAGATTCGTATGATGCGACAGAATATCTAAAAGAAATTAAAAAAACAAAAACACGCGGACTTACCACCTTTTATTTTAAGGATAGAAATAACCAAGATTTTCAGGATTATTCAGGACGCCAATATAACAGTACATACGAGTTTGGCGGAAAAGTGATTGGTGAAATAGAAGGGAAAGTGTTAATCGAAATTAGAAATAAATTGACAGTTGGTGACACTTTAGAATTGCTTATTCCAGGGCAAATTAAGCCAATTGAATTTAAAATCGAGAATTTATGGAATGATGAAACCAATGAGGAAATACAAACAGTTAATCCAGGAAAGGCAGAACAGAAAGTACTTTTGAAGATTCCATGTACCGTAAAAGAAGGATGGATTTTAAGAAGGAAAAAGTAGCATAAATTTTTCGGAATATGTATTGAACAAAAAATAAATGTATGATATAAAAAAGGAGAGATTTTGAAAAGAAATATACGAAATTATGATTTAAATGACTTAAAGCAGGAAATGATAAGGATAGAGGAAAAGCCGTTTCGTGCGGAACAAATCTTTAAATGGCTGAATCAGGAAAAGGTAATGGATTTTTCAGAAATGACGAATTTATCACTTGACTTAAGAAAAAAATTAGAGGATAATTATCGTATCGGAACCTTCCAGATGGAGCATAAATTGGTCTCAAAAGATGGAACCAAAAAATATTTATTCAATTTATGTGATGTCGAAAATAATTTGATTGAAACAGTTTTGATGAAATATCATCATGGCTATACTATCTGTATTTCTTCACAAGTAGGATGTAAAATGGGGTGCAAATTTTGTGCTTCAACTGGAATTCCTTTTGTGCGAAATTTAGAAGCAGGAGAAATTGTTGAACAAATTATTGCAGTGGAAAGAGAAGAAAAAATTCGTATTTCCAATATTGTGTTTATGGGCATTGGAGAGCCATTGGATAATTTTGAAAATGTAATGAAGGCAATTGAAATAATCAATCATCCAAAAGGTTTAAATATTGGCGCAAGGCACATTTCGATTTCTACAAGTGGTTTGGTACCGAAAATATATGAATTGGCAAATCGACAAATGCAATGTACATTATCTATTTCTTTGCATAGTAGCAATAATAAAACCAGAAGTGCTATGATGCCAATTAATCAAACGTATCCGATTGAAGAATTAATAAAAGCGTGTCAATATTATATTCAAAAAACCAATAAAAGGATTTCTTTTGAATATGCTTTAGCAAAGGATAATAATGACCATGAAGAAGATGCCAAAGCTTTGGTAAAACTTTTGAAAGGCATGTTAGCCCATGTAAATTTGATTCCAATTAATCCAATTGAAGAAGGAAAATATCATAAAAGTACAAATGAAAACATACTGAATTTTAGGGATTATCTAAATGCTCATGGTATTGTAGCAACCATTCGAAGAGAATTAGGCTCAGATATTGAAGCAGCATGTGGTCAACTGAGAAGACAAAATTTGAGTAAGAATAAGAGGTGATTTTAAATTTGAGAATTTTAGCAAAATCTGACATTGGAAAAGCACGTGATATGAATCAAGATAACTTTTATGTATCCAAAGAAAGTGATGAAATAAAATTATGTATATTGGCAGATGGAATGGGAGGCTATAAAGGAGGAGAAATCGCAAGTTCAGTAGCTGTTTATAGTGCTCAAAATTATATTTGCAATAATTTTTCTAAAACGTCAAAAGAACGAGCAGATATTTTAAAATTAATTTCAGATAGTATGGAATATGCCAATTTAATGGTATATGAACGTTCCAAAGAAGAGGAAGAATTAAAAAATATGGGTACTACTTTGGAAGTTTGTCTAATATATAATAATAAAGCATTTATTGGTCACGTTGGTGACAGCCGAATTTACCGAATTCGCAAAAATATTATTCGAAAATTAACGACCGATCATAGTTATGTTCAAAAATTGATTAAGGATGGAAAAATCACCAAAGAAGAAGCTGACACCCATCCAAAGAAAAATATGCTTGTTAAAGCAATTGGCTGTAATTCCTTGGTAGAGCCAGATGTTATGTGTAAAGGATTTTTAAAAGATGATATTATTTTAATGTGTTCTGATGGACTGACGAATATGCTAAAAGACGACCAAATTTACAAAGTTTTATTGGAAAATTCAGAAAATCCCGTGGCTGCCTTAATCAATGCAGCCAATCGAGAAGGGCGGAATTGACAATATTACAGCTATCATAATTGATAATATATAACCTAGAGGAAGGAAGAAATAAAAATGAATCTTATAGGAAAAATGTTGGATAATCGATATGAAATTTTAGAAAAAATTGGAAATGGTGGAATGGCAACGGTTTATAAAGCAAAATGCCATGTTTTAAATCGTTATGTTGCCATTAAAATTTTAAAAGATGAATTTACCACAGATACCGATTTTATCAAACGTTTTAACTCAGAAGCTCAATCAGCTGCGAGTTTAACGCACCCAAACATCGTATCGATTTATGATGTAGGAAATGAAGATAATTTGTATTATATTGTTATGGAATTAATCCAAGGAAAAACCTTAAAAGAAATCATTGTAGAAGATGGCATTTTATCTTGGAAATGGTCTGTCAATATTGCGATTCAAATTGCTTCTGCTTTAGAAGTAGCTCATAAAAACAATATCATACATAGAGATATCAAGCCTCATAATATTATTATCACAGAAGATGGAATTGCCAAAGTCACCGATTTTGGAATTGCCAAAGCGGTTTCTAATTCAACGATTACCGCATTTGGAACCACAATTGGTTCGGTACATTATTTCTCACCAGAACATGCCAAAGGTGGATTTACCGATGCCAAATCCGATTTATATTCACTTGGCATTGTTTTATATGAAATGTTAACCGCACGTGTTCCATTTGATGCAGATACCCCTGTTTCAGTTGCTCTAAAGCAATTGCAAGAAGAACCCGTTGCTCCAATTGAATATAATGACAAAATTCCAGTTAGCGTAAATATGATTATTTTAAAAGCAATGCAAAAAGATCCGAATTGTCGCTACCAAAATGCAACCGAAATGTTGGAGGATTTAACGAGAAGTTTGAAAGAACCAGATGAGAATTTTGTTGTGATGCAAAAAGCAACCACTGATTCGCCAACCCAAAAAATTCCAACTATTTACAATTTAGATAAGAATACAGACAGAAAAGAGAAAAAGGCAGAAGTGACTTCAGAAGAGGCAAACAAAAAGAAAGGAAAATTGGGACAATTTTTTGCTAAACATAAAATTTTACGTGTATTCGTGATTTTATTGATTTGCGTAGGCTTATTTTTAGGTGCAATGTTTGCGACATTATCTATCTTTTCAAGACCATCGCAAATTCAAATTCCAAATCTTGTGGCAAACGAAGAGGGAAATCCAATGAGCGAAGAAGAGGCTATTGCTTTATTAGAGCAATTAGGCTTGAAAAATTATAAAATAGAATATGAAAATAGCGATGAAGTAGAAAAAGGATATGTCATTCGTCAAAAACCAGAATATCAAGAAAATTATAATGTAAATGAAACCGAAGAAATTCAAGTGTTTGTGAGCCAAGGAAGTTTGGATGAAGTATTAGCAGAGAAATTAAAAAACACAAAAGTGAAACTTCCAAAGAAAATGATTGGCAAGAAAAAAGATGATTTAATTAAAGAGTTAGAAGCTTTAACCGAAAAATTAGAAGATGAAGATTTAAAAATCCAATATGAAATAACGGAAACTTTCAATGAAGAAGTAGAAGCTGGCATTGTCACCGAAGTAGACCATGATGGCGGAGAAGAAATTTCTTTGGATACGATTTTGAAAATCACGGTTAGTAAAGGAAGTCAATATAAAGATGTAACCGTCGTAAGCGTTATCAATAAAGCTGAAGCAGATGCGAAAAAAACCTTAGAAGATTTAGGATTATCCGTAGAAGTAAATTATGAAGAAAATACCAATAAAAGTGATGGTATTGTTCTTTCCCAAAGTATTACAGCCAACAAAACCGTAAAAGAAGGTTCAACCATTACTTTAACGGTTAACAAACTGCCAGCCAAATCAAAAGTAACTGTCAATGTAAACTTAAAATCGTTAATGAAATATACCGAACCAGATACAACTCAAGATTCATCAACCAATACAAATGCAAACGAAACTACGAATAAAACACCAGAAGTAAAATCTGCTAAAGTTGTCATAAAAGTAGGAGATGACAATATTTATTCAGAAACGAAAAAACTAACTACAACCGACATTACAGCAAGTTACACGACATCTGGTGTAAAAGAAGTAAAAGTTTATGTAGATGATGTTGTAAAATATAATAAATCTGTTGATTTCTCAAGCGGAGACCAAACGATAACAGTAGAATAGGAAAAAAAGATGTTAGAAATATCAGTATCACTTTTATCAGTAGAAAAGGAAAATGCCGTTCCAGCCTTATTTTATAACCTGGAAACGGCTAAGGTTAATTATTTTCATATCGATGTTATGGATGGAAAATTTGTCGAAAAAAATACAGCCGAATTCATGAAGCAAAATGCATTAACCATTTCACACATTACCAATGTTGGACTAGATGTTCATTTAATGGTAGAAAACGTTGAGGAATTTATAGAAGAATATATTCCACTAAAACCTCAAATCATTACGTTTCATCACGAGGCAGTTTCAGAAAAAACTAGAATGATGAAACTTATCCAAGATATGAAAGAAAATGGAATTCAAGTTGGAATAGCGATTAATCCAGAAACCCCAATCGATGAAGTGAAGGAACTTTTACCATACATTCATCAAGTATTAGTTATGACAGTAGTTCCAGGAAAAGGCGGGCAAAAGCTCATTCCAGAAACATTGGAAAAAATAAAAGAATTAAAACAATATTTGATAAAAAACAACTTAGAAGATATTCAAATTGAAGCAGATGGCGGAATTAATGAAACAACCATACAAAAAGCAAAAGAGGCTGGTTGTGATCGAGTTGTAGCAGGCAGTTATATCACTAATGCAGAAAACTTTGCAGAAGCTGTAAAGAAATTGAAGGGAGAAAAAGAATGAAAAAAATAGTATGTACAATAGGATTAATCCTCGTTTTATTAACCAAAACTTGTATAGCAACAGAGGAAACTTCACAAGAAGAAAATTTTGATGATTTAGTGGATTTGATTTCAGAAACTGACCCAACCATTAGCTATCCAGACGAAATGCAGGAAGGAAACATGGATTCTTTAAAACGTACCAAAGAACCAAGAACGTCACTGGGCATGATAGAAGATGATGTTTATGAAATAAAAAAAGAAGTTCATCTTCGTGAAATGATTGATGGAAACGTATATATCATGGCAGAAAAATTGGTAATAGATGGTGCGATGATTCATGGAAATTTATATGCAATGGCAAGACAAATTAAAATCGAAAATTCCGAAATTAGCGGTTCTGTTTATGCTATGGGGCAAGAAATTAGTCTAGCAGGAACTATTGATGGAGATGCTTACATCATAAGCGAAAATACTGTCATAGAAGAAAAGGCAACCATTTGGCGAAGTGTTCGAATTTTAGCAGACCAGTTAGACATCAGAGGAACAGTAGGAAGAAGTGTATATGCTTCGTTAGACACTTTGAATGTTTTGGATACTGCCAAAATTGAAGGGGAACTAAGCTATGTTTCGAATCAAAAAGGCTCTATTTCAGAGACAGCACAAATTGGAAATGTCGAATTTATAGCTGTTTTACCAGAGGAAGAAACAACACGAGCAACAACGATGGACTATGTTATGGACATTGTAAGCATTGCTTTAAGAACCGCTATAATAGGCTTTATTGTTTTATGTTTTGTTAATAAATTTAGAAAAATGACAAGAGAAAATGTAGTAGTAGATTTCTTAAAATTTACAGGTAAAGGATTAGGCGTTTTTGTATGTTTGCCAGCACTTGCTATTTTACTTATGATTTCTATGATTGGTACAGCTTTAGGAATTTCATTATTGGCGTTATATTTTGTATTGCTTTATATTGCAACAACGATGTTCTCGCTTGAAATTGTTTACCGAATCACCACTATGAAAAAGCAAACGAAAGTTAGTAATGTTCAAGTAATTGGAATCGCGATTTTACTTTCCATCTTGGTTCATGCAATGAGGTATATACCAGTTGCTGGTGGCTGGATTCATTTGATTCTAATTTTAATGGGACTTGGTATTTTATGGGATATGATGTTTAAAAAAATAAAAAAAGAAACAGATAACGGAGAAATCAATGAAAACTAAAAAAGAAGCTATTTACATTATTGAAACATTAAAAGAATATTATCCAGACTGTCGTTGCAGTCTGGATTTTGGCAGTCCATTTGAAATGATGATTGCTGTTATGCTTTCTGCGCAGTGCACAGATGAAAGAGTCAACAAAACAACGCCATCTTTATTTGCCAAATACAATACACCAGAAGCTATTGCTAAAATGGATTTAAAAGAATTAGAGGAAATCATTCATCCTTGCGGATTTTATAAAAATAAAGCCAAAAATATTAAAGCATGCAGTCAAAAATTATTAGATGATTTTGGGGGAATTGTGCCAAATGATATGGAAAGTTTACAAAGTTTGCCTGGTGTTGGTCGAAAAAGTGCCAATGTTATTATGTTGGAGGCTTTTCACAATCCAGTTGGAATTGCGGTGGATACACATGCTAAAAGAATTTCCAATAAAGTGGGATTTTCAAGCCAAGAAGAACCAGTTAAAATTGAGCAAGATTTGCTAAAAGCGATTCCAAAAAAGTATTATTTTGATGTCAATCATTTATTGGTTTGGCATGGAAGAAACATTTGCATGGCTAGGAAACCACAGTGTGAAGAATGTCCAATCAATACAAATTGCAATTTTTATCAAAATTTGAAGGATAATGAACGATTGCTAGAACCATTGAAAATCAGTTGAGAGCATACTTTGAGAACTTTGTCAATTGACAAAGTTACATAAATATGATATAATAAAAGGTAGGGCTATTTTCCATAAATTAGGTATTGTAAAATACAGAAAAATGGCGTATAATTAAATTAATCCTAAAAATAGGGGGGTGTATTTGGTTTCGACAATAACATAGCAGCATAAATAGCGAGTAGTGGAGATGCCTGGCCACTATAAAAGGCATACCAAAAAATAAACGCTGATAATAATGAATTAGCATACGCTGCCTAAGTGCAGTGTCATCTATCTTTAGTTACCTGCGACTAGAGAATAGGTGTTAAACGAGCAGGAAACGAAGCAAATTGTTGTCTTTGCAATTTGTGGGATTTTTAAAAGACTACTGAGAATCAATTTTGTTTGTTCAAGTGATTTTTGGGAATTTTAAGAACAAACTGCACTCGGAGAAGTTTATGTGAAAGTGTTGTTGGACGCGAGTTCGACTCTCGCCACCTCCACCAAGCAGGGCACAAAATTAACCATTTTGTGTCTTTTTCTATTTTTATGTGTCACTAAACAAATGCCTATAAATAGCCACTTTTAATAGTTATTCTATTTTGTATCACTTTGTGATTTTTTGTGAATTTTTACATTTTTGTCAACAATTTAGTCAACAAAAAATGCCATTTTTTTAAGACCAAAGTTCAAGGTAAATGATATGCTCAAAAAGCTTTATAAATCAATAATTACGAAAATTGTCAACAAATTGCTGTTGACAATTTTCATATAGGCTACTTATTTTTTATATTTCCATTTCATAATCAGGATAATCGAACTGCTGTCCATTATCATTTTGTCTAAAATTATCTTCTTGTTCAGATTCAAGCATTTTTGGCTCATTACTAAATATCTCATTACTCATATAGTAGTTATTAACTTTTTCAAGTTCGGCATTTTTATATTTATGAAATACAGAAGTGTATATATTAAGAGTTACAGAAACATCACTATGCCCCATAAGTCTTTGCAAAGCAACTGCTCTCATACCTGCTTCAATACATCTTGTTGCAAAAGTATGTCTTAAACTATGTGAAGTAACATCATTTATACCAAGATTTCTACATATTCTTTGTAAAACGTGATTTACATTAGATGGGTCTGCATACCCACCAGCATTTGAAACAAATAATAAACCTTCTTTATGTGTATCAGCAAGTCGTAGTTGCTGTATTATTTCACTTCTTATATTTTTAGGAATAGGGACATCTCTTATACCTGCTTTAGTTTTAGGGTCATCACCAATAAATAATTTTCCATCACCATCTTTTGTCATAGTTTTATTTATATGAATTAAGTTATGGTGTAAATCTACATCTTCCTTTTTTAAAGCTAAGGCTTCTCCAACTCTTAAGCCCATAAACATTTCAATAAAAAGGGCTGTTCTATAAGGCTCAAAATCAGTAGAAGAATTAACTAAATATCTTGTAAGTCTTTGTTGTTCTTCTAAATCTAAAGCACGAATTACTTTATCTTGTCTTGTACTTTTAGGAACAATAGTATCGTACATAGGATTAGTAAGTAAAAATCCTTTGTTCATAGCGTATCTAAAAGACTGCGTAAATTGTTCAATAATTTTTTTAATATATGAATTACTATAATAGGTTAAAGTGTTAAAATAGTCTTGTAATTCTTCAGCAGTTATGTTGTTAATATCTTTGTGTACAACTTCGCTTTTATTTATTACATTTAAAGTAGACTGTAACCTATTATAAGCTACTTTTCCTATTTGGTTTGTATCAAGTTTTCTTTGTCTAATAAGTTTCATTAACTCAAATAGGGGAATACTATTGTTTTTAATAAAAATCTCATTGCCTTTTTGATATTGTATTATTTTCAAATATCTTTCGGCTTCTTCTTTAGTTTGAAAAGTTTTTCTAACTCGTTTTTCTTGTTTAGTTTCTGCATCAATTATATTATATGAGGCTGTCCAATTTTTTCTTTCTTTATTATAATATACACTTCCAATTCCAGAATTCTTTTTTCTAGCTATACTATTCTAAATCCTTTTTTGTGTTTTCCATAGAAGATATGAGATAAGAGATATTTTCCAACACCTACCAATATTAACTGATGGAAAATCTTCACGTTTAAAAATAGTATAAGCCATATTTTCGCCAATTTTTAAATCTTTAGCAATGTCTTGTACTGTTAGATTAATAAATGGATTTTGTACTTTCTTTATTGCTTCAATAATCATTAGTTCTTGTAGTGTATGTGATTTATTATCTTTAGTATCAATTACTTTTACATTTTCATTTATACTATTCATATTTATACCTTTTATCTTTCATTATCATTAAAATTTGTATTTTTTGCTAAACATAAGCCATCTATAAATGCTTCTGCTTCATTCCAAGTTTTAAAGCAATTTTTATTATCAACTGAATACCAGTCTTTGTTTGTGTGTTCTTTTTTGACTAAAGCAATAGCTTTGTTGTATGTATAATCACTTGAAATACTTAACATTAGTAGCTTTTTATCACTATCAGACAACATATATTCGTTTAGTCCGTCAATTCGTTTTTGAAGTTCATATTTATTCATTTCTTATCTCCATTTCCTAATAGAGTAGATAAAGTCATTTCAATATTGAAAAGTAAGCTGATTAAAACCTTTTCAAAGTTAGAACTATTTGATTTACTACTATTATCTCTTTCAATATCTCGTTCATAAACTTTTGTAAATTGTTGTTTAATAGGCTTTTTAGTAGGTGGTAAAGTAGTATTAGGAATTTTCTTAATTAAATCTTGTGAATACCATATAATATCTTCTTGTGATAATCCTTTGAATTCTCTTTGCTTTTTATCTATATCAATAAGTATTAAATCTCCATAAATACTGCTAAATGTTAAAATAATATTTGATTTTGTGTTAGATATTGCTTTTCTGTTGTTACAGATAATATAAAGTTTTTCATAGGGAATAATCTCAAGTTTTCTTTTTACAATAGCTTTTTTTAGTTTGAATACATTATCAATAATTTTAGTTTCTGGTGGTTGACCTGTTTTTTTATATAAAACTCTAATAGGTGTAGTATTTCTTGATTTTTCAATAATTTTATTTTCATATTTCTTTTTATTTTTCATTAACTTTGACCACCTTTCTTAATAAGCATTATTTTGTTTAAGGTGGTTAAATTGTTTTTAAAATGCGTTATTGCTTTATTTCTTAAAGTGATAACTTCTTTTTTCTGCAATTTTAATCTTCTGCAAATGTCGTTTAATCTAGTATTTTCAATATATGATAAGTACAATACTTTTCTTTCAAGCAATGGAACAAGTTTCATTGCTAAATAGTTAGTTTCATTAGAGAAAATATTTTCAAGGTGGTTAATATCTACATCAAGATTATCAGCTTCGCTCATAAGTTTTTGTGAATAATTTTCCATAACTATTTTTCTAACTTCTTCGTTAGGTAATTGAATATCTTTTGAAAGTTTTGCTAAATCAGTTTTAACTCTTTTTTGATTTTTCATTTTTTGAAATCTCCTTTTAAAAATTTGATTTCTAGAAATCATAGTCGTTCGAACTGATTTTAGTGTAACACGGTATTAGACTTACAAAGGTAAAATATATCAAAGTATCTCAAAGTGGTTCAAGTGTAAAACGGTTTTACTTAACAAAAAAAATAACTGCTAATTTTATTTTTAGCAGTTATTTAATCATTATATCTTAATGCAACAATATTAATAAAATTGCTTGGGGAAAGATAGTAAGTGTCAAATTCTAAATCTAAATACTTTTTAAAGTTTCTTTTGGCTTTTGAATAATCAATTCTATATAAAGCGTTCTTAATATTATTTTTTATATTTTTTAATTCGTAATGCTTTTTACTGATAAATAATTCTAATACTTCTTTATAGGAATAATCATATAAATTATTATAAATAATGTATTCTATCAATTCTTTTAAATAAATTGTACCTTTACTACTAGGACATAGACCTAATTCAAAAAGCATAGCATAAAGTGAATATGAAACTTTTACTTTATCTTTAGTACAAGTATCATATACACTTTTCATATACTATCCTTTCTATTAGTTTAATAACTTTATAGATATATTATATCTTGATTATGTAAACTATTCAAAAGATAGTAAAGTTGCATATAATGCAACAATAATTGCACGAAGTGCAACTTTTATATTAAAAATAAGCATTTTTCAAGTGATTTTATATCAAAAATGAACTATAAATGACAAAAAATAACAAAAAGCATAAAATGTTGCACGATATGCAACACTTAAAATATATATGAACATAGAAAAAGGAGATTACTGAAATCTCCCCATCTAGTCTTAACAACCTCCACCGCCACCGTGGAAATGCGACTTGTTGCTTTGATTTTCTCATTTCTCATTTTTCCTTTCTATGTAATCTCTATTTTAATTGCACATAAGCTAGAAAGTCCAAACGAAATGAGTGGAAGTTCTATATACAATTTGAGCCACTGCTAGTGGCTCAAATAATAACTTTTGTTACAATTCAAGCCAATAGCCTGGGTAAATCATATATGTAAGACTTTACCAAAATAGGTATTTATAAATATATTATAGCACAAAAATCAATAAAACTCAATTATATCAACAGTTATGTTAATTATTTATTGATTTAATTGTAAGAAAATAGTATAATAAATTTGTTTATAGGGGGTGCATATTATGTCTGAATTTGATAGCAAAGATTTTGGAGAAAGAATAAAAAATTACAGAATAAAAAAGGGCTTAAGTCAAGAAAATATTGCAACAAGTCTTGGAAAAAGCAAAGCCATTGTTAGTAGGTATGAAAAAGGAGAAGTTATACCAGATGCTAAAGATGTTAGTATAATTTGTGAAGAACTTGGAATATACGAAGCTGATTTATACGAAAATGATACTATTAGAACAATGCAACACAACAAGTCTAAAAATCCTTTTGGTACTGATAAATTATATGTATATTTTAATGCTTATAATTTTAGAACTAAAAAGTTTGCACCTGATAAATATATATTAGAACTAGAGCAAAAACAAAATATCTGCAAAGCGAAGTTTGTAGATTATCACGATAAAAGAATATACTCAGAGGGCTACTTGATATGTAATGATGAAATTGTATTTGCTGTAATGGAAAACTACAAACCTACAAGCAGTAGAGTTGATGTTGCAGTTGTTGAAATAAATATTTGCAATGGTACAGATGGTTTAATGCTTGGTGGGTACTTTGGAACAAATGCAAAATGTGAGCCTAGCTTAAGAAAGTGCTATTTTTCAAAGAAAAATGTTGATTTTACTAATGAAATGTTTGAACAATTAAAATTGAACGAAAATGAACAAGAGATATTAAATAATCAAAGTGCTTTATATTTAGATATATTTAATATATAATTATAAAGACAAATAGTAATTTTTTGTTTAGATTGGAGAAAGAAAATATGAAAGAATC
>CARFUA010000005.1 GCA_948976265.1 uncultured Clostridia bacterium
AATTTTTCAAAACATCAATTCCTTTTTCAATTATGACAACCATTATCCCTACTGCCAAAACGGTTATAAGTACTTTCCCAAAACTTAATTTGCTACCTTCATCCTTCAATTTTTATATCCCTCCAAAATAATTTCCACATTATTTTGTATGCCGTCTTCTGCATTTAACCACACAGTTTCTTTGTTTTTTCGAAACCATGTTAATTGTCTTTTGGCATAATGCCTTGTTTCCTGCTTTATTTTTTCTACCATTTCTTCTTTTGTACATTTCCCTTCCAAATATTCTACCACTTCTTTATAGCCTAATCCCTGCATTGCCGTCGGAAAACATTGATATTTTGCTTTCAAATCTTTTACCTCTTGAACTAATCCTTGCTCCAACATTATCTCAACACGCTGATTAATTCTTTCATATAATTTCTCACGCGCCATATCCATTGCAAAAACCTTGAAATTATACTTTGTACCTTGTAACCTAGACAATCTTTCCTGTTCTGTCTTATTTTTTCCAGTCGCTTTAAAAATTTCTAATATACGTATTATTCGTTTTTTGTCATTTGGACTAATGATTTCCATTGCTTTGGCATCAATTTTCATTGCCTCGTCATACAGTATTTTTAGACCTTCTTCTGTTTCTGCTTGTTGTATCAGCTTATTTCGATATTCTGGGTCGAAATTCATTTCTGGATATTCAATTCCATAAATCAAAGAATCAATGTATAACCCTGTACCACCTGTAACAATCGGCACTTTTCCTTTGGCTAAGATTTGTTCAATTGCTTTTTCACTATCTTTTTTAAAATCAGATACCGAATATCTTTCATTCGGCGCAACAACATCTATTAAATAATGTTTAATGCCCTGTTTTTCTGCCTCTGTTACCTTTGCCGTTCCAATATCCATATCTTTGTAAATTTGCATTGAATCACTCGAAATAATTTCTCCCTTTATCTTTTTGGCTAATTCAATTGACAATGCTGTCTTTCCAGAAGCAGTTGGACCTGCTATGACAATTACTTTTGGCTTCATCCTCTTCTCCTTTATTTTCGACTAAACTTTCTTTCTAAATCATACTTCGTCATTTTAATGGCTGTTGGTCTGCCATGAGGACAAGTAAATGGATTTGGCAATGCTAATAATTGTTTCATCAAGGTATCTACTTCTTGTGGTTCTAGTTTCATATTGGCTTTCACAGCTGCTTTACATGCAACGGTTGCAATAAATTTGTCTTCTTTTTCTTGCGTCGCTGTAACGGCAACGGTATCAATTTCGTCAAGCAATTCTAGGAATAAGGCTTTGGTATTTAAATTTTCGCACATACTTGGTACAGATGTTACCTTAATTGTATTATCCCCAAATTCCTCAAATTCAAAACCTGCTTTGGCAAACATTTCCACATTTTCTTTGGCAATATCCATTTCTTTATTACTCAAAGCCACAACATCTGGCAATAGCAATAATTGTGAATCCTTTTCTTCTTCACTATAATAGTTGGCTTTTACTTTTTCATACATAATTCTTTCATGGGCAGCGTGTTGGTCAATCATGTATAAATCATCCTTCATTTCAATGATAATATAAGTTGAAAAAGCAATTCCAATCAATTGATACTGAATTTCTTCATACGTTTCTTCACTTTCAAATAAGCTTTCATTAAGACTATTCGCATAAGCCAACTGATTTAGATTTATTTTTTCTTCCTTTTCTTTTTCCTCTTCTTTTCGATTCGCAACTAAATCAATTCCAAATGCTTTTTTATACATTTCTTCAAACTCTGGTGTAATTTCAGGAATTTCTTTAAGTGCTTCTCTTACTTTGGCTGTATCTATCATTTCCGTTTTATCTTCTACATTTAAGTTGGCTTCCAATAATTTATCTGTAACAGCACTAATAAACTCATCTTTTTTCTCTTCTGCTTTTTGCTGTTCTTCTGAGTTTTCTTTTGGTGGTTCCTCTGGTAAGTTTACCGATTGTGTAGGTTCTTCTTCTTTTGGAATCACATCCATTCTAACCGTTTCCTGTGGTGTTTCTTCCGAAGCTTGTGGCACCGATTTCTCTTTTTCTAAAGTTTCGTTTACTTCGTTGGTATCAATTTCTTGGGTATTACTTGAAATTTTTGTATCACCTAATTTAATGACTTTTGGTGACGCATTTTCTTCCTCTGTTTCTGGAAGCTTATCTGCAATATTTCCCGTTTTATATAAATCCTCTAATTTATTTTCTACATTTGTTTTGCGTGTTTCAAGTTCTGTTGCCGTTTTTAATGTTTTCTCTGGCGTGATTTTGTGAATAAGCGAATTAATTGCATTGACACGCTCTTCAATTGTCATCCCTTCTTTAATTTCCAGTTTTAAATCTTCTTTTGGTTCTTTTTTAGCGGTCTTTTCAATTTCAATTGGTCTTTCAATATTGGCAACCAACTCATTTTTTCCAAATCCTGCTTTTATCGCGTGATACACTGCTTTAAATACCGCATTTCCATCTTGAAATCTCACTTCTAATTTCGCAGGATGAACATTGACATCTAATTTTTCAGGATTCATCTCAACATTTAAAATAACAAACCCAAACTTTCCAGTTGGAATCAGTCCTTTATACGCCTGTTCCACCGCTGCTGATAAGTTTTTATCTCTCACATATCTCCCATTCACAAAAAATAACTGATATTGTTTATTCGCTCTTGCAATTTCAGGTTTTCCAATAACGCCACTCACTTTGATGTCCTCATAGGTATATTCTACCTCCATAATTCCTCTAGCAATATCTTTTCCATAAATACTATAAATAATATTTTTAAAATCGTCACTTCCATTGGTTTGAACAATCGTTTTACCAGAACTAACTAGTTTTATCGCAACATCTTTATTTACCAGCGCAATTCTTCGAACGTTGTCTTCAATATAACCTGCTTCTGTATAATCTTTTTTTAAAAATTTATAGCGTACTGGTGTATTAAAAAACAAATTTTTTACAATAATCGTCGTTCCAACTGGGCAGCCAACTTCTGATTTTTCTAATATTTTCCCACCTTCTACTATTATTTTATGACCGATTTCTTCGCCCTCTTTTTTAGAAATCATTTCTACATTAGCAATTGCCGCAATACTCGCCAACGCTTCTCCTCGGAACCCCATTGTTGTAACCGTCGTTAAATCCGTCGCTTTTCTAATCTTGCTTGTCGCATGACGTTCAAATGCTATTTCCATATCATCTTCTGCAATTCCAGAACCATCATCTGTAATTTTTATAAAAGAAATCCCTCCATTTTTAATTTCAACCGATATATTTTTACTTCCCGCATCAATGGAATTTTCAACCATCTCTTTAACCACTGATGCTGGTCTTTCAATCACTTCTCCTGCCGCAATTTTATTGATTGTTAAATCATCTAATAGAACAATATTCCCCATATATTTTTTCCTCTTTTCTATTGTACATTATTATTTTTTCAATTATATCATGAAAGATTTTTTTTGTATAGTTTTTTTAAAAAAATTTTCCACATTAAACTACAAATAACTCAGAAAATTTCTTTTTTCATTCGACATTTTTCGTAAGAATAAAAAAAGAAATAGTCAATCCATGACTATTTCCTTATCTTTTATTTTTCAATCCATTTTACCAAATTCAAATTTTCTTGGTCCAATACCATTTCATGTTTTGGTACCACTCTAAAAGTATAACCAAAATTTCCACCTAATGTTAATTTAATTGTTGCTTCATATTGATACAAACGTTGTTCTTTATCTTCGCCAACTTTTTTCATCGCTTGTGTGTACATATTTTTTACTGTGCCGTTTTCTTGAATTTGTCCAAAATACACTTGTGTTTCAACATGATTTTCGTCAATATTCGGCAATTTCACTTGACATCTTACTGTAATTTCACTTCCTGCAACAAATCTGGCATTATCCACATTTTTATCTTGTGTAATTACAATTTGGTTCCAATTATTTTTCAAATTGCCTTTCCATTCTTCCAAACTAGCAACTTGTTCCAAATCTTGGAAATACTTTTTATTCTGATTGCACAATGGCATATACAACTGATTTGTATAATCCACAACCATTCTAGCTGTACTGTATTTTCCTCCTGTTGTTTTAATCGAATTCTTCATCAGATTTACCCATTCATCTGATACGCCATTTTTGTTCCTCTTATAATACGCAGGAATAATTTTATCTTCTAAAATATGATAGAAACTACTACTATCCGCTTTATCCTGTTCTTCATAAGAATGGTAGGTTGCATTGGTTCCAATGGCCCAACCATTATTTCCTGTGTAACCTTCGGCCCACCAACCATCTAAAATACTACAATTCAAAACTCCATTTACAGATGCCTTTTCACCACTAGTACCAGAAGCTTCCATCGGTCTACGTGGATTATTTAACCAAACATCTACACCACTTACCAAATATCTGGCAATTCCAATATTGTAATTTTCTAAAATAAAGATTTTACCTTTAAATTGTGGCATTAATGACATTTCATGAATATATTTAATTAAATCTTGTCCTTCTTTATCTGCTGGATGCGCCTTTCCTGCAAAAATAATTTGAACTGGCTTTTTCTCATCACTTAAAATTTGTGTTAAACGCGCAATATCTTTAAACATTAAAGTAGCTCTTTTATAGGTCGCAAATCTTCTGGCAAATCCAATTGTCAATGCTTCTGGATTTAAACTATTCACCATTTCCATGATTCGGTCATATCCAACTTCGCTATTTTCAAATCTTTTTACAAGATTTTCTTTGATAATTCCAATCAATTTTCTTTTACGTTCTACATGAACTTCCCATAATTTTTCATTTGGAATTTCATCAACCTTTTCCCAGGTAGAATCCAAATGAATATTATCTTGCCAATACGGTGGCAAATATTGATTATACAATTCCTTCAATTTTGGTGCCAACCAAAAACAAGTATGAATTCCATTCGTTACATAAGTAATTGGTGATTCATCTTCTGCAATTTCTGGCCAAACTTCACTAAATAATTCCCTCGATACTTCACCATGTAATTTACTAACACCATTTTTCTTACCAGCCACTTTTAAAGCTAAAATTCCCATATTAAATCCTGGCTCCAAATGGTCACATTCTTTCATTCCTAACTTCAAAAATTCATCTCTTGAAATCCCTAATTTTTCACATAGCCCTTTAAAATAACGGTCTACTAAATTAATATCAAATATGTCATTTCCTGCTGGAACTGGTGTATGTGTTGTAAATACAGTTTGAACACTCGTTATTTCTTTTGCCATATTAAAAGAAATTTGTTTTTCCTTCATAATATTTTTGATTAATTCTAAAATCAAGAAAGAAGAATGTCCCTCATTCATGTGGTATAAGGTAGGATTATACCCTAGAACTTTCAAAGCTTTCACGCCTGCCATTCCCAATACAATTTCCTGACGAATTCTCATTTCCTTATCCCCACCATATAAAGTAGCGGTTACATTTTTCAAATCTTCATCATTTTGGTCAATATCTGAATCCATCAAATATAACTTAATTCTTCCCACATTTATTTGCCATAATTTCAAGAATATTTTGCGATCTCCCAAATCCATGTCAATAATTACGTCATCATCTGAACTATCTTTGACAGGTAAAATTGGCAAATTATAAAGGTCAATATTTTTATATTCTGAACATTGCTCTCCATAAACATTAATTTTTTGATGAAAATAACCATTTTTGTAAAGTAATCCGCAGGCAACAAAAGGCAATCCTAAATCACTAGCAGACTTCAAGTGGTCCCCTGACAAAATACCTAATCCGTCCTGAATAAATTGGAATAATTTCATCTAAACCATATTCTGCTGAAAAATAGGCTATTAAATCTTCTTTATTGTTGGGATAATTTTTGTCAAACCAAGTATCGCTACTATTCATGTAGCTATCAAAATTTTTGACCATTCGATTATATTCTTGCAAAAAAGAATCATTTTGGGAAACTTCCTCAATTTTTTCTTGGCTGACGATTTTTAGAAATTTAATTGGATTTTTGGTTTGTTCCCATAAATCCCTATCAATCATTTTGAATAATCTTAAAAATTCGGTATTCCATGACCACCACAAATTATTCGCAATTTCGTTCAATCGATTGATGCTTTTTGGTAGTTGTGGAACGACTGTAACTTTGTTGAATATATACATGATATATTCCTCCTTCGTATTTTTTATTAAAAATCTTTTGTTTTCAATTTTTATAGAATTATTATATTATGAAACTCTAAGTTTTGTCAATAAAATTTTTGAAAGTTTTTCTACTACTTTTTTGTTACCCTAGAGGTTCCACATTCTGTAAACATTCCGCCTCTTGTAGGTGCTAATTTCCATTTTTCTCCTACATAAATTGTTTTCAAGTTCTTACAAGTATTAAACATGCTTCTCATATCTGTTACTTTATTCGTATCAAAACTGCTAATATCTAATTCTGTTAAAGCCTGACATTGAGAAAACATATACCCCATATTCGTTACATTGCTTGTATTAAAATTAGTAACATCTAAATAAGTTAGATTATTACACTGATTAAACATGCCAGACATCGTAGTTACCTGACCAGTCTCAAAATTTTTTAAATTCAGTTGTATCAAAGAATTGCAACCATAAAACATAACCTCCATATCTGTTACATTATTCGTATCAAAATTGCTCACATCCACTTCTTTCAAGTTGTTGCAATTATAAAACATTGTTGCCATATTGGTCACATTTTGCGTATCAAAATTTGATAAATCTAGTGAAACCATTGCTTGACATTCAGCAAACATCGAGCGCATACTCGTTACATTTTGTGTATCAAAATTACTCAAATTTAACTGTGTTAAATTATTACAACCACTAAACATAACACTCATATCAGTTACCTTACTAGTATCAAAGCTACTTACATCCAATTTACTCAAACTATTACAATTTAAGAACATCCAGCCCATATTCTCGACATTTCGTGTGTCAAAACTTTGTGTTTTCACTTCCTTTAATTTTCTACAATTTAAAAACATTCCATACATATTTTTTACATTAATTGTTTTTACCTTTTCCATATCTACTATTTCTAATGAACTTAAATCACTAAAAAAGTAAGATAAATATTCTGGCGCTATTTCATCCATAAACTCGACTGATTTAATTTGTTCTTTATCAATAAACCATGGTGTATCTATCGTTTCAGCATTATTATCTCGTACAAATTCTTTTCCTTGCACATTTCCATAAATTTTGCCACCGCCATTTTGGGCTGCTTCCTTTTCTGCATAAAATCTCAAAGTATTTCCTTCTAAAGTAGCCCATATTCCTGTTGGAGCAATTACTTCCACTTCTCCTTCTAACCCCTTATACTCTATCTTTTTTTCTGTTATCCAATAAACCCAACCTTCTTTTGTAATAACTTGAATTGTAATTTCTTCTGCATCTTCTAACTGTGCAATTTCTTTAGCCTCTTTAAACATTGTATCTTGTTTTATAGCTTCTTCGTATCGATTCATATATTCTTGCGTATCCCTATATGTATATAATAATGGTATACCAATTAATTTTAATGCTTCATCATATTCCGATTTTCGATATTTCTCTGTTGCATTTACTGCTTTTGCAAAAATTCCACTTTCTCCCATTATTAAATTTAAACTGATATTCGCTAAAATTAATAATACGATTATGGTTATAACCAAACCAATCAGAGTAATAGCATTCTGATTAGTTTTCTTATTTATTTTTTTTATTTTCATCTTTTGTTCTCCTTCATTTTCATTGTAAAGATAATTCCTTTTTTGTCAAACTGTTTCCAATCTTTTCATCATTTCCTTTTAAAAATACCTAAAAATTATTTTATGGCATTTTCCCTCCTCTCTGGTACTTTATGTATCCTCCTCTCTTTTTAGCGTCTTCTCAAAGCTCTCTGCGCCTCATCCAAATTTCTCATTTTCCTCAGAGCACCTGTTTTTATACCTCTAGAAAATCCAGAAAAATACCATAAATTGATTTATTTCATTTTTTAGTCATTTATCATTAAATTTAAAAAAAAACGTCTTAAAATTTATTTCATCTTTTCTTAATTTAGTAATATTTTCTTTTTTATATTACATTTTAGTTACAATTCACACAAACAGTCATTTATATGGTATAATTTGTTATGGTAGGATTATTTTGTGTTCTTTACCAAATATAATAATTTTTAGTCAATTTTTGAATTAAGACTATTTTACTTCTGAAAGGAATGAAAAATAATTATGGATTTATATTCTCCAAAAGATAAAATCTTGTTACGAAATTGTATGGTTATCAAGTTAGAACAATTAAGGTTATCCAAACAAACACCTGCTATACAAGATGAAATTAATTATTACAAAAATCTTCGTGAAATTTTAAATATGGATGATACGGATACTTTAAAACACATTTTAAACGATTCTACATTAAACGATTCCTATCGCGCCTTTAACGATTGGGTTCTTTCTTCCTCACGTAAAGAAATTGCCGAAGAATTTATCGCTTTGACAAAATCCATGATGCAAGAACATGGACTTTACACAGAAGAAGATTTTCAATCTTTAAAAAAAGTATTTTATACAGGAAATGAAGATTTGCTCGAAAACGCTAAAACAACAAATCCAAATGAACTTGAAGAAGAACCCTCTACAGAGCCAACACAAAATGATTTGACTCTTACAGAAAAAAAATGTTTATCAAATCTTCAAGCACTTTTTCAGCGAAATTCTCCTCAAACATTAGCACAATTTAGAGAATTTTCCACACAATTTAGAGATGGCATCAAATTGCTTGGTATGAGTAAATTTCAACAGTCTTTTGAAGAAAATGGGAAAAAATTAGTTGATATGCAAATTTCTTATGAATCCGCTAACCGCTTACATCCTGTCTACACAACAGATTTTTTACTATTAGATTCTGAAAATACTCCTTCTCAGCAATCTGTACAAGCACCAGCTTTTCCTTCTGGATTTACTGCAAATTACTACCAAGCCTTATGTTTTTCTTATCTTGAAGCAGACCAATGTACAGAAATGGAAGATGTCAACATGATTCCAACTAAAATGAACACATTTTCAGAGTGCTATCAAAGATTAAAAGAAATGACACCAAAATTTAAAATCAAAATAAAAGGACAATCTATGTTTTATTCCCATGAATCTAACTATGTTCCTCATAAAGAAATTGAGGCTCCAGAAAACATCATTCCTTTTCCAGATTCACGCGAAGCACACGAGATTGGATAAAATTAACGTGAGGATTTTTTCCTCACGTTTTTAGATAATTTCTATTTTATTAACAAAATATTTTGAATATTCATAATTCTCATTTATTGTAATCATTGCTTTTACCTGATGGGTTTCAAATTCCACTGGTTGTCCTGTTTCATATTGCGCCATCTGTTCTTTTGTCATGATTCCTAATTCATAGATTACTTCAATTGCCTCTTTTTGTTTTTCAATGCTTTTGATTTTAATACAACACATCATTTTTTCTAAATCTTGACATTGTTGATACTTGTTTTCTTCTGGAACATATTTATAAATTTCTCCACCTTCTATAGGAGAAGTCAAATTCGTTCCCTCCACTTCTTTTATAATCGCATGAATTTCCTCTGTCATATATGATTTAAGGCTGGTTTCATCATTTTGTAATTCACTTGAAGTATGTAAATTTTCGATAAAATTTGTCGCCATATTTAATTTTCTTTGATTTTCATCATTTTGTGGATTCACCAGATTTCCAAATACTGCTAAATATTCTCTAAATTCAGCTTCATCAATCCCTAATGTTTGCAAATTATCCGTTTCATTAACATTAGTATAAAGCGACAATTCCGCTTTTTGTCCACCTAATACATAAACCGACAAGGCTGCCATACAAATTATTAGCAATAGCAATACAATAACTAATCGTTTCATATATTTTTTTAATTCTGTATCGGTCATCTTAAATCACACTCCTCTTTTCTATTTTATAATAAAAAAGAGGCTAAGTCAAGACTTAGCCTAACATAACATCTAATACCATCATGACAATAAATCCTACCGCAACTCCTATCACGCCTAAACTTGATTTTTTTCCTTCTTGCATTTCTGGCACCAATTCTTCTACCACAACAAAAATCATGGCACCTGCTGCAAAAGCCAATAAATATGGTAAAATCGGAACAACAATATTAATCAGCAAAATTGTTATAAATGCTGCAATTGGCTCTACAACACCTGATAAAACTCCATATAAAAATGCTCTCTTTCTAGTATATCCTTCCATTTTCAATGGCATGGAAATAATCGCACCTTCTGGAATATTTTGAATGCCAATCCCAAGCGCCAGAATAACTGCCTCAAATAACGAAATTCCTGCATTTCCCGCTAAAAATCCTGCAAAGCAAACACCTACTGCCATTCCTTCTGGAATATTATGTAGGGTCACCGAAAATAATAACATGTTTAGCTTTTTTCCATTTGGTCGAGATTCCAATTTTTCTGCCATTCGATTAATTAAAATTAGAAATATCACACCCAATGCAAATCCAACAGCTGCTGGTAACCACGAAATTTTTCCTTGATTTTCTGCCATTTCAATAGCTGGCAACAACAAAGACCAAACACTTGCTGCAATCATAACGCCAGATGCAAAACCAACCAACATTTTTTGAAATTTCTCACTCATATTTTTCTTCATAAAAAATACAAAACTACTTCCTAAACTGGTTCCTAAAAATGGTATCAGAACGCCTCCTATACAATACAACATATTTTCCATTTTTTGGGCCTCCTATAGGATATAGTATGCAAGTCTTTTACATTATGTTAATCTATTTTGATTCTCTCTTTTTACTCTCCCCTGTCAAATAATCTATTTCAATTCCTGGTTGTTGATTATAGATATACACATTAAAACAAATTCCCTTTCCTTCATCTTCAACAGAAAAAGCCTCCATTTGAACTCCGTTTGCCACCAAATTATTTCCTTCAAAAATTGGTGTTACACGATATAATACATGATGTCCCGTTTCTTCCACATAAGCATCCACCTGATTTTCAAATGGCAACATCCCTTCCACATTAAAATAACGCGTTCCTGTTATTAAATTTTTTTCATTCGCATTTTCTCCCGCCAATTGGTAACCAATCAAATGACAGCGATTATACAAATATTTTCCTTCCACTAAGTCATCATACCTTACTGTATGCCAACCAGTTGGTTTTACATTTCCAATTTCACCACGTTTTTCAGTTGGCATAATTTCTTTACAAATATTCGCAAAAGCCACTCCGCATCTGCCTAATTCATCTAACTCACTATAATCTTCAAAAGCAGTGGTTGTATAATCACTTTCTTCGAAAAATGGTCTATTTTCATTAATAACAATATAGGGAACCCCTGGAAATTCTGGGATTTCATCTAGCTGAAAAGATACTTCTGTTGTTTTTTGGATTTCATGCTCTACATTTTTCCCTAATTCTGTTTGAAGTGCCTCAAAGAAAAACACTACAATTAAGATTATACTTACAACTATACTCTGCTTTTTTCCTATTTTCCTCATTCTTCTTTTCCTTTTCCAATAAAATAAGATATTCTGTTAAACAGAATATCTTATTTAAAAAAATATCATATGCAAATTTATTTGTCAAATTTAATATTTCATTCTCGCTATCGGTTTCTATTATAGCACATTTTTTGAATTATGGCAACTTGACTTTTTTGTAAAAATATGCTATAATAAAAGGTTAGGGTATTTTTTATTTATTATATCTCATCTTCAATTGTAATTAATCGATTATATTTTACTACACGTTCCGTCCTACAAGGTGCTCCAGATTTGATATATCCTCCATTTACTGCAACCACCAAGTCGCTAATAAAGCTATCTTCTGTTTCTCCAGAACGATGCGAAACTACTACTTTATAGCCGTTTTGTTTAGCAACTTCAATACAATCCAACGTCTCTGTAACCGTTCCAATCTGATTTGGTTTAATCAAAATTGTGTTACCAACTCCATTTCGGATTCCTTTTTCAAAACGTGTTCGATTGGTAACAAAAATGTCATCTCCAACTAACATAACTTTATCTTTTAGTTCATCACTTAATTTTTTCCATCCAGCCCAATCTTCTTCTGCTAAGCCATCTTCGATGGAAATGAGTGGATATTTTTCGGTCAACGCTTTTAAATATTGAATCATTTCATCTGTTGTTTTAAATTCACCTGTTTTCCAAAATGCATATCCTTCGCGATTTTCCTTTTTGGCTGCATCAAACATTTCTGTTGCTGCAACATCGATTGCCAGATTAATGTCTTTTCCTGGCTCATAACCAGCATGTTTAATTGCTTCTAATATATATTTGAAGGCTTCTTCTTCATTTTGCAAATCTGGAGCAAAACCGCCTTCATCTCCAACTCCTGTTGCATATCCATTCACTTTTAAAATTTTCTTTAACGCATGATAAACTTCTGCTCCCATTTGAATCGCTTGTTTTGCATTCGTGGCACCTGTTGGCATAATCATAAATTCTTGGATGTTTACGTTATTTTCGGCATGTTTTCCACCATTTAGAATATTCATCATAGGAATTGGCATCATTTTGGCATTGACTCCGCCAATGTAGTTATATAGTTGTAATCCTAATGATTCTGCTGCTGCTTTGCAGACTGCAATGGAAACACCTAATGTGGCATTTGCCCCTAATTTTGACTTATTTTCTCCTGCCATATTGATTAATTCCTCATCAATTCTGATTTGGTCATATACATTCATTCCTTCGATTTTTTTGGCAATTTTTTTATTGACATTATCAACTGCATTTAAAACTCCTTTTCCACCAAAACGTTTGTCGTCATTGTCTCTTAGCTCAACTGCTTCAAAGGTTCCTGTGGATGCACCTGAAGGAACAATCGCTTTTCCGAAAGAATCCACCTTCTGTTACCACTTCCACTTGAACGGTTGGATTTCCTCTCGAATCTAAAACTTCAAGTGCTTTCACACTAATAATTTTTAAACAATCTTTCATTTTTACCTCCTAAATTACTTTTGGTTATTATTTCCAAAAAAATGAAAGATATGCAAAACCTCTCTTCATTTGTCTAGTCCTTTTTTCACAGTTTTGCTTAAATTTCATATTCTATTGAAAAAGGAGGTTTTTATGAAAAAAATATTTTGTTTTTCAATTATTTTAGTCATGATAGTATTTTTGCCAATTTCTTGTTTTGCTGCGAATTATCGTGGAATGGATGTGAGTAATTGGCAAGGTTCTATCAATTATTCACAGGTGAAAAATTCTGGAATTGAAATTGTGTATATTAAGGCAAGTCAAGGAGATTCTATGATAGATTCTCATTTTCGAACCAATTATGAAAATGCAAAAGCCAATGGTTTAAAAATTGGATTATATCATTTTTTAACCGCTACTTCTGTAGCAGATGCTGAAACCCAAGCTGAATATTTTGCATCCGTTATTTCTGGAACTTCACCAGATTGCAAATTAGCCATGGACTTTGAAATTTTTGAAGATTTGAATACGGAAGAAATTAATGCAATTTCGTTTGCTTTTTTGCAAAAAGTTCAATCTTTAACAGGAAAAGAAGTGATTGTATATAGTAATGCATCCAATGCACGAAATACGTTTAATCGCGAATTAGCTAGCCAATATCCACTTTGGATAGCAGAATATGGAGTAAATTCGCCAAATACTGGAATTTGGTCTTCGTATGAAGGATATCAATATAGTGACAGAGGAACTGTACCAGGAATTCGCGGTTTTGTAGACCTCGATACATTTACAGAATCCATTTTTCTAAGTTCTACAGAAAATATTGCTACACCAGAAAACACCAAAAATGAAATCACTACTTATACCGTTCAACGCGGTGATACTTTAAGCCAAATTGCTTCTCGTTACGGAACAACCGTTGGAGAAATTGCTGGCTTGAATGGAATTAGCAATCCCAATTTAATTTATGTTGGGCAAGTTTTGAAAATTGATACAACACATGATATTTCTGTGGTTACAAGCGACAAATATGAAACGAATCATATTGTCTATACCATTCAATATGGTGATACGCTAACTTCTATTTCTCAGAAATACGATGTGCCAATTCGTTGCATTGTGCAATTAAATGATATTACCAATCCCAATTTGATTTATGCTGGTGAACGAATACGAATTGATTTGAATTAACTAGTCAACAAAGGGTGCGAAAAGTCGCACCCTTTGTTTTATTTTTTCTTCCAATTTAAGATTTGATTATTTACTGATTCTTCTTCATCTTCTAGTTCAATAATATCTTCAATGACTCTTTTTTTCTTTAAAAATCGATTTTTCTTTTTATGTTTCCTTTCTTCTTCCCTTTCAGACTGCGCTATTGCTTCTTCAACAGATAACGTTTTTTCAAAATCGACAATGTTCTTGACAGGCATATTATACATTCCTTCTATATATACATCTTTTTTAGGAATTTGCACTTCGGAAATAAATTGCTTATACCTTTCAATAATTTTTCGATCTCTTCTGCTAAATAAATTCAAATCGGATTTTAAATAGTCATATCGCCAAATCAAATGTCTTTCATAAGAATCAAATTCCGAATTGTTCAAATCTTCATAATCATATTCTATTTTAAATTGAAAATTCTGAATTGAAATCGTTATATTCGTCCATTTTTTTTGCTTTTTCAGTATCCATATTTGTCTTAAAATTTTAATTGTATTATACAAATCAACAATTAATTTTGTATATGCATCTTCATCAATATTAAACGCATTTGGTATTTCATAGCAATTTACTGCTTTTTTCTTGATTAGTCCTTTTGGAAAATAGTAAAAATACATTTCTCCTGCTGACCTTTTTTGTGGTATATCTATAAATGACGCATATAGATATACACTTTCCCATTTTTCTGGTATGATATAAAATAACTTTTTTTGGATTTCTGAATAAATTTCCTTTTCCTCTGTTAAATTTACCATAAATTTCTCCTACGTTAATTGGTTAGCAAACTTTCACCTGTCATCTCTTCTGGTTTTTCTAACCCCATAATATCTAACATAGTTGGTGCTAAATCTGCTAATCTGCCTTCTTTAATTTTTCGATTTTCTATTCCAACAATGGCAAGTGGAACTGGATTTGTTGTGTGAGCTGTGTGTGGTTCTCCTGTTTTATAATCAACCATTTGCTCTGCATTTCCATGGTCTGCAGTGATTAAAAGTACACCATTTACACTTTCCACAGCCTCTACCACACGATTTACACATTCATCAATGGTTTCCAATGCTTTTGTTGCGGCTTCTATATTTCCAGTATGACCTACCATATCTGGATTTGCATAATTTAGAATAATACAATCATATTTTTGAGATTGAATTGCTTGAATTACTTTTTCTGTCACTTCATAAGCACTCATTTCAGGTTTCATGTCATAGGTTTCTACTTTAGGTGATGGCACTAATATTCTATCTTCTCCTGGATATTGTTTTTCTTCACCACCATTAAAGAAAAAGGTAACATGGGCGTATTTTTCTGTTTCTGCAATACGTAATTGTGTCATCCCTTTTTGACTAATATATTCTCCAAATGTGTTCGTGATTTCATCTTTTTTGAAAGCGATTTCAACATTTGGCATTGTTTCATCATATGGTGTCATGCATACAAAAAATGTGTTTATTTTTTCTGTGTTAAAACCATCAAAAGTTGAATCAACAATACTTCTTGTAATTTCGCGAGCTCTATCTGGTCTGAAATTAAAGAATATTATAGAATCGTTTTCTTCTACTTTTGCGATTGGTTCACCATTTTTATTAGTAATTACAGTTGGAACAACAAATTCGTCAAACACTTCTTTTTGATAAGATTCCTCAATTGCGTTTGTGACTGTAAGCGCTTTTTCTCCTTCTCCTCTTACGATAGCATTATAAGCTTTTTCAACTCTTTCCCATCTTTTGTCTCTGTCCATACTATAGAATCTTCCTGAAATTGTGGCAATTTCTCCAATTCCTTTTTCTTTCATTTTGCTCTCTAATTCAGCAATGTATGATTCTCCTGAAGCAGGTGGTGTATCTCTACCATCTAAAAAACAATGTACATATACATTTTCGAAATCTTTTCTTTTCGCCATTTCTAATAATCCATATAAATGTCGATTATGACTGTGAACACCACCATCTGATACTAATCCCATAATATGTAGTTTGGAATTATGTTTTTTGCAATTTTCTATGGCAGCTACAAATTCTGGTTTGCTAAAAAACTCCCCATCTTCAATTGATTTTGTAATTTTTGCTAAATCCTGATAAATAATTCTTCCTGCTCCAATATTCGTGTGTCCCACTTCTGAATTTCCCATTTGTCCTTCTGGCAATCCAACATCGGTTCCACTTGTATGAATAACGGTATTTGGATTTTCTTTCAAAATTCTATCTAGGTTTGGAATGCCAGCTATTTTAACTGCGTTTCCTTCTTCTTGCTCATTGATTCCAAAACCGTCTAATATCATTAACATTGTTAATTTTTTGTCCATTTCTTTTACTCCTTTTTCATGGTATAGATTTTGCCTATACCAAACTTCCTCTTTTATATTATTCAAAATTTACAATTTTGGCGAATTTATTTTTACGCTATTTCTATTGATTATAATTTACAATTTTACTAAATTCATCTGGTTTTAAACTAGCACCACCAACTAATCCACCATCAATGTCTGACATGGAAAATAGTTCTTTTGCATTAGAAGATTTCACACTTCCTCCATATTGAATAATCACTTCTTCTGCAACTTCTTTTCCATAATTTTTTTCAATTTCTTGACGAATTTCTTTGATACTATTATTGGCATCTTCTGAAGTTGCTGTTTTTCCCGTACCAATCGCCCAGATTGGCTCATAGGCTATAATTGTATTTTTGACTTGGTTTTCGGTTAAGCCTTCTAAAGCAAGTCGGGTTTGATTTGTGATGATTTCGGTAGTTTTTCCAGCTTCTCTTTCTTCTAATGTTTCACCAACACAAACGATTGGTTTTAACTCATTTTCAAAAGCTGATTTTATTTTTTTATTGACGCTTTCATCCGTTTCTGCAAAATATTGTCTTCTTTCTGAATGTCCAATAATCACATATTCAACACCAATTGATTTTAACATTTTTCCAGAAACTTCACCTGTATAGGCTCCATTTTCTGCCCAGTGCATATTTTGTGCTCCTATTTTAATGTTGGTATCTTGTGCATAATTTAAGCAATAGAATAAATCAGTATATGGCACACATAAAATAACTTCGTTTTTTGTGTCTTTCACCAATTTTTCAAATGTTTCAATATATTCAATGGCTTCATTGGGAAGCATATTCATCTTCCAGTTTCCAGCAATTACTTTTTTACGCATATTGATTTCCTCCTAATTTCTATTTTCTAAATTTTCTAGTATTTCCCAGAAATATTTTTCAAAAAATATTCCTGTAAATTGCAAATCGTATTTATCTTTATTTTGACATATTTCTCTTATTTCGTCAATAGAAAAATATTTGACATCCGCAACTTCGGTTTCTTGTAGCACAAATTCGTTAATTTTCTTATCTGTTTTTAGTAAAAATAAATAATCAAACTTGTTATTAATATGGTTTCCTCTGCTACGCATTGTTTTTTTTATATCGATTAATTTAAAATCCTCTAACTTTAAATTTCTAATTCCTAATTCTTCTTCTTCTGTTTCTCGCATAGCCGCTTGTTTTACATCTTCTCCACTTTCAACATGACCAGCTGTTAAACTCCACATATTCGGAGCTACTTTTTTAGCTGCTCTTTTTTGAAGCAATATTTGTTTTGCGTGATTCATAATAACTACTGAAATTTCTCTATGCCGTAATCCTTTTTCATGAATCTCGCTTCTATCTGCTTTTATAGCAGTTATTTGGTTATTTTCATCCACAATATCTAGTAATTCCATTTTTTCCTCAATTATTTTCCAATATTTCTATTACATCCGAAATTTTACAAAGCTGTGCATTTTTATAACGTACATCAAATGTTACATCTTTTCCAAACCATTCTGGTGCCTTAAATTGATTTGCTTTTTCCTCAGATTCAAATTCTACCTCAACTACTTCTAAACCTTTTAAAAATCCATCAAAAATATCAATTTCTGCAACCAAACCATTGCCTAGTGGAACCAAATAACGGTCTTTTTCTATCATTCTTCCATCAATTTTGGTTTTTAAATGTTGATAAGCTTCCTCTGTTATTGGTAATTCTATTTCTTTCGATATACTTGCAACATTTAAGTCTGTGCTTTGTTTAAATTTATAACATAAGATATATTTTTCATTATATTTTCTAACACGTAACACTGGTGCTGAGCAAGTATTTAAATAGCCTTGCTCAATTCTCACCTTCTCGTAACTTTCTAAATTTTCAGGTAATTTTTGAATTAAATATTTTTTCTCAATTTCATTTTGACTCATACTATAACTTCCTTATTTCTCTTGTAATGCTTCAATTCCTGGTAATTTTTTACCTTCTAAAAATTCTAAGCTTGCTCCTCCACCAGTTGAAATATGCGTGAATTTTTCTGCTAATCCTGCTTTTTCAACAGCTGCTGCAGAATCTCCTCCACCAATAATTTTAACTGCATCGACATTAGCTAATGTTTCAGCAATTGCATTTGTTCCTATTGCAAATTGCTCAAATTCAAACAATCCCAAAGGTCCATTCCATACAACTGTTTTTGCATTTTTTAATTCTTCTGCATACAATTTTATAGTTTCTTCGCCAATATCAAATCCTTCCCAACCATCTGGAATTTCTGTATAGTTTACATTTTTGCTCTCTGTATCTGCTGAAAATTCTTTTCCAATTTTAGTATCTACTGGCAACATGAATTTAACACCTTTGGCTTTAGCTTTTTCCATTAGTTCTTTTGCTAAATCTAACTTGTCTTCTTCACAAATAGAATTTCCAACATTATATCCCATAGATTTAAAGAAAGTATAGGCCATTGCACCACCAATCAATAATGTGTCTACTTTTTCTAGTAAACTGTTGATGACACCAATTTTATCTGAAACCTTCTTTCCTCCAAGGATTGCTACAAATGGTTTTTCTGGATTTTCCAAAGCGGTTCCTAAAAAGTTCAATTCTTTTTCAATCAAAAATCCAGATACAGCTGGCAAATAGCTTGCTACACCCGTCGTTGAGCTATGCGCTCTGTGAGCTGTTCCAAACGCATCATTGACAAAAACTTCTGCCAAAGAAGCAAATTTTTTCGATAATTCTTCATCATTTTTTTCTTCGCCAGCTTCAAATCGAACATTTTCAAGAAGTAGTACTTCTCCTTCTTTTAATTCAGAAGCAAGTTTGTTCGCATCTTCTCCTACAACATCCTGACTAAGTTTTACTTCTTTTCCCAATAATTTTGATAATTCTTCTGCTACAATATTTAATGAAAACTCTGGCTTTACTTCTCCCTTTGGGCGTCCTAAGTGGGAGCATAAAATAACTTTGCAATTATTTTCAATTAAATATTGAATCGTAGGCAAAGCTGCAACAATTCTTCGATTATCTGTGATTTTTCTGGTTTCATTATAAGGAACGTTAAAATCACATCTTACCAATACTTTTTTACCTTTTAAATCAATATCTTTTACTGTCTTTTTGTTCATTTTTCTTTCCTCCTTTAAATACATAAGAGTCGACTTTTCATCAGCCGACCTCTTACATTACACACTATTCAAATTATTTTGTTGCAATATAGCATGCAAGGTCTACTAATTTATTTGAATAACCCCATTCGTTATCATACCAAGCAACTAATTTTACAAAAGTATCTGTTAATTGAATTCCAGCTGTGGCATCGAAAATTGAGGTATGGGCATCATTGATGAAATCAGATGAAACAACTGCTTCGTCTGTATATTCAATAATTCCTTTAAATTCATTTTCAGATGCTCTTTTCATTTCGCTACAGATTTCTTCCATTGTCGTTGGTTTTTCTAAATTACATGTTAAATCTACTACAGAAACATCAACGGTTGGTACTCTAAATGACATACCTGTTAATTTTCCATTTAATTCTGGAATAACTTTTCCAACAGCTTTTGCAGCTCCTGTTGAAGATGGTATAATATTAGCAGCAGCAGCTCTTCCACCTCTCCAATCTTTTTTAGAAGCTCCATCTACTGTTTTTTGTGTCGCTGTTGTTGCGTGAACCGTTGTCATTAATCCATCTTTGATTCCAAATTTATTATGAATAACTTTTGCAAGTGGTGCCAAACAGTTTGTAGTACAAGATGCATTTGACACAATATTCATACTTGGATCATATGTTTCATGATTTACTCCCATAACAAACATTGGAGCATCTTTAGATGGTGCACTAATAATTACTTTTTTAGCGCCACCTTTTAAATGTGCTTCTGCTTTTTCCATTGTTGTAAATACACCTGAACATTCTAAAACATAGTCTACTCCATCGGCTCCCCATGGAATATTAGCTGGGTCCATTTCATTATATACTTTTATTTCTTTTCCATTAACAATTAATTTTCCATCTCTTTCTTCTACAGTTCCTTGAAAACGTCCATGAACTGTATCAAATTTTGTCATATATGCCATATAATCAGCTGTTACAAATGGATCATTGATTGCAACTACCTCTACTTCTTCCTTATTTAATGCAGCTTGGAAGGCTAATGTTCCAATTCTTCCAAAACCATTAATTCCTACTTTTATTGACATAATTTCCTCCTATCTTGATGCTTTCTCTAGCATCAAATTACAATTTAGTTTTTACAACTGTTGTCATTTTATACCAGTTTATTTTTTTTTTCAATACTTTTTTTGAAATTTATTCGACTTTTATCTGATAAACTGTTTCATTCCCTGCAAAATCAGTTACTTTGATTTGATAGTTTCCTGGTTCTATCAATTCCTTTTCAGACTTTTCCAATATAACTTTCTTTTCTTCTTCCTGCTCAAGAAGTTCCTCAACCACAACCATGTCTAATACATTTCCAAATTCATCCAATGCTTCTACTTTTATCTCGTCTTCTGGATTCAGTGCTGTAAAAATATAAGTTTGTTCTGTTACTGTGCTGTATAATGTATCATTTATATAATAACGATATTTCCTTGTGTTCAAAGGCTGACCTTCAATACAAATCATAATTTTAGATTCTTCTTTAGAATTTTTATACGCTTTTACCAAAAGTCTTTCACTATACTTATCAATTTTAACTTCTTGAATTTGATGATTATCATAATATTCCAAACTTAGTGGACTTTTATAGGTTCCATTGTTTTCACAGCCTAAAATCTGAGGAGGCTCTTTATCAATATTATTTACTTCATATTCAATTACTGTACTATTACCCGAAAAATCTCTTATAGAAACTTTTTGTTTTTCATTTTCTGTTACTTTTTTGGTTAATGTTTTTTTGTTTTCTGCTAACTCGAACCCACTTACTGGCTGAATTTCTTTGTTTACAGTTATTGTTACAATAACATTTTGATTGGTTTCTTCTTTCGTTGAGTAAGCAATTTGACAACTTGGCAATGTCGTATCTCTTGTAAATTCTACGATTGTTTCTTCAAAATAATAAACATATTTTGCATAAGCAATATTCGTCAACATCACAAATCCAGCAATTAATGCCATACCTACTTTCTTCTTCATACTTCTTCTCCTTTCCTGCTTTGAACAACATCTACTTTTAACTTTATCTTTAAAGAATCCGCTAATTCTCTATCCAATTCTCTCCATTCAAAACATAATTTGAATTTTCTAATTTCTTTTTCAAATGACTTAATTTTCATTGGTTGACTTTTTCCTTCTATTAATTGAATTTCCTCTTGATTATCACAATCTATCAATTTATAACTAATTGGAAAATCCTCAACTGAATCTTCGATTTGAATCACATAATCAAATTCAGCCTCATTCACCTTGTTTTCATCATAATTACAAATTGAAAAATCATATTCCATTGGAAAAGACTTTTCTGTAATTTCTGTTTTTAATATTTCATCTTTTTCAAGTATCACAATCGGTTTAGAAACTTGAATCATCGCTTTTCCTTCCCAAAAAGAACTATATTTTGATAACGAAATGCTGTTGATACAAATCACCAACAAAATGATTAAACTTAAAATCTTATTTTTCGTAAACTTCATTTTTTTCCTCCTTTCTTAATTTTGATTTTGCATAAAAAATCAGCATTAATAATACATAAATTACTATTACCCTCTTCCAATAATACAGCACAAATATTCCAAGCATTTTAGAATGATACATTACTTTCCCTTGTATGCAATCTACTGGTCTTATTTCATCTAAAATTGAATTATTATCGCCTTTTGCAGAAAAACTCTCATTTTCTAGTTTTACAATCCTGTGTGTGATTAAGGTGTCTCTTTCGTCTATATAGGTTACAATTTCGCTTTGTTCATACGTTTCTTCTTCCTTAATTAAAATTAATTCATTTTGCTCAATTGTAGGTTCCATACTATTGGTTAGTACAATCAAAATTCCATATTGTCCCCATTTTATTACTGCATCTTTGCGAATAAATTTAGCATAACAAGTGATTCCTAAAACAATTACTAAGCCACCTAAAAGTAACCTATTAAAAATACCGACTATTTTTCTTGCCATTTTTCTCCTTTCCTTAGCTCTCTACTAAAAATATTAGTTGACTATATTCTTAGCAGAGAGCTAATTTCTCTCTGCGAATTTCATATAAGGTTTTTAAATTGGATATAATTTTAAATATTATACTACTTCTTCTGCTCGTAGTTGTCTTCCTATAACTTTGATAGAAAATTGATAATCATAATATCCTGCTGCAATTCCCGCCTTGGTATCTGCAATATCACAATCTTCTACTTCTTGCTCATTGCTACCTGATTGAAAAGGCCAAATCGCATAGATTCGTATTGGAATTGTTTTATGATCGTCTTCTCTTTTTATAATGCCAACTAACTCATTTTCCGCCAATTCTTTCATGCTAGAATAAAATGTTGTATATTGATCACCATCTATAAGTCCTTGGAATTGCAAATTTGGGGGAATGTGACCATTTTCTTTTATTTCAACACGATATTCTAAATCAACTTCTGAAGGACTTGCATCAATTTCAAAATCGAAATATCCTTCATAACCTGGAGCAATCAATCCATGATCCAAATTAATATGATGCACCGTTTCCATAAAAGATAATTGATTTGTTTCTTCCTTACTCCATCCTGTCACATCAAATCGCCACTTTGCTGTCTGATATCTTTCACTTATCGCATCCCAAGTAGAAATATATCTAGCAAACGTAAAACCAACCAATAACACAATCAATAATAAAATAACAAAAATTGAAATAAATATGCTCTTTTGTTTTTTATCCATAGCTTCCCTCCTTTCTTTATTAATATAGAGTTAAATATTTTTAACGTATGATTTTAAAAGTCTATATAAATTGCTGGGGGGCTTATTTAAATGAACTATAGAATATTTAATTATGTTTTCAAAAAAAAAATTACCGTTCATATCTATGTTTGGGGGGATAATATTAAACTAAATAAAAATTTTTCTTTTACACTTTTTTTGGGAAATATAAATTTCAGAATTGAAATTTATTTTCAGATTAATTAAATAATACGTTAAAAAATATTTAACTTGAACGCATTATACCATCTTGCTTTTCATTTGTAAAGTATTTTTTGAAAAAAATTCTTTTTTTCATTCGACATTTTTCGTCAAATAACTGTTAAAGCTATTGTTTTACTGACTTCTAAGCGTTAAAAAATCTTGAAATTTATTAAAAATTTCAAGATTTTTTTCGTTATTTTCTCTTTTCTTTTCCAATTTACTTCAAGCTGTCTGCAATATTTTCACATAATTTAATATATAATTCTTTATTATCTTTGGACAATGTACCCAATATTTCTGAAAAAGCATTATCTATATTTTCATGGTTAATTCCTTTGATTAAAGTATCTAAGTTTAAATCCAAAATATTTGCAATATTCACTAAAACAGCAATACTGCATATACTAGTCCCTCGTTCGATTTCTCCTACATGAGATGAACTAATGTCTGCCTTTTCTGCAAGTTTTTCTTGAGTCAATCCTAATTCTTTTCTTCTCAGGCGTATACGCTGTCCCATTGCTTTATAATCTATATTATACATATACAAGTCCTCCTTGCATAGTATTTTATACCGATAAAAAATTTTTATTAAGTAGCCAAAACTGTTGAATGTAGTCTGTAACTGTGATATAATGTAAGTAGTAAATATTTTAAAGGAGGTAACCACATGCAAATCTGCAAAAAATGTGGAAAAATAATTCCACCAGATGATGAAAATAACCGTCACTTATGTTTTCATTGTTATCAAAACTTTTTATTCGAAAAAGTAGAAAAAATGCATCAACAGGAACCTACATCAGAAAAGTCAGAAAATTTTTCATTAAAAAAATTTTTAAAAAAACTTTTAAATCGATAACAAAATAGATTTCCTACTTTCTATTGATTTAAAAGTTCTAAAATTGACGCCTCTTGTTTTAAGGCATCACTTAAAAATTCATAACACTTTTTATTTTGTTTCATAGCCATTATTCCTATATCTAAATCATTTTTTAAACGTTGACTGGCATATTTTACTATAATTCCTTTGTTTTTTACCGCTTCTAATACAACTTCTTTATCATCTCGCATTTGTGGATTAGCAAAATATAAAATTTGCCCTGTATGTTTCAAACCTGCCATTAGTAGTTCTTTATCTTGTAGCAAATTTTCTTTTGCATAACAATATGTCCAGCCAACATGGCTCACTGACTCAAAAACAACTTCACGATTCATTTTTAAAGCATCACTTGCAAATTCTAACGCTTCTGGATTATTTTTTAAGGCTTCTAAAACAACATCTTTGTCATTGCGGAGTTCGCTGGATGCAAATTCCAGCAAACTCCCTTTTTGAGCCACCTGGGCTAAAACATACTCTTTGTCTTCGGCATGTTTTTCCATTTCTATTTCTTCTTGTGGTCTTGGCATTTGTTTTCCTCTCTATTTTTTCAAATATTCTTCAATTTCTTTTGCAATATCACTCGATACTTTATTCGATTCATTGTTCAATTTTACTGTATATAAAATATCTTTATGTTGATAATATTCAATTAAGTTTTCTGATATATTATGATAATTTTCCAGTCTTTTTCGAATGGTTGCTTCATTATCATCTTCTCGGATAACAAGTTCTGTTCCACATTTATCGCAAATATTTTCTATTTTTGGTATTTTAAAATCGAGATTATAAATTTCTCTACATTCTAAATTGGGACAAGTTCTTCTTTTCGTAATTCTATCTACAATTTCATCATCGGATAAACTCAAATTAACCGCCACTTTGACCGACCTTTTTTGTGCTTTTAATAAAGTATCTAAACTTTCCGCCTGTCGTGCAGTTCTTGGATAACCATCTAAAATACAACCATTCTGAATATCTGGTTCCTGCAACCTTTTTTCTAAAATTCTGATGGTTAATTCATCTGGAACCAATTTTCCTTCTGAAACATAACTTTTCACTTCTTTTCCAATTTCGTCATCAGAATTAATATACGCTCTGAATATTTCTCCACTTGAAATATGCGGTATTTTTAATTTCAGCGCCAATAAGTTTCCAACGGTTCCTTTTCCAGTTCCTGGCGCTCCTAACATTATAATTATCATTTGCAAACTCCTTTATTTTATTATTTCACATTTTTATTATTTATATCATAGAAATTTTATTTTGCCAAGATACATTTTTACTTTATTTCAGAATTTTCTCTAATAAAAATATGCCACTATTTACAATAAAAAAATCCAGCTCCTCTAAACACTGGATTTTCTTGTTTTTTTATTTTACCATATCTTTCAAATAATTTATCCCTTCCTCTTTCTCTAGCACTTTCATATTGAATTTTTCTCGTTCTAGTTTATGTAATATTTCCATGGTGTCGTCTTCGGATTCTAAATCAATCACAACCAAGTTATTGTAGAAATTTCTTCCATAAGTTAATTCCCTAATATATTCTTCGATTCCATTTTCTACATTTTTTACAGTCATCACAAACTTTATGTTTTCCTCTAATTTTTTGTAAGTATTAAAATTCACACAATCCTGTATTATACTAAATAACCCATAAATACAAAGAATCCAAAGTACCAATTGTATCAAAAAATCTAACATAATATCCACTCCTTTGTATATATTATGTAACTTTGACGTTTTGGTGACAACTCCGAAATCTCTTTAATATCGGCTATTTTCTACAATATCGATAATATCAGCAATATATCTTCCAATAATAGGAATATTTAAAGCTACAATTTTTTTCAACACAATAATTAAAACCGCCGTTATAATCGTAACTCCAATCCCAATTCCAACGCCTCTGCCAACTCCAGCCCAAAAATTTCTCCTAAAAATTTCTCTTCGACTTCCCAATATATAAAAAATTTCTTCTAAATTCTTTTCTTCCAACTTTTGATTCAATTTATCGATATTTCGATTTAACTTCCCAAACATAAACACCATCCTTGTTTTAGGATGGTGTTTTTTTAGCAGATTATTCATTTTACTTCAGCTTTTTTATTTTTCTATTTATATAATATCATTCTAAATCCCCAATACTCATCTGTCATATTTTCCTTGTAACCCGTATGACTACTTGCTGTTCTACTCAAATTAGCAGCACCACCTCGTATGACTCTATACGTAACCGTTTCAGATATTACCTCATTTTCCGTGTTTCTTGAATCCTTATCCTTTGTTTTTGGTTTGTAAATCTCTGTTGTCCATTCACGCACATTTCCTGCTAAATCACAAATATTATTTTTAATATCACTTTGCGTCGTTCCTGTGCTTCTAATGGTTCCTGAATAATTTCCATAGCTCGTATTGGTTGAATAATTCTCAAAACTAGTATCTAACCACTGTAAAACTGTATCCCAAGCATAACTATTCATAATCGCCGTATAATATCCCTCATAACCAAACGCTGATGCAGCATTTGTGGCACCTTCTACTGCTGCAGAATAAGTTAAGTTTCTCCAAGGCGACTTATTTACCATACTACTTGCCACTTTTTGACCATTTACATCATAACTAGACGCCTCATAACGCGCAATATAAAAGCCATAATTTTGAGCTACACTATTCACCAATGCAGAAGCTGAACTGGTAGATTCCTCATAATCATTATCCAATAATGTATTTCTTGTTAATTTTCCACTTTCTACTGGAACCCAAACAAATTCATTTCCATATTGATCCTGTATCACAAAACCATTTTCTACTTCTCCTCCAATATGCGAAAATCCAGTTGGAATATACGGACTTTTCGCCGAAGCCTCTCGAATATTTTTAACTTCAATCGCCATTGAAGCAATTTGTCCATTATTGCCTTTCACTTTAAACGTATAATTTCCATTCTTCTTTACTTCATAATTAGCTGTATCAGAACGTGTTGCAGAACCATCTGGTAACGTGATTGAATAAATTCCTGCTTCATCGTCTGTTTTTGCAACAGCTGTAATTAAAATACTTTCTTGATTCTCCTCTTCTGTATTTGTACTCAATTCCAATACTGGTACAATATCCGAATTACTAACTTCTTTTCCATTTCCCTTTGCTATATTTCGATTACTAATAAACATTCTAATACCTATTGCCGTAATTCCAATTATCACAATTGTAAGCAAGACAATAATAAAAGGTGAAATTTTATAATACATATCTTTTGTATCTCCTTTTTCTATTTTTTATTATTATATACATAAATCAAATTTTTTTCAAATACTTTTTACAAATAAATTAATTTATTTAAATGAGTAGCATAAATGCAAACCTCATCAACCCTTCTATTTAAACTTATTTCAAGCGCCTTTTTATAAATATTTAATTGGGTAAAATATTTTTCTTTTAATAACTTTTCATCCTCTATAAAATCCGTTTTATAATCCAATAAAACCAATTGCCCCTTTTTATCTATAAAATATAAATCAATCATTCCTTGAACTGCCACTTCTTGCCTTCCAAATTCTTCTAATTCTAAATTAACACAAAATGCCTTCTCTTTCTCCACTTGTTTTGCTTCCTTAATTCTAGCATAAATTTCAGATTGTAAAAATTGATAAATTTTTAATACATCTATCTTTTCTACTTCTTCTTTTTGAATTATTTTTTGTAAGTACAATTGATTGATAAATTTTTTCAACTCCTCTTTTGTATAATCTCTTCCAAATTCTAACTTTTGCAAAATCAAATGCATTAAAGTACCTTTTTGGGCACCTGTTACCTGGTGACTTTGCTCTGCAAACTTCGCTGAAATCTCCTCCAAACCAATCGGAGAAGTCTCTATATTTGGGCACGCTTTAATTTGGGACGCTGCTATTTTAATCGGCAAATCGATTAATTCTTTATAGGGATATTCCCACTCAAACCTTGCACCGTATATCTTCAATCTTCACTCTAGCTTCAAAGTCGAATTCTCTAGTCTTCTGGTCAATAATTTCTTGCGTATCTTCAAATTCATTCTTAGCATGAACCTTAACAGACAAACAATCCTGTAACTTTCCCGTCAAAAACACCAAATAAATCCAATCCAAATACGAAATATATTGCTTCAATAAAACTGGTGGAAATTGACTTTCTTCCACTTGATATACATTCAGTAAATCTTCCTTATTTTGTTTTTCCTTTTCAAAATCCTTAACCGTGCCTGTCACAATTAGTTTTTCTTTTGCACGCGTCAGCGCAACATACAAAATTCTCATTTCTTCTGCCATCGATTCATTTCTTCCTACAATCTTAATAGCTTGTTTAGCTGCCGTCGGATATTCAATCTTTCTTACATAATCAATATATTGTGGACCAAAACCAATTTCCTTATGCAATAAAATATTCGTTTTCAAATCCTGCAAATTAATGCTTTTATTCGCTTGGCATAAAAATACAACCGGAAATTCCAATCCCTTACTTTTATGAATACTCATCATTCTAACCACATTTTCATTTTCGCCAATTACCTTTGCAGCTGCCATATCCGAATTTCCACTTTTCAACCTTTCAACAAATCGAATAAAATGAAACAATCCACTAAAACTGGTCTTTTCATATTCCTTAGCACGCTCAAACAACATTCTCAAATTTGCTTGTCGCAAACGTCCATTTGGCATTAATCCTACATAATCAAAAAATCCAGTATCCACATAAATTTTCCAAATTAATTCCGCTAAACTCAAATATTCACTTTCCTGCTTCCAATTTTTTAAATAAGTCAAAAATCTTTGTACCTTTTCTTTCGTTTCTGGCTTCACATTTTGGCTAACATTTTGTAAATTAAAATAAAACCTATCTTCTCTATTTTCTAAACGAATTTCCACCATTTCATTATCCGAAAATCCCCCAATTGGCGACCTCATAACAGAAACTAACTCAATATCATTCAATGGATTATCTAAAATCTTCAATACATTCATTATTGTCTGAACTTCTAAGGTATCAAAATATTCTGCTGTTGTATCTGAAAAAACAGGAATGTTATGTTTCATTAATTCCCTCTCGAAAACAGGAGCCGCCATTTTGGTAGAACGTAGCAAAATAACAATATCTCGATAATCAATATTACGCATTTTTCCATCTTTGCCCTTTATTTGTTTCTTACCCTCTACCATTTCTTGTATTCTTTTTCTTACAAAAATAGCCTCCAACTCAACTGCACTCAATTCTCTTTCTTCTTGATTAACTTCTTCCTCATCTTCCTCCAAATTTTTATCGTCTTTTTCTGCATTTAAATCAATCATATGTAATTCGCTTTTCCCCACTCCATTCTCAATTTGTGGATAATCAGCACCTAAATTCAAAAATTCTTCTTCTGTATAATCAATATCCCCCAATTCTTTGCTCATAATCGTTTCGAAAATCGTATTGGTAATATCCAATATATTTTGCTTACTTCTAAAATTCTTAAAAAGCTGAATTTTCAAACCATTTTCATTGCCATTCAAACTATATTTTTCATATTTATCCAAAAACAACTCTGGGCAAGCTTGCCTAAATTTATAAATGCTTTGCTTCACATCTCCCACCATAAAAATATTGTTGCCACGTGATACCGACTTCAAAATCAATTCTTGCACTTGATTGCTATCTTGGTATTCGTCAATTGCAATTTCTTCAAACTTTTCTTGATAAGCCTTCGCCACTTCCGTTGGAACAATTTCTCCTGCCTCATTTTCCTGCACTAAAATTTCCAAAGCATAGTGCTCAATATCTGAAAAATCAATCATATTTCTACTTTTTTTCTTCTCTTTAAAAGCCTCTTCAAATTGCAAAACCAAATCTTTCAAAGCCACCAAATTAGTATATTGCAAAGCAATATCTTCAAAGGCTTCTTTCGAATTATATAATAATGTTTTATCCAACAAACCGTTAATTTTCTTTTTTACGAAATCTCTCGTTTTTTTCACTTCTTCTTTTAATTCTGAATTAGCATTTTTCACAGATGGCCAAGTCTTAAACTTAAACTGGGCAACATATTCAAACGCTTCATCCCAAAGTTTGCAACTTTCATATAAACCTTGCAAAATATCCATATCATTTTGCAGTGTTTGTCCATATTTTTCCATTTCTTGATAAGGTTCTAATTTCTTTTTTTGTATCTTAAGCTGGGTTATTCCATTTAAAATTTCTTCTTTCAAATCTTGTAATAATATCCTACCCCAAATGGATTCCGAAAAATCCTGATTTGGCATAACATGAAACATTTCCACTTTTTCTTCCAACCATTTTTGAGGAAATGGCATACTTTGAATCATTCGCACCATGTGAAAAACCATTTCTTTTACTGGCTCATCACCACGATATCCTGTATAACTTTCCATTAACTGAGCAAACATTTTATCTTCTGTCTCATACAATTTTTCAAAAACTTCCTCTAACACTTCTTGTCTTAATAATTCAATTTCCTCTTCTGAAGCAATGCGGAAATTGGCAGGCAAATTAATTTCAAAAAAATTATTTTTTATTACATCCAAACAAAAAGAATGAATCGTACAAATATTTGATTTTCCCAATAAAATAATTTGTTTTTGCAACCTTTCATCCTCTGGATTTTCATCCAATTTTCGATAAATCGCATCTAATACTCTTTCACGCATTTCAGACGCCGCAGCATTGGTAAAGGTTACCACTAATAATTTATCGATGTCAATTTTATCATTCAAAATTTTCTGAATAATTCGTTCCACCAAAACAGCCGTCTTTCCACTGCCGAGCCGCTGCTGCAACTAATATATCATTTCCTTTTTCAAAAATTGCCTTTTTTTGTTCTTCGGTCCAGTCCATTTCCATTCCTCTATTTCTTTTTTGTTTCTTTGGAATGATTATATCAAAACAAATCCAAGATAGCAATCTTTTTTCATGAAAAAAGACATGTAGAAACTACATATCTTCTTGGTCTTGACTATTCTTCATATACTCTGGGAAACGTAACTTAATCGCTTCATAAAAATAAGGCGCATACGAACAATTAAAAAGATTGCTAACATAAAAATCACTTACACAATTCCCTTCAAAATTTTCGTATGGAAAACCATTCCAAAGATTAAAGGCTAATTCTGTAACCTTTTTTGAAATTCCTGTCTGCCAATTTTTACTCAAAGAATCCACATTAATTTCGCCTCTTAGCAAATCAAAAATTTCATTCACATGTCTTCTTGTTACTTGATTAATTCCCAATGTATAAATAAAAGCATGATGATATTCATCTGTTTTTCGAAATTCCTCTACTTGTTTTAAAGTATTTTCATAAAATTCTTTATGCTTTTGATTGATAAAATTCACTTTTATTTCCTCTCTTTCCTATTGATTCTCAATTTTAAAATGCTATTTTTTCCTTGTTATAGCTATGTGTAATATTAAAACTTTTATGCTTCCTTTTCTTGGTATGAATTCCATTTTTATTTAGCATTTTCAAGAATATTTTTTGTTTCTTTACAAATAATAAATTCAACTCAAAGGAGGATTTTATGGATGATTTAACAATTTTAAATGAAATTCACAAAGGTGTTTGTATGGGCAAAGATTCCCTTGCAATGGTGTCCGAAAAAAGTACGAATGCTAACTTTAAGGATGAATTAACGTATCAATATAATCAATATCAACAAACAGAAAATCGAATTAATCAAAAATTCGAAGAAATTGGGCAAATTCCAGATGATACCCCTATGAAAGAAAAAATCATGGGTTGGACTGGAATTCAGTTTAATACACTTAACGATAAAAGTAATTCTAGCCTTTCAGAAATGTTAATACAAGGTTATGATATGGGCATTATCAAAGGCGTAAAACTTTTGAATCAAAGTCCCGAAGCTTCCAATCAGGTAAAAGATATTTTAAATGGTTTTATTGCTTTTCAAGAAAATAGTATTGAGCGTTTAAAAAAATTTTTATAAGTTTGAAAAAAGGAATCTTAAAGATTCCTTTTTCCAAATTATAGCAAAAGAGAAGAACTTTTTGTCCTTCTCTTCAAAAATACCTCTACCTTTTATTATATCATATTTTCGTTAATTTGTCAACTTGACAAATTACAAAAATTGTGCTTACATAATAAATCATTTAACCACTTTGCTCTATTTTAAATCCATTCGTTAAATCTCCACTTATTTTTTCTACTTTTAGAGAAATAATTGGAAAAAGCGTACGTGATACATTTCCTACATTCTCATTTGAGTTATCCATACCATAAGCAGTTAATTCTCCTCTATTTACAAATCGCATATTAAAATTGCAATACTCTGCTCCAACATTAATACAACGAGAAGCCACCCAGTAAGTTGTATTACTATCATTTGGTTTTAAAATACTGGTATAATTTCCTAAAGCTGATGAAAATTCATCATTTGCCATCCTATAATAGGATTGATAAGGTTTAATACTCACAGAATCTGTAATAGTTCCTGCTATATTTCCAGAATCTGCTATTGGTTCAATGAATTTTGTTTCTCCATTTTCTTTTGGAGAATCAATTAAACCTAATCCTCTTCCTTTTTCTATTTTCACTTCTGATATCTCCCCATTTGCTGTAATAACACTTAATTCTTCTTTCCCATATATAATTGGATATTTTTTATAAGTTGTATAAGGCTCTTTCAATTGGTTCTCTATAGTTAAGTGACTATAGGCTGAATTTTTATTAGTATATCGTTCTTTGGCTACTGTCAATTTTTCCTTGTCCATTAGTTTTTCAATATCTTCTATATTGATGTTCCTCGCTCTAATTCCATTTTTTTCATCTCCATATAAATAATTACATGCATCATTTAGCAATTTTACCCCATTATTATATCCTTGAGCACCTTGTAGCCTTACAGTTCCAGTTGCAACATTAGCAGGAACTAACTGTATAAGACCTGTTTTTTCATCCATACTTAACACTTTCCAATTTGTAATATTGAAGGATTGTCCTTTAGCACTACTTAAAGATGTAACACTTGTTTGATCCGACGAAGCATATGTCGATTCCCATGAATATGTTCCACTTGGGCTATAGTTCACAGTTGAACCAATTTCTAGTCCTTCTGGAATCTCTACTGGTATGGCATCTGGATTGGAATATTGATTCATAACATAATCCGTTGTGTAAACAGTTCCAGCTATATCAATATATGTTTTTAATACTAATTTTCCATTATCCGCTGTTGCTTGCTCGATTTTAAAATCATTCACATTTTCACACAATTTCATTTGATTAAAATAAAGAATATTGGTATCTTTTAATTTAATAAACGTGTTCATTTTTTCTTCTTTGCTAAACGTAACATAGACTTCTTCTGCATTTGGTTCACTACATTTTACAATTTCATGCCCATTTTTAGTATATTCTAACATATATAAATTAAATTTATTATATTCTGAAGTTGCATTTTCGGTTCCTCTTAAATCACGTATATTTTGGTTGAAAAATAAGGTAACACTCCCTACAATTGCAATCACCATTACAAAAGATGCAACATAAATCACAAGACTTACCATCGTAATTCCGTTTTTGATTTTTCATACTCGACACCTCTTAAATTAGTATAACTTAAATCAAAAATAATAGCAACCTATTTTTTATTTTTTTGTTGACAAATTTTAAAATTATCTATAGTATGTTATTATAAAATATTTAAGAGGGAAATATACAAATGAATAATGAGAAAAAACTTTAACTATTAGCGTTACAAGATTATTTTTAGCAATCGCTATTATTGCACTTATGATTATGGCTTATTTTATCTACCAAATTTCGAACGAAAAACAAACTGCTATTGCCGAGCTTAATACTCTAAACAGTGAGGTTGGCACTCTTGACAATACGGTTTCTTCCTTGCAAAATGTTATCAATCACACACTAGATAACACTAACTCACAAACATCCAGCTCTTCCAATTCTTCAAACTTAAATTCCAATACTTCCAACACTACTTCTCAAGCGACAAACAATGTATCACAACCAAATGAATCTGAATGCAAAACTGCCTTACTAAAATATTTGGATTGTATAGGTACTGGTTCTCCAATCAGTGAATTAGTTGTTTTAGACTTTCTAACTTATGACCAAACAGATTCAGCTACTCGTATTACCATTGATAATAAGGATTATTTAAAAACAACTATAAAATATTCTGATTTTAAAAATACCGTTCTAAACTATGTAACAGAAGATTTCTTTAACAATAAATTTCCTAAAGGAGCCGAAACTCCAGATGGTTACGTTGCTTTTGTGGATGGTGGAAAGAGTGGTACTACTCATCTAATTAACAACATGACATTAGTCTCCAATCAAAATAATTTAGTTCAATATGAAGTTGCTTATGTTTATTCCGAATCAGACGAAAGTAATGGTGAAAAAAGAAAATTACAAGCAACCTTTGAAAAAGCTTCCAATGGTCATTACTTACTTTCTAATGTAGAGTTTGAGAATCATTTTTAAAAAGCGGATTTTCCGCTTTTTTTTTGCGCAAAAAAATTCCCCACGTCTAAGCCGTAAGGTGTGAATTTTTATGGACCTGTACTCACACAGGTGGGTGTTTTCCTAGATATTCCTGGGTTTCTCGAGAGGATAAATCGTCTCAAGCATACACGCCATATCTAGAGTGCAAACTCCCGTATCCAAAACTTGTAGGTTCTAAAAATTCAGTCTACACGTACTTCGCAGGGATGTTATTTACTTTGTAATTTTATTATAGCATATTTTTTCTACTTTTTCAATTTCAATTTTCCTAATTAGCTATGATTAGAGTCATTTTTAAGCGTTTTTATATGATTTTAATATCTTTCTCTCACTTTCTGAGATTGTACCATAACTTGACAAATCAGAAATTATGTATCCCAGTTAGGCACATATTGATCTTCATTTTCCTCTAATGCTTGCGTATAACCATTCTGCAATCCTAAACGTTCCATATAAACAAGAATTTCTTCATACTCTTCTTTGCTTAATTTTCGATTAATATCCTGCCTTTCTAATGCTTTATGGGCTGGAAAATATTGTGCCATAACGCTTACATAAACTTCTGAATCCATATTTTTATGAATCCATTTCAATACTTGTTTTGTATTTTGCAAATGATTCGGAAGCACCAGATGCCTGATGATTAATCCTTTCTGAATCATTCCCTTTTCATCAAATTTAGGATTTCCAACTTGTCGATACATCTCTTTTATCGCTTTGGAAGCCACTTCAAAATAATGGTCAATCCCTGACAAGTCCTTTGCTAAATCATTATAAAAATATTTGAAATCTGGCAAATAAACATCCACATAACCTGCTAACATTTGAATCGTTTCTTTTTTCTCAAATCCGCTTGAATTATAGACGATTGGAATCTTCAATCCTTGGTTTTTCGCTAACTTTATCGTTTCCATTATTTGAGGCACATATATACAGCCTGTCACCAGATTAATATTATTTGCTCCTTTTTCTTGCAATTTCAAAAATTCATTGGCTAATTGTTCAATTGTCACGGTTTTTCCTTTACCGTATTTGACTAATTTCATAGTTTTGGCAAAATTTACAATTCATGTTACAACCTGTAAAAAAGACAGCTCCAGAACCACTTTTTCCACTAATACACGGTTCTTCAAAAAAATGCAAATCAGCAAGCGATATTTTTATCTGGCTATCTGATTTACATTTTCCGTGTTTCTCCTTTGATTCTATTTACTTTGCATTCATGTGGACATAGCGTACATTTTTCTAGAATTTGCATTTTCGCTCCTTTTGTTATATTGGGTCGAACGATTTTTCTTGTCTTTTTCTTACCTTCATCATATAATTTTGTACCAAACAAGGAGAAGCAAGTAGATGTATAATTAATTAGCCCCATCTCTGCTACGTTACCTAGAGATGGGACTTTCCTTATCCAAGGTGGCAATCACAAAATGTGACTCCTTGTTTTTCTTTAATTAAATTATACTATATTTTTTATAATATGTCAAACCTTTCTATTCGACATATTAACTTAGTACATCCTTAATCGCTTCTCCAATAATTTTATTCACATCTGCAATCATCACGTTAAAACGAACTTCTTTATCAAAATAATCTTTTACCTTTGGATTTTGCACTAGAATTTGATAAAGCTCTTGCAACTTCTGCATTTTTTCATTGCTTTGCGTTTCTCCTTGCATTGCCAAAAGTTGCTCTTCATAGCGGATTTTCTCGAATTCTTCTACTTGTTCTTTTAACTTCAAATCAACAAATAATTCTTCTTTGATTTGTTTGTACTCCTTATATTCTTTCGAATCTTTAATCGCTTTCGCTAAATTATTTGCATTGTCATATACTTCCATTTTTTACATCCTTTCTTTCTGTTTTAAGTAAAACCTTGCCTCTCCTTAATAATAAATCATATAATCAATTTCTGGAAAAATATCGTCTTTATCAAATACATCTAATAAATATTGGGCATCAATTTTGTCATTTTTAATTTGATAATATAATTTCGTAAATCGCCCAATATGCTCTTTTATCGCTTTATGTGCATATTCCACCATCGTTCCATTCGTAATAATAAATAGCCAATCACTACTTTGTGCGAGCAACAATTCTCTAGCACATTGATTTAGCGCCTGTCTACGCAAAGTATCTCCTTCATTTGGATACAAATATGCTAATTCACACATTCTGTCTCCTGCTTTATGCAAATGACGATGTGCATAATCATTCGTTGGGTTTAGCCAAACTTCACTATATCCATTGGCTCCCCAACTAGAACGACATGGCGTGGAAACTTGAATATTCGGGTGTCTATCAATATAATCACTTGGCGTAATTAATTCAAAATTACAATCATCATAATAAATTTTCTTAAATAAAATATATAACCAATATGGACCTTCATACCACCAATGTCCATAAAGTTCTGCGTCATATGGACACGTAATAATTGGTGGCACATCCATCGTATTTGCTAAACTTTCAATTTGTTTGGTACGACAATCCATAAAATGTCCTGCTTGTTTTTCGGCAGAATCTTTCGCCCATTGTACATCATAATAATCCTTTTGGTCCGTTTTTCCTGTGATTCTGTGATATTTAATTCCTGTATTAACACGCACACCATTGCTAGCAATATAAGGTTTGATATATTCGTAATCCGCTTCATATCCAATATCTCGATAAAATTCGCGATAATTAAAATCCCCTGGATAACCTGAAATTGAGCTCCAAACTTGTCTAGAAGATTCCAAATCACGCGCAAAAGCAACAATATTTTCTGGCGAAACAATGGGTGCATAGGTTCCGTAAATTGGCGTTGGATTGGCATATAAAACACCATGTGTTTCTGTTATAATAAATTCTATCCCAAATTCTCTCAAATACTTATCGGCTTCTGGCACATAACCACATTCTGGAAGCCAAATTCCTCTAGGACGTCTTCCAAAAAACTTTTCATAGGTCTGCACACCAACCGCAATCTGCGCTTTGACCGTTTTTTCATTAACATACAAAATCGGAAAATAACCATGTGTCGCACCACACGTAATAATTTCCAAAAAACCGCTGTCTTGAAAGTGCTTGAATCCTTGAATAATATTGCATTCATAAACATCTCGAAAAACATGCAAATCATTGGAATATCGCTCTAAATAATAATGGGACAAACGATTTAAACGTTCATCGCATTTTGTTCTGACCACTTCTTTTTCGCAAAGTTCAATGTGTTTGTTTAAATATTTGATGTATCGTTCTTGAAGCAATTGATTATCAAGCATATTTAGTAAAGGAGGCGTCATGGTCATCGTTAGTCTGAATTTTACACCTTCTTCTTCTAATTTTTTAAAATTTAATAACAATGGTATATAAGTTTCTGAAATTGCTTCAAATAACCATTCTTCCTCTAAATAATTTTCATTTTCTGGATGATGTATATAAGGAAGATGTGCATGAAGCACAAAACTGACATAACCTTTTACATTTTTCATAAAATCTCCTTATTTTGCAATACTACTACTGGTTCCTGCTGATGATGGATTTAGCATATCAAATTTTCCGTTTTCATCGAATAGCCTCTCATCTGGATACAATTGCTTGTACAATTTTGTAAGTTCTTCTTGATAAAGTGAGGTTTCCACATTTTTGATTTCTTCTTTGGATGTTTTTACATTTCGATAAGTAACATATGGTTTAAATTCCTCAAATAAAATATGATCGTTTGGTACTTCTAATTTATTTGACATAGCAATAAATAGATAATCCTTCTTTAATGGAATCTCTTTTTGCTCAAATTCTGGATTCAGTTGTGGTTTTATGTGAGATTTAAATTTTCGACCTAATTGAATAATATATTGATCTCTAGGATTGGAAATGTCTATATACCAACTATTGGCAAAATCATTGATTGGAATTTCGGAGGTAATATTTTTACTTTCATTGTGAACCAACAAAACTGGATACGTATCATTGAAAAAATGCTCACCAAATGCATTTAAATACGTTTGTTTATCTTTATCTGAAACGTCCCAATAAACAAATAATTTTTTTGGCGTTTGAGCCAAAATTTTAACAACGGTTTCATTATAGCGGAAGGGTAAATCATAATATTCCAATAAGTATTGCGGTTCATTTATTTTTGGTTTTGTTTTAGCTTCGTTTTCTTCCGCTTTTTTTTGCTCTTTTTCTACTTCCTCATCGTGTTTTACTTTTTGTTGCATCTCCATAATTTTGGTTATAAAATTTTTAATATTTTCTATCACCTTATTTTGAATACTTTTCGGCTCTAATTTGTGATTTTTCTTTTGTTTGTTCTGTGCTTTTTCTAATTTGGTGATATCTTTTGGTGACGTTTTTTCAGTTTTTTTCGTAACTTTTTGCTCTTTTTTTGGTTCTTTGGTATTTTCAGACATTTTTTCCTCCTTTGCATTTTTTTGCAATATGATATATTGTATCTAAAATTGTAAAAAAAATCAATATAAAATCAGAATTTTTTGAAAAAAATATAAAAATTAAAATTTTTCAAAAATTTTGTAGTTTTTTGCAAAAAAATATTTACTTTTTTCGCTTTATTTTGTACAATAAGAATAGGAACAAAAATAAAATTTAACACTTGACAAAAACAATTTTAAAAATTTATGAAATGTACCAATGAATTTGAAAGGAGTACGAAAAGTATGAAAATTTTAATGCTATCATGGGAATACCCACCAAGAGTTGTAGGAGGGATTGCAAGAGTCGTACATGATTTATCTCATCGATTGTATCAAGATGGTCATGAAGTAACTGTTGTAACTTATCGTGATGGCGACGTACCCTATTTTGAAAATGATAAAGGTGTCAATGTTCACAGAGTTGACAATTTTATGATTCACCCAAACAACTTTATTGACTGGGTGATGCAACTTAACTTCAACATGATTGCAAAAGTAAGCGAATTAATTGCAAAAGGTGAAAAATTTGATGTTATCCATGCCCATGATTGGTTGACTGCTTATGCTGGAAAAACTTTAAAATCAGCTTATCATTTATCTTTAATATCTACTATTCACGCTACCGAAGCTGGTAGAAATAGTGGAATCAATGATGAAACGCAAAAATACATTAACGATACAGAATGGATGCTTACTTATGAATCTTCTGAAGTGATTGTCAATAGCAATTATATGAAAAATGAATTACAAAGGCTTTTTGGTTTACCTTATGAAAAAATTAATGTTGTTCCAAATGGTGTGAATATTAATTTATTTCAAGATGTGGAAAGAGACTATGATTTCCGAAGACGTTATGCAATGGACAACGAAAAGATTATTTTATTTATGGGTAGACTTGTTTACGAAAAAGGCATTCAAAATTTAATTGCTGCCATGCCAAAAATATTAGCTAATTACCATGATTCAAAATTGGTTATTTGTGGCAAAGGTGGTATGATTAATGAATTACGCAATCAAGCCAATCGTTTAGGCTTAGGAAACAAAGTTTATTTTGCGGGTTATATGAACGCTAAAAATGTTCAAAAAATGTATAAATGCGCTGATGTTTCTGTTTTCCCAAGTACTTATGAACCATTCGGAATTGTTGCTTTGGAAGCAATGCTTTCTGGTACCCCTATTGTTGTTTCTGATATTGGTGGTTTGAATGAAATTGTTGATCATGGTATTAATGGTATGAAAAGTTATGCTGGGAATGCCAATTCTCTTGCCGATTCCATCCTTACCCTTTTATTTGACCAAAAATTATGCAATACTGTTGTAAAAAATGCGCAATCCAAAGTTAAAAAAGATTATAATTGGCAAAAAATTGCACAAGACACACATTTTACTTATCAAAAAGCAATTTGTGAAACCATGGCAGAACGCCAAGCTAGACAAATCGAACAAGAAAAAGCACAAAAACAAATCAAAAGAGCAACTGATTTTACGAATATTCTTCCTTTCAAAAAAGGACGTCAGGCATTTGCACAATAAACAAATTTTAACGGTTCACTTTTAGGTGAACCGTTTCTTGACATTTATGTTAATTTGTGGTATAATATATTTATGTAAATCAATTTATTATTATAACTCCTACACAACATCTGGAGTAAACTTTTTTAATATGGAGGATAAAAAATGAGAAAACTAATCGGAAACGTAAAAACACAAAATTTGGAAAAGATGCCGTTCTTTTGTGGTTGTTTAAATCTACTTTCTTTTAAGTATTGGGCAACTATAAACGAATTAATTATGTTTTTAAACCTTGTTAGTTTGATAATAAGTATCGCCTTATTGTTTCGGACAAAGAAACAAGGTACTTCATATATTCCGAGTCAACAGGATTTTTTAACTATCCAAAAGTCATTTTTCTTTTGGAATAAAATCTACACTTTTACCCTTGAAATAAAAAATCTTTATAATACTTTAGAAAAGTGGAGATTTCGTTGTGCAATATTGTCTTATACCGCTTTAATAATAGTATCTTTGGTTACAATTCTTGGATTTATTCTCAAGAGCTTTCACTAGAAAGCTCTTTTCTTTTACAAAATCTTAATCAATTCTCCTAAATCCTTCCCCACTTTTTCAGGAACTTTCAAAATCTCAAATTTCGAAACTTTATCGCCAAACTTAATTTCAATTACATCGCCTACTTTTACATCATAGCTCGGTTTCACCACTTTTCCGATTCACTGAAATTCTTCCGCTATCTGCTGCTTCATTTGCAACCGTTCTACGCTTTATGACACGACTAATTTTTAAAAATTTATCTAATCTCATAATCTTCTCCTTTACATTGCCTTTTATTATATCTTTTCCAATATCTTGTGTCAATATTATTTTCTTTCAAATTTTTCTTGACAAAACAAAACATTTGTTTTATAATGATTTTGTCAATCAAAAGAAAGGAAGAAGAAAATGGAAAGATTCAAATTAGTTACTGCCGTACATTTAATTTTAATAGAAAATAATAAAATACTATTATTACGAAGATATAACACTGGTTATGAAGATGGAAATTATAGTGTTGTAGCTGGTCATATTGATGGAAATGAAAGTGTGATTCAAGCCATGAAGCGAGAAGCTTTGGAAGAAGCTGGGATTGTCATTTCCGAAAAAGATTTAGAAATTGTTCATGTTATGCACCGAAAAACGCCTGACAGAGAGAGTATTGATTATTTTTTGAGTTGTAAAAATTACGCAGGAGAAATTCAAATTATGGAAAAAAATAAATGTGATGAATTAGCTTTTTATGATTTGGAAGATTTACCTGAAAATATGATTCCTTATGTAAAAAAGGCAATTGAGTGTTATCAAAATGGAACTTCTTTTTCTATCTATGGCTGGTAGCTAGTTACTTTTTGTACTCTTGACAAATTATCTAATCATTCTAAGTAAATTTTTTAAGGAGCTAGGATTGAATACATAGTAATTCAAACTTTTAGTGAAGATGGACCAACATTTCAAAAAGTATTAGATATAAAAATTATTGACACAATAGAACAAAACTTTTATAATAATGTTTAAATATATTATAGAGAGACAAAAAATGGATGAAGTATTAAATGCAAGAAAACAGTTAAAGGTATCTTTACCAATAGCTTTTGAAAATTTTATAAATATTTTAATGACATTAATAGACACTCTTGTTATTGCAACATTAGGAACTAGCGAACTAGGAGCTATAGGAGCCATGGGTGTAGTATTAAACATAATGAATATGTCTATTCAATCCATGAATATCTCAAATATTGCATTACTTTCAAAAGCAAAAGGTGAAAATGATAATAAAAGAATTAATCTACAAACAGGCAATGCTGTTATCATAAGTATTATCATTTCAATTATAACAATACTTGTAGTAATATTAATAAAACCTATTTTTCCACAATTATTTAATGTAGATAAAATATGTGTTACTTACATATCTATAAGATTAATCGGATTTATTCAAAGCTCTACTATAACCATATTAACAGGACATCAAAGAACAATGGGTAAACAAGAAAATATAATGATTTTAAGAATCATAGCTACTATATTAAATTTGTTGTTAGACTTATTAGTTGTTAAACTAGGATATGGTGTAGCAGGTGTTGCATGGGTTACAGTAATTATAGATACATTTTTATGTATCTATTTATTATTAAAGACGAATTGTGAAATTAAGTACAAAGTAAAAAAAGAAATTTTAATCCAACTATTTAATTTATTTAAATGGAACTGTATTGAAAGAATTGTATCTAGAATTGACACTTTTGTATTTAATATACTAGTTTCAAGAATAGGACCATTAGAATATGCTGTACATGTAATTGTTATACAAATAAGAGATGTTTCACAAGCCTTTATTCAAGGTTTTAGTGATGGAATTTCAATAACAGTTGGCATAGAAAGTAGTATTAAAATAAAAGAGAGAATTCAGGCTGCTAAATGTGCTATAAGAAAAGTTATAAATATTTTGTTAGTTATAATTCCAATTTTAACAAGTATTATTGCTATTCTTATTGCTTATATTTCTTTAAAAGAAAATAATTTATTGAAGATTTTCTTTTATATTTTACCTTTACTGCTGATTGGTCAATATGAAGAAATGAGTGGTACATACTATTATGGTATTCTTCGAGGTTTAAGAGAATTTAAATTTCTAGCTAAACGAAATTTTATTACTTCTATTGTAAAAATACTTATCGCAACTATTTTATCTTATACGATATTAGGAATTATAGGTGTTTGGATTGCATATACAATGTATTGTATATGCCAAAAGCATTTATCCAAATACAGGTATAAAAAAATTGAAAACGAAGCATTTTAAAATAAAATACGTTATTAAAAAATGTCAATACTTTGGACCTCAAAAAATAGCACATAAAAGTATAAAAATAGAGGCTCTATGTAGAACCTCTATTTTAGTTTAAATTTCAATCTTTGGTTGATACTTCTCAAGCCACATATTAACTTGGCAAAGGTAAGCCATAAGCTGTGGTCCCGTCATCAATTGCCCAAACCATGGTCTAGTAAACGCTTTTCCTTCTGTTTCAATAATGTCTAAAATATATTCTCGATTTAATAATTGATTAATTGGCGCTTCCCTATTTTCCATAATTTTTTGCAATCCTTCTTTCACAATCTTGGTATAATTTGGATTATGCGTCTTTGGATATGGACTTTTCTTTCGATTAATAATTTCCTCTGGCAACACATCTCGCATACTATATCGCAAAAGCCCCTTCTCTCTTCCCTTATAAGCTTTCATTTCCCAAGGAATATTCCAACAATATTCCACAATTCGAACATCACAAAACGGAACACGAACCTCAAATCCATTATACATACTCATTCTATCTGTTCTATCCAACAAAGTTTGCATAAACCAATTGGAAGTCAAGTAAATTAATTTTCGCTCTAATTTATTGATTTCACTATCATTTGGCAAAAATTCCACTTTGCTTAACGAAGTTTCATATTGATTCGCAATATAATCTTTCAAATTAATTTTTTTCGCGATTTCTGGATTCAACAAATTTTGCCTTTCTGAAATAGCAAGTGACCATGGGAATGTATTACTTTCTAAACTATCTTTTCTAAAATACCATGGATACCCGACCAAAAATCTCATCCGAGCATTCCCCAGAAAGTGCAACTTTAGCTTGTTTTTTGACTTCTCGGAAAAATAACAAATACGATGAATCCACATCTGCCATTCCTGGAAAATCACGTGCTATCATAGCCTCTTCTAGACTTTTGTATAATTCTGGTGTGTCTAACACGATTTTGTGATGATTTGTATTAAATTCTTTTACCATTAAATCGATATAATAATTGTCACTATTGGGCTGAAAATCACTTTTGACAAAATTTTTATCCTGATCCACATAATCAACCGAAAATGTGTCCAATTTTCTACCATATTTTTGCTGGTAATACTTACTTGCATAGGCTGTAATAATACTCGAATCCAACCCACCTGACAACAAACAGCAAAGCGGTACATCTGAAACCAACTGCCTTTCAATTGAATCTTGCAATAAAAGCCTGATTTTTTCAGATGTCGTTTCCAAATCATCGGTATGTTCTTTGGTTTCTAATTTCCAATATTCGTATTTTTGCAAACCATTTTTGTGATATAGCATAAAATGAGCTGGCTCTAATTCTTCAATTCCTTTAAATGGACTAATCCCTGGCGTATGACTCGGTCCAATTCCAAAAAGTTCGGAGATGCCAGTTTTATCTAAAATTGGTCTTGATTTTGGATGCTCAAAAATCGCTTTGACTTCTGAAGCAAAAATTAAATTATCGTCTATTTTTGCATAGTACAATGGCTTAATTCCAAAGTGGTCTCTAGCCAAAAAAAGTTCTTCCGTTTTATCGTTCCAAATTGCAAATGCAAAAATTCCGTTGAGATGTTTACAAACTTCTTTCCCATAAAATAGATAGCTTTTGAGCAAAACTTCTGTATCAGAATGTCCTTTAAATTCAAATCCATTGTTCGTTAAAGTTTGCCTCAACTCTTGCGTATTATACAATTGCCCATTATATACGATGGTATATGTAATATCTCCCATCTTGCATGACATTGGCTGTTTTCCATTTTCAATATCAATAATACTCAACCTTCTGTGGCCTAAATTACAATGTTTTTTGACAACTATTCCTTCTTCATCAGGACCTCGCCTGGTTAAAGCTTTGGTCATATTGCCAATAATCGTATGCCCATTTGAGAGATCTTCGTTATAATTTACAATTCCTACAATTCCACACATAAAAAACTCCTTTATTCAATCTATTATTTTTATTTTATGCAAGGAATTTATGAAATATGACACTTTTTCTCTGTTGAATAAAAAAATAGGAATAATTTAAAATTATTCCTAAAAATGTCCTCTAACTTTTATTATATCATATTTATGTAAATTTGCCAACTTGACAAACTTTTAAAAGTATGCTCTCATCTGCTTTTACGCACGTGGATGTGCTTTATTGTAAATATCTTTTAAGTTCTCGTTTTTGAATTGCATATAAACTTGGGTAGATGAAATATCAGAATGTCCAAGCATCGTTTGAATGGACTTTAAGTCTGCTCCATTTCTTAAAAGATGGGTGGCAAAGGAATGTCTTAACACATGTGGCGTAATATCTTTTGAAATGTTTGCTTGCTCTTTATAAAATTTCACAATTTTCCAGAAACCTTGTCTTGTTAATCGTTTTCCATTGATGTTGACAAATAAGGCTTTATCTTTTTCGTCTTTTATTAAAACTGGTCTTGCTTTTTCCATATATTCAACCAAAGCCTGCAAGGACATAGAACCTAATGGTATAGTTCTTTTTTTATTTCCTGTATTACAAGTCACATAACTTTCCTCTGCATTTACATCAGTGATATCTAAGGAAATAATTTCTGTAACCCTCATTCCTGTAGCATAAGCAATTTCAAGCATAGCCTTATCGCGAGTTCCCTTTAAATCAATATTTTTTGGTTGCTCTAACAATAATTCTACTTCTTTTGCTGTTAATACACTTGGTACATTTTTTTCAACTTTTGGTGCGTGAATTCCTTCTGTTGGATCTCTTCTTACTTTTTTATTACGTACTAAATATTGATAAAATGCCCTTATCGTTGCTAAGTTTCTAGAAACTGTTGAAGCCTTCTTTTTTGCTTTTGTTAAGCTTTTTAAATATTTATCTAATTCATCTGAATCTAATTTCAGATAATTTAATTTATTCTTGTCTATGTAATCCTGATATTGTAAAATATCTCTTTTGTATGATTGTAGCGTATTGCTTGATAATTTTTTTTCATTTTGTAAAAAGTCTAAAAAAAGTTTTATTTGTTTATCCATGATTATACCCCATTTCTTTATAATTTACATAAGACATTATAGTTATATCAAATTTTTTCGAAAAAGTAAATAGTTTTATAAAAATTTTTTCAAAAAAAATAAAGAATTTGTAGAAATATAGACTTCGATAAAACTACATATAATGGCAACTATTGCCACAAGTATTGCAATTACAGTATGTTTTATCAATTGTAATTTTAAATTCATATATTGGTTTTGTTTTACATTTTTATATAATTTTATGCCACTATCGGATAAGATTAAAATCATTGGCAAAAAAATCAAATTTTGCAATACCAATGATGTCAATACAAAAATGGTTCCGCGATTTTACGCCCAATGTTGCTATGATGGCTGAGGCTGTGTAACCAATTGAAAATCCCTTATAGGCAATCACAACATAAATCAAGAAACTTCCCAATAACGTACAACCTAGAAACCATATTAAAACTACAAATATTAAATTTTGCTTTATACTTTGTGTTAATATTACGGTTTTATTGACTTGGTCTGCCAATTTTATGTTTTCTTTTAATGAATTAACATAAGAATAAATCTCTTGCATCTGATTTTCATCTGCATAATTAATCAGCGCAATTCCTGCTATCATTCCGAATCAGAAGAATTAAGACTAATCCTATCAGATTTTTTTTATTGTTTTGAACATAATAAAAAAATACACTCTTATTTTTCATAAACACTTTCCCTTTTGAATCAATTGGACGACTAAATTTGCGTCCGATATTTCGTATATTGTAAGTGTATTCATCTATTTTTCATTTTATTCTACTTTTCCGTAAACTCCTCCGCCTCCTTCTACGATATGCATTTTTCCTTCTCTGGCTAAGATAATATTTTGAGCAATTTTGTTTCCTACTACTGCTTCGATATCATCTTTTGAAACTTTATGTAGGATTGTCATTTCAGTTTCAAAATGGTTTAATAATTTATCAATCGTTTTGTTTCCTAAGCCTGGAATGAAAGTTAGTGGAATTTGATAAATATATTCTGGACGAAAAGCTGGACTTTGCGTTTTTTCCTTATCTTTTATCATTTCAATTCGGTCAAACACCCCCATTGTGATATTTCTACTATCACAAGTATTGCACTTGGTAACTGGCGCATTTCCCTCAATTCGTTTATCACAAATTTCACAATACGTTCTATGATATTTTCCAAGTTTTGGGTCTAAACCGTAATTGGCTGTGATTTTTCGTCCCTCTTCATTTTTGAGTGCCTTCAAAAATTCTTTAAAACTAATGCCCTCTAATTGCATTTTATTGTATTCTCTCGCAATTTTAGGAAGCGAATGGGCATCTGAATTGGTTAAAAAAGTTTTGGTTTCTAATTCCGTTATTTCATCTGCTAAAAATGTGTCTGAACTTAAACCTAATTCAATGGCTGGAATTTTATCGTACTTTTCTTTGAAAATACGTTTTAAGGAAGATGTACAATTGCCATAAAAACTTTTGTGTGGTGTAAAACAATGGGCAGGAATCAAAATTCCATGATATTTTTCCACAATGTCGATTAACTGATATGCTGATAGATTTGCTCTTTGTGAACTAAGTGTCATATTTTTGATGTGATTTGACATTTCATGCGAAAAAGCTTTGATATCCTTTAACGTTGGAAAATAACACAAATTGTGAGCACTTCCCGTTTTTCCTTCGTCGTTTATTTCAGCAGTTTCAATTTCACTTCCTAGAATGATGCAAACTTTATCTTTATAAATAATTCCACCATCTGGAATTTCAACCGCTTCGCCCTGTTTTAAAAATTCCTCAATATCTTCTATTACATAAGGAGAAGCACAATCAATAATTCCTACCATATGAATTCCTTTTTTTTCTGCGCATTCTTTGGCAATATTGGCAAAATTCAAACTTCTAGCAGCCGTTATTTTGATTGGCTTTCCTTTTTCACTTCTTCCAATGTGAACATGCAAGTCTGCAAATATTTCAACCATTAATCTTCGTCCTCCCCTAATTTATCTGCAACAACTGCGTGGTCTCCATCATCACTTTCATCTTTTGTTACAATAAATCCTGTTGAAATTGGTCTTGTTTTATGTGCACCTGTACTGTCAATTGGGTCATTGACAATGGTATTGTTGATAACTAATACGCTTGAGGTTCCTCCATCTAGATTGGCAGCATTATAGGCACCATATCTTTGTAAAATCTTAATTAAATCATCCATGTCAACACCTGGTTTTGAAAGCGTTCTACCGTCGATAACTAAAAATAGAACAATTCCATCTTTTCTTTGTGCAATCGCTGTTCTAGGTGCTTCTCCCCAACCGCCATTACCAACAACGGAAGAGGCTTTTCCATTTACAATCAAAAATGGACCAAATGTTACCGCATCTCGAATGCCTTTATCTTCAGCTTCTTTTACCGATACTTTTGATGTTAAAATCAATTTATTATCTTCTGTAAAACCAATGATTCCTCCTGCGCCAGAATAACTTGCTTTGGATTTATAAGTTCCATCACAAATCGTTACGCCAAGTGGTGTTCCGCCTGTACTATTGAAATTAGGGTCAACAAATCCGCCACCATTAATGGCAATTAGCGCATCATGGTCTTCTGCCATGGTTGTCAAATATTGTCCTGATGTCCCTAGATTTTTGGTACAAACAGCTTGAATTCTGGATGGATCATAAATAACAGCCATATAACCAGTAAATCGCTTTTCATTGATTTCAATGATTTTATAGTCATTATTTTTTGGATCACGTTCTAGGATTTGCCTTTCGTATTCATTTTCATAATTGGTGGTTTGCTGGTTGGCAAATCGAATCATATCTGTGTTCGTGTCTTCATCGATTTCTATGACTTTGTTTCGATTTAGAACGTCGTTAATAACGTCGTCATCATAAAACCACGTAGCGAAATATTGATGTGTCATGGTCGTCATCGCTGTCGTGATAAGCCAGTCACGAAAGGCATTCCATGGTCCATAAAGCAATGTTAAACCAGATATAATTCCAATGGAACCCAGCAAAAATAAAACCGAAAAAAACCTTTTTAATCCAATATGCTCTTTCTTTTGATTTTTTGAGTTGTTATGTTTTTTCTTGTTTTTCCTCATTTCTTGGGCCTTTTTTAATTCTTCTCTTTCACTCATAATTTCTTTATCTATTGTACTCATTCTCATTTTATTTCATTTACTCCTTTTTTAGTAAATTGTCAATATATTTATTTTAACTGAATTTTTTCATTTTGTCTATAGATTTTGGGAAAATAGTATCAAAAAATGTCAGATTTTGCAGATTTATTTTTTGTGAAACATTGACTTTTTCTGATTTTTCTAGTATAGTAAAGATAATGTTTTAATTTAAGGAGGAAATTTTATGAACGATTTAATGTCTCTACTATTCGAAACAAATGCATTTCAAATATGCAAAGAAAATGAACCATTTTGGTTAACTTCAGGAACTATCAGTCCTTACTATAATAATACCCACTTTCTTTATGGAAGTCCAGAATCCGCACAAGAATTACTTGACTTTATTGATATTCAACTTGAAACTGTATCAAAAGATTCCATTCCTGCCAATCTTTTTGAAAAAGTTTTTACACAATATCAAAAAAATGCAATCTATAAAACCGTTATTGATTCTTTAAAAGAATTCATTGAAGCCAATACTGATTTAACTTCTATTGATTATATTTCTGGTGGTGAAAGACGCGACTGGTTCTTCTCTATTTTAATGGCTTATTTTCTAAAAAAGCCACATATTACCATTTATAAAGATTTATCAACCGTTGTTAGCACTTACGATTTTAAAGAATCAAAAACAATCGAAAAATTAGATAACAAACGTATTTTACATATTACCGATTTAATTAATATTGTTTCAAGCTATGTAAGAGCATGGATTCCAGCCATTGAATCTCTTGGTTCAAAAATTATAACAAGTATAGCAGTTGTTGACCGAATGCAAGGTGGTTCTCAAACTTTAAAAGAACATAATATTGAATCATTCACTCTATTGCAAGTCGATAATATTTTATTTAAAAAAGCCAAAGAATTAGGCATCATCAATGAAAATCAATTGGACATGCTAAACAAATATACCGAAAATCCAGATGAATGCATGCGTGAATTTTTAATAGAGCATCCTGAATTTTTAGAAAATGCACTTCATTCAGATAATCCAAAAACTGTCAAAAGAGCAAAAACTTGTGTGGAACAAAATTTGTATCATTTGTAAAACTAATTATCCCTCAGTATAACTGGGGGTTTTCTCTAAAGTTAATAAAAAAACAAGCAACAAGTATGCTTGTTTTTCTCTTTTTTATATCATCTGCTGAATCTGCAATTCTCCAACTTCTTCTGAATTTCCTTTTTCATCATACCAAATAATCATATATTTTTCTTGTCTTTTTTCCAACTGGAATTTTCCTGTATAATTGACATCTTCATTTTTTAAATTTTCAACATGAATCCAATAAATTCCTTCTTGTGGTTCTCCCGCTTCATTTTTGATTTCCTCAATAATTAAATTTTCTTTCAAAAATGTAAGGACAACATCACTATTATAAATCTCGGAAATGCTTTGATTATTGGCTTTTGCTGTATTGTTGAGTTCGATAAATTTTTGCGTTACTTTGTAATTTATTTTTTCCAAAACATCTTCTTTGCTAAATTTACTCTCCACTTCTGTAACCTTTTCAATCATTCCATTTCTTCCCACTAATTTATTAATGAGAACTCCAGCAATCGCAATAATAATGATAATGATTAACACCAAAACTTGATACGCAAATCCATTTTCTTTGTTCATTTTATAATTCCTTTCATTTCTTCGATTTGTCTTTCCGTATTGTACTATTTTTTGAATCAAAAATCAAGTTCTATTTTAAAATAATTTTTTCTTTTCCGACAATTTCTTCGAATTGCGCTAAAATCTCCTTTGTCATATAAATTCCTCCGCAAGGTTTTGTATTTCCATCTTGCAAAATTCCAAATTTGACATTGGCTCGATCGCCTGAAAAAAATTTAATGGCACCACGAAGTTTCGTTTTTGCCTCTTCGGATAAATGAGTTATATCACATATTATTTCACCAATTTTGCCAGTTCCACCTTCTTGACACGCACCATTTCCGTTCAAATCTTTAATGACACTTGCCACAATTTTCGCTGGTTCGTCTTCACGAATGGACAATCTTCCTTCCACTAACACAACATTTTCCTCCAACAAAGCATTTTGTGAAGCATGGTAGACACTATCAAACACAATTAGTTCCACACTTCCATACAAATCCTCCATCGTCACAAACGCCATAATCGTATTATTTTTCGTAAACTTTTTCTTAATTTTGGTAATAATTCCAGCATATTTGACATTTTGATTATCTTTATATTCCACTGTTTTCCCAAATTCTTCCATATCCGCATTAATTTTTAATAGATTTAATGTGTTAATATTGGTCATCTTTTCCAACAATTCTCGATATTTTTCCAAAGGATGCCCCGAAATATATACGCCAATCATTTCTTTTTCCAAGCTCAATAATTCTTTTTCTTCAAATTCAGACTTTTCCACAAAAACATATTTTTTCGTTTCAATGGCTTCCTCTTCTTCCATCAAATCAAACATAGAAACTTGATTTTCCATAACTTTTTTACTGCTATTGTTAATCAAATCAATAATTCCTTCAAAAGAAGCCAAAAGCGTTGCCCTCGTTTTACCAAAATCATCAAAAACGCCAGCTTTTATCAAACTCTCTACACACTTTTTATTGATTCCTTTATCTTGAATTCTTTCACAAAAAGAAGCAAAATTTTCGTATTTCCCATTTTTTTCTCTTTCTTCTACAATGCTATTGATAGCTGCAATTCCTACATTTTTTATCGTACCGAAGACCAAATCGAATTTTATTATGGTCCACCGTAAAACGTGTATCGCTTTCATTGATATTCGGTGGCAAAATTTCAATGTTCATTTTTTTGCAATCGTTCACGTAAACTGGAATTTTATCCAAATTTCCCAAAAAACTATTTAACGTGGCGGCCATTAATTCTTCTTTGTAATATGCCTTCAAATAGGCTGTTCTGTAAGAAACAACAGCATAGGCAGCCGCATGAGATTTGTTGAAAGCATATTTAGCAAATTCCACCATTTCATCAAATATTTTATTAGCAGATTCCTCATCAATGCCATTTCGCACACAACCAGGAATTATGACATCTCCCTTTTCATCCAATTGTCCATGAATAAAAATTTCTCGCTCTTTTGCCATGACATCCAACTTTTTCTTTCCCATCGCACGACGTACCAAATCCGCTCTTCCGCAGCGAATATCCTGCCAAATCACGCACAATCTGCATAACTTGCTCTTGATACACCATACAGCCATACGTAACATTCAAAATCGGTTCCAAAGCTGGATGCGTATATTCATTATGACCCGGATTTAGCTTTCCTTTCACATAACGCGGAATTTGATCCATTGGACCTGGTCGATAAAGCGAAACACCTGCAATGATATCTTCCAAACAATCTGGCTTTAGTTCCTTCATAAAAGAAGTCATCCCACTACTCTCAAATTGGAAAATCCCAAATGTGTTGCCCTCTTGCCATAATTTGTAAACATTTGGGTCATTCATTGCTTCATCAAAAACAACCTCGATTCCTCTATTTTTCTTAATAAGTTGTTTGCAATCTTCAATAACTGTTAATGTTCTAAGTCCCAAAAAATCCATTTTTAGTAAACCAAGTTCTTCTAGCAATGTCATGGTATATTGCGCTACTGGCGTTCCGTCATTAACATATAATGGTACATATGTATCGACTGGATTTTTCGTAATAACAACTCCACACGCATGTGTGGAAGCATTTCGCGGCATGCCTTCTAAGCCTTGCGCAATATCAATGATTTTTTTCACGGTTTCATCACTTTCATATAACGCTTTTAACTCTCGATTTTCTTCTAAAGCTTTGGCAATTGTAATATGTAATTCAAATGGAATCATTTTTGCTAATTTGTCAACTTCATTGTATGGTACATCTAGCACCCTTCCCACATCACGAATAACACTTCTGGCTGACATTGTACCAAAGGTTATAATTTGAGAAACATGGTCTTGTCCATATTTTCTAGCAACGTATTCGATTACTTCTCCGACGTCTTTCGTAGCAGAAATCCACATCAAAATCTGGCATACTAATTCGGTCTGGATTCAAAAATCGTTCAAACAGTAAATTATATTTAATTGGGTCAATATCCGTAATTCCCACCGCGTACGCCACAATTGAACCAGCTCCCGAACCACGACCAGGTCCAACGCTAATTCCAACACTTTTAGCATAATGAATAAAATCCCATACAATCAAATAATAATCTACATATCCCATTTTAGAAATGATACTCATTTCATATTCTGCTCTATCCAAAATTTCCTGCGATGGATTTTCGCCATAACGCTCTTTGATTCCGTCGTTGCACAATTTTCTAAAGTAAGCTTCATGGGTTTCAAATTCTTCTGGCACATCATAATTAGGAAGTTTTGTTACACCAAATTCGAATTCGAAATTACATTTTTCCGCAATTTTCACAGTATTTTCAATGGCTTCTGGTACATTGGAAAAATAATCCATCATTTCTTCTGGAGATTTGATATAAAATTCATCGGTTTCAAAATGCATTCGGTCTTCATCTGTCATTTTTTTGCCTGTTTGAATACATAATAAAATTTCATGATTATAGTTATCTTCTTTTTTCAAATAATGTGCATCGTTTGTTGCAACAAGCGGAATATTTAACTCTCGTGATAATTCAATTAATTTTTGGTTGACCATAACTTGCTTTGCCAAACCATTATTTTGAATCTCTAAATAATAATCTTCCCCAAAAACACGTTTATGCCATAACGCAATTTCCTTTGCTTTTTCCATATCATCTTGTAAAATGGCTTGGTTGATACTTCCTGCTAAACACGCACTTAAACAAATCAATCCTTCACTATATTGTTCTAATATTTCTGTATCAATACGTGGTTTATAATAATAGCCTTCTGTAAAAGAAATCGAAACTAATTTAATCAGATTTTCATAACCTATTTGATTTTTGGCAAGCAAGATTAAATGGGCATATCGGTCATCAATTCCAGATTGTTTATCGTATCTAGCGCGTGGTGCTACATAAACCTCACAGCCAATAATTGGTTTTATGCCTTGTGCCTTACATTCTTTATAAAAATTAACGCTTCCGAAACATAACGCCGTGGTCTGTAATCGCAATTGCGTCCATTCCTAACTCTTTGGCTCTTTTGGGTAAATCTTTGATTCGACACATGCCATCGAGCAAACTAAATTCACTGTGGACGTGTAAATGTACGAATTTGTTCATTATTTTCTCCTTTTTATCGATTTAATTTTATCATAAAAATGCTTCCTTTGGGTTCATTATGAAAAACTTTTAGGTTTCCATTATGAGCATTGACAATCATTGTGGCAATCGAAAGTCCCAAGCCGCTTCCGCCTGTTTCACGATTTCGCGCTTTATCTTCTCGGTAAAAACGGTCAAATATATGTTTCATGGCTTCATCGCTAATGCCAATTCCTGTATCTGCTACTTCTAAAATCAATTTGTTTTCTTTTAATTCTGTACGAATTTGAATTTCGTCTCCGTTCTTCTGTATATTTGATACTATTGTCTAACAAAATTACCAATAATTGATGCATTTTGTGAATATCTAGGCTCATTTCTTTTTGGAAATTTAAGTTTAGAATCAATCGTTTTCCTTGGGATTCGGCCATATCTTGGTAAGGTAAGACAACATTTCGAATGAATTCATCTACATTTACGTCTTCTTTTTGTAATCTCAAATTATTGCCTCTTACTAAAATCATTAAATCTTTGGTTAGTTTCGATAATCTTTTCGTTTCATTTAAAGTTAAGCTAATATCCTCTGATTTATCAATGATTTTGCTATTGGGCTCTTGTAGTAATAATTCTTGTTTGGCTTGTATAATCGTAAGTGGCGTTCGAAGTTCGTGTGCTGCATTTTGCACAAATTCGGTCTGAACTTTTAAGGTTTCTTGAATTGGCTGTAGAGTTTTTTTGGATAAAATAAAACTCGCAATTCCAGAAAGAAATATCCCTAAAACCACTGCCGATATTGTAATTTCTAAATAATTGTTAATCAGCTCAATTTCACTATCTACGTTGATTAAAAGCTGCGCATAAGTGGTATCTTTTTCATTATTTTCATTGATTTTGAAATTCAGACATCGATAATTGTATTCATTTTCTAAACTTAGTGTATAAATAGCATTTAGATATTGATTGTCAAATTCGATTTCTTGAGAATAATCTGTCAATTTTCCTAAATCATTGGCGTTTAGAATTTCTCCTGTTTCGTTTCTTAAAATTAAATTAATTTGTGGATTGTTGATTCTTTTTGTTAAATTATATTCTAAAAAATCGAGATTTTTATTTTTGAAAAATTCTACATTGCCCAAATCAAATATTTTATATAAACTTTCTAACGTTACTTGAACATCTGCAAATTCACTTTTGGCTTCTTTCAATTCATGGTCTGCAACAGAAAAAGTAATATGTTTTATCATGTAAAACATAAAAATTCCAAAGGCAATAAAAATCAGTGCAAAAGCAATCATATTATAAACAATATGAATCAAAAATTGTTTTCTTAATTTTCGTTGCTCTTCCACTTTTTTCACCTCTTTTCTATTCGGACCAAATATAGCCTACGCCTCGAATGGTTTTTAAATATTTATCGTATTCTACTTTTTTCAATTCTTTTCGTAAACCACTCGCATATACTTCGATTACATTGGTACTTGTTTCTGAATTAAATCCCCAAATTTTATCAAAGATTTGGTCTTTGGTAAGAATTGTATTTTGCGTATTTAGTAAATATTCTAGCAAGTCAAATTGCTTTCCTTGCAATAGCAATTCTTGATTTTGGCAAAATACTTTTCTTTGATTCAAATCTAGTTTTAGCGCTTTGAATTCAATGACATTTTCATTGCAATAATTTCCATTTGTTCTTCGAATCATCGCATCGATTCTTGCCAATAATTCTTCTCGGTTGAATGGTTTGACTAAGTAATCATCAGCTCCCATTCGAAAACCTTTTAACTTATCTTCTAGGGCATCTTTGGCTGTTAAAATTAAAACTGGGGTAAATATTTTTTCACTTCGCAAATCTCTCAGCACTTCATAACCATCCATGACTGGCATCATTAAATCTAAAATAATGGCATCATAAATTCCCTGTTTGGCATATAAAATACCTTCTTCGCCGTCAAAAGCACAATCTGTATCATAGTGGCTTTTGATGCATTGTTCAATTGTTCTAGAAAGTATTTTGTCATCTTCTATTATCAAAATTTTCATAAAAATCATCCTTCTTTTTTTATGACTATTATAAAATAAGAAACTTAAATTTGTCTGAAATAGGATTGTTTTTCTTTACAAATTTATTTCTAATCCCATAATTATTGTTGCTATTTTGAAAAAGATAAGCACCGAACACATATCAGAAACTGTTGTAATAACAGGCGTTGCCATAAGTGCAGGGTCGATTTTTATTTTTTTGGCAAGCATAGGAAGTGAACATCCCAAAAAATTGGCAAGCACAACCGTTCCCAATAGCGATAAAGCAACTACTACCGCCAATTTCATATCTTGATATTGCACTAAAATTCGGATTCCATTGGCAACACCAAGCATTAAAGCCACTGATATGGCTACTCTAAATTCTTTCCAAATAGCTTTCAAATAATCTTTTAACATAACTTCATCATTTGACATTCCGCGAATAATTAAGGTTGAAGTCTGCGAACCACAATTTCCTGTTGTTCCCATAATCATTGGAATAAACGCAACTAGGATTGGAACTGAGGCAAAAGCAGCTTCATATTTTGTGATAATGGCCCCTGTTACAATGGAAGATAGCATTAAGATTAATAACCAAATAATTCTATTTTTCGCATGAGAAAAGACGCTTGTCTTAAAATACGTTTCTTCGTTTGGCGTAATCGCTGACATGATTTCGAAATCTTCTGCGACCTCGTCTTGTAAAACGTCCATCGCATCATCAATGGTTACAATCCCCACTAGACGATTTTCTGTATCTACAACGGGAAGTGCTAGAAAATTGTACTTGTCAAACATTTTGGCAACATTTTCTTGGTCTTCTAACGTTGTAACAGTTATCACATTGGTTTCCATTAAGTCTTTAATGAGAACATCTTTTTCGGAAATAACCAATGTTTTCAAATCAATAATTCCTTTTACTTTTCGCGACATGCTTAACACATAACAATTATAAATCGTTTCTTTTTCCAAACCAATTCGTTTTATTTTTTCAAGAGCTTGCTCAACTGTCATGTTTTCTTTTAAGTCGATAAATTCAGTCGTCATAATACTTCCAGCGCTTTCTTCTGGATAATTAAGCAATTCATTAATGACTTTTCGGTCTGCTGGATGAATATTTTTTAAAATTCTTTTAACTACATTGGATGGCATTTCTTCAATCAAGTCAACCGTATCATCCATAAATAATTCATTAATGACATTTTGCAGTTCTTTATCGGAAAAATTATTAATTAATTTTTCTTGCACATCCGAATCCAACTCTGCAAAAACTTCAGCTGCTTTTTCTTTGGATAATAATCGATAAACAATAAGATTTTTTTCGTCATCCAACTCTTCAAACAAGGTCGGCAAATCGGCAGAATTTACACTTTGCAAATATTCTTTTAAATAATTAAACTTTTTTGTTTCAATTAATTCACTTACTTTTTCTTTCATTTTAAATTCCACCTTTCTTGGTTTTGCTAAAACTTATTTTTCACAAAAAAAGAACGAGAAATGGTTTCTCGTTCTTCCTTTCATTATCTTTTTAATCTTCGTCAGTAAAATTAAATTCGTCTTTGAATTTCTCTTTAAAAATCTCAAAAACTGCATTTAATGTCTCCTCATCATCAACACTTACATATGACTCTTCTTCTTCATTACCAGAATCTTCTACTTTTAAAATGACAACTTCGCCATCATCCTCGTCTGTTTCATCTTCAACTGGTAGCAAAACAACATATTCTTCAGACTCATATTCTATTAAATCTAGGAACTCGAATTGTACATCCTCACCATTTTCATCACTTAAAATTATTATATTACTTAAATCTTCATCTTCTATGTTATTGATTGAATCTTCGTCCATACTTATTCTCCTTTCTTTTGTCATGTGCAAATAGAACACATTTTTATTATCATACACTAAATTTTATTTTTTTGCAATAGTTTTTCCATATTTTTCTAATTTTATCGGTCAATATTTTTATTCATATACGTTTCTAAAATATAAACTGCAGCTAAAGTATCCTCAATTGCTTTTTTCTTATTTTTATTGACATCCAAAAAGTTCAACGTTTTGTTGGCTTCAACAGTTGTTAATCGTTCATCTATCGTTTCAATTTTGAGTTGGTTATATTTGCATTTTAGCTTATGTAGAAATTTTTCTGTTACTTCTGTTCTTTCAGAAGTTGTCCCATTCATGTTATACGGCATGCCTAGGACAATGGTTGTAATCTCGTATTGTTCAATAATTTCATCTAAGCGTTTTAATAAAACTTTGTCACGTCCTTGATACATAACTGTTTCCAAACCTTGTGCTGTAATTCCCAATAAATCTGTTACAGCAAGTCCTACTTTGGAGTTTCCATAATCGATTCCTAAAATCCTCATTATTCTTCCAATCCTATATAATATTTTACCAATTTTTCTAATAATTCATCTCTTTCCACTAAGCGAATCAAGTTTCGCGCATCATTATGACTGGTTATATAAGTTGGATCTCCCGATAATATATAGCCTACGATTTGATTGATTGGATTATAGCCTTTTTCCACTAAAGCTTCATATACTTTTTTTAGGATTTCTCTCGTACGCAAACTTTTATCTTTTTCCACTTTAAAACTCATCGTTTTATCACTTGCCATCTTCTTTTCCTCCTTTAATCCAATTTATATATAATTAATTTGACTCTCCTCTTTTGGAGCATTATCAACATATTCTTCTAATCTTTTGTTTAATTGCTCCAAACCAGTGCCTTTATAATAGGTTGATACAACAAAATTCAGTTTTGGAGAAGCGACTTGTTTTTCTTTAATCTCTCTTATTCTTACCTTTTTTCCTTTTATCATTCTAATTTTTTGGATTTCTTCTTCTTCTTGTACTAACTCTAATCCTTCAATCTCTTGTTTCAAAGAATTCAAAAATTCTTCTACACTTCCTTCTTCCACGCCAGAAAAAACAATGATAAATTTCGGTCCCATATATCTTACAAAAATATATTGAGCAGCCATTTTGGATTTGATGATATTACTTACTTCTGTAATAATATCATTTCCCATTTCGCGATTTACCTTTTTATTGATTTCTTCGATATTGGTGATACGAAACATACACACAGCAGAAGTTGGATACTTTGAAAAAATTCTTTTGGCATTTCCATACAAATATTCGGCTGAATGAAGCCCTGTGAATAAATCGATTCGATCCATACTTTCGATGGTTTCTTGATAAGAAGTTGTTTGTAAAACAGATATAATATTGTCTTTTACAACTTCAATTATGGTAGTATCTGTATGGTCAAAAGCGTGCATTTGACCACTTTCCATAATCCAATATCCAATGTAAATGTTGTCAATATACAATGGGAAAAACATGGCCGATTTGGCTCTTCCCATCTCTATTTTTTGATATGGTAATTTCTCATTTTCCGATTCGATGGTAACATATTTCGGTGTTGCTGTTGCAACACTATCTTGGAAAATCTCTTCGGTATGTAAATTGGTCAAAGCTTCATGATGCTTAGCATCTACATTTGAAGCTTTGATTACATATTCTGCTCCATTGAATACTACAATGGTTGAATATTTTATGTCATACTTTTCGATGATAATTTCATTTATTTTATTTAATTTTTTATCGACTGTTTCTTCTTGCCCCGCAATTTTCATAAAATCTTGCAAAACACTTAAATTGCTGATTTTTTGGTTGATGTTTTTAAAGGCTTCTAATTTTTTGTGTACATGCACATTCAACACAACTAAAACTACAATGGCCAGAATTAAAGCTAGGATTACTACTAATATCAAAATATTCACCTCTTACGTTTATTTTTAGTAATTTCTCTTCATTTTATTTAACGTATCATTCATGCTATTGGAAAAATGGTTTGGTTTATAATTTTGCTTCGTCTTTGAGGAATACGTTTGTCGACTTGTTAACGGATAAACCATATCACCTAAAATTCTTAATTTATTCATAAAATTTTTAGAATATCCACTTAACGATACTTTGCAATTTAACATTCCTTCCAAATATTTTGAATATGCCATTTCTTCAAACGGAATACTACAATATTTTACACTTTCTTTATCAAACAATTCTGTCATAAATGACATTGCTGGGTCGTTATAAGAAGACATTCCGCCAATAATGGCTTTTCCTGTTAGTCCTCTTACCTTCAATTCTTTATTGATTACAACACGCACTTTTTCTGGTTCAAAAACACCTTGTGCTTTCAAATCTCGCAAATACGCAGTTAATGGCTGAATTGTTAAAATATCCATTGATTGCACCAAATAGATTTCTTGGCAACTAGCAAAATACGCAGGATTTGTTTCAAAATCGCAATCAATCAAAACAAGTGAATGATTTTGCACCAAAGTTGATAAAATTGCTTCTACGTTAGAATAATCCTTTTCATCATTTGGAAGAGCAGTATATACTGTCAAATTTTGCTTTACTTTGATGCCATTTGCTGTTCCATTTTGCAACTTATCAATAGAAGTATAGGCAATTTGACGTAAAGCTTCTTCATTTTGTGTATAAATATAGTAAGAATTACGGTTTTTGGTCATATCTAAAATCGCCGTATTAATTCCTACAGAAGCAAAAATTTCAGCTAAATTATTGACTAAGAAAGATACTCCATTTTTGGTGCTTCCTAAGAAAGTCACAATTTTTTTATCTTTTGTCATCAAACTATTTAGGTTAGACATCGAATAGTCAATTGGTGATTCAATCCTTTGAATTGCTTCTGTTGTTTCGTTTGATGAATACATAGAAGTATTTGGCATAGGTGGTTCAACATATGGTTTGCTTTGCTCCATTTGATTTACTGGTGGTACATTTGGCTCTGGCATTAATACTTCATTATCTTCTAGTTCTAAACTACTTTCTTCTTCTGGAATCTCAACTGCTGCTAAAATATCTTCTGCATCATCAAAATCTGATAATAATAAATTATCTTCTTCAGGCTCAGCACTCATTTCAAAATCAGACTCGGATTGTTCTGCAAAATCATCAAATTCTGTCATATCAACACCAGGCAATGTGTCTTCCTCAAATTCAGTATTGGCATCTGCTAAAATGTCTTCTTCGTATAATTTATCAATATCTTCCTCTTTGGTATTTATTGAAGAAGTAGTTTCATATTGACCATATTCGTCATAATCGTTAAATTCATCAAATGCTTCTTCTGTAATCGTTGTTAGTTCGTCTTCCTCTTCAAAATCATTAATATCTTCCAATTCATCTAATTCTGGTAAATCAATTTCTTTGGATTGATTTTCAAGCACTTTTTGTGGTGCTTTTGTAGGTACAACGATCTCATCCTCTATGAATTCTTCAAAATTGTTATTTTCTGTTTCTTCTTTTAAACCTGGTATAAAATTATCTTCTTCCAATAAATCAAACGCTACTTTTGGATTGGTCGTTAGATTTGGTAATTCTTCTAATTCAAAATCGTCTTGTGAAGCTTTTACTTGAGCCTCTACTGGATTTTTACGTGGTCTTCCTCTTTTTCCTTTTGGTTTTTCTGGTTCTATTGGGTTTTTACGTGGTCTTCCTCTTCCTTTTTTTGGCTTTTCTACCACTTCTACTTCTGGCTCATCTAATACCGTATTACGCGCTGGGCGCTTTACTGGTGCTGCTGTTGTAAAAAAGTCTAAATCCTCTAATTCATCTACTATTTTGGTTTTATTTTTTTCTGGTATATCAACTGCTTTGCGCTCTGGTTTAACGGTTTTTGGTTGCGCATTAGCACGACTTTCCATTTCTGGCTGTACAACTTTCTTTCTTAATATTTTTCCATTTGGTAAACGTACCATTTTTTCATTGGTTGGTTGATTTTCTTTATTTTCCACTTTATCCCCCTTCAATTCTGGAGTTGTTCTTTTGATTTGATGATTGGCTTGCTCAACTTTATTTTGTTGCATGGTTGCCATATCTTTTGGTTTTTGTGATACTTCTATCACTTTTCTAGCATTTCCAGCTCCTGCTTTTTTAACAGAATTCGGAATTACAATTGGACCATTCATTTTGGTTTGATTTAATTTATTTTCAATAATATCAATTTTCAATCCCGTTCTTCTTTGATCTTCTCGATCTGAAATTCCACTACTTCTAATTCCTTGCACCATAGCACCACTTGCTGTCATAATTTCCTGATACTTTGATGATGTTTCTTCTAAAACTCTTTTGACATTGGCTGGTAAACAATTAATAATAATCTTTAATTGCTCGTCTGTATATTGCGTCGCTATATTCTCAAAACTACTTGCATATTTTTGCGTATTTTTTCCTAATTTTCTAAAATGAAATAAAATATTTTGAATTTGCAATTCATCGACTTCGTTTTCATGTTCGGTTCGATAATTTACATCATCTGTATCAATTTTATAATACATTTTGGCTTCTTTTTTCGTTCGTGGTTTATTGATTAAGCGACAAACTTCCTCCATACTGCGGTCATTTCCAAGAAGTCCATTGTAAATTCCCAGTCCAAATAATTTGACCAAAAACGAACTTCCTTTGGTATGACGATCGGAACAGATTAAAATAATGGAAATTTCATTTCCTTCTGTATCATGTGCCTCATCGCTAATGCCATCCAATTTTTCAAATATAAATTTGTCGATTGATTCATAATTATTGTTTGAAAACGGCTCCAAATCCGCACTAATGACAATTCTATCATAGCTTTTATCTTTTTGTATTTCTTTTTGTATTGCATTAAAATAATAAACATTTTTATAGGACAAAATTTCTCTATAATCTCTCTGATACTTCTTAATAATCGCATCTGAAATACTTTCACTATTTACTGCAAATAAAACTTTCATTTGTATTACCCCCTCCAGCCGTTTACTACGACGGCAAAAATTAGTGGTAGAACTTGACAGATTAATAACAATGTAACAAATGTTAAAATCAATGCAAATCCTTTATCCCTAACATCTAACTTTCTAATTCCTAGTACATATTGGTAAATAGAACCAATCGCAATTCCTATAAAACAAAATGGTATACTATAAATTCTTACGCCATTTAAAATATAAGCTGTTATTCCATAAGGCGTAGAACCATATTTTTCTATGTATTCTGCCATTTTATCCTTGGTTGATTCTTTCATTTCTAACAATTCCGTTGCTTGTTCTGATTCTAAAACTTCTTCTCCTGTAATTGCAAATACTGATACTGAACCATATATAACAAATATCATTAGTACCATCATTATTACTTTTTTTAGCATATCCTTTTAAAAACCTCCTTGTTGTTCAATTTGTGTCATACTTTTTTAACATTAGTATCATATAATAAATCAGGAAAAATAGCAACCTTTTCTTGCAAATTTTTTCTTCTTTTTTTTATAAGCGATTATATAAATATTGCATCCACTTATAAACAGAATTTGCCCAATTTTTATCACTTGCATATTTACTATTTACAGCTGTCAAATGTGAACCACTATAAAATTTTCCGTTGGTCTTGGTTCCATCATAAATTTCGGTTCCTGGTGGATTCAAATAATATTTTACCAATACACGTGCTAATAAATCAATGCCTTCTCCATAGGAACTAAAGGTATAAGCACCGCCATAAGGATTGCTATCCACCGCACCATAGCCAAACAAATTCTTTTTATTCCCTGCAATTTTGGAAGTTCCCCATGCACTTTCGTGAATTCCTATACTCGCCACAAAAATGCCATTAATTCCATATTGCTTTTCTATGTAATAAAAATATTCCGCAGATTCCCCAAAAATGCCATTTTTATCTTTTGGATTATCCTTCAAGACTTTTTTAAATTGATCTAAACTTAATCCACTTGGTTTTCTCAAATCCATGTCAAAACTTAAACGAGCCAGCAATTGTTGTTTTGTATATGATGCCTTTTTTGGTTCTTCCTGTTGGTGTGGATTTTTGGTTGTTACACAATTTCTGGGAACATATCCTTTTATTTCTACAGTAGAAATAAAATACCAGTCTTCTTCTATGCTTAAAACTTGTGCAGAATCATCTTTATTCAAAGTACAAATTTTTTCTGCCCTTTCATTTGGAGCAAGCCTAACAGCCACAGAGGTAGCAACTACATAAACTTTTTCTCCTTCTTTAACTTCTTGGTTATAATAACCTTTTCCTGTTCCGATTTCTACCATTCTTTCAACTGGTGATTTAATTATATTTTCCGCCACTTGCTCTTCCGAGATTAACTCATTTTCTTGATATTTTTTTATCACAACCGCTTTTTTCTTTCCTACTCTGCCCTCTTGTAATACTTGTACTACACCACTTGCCAATTCGGGATTATTTTTATAACGTGTTGTATATTCAATATCCATTTCTTCTATTACCATTTCTTCTTTTTTAGCAACTGCTGAATTTTGTTTTAAAATTGTTTCTAAATCAATTGGATTTTGATTTTTATAAAAAACTTTTTCTTCTTTATTTTGAAAATCTTGCTGGTCTGTTGCAAAAATATTTCCTGTAAAAAAGATGGTAACTAGCATAAAAAATAAGCACAACAAGAACGTTATACACACATACATCTTTTTGGGATATGAATTTAACGTTCGATTGTGCTTTTTCATTTGTAAACCTCCGAAATAAAATCATTAATTTTATTTTATATAAAAGGTGTGGTTTTGTCAATAACAAAGATTGGAAGAATTTCTCTAACGCTTCATCTTCTTCAAAATCTCCTTTTGCTCTGCCTCAATTCGATAAGACTCGCGCATTTTTTGAAGCGCTTTGTTGAATGTAAATTTATCCAAATGATTTTCGCTTTGTAAATATTGCATAGCTTTTTCATTAAATTTAACGCCGATTTCTGCAATGGTCCAAGCAACCGCCATTTTGACATAATAACCTTCGTGTGAAATTTGGTCTAATTGCTGTAAAACTAAATCAATATATTCTTCTGTCAAATAATAATCTAGCATCATAATAACCGCAAAGCGAACTTCAAATTCTTTGGTTGAATGTAAATATGGCAAAATAAAATTCCACACTTTTTCTAAATCTTTGGACTTGATTTTGAGCGTGGGACAAAATGTATCAGAAATTGCCCAACTATCAATTTGAGGCACGAACCATTTGACATATTCTAATTTTTCATCGATTTCTAATTTACTGTAAGCAACAACCAAACCTTGCAATAATACTTCTTCAAAATAAGTATCGTCTGCTTGTTTTAAAAATTCTTGCCAATTCCCTTCTTTGACTATTTTTTGTGCTAATTTTCGAAGCTTGGGAATACGAATTCCAAGCATTTGTTTTTTGGTATCTGGACAAAGCTTTTGATTGAATTTGGCATATTCTTCGTCTACTAAATTTTGTAACTCTTGTTTTATGGATTGCATTTTTTCTCCTTTACTTTTTTTATTAACGTGGTATCATGTTTCTGTAATTGCTTTCCCAAAAGGTGTTCTGCACCTTTTGGCTTTTTCTTTTTGGCAGGCTAAAAACGATTTTAAGCCTATTTTTTTCATCAAATAATGATTTATGTATACAAGAATCTTTTTCGCGCTTTCTCAAGCCTCTTAAACGTTCTCTTCAAAAATGTGTTTTTCTGATACCTTGCTATTTTTAAGCCAAAAAGGCTACGCAGAGGCTTTTGAGGCAAGTTTTTAGAATTTTTAGTCATTTTTCTCTCTTTTTTATTTTCGCCCTGTTGGATGCCCTTTTGACCCATTTATGCTTTTTCTTTACTTTTTGTAAGCAATAATTGAATATCTAAGGTCGAAATAATGGACAGAACAAAAATCACATAAAATACATTGGTTCCTACAAAATAAGCAAGTATAGCAAGTCCTGAGAGAATTATGGTTTCTGTAAAACATAAACTCATTTGTCCAACCGTTGATAACATTGCATTATCTTGACCAGATTCTTTTATCATGTTTTGTAAGGATGTTTGAAGCGTTGTTTCATATACTTTTTCAAAATTGTCACTTAGCGCTTTGTTAAAGGAAATAGCTATTTTATTTTGGACAAATAAGTATATTGTAGTAATGAAGGTTCGAATAGCTGTTACAATATAGTTGGTTTTTCCGTAGATTTTTGTCCGTTAATTTTCCGATTAGTAGTACTGTGACTATCTGAATTAGCAAAGATACTGTTATAAGTGTCGTAAATGCTACGAAATCTTGTAATATTAAATAGATATATAATGGCGCAAACAATCTTTCAATAATGTGGTTGGTTTTTAATGCATAAATTAATTCATAGTTGTTCATATTGGTGAACATATATTTTATAGTTTTTTTGAAAATATGCTTGTTGGTTAGTTTTGGCCTATAATCTATAATTCCAAGGCATAAATAATCTAGTAAAAAGACAATGGAGATAATTAAAAGCAATAATACATTATTGTCAGATGTAACTCCCCAAGCAACAAATACGCTTGCTAAAGCTTGTCCACAAATTTTGGAAACACTTTGCATGCTATTGTATCTGCCTCGTTGTTCAGTTTCAACATATTTACTAGAATTCGCATCTGGCATTGGATTTCGTAAAGCGCCTGGTAAGCCCATTAGTAAGATAAATAGTAAGATGTTGTTTTGGGCACCATTTTGAATCATGTAACTGCTTGCAATCTTCAAAAGATTTGCCAAAATGGCACAACTAGCAATTCCAGATTTGGAAGATACTTTTAAAAATAATGGTGAAAATAATCCCATCACTCCAAAACGTAAGCCATAAATAAAAAGTATCATATAGAGTGGCATTCCATTTTTGTATAACATAACAACGCCAAAAATATCAATAAAGGAATTGGCAAAAGTATAAAACAAAGTAGATAAATAAAGCCATTTGTATTCACTTTTATAAAAATATTCTTTCATTTTTGCTCCTCAATTTTCTTTCGTATTTCTTCTAAACTTTGCTTGTTTTCATTACGAAATTCAATGATTGTTCCTAAGTTGATTTGGTGGTATTCCTTTGTATCATTTTCTTCTTTTAGTTTATAATAATCCATATTTTGTACTTTTTCATATTGATTTTTGTATAAAGGATTATATTCATTTCGTTCATGACTTGGATGCCTTTCATCACTAAAATCTCGTTTGATAATCCTGTCCCAATTTTCATCAAAGTCATCTACGATACTATTAATTGTGATGACATTGTAGTTGTATTTTTGGGAAAAGTTTTGAAATGCGCTTTTCCATTCTATGGAAAATGGATATTCGATGATTATTGTTTCATCTTTACGTTTCATACTTTCTTCTAATAAACTCGTAAAAAATTGGTTGGATAATTTGTGTAAATTTTCCTTTTGTTGTGTATTTTTAAACCCAATTGTATCTGCAACTGATTCTTTGACTTGGTCTAATGATAATAAAATGGAATTTTGAATTGTTTGATTCAAATATCTGGCTAATGTGGTTTTTCCAGAACCTGATATCCCTGTTATAATAATTAATTTATTCATATACTTTTTCCCTAACTTTTAAATTGGCTAATTTTTTTCTTTTAAAAACCTGTGGTTTTTCTGTTTGTAAACGCATTTCGTCGTTGAATTCGGCAGAATTTAGTTCGTATAAAATCAGAAACATGGCAAATACAATTATCATAATATTGGTGCTTCCGTGTTAATGCCATTAAAATAAATAAGCTTTGGCTAATGAATCTTCCTATATATAAGAAAAATTCCATTCCAACAAAATATTCTACTTTATATTCTTTTTTCAGTGCTTGCACATTGGCAAGGCTAAAAGAATTATAAGCATTGATTAAGCTGGTTAATTCTTTTGAAATGGTTTGCAAAAAGTTAAATAAAATAACGGTGAAGAGATTGCAATTGGTAATCATCGCAAATAGGGATAAAACTGTAAATACAGTAGCAATTTTTATATTGCGACTATAATTTTCTGGTTTCATAAATTTGGCAAAACCGATGCCAAGCAAGCAAGTGACAACACTAAAAACAGAAGTGAAAATCCCCAAACTAACACTATTGGAAAATATTTTGATGATATAAATGGTTACAATGCTTGCAAAAGCTCCTTCTGAGTAAGTAAGTCCTGCATAAATTTCTCTTTTATATAATTGTCTTACTTTTCTATTTTGGTTTACAATTTTTAGGTATTCGCCAAAATTGGTTTTGTCTCCTGTTGGCAAATTGTTGTCTTTGAATTGAAAGGATAAGATAATTCTTACTGCTACAATGACTAACACTACAATAACCGCACTTAAAAAACCAGAAGTAAAAATATAACTTCCCATTAAAATTGGAAATATCATGGCTAGAATAGATTTTACAGAAGTATAGGTTCCTGTAAATTTGGCTCTTTCTTCATTTGTAATTCCGTCTGACTCAAACATGTTGTAAACGGAAAAATAAAATCCTTCTTCTAAGCCATATAAAGCTCCCACCAAATAAATGTAGTCTACTACTTTTTCTCGTAATAATAAAATCGTTAAAAAATAAACAAAATCTAAACAAATTCCAATTCGCATCAAATTTACACGATGTTTTGATTTGGCAATATTTCTCACACAAAATATGGTTCCAAATACAAATGTCATTGCCACTAATTTATAAATTCCAAGTGGCAAAATATTGCTGTCGGATAATTCTAAAAAATATAATACTAAAAAGCTATCTACAAAAGTGGTTAGAATGCTTTTTAAGATACGCAAATAAAATAATACTTTATAATTATTCATTGGTTACTTTCTCCTCTACTTTTTCTACAAATTCGATGTCTTCTTTTGTATATTGTTCTGGTTTTAAGCCGAAACGTGTTCGCATATAATCTAAAATTAAAATTAAAATCACAAGTGAAGCTAAGCTAACTACTAAAATCGCATCTTTGATGTTGATTATGTTTAATACAAGACCTCCTAAAATAGCCATGATACTTGCTACAATTCCATTCACAAATTCGTAGGCAAAGGTAATTTTCCCTCGCATTTCAGGTGTGCTAAAATTCTTCAAATATTTATATTCTAAGATGTACCAAATAGAAACTGCGATTCTAGCAAAACAATACATTGTCAAAATAATTGGCAATAAAAGATTTCCTGAAAAGTTGGTTACTAAACTTCCTACCATTACAAAACTTACAATATACATGAGTGATATAAATGTCAAGACTCTGTTTTTAAATTTCTTTTCTAAGCTTGGAATTAAACTAACGGAAATTCCTCCTATGAAACTTAAAATTGCGAGTATCATAGAATATTGTTCTTCTGGCACGCCAATCTCGGTTAGTAAATTGCCTTTGTAGGTATCAAATATACAGATAATTCCGTAAAAAATGGCTCCAAATACTATGTAAGATTTCATTCTTCTGGATTTTGAAATGAATTTCATAGACATTTTTAAGTCATCTTGATACCCTTTTAGAAATTCGCCTAAAGGCTTTCTTTCTTCTTTTTTGGGTGGATAAATTTCTTTAAAAAAGAAAGATAATATGGTTGATGCTAAAACAAATCCTAAACAAATGTACATTGGTAAATAATTGTTAATTACAAATAAATAACCTGCTGTTAAAGAGGCAACGCCATCTAATAGATAATACCAGCTTCCACCTTTGGCGTCTAGTTTTGTATATAAGCCATCTCCGCCACGTGTGGCTACAGAATCATAAACTAAATTTGATTCGGAAATTGCTTTCATCATCCAACCTAAAGAAGAAATTAGATTGGCAAGGATGACGCTTGTGGCACCTGGCATTACGATTAATATTACTATATTTAAAAGCACCAAAATATTTCCATAAATCATACCTTTTCGTTTCCCAATTCGATCGCAAATGGCAATGGCTGGAAGGTTCATTAGGACTTTAAATATGATATAAAGTCCATTTATTGTCAATATTTCTGCGGCAGTTAATCCTTTGGTTATGGTATAAAATAAAAATTCTATGGAATAGAAAAATAGTAAATCCCAAGAAAACATTTTGTAAATGGGATACAGTTTGGCATTGATTCTTCTGGCTTTGTTTAATTTTTTTCGTTCCTCTAATTCCATTTTTGTTCCTTTCTTTTGGGGCGAATCATTAGGCATTGACTAATTTATAATACTCGCCTTGTTTTTTCATTAAATCTTCGTGATTTCCTTCTTCGATTATTTTTCCATTTTGCATTAAAAGAATTTTGTCACAGTTTTTAATTGTGGATAATCGATGGGCAATGATAAAACTGATTTTGTTTTTGGTAATTTCATCAATGGCATTTCTGACGAGCATTTCAGATTTATAGCTAAGAGAGGCGGTTGCTTCGTCTAGAATGATAATTTCTGGATTTTCAATCATCACTCGTGCAAAATTAATCATTTGTTTTTCGCCATTGGAAAATCGGTCGGTTTCGTTATTGATTATGGTTTCATAGCCATTTTCAAATTGCATGATTTTGTCGTGTAGATTTAATTTTTTACAAACTTCTATGATTTCCTGTTTGGAAACGTCTTTGTTGGAATAGTTGATATTTTCTAAAATAGTGCCATCAAAAATGACGACTTTTTGCATGATATAACCAATTTTTTCGCGTAAACTGTGAATGCTATATTTTTTATAATCTTGTCCATTGATTAAAATTTGTCCATCGTTTATATCATAAAATCGGCAAATAAGATTGACCAAACTCGTTTTTCCACTTCCTGTTCTGCCAATTAAGGCAACTTTTTCGTTTTGGCTTACGTTTAGAGAAATGCCATTTAATACATTTTGATTTTCATAATACGCAAATTGGATTTTTTGAAATTCTATTTTTTCAACCTTTTGTAACGTTTCTCCTGTTTCCATATTTTCTTCTGGTTTCTCCAGAATTTCTAGAATTTTTTGATATGAAATTCGGCATACATTTCTGATTTGGAATCCTTCTAATACCCATTTGGCATAAGTTTTTGGAGATGAAATATACCTCGCCAAAATAACTAACACACCATAAGAAACTACTCCCTTTATCGCTCCGATTCCGCTTAAAAGGATGGTTACCACCAAAACAAACGAAATAATGTAATCATAAAGACATGTATAGATTCGAATATTTTTTTCTAGTTGATGGACACTTTTTTCGTATTCTTTTAACAATTCTTTTAATTTTTTCATTCTTTGCGCTTGTACTTGTAAAGATTTTATCGTTTCAAATCCGCTTACTTGTTCGTTGGAAAAATTTAAAATTTGGCTATTTATTTTTCTTTTTTGTTCCGTGAATTTTAGCGATTTATGATTAAAGCCAAATGCCACAAAAAAACCTATGGCATAGATTAACATGGTAACCATTATGATAAAACTGTTTAAATATAGTAAAACAGCTAAACTCCCAATGAGTCTCAAAAGTCCAGCAGCATAAGAACGGTCAATTCCCCAAGTATAATATCTGGCAACTTCTTTGGTGTCATTTAACATATTTTCTAAAATATCACCTGCTTTTAGTTGTTCGATTTCAAATTGTTTCATGTTTTGCAATTTCACAAATATTTTTTCTCGATAATCTGCTTCTACATTTTTTTCTAATTTTACTTCTGAAAAGTCTTCCCAAAATGTTACAATTGCCCTTAGAATATTTACCAATAAATACAGGATTCCTAATTTTATAATCAAATCGATGTCTTTACTTGGAATCGCAAATTCTACCATGATTACCATAAAGGAAATGAAAACAACAACCATAATGCTGGTGGCGATTCTTCCTAAGGTAGAATGAATCGCTATTTTTTTATAACCTTGAAAAATTTCTTTAAACATCACTCTTCCTCTTCTTCTAAAATATTGTTTTGTCTCATTTCAATGATTTGTCGATAATTTGAATTGTTTTCCATAAAATAATCGTGTGTATTCATTTGTAGCTTTTTGTCATGAATAAAAATGACTTTGTTACATGCTTTTACAACACTAATATCGTGGGATATGAGAATCATTCCTTTATACATTGCAATGATATTTTGCAGAATATTGAGTTTGGTTCTTGTATCTAATTTGGATAATGAATCATCTAAAATGATAAATTGATTATCGGAAATAATATTTCGTGCAATCGCTAATCTTTGCTTTTGTCCACCAGATAAATTATCACCGCCATTTTCGAGTATCGTATCTAGTTTTTGTTCAAAATTTTGTACATCTTGATACATATCGGCAACTTTTAAACTTTCTTCGATTTCGCAATCTAATACTTCTTGATTCGTAATATTTATATTATTTCGAATCGTATCATGAAACAAATAGGTATCTTGTAAAGCAATGCCGATGTAGTTTCTTATGGCTTGAGGATTTACGTTTTTTAAATTAGTTTCTCCAATAAAAATTTCGCCATCGTATTCATAAAATCCCATAAGCGTTTTGGCAAGAACTGTTTTTCCGAACACCATTGTCGCCGATTACAGCAATGTTTTCGCCTGATTTTATTTGCAGATTAATCTTTTCAATAATGGTATTTTCATTTGCTTTTATGGTTACATTTTTGAAAATGATATCTCCATTTAATTGCTGTTTTTCTTGCTTTTCCGTTTCTTCTTTTGTTTGCATTAAACGGGATAATTTCTGATAGGAAACTAAAAATTGATTGACATCTTTTAATTTATCAACTGTATCATAAATATAGTCAGAAATTTTAGTAGCAAGTGTCAATAGAATGGAAACGGTGGCTAAGGTCATTTGACCTCGTACTACTAAAATTCCGCCGAGCAATAAGACAAATGGTTCTTTAAAATTTCGAACGGAATGGGTGCCTATGCCATAAACGACTCTATATTTGCCAAGTTTCAATTCCTTGTTTCGATAATCTTCATTTAATTTTTTAAAATGCGCTATTTCACTATTTTTTCGATTAAAGGCTTTTTGCATCTTCGAATTCATGACAGCTTGTCTTGTTTGTTCAATGATGTTTTTATTAGCTTCCATCGTATCTTCTACTAATGGTTTTGACACTTTATAATACCAATAAGACAACAAAATAATCAGGATGCATATTACAAATATAAATATACCACATACCGTATTTAATTCGAAAATTTGTATAATGGAAAATCCTACAATAAAAATGGTATCTAAAAATAAATTGATTTGTGTATTAAAAAAGTCCGCATAAATGATAGCGTCATTGTTGACTCTTTGAATGACGTCAGAATTATTGATATTGCAAAATTCCATATATTCTAATTTTGATACATGATTCAAAATCGTGCATTTTACATTTCGATTGATTTTTAAATTAAATTTGATACTTTCTTTATTTCTCCAATATTGAACGATAAACATAATTGAGTTTACCCCAATTAAAAGCACGGTTAAAATGATTAATTTGATAAATGGGCTATCCGCATAAAATAAATTTCGAATCCACATCGGAATCACAGATTCATCTTTTAGAACAACTCCATCTAAGGCATATTGAATAAACATGGGTACATAAACATTTAGTTTTGAATGAATGATGGTTAATAGTAAAATTAAAAAAATTCGTTCTTTGGTTCCTTTTAATGTTTCTTTTAAGAAACTGTATTTCTTTTTCCTTTGCATACTTATCCACTCTATCTCATTTTTTTACATTATATCCATAAATTCTCAAGAATGCAACTATTAAATACAAAAAATAACACCAAATACAAACCATATTTGATGTTATTTCCTTTATTCTCTTTCTTTAATAAAATCGTCCTTCTTTTTTTCCGTAACTAGCTGAGGAGAAAGCTCCTGCATTGCTTTATTGATTCTTCCAGATAACGCATTTTCTGGTAAAAGTCCATTTAAAATTTCTAGATTTTGGTCAAATCCATATTTTTGATATAAATCTGGATGCACTCCTTTTAAAGTTCTTGCACTTTCCACAAGTTCTAAGAATTCATTTGGATTATTATATTCTACTTTCCCTTCTCTTACTTTTTGCTGATTTAAATATAATCCAATTCCTGCCATCTTTCTCAAAGCATGGTGAGAAGCTTCATCATTTACTAAAGCTCTCCCTGCCTGCGAAGCTTGATAGCTATCCTCACAAATTCGATAAACAAAATTATTTTCAGAAATGCCACATCTTGCAAAATCCTGAGAACGAATCTGCCACATTTCTTGTAATGTTTCTTTGTGAATATCAACTCCTTCAGACGCATATTTTGCACCTAACAAAAATACATTTGCCATTTCAAAAGCATTGGGGTCTTTTGCCCATTCTTCTTTTTCGCGATACTCTTTAATCCAATTTACAATTCCTTCTGCTCGTTCATTAAATTCTTCTGCATAAATATTTTCTCCGCAAATTTTTATATTCCATAAATCATATTCCTTTCTTGTTTTAGGAATATTATTTGCAATTTTTTTAATGATTTACAAGCAATTTTTGGTAATCTGAATTTTTAAATTAACATTAATTCTTTCAATTTTTTCTTTGTTTGAAGATAGCCTTGTTCATACAATTCATCCACTTTCTTCCAATCCAATAATCCAACATTGTCATGCTTAATTTCTAATAAATAATCCGTTCCATCCCATTCATATTCGGCTAACTCATGGCACAAAATGCCAAAGGATTTGTCTAATACTTGCACTAGATTATCACAACATTTTTTTTGCTTTTTATCGACAAAAACAATGCTCAAAACTTTGTCAGCACCAATTCTTTTGGTTTCACGCCAAGGTAAATTTTCTGAAACACCTCCATCCACCAAAAGCGTATTTTTATATTGGCAAGGACAAAAAATTCCCGGATAACTACAACTTGCCTGAACCGCGGTTCCAATATCCACATGGTTAATATATTTAATATTTTTTTCATTTTTAATTGGCAGTCCCGAATGAAAAACATACAATTCTTCTGTGTAAATATTGACCGTCGGAATTAGTAATGTTCTTTGGATTTCGTGAATATTGGAAATTCCTTTGGCACCACAGAGTTTATGCGCAAAATCATAAATGGATTTTCCACTATTTAATCCTGTCAATTTTACTTTTCCTGTTTTGACAAAATTCTTAGTTACATTCCAAACATTATTCCAATCCCAATAGCCAATTTTTTTGGCATATTTTTTAAATGCAACATAAATTTCATCTGTCGTATAACCACAAGCATACAATGTTGCAACAATGCTCCCCGAAGATGTTCCTGAAATATAATCAAAATGCAAACCAGCTTCTTTCAAAGCTTTTATCGCCCCAACATGTGCCGCGCCTTTGATTCCTCCGCCAGATAAACACAAACCTAATTTCATAAAAAACTCACCCAGAATATAATATTCTAAGCAAGTTTTTTTGTTTATATTTAAATTAAAAAAATGATAATTTGTAGTTAACTGCCTTAGCATGATGATAACACATATCACTTACCGAGATTATGGCATGTTTTCTAAGGACTTACTGTTTAACTATGGTTCTATTTTAGCATTTTATTTTACGTTTGTCAATACCTTTTTTCGACTCTTTTTTACATTTTTTTGGGAAAACGAAATAACGGCAAAATATAGCCACTATTCGCCAGTTTTTCTAGTTCTTTTTGATACGCTCCTTGCGTTACAATATTTGAATACATAATGTTAGAAAAAACATCTGCAATTTGAATGAGTTGACTTCGTGCCGAATCATAATACTGAACATGAACTCTATCAATCAAATCCAAATTTAGAACTATTTCTTGATTCAAGTAATCTTCCAAAGAAAAGCGCGAATCTGTCTTTACATTTCGTTCGTCAATATGCAAAAACATTTGTCGTCCAAAAATATATTTTCTTTGCAAACTACTCGTCAAATATAATTTTAGGAGATAATTAAACGTTCTTGCTTTATTGACAATAAATTTTGCTTGTAATTGCTTATTATCTAAAATAATATAACCAATTTTTAGCAACTGATTTTGGCAAAAAAATTGTAGAAATTCTAACTTCATTTGTTTATCAAAACAACATCCTTTCAGTTCTTGAAATTTACCATTCTTCTGAAACATCTTATTTTGCTTATCCAAGTTTATTAATTTTTGAAAATTTTTTCGTACAAAAAGTTTATAAACTCTTTTCAGTTTTTTAATGTCATTCGGCATCATAATACCAATAATAAAAAAGCGATTTAAGTCACTTGAAACAGAATGCACACTGCCTGATTCATCCATGTATAAATTCATATAATTTCGTCCTTTTATCTAATTTTATTTTGTGAAATTCGGGGCAAGAATTTTGCCACGTTGAATAAAAATTTTGTTGATTGTATCATGATTGGTTACGTTTGTCAATAAATTATTCTAAAAAAGATTTACCTTCACAGATAAATCTTTTCCTTTCCTAAAATATTCCCACTATCTCCCCTTCATCATCCACATAAATCTCTTCTGCTGCTGGAACTTTTGGAAGTCCTGGCATCGTAAATATTTTTCCTGTTTTTACAACCACAAATTCCGCTCCTGTTTTTAAAATCACTTCACTCACATGAATTTTAAACGGTTCTTTACACTCTAAATTTTTCGCATCATCTGAGAAAGAATATTGTGTTTTTGCAATACAAACTGGATAATTTCGATACCCCAATTTTTCAATATTTTCAATTTCTCGCGCTGCTTCTTCTGTATATTCTACACCTTCGGCACCATAAATATTCGTCGCAATTTTCTCAATTTTTGTTTTAATAGCATCTTCTTCCTCATAGACAAAATGGATGGTTTCTTTTTCCGCAATTTTCATCACTTTTTCCGCTAAATCAATAGCCCCTTCTGAACCTTTGCCCCACACTTCTGCAAGACTCAATTCCACGCCAGCTTCTCTCAATTTGTTCGACAAAAACTCGATTTCCTTATCCGTATCCGAAACAAATTTATTAATCGCAACTACTACGTTAATACCATATTGCTGTTTTATATTTTCCACATGTTTCAGCAAATTCTCAATACCATTTTCCAATGCTTCCAAATTCTCTGATGTACATTCTTTAACATCCAATCCACCATGATATTTTAAAGCTTTCAAAGTCGCAACACAAACGCTTGCTGAAGGTTTCAAACCAGATTTTCTGCATTTAATATCCACAAATTTTTCAGCCCCTAAATCTGCACCAAATCCAGCTTCTGTTACCACATAATCACCGATTTTTAAAGCCATTTTGGTGGCAATCACACTATTGCATCCATGTGCAATATTGGCAAAAGGTCCACCATGAATAAAAGCTAAATTATGCTCCAATGTTTGTACAATATTAGGATTCATCGCATCTTTCATTAAAGCTGTTACAGCTCCTTGTGCTTTTAAATCACTAACTTTGATTGGTTCATCATCTTCATTAAATCCAATCGTGATATTTCCAACTCTTCGTTCGAAGTCTTTCAAATCATTTGATAAACATAAAATAGCCATAATTTCAGAAGCAACCGTAATATCAAATCCGTCTTCTCTTGGAACAACTTTCTTTTCGCCAGAAAGTCCCACTTTGATTTCACGCAAAGACCTGTCATTCAAATCCATGCATCTTTTCCAAATAATTTTCTTAAAACGTAATTTATTTCCAAAATATAAATGATTATCAATCATAGCTGAAATTAAATTATTTGCTGAAGTGATGCTATGAATATCTCCTGTAAAATGCAAATTAATCTCATCCATTGGAGCAACTTGCGCATATCCTCCTCCTGTTGCACCACCTTTCATACCAAAAACTGGTCCCAAAGATGGTTCTCTTAATGCCAATACTGATTTTTTCCCCAATCGATTTAATCCATCCGATAAACCAATTGAAATAGTCGTTTTTCCTTCTCCGAAGTGGTGTTGGGTTAATGGAAGTAACTAAAATCAGTTTTCCATTTTCTTTGTTGGCTAATTTTTTCATCAGTTTATTATCCACTTTGGCTTTATATTTTCCATATGGAATTAAGTCTTCCTCTGCAATTCCAAACTTTTCTGCTACATTGGCTATTTTCTCTAATGGTACACTTTTGGCAATTTCAATATCATTCATATTTTTCTATCCTTTCTTTTTTTAAATTAAGGCTCCTACAACAATTCCTAATATTGCACCAACAAATACCTGAATTGGTGTATGTCCTAGCATTTCTACTAATTTTTCTTGAACTTGTACAGTTGTCATTCCTGGTGTTTCTAATATTTTATTTAATATTCCAGCTTGTTTTCCTGCGGCACGTCTGACACCTGCTGCATCATACATAACCACAAATGCCACAACCATCGCTATCGCAAAAATTCCGCTTTCAAAGCCATATTCTCTTCCCACGCAAGTAGCCAATGAACACACAATCGCTGAATGAGAACTTGGCATACCTCCAGCTCCTACAATTCTTTTTACATTTAATCTTTTATTCATAATTAATTCTGTTACTACTTTAAAAGTTTGAATCAATATCCATAATATAAATGGAATGTAAATACACTTGTTATGAACTATTTCATTTATAACTTGCATAACTTGTTACTCTTCATCTTCGTCTTCTTGGATGAAGCTTTCCTCCTTAATCTCATCATTTTCTTGTACCAATATCATAATCTTCTTTTCTGCTTCTTCAATTTGTTGATTGCACTTTTTCGAAATCTGAATTCCCTCTTCAAACAGTTTCATTGATTCTTCCAATGAAGTATTTTCTTCCTTTTCTAGTTGTGCCGTAATTTCTTCTAACTTTGTTAACAACACTTCAAATGATTCTTGTTTTTTCATTTTCTCACCTCTACTTAATCTAATTCCACTGTTTCTGTTTCTAAATTCACTCTAAAATAATATTTTACCGTAGCTGACGCTTTATCTTTTACAGCAATCACATATTCTTCATTTTCATTAACGTAATCAAATACATAATTAACTGTGTCATCTTCTCCCCACTTTTTTTTCACTAATTCAATTGCTTTTTGTTTTTGATCCGTTACTCCTGCTTTAGCTGGTGCATCATTTTGATTCCTATTTGTTTTTGTAGCAGATTTATTTTCCTTGGTGGTTTCTTGATTTGTTTTATTTCCTTCAGATATATTTTCTGTTACATTATCTTCGGATTCTTGTGATTCTTCTTGTGCATTTTCTTCAGAATTCGTTTTATTTCCTGGCTCCATTTTTTCAATCTTGCTTTTAATATCATGCATCATATAAAACGTAACTCCAACAACAATGATACAAATAATTGGTACCCAAATTTTTAAATTTATTTTTCCTTCATTTCTTGTCATTTTCTTTTCTCCTTTTCTTATTCAATAATTTTAGCTTTTGCCTTTCCATCTTGAAATTTTAGGTCGACTTCCATATTCTTTTTTAATTTCGCCACTCTTGAAATAATTTTGTTATCTGTCTCCACAATACAATACCCTCTTGTTAACGTTTTGAGTGGACTTAACGTATCCAATTTAGTAACCTCTTTTGAAAATTGCATTTTGATTTCTTTGATTCTCTTTTGTGTTGCATTTTCCATTTGCTTTGCTAATCGGTCAACCAGCAAATAATACTGATTTATTTTTTGTAATGGTTCTTTATAAACTCTAGCACTCATACACTTTTCCAATTTCAATTTCATCAGCTCTGTTTTTCTTTTCAAAGAAAACTTTAATCGATTTTGATAAATTGAAATTGTATTTTGCAAATCTTCGCAATCTGCCACAACCAATTCTGCCGCTGCCGAAGGGGTTGGGGCACGTAAATCTGCCACAAAATCCGCAATCGTAAAATCCGTTTCATGCCCAACGCTGGAAACCACTGGCAATTCTGAATCGTAAATCGCACGTGCCACAATTTCCTCATTAAATGACCATAAATCCTCTAAAGAACCGCCACCTCTTGCCAAAATAATTACATCTGCCAATTTTTTTTCATTCATCAATCGAATCGCCTCTACGATTTTTACCGCTGCGCCTTCGCCTTGCACAGGAATTGGCAACAAACGAATATACACATTTGGATTTCTTCTCGTCGAAACATTAATAATATCACGAATCACGGCGCCTGTATTCGAAGTCAAAACGCCAATAATTTTTGGCATAAATGGGATTTTCTTTTTATGCGATTCTTCAAATAATCCCTCTGCTTCAAGCCTTTCTTTTAATGCTTCATATTTGGCATACAAATTTCCAATTCCATCTTCTTGCATGGCTTGCACATAAATTTGGTAAACGCCATCACGCTCAAATACGCCAACACTTCCTAAAACATTTACTTTCATCCCATCTTTTGGAATAAAATTCAAATGTGGTGTCGCACTTTTAAACATCACACATTTAATCAAAGAATTTTCATCTTTTAATGTAAAATACATATGCCCTGTATAATGATGCTTAAAATTCGAGATTTCTCCTGCTACATAAACAGCATTTAAAAATTCATCACTTGCCACTTTGTTTTTCACATATTTATTCAATTCAGTTACAGAAATTGGCTTTATTTTCATTTTATTTCACCTTTGCATCCAATTTTTTATCCTTCACAACACTTGCCAAAATTCCATTGATAAACACTGGTGCTGATTCATCTGAATATTTTTTTGCAAGTTCAATCACTTCATTAATCGCAACTTTATAAGGTACTTCTTTGTACAACATTTCATAAATTGCAATTTTAATTAAACTCAAATTGATTTTCGAAACTCTGCTCAAACTCCAATTTTCTTTTAAATTTTTCTCAATTAAATCATTCATTTCAGCGGAATGTTCTGTCACTCCATTTTGAATATCTTTTAAATATTGAATTACTTTTTCATTCGTTATCTCATTATTTTCAATAAATATTTCAATTTGTTCTAAATCTTCTAAATTTTTTTGCATTTCTAGTCCATAGATAAATTTAAAAGCTAGTTCTCGCATCGCAGACCTTTGCATGATTTCCTCCTAAAATTTGTCAATAAAATTTTTTAAATTTTCTTTTACATTTTCTTTATTATTTTGGATATAATTTCCTAAATAAATTCCGCCAACAATCACAATTACAGCAACACACAATTTATACAGCGCTGTACTTAAAAGAATGATTGCTATCAAAGCTCCGATTATAGCACCTTTGTATTTATCCCAAAATTCTTTAAAATTGTTAGAATGATCCATTTTAAACTTCCTTTCCTAAGAATTAACTTCTTCTTCCTCTTCCTTCACTTCATTTGTATTTTCCGTTTCTTCAGCTGCTGGTAATCCTTTAATTTTTTTATTGGTAATATTTTTTACTTTCACATTGACTTGTTTCACTTCCAAATCAGCTGTTTTATTCAAAGCTTCCTTGATCTTGTCTTGAATTTGTATTGACACATCTTTTATCATCATATCTTTGGAAACCAATGTTGTCACATAAACAATTACATTATTATTTTTATCTAAAATCGTTCTACTAGAAATTGCTTCAATTCCTTGTACATCTTTCACAACATTAGCAATTAGATTTTCTAAGCTTTCTCTTGAAATGACTAATTTCCCTGAACCATTTTCCAAAGTCACGCCATTTCTGCCATCATCTTCACGCGCTGGTCGGAAGAAAATACATTTTATGGCAAGCAACAAAGCAACAATCGAAATCCCCAATGTTATTTTCATCGATACGCTATCTTTTACTAATAACGCTACTGTTTCGGTTATCACGTTTACTTCTATCACATCCAACATAATCAAAATTAAAGCAATTGATATGACACTAATAATTAGTGAAAATAAAATCAAAGCTATTTTTTCCAAAAATTTCATCTTTTCTCCTCCGTTTATCCTTCTATATTTTCGTTAGCACTTTCTTTTTCTTCTAATTCTTTTTCTGTCATTTTGTGGACACCTTGTACATGTACATTGACTTCAAGCACTTTTAAATCGGTCATTTCTTCTACTGACTTTTTAATTCTGGTTTGGATTTCATACGCCACTTCTGGAATTCTTGCACCATATTCAACAATAATATTCACATCAATTTTGGTACTTTTCTCGCCAACTTCTACTTTAATCCCTTTGCTTAGATTCTTTTTTCCACTAATGGCTTCTGTAATTCCTGCAAATCCGCCTGCAGTAGAATAAACACCTTCTACCTCTGATACTGCAATTCCAGCATAAATTGCCACAACATCATTTGAGATTTTAATTGTATCATTTCCCATAACTGCAACTTCCTGTTGTTCTTTATTTTCCATTATTTCATTATTTTCAGACATATTCTACTTTCCTCCTTTTTTACTTTTATCTAGTATATCAATATATGGAAGAATTTACAAGTATTTTTCTTAAATTTTCAAAACTTTTCTTGCTATAATGCAAAAAAAGAAATAACATTTTTGTTATTTCTTAAAAATCCCCTATCTTTTATTATATCATATTTATGTAAATTTGTCAATCGATTGAGACTGTTAGAGCTTGCTTGTTACTGTCTCAGTAGACAACAACGTAAGGTTATTGTTTCTTCATAAATATAACTAGTTACTCACTAGTTCCTTCCAGATTATCTTCTTTTTCCAGATTTCCCTTGCATTCTGTGAATACTAATTTTAAATCATTCCAAAAATCAATTTTCTTTGTATCATCTCTAAGCAGTGCTGCTGGATGAAAGGTTGGCATGTATTTGATTCCTTTTTTCTCAATCCATTTGCCTCGACTTGAGGTGATTCCATATTGGTCACCTAATATATTTTTAAGTGCCGTATTTCCCATTAATACAACAATTTCTGGTTTCACCAACAAAACTTGATTTCGCAAATAATCTAAACAAGCATTTGCTTCGTTTTTGAGTGGCGTTCGATTTCCAGGTGGTCTGCATTTTACGATATTGGCTATGTATATTTTTTCACGCTCAATGCCAAGTCCTTTAAATGCCTGATTCATTAATTGTCCTGCTTTCCCAACAAAAGGAACCCCTTGTTTATCCTCATCTGCGCCTGGACCTTCTCCAATGAACATCACTTTTGCATTGGGATTTCCATCTGCAAATACTGTGTTGGTTCGGTTTTCGCATAAACCACATTTGGTACACTTTTTGACTTCTTCGTTTATTTCTTCTAGTGTTTGGTACATTGATTTTTCCTCCAAATTCTAGCTATATTAACCTTTCAAAATCTCTTTTATGGTATTTAACATTTCTGATTTCCATAACTTTTTCAATTACTGTATAAAATATCACATAATTATCCACATAAATTTTGTAATAAGAATATCCCCCAATCGTCTTATATTGCTCATAACTTTTTGGATTTAATTTCCTTTTCTCGATTTCAGTCTCTACTTTAGCCAGTAATTTATTAGCAGCAATGCAATTTTTTAATTCATTCTTAATATAAAACACAATAGCTTCTAATTCTTCAAAAAATTCTGAGGAATATCTTATCTCAAATTTATTCGTCATTCAGTTTCCTCCTTATTGTTCCAAACACCTCTTCATGTGTCAAAAATTTTGTATCTGGATTTTGGATTTGTTTTTCTAATTCGTCAATTATTTTTTCCATATTTTTTTCACCAAACCTTTCTTCTAATTTATTTTGCATTTCAACTTCTTCTGTTAATCTCGAATATTTCTCCAAACTCATCACAACCATAGTTCCATAACCATTTTTGGTTAGATATACTTCTTCATCCTCTTTTAATACTAATTCCTCTATTTCTGGATATTTATTTCTTAAATCGGATACTGGTCTTATATTTATCATAAATCATTCCCCCTTAATTTATTATCATATTTTTATCATAATTTTATCATAATGTCAATCATTTTTTAAAAGAAAATTAATTTTCAAGAATCCAGTTATTATATCCTCTTTTGACTAATTCTTCGTAAGCCTGCCAAACTTCATCTGGTATGTCAACTTCTGTTGACCAGCCTTTTTGTGGATATAATTTCATTCTTTGAATATCCCCTACTAATACGCTGATTTCTTCTATTTTCGAATCACTTTTATATCGATTAAAATATGTTTCACATCTAACCGCTTCTGATGTAATAATTGCCTTATATTCTGGCATAATTTTTTTCAAATATGTATACGTTCTTTTTTCAACATATGGTCTTCCTACAATGATACAAGATTGGAGGTTCATTTTATTTTCTTCGATTAATTTTTTGACAAATTGAAAATTTTCGCTTGTATTCGTGGATTGATTTTCAAGATAAATCTTCTCTTTTGGAACGCCCATTTCTATTGCAATTTTGGCAAATTTCTCTGCCTCTGGTTCGTTCCAAACTTTCTTCGTTTTTTTGCCATATCCACCTGAAAAAATAAGTTTATCTGCATAGCCTTTTTTGTATAAATTGGCTGCCACTTTAGCAACATTTAAGTCCATACAGCCCAAACCAATGATACAATCACATTTTTCCAATCTTTGGTGTAACTGCATATAATCCCACAAAATTTGAACTAATTCCATATCTGTCATCGATTTCATCCTCTCTTATTTTATAATGTAATAATTGCTGTTGCTCTTCTAAAGGCTTCTCCTTCTGCTCGTGCTGAATGAATTTTGTCTTGATTGCAAACACTACAAATTCCGCAATCTATGATATTGCTTTCTTTTAAACCTAAATCTTGTAACAATATTTTATTAATCAAAACCGTATCAATCATATATTTAGTCTTTCCTTCTTTGATTTCTCCCACTTCGATGATTTCTTCTAAACGATTCGTAAAACCAAATATTTCAGCACACAAATCTTTCACATCTTCATCCACTTCAAAATGACACTTTCGAATGCTCGGACAAATACAACAAATGATATCACTTGGTTTACACTGATAATGACTTATCATTTTTGCAACCGTTTTTTCTGCAATCTTTTGAAATGTCCCTTTCCAACCAGAATGCACATTAGCAATGACTTTTTTGACAGAGTCATAAAATAGAAATAAAATACAGTCAGCGTTTTTGGTGGTTAAGGTAATATTTTTTCGGTTTGTAATTAAGCCATCTACATCTTGTAATTCTCCACTTTCCTGTACTTGAGAAATACATTGGACTTGGCTTTTATGGGTTTGGATTGGTTTGACAAATGTATCTTCTGGTATTTCTAATGCTTTTGCAAGGCGTGAATAACTGGATTTTTCATCTGGTACATGATGACTAAAATCTAGATTTTCACCTTTTAAAGTATACGCATGTTGGATTCCATATTTTAGTAATTTTTTAAATTGAATATATTGGATGTCTCCCTTGTCTTGAAAAATGATATTTTCGTTTGAAAAATTGAACATGGTTTTATCCTTTCATCTCACAAATATTATAAAAAGCCACATTTTTCTGTGGCTCGTCTGTTAGATATTTGACAGGTGTGCCCTTTCCTGTATTTCTTTTGACCTATTGCTAGGTGTGTAGAAGCACTTTCTCTACTTCAAATATCTTTACTTTATTATAGTATATTATACCACATTTATTCTTTTTTGTAAAGTATTTTATTTTTTTGTCTTAACTTTTCTAAATTTCGATTTCTTATAAGCCAAGCTGTCATTATAGAATTCTGAGGATGTTCTTTACTATTTGTAGTATTCAATCTTACCACAACATTTAAATGATTTTTTTCTACTTTATCAATTAGATAGATTGTATCTGTATTTTTTAAATCTTCAATTACTTCCTTTGGATTTAAGACAACTTTATCTATATGATGCATGATTAATGCAAAATCATTTGTATGAGTTTGAAAAATATGTTCCTTTCTTTCATCTGTTAACACAATATCTTTCGTAACTATTTTTTTGCCATAATTTCCGATTTTGTTTGTATCTATTTTCCCAATATAATGCACGTAATTTTCCTTTTATTTTGAAACTTTAGCAGAAACGCCTTTTGAATTTTCTTCGTTTGAATAAACGACTTGATTAATAATGTGCATTATATTACGATTATTTACGTTTGTCAATATTTATTTTAAATTATTTTCTCCCATTTCACACAAAATCTCCTGATTACTTCCATTTCTAATATAATCGTATTCATTTCCTTTTAGATTTGGGTTAAACATGCAAATGGATTGATATTTGCAATAATCGCAACCAGTTTTTTGTTTGTATTGATATGGTTTAATAGCAATTCTGCCTTTCAAGATTTCGCTTGCAATTTCTTTGATGATTTTTTGAACTGCCATTTGCAATCTTGCCAATTCTTCTTTGGTGGCAACACTTGATTTTTTGCTTAATTCTCCGTCTTTTCCAATATAAGCTGGAACAATATCGGAATAACCCTGTTCTAATTTATGGTCCATCATTTTGACAACATTGACATCAGCCAAAAGTAAACCTTGCATTTTAAAGCCTTTTCGGATTTCCTTTTCGATTTCTTCTTCGGATAGATTTTTCTTGGCTTTTACAATATTGTCAATCAAACCTAGATATAATACGCCAGCTGGTTCAAGATTGGATTGGCTTGTAATGGCATCTAAATAGGTAATGAGTTGAATTTGTAATCCGCTTGTAACTTGCGTTAAATCTAACTTTTTGGTTTGAGATTTATAATCAATAATTCTAACATATTGTTTATCTTTCCATTTTCCAATGTCAACGCGGTCAATTTTGCCAATTATTTCAATATTTTCGCCAGTATCCAATGTTAAATTAATTGGCTTGTAATCGCCATTATTTCCAAATTCTACTTCATGTCCGAATTGCTTCAAAATCGCTGTATTTTAAGGAATATACAATATAATTCATGGATTGTAAAACAACTTTTTTAAGCCTTCTTGTCATCATGCGAAATTTGGCTGAGCTGGAGAATATGTAATATCTTGAAGTTTGTAGCAATTCATCTATGATTTTGTTTACGATTTGTGTGATTTCCTCTTCTGTGATTTCTTTTAAGTTTCGTTCTTGCTCATCTAACGTTTGAAAAAATGTGTCAATCACTTCATGCATAAAAGAACCTGTGTCAATTGTGGTCATTTGAAAATTGTCATTTTCTTTTAGTTTTAGCCCATATGTCATATGAAAGGAAAACGGACATTTTCGATAATTTTCTAATCTTGAAATCGTGGTTTTTAAATTGGTTCCATACATTCTTTGAATATTTTCCAAAGAAATTTGCTCTGCTTGATTGGTATAATTAGCACCTGAAATTGCCTTCGAAAATGATTTTTTCTTTTCTTGATAAAAATAGCACAAAATCTCTTTCCATTTTTCTTCAATTTCGTTTCCTTCCAGATATTCTTGATAGACTTGCAACGCTTCTCCGAATGTGGCTTTTTCATTTGTGATTTCATAGGTTTTGGAAACCACATCGCTTTTTTCCGTTAGCTTTGGAAAAATTCGTTTCAATTTTTTTATCATAATGGACGGACGAATGGATTTTCCTTCTTTATCAGAAGACGAATAACTTAAAAACAATTTTTCTTCTGGAATCGTTAAAGTTCGATAAATGTTAAATTGATTTTCATAAATCGCATCTAACGAAGTTTTGGCAAGTGTGATTCCTGCTTCTGCTAGCAGAATTCGATCACGATCATTCAAATAGCCTTCTTGCCTATTTTCTTTTGGAAACATTCCATCATTCATGCCAAGAACAAACAACACTTTGATTTGATTGCTTCTGGTTCGGTCAATATCGCCGAGCAAAACTTGGTCTTGTGTGGCTGGAATTTTGCCTAATTCAGAAGCCTGTATGCCAATTGTTAATAATTCTTTATAACGTGCAAATGTTACTTTTTCTTCGCCGAAACAAATTCACCATTTCTTCTAAAATGGCAATTAAAATTTTATAACTGGTGTTATATTCATTCGATATTTCAAGATTTTGATAGGCTTTTATTTTAGTATCTAAATGTTCGATTATTTGGTTGTCTATCAAAAATTCATAAATTGCTTGTGTTAATTCTAAAACTGTTTTGTTTTCCATAAAATTTTGTTTCAATTTTAATAATGGATTGACAATTTGTTTTCTGATGTTTTCTAACTTTTCTTGGTTTTCATTGATTGGCTCATATTGAAATTCTTGCTTATACCATTTCGTACCTCGAATTCCCCATTTTTTGCAGTAATTTTCAAGAACGCAAATGGTTTCATAATCCAAACTTAGCAAATCCATTTTGAGATAATGAAACACAGCGTCCTGTGACCAATTTTGTTCAAAAATTTCGAGTAAACTGATGATAAATTGAATTAAAATATTTTGATTTAACTCTTTTTTTTCATCCACAAAAAGCGGAATATCGTATTTGGCAAAAATGGCTTTGGCGTCTTCTGCGTAATGTTCAATTTCATTGGTGACTATTCCTAATTCTCGATACTGATATCCACAATTTTTTACTAAATTGTAAATATTTTTTGCCACATTTTCTACTTCGGAATACGGATTATTCGCCAAAAATAATTGAATATTTTCGGTTGCTTTTTCAAATTTTTCATTGCTATGATAGAGATTTTTTTCTAACGCTGCCAATTCCTCATTTTTAAAACGATATATCTTATTTAAAGGAACAAAATTAACTTTGCAATTTTGTTTTTTGGCTATTTCTAATATTTTTCTAGCAAACTGTCGGTTAAAATAAAAAATATCTGTTTCTTTGGTCTGGTCGGTTTTAATATCATCCAAAGTAATCATAACAGACATTTCTGCACATTTTTTCAACAGTTCTTCAACAATGCTAAATTCTTGTGGCGTAAATCCAAAAAAATCGTCAATATAAATCGCCGTGTTTTCAAATAGGTTGGAATTTTTTATTTGTTGACCTAATTTAGTTAATTGGTCATTTTCATCTAGTAAAGCATCGGTTAGACGTTCTTCATATTTTTCGTATAAATACTGAATATCATTTAATTTTAGGGTTGTGTATTTATCTTCTAAAGTAACATTTTTTAGCATTTCTGTTGAAATATTATGTTTTTTGAATTCAGTAAACATGTTATTTACAATTTCAATATTTCTTTCAGATTTTCCCAGAAAATTTAGATTTTTCTTATTTTTGCTTAATAAATCATAAATTAGCATAGATTTCCCGACTTTGGATAAAGCAGAAGTCACTTCTCCTATTTCATTCGAAACACGATAAGCCATTCTGCTCAAAGTCAACACTTCTACATTAAATAACGATTTTCTGCCAGTAATTTCAAAAAATCTTTTTTCACAAGTTAAATTGCTTTGTTCTGGAACAACAATAAAAATGTTCTGAAAATTATCTATTTTTTGGTCAATATCATGATACATCCATTGACTTTTTCCTGTACCACTTTTACCATAAATTAAATTCAGCTCCGTCTGTTTTTCCATTTTCGTTCCCCTTTTATTTTTCATAATTTTTAGTGCTTAATGTTGGATATCTAAAATTTGCATCGCCAACAATATTGCCATCTTCTGTATGATTGGTAAAAAATTCATCTGAGCCTTTCAAATAATATTTATATTTTACACTCTTACTAATCGTCCCTCTTCCCACAATAACTGGGTCATCCCAAGTAACGTCTACTGCATACCAATTTCCATTTAGTAAAACATAATTCCAAGCATGATTTTCTGTTTCTCCACTACTATTAATCGCAACTCCACAAGCAATCAAACAAGGAACGCCTAAGTCATCCATCAAATATTTAAAACTGCGAGCATAGCCTTCACATACTGTAGAATGGTTTACCATTGCGCCATATAAATTGTAAATATTATCTTTGGTTAATGTACCTTCATATTCTAATTGGTCCACTAAATAATCATGAACACCTTTTATTTGTTTTTCAAGGTTTCCATTTAATCCCGACTTGATTTTTTGTTTCTCTGCTTCTACACGTGCAATTGCTTGATTGACATCAGCTTCATTTGCAAAAGATGGATTTAAATAACTTTGCCCTTGACTACTTCCAATCTCTACTTCATAGGTCGTAATCCAAAGTTTGGTTGTAATTTTGGTTAATAAATAAATTTTAGAAACATCTAAATAAAATAAATCTGGATGGTCAAAATTTAAAGCATTAATCGCTAATTGGAATGATTCATTCAGAATCTGTTCTCCATTTTGCTCGTGTAATAAATCATTGAAAGTTTTCCCAAATTGAATGTTATATGTGCCAGATTTCATATTTTCTAAATTTTTTTCTAATTCTTCATAAATTAGTTTGGCATAATGATCCAATTGGTGATAATATAAAAATCCTTCATTTTGCATATAATGGTTGGTAGAAGCTTGGGTTGCTGAAGTATAAGTGTTCAATTGGGATACATCAAATTGCGTATTGCTCGCCTCTTCTGTTTCATTTTCAAATTCAATTCTCGTTTTTTGGGAGTCGTTTTGTAATTCATCTTTCTCTGTTTTTGCTACTTGAGTAGCATCTCCAGAATGTTTTGAAAGCCAAGTTGAAACACTATATTCTTCTGGTACTTCAATTAGCTCTAAAATATCTAAACAAGCATACACTGTTATTGCAAAAATAATACAAATTAATAAATAGGCTACTAAATGTAAAAAACCATCTTGCTTTTTCAGTTTCATTCTTTATCCCCCTTTCGCTTTCTTTGCCGAATAGAAAGCAAAATTTTCTACTGATTTTTATGATGTTTCACGTTTCCAATAAAATAAATATTGCTGCGCCAAACCTGCCATTCCTTGAAATTTTTCGCTGGCTAACTGATTTACTATTTTCGGCTTAACTTTTTCTTCATTTTCCTGATGAAGATACAATTCATTCATCACTCTTCTCACCCATACATCCATTGGAAAAACGTCAAATCTTTTTAAAGCAAACAGTAAAATGCAATCTGCAACTTTTGGTCCAACGCCCTCTAATTTCAATAATTCTTGACGCATTTGTTCCGTAGAATCCAACCTTTCGATTTGTTGTAGATTGACTTCTTTTTCTAAAATCATTTTTGTGGTATGGAAAACTCTTTTATCACGAAATCCTAGACCGCAACGTCGTAAATCTTCTTGGGTTGCTTTGGCTAGTTCTTTTGGTGTTGGAAATAAATAATACTCTTTTCCTTCAAATTCCAGTTTAGCACCATATTCCTTTGAAATTCTTTCAATGATTTTTTTGATTCTTGGTATATTATTATTCGCCGATATAATAAAAGAAATGATGCATTCCCACAAATCTTGCTGTAAAATTCGAATTCCTTTTCCAAAATTGGTGCTAGTTTTCATAAAATCGTCAATTTGAGAAAGACTTTGCTTGATGTGTTCATAGTCATTGTTTAAATCAAAATACCTTGTTACAATTGATTTTAAATCCTCACTACAAATTCCACAAAATCGAATTTCTTCGCCTTGTTGTTTTACTTGAATCACACCTTGTTTCACAACCCCTATATAACTTCCATCTTTCTGCTGATTCCAACGAAAACACTGCCCGCATTCAAAAATATGTTTTACCTCAAATGATTTTTGCTTCTCTAAAATATATTCTTGTTTTTTCATTTTACTACACTACCTTTATCCTATTATAACATAAGACTCGTGTTTTTATCAATGATAATCAAAGATTTTTTCATCTAGCAAAAAAGCACGGTTTTTTCCGTGCCTCTTCCTTTCTTTTACATAAGGTGTTCGTATGCTGAAAACAAGAATCCTCCCATGTAGATTTGAATACATGGCACTAAAACTACCAATACGAAGAAAATCAACACAACACCTACTACACCATAAGATACCTCTGGCAATATTTTGACAATTTTCTCCAAGGCGTTGTCAATATCAATATCCATATATTCTACCAATTTTTCCATCATTTCTGAAAGGTCTGTTTGCATACCAATTTTCAACATCTCAATTGTCATTGGGTTGGAAAAACTAGCATTCTCAAATGGTTCAATCCAGGAACGTCCTTCGTAAATATTATTAATCGCCATATCGACCATCGAGAGCATAATATTGTTCTTAATAACATTCTTACTAACATCTAGCGCTTCTTGAATTCGGATACCATTTTGTAAGTTTAGTAATAGATTTTTAAGTAATCTTGAAAAATCTATTAAGTAAATTAATCCGCCAAATATTGGCATAGTATATTTGAATTCATCAAATTTATATTTTCCTGTTGGGGTTTTAATATAAAAATAAATTCCTGCTATCACTGCCACAATCGCCAATACAATTAGTTGCCAATAATTCATCATAGAATCTACAACACCAGCAAACCACAATGTAATTCCTGGCAATTGGTCTTTCGTACCAATTGATTCAAAAATGTCTTGAATAACTGGCACTCCTACAATAACGCATACAAATAGCATAATTAAAATACCAACAAACATTCCAATATTAGGCAATAAAATTCTTTTTATTTTGGTTCGCAAAGCTTCACTTTCATCCAAATATTTAATTGCCTGTTTTAGTGATAATTCTAGCGAACCAGAAAGTTCACCGACTTTTATCATGTTTATATAAATATATGGAAATACTTCTGAATAATATTCCAATGTTGTATGCATAAATTCACCAGATTCCACACCATACAAAACATCTTCCAAAATTAGTTTTAGCTTTGGATTTTCGGTTGCATCAATAACAGTACTTAGCGCATGCACATTGTTGAAATTTGCTTTTTTCAAAAGATAAAAATTTTGTGTAAAAATCCTAATATCTCTTGAAGTAATTTTGGTTACACCCATCATTTTTGTAATTAATTTTTCGCGGATAGACTTCCTTTTGGTTGTGTTTTCCTGTAATCTCTTCTTTCCAATCTGTTTTAATTGATTATTAACTCTTCGATAATTTCTCGGTTGCTTTTTGACTTTTTTAGCCTTCCTCAAAGAGGGAACAACACTAATGGGAACTAAATCATTTTTCTTTAGCCTTCGTACACAATCAATTTTATTGGCATCGGTTATTTTATTTTTTACAATTTGTCCTTGTCTTGTCATTGCTTTATACATATAAGTTGGCATTTGTACTTCCTCCGTTTTAAAATTTACAGTTTTATCTTGCGCCTAAATTAATGTTTTTTTCTCAAATTCAACTGCATAATCATACGATTTAATGTCTCGTAATTTTTCTCTTCTACTTGCGTTTTAATTTGTTCTAAGGATAATTTTCCTTCTACATACAATTTGGCAAGAGAATAAATCAAAGCAACACATCCTTTGTCTGAATTTCCCTGAATGGCATCTTCAATTTCTGAAACACTAAATTTCTCTTTTCGAATACAAGCTGCAATTACATTATCAACCACCATAACTTCTGGAACCAATATTAATTCCCCTGTCTCTTGTGATTTCAACAATCTTTGTGAAACAACAAGTTTTAATAAAGCAGAAATTAGATTTTTAACATTCGTTTGGTCACGAATTTCATAAAAGTTAATCATTCTGTCAATGGTTTCGGCACAAGACCTAGTATGAAGTGTTCCGAATCACTAAATGACCAGATTCTACCATGTCGATTGCTGCTTCCATAGTTTCTTTATCACGAATCTCTCCAATTACTAGAATATCGCAATCCTCTCTTAGCGAGTTTTTTACACCATCAATAAACGTTTCAACATCTTTTCCTTTTCCGACTTCTTTTTGAACAATCATCGACCTTTTACTTTTATGTCTATATTCTACTGGATTTTCTAAAGTTAATATTTTTTTATTTAGATTTTGATTAATATCATCAATCAAGCAATTTAGCGTTGTGGTTTTTCCAGAGTTTGTTTTACCAGTTACCAATATTAAACCTTGTGGCTGACGCGTCATTGTTCGAACAACTTCTGGTACGCCCAAAGTTTCAAAAGATGGTAAATCCTCTTTGATAATACGCATCGTAAACAATGGAATGTCATCTGCAAATGAACAATTCACCCTTAAACGAATGTTGTCATATACAAGCGATGTATCCAATCTTCTTGTCTTCGTATATTCTTCATTTTTCCCAACATTTCCTTTTACGATATAATCATAAATATCATATAATTGAGCCTCATCTAATATATCAAATTCTTTTAATTCCACCAAGTTTCTTTTGATTCTCAAAATCGGTTTCAAACCATTGATTAAATGAATATCGGATGCATCTTTTTCGATGGCTTGTTTCATTATATTTTCTATTAATATCATTTGATATTCCTCCTTCACTTTAGTATAATGCTAATCTATTATTTACTTCTTCAATCGTTGTAATGCCGTCAAGAACTTTTTGAAAAGCGTCAATTACCAATGGTCTATAACCTTGTTCCAAAGCTAATTCTCTAATTTTTAAACTTGAACTACCTGTTACAATTAAATCTTTTATTTCATCCGTCAACTCTAAAATCTCAAATACCGCAATTCTGTCAAGATAACCAGTATGGTTACATTCTTTGCAGCCTTTTGTATCATAAGTATGCTTATTGGTAAAATCAAATTGTACGTGATAACGTTCTCCAAATTTGTTCATAATTTCTTTTTCCTGCTCCGAAAAAGCTCTTTTTACAGCACAATGCGGACACACTCTTCGAACCAATCTTTGAGAAACTGCTGTTGCCAATGTACTTGAAATATCATAATCTGAAATTCCCATTTTTCGCAAACGCGTAATAACTTCTATGGCATTAATCGTATGAATCGTTGATAACACATAATGACCTGTTTGACCTGCCTGAATAGCAATTTCTGCTGATTCTGCATCACGCACTTCACCAAGTAAAATAATATCTGGGTCATTTCTCAAAATCGACCTTAAAACTGTTGCAAATGTTGATTTTTCATCAATTTCAATTTGATTGATTCCTGGTACTCTAATTTCAACAGGGTCCTCAACCGTCGTAATGTTAATTTCAGGACGATTCAAATAATCCAAAATGCTATATAAAGTCGTTGTCTTTCCTTGTCCCGTTGGAGCCGCTATAATTGTAATACTGTTTCGTTTATCAAAACATTTTTTTAATACTTTTTCATCGGCTGGAAATCCCAAATCAAATACACTTCGAATTCCTTCATCTTTTTTCAATAATCGCAAACAAAACTTTTCGCCATCCACTGTTCTTTGTGAAGCAACACGAATATTATAATTATTATATGTATTAATCGCACCATCTTGCGCTTCTTGTTTTTCTTGATGCATATTCGAAATTGCTTTTAAACGACCGATTAATTGTACTTGTTTGGCTTTTTCAATATTAGCAACGGTAACCAATTCACCATCAATTCTAAATCTAACACGAACTGACTTTGCAAGTGGTTCAATATGTATATCACTGGCTCTTTTTTCCATAGCTGAACGAATAATTGTATCCACCAATTTTGTAATATCGGAAGAGCTTAAAATCATCGATTTTTCTTTGCCTTCCATGGATTGTATTACATTTTCAATGTTGGTATCAAACGTTAAAAATTTCTCCATAACAAAATCATATTTTAACAAATACGATCTGACTTGTTCAATCGCTTTAATATTTGAAGTATCTGCAAAACAAACTTTGGCTCTTTTGCCAATCACTTCAAATAATACTGCTTTACAAGCTCTGCAAACATTTAATGGTAAATATTCATTATTTTTCACCTTTACATCATCAGGATTTAATACAATTACATTTTCCCCTAATATTTCTCCCATTGCTTCCATCAATTGCTTTTGTGGACATAAACTTAATATGTTTAAAATATCGCCTAATTTCTTTTCTGGATGTTGCTTTTGATATTCAATCGCTGTTTCAATATCACTTTCTTTTACAATTCCTCTTTTTACTAGTTCTACACCAATTGGTTTTTTTCCAATCATGACTTTTCGTTCTCCTTTCTCTTTTGTTGTTATTTTCATTATACAATATTTTTGTCTTAAAATAAATAGCTTTTGCGTAATTACCAGTAATTACTAGTATTCTAGCATTGGTCCATATTGTGATTGATTAAGAGAATACGCAAGTGTTTGCTTTTGCGAATCAGACAATTCAGCATATCGGCACCATTTTCCTGCTAATCCTTCTTCAAAATCGATTTTATCTGACCAATGTTTATGATTGTCAATATAGTTGTAAAATAAATTGGTTTGGGTCGCATTTTGAGAATTCAAAATGGCATAATCTGTGGTCTTATATTTGAAATACGTATTGCCAAATAATTCTCCGCCTTCCTCTACTCCAAATCGCGGAATCCAAACATAAGAATTTTCGCCAGTCACCATTTCAGGCGTAATATGTTCTACTTCCTCTGGATTTAATACCAAAGCACGTGCCCATTGCTTATTTGCATAACTATACCACAAAGAATCCGTATCTGTAACGACTTGATAGGCTTCCAAAGCTGTGTCATATTGAATGGGGCAAATAATTTTTATGTCATAAGCATCTTTTGAGTTTTGAGTATATAATTCCCAATTTTCTGTTGTCATTTGAGAAATGTAAATTGGCTCAAATTTAGGCGAATTGCATTCTCTCACAACTTCCCTTGTTAGCACTTTACTAAAATCTATCTTTTGCTCTTGTCCATCAACTTTATATTTTACTGTAATCGTTGCTTTTTTTACCACATCATATTCGCCAGCATCCTCTAACGCGATTTCAACAGTATATCCTTTTGGAATCGATGTTTTGAAAGCTTTGATTCCTCTTTTTCCTGAAATTACAAATCTATTATCTGTTTGTTCTGCCTGTTTTTCTTGTACTAAATCTTGTAACTGTTTGGCAATTTCATCATAATAAATTTGAGAAAGATTCTCAATAATATTGGTTGCAATTCTCGTTGCCCCACCTTTTCGATTGACTTCGCGAGAACCAATGACTAGATTCACATATATCATTGCTATTACACCAATTGCTGTCAAAATAATCAATAAGGCAATGGCAACATCTGCTCCAGTAATTCCTTTTTGGCTATTCAATTTCTTAACAAGTTGTTTTTTATTCATTTTTCAAATCCTTTATTTTATCCAAAATTCGATAAAGTTTTCCACAATTTGACAACTTATTGTGGAAATTCCAATTATTAAGCCGAGTGGTTGTCTTTGAAGTTTTGTTTTAGAAAATAATAGTAACAACACTGCCACACCCAAAGAAAGCAATGTCACTTTTATTCCTAACGCAAAATTTATGTAACAAATTAGCAATATCACTTCTAACCAACCATATAATTTCTTTTTTTCTAAGTATCGTACTGTCATCCATAGTATCATAAATATCGCAAAATATATAATATATCTATACACACTAGCTTTTTCTATCATATATAGATATAATATATAAATCACTTGGCAAACTGCGCCAAAAAGCAAAATAGATGAATTAATTTTTCGATATTCTTTGTCAATTCCTCCCACAAGAACCAATGTGATATAAACAAAAATAAATGCTATAAATTGTGGTATTCTTACAACTTGCAAAACTATATCTTGAATATGAAACGACGCATAAGCTAGTACAAAAAATAATCCCGAAATCACTTCTAAAAGCAAATATCGAATCCTTACTTTTTCACCACAATAGCGACATTTTCCCTTCAAAAAAAGGTAACTCCATACAGGAATTAAATCGAGAACACCAAGCTTATGATTACAATTCGGACAAAAAGAACGTTCATGCGTAATATCTTTTCCCAATGGAATTCGATAAACTGCCAACGTAAAAAAACTTCCAAAAAATGTTCCCATAATAAATAACATTACATATAAAAAAACATTCATATTTCTACCTTTTTATTAAAAAGAGGCATACACCGCTTAGCTTTGAGAAGTATATACCTCTTGAAATTTTAATTTTATTATTGTTGCCAATCTGAAATAGTATTTGTACTTGCTGTAATTGTTTTTGTAGCAGTTTGTCCGTTAACTTCGATTGTGATTGTAGCGGTAGCATCATCTGTAGCGATTTCACAAGTAATTCCGTCTCCAAGTCCTTCTATTTTTGCTTTATTTGTTTTAACAAGTTCTACAATACTAGCTGGTGTAGCTTGTGCTGTATCATATTTTTTCTCCAAATATTCAGCATTAATATCCACTAATTCCAAGTCTACTTGTTCTTTCAAAGCTGCTAGTGAATTTTTATTTACTGCGTTTTCTGTTCTTTTCAAAATACCTTGTTCTCCTGCTACTAATCTTAATGATACTCCTGCTAAAATTAACAATACAATAATCGTAACTACTAAAGCTACTAAAGTAATACCTTTTTGGTTTTTCAAATTTTTCATTTTTTTAATCTCCTTTTAATTTAAAAATTTTTTTCATATGTTCTAAAAAACATATCTTCTTGTTTACAACATCTTGCCTTTTATGTTTTTCCCATCACTCCCTTCAAATACTATTTTTTTATTTATATATTATTAAAGAAATATATACAAAACATTATTTTGAAGTTGTATTCTCAAAGAAAGTGCCTGGGGTTGAAGTACTTGATGTTGTGTTGGCTGGGGTTGCTGTATTGGTTGTTTGATTGCTTGTACTACTTGACGATGATGTGTTTTGTCCCCCTCCTTTATTTCCTTCTGAATTAGAAGGATTTGGATTTTGTGTTGTTCCTCCATTTGATGTAGAAGCTTCTTCTGCATAATCAAATGGATTCGAATTTCCACTATTATATAAATTCTTTTGACCATATACCGCCAAGTCTGAAGAATTAATGCTATAGGATTTTAAAGAAGTTATCAATTCTGTATCTGTTTGATTAGAATCAGCGGTTGTGTCTCCTCCATTTGTATAAGCGATTTCTTGCTTAATAGAAGTTGTTGTTGTATCTGGTGAATAACTAATTGTTTCTGGTACATTAATATTGGCTGGTATAAAATCATATAACGCAACTGCCAATATTAATAAAATTAGTATTAATAATAATATAAAAATAAATACCTCTTTTACAAAACTTTTATTCATGATTTTCTTTTTCCTTTCGTATTTTAATTTTTATCTTGATTCGTAGTATTTGTGGTTGTGTTAGTTGTGGTATTGGTTGCTGTAGTATTGCTCGTTGTATTGTCTGTTTTGGTCGTATTCGTATCTTGTGTCATATTGGTTTGACTATTTGGTGTCGCTGTGTTTGTTACTGATGCGGTTTCAGATAAATTATCTGAATTTATTTTGACTTCTTTTACATTCAATGTAACTTGCAAATCAGAATCTACTTTTTGCATATTGAAATCATTAATTTCAAAATTTAAACGGTCATCATCTTCTAAATCGTAGATGAAATCTGTTAAATTAATATATTTTCCTGTGATAACAAATCGCAAATCACAAACCACATAATTGGTGGATGTATTATTGATAGAACTTGCTGATGTTGTATTTTTTGTTACATCAAACTTTAAATTGATTCCTTCTTCTGTCGCATAATTACCAACAATTGTCCACAAAAAATCCACATCATAAATATCTTTCAACTCATTTTCTTGTAATTCCAAGAAGCTTTCAGATGTATCTGCTGAAAATTGAGAAACTAATTGTTCATATTCTTGTTTAGTGGTTCGATACGTTTCAATCGTTTTTGAAAGTTCTTGTTTCTTAGTAGAAAAATCATCTGTTGAACTTTTTTCTAATTGTGCCACTTCTGTATTCAACTTTTTGCTTGAATCTGATAATTCACTAATGCCTGCAATATTTTGTCGAATCGCCTCTACATGATTTCCAAAAATCACTTCATAACAAGTCAGAATCAACAATATTAATATAATACTTAAGCTAAAATTTCTCATTATGGCAAATCTCCTTCTATAATTACTTGAATCGCAGAACCTGATTTTTCTGCACTATTTGATTTTACATTTTCTAGAATTCCATTCGTAGTCAATACTGCTTTAAAATATCCTAGTTGCTCATATTTTTCTGCTTCTGCATGAATTACAATATGATCTGAAGTTGTATTTTTAATCGAAATTAATTTTACTTTCTTTGGTATCACAAACATAATTCGATTTAGCAAGTTTGGAATAGAATCTTTTTGAATGATTCTTTGTGGTACTTGCGAAGTTGATTCATTTTCCTCTGTTGGTGATGTAATCTCTTGGATTAATTCTTTGTACGTATTGGTTCTTGCAGAAATTGTTTTGATGTCTGTATTTAATTTGGTTAATTCTGTATTTGTTTTGGCAATGGCGCTTTCTACCTGTTGGGTTTTATTAGTCAACTGATTAGAAATAACATGACTAAACAAAATAAACAAACCAGCCACCATTACGCAACTTACAATTCCTCTTGTCAATAACTTTTCTGTACTGGATAATCCAGTTGTAAAATCACTTTTCACACTTTGCCCAATATGTCCAAACAATTCTTTTATGGTATCTAAACTAACATCTTGGTTCAAAATCGATGCCAAACTTGTATTTCCGCCACCTGCTTTGGCTGATTTCACAAAATTCAAATTTTTATCCATCATGCCTAATCCATTAAGTGCCAATGCGATTGCAGAATTCACTTCTATATATTCTTTCATTGGCAATTGCGGTGCAGAAGTATTTAGAAAATATGGCTTCAAAAGTTCACATTTTACAGATGATATATATTCTTGGAAAAATAAATCAACACTATTAATGCAAGTTCCTAGACCAGTAATGTAGATTTTATCAATACTAGCAAACATTTCATTAATAATATCTTTCGTTTGAGAAACAATTCGAATTAACACAGAAGTTACTGTGTCCATATATTCACTTGATTCAGAATATATTTCACTGGAATTTCGTGTATTTAATGTCATATTTTTGCAAACTTCATAAGATTTTGCATAGGAATTTTCGGTTTGATTAATTTCTCTTAATATTTCCCCCATTCCTTCTTCTAATACAGTTACTTGATAAATTTGCCCATCTACTATAACCGTAATTTGTGTTTTTTCTTCAATATTAACAATCGCAATATTTTTTCTTCCATCATTGTCCACCAAATTTGTAATGCTAGTTGGAATTGGTGCAACCGTATTTACTTTATAACCTGTTAACGCTTTGGTTCTTCTGGCAATCTCATTTTTATCTGCGGTAATGCTTAAAACCTTTTGAATCTCATTATTTTCTCTTGGATACGTAATCAAATAATTGTGTTGCAAAGAGTCTTTATTGTAGCCTTTTTCTTCACATAACATTTCATATTCAATATCAATTGCTTTTTTCGTATCCTGCTTATTTAATAAAGAAGATACTTGAAATGTATGATACATCTCATCTGAAACGTTAATACTAATGGGAACTTTATAACTATACGTTTCACTAACAATCTTTTTTAATGCTTCATCCAAATTTTTATCATAAAATACTGTATTGTAAGATTCGATTTTTAGTGTATCTTTTTCTTTATGCAATTTGGCATATTTAATTATATTATCTTCTATATAAATTCCTAAACAGCTTTGCATTGTTTTCTCCTTTGAATCATTTTACATTATATAATATTTTATATCGATATTTTCAAAAAAAGTCAATAGAATAAAAAAAATGTAATATAAATATAATATAAATGTAATATTTTTGTAATATTTTGTCTTTTTTCGCTCTTTAACGCTTTTTTTGTCTTTAAATATCTATATTTTAACCAAACTTTCTTGGATTCATACATCAATTTTTTTGATATTTTTGGAATTTTCGGTATATATTTTTATTTTTTGGAAAATCTATAACTACAATATCAAAAACAAGGAGGAAATTATGAATTCAGAAAAACACATAAAAGTAACAGGTTATTCCAATATTTCATGGAAGGATGCGATTGTCAAAACCGTTGATGAAGCTTCAAAAACATTAAACAATTTAACTCGAATCACTGTTTTGGACCAACATGCAAACGTTTCTGGCAATAAAATTGTAGAATATATGGTCGATTTAGACATCGTTTTCAAAATAGAACCTTTCCAAGAACCAGCACAAGAAGATATTGACAATATGTAATTTTTCACGAAAGGAGTTATCATGAAACCAATTAATAGTAAAGAAGAATATCAACAATACGTCGACCAAAAAACACCCAATTCTCCCATTCTAAAAAATTGTTTCAATGCTTTTTGGGTAGGTGGACTAATTTGTGCTATTGGACAAATTATATTTGAAATTTGCAAAACACGCGGAATCGAAGAAACCATTTCCTATAGTATTGTATCCATTATTCTTATTTTCATCAGTGCCTTTTTGACAGCCTTAAATTTATTCAATAAAATTGGTAAATTTGCTGGTGCAGGTTCACTCGTTCCCATTACAGGATTCGCCAATTCAATTGTATCACCTGCTATGGAATATAAATCCGAAGGCTATGTTTTAGGCGTTGGTGCCAAAATGTTTACCGTTGCTGGACCTGTTTTAGTCTATGGAATTTCCAGCAGTATCATTATTGGAATCATTTATTTGATTTTCAATACACAATCTATCACATTAATTTAGGCGTAGAAGTCGATGATTTCATCGGCTACTACATAAAAAAGAAAGGAAAATTTATCATGAAAAAATTGGGAAATCAAACTTACGTTTTATCCAAACCCGTTAATATTTTATCCACTGCCTGCATTGTTGGTCCAAAAGAAAAAGAAGGTCCTTTAAATCCTTATTTTGACCAATGTTTAGAAGACGAATTTTGGGGAGAAAATAGTTGGGAAAAAGCAGAAAGTAAAATTATCAAAGAAACCGTCAATATGGCAATTGCCAAATCAAAAATCGCTTCGAGCGAAATTGACTTTTGTTTTGCAGGTGATTTATTAAATCAATGCATCTCCTCTTCTTTTGGTTTACGCGAATCCAATATTCCTTTTTTCGGAATATTTGGTGCCTGCTCTACTTTTGGTGAAGCCTTAACCTTAGGTTCTATCACCATTGATGGTGACTTTGCAACCAATGTTGTTTGTGCCGCTTCTAGCCATTTTTGTAGTGCTGAAAAACAATTTCGTTTTCCATTAGAACTTGGTAATCAACGTGCCCCAGCAAGTCAATGGACAGTAACTGGTAGTGGTGCTGCCGTTCTTTCTAAAGACGGAGAAGGTCCTTATGTAACAGCCATTACTCCTGGCAAAATTGTTGACATGGGAATTAAAGATGCCAACAACATGGGCGCTGCCATGGCAGGTGCTGCACAAGACACTTTACTATGTCACTTCAAAGATACTGGCAGAAAACCAAGTTATTATGATGCCATTTTCACAGGCGATTTAGGTCACATTGGAAAAGATATTTTAGTCGATTTAATGGACACAAAAGGTTACAATATTAAAGCTAATTATAACGACTGTGGTGTACTCATTTTTGACAAAGAAACGCAAGATACACACAGTGGTGGTTCTGGTTGTGGTTGTAGTGCTAGCGTATTTTCTGGTTATATTACACATATGTTTAAAGATGGAAAATACAAAAAAATTCTTCTTATGCCAACTGGTGCATTGATGAATTCTACAACTTCTCAACAAGGAGAAAGCATTCCAGGAATTGCTCATGCAGTAGCAATCGAAAGTGCTTTTCCAACTGATTTGAAAGTTTAAAAAATAGATTTTTTTACGAAAGGAGATAACAAATGGATTGGATGATGGTATTAAAAGCTTTTATTTTAGGTGGTATTATTTGTATCATTGGACAAATTCTAATTGATAAAACCAAATTAACACCTGCTCGTATTTTAGTTACTTATGTGACAGTTGGTGCGATTTTAGGTGGACTTGGTTGGTATAAATATCTAATTAATTGGGGTGGATGTGGCGCAACCGTTCCTTTAACTGGATTCGGAAATTTACTTTCTAAAGGTGCGATTGAAGAATTGAAAAGTATGGGATTGCTTGGTGCTTTTACTGGTGGAATTAAAGCTACTGCGGGCGGAATTGCAGCTGCAATTTTCTTTGGATATATTGCTTCTTTGGTGTCGAAACCGAAAATAAAGAAACAATAAAACTAGGAGGACAGGGCTCTGCCCTTTCCTCCTAAAACCACCTTTCCCGCTTAAGAACCATTTGTTGGTTCTTAAGAATCTCCAACAAACTCTATTTGCAGGAAATAAGTGGCTCCGTTCGGCTCTTCCCACTGGCACTGTAATGCTCGTACCTCGCAAACAGTGCTCAGCGGTCCCCACGAGAGCCTCGCTGGTGGGAGTTTGGATGGTTTTGTTTTACATAGAAGGAGGATTTTGAGAATGCAGGATATTTTGAAGGTTGTTGTTTTGTCGGTGGTTTCGGAGATTGTTTTGTTTGTTTTGACAAAGCTTATGGGAAATAAAGAGATGTCACAGCTTAGTATGTTTGATTATATTATTGGAATCACGATTGGTTCGATTGCTGCTGAAATGGCAACTGCTTTGGAATCGGATTATATGCAACCGCTTGTGGCTATGGTGGTGTATGCGATTGTGGCGATTGCGATTTCGTTGACTTGTAATAAATCTTTAAAAGCTAGACGTTTTATTTATGGGGATTCTTTGGTTTTGCTGAATAATGGAAAATTGTATCGAAAAAATTTCAAAACAGCTAAATTGGATTTGAATGAATTTCTTGTACAATGCAGAAGCAATGGCTATTTTAATATTGCTGATATTAATACTGCCATTTTAGAATCCAACGGCAAAATCAGCTTTTTACCCAAAAGCACTACTCGTCCCGCTACGCCAATGGATTTGAATCTTTCACCAGCTGCCGCTACAATTACAGTTGATTTAATTTTGGATGGACGAATTGTTCACGAAAATTTAAAAAACGTGGGACATGACGAAATGTGGCTCCAAAAACAACTGGTTTCTCAAGGATTCGAGAAACCAGAACAAATCTTTTTAGCCACATTAGATAATCAAGATAATTTAAGCCTTTATGAAAATAATGACCTAAGCAATTCCCATGATTTTTTTGCCTAAACTTTATCCATTAAACATGACAAGACTCACCATGTAAAGCGCATAAATAAGCACAAAAGGAATACCGTTACTTCTTGTCATTTTATTTTTCGTTCCCACAAATGGAAACAAGCTTAACATCATCGTTCCCATAATAAGAACTAGCATATATTTATTATAACTTACTGCATAGTTGATTGGACACAAAAATGCTGAAGTTCCAATAATTAGTAAAATATTGAATATTTGCGAACCTAAAATATTTCCAATTGCCATATCGGTTTCGCCTTTACGCGTCGCAGTTATTGAAGTTATCAATTCAGGCAAACTGGTGCTGACTGCCACAATCGTTAAACTAATCAATTCTTCACTAATACCAAACGAAGATGCAATCGCAACACAGGCATTCACCACCAAATCACCACCTAATTTCAAACCAATAATTCCGATAATAATATTAAAAATAGCTTTTAAAATTTTTGTTGAACTTGTATCTTCTTGTGGCAATTCTTGCCCTTCTTCTAAATCAAAACGCTCCCCTTTTTTCGCCATAATGATATTATAAATAATATATAAAACACATAAACCTAACAACAAAATGCCTTCATTTTTTGTAATCAAATGTGCATTTTCAGAATTGCCATTATTACATAAAACAAATAAAAGAATGGTCAATCCCAAAGTCAATGGATTTTCAATCAATCGACTTTGTTTTTTAAATTCTAATGGTTTCATAATGGAACAAATTCCAAGAATCAAAAACATATTGGCAATATTGCTACCAATAATATTTCCCACCGAAATGTCTGAGTGTCCTTCCAATGCTGATGTCACACTCACTACCAATTCTGGCATAGATGTTCCTACTGCAACAATTGTAAGTCCAATAATAATTTCGGGTATGTGAAATCTTTTGGCAATATGACTTGCGCCATCTACCAAGTAATCTGCACCTTTTACTAATAAAATAAATCCAATCACAATCCACACAATATCTAACATACTTCCAAACCTCTTTTACAATATATTTTCATTTTTATAATTTATTCGCTTACCAAGATAATTTTACCTGCTTCCTCTTCTGTCAAAAATCCTTGTTTTATCATTTTTCGAACAACTTGTCCTTGTCGTTGTCTTGCTAATTCTGGATTTTTGGTTGGTGCATAAACCGAAGGCGCATTTGGAATTCCAGCAAGTAAAGTACATTCATATAAATTCATTTCGGAAGGCACTTTATCAAAATATCCTTCCGAAGCATCTTTTACGCAGTAATAGCCGTCTCCAAAATACGAAGTATTGACATACAATTCAAATATCTCTTCTTTTGAAAGATATTTCTCCATTTCAAATGCCATAAAAACTTCTGCAATTTTTCTTGTCATTTTCTTTTCTTGTGTGAAATATACATTCTTTGCCAATTGCTGGGTGATGGTACTTCCCCCTTCACGAAAAGACATTTCTTTAATGTCAATAAAAATAGCACGCGAAATACTAATTAAATCCACACCATCATGTTTAAAAAAGCGTTTGTCTTCTACTGCTAAAACTGCATTTATGTAGTCTTGTGGCAATTCTTCATAAGTTGCATAATTTTCATTTTTCTTTATTTCCGCCACTTTTTCTTCCAAACTTATCTGCTCAATTGCATTTTTATAGATATCATAGCCATCTTTTACAACCATTCCTACTACAATGCTCACCACAATCATGAATAAAAAAATCAATGTCTTTAGTACTTTCATATTTTTCTCCTTTTGATTTTGATTATATCTTTCTTTTTGGATTTTTACAAGATTTTTTTGTTATTTATTTTATCATATCTATTATCCATTTGAAAAGATGATTGAGAAATTTTCTGTTTTTTCTATTTTATCCATTGCATTTTTTTCCAAAATGGAATATACTATTTTTAATTTATTCTTAAAGTTTTTAAATTCTTAAAAACTTTTTCCAAAATAAAAACTTTCTTATACATTTTGCCCCTGAAAGGAGGTGATGCAAGCTTTTTAGTTTTGTAAGAAAGGAGGAATTTTACATATGAAAAAATTCAAACTTAAAGAAATTCGAAATCAACCTAGTGAAAAAACAGAAGAAAACCCATTCAATCTTTTACAGCTTTTGTTAGAAATCATAAAATTGAAGTTGATTCTAAAAATTTTAGAATTTTTAGAAAAATAAAAAATCAGGATAACCATCGCGTTGGTTATCCTAATTTTTTAATTCAAACTTAATTTTGCAAATTCGAAATCTCTTTGCATCTTTATTGTAACTCTATTTTTTTATTTTGTCAAGCAATTCTAATATTCTTTTTAAAAATATTTCAAATTAATACCTTTCAAATAAAACGCTTACTTTATCTTAGTAACTTCCCTATTATTTTTCGAATATTTTATTAATAGAACTTTCTTTCAAATTTTCACATAAATTTTACATTTTTTGACTTGTTATATTTTTAATTTTATGATAAGATTTTCAAGTAATAATAAATTTATTTAAGGAAAAACTAATGTTAGGAGGAAATTAAAATGAAATTTAAGGAATGGAACAATTTTAATGAAGGCGATTGGACACAGGAAATTAATGTCAGAAATTTTATTCAAACAAACTACACTCCTTATGAAGGTGATAGCTCTTTTCTTGCAAACGCAACCGAAAGAACTCGCAATTTGTGGAATATCGTTTTAGAATTATATAAAAAAGAAAAAGACAATGGTGGTGTACTAGAAATTTCAAATGATATTGCATCTACTATAACTAGCCATGAAGCAGGCTATATCAATCAAGAATTAGAACAAATTGTAGGACTTCAAACAGAAAAACCACTCAAAAGAGCCATCATGCCAAATGGTGGTATTCGAATTGTGGAAAAATCTTGTGCTGCTTACGATACACAAGTATCCGACAAATTAGAAGACATTTATCACAACTATCGTCGTAGCCACAATGATGGCGTTTTCACAGCTTACACACCAGATATTCGTGCTGCACGTAGCTCTCACTTAATCACTGGTTTACCAGACGGTTATGGCCGTGGACGTATCATTGGAGATTATCGTCGTGTTGCGCTTTACGGTGTCAATGCTTTAATTGATGAGAAAAAACAAGAATTACAAAACGCTGTTTCAACAGATTTTACAACAGATATTATTCGCGAACGTGAAGAAATTTTTGACCAAATCAAAGCATTAGAAGATTTAAAAATCATGGCACAAAAATATGGATTCGATATTTCAAACCCAGCTTCCAACGCAAAAGAAGCTGTACAATGGTTATATTTTGCTTACCTTGGTACAACCAAAGAACAAAATGGTGCTGCGATGAGTTTAGGACGTACTTCTACTTTCCTAGACATTTACTTCGAAAGAGATTTAAAAAACAACGTTTTAACCGAAGAACAAGCACAAGAAATCATGGATCACTTTGTCATGAAATTACGTATGGTGCGTTTTTTACGTACGCCTGAATATGATGAATTATTTAGTGGTGACCCAGTTTGGGTAACCGAAAGTATTGGTGGAATGGGAATTGATGGTCGTACACTTGTTACGAAAAATTCTTTCAGAATGTTACACACACTAGAAACACTAGGACCTGCACCAGAACCAAATTTAACCGTACTTTGGTCGTGCTCTTTACCAAAAGGATTTAAAGATTACACCTCAAAATTATCCATTGATACCAGCTCTATCCAATATGAAAATGATGATTTAATGCGTGAATATTGGGGTGACGATTATGGCATCGCATGTTGTGTTTCCGCTATGCGTATTGGTAAACAAATGCAATTTTTTGGTGCCCGTGCTAATCTTGCCAAAACTTTATTATACGCTATCAATGGTGGACGTGACGAAATCTCTGGCAAACAAATTACTTCCAAATTCGAGCCAGTTACTTCTGAATATTTGGATTATGATGAAGTATGGGAAAAATTCGACCAAATGATGGATTGGGTTGCTGAAACCTATATCAAAGCTTTAAACATTATCCATTATATGCATGATAAATACTGCTATGAAAGTTTAGCTATGTCCCTTCATGACCGTGAAATTCTTCGTACAATGGCTTGTGGAATTGCGGGACTTTCAATCGTTGCTGATTCTTTCTCAGCCATGAAATATGCCAAAGTAAAAGTCATTCGTAATGATACTGGTTTAGCAGTTGATTACAAAATCGAAGGTGACTTCCCAAAATACGGAAATGATGATGAAAAAGTTGATACCATTGCGGTTGAAATCGTGAAAAAATTTATGGCAAAATTGCGCTCTCAAAAAACTTATCGTAATTCAAAACCAACGATGTCAATTTTAACCATTACTTCTAATGTTGTTTATGGAAAAGCAACTGGAAGCACACCTGACGGAAGAACAGCTGGTAGCCCATTTGGACCAGGTGCTAATCCAATTCATGGTCGTGATACCAATGGTGCAATTGCTGTCTTGAATACGATTGCAAAATTACCTTATAAACACGCTGAAGATGGAATTTCCTATACTTTTGCCATTACCCCAAATGCGTTAGGAAAAGATGAGCAAACTCGTGTAAATAATTTAGTTTCTTTATTAGATGGCTATTTTGTGCAACACAGTCATCACATTAATGTAAATGTTTTCAATCGAAGTTTATTAGAAGATGCAATGGAACATCCAGAGCAATATCCTCAACTTACGATTCGTGTTTCAGGATATGCTGTAAACTTTACAAAATTAACACGTGAACAACAATTAGATGTCATTAATCGAACAATTCATGAATCAATATAAAAAAATAAGGGCACGGTGCACCGTGCCTCTATTATTGTAAAAGGAAGGAATAAAATATGGAAAAATTAGTTGGTAGAATTCACTCATTTGAATCATTCGGAACAGTAGACGGACCAGGCATTCGTTTTGTGATATTTTTGCAAGGTTGTCCCTTAAAATGCAAATATTGTCATAATCGTGATACTTGGAATCCTTCTGGCGGAACTGAATTTTCTGTGGAAGAAGTTATCAAAAAAGCCATGCGTTTAAAACCCTATATGAAAACATCTGGTGGTGGTGTTACAGTTTCGGGTGGCGAACCTTTATTGCAAACGAAATTCGTAACTGAACTTTTTAAAAAATTAAAAGAATTGAACTTTCACACTACCTTAGATACTTCTGGTAGTTTACCAATTCATGATGGAATCAAAGAGCTTCTAAATTATACGGATTTAGTTTTATTGGATATTAAACACATCGACAATGAAAAATGTATTGATTTGACTGGTTTACCAAATACCAATACATTAAACTTCGCAACCTATTTAAGTGAGAACAATATTCCAATTTGGATTAGACAAGTTTTAATTCCTGGTATTACAGATAACGAAAAGGATTTGAAAAATCTAAAAAGTTTTATAGCTACACTAAAAACTGTCCAAAAAATAGAACTTTTGCCTTATCATGATTTAGGAAAATTTAAGTGGAAAGAATTGGGATTGACTTATGAATTGGAAAATATTGTTCCACCCACAAATGAGGAAATTAAAAAGGCAAAGGAAATTTTAGCTATTGGCTAATTCTTTATAAAGTGAACAAGGCTTGCCGCAGCAAGCCTTGTTTTTAATAATTCATCATGATGGTAACATTGTTACCATCAACTTTTAACTGAGGTTTTACAATGTCTTTACATGGCTGATAACCAATGAAAACATTTATTGGTCTTTCTTTTGCCATTTCTAACAGCGGTATCCCAATTGTTGCGGGATAATCAATCATCCTGTCTTTTATAAAGTTCCAAGCATGTTGTTCGCAATGAATCCGTTTCACAAAATCCAAATTTTCTAAACATGCAACAACATATTTTCGTTTTTTATATATTCCCCTCATACGCATTTGCCTCCTTTCGGGATTTCCTATCTCACTTCATTGTTGCTTATTCGATTATATCACTTTACATTTGAAAATGCAAGTGCTACTTATTCATTTTTCTATATTTTCAAACTTCTGTTTCCATCTAATTTATTTTGAGAAGTTGTTTTATAAATTGTTTTTCTTCGATTCAAAACTGCATAAATAGCTGATGTGAATGGTACTGTGAAAATCATGCCCATACTTCCTGTCATCGCAGAAGTGATATTTTCTGCTATCGTTTCTTTATTCAATATTTCCGTCATTCCCATATTGGCCGCCAAAAACATAAATATAATTGTTAAACTGCTACTAATATAAATCAAAATAAACGCATTAATCATACTTCCCAATAAGGTTCCCCCTATTTTCATGCCCTCTTTGAACAATTGCTTCCACGACATATCTTCTGTTTTTTTCTTGACTTCCTCTAATCTCGAAACTAAAGACATTGCTATTGATAGACAAATTCCAAGAGAAGCAATTACAATTCCTGCAAATATCAAATCTTTATAATAAAAATTAATATTTATCATATTTAATTCAATTGTAATCGTATCTTCACGCATACCAGAAAGCTTCCCAAATCGGCTAAAAATAATTGCCAATATTCCACTCATCATAATTCCGCCAAATGTTCCTAAAACAACTGTCATCGCTTTTCGGTTAAATCCATTGACAACAATAGCATGAATCAATAAAATAATCATAGAAATTGCCATTGTCATTCCAACAGCGTGATAGCCTTTATAAATCCCCTTGATTAGCATCAAAATAGAAATAAAAATGACGCCTAAGCTTAATATCGCTTTTATTCCATTTTTTCCAGCAACCATTACAAGACTTAGTAAAAAAATTGAAACAATCACAATAATATATGTATTTCGAATTAAATTTCGAATTGTAGCTGTTATATTTCCGCTGGCATCTTTTGTAATTTGAACACTTACTTTATCTCCCACTTCTAATTCATAGTTGTGATTTTTCCCAGCTACATCATACGAAAATAAATAATCAATTGTGAATTCCTTCGTTTCATATTCTCCCTCTAAAATCTCTACTTTTACTTCCTGCATTTTGCTTGTCACATAATCGGTTTGAACTTCCTTAATTTCCCCGACCTCAATAACAATAGCTGTTGCTTCTACTGATGAGGTTACAATTTCTTCTTGGTCTTCCGTTGCCTCTTCTGTTTCCGTTGTTTCTGGCGCTCCTGCTTCAGGATTTTGTTCTTGTTCGGTTGTGGCATATTGTTTACCATTTGCCAATATTCCCAATAATAACACAAACACAATTAAACTTGTCGCAATTTTCTTCAAAATTAATTCCTCCTTAAAAAATTACAATATCCATTTCATTTGTATAAGTATCATTTCCATACGGATATATAATATATACATATCCATCATTTGTTAAAAAATATACTTGTGCTGATTCTACTTTATATTTATCACTACTTAAATCTCTTTCATAAAGTGTTCCATATTCATTGGCAATCACTTGGGCATTTGCATCAGCAAGCTTGATTTCATCATTAATACTTTTTTGAACAGCTTCTTGCGTTGTTCCTTTTCTTTCAATCAACTCAGCTAATTCTACCATTTTTTCTTTGGCTATACTATAATTATAAGTTTTGACACTTACTTTTTCCGATTTCCCTTCCTCTTTTAAAATCGATTTGATAACAAGCGATACATAATCTGAATTAATATACGCCGCATAAGAAACTTTATAAATCGTATTTCCTTCTGTTTGTCGCATAACAGAATTGGCTTTGTTATAATAATCATTTTTTATCTCTTCATTGATTTTTTTAACCTCTTCTGAATTAATATTGATAATCGGAATTTGAGCATTTACATGATAATACGTCTCATCTTCATATTCTAAGCTATAGGCAGTATAAATAATCTCTTTTTCGTCCTCCAATTTACTAGCTTTTATATCATCACTACTGGTTTTTACTTCATTTGTAAATAATTCATTAAACTGGTTTTTTAACATGGCATACTCTTCTGCCGTTTTTTTAGCACCTACATTTATTCCCATCATAAATGGATCGGTATCAGAATACTGATAAAAAAATTGCTCATAAATCCCCAAACACAATGCCACAACACAAATTACCGTAAGCAATACACCAAACAAGATATATTTGTCTTTTTCTGTCAAATCATTTACAAATTTTCTTATATACCCCATCATTTTCTCTCCTCTCTGTCATTTTTATTATACCATTTTTTAATCCAAATAGCAAATTTCTATCCTGTTTGAATTTTCTTTTTTATCATCTTCAAAGCCTTTTCTCTTGGCACAACAATCACATGTTCACACCCCAAACATTTAAACTTAAAATCAATTCCGACTCTTGTAATTTCCCACTTTTTGCTTCCACAAGGATGTTCCTTTTTCATTTGAATCATATCCCCTATTTTGTATTCCATTTTTACCTCTCAACTAAATCAAATAAAAATAGATAGTGTATCCACACTACCTATTTTTGTTATATTTTAAGTCATATACTATATTTTATCACATATCCTACTAAATTAGTATATCTCATTTTTCCTGATTGTCAAGCATTCCTTCCCAATTTTAGATAGCTTTTATTTTATATTCTCTTCAAAATTTCTTCTTTTCCCAAAACCTGCATAATTTCATACAAATCTGGCGTTTGACATCTTCCTGTTAACGTCACACGAATCACCGTACTAATATCGCCCACATGCCCTTTATAATTTTCTGGATTTGCTTTATATTCCTTCACTTCTCTGCTATAGCCTAATTCTTCTGCCAAATCTTTCATCTTGTCAAACCATGCTTGTTTGTCATCATTTTCATCATAATATTTCTCGAAATAGGTTTTTACAATTTTATCAATTTCACTCTTGTCTGTAACTTTTTGATATTCAAAATTCATATTTTCCTTGTCAAATTGATACATATACAAAATCGCATTTTTTAAATCTGACCATTTCGCAATATCTTTTCTTGGTTTTGCATTGCCCCTCTCAATGCCTAATACTTTCATTGAATATTCTTTATCATCCAATAATTTAAGCAATTCTGTATCATACTCTTTAGCCCAATCGTAAGCTTCATCATACACTTGCTTAGCAGAATATCTTGAAATAACATTTTTAGCAACATCCAGCATTTTTACTAAATCAAACAAAGCTCCTGCAACTCCCATTTTCTTTAAATCAAATGGAAATTCATCCATTGATTTATCTGGATTTTGTTTTCTCCACATTTCAAAATTGGAATTTGCAATATTCATCAAATATTCTTTTACAGCTTCTTTAGGAACACCAATTTCTCTATAATATCCTGCATTTGCTTCTGAATCTTTTCTTTTGCTTAACTTTCTTCTAGATTCTCCATCCATTTTCATCATTGGAGCAGTATGCGCATATTTCGGTGCTTTAAAACCTAATGTATAAAATAATTGTAAATGTAATGGAATAGATGGAATCCATTCATCAGAACGATTTACTAGGTTGACTCCCATTAAATGGTCATCGACTGCGTGAGCAAAGTGAAACGTTGGCAATCCATCTGATTTTATAATGACAACATCTTGATCGTTTTCTGGCAAATCAATATTTCCTTTAATCGCATCTTTATGTTTTATTTTTTTCTCTGGATTTCCAGGGGACTTAAATCTTATGATATAAGGCTCTCCTGCTTTTATTTTCTCAGCAGCCATATCAATTGGCATATTTCTACATTTTGTCCATTTTCCATAATAGCCTGTTCTTTCTTTTGCCGCCTCTTGATTGCTTCTGATTTTATCCAAATCTTCTGAACTGCAAAAACATGGATAGGCTAGTCCTTTTTCAATTAAAGATTTGGCATACGCTTTATATATTTCTCCTCTTTGGGATTGTTTATACGGACCATATTCTCCTTCTTGCCAAATGGATTCATCTGGTAATAAATCAAAATCCTTTAAATTTTGCATAATTTGCTCTGCTGCATTTTCTACTTCTCTTTTTTGATCTGTATCTTCAATTCTAACAATATATTTTCCACCAGTTTGTTTTGCAAGTTTTTGTGCTATCATCGCTTGCATTACTCCTCCGATATGGTTAAAACCCGTCGGACTTGGTGCATATCTTGTAACAATAGCTCCGTTCTTGCAATTCTCTTGTTTTATATTTTTCTTCATAATATGAAATATCCTTCACTTTTGGAAAAATTAAATTTGCTAATTCTTGTATTTCCATAATCCTCTCCCTATCTTTTTTATCTTCTATAGTTTACCATTTTTTCCGAAATTTGTAAATATTTCTAACAAAATTAGTCTTGATTTTTTTAATATTTGTGATATAATTAGAAAAACGAAAAGTAAAGGAGGAAACAAAACATGTTTAATATAGCATTTTCAGTCCTTGTCATTATAATGGGACTTCCTATGATTTTTAATCCTAAAAAAATAACAGAACGTGAAGCTTCCAAAATAAAATCAGAAATGGGCGTTAGAATTTGTGGCATCATTTTAATATTGTTAGGTGTTGCTGGTTTCTTTATTTAAAAATACATAAAAACTCGAAAATTAAATTTTCGAGTTTTTTATTTTTAGTCTTCTAAGCTATACTTTTATATGCTTTTCTGTGACATTTATTTTTTTACCATCAACTTCAACTATAAAATACACACCATCTGGAATGCCATCTTCCTTTATATTCTCTGTCAATGAACCAAGCACATAATAAGGTATATTATCTTCAACAATTCTTTTCGTCCAATGTTGATGTCCTGAAAACACTGCTAAAATGTTTTCATTATTTTTTAGAATCTCTTTTAATTCCTTTCTATTTCCCAACAATGCATGTTCTGGATTTGACTCAAACCACCAGTTTCCCTTCATGTCATCTTCTGCAACTCCAAAATGAAGACATAAAATAGTTGGTCGTTTATTTTGATTTAAATCTTTTTCTAACCAAATCATATCTTCGTCAGATATAAACTTTGCCTTTAAAATTCCTCCACACGCTGTTTCTATTTCATTATTCACATCTGTTCCCAATAATACAATATGAATTCCATTTATATCAAATGAAAACGTTGAATGATGATATCCCATTATTTCTTCTACTTCTTTTCTTGAAGACATAGAACGTAAATCATGATTTCCGATACAAGAATAAAAAGGGCTTTTTATATTCTTAAATTTATTCCAAATATATTTTAAATTAATGATATCTTTATCATGGTCATTAAAATCTTCAACTAAATCACCTAAACAAAGAGTTACATCTGGTTTAATTTCAGTATTTATTTGTTTTGTCAATTCTTCAAGCAAAGGCTCTGCATATTCTATTAGCTTTCTTTCAATTATTGAACCATTATTAATAGGCTTTTCTGGTGCATAATGCAAATCCGAAAAAATAACTATTTTTGTCATAGTCGCAACATTCTCCTCTACACTTCCATAATAATCGGCAAAATCATCGGATTTCTCTTCGTTGTTTTATAAATATATTCTCGCAAAGTATCTCTTATTGAACTTTTAATTGTGCTCCAATCGGTAATACTATTGCTTACACATTTATCAATTTCTTTACGAATCACTAATTTTACATCTTCCATCAAATTCTCTGATTCACGCACATACACAAATCCTCTGGAAATAATATCTGGTCCTGCTACCACTTCTCCTGTTGAAGAATCCATTGTAAGCACAACAATAATCAAACCATCTTGTGATAAATGTTGTCTGTCTCGTAATACAATATTTCCAACATCTCCAACACCCAATCCGTCAACCATCACACGTCCAAATGGAACCGTTCCAGCCAATCTTGCATGTTTTTCATCCATTTCCATCACACGTCCATTCGTCATTAAGAAAATGTTTTTCGGATTGACACCCATCAATTTGGCAGTCTCACTATGGGCTCTTAAATGTCTATATTCACCGTGAACAGGAATAAAATATTTTGGTCTTACTAAAGCAAGCATCAATTTTTGTTCCTCTTGACAAGCATGTCCCGATACGTGAATATCTGCCAAAGAACTATAAACAACTTCTGCACCAATTTTCATCAAATCATCAATCACTTTTGCAACAAACTTTTCATTTCCTGGAATTGGTGTTGCAGAAATAATGACTAAATCATTTGAAGTAATATGAACTTTTCGATGCTCTCCTGTTGCCATTCTTGTTAGGGCTGACATTGGCTCTCCTTGACTACCTGTTGTAATAATAACAAGTTGGTCATCCGTATAATTGTTAATCATATCAATATCAATAAACACATTTTTGGGTACATCAATATAACCTAATTCCATTGCGGTTTCTATCATATTTACCATACTTCTTCCAGAAACAGCAATTTTTCGATTGTTCGCAACCGCTGAATTTACAATTTGCTGAATACGATAAACATTCGAAGCAAATGTCGCTACCACAATTCTTTTGGTACAATTAATAAACAGTTTATCAAACACTTCGCCAACCGTGCGTTCTGACATCGTATAACCTTTTCTTTCGGCATTGGTACTATCTGACATAAGTGCCAAAACACCTTGATTTCCAAGTTCTGCTAAACGACCAAAATCCATAGTATCATCATTAATTGGTGTATAATCAATTTTAAAATCGCCTGTATGCACAATCACACCAACTGGTGTATGAATCGCAAGCGCCACAGCATCTGGAATACTATGACAACTTTTGATAAATTCCACTTTGAATTTACCAAGTGTAATTTTATCGCCTTGTTTCACCATGTGCATTTTAGTTTTCTTGGCTAATTTATGTTCTTCTAGCTTATTGTTAATCAAACCAACGGCAAGTTTCGTCGCATAAATTGGCACATTAATTTCTTTTAATAAATACGGAATCGAGCCAATATGGTCTTCATGCCCGTGCGTGATAACCAATCCTCTGATTTTATCTTTATTTTTTACCAAATACGTAAAATCCGGAATAACCAAATCAATTCCAAGCATATCATCTTCTGGAAAAGAAACACCACAGTCTACAAGCAAAATATCATTTTCATATTCAAAAACTGTAATATTTTTTCCAACCTCTTGCAAGCCTCCTAAAGGAATAATCTTTAATTTCGATTTTTTAAATCCTACTTCTTCTTGCTTTTTGGTAGGTTCCTTTTTTCTAACCGTTTCTCTTGGTTTTCTAGCAGGTTGTCCTACTTTTTTTTGACCTTCTTTTTTAAATTCTCTTGGTCCATTTTTTCTAGTTGTCGCACGAGAATTTGGTCGATTCTCTCTGTTTTTTGTAAAATCTTCTTTTTTTCTTTCCATTGTTCTCTCCTTTTCTTATGTATCAATTTTAAAAATACAAACTTAAACATAGACAGACTTAAAATGCCCCTCTATATTTTTCAAATATTAAATTTTACTCCGTAACTTAAAAACCTAATTTATCACAATAAATTAAGACTCCAATAAAATTGGCTATTTTTTTCTATTTTAATCCGAACACATCAATATTTTTTATTTTTAAATCTCATTCTTGTATCAATAAAATTGATAACGACTGTTTTGAATTGTATCATATTTGGGCAAAAAAGTCAAGTGACAACCTAAAGATTTACAAAAAAGAGAAGAATTTTTTTCATTCTCCTCTTAAAAAGTCCCTCAACTTTAATTATATCATATTTTTGCCATTTTGTCAATTGACAGATTCCTTAAACTGTGCTCTCACTTGATTTTACTGGATTTCCCAATTTTCTACTTTATCTCCACATCCTTATAATAATGCCTAATAATTTCCTCATATGTCTTCCCTTGCTTTGCCAAAACATCGCTACCATTTTGGCTTAATCCTACACCATGTCCATAACCTGTCACTTGAAATTTCACCCAATCGCCTTCTAGTTGGCATTCAAACTTTGCTGATTTCAAGCCAAATATGGTCCTTACTTCCACACCAGACAAATTTTTATTTCCAATTTTCATTGTCTTAACTCTTCCACTTTCCGTCAATTCCAAAATCTGGATACAATTCTCCTCTTCAAAATGAATTTGAAAATCAGCATATTTTTCAAGCATTTTCTGAATTAATTCATCCTTTGACAATTGTACATCTGAGTGATAACCGTTATATCCTTCTTCTCCTGCTGTTTCTACAACTTGCAAATACGGATAACTGCCTCCCCAAACATTTACTGGCAATTCTGTCATACCACCACTATTGCTATGAAAAAAACTATTAATTGGCTCTCCCTCATAAGCAATATACCTTCCACTAGTCGAATCAACACTATCTACAATTTTGTTCCAATATTCCTCTCTTTTTTCTTCTTCCCATCTCGCCAATCGATTTTCCTTTGAAATCCAAGCTTGGCAACAAAGCGAACTATCACAAATATCGGCATTTTCATGCTTGCTACCATGCACGATTTTATAAATTGTATACGTTCTTGCCACCACCGCTTGCGCTCGCAATGCTTCCAATTCATAGCTAGCTGGCATTTCAGCAGATACCACACTATACAAATACGTATCAAATTCAATTTCCTCTACTTCGCCACTTTCTTTGTGTAACAGTTTTATAACGCTCAAATCGCCATAATTAGCTTTTTCATATTCTTGAACATTTTGACTTGATGTTTCTTCTGTTTTATCAAATGGATTGGTAAAAACAATGGGCATCGTAAAGATTAAAATGATTATAAATAAAATATATAATATTATTTTTTTCAAACAATCGCCTCTCCTCGAATTAACTCTTCTTTCATTATATTCAACACACGGCGCTCTATTCTTGAAACTTGTACTTGTGAAATTCCCATCATAGATGCCACTTGTGTTTGCGTTTTTTCCTTAAAATAACGCAGTTCAATAATTTCTCGATCTCTTATTTTTAAACCTTTCATGAGTTCTGAAATCAAAATTTTATCAATAACTTGTTCTTCCTCATTTTCTGCTACGATTTTTTCTTGTATCTGACAATTTCCATCTTCATATATGTATTGATTAATGGATTCAACCTTTTTGCTTGCATCCACTGCCATACACACTTCATCTTCTGTAACACCAAGCATTTGTGCGATTTTCGATAATTTCAAATGATCCCCATGTAATTTTTTCACACTTTTTATTTTGCTGCCCAATTCTTTTATATTTCGGCTAATTTTAATCATTCCATCATCTCGCAAGAATTTTTTTATTTCTCCAAAAATATACTGTACTGCATACGTTGATAATTCTACATGATAATCAAAATCGAATCGCCTTACCGCTTTAATAAATCCAATACAAGCAATTTGATACAAATCTTCTGCTTCCATTTCTCGATACCAAAATCTTCGTACAATGCTCCAAATCAATCCATTATTTTCCTGAATTAACACTTCTAATGATTTCTCATCTCCAGCTTGTGATTTAAGAATAAGAGATTTATCCACCTCATACATTCATTCCTCCTTAATATGTAGTCACTTCTTTTTTGATTTTTTTGGTCATCACGATTTTAGTTCCCAATCCTACAATAGATTCCACAGATAAATCGTCCATAAAATTCTCCATAATCGTAAATCCCATTCCAGAGCGTTCCAAATTTCCTTTGGTCGTATATAATGGTTCACGTGCTTCTTTTACATTTTCAATACCACTACCTGTATCTGAAATTTCAATTTCAATTTCATTTTCATATAATCTAGCTTTGACCTTTACAATTCCATCTCCATTTGAGTAACCATGTATAATGGAATTGGTAACTGCTTCTGACACAGCTGTTTTTATATCTGCAATCTCCTCTATCGTTGGGTCCAACTGTGAAGCAAAACTTGCCACCGCAATTCGCGCAAATGCCTCATTTGCCGATTTACTTAAAAATTCTATTTTCATTTCATTTTTTAATTGTTTTTCCATAATTCCTCCTAACTAATTTTTTCTTTCTCATCCATTTCAACAATCGGAATCATTTTCAAAATTCCTGACATTTCGAAAACTCTTTTTAAGTTTTCTCTTACCTTTATCATTTCCAATTTTCCGCCAAGACTGTTGACTGTTTTGTATCTTCCGAATCACGAATCCAATTCCGGCACTATCCATAAATACAACGCGATTAAAATCAAATACCACTCTTTTAGGCATGAATCTTTGAATTTCATAGTCTGCCCTCCTTCTAATAATTTCTACATTATGATGATCTAACTCTTCCGTAATCTCAAAAACTAATAATCTGTCTTCCATAAAATGTTTTACATTCAAATTTATCCCTCCTTTATCTTTTGTTAGTTTAATATTCGATGCTTGTCTTTGTTTTTCCTTCGGAGAATTTTAGGAGGTTTTAGCGAAATTGGAGAAGACTTCGACAAAAAATGAACTTTTTACAAAAAGTAAAAAGTTCATTCTTTAACCTCATTATAAAATCCTCCACAAAGAATCTCATTTTTAATTATCGACACTGCTGTTTTATTCCTTTATATTATACTTAATTTATATATTTATTCTAGTATTTGGGTCAATTTAAACATATCAAAAACCGTCGAATATACAATTATTTCAAAATATAGGTATTCCCTCCTATTTTGTTTTTTAAAAATAAAAAAACAGAAATAACCTAAATTATTTCTGCAAAACATACTTTTTTATTATAGCACATTTTCATCATTTTGTCAACTTGACAAAATAGTGAAAATATGCTCTCATTTGATATTACTAGCTTTCCTGGCTTAAACCAATTTTAAAATAGCCATTTTACTATTGTCACCTTTTCTAGGTTCCATTTTTAAAATTGTTGTATATCCACCAACTCTATCTTCATATTTTGGAGCAATTTCATTGAACAATTTATCAATCAAATCAATTCCTTCCACTTTGTTGACTTTTGTCATAATTTTTCTTCTAGCTGCTAATCTTGATGGTAAATCTTTTTGTCTTTTTTCCACTTTTTCTTCTTTGACAACTTTTAAATATTCTTTACCATTTTTACTTGTTGCTTTTTCTGTTACTTTTCTTCCATTGCTATCTAATTTTGCTTTAACGACTTTTTGCTCAACTTCTTCAAAATTTTTATGCTCTTTGATTGCTAAGCTAATGATACTATCAACAATTGACTTTAACTCTTTTGCTCTTGCTTCTGTTGTAATAATTTTCTCATTTTTTATAAAATCCGTTGTTTGACATTTTAACATTGCTAATCTTTGATCTGTTGGTTTTCCAAGTTTTCTTGTACCTGCCACTTTATTCACCTTCCTCTATTTATTTAATCTTCTTCTGATGAAAATTGCAAACCTAATGCATATAACTTATTGGTTACTTCATCTAATGATTTTTTACCTAAGTTTCTTACTTTCATCATATCTGCTTGTGTCTTTTTCGCTAAGTCTTCTACTGTCATAATCCCTGCTCTTTTTAAACAATTATAAGATCTTACTGAAAGTTCTAATTCCTCAATTGGCATTTCTAATACTTTTTCCTTGGTAGATTCTTCTTTTTCTACCATAACTTGTGTATTTTTAGCTGTTTCTGACAAATCAATAAATAATTCTAAATGACCTGTCATGACTTTAGCAGCTAAGCTCAATGCTTCAAAAGGTTTTAGACTTCCATCTGTCCACACTTCAATTGTCAATTTATCATAATCTACCATTTGTCCAACTCTAGTATTTTCAACAGCATAATTTACTTTTTTTACAGGAGTAAATATAGAATCAATTGGTAATACATCAATTGCATTATTATCCTTTTTGTTTTTGTCCGCTACATTATAGCCTCGTCCTCTGTTAACTGTCATTTCCATATGAATATCAGCGCTTTCAGAAGTAGTTGCAATATGTAACTCTGGATTTAGTATTTCTACGGTTCCATCTGTTACAATATCAGCTGCTTTTATTTCTCCAGCCCCTTTATAATCTATTTTGATTACTTTTTCATCATTGTCAAACACTTTTAATCTAACGTTTTTCAAGTTTACTATAATTTCAGGAACATCTTCTACAACACCTTGTACTGTAGAAAATTCATGTACTACACCGTTTATTTTTACACTTGTTATCGCAGCACCTGGTAATGAAGATAGTAAAATCCTTCTTAAAGAATTCCCTATTGTCATTCCATAACCACGTTCTAATGGTTCACATATGAATTTTGCATAATTCCTCTTATCGTCTGCTTCCACACATTCGATTTTTGGCTTTTCAAATTCAATCATTTTTACCTCCCATTTTAGAAGTTTCATACTTCTAGTTATTATTTAGAGTATAACTCAACTATCAAGTGATCTTCAACATTTAAATCAATTTCATCTCTATTTACGTTTCTTAGTATTTTTGCGCTTAGTTTTTCACTATTTAGTTCTAACCATTCTGGAATTGGTCTGGTAGCACCTTTCTCAATATTTTCTTTTACAATTGGATTATCTTTTCTTGCTTCACGAATAGCAACTTCATCACCTGGTTTTACTAAATAAGATGCAATATTTACTTTTCTTCCATTTACTTGAATATTTCCATGTGTTACTAATTGCCTAGCTTGTGCTCTAGAAATACCAAATCCTAATCGATAAACTACATTATCTAATCTACTTTCTAATATTTGTAAAAGATTAGTACCTGTGATTCCCTTTTTATTTTCAGCCATTTCAAAATATTTTCTAAATTGTTTTTCTCCCACTCCATAAAATGCTTTTGTTTTTTGTTTTTCTCTTAATTGAGTACCATATTCAGAAAGTTTACCATTCTTTTGACCATGTTGTCCTGGTGCATAATTTCTT
>CARFUA010000006.1 GCA_948976265.1 uncultured Clostridia bacterium
ATTTGAAAGGTCTTTTATCATATTTCTTTTATTTTCTCTTTTTTCTTTGTCTCCAAACAATGATACCAATCAACAAAATTACAATTGGAACTCCAAAAATAATGGCCAAAACAATTCTATTTTGTTCTTTTGAAGCAGTAAACACATAGGACGTGCCTGCCATATCTTTTCGAATGGTCAAACCGCCTTCCTTTTCTGACAAAACAGAAATAGCATTTATCGCAAAATCTTTATTGCTTCCCAAATACGATAACGGATACTGATTACTCAATTCTGAAACAATATAATCTGTCATAAATTGTCCTGTCCCTGCAATAATTAATTTGGATTGAATAGCATCTGATGTATCTTCTTCTGTTTCGCCACCTGAAACTGTTTTGGTTACTTGAGCAGCAATTGTAAAATGTCCTGTTTGACTGGTTTGAGCAGCCGCATTCACATTAGTTGAAAAATCAGTAATAAACATTGCTGCATCCGTTGTTCCCAACAACTCTTCATAAGTTACCTTTAATTCCTTCAATTGTTCTTCTGGCAAAAAATTCAACTTCTGCGAATAGGCAAGCCACATATAGCTATCAGATGCAATGTCCATTGTGACAGCATTGGAACTTGAAACTTGTGGTTTAAATACATATGGATAATTAGAAACTGTATATTTTCCATCTGTTTCTATAACATATCCATTTTCAACCTTTACGCCATATACATCTAATACTTTTTGAAAATTAACTAACTGCGTGTCCTGATTTAACAAATCACGTGTAATCAACAAATTGCCACCCTTATTAATATAATCAAGCACTACTTGTGCTTCATTTTCCAAAAAGTCACTTTTAGGCGATAAAATTGCCAATACATTACAATCTTCTGGAACCCTTCCTGTTGATGTAAGATTTACACTACTAATCTCAAACGCTTCATTTTTCAAATACGTTGACAATACGCCTAATTCTGCTTTTGTCGTTTCATCTGTAGCAATTTTAAATTCGTCATGTCCCTCAACAAAATATATTTTTGGTTTGTTGACTGTACTCAAACTTAAAATTGAATTTGTTAACGTTTGCTCCGTTGTATCTACTTCTGCATAAGTCGTATAATCATAAGTGTGGAATTCTGCCCCTGCATCAATTATTTTTTTACTTTCCCCTGATTCGATTACAACAATTGAATATCCATCTTCCAATTCAAATTCCTGTACTTTCGCAAGATTCGTTTCACTGGATAACATTTCGTATGTTATATTCTCATTTGCTTGACAATACTGCTTAATCAACCCTACCACAGAATCTTCTTCTTGAATCCCAAAAATATATATTTTTATTTCTTGATTAACGGATTCCAAAGCCTTTTTCGAGCTATCGGACAAGGTATATAATTGATTGGCAGTTACATCAATTTCTGGCAACTCTAAAGACTGAATCCACACATTTAATCCAACAAAAGCCGCCACAAACACCAATACCATAAGCCATGTGAACAATCGACTGACAATAATTGTCTTTCTAAATTTCAATGAAAATTTTTCAGAAAATTTAATATCTGTATTTTCTTCCTTCATTCCTATTTTCCCCCTTATTTAACACTTTTTCTTCTTTGCAAAATAACAATCGTAAGTAATACAAAAAGAATTGTAAATGATACAAAAGTAACTACTTCAGAAATTGTTATTAAACCTTCTGGAAATTTTTCAAACATATTAATCAATGAAAATAGCGTCAAACTACTATTCATGTTAGGCAAAAACCACATTAGCAAAAAAGTACCTGCTGTCAAAAAATACGCTACAATTTGACTTTCTGTTATCGAAGAAGCAAACATTCCAAAAGAAAGATAGGCCAAACTTAATAAGAAAAATCCAAATAAAGTACTTAAAGCAACTTTTAAAGATGGCTCCCCAAAATACTTTAAAATTGCAAAATACATCAATGTTAAAGCTTCTGTTATTATTAGAATAACTCCAGCTGCTAATAACTTGCCAAGTACAATTGATGTCATACTTCTTGGTGAAGTCAATAATAACTGCTCTGTCCCTGATTTTCTCTCTGCTGCAAACATTCCCATCGTCAAAACTGGCGCCACAAATGTCAAAATGGTTGCTCCATTATAAAATAAATACTCAAAGTTCATGGATTGATAACTAAAAATCGAAATATAGAAAAATACACTAAATAACAATAAAAATATTCCAATAAAAACATAACCTGTTGAAGATAACAGATAGCTTTTTAATTCTTTTTTCATCACAGCAAACATTATTCATTTCCTCCTTTATTTTTCTTGTTTTCTTCTATGGTTGATTTTTTCTCTTCTGGCTCTTCTGCAATAGAATCTTCCTTTGAAATCTCTTTTGCATCAATTTCTTGCGCAGACTGCTCCTGCTTTTTTTCTGGTTGTTCTGTTTCATTTTCCTTTTGGTTTTCTTCTAGAACATCTTTTTCAATTTTGTCAAGTTCGGTTTCGTCTGTTTTTTGGTCATTTTCTAATTGTTTTTGTTCTTCTGTATTATTTTCTTTCTGCTTTTCAGCCTTTTTTAGTTGTTTTTCCTTCTTTTTCTCTTCTTTTTTTGCTTTTTTAGTTTCTTGTTCTTCTCTTAATTCCTGAATTTCTTTTTGATATTGTATTTTTTTAATTTCTTCCTGACTATATTCCGTTCTTCCTTCAATCAAACTAACAAAAGCATCTTCTAAGGAAACTTCTTGTTTTTTCATTTCAAGAATAATCATATTTGATTTGGCACAAGTCGTTGAAATTTGTTTTCGAATATCTTTTCCGTTTTCTACAATAACCTTATATTCCTTGCTTCCATCTTCTTTTTCTTCCACAAAAGAAATCTCTTTTATCTCTGAAATAGAATCTTTTATAGAAGGCAATTGATTCTTTTCGGTTTCTTCTACAATAACAGTAATCATTTGGTCCTTTGCGGAAGTTTTTTCCAAATTTTCTGGTGTATCCACTGCCACAATTTCGCCTTTATCAATAATGACAACTTTTTGACAAATCTGACTAATCTCTGAAAGAATATGCGAACTTAAAATAACGGTATGATTTTCTCGAAAAGATTTGATTAATTCTCTAATTTCAATAACTTGTTTCGGATCTAATCCAACAGTTGGTTCATCCAAAATTAAAATTTTAGGGTCGCCAACAATGGCTCCTGCTAAACTTACTCTTTGCTTGTAGCCTCTTGAAAGAATCTTCGTTAAATTATTTTGCACTTTGTCCAATCCTGTACTTTGAATGGCTTTTTCAACTGCTGCTTTTTTTTCTTTTCTTGGAATCATCTTTAAATCTGCCATATAAGTAACAAATTCTTTGACGGTCAAATCGGAATATAATGGTGTTCCTTCTGGCATATAACCAATTTGCGCTTTTACTTTTTTTGGTTTTTTGTCAACATCATAGCCACCTACTATAATTTGTCCGCTGGTTGGTTCAATAAAACCTGTTATCATATTCATGGTAGTCGATTTTCCAGCACCATTTCGCCCTAAAAATCCTACAATTTCTCCTTCTTTAACTTCGAAGTTAATGTTTCTGACAGCATAAAAATCACCATATTTTTTCGTAACGTTTTTTACTTGTATCAAAGCTTTTTCCCCCTTAAACTATTTTTTTTATTTTATCGTGATAAACTTAAAATAATCTTAAATTTTTTTGGCAATTAAAGCCTTTATTTTAATTCCTTCATCAGAAAACATTTTTTCATGCTCTGTAATAATATTTTCCTCAAAAATTGCTTCCTGATGTAAATGATTGGTTTGTGAAATCACTTCAAAACCAGCCTCTTTGAGATATTCCAAAGTTGCTTCAAATAATTCATCATTGTCAGTTTTAAAATAAATTTCTCCGCCTTTTTTTAAAAATATTTTATATTTCTCCAATTGCCTGGTATGCGTCAATCTCCTTTTATTGTGTTTTCCGCGAGGCCATGGATTGCAAAAATTGATATAAATTCTATCCACTATATCTTTTTCGCCAAAAACATCTAAAATCCTTTCTACATTTGCACGAATCAGAAATAAATTTGCTGGATTTTTTCCTTTATACATTTGCTCAATATTTCGTTTGGATAAACCGAGCATAGCTTCTATCATATCAACTGCAATATAGTTCACATTTGTGTGTTGACTTGCTAGCTGAGCAATAAAATTCCCTTTACCACAGCCTAATTCTATCTGTAATGACTGTTTTTTAGGGAATTGTTCATGCCATTTATTTTTGTAAAGGTTTGGTTCATCCCTATAAAATTTAGCTTCTTCTAATTCTTGTTTTGCCCATTTTCTTCTACGAATTCGCATTTTCTAACCTCCACTTCTGGTTGCATTATAAGATATGATGGAGAGATTGTCAATGTTTTTGTTTGTTTTTCATTTGCTAATCGGATTATAAATCCTTGTTACTAGCTTTGAGCTTCCATATATCTTTTTTCTTCTGAATTTTAGCACAAATACTATGGTTTACTTTAATATTAAAATAAGGGAAAAATCGTTCTTGATTCTTCCCTAAAACTTCTTCAACTTTTAATTATAGAATTTTTTGATTGTTTTATCAACTCTTCCAACAATCTCTTATTCCTTACCACCTACTAAACCCTAAAATAATAATTTTTCCTTCCTCTATCACATAATTGATATCTGCACCAATTCCCACAGTCGTCCCACTATTCCCTTCGACTCCATAAGATGGTGCAATTGTTAAGTAAGGATAATCTTTTAGATATGATGCAAACTTATTATACAATTGTGCCGAGGTATAAGTAAATACCTCCTCACCTGGTCCGATCACCTTCTCCGAAGTATAACCTATGTCCCCTCGATCTCCTGGCTGAGAACCACAGGACAAAATAAACCCACAAGAAGAATTCACACTAGCTCCAGCTTGATTCGTACATGTAAACTTCATTCCCCCATCCTGAAGCTCCGCTTTAAAGTTTCTCACTCCATTAGAATTTGTATAGCTACTTTCACCGTACAGAACTCACTTGCGGAGTTACCGATAGATTGTAAGCAGGCATTGTTATGTTTGTATTCGCTGTTGTAGTCGTAAATCTCGAATCACTCGCAGTCCATTTACTCCACATATAACCTGACTTTACAGTCGCCTTCAATGTAATCGTTGCCTCATAATAATACTGTCCTGATGGTGAACTTCCCTCTGTACTCACTCCTGTCGCACTTCCTAGAGTAAACGTATATTGATTTCTGGTATAATTATACGTCACTGTCGTGCTTCCATCCGCTGCAATTGTTGTCGTCTGTCTTGCTGGCGATGTAAATCCTGTATAAGTTTTTACTGCAGGCGTAATACTGGCTCCAGTCGTTCCTGTTAAATTCTCTGTTGTTTGTGTGGTATAGCCACTTCCATTCACATTCATTGTTCTGTGGACAACCTTGTAAGCTGTTCCTGTATTTGGCATCCAAATCGCATATAAGATTACATTTTCAGCTGGCATTTGAAACGTTTTGGTTCCGTTTTCCGTGTATTCCGCATTTGACGCACCTTGGTTTCTACTCCATCCATTAAACGTGTATCCTGTTTTAGTTGGCTTGCTTGCAAAACTTACCACTACATTATCTTCATGCGAATACTCTTCAGCACTTGGCACACTTCCTGTTCCGCCATTTGAGTCATACGTTACAGTTGACTTTAATCTTGGTATTACGGAGGTTGCTGTAGTTGAATTTGTTCCATCTGTTACAATAAATTGTACAGTAGTTCCACTTTGCACAGGAATTGGAGCCGTATATTCATTCCAATCTCCCGTCGAACCAATTCTATATTTTACGCCTGAACTTGGTGCGGTTACTGTGATTGTTGCTGTTGCTCCTGACCATGAAATTTGGTGTTCAAAACTCTCAAAATTGATTGTAACTGCCTCTTGTGGCTCGCTTATGTTACCTGCTTTATCTTTGGTCCACACAAAATAAGTTTTATTGTTGGTAAGCCCTGTGACGGTCTTTTCCAGTTCTTTGGTTTCGCTAATTTCTTGCCAATCACTTGGCTGCTGGCTAGTTTCTGTTACCGCATAACCTACTATACCAACTGCATCTGTTGCGTAAAATGTGATTGAATTTGTAGTTGTACTCGATATACTTACAGCTGGTGCAATTGTATCTTTTGGCGTGTTTGAGTCTGAAATATCTTCTGGAAATTCCAAATCTGTGATTTCTCCATTTTCGCTAATTCCAAAAGTCGCTTCTTCCCCACCAATTTCAAAGGAGAATTTATCATTTGTAGTATCGTATTTTACTTCTGAACCATTCGAAAATTGAAAGCCATCTAGTTTGTTTTTGACAAATTCACCAAATGTAGGATACGTTTCACTTAATGCCTCATCTTCTTTATATTCTAATATTAAATCCGCAATTTTTAGCTCCAACTCTTCTCTCATAGCACCTTTTTGATTCTCGCTGACTGCACTAGTCGCTCTTTTCAGAATTCCTTCGTTTCCTGCAATTAAACTCAGGCTCAGTCCTGCCAAAATTAATAATACGATAATTGTTACAATTAGTGCGATTAATGTAATTCCTTTATTTTGCTTCATTTGCTTCTCCTCCTTCTGCTATTTTTATTGAAAAATTATAGGCTTCTACGCACTTTAAGGTCGTGGAAAAGTTTAGTTTCGTTTTGGCGTCTGGCTCAATTTCTGCAATTAAAGCATCTTTTACTGTGGTTAATTCGTTTCCTTCTTGGTCATAAAATGTAACTTCTAAGTTTGTCATTTCTGTTTTGGTTTCACTTGTGTTTTTTATGTCTGCTGAAAATTTAGTTTTGTCGTCTTTTTCGGTTAGTTGTATGTTGGATACTTCAAAATTTGCAAAATATTTTTTCTCTGCTAATTTTTCGCTTATGTTTAGTTTGGTTCCACTTTGTAGTTCTGTTACGGTTTTGTTTGCGTCAATATTGGCTGTGTTGTTTTCTGGATTTTCCTTCGATTTCTTGCCGTTTACACTTGCTAATATTACTATAATGATAATTCCAATTACGATTAAAATTAAAAGATTTCTTTTTTCCGATAGTTTCATTTTTTTCTTTCCTTTCTTTTCTTGTATAAAAAATAAACAATTCATTCATAGAGGAGGGTCACAGCCGAACCTTTATCGGTAAATTGTTTGTTGTTTTTTTAATTTTGAACACAAAAATTGCGTCATTTTTTAATCTTTTAAAACTACATGTGTGTGTGTGTGTGTGTGTGTGTGTGTACAGTATCAAGGCTTTTCGCGTTTTCTATAATTTTTTTTATAGAATTTCTATATTTCATCTTTCGTTCCTCCAATTTTATTGTAATCATAATTTTTATTTTTGTCAATCTTTTTATGTATCTTTTATATTTAGCTATTTCCTTAGAAAAATGCCTAAAAATACAATTTTAGGCATTTTACCGTTTTTTAATATTTTTTGTAAGTATCACGTGACATTTTCTCACGCTTTACTACTGCTCCATTTTGTTTGTAAACTTTATAAGCATCGTATACTAATGAGGTTGATGTTGTTTTTACTAAATTGGTTTCAATTGAGATTTCGTATTCTGGATCATTTTCATTTTTATAACCATAAATACTTACTGTTGCAATGCCTTTATCTACAGAAGATACAATTTTTATTGGATAACTTCTGGAATTTTTAAATTTAAAGTCTGTGGAACCATATACAACCGTCGCATCTCTTCCACCTGTTGCATAAGATGGAACAAACATATGATTGCGTCTTGCTGTAATTTTTAAATTGGCAAAAACTACTGCATCATAAAGCGTTGTTGTTACTTGGCAAATTCCTCCACCTAAACCATCGGTTACTTGCCCATCTGAGAAAATGGCTGCATTTTTGTAGCCAGCTGCTGCTGTACGTTTTCCTACTACTTTATTAAACGAAAATTCTTCTCCTGGCATGATGACTTTGCCATTAATTTTGTTTGAGGCTAAACGCAAATTTGTTGTTCTGTCTGGATTATTGATATATTTGGTAGAAAAGCTAGAAAGCAAATCTGGAAATGGGTCCATTCCTAAATCATTGACGGTTATTTCTGGCTTTGTATAAGTTAGCGGAACGCGATATTCCTCCACTTCTGCATTTTCCTGAATGGTATTTTCTACAGTTGAGACATCAAAATCTACACCAGTTACTTCTGCATATACCATGCGTGGCTCTGTTGTGTAATAGGCATTTTGGGCTTTTCGATAAATGTCTTGGTGAATGGCTGAAACATTGATTTTGTCTGGACATTCTGTAAAAGTTGGAATATCAATACATCTATTTTTATAAGCCATATCCTGTACTTCTTCAATAATGATTTGTTCTAATTCAGTCATGTAAATTTTAGCTCCGTTTTTCCCATTCGTAATAACCAGTTGGTTATCATCAACATAATAACTGCTTTGTTCTAATTGGTCTGGCAATTGCGCTTGAATGGTTTCTAGATAGTCTTTTAATGCCTCTTGGTTGTATTTTAGAATTGGGTCAATATCAATTTTAGACATCAAAACAGATATATAATCTTTGATGTCTTGTCCAATCTTTCCACTTCTGCCAATCTGATATGCTAATTCAACAGAGGCTTCTACATCAAATTCTGCTTCAAATTGCTCGACTTCTACATAATATTCGTAATTATGATATTTTAAAATAATATGATCATTTAATTCTGACTTTAATTTTTCGCTTACTAACGCTTTTGCCTCTTCTTTGGTAAGTCCAGACACATTCATTCCCTTAATTGATACGCCAGACTGAATTTTATCACTATTTTTATGGCACACATAAAAAGTAATCACACTGCTTACCAAGATTCCTAGGACAACTGCTACTAAAATTAAATAAATTAAAATAAAATTTTTCTTATTTACCATTCATTTTTCTCTTCTTTTTGTATTCTTCTTTTTATTATATTGTAAAACTATTTTTTTCGCAATAGTTTTTTACGAAAAATTCCTTATGATTACATCTCTTTTAAGTAAAGCATTTTGGACAACACCAATTCCTATAAATTTTTCTTGATGATAGACTCGATATACGCCATCCTTTCCTTTCGTAGTCAATTTGACACCATTTAAAAACAATTCCAGTTTTCTATCATCTAACTCAATAAGGGAATATTTTTGGCAAATTGTCTCTGCTGAAATAATATTTTCTCCGCTTACGTTTTCTAGCTTGACTGCTTGCTGTATAGAGAATTCCTCTACTGCTGTTCTTTGTAAATATTTCATGTAGCCAATGGTTCCCAATCTTTTGGCTATATCTTCACATAAAACTCTAATATAGGTTCCCTTGGAGCAAGAAACTTCAAAAGTGACTTGTTTTTCTGGTTTTCTGATTTGTAACAATTGGATCGCATATATTTCAATATTTCTTGGTGGAATTTCAATTTTTTCGCCAGCACGTGCGTATTCATATAATTTTTTGCCTTGTACTTTAATGGCAGAATAAAGTGGTGGAATTTGAGTTTGTTTTCCTTGCATTTCCAAAAGACACTTTCTAACCATTTCCTCATCTAAACAGTTAACTTCCGCTTCTTCTATTAGCTTTCCTTCTTCATCACCAGTATCTGTTTTTTGTCCCAATTGAATGGTGGCAATATAGGTTTTATCATGTTCCATTAAATATTTAGATAGTTTGGTGGCATCTCCTACTAAAATTGGTAAAACACCTGTCGCCAATGGATCCAATGTTCCAATATGACCTGCTTTTTGGATGCCCAATTTCCTTTTTAATTTTGATACTACATTTTGCGAAGTATCTCCTTTTTCTTTATGGATGATTACGATTCCCGAATTCATTTTTTTACCTAACTTTTTAATTATTATTTTTTTTATATTCTATATTTAAAACACCAAGGAAAAAGCTAGCAAATGCCATTTGTACCCCAATAATAATTAGGTAAATTGCTGGAATGGTAATTGGCATTACGTCAACTGGGTTCAAATCACCCCAAGCTGCATTTTTCCATAATAGGACTGAATAAATCGAAAGTCCAATTCCAATCATAGCAAGAAAAATACCTGTTATCAAGCCTTTTTCCAAGGTAACTTTTTTTAAAAATTTTGTAATTTTATCCTCTTTGGGATGCATTCCACTATTGACAGCATATACTTTTGCAAATAAAGCAAAAATTACCATCTGAAGTCCCACTACAAACATACCACCTAAATATAATCGCGAGTGAACACCAAGCACAGCACTTGCTATATGTAAATCCCCAAACCAAAATGCAACACTTCCGATTAATCCAATAATCATTAAAATCAGTCCAGGAATTAGAAATAACCATTTAGGACTGTACAATAATAGAAATTTTAAATGTCTCCAACCATCTGAAAAACTTTTCAAGTGTGGCGGTCTTGTTCTTCCGTCTTTTTTTAAGGTGGTAGGAATTTCTGCTATTTTTAAGCCGTTCAAATTAGCTTGGACTATCATTTCGCTAGCATATTCCATTCCTGTACATTTTAAATCTAGATTCAAAATAGCTTGTCTATCATATCCTCTCATGCCACAATTAAAATCTCCTATTTTAGAATGATAAAATAATCTTCCAATAAAAGAAATCACTGGTGTTCCAATATATTTGTGGGACCATGGCATGGCACCTTTTTCGATTCCTCCGTTTAAATCGATTGCCAATAACAAATTCATAACCTTCTCTTAATTTCTCAATATATGGCATAATATTGGAAAAATCATAAGAATCATCAGCGTCTCCCATGATACAATATTTTCCATAAGCTTGTTTCGTTCCTTCAATTAACGCACTACCATATCCTTTTCTGGAAACATGAATTACTCTTGCTCCATTCTTTTCTGCAATCTCTTGAGACCCATCTGTGCTTCCATTATCCGCAATAAGCACTTCTCCTTTTATATGATTTTCTTCCAACGATTTCAACGCTTTTTGGATACATATTTCCAATGTTTCTGCTTCATTTAGACATGGCATAAGAATCGTTAATTCTAATTCATTTTTTTCCATTTTTAACTCCATTTCTCTTTTTTTATTCCTTTATTTTATGCATGATTTTTTCTGTACATACACCTATTGCTATCGCCCATAACAAAATCGCCAATGGATACGCTCCTACCAAATAAAGTACATGAATCGAAGCAAAAGCAGTTATTTCTGTATAGGACACTCCCGTTAATAAAACCATTAAGCTTCCTCCTATGCCACATAATAGCAAAAGTGCTTGTAACATTTCATATTTCTTTTTCAAGATTTCTTGGATTGTCCATACCAAAATAGCAATGACTGCTACAATTCCTAAAATTAGAAGAAAAATTCCTAATCGTTGATAGACTTTAACAATCGTTTGTATTCTTTTGGTATAGGCATTGGCATTTTCTTTGCTGATTGTAGCATTGTTGTCTTCTGGATGAATCGCATTATTGTTTGTAATTGCCTCAAACAACGCAATTCCCTCTGCTCCATCTGTCACACTTTCTACAGCTTCTACCGAAATATCTTGAAAAGAAAAAACATGATGCATCGCCTTTCCAAAAGTCAAAAGAAGTTTTGAAAAATATCCTTTTTTCCAAGGGGACATCAAAGCAGATGGCATGATACCAGTTTGTTTTTCCAATCGACCATCTTCCAAAGCTATATTGATTTCATCAGCGATTTTCTGGTAAATTTCATTGGCATGTTGTGGCGTATCATAATATCCTGCGGACTCTGTAGCATAGCGCAAACACCAGAAAAACCAGCCGTCTTCGACTTCATTATCTTCTGGTTTTCGGTCAGCCGTTTTATATAAATCAATTCCTTGATTCAAATTCTCTTTTAATTCATTCATGGTTGGAGAAACCGCATATATTTTTTCCAGTTTAGCCCTAGATACTGAAACATATTCAATCTCTTCTTCATCTTTTACTGAATAAATTGCCTTCATCGTCTCTGTAAAAGCACTATCATTTATTTCATTTGTGGTATACATTCCATAGTTTTTATGATTCATGAAAGAAATTGTATGATTCACTATTGTCAATATAATAACGGGTAATGCTATAATTCCTATTTTTTGAATAAGCTTTCGTTTATTGGTTCTAATTTCTTTTTGGCGTAAAATTTGCGTCAAAGATATGAACATAAAGAAAAGAATAAATGGCATTATCCAAATGGAATCTTCTCTAGTATGATAGAAAAATGCTAAACTGATTCCGTCCTGCTATACTCCAAGCTAATGCTTTTGAATTGTGCTTGATTTGAAAATAAATTTGCATACAGCAAGACAATATCAATAACACTTGTGCTGGTGTCAAAGCATTTCGGTACACGCGCATTATCACTTGAACGGAAAACATCGCTGGATTAAAAACTAATGCCACAAAAATACAAAATAATATTTTTTTATTTCGGATAATATGTTTTAAACAAATTATCATTAAAATTGACGAAAAAACATACAATAGGGATGTGCTTGTTATATAGGATATTCCAATACGATGTGTCATTGCTAAAAACAAGGGAAACATCATTCCTTTGCTTAGCGTAAATTGGTTGTAATTTCCTAACCATTCGCCTTTTAAAAGCGAATATGCCATATTTACCATTAATCGATCGTCTACTGCTGCTGGTGCAATTGCAAATATGGGTAAATTTAATACAAGCAGGACTCTTATTATAGAAACACATGCAATTCCAATCCAAAATGCATGTTTTTTTATCTTTTCTAACATCTTTATTTATTACTCCTTTATTTTAACCTCTTTTCAATTGCTCTTACTAACGCATGTTTTGCTTCTTCTAAAGGCATTGTCGTGTTGGCACCAGCCGCTCTAATATGACCACCGCCACCAAATAACATACAAACTTCTGCTACATTAACAGATTCATTGGAACGCAATGAAATTTTATATCCTTTTTCTTCTTCACGTAAAAAAATAGATACTTCTACATTTTGAATATTTCTTCCAATTTCCACAATTCCTTCATGGTCACCGTCTTTTAAATTTAAGTTTTTAATATCTTCTTTCGTGATATATGTAAAACTAATTCGTCCTTCTGCTAAAAATTCCATTCGATCCATAGCTAATTTTTGGGCTTCAAATCGACTTTTGGTAATCGTTAGTAAACTTGCTTTATAAATACTTGGCAAATTAATTCCTTGATTTAGCGCTCTTCCTGCGATTTCAAAGGTTTCCTCTCCAATTCCTGAATTTTTAAATCCACCAGTATCTGTAATAATCCCTGTTAAAAAACAGGTCATAGCTTCTTTGGATAATTCAACTTCCAAATAATCAAAACTAGTCACCAAAATTTGACAGCAAGCTGGTGACACATGATTGACAATATTATAATCGGCAAACATACTGTTGTTCATGTGATGATCAAATTCAACTTTCACTTTGGCTGTTTCAAAATATTGGATTAAGCCACTATTGACCCTTTTTAAATCTGGGCAATCCACAACAATGGCTAAATCAAATTTTTCAATGGTTGGCTCTTCTTTTATATTGTGTACTCCTGGTAAAAAAGTGTAGGTTTCTGGTACATTTTTCATTAAAACTTCTACGTTTTTTCCCATTTTGCTTAGAATATCATATAGTCCTAAACTACTTCCAATGGCGTCTCCATCCGGATTTTCGTGTGCCAAAATACAGATATTTTGTGCTTTTTTCATTTCTTCTAAAATATCATCTAACGTCATAGTTTTCTCCTATTCTTCTTTCTTTTTTATTTCTTTTGTAATCTCTTTTAATATATTATCAATTCGGTCTCCATATTCGATTGTTTCATCAAATTCGAAAATAAGTTCTGGTGTATATTTCAAATTTACTTTTTGGGCAATTTCTGTACGAACAAATCCACTTGATTTTTTGAGTGCCTTTAAAGCTTCTTTTTTGTTACCAATGTTAATCATACTAACATAGACTCTGGCATATTTTAAGTCTGGTGAAGTGTCTACTTTGGTGACAGAAATCAGTCCTTTTTTTAGAGCGGAATTACTTAATTTAAGAGAAATAATGTTGCTGATTTCTCTTTTTAGTTCTTCATTGACTTTTTGCATTCGGGTGTTTGACATTGTTTTTTCCTTTCTTTTTTAGATTGCTTTGTAGCCTTTTTGTAGTAAACATTTTTGGTATTTATAAAATTTACTGAATTTTCACCTTTCTTTCACATAAATTTCATGATTTTGTGTTAGCGTTTGACTTCTTCCATAACGTAAACTTCTAAGTTGTCGCCTTCTTGAATGTCGTTGTAATTTTCGATTTGTAGTCCACATTCATAGCCTTTGTCGACTTCTTTGGCATCATCTTTGAAACGTTTTAAGGAAATAAGTTTTCCATCATGAATAACAATATTGTCTCTGATAACTCTGATACCCGCATTTCTACTAACTTTTCCATTTAATACATAACATCCTGCAATGGTTCCTACATTAGATACTTTAAAGATTTGTCTGATTTCAGCATTTCCAATCACAACTTCTTTGTAAACTGGGTCTAATAAGCCTTTCATAGCAGCTTCCACATCATTGATTGCATCATAGATAACAGAATATGTTTTGATTTCAACTTCTTCTTTGTCGGCAATGGTTTTGGCAATGACTTCTGGGCGCACATTGAAGGCAATAATAATGGCATTGGAAACTTGCGCTAATGTTACGTCTGTTTCGGTAACAGCACCAACATTGGAGTGAATTACTTTTACTTGTACTTCTTCGTTCGACAATTTTTCAAGTGATTGCTTTAATGCTTCTACAGAACCTTGTACGTCAGCTTTTACGATTAAGTTTAATTGTTTTAAGTTTTCACTTGCAATTTTGCTGAATAAATCATCCAATGTAACAGCTGTAGATTTGGCAATGGTCTTTTGACGTTCTTCGTATTTTCTTTTTTCGATTAAATGTTTTGCTGTTTTTTCATCTTTTACTTCGTAGAAGGTGTCTCCTGTTTCTGGAACAGAATGTAAACCTGTAATTTCAACTGGTGTTGATGGTCCAGCAAATTTCAAGCTCTTACCTTTTGCATTTTTCATGGTACGAATTCTACCAATGGTAGAGCCAACAATAATGGTATCTCCTACATCTAATTGACCTCTTTGGACTAACATTGTAGCTACTGGACCTCTTGCTTTATCCAATTTGGCTTCAATAATTGTTCCTTTGGCTTGTTTGGTTGGATTTGCTTTTAATTCTAATACATCCGCTTCTAGTAATACCATTTCTAATAAATTGTCAATTCCCATTCCTTGTTTTGCAGAAATCGGAACAAAAATGGTATCTCCACCCCATTCTTCTGGAACTAATTCGTATTGCATTAATTCTTGTTTTACTTTCTCTGGATTGGCATCTGGTAAATCAATTTTATTTACTGCTACAATGATTGGAATTTCAGCTGCTTTGGCATGATTGATGGCTTCAATGGTTTGTGGCATAACACCATCATTGGCAGCGACAACTAAAATCGCAATATCGGTAATCATGGCGCCTCTCGCACGCATCGAGGTAAAAGCTTCGTGTCCTGGTGTATCCAAAAAAGTAATTTGTCTGCTGTTGATTTCTACTTGATAAGCACCAATATGTTGTGTAATTCCTCCTGATTCTCCTTCGATGACATTTGTTTTTCGAATGGCATCTAAAAGAGAAGTTTTTCCATGGTCTACGTGTCCCATAACAACAATGACTGGTGGACGTGGTTTTAATTCTTCTTCTTTGTCTTCGGTTTCATCAATTAAAATATCTTCATCGGTTACAATATTTTTCTTGATAGCATTAATTCCAAATTCTTGTGCAATCAAATAAGCTGTGTCAAAATCGACTTCATTATTAATTGTTGCCATAACGCCTAAATTGAACAATTTTTTGATAACTTCGCTACTGGTAATTTTCATTTCAGCCGCTAAATCTTTTACCGTAATATTTTCTGGAATCGTAATTTCCGTTAATTTGAAGATTTTTTGTTTGGTACGATTTTCTTGATTTTTGGTTCTTTTTTTGCCACGTCTTCCTCTTTCTGTACTTAAATCATAGTAATCTAACATTTCGCCTTCATTGAACATATTGGAAAGTTGATTTTGTTTCTTTAAATTATTTAGTTTGCCAGAATTGAAATTGTGTTCATCATTTTTACGATTTTTCTTTGGTTGTCTTTGGTCATTCATTTTTTGATTTTGTTTCATTCTGTCTCTGTTTTTGTTGTTATTGTTGTTGTAATCTCTTACATTGTCTTTTTCTGGAATATCCATTTCCATGATATTTTTGATTTTTTTATCAATTTTTCTGTCATTCATTTCTTGTCTTCTTGAAAAATCATTGTTGGAATTGTTTCGATTATCTCTTCTTGGATTATTGTTTCCAGAATTATAATTGCTATTATAATTTCTGTTATTATTATTTTTATTGAAATTGTTTCGGTTATTGTAATGATTGTTATTATTGTTGTTGTTATAATTATTTCGATTATTGTAGTTAGGATTGTTGTTTCTTCTTGGGTTTGAAGAATTATTGTTATAGTTATTTCGATTATGATAATTGTTATTGGTGTTGGTTCTATAGTCTGTACTTCTTTTTTCAACAACTTTTACTTCTGGTTTCACTTCTTCTGGTTTTTTCTCTTCTTTTAGTTCTTCAACAGGCTTTTCTTCTGGTTCTTTCTTTTCAACCGTTTTTGGTTTTTCTTCCTTTTTTCCGATTCCAAATAACTCATTCATGGTAAGTGGTTTGGTTGGCTTATTTCGATAAACGATGTTATAATCCTTGTTTCTATTTTGCCCAACAAATCCAACATCATTTTTTCTGGATTGCTCCTCTTTTTTCTTTTTATCAAATTCTCTGTTTTGCGTCTCTTGCTCATTAATGATTACTTCTCTTCGAATGATAACTGGTGTTTCTGTATTCTTTTTTATTTTTTCTTTTTTGTTGTCTGCTACTTGTTTGTCTTGTTTTTTTGAAGCATCATTTTTTAGCTTATTTTTTAGCATTTGAGCCTCCTCCTCTGAAATACTACTTAAATGACTTTTTGCGTCAATCCCCATCTTTAGCGCAAAATCCATCAGCTTTTTACTTTCCATATTCATTTCTTTTGCCAATTCGTAAATTTTAATTTTCCCCAAAAGCTTCACCCCCACAAATTTTCTTTATACCATTTGATATATTTTTATCTTTGATTCCAATCACTGCTCGGTTTTCTTTTCCGATTGCTTTACTGTTTTCTTCAATCTTCCCGAGTACTAGGATTGGCACTTTTTTTCTCTTTGCCAAAAACTGTATATTGTTTAACGTTTTTGGTGATGCATCTTCTGCTATTACCAATAACTTGATTCGATTTCTTTGCAAATCTTCGCAAACAGCATCATAACCAGAAACAATTTTTCCGACTTCTGGCACAAAGTCCCAATAAGCCATACACCTTATTTACCAATAATTACACCCCTCAAATTCTCATATATCTCTTGACTTATCTCATGTTCTAACGCTTTTTGTAAACGTTTCGACTTGATGACTCTATCAAGACATTCTTCCGTTTTACATATATATGCACCTCTACCATTTTTTTTTCCTGTTAAATCTACTTCTATGATTCCCTCTTTTGATTTAACAATGCGTAAAAGTTCTTGTTTTTCTTTTGCTTCATTACATCCCATACACCTTCTAGTTGGCTTTTTTTTATTCTTCTGCATTTTCCTCACCAGCCTCTTCTTCATTTTCTTCGGCTTGTTTTAACAAAATTTCTCGCATTTGTGTTTCTGATTTAATATCAATTTTCCAATTAGTAAGTCTTGCTGCTAATCGAGCATTTTGCCCTGATTTTCCGATGGCAAGAGATAATTGATCATCTGGCACAACCACTTGTGCAAATTTTTCTTCTTCTCTTACGTCTACTGCCATAACTTGTGCTGGAAGTAAAGCTGCTGCGATGTAAATCGCTGGATCTTCGTTCCATTCAATTACATCAATTTTTTCACCATTTAATTCATTAATGATATTTTGAATACGAATTCCCTTTTGTCCTACGCAAGAACCAACTGGGTCAATATCTTCATTTTTGGAATATACGGCTACTTTACTTCTCGAACCTGCATCTCTTGATACACTTTTAATTTCGATTAGTCCTTCATAAATTTCTGGAATTTCAAATTCAAACAACTTACGAACAAAATCTGGATGGCTTCTTGAAACAATAACTTGAGGATTTCCTTTGGCCCCTCTTTCAACATCTACTACATAACCTCTGATTTTGTCGTTGACTTTATAATGTTCTGTACTGATTTGTTCTTTGAGTGGCATAACACCTTCGAGTTTTCCCAAATCCATAACAACTACGCCACCATCTGCTTTTTGAATCAAGCCAGAAACGATTTCGCCTTTTTTGTCATTAAATTCTGTAAAAACCATATTCCTTTCTACTTCTCTTATTTTCTGTACCACAACTTGTTTAGCGGTTTGCGCAGCAATTCTACCAAAATCTTTTGGTGGAATTTCTAAATTTACAACATCACCTACATTGTAACTTGAATCAATTTTTCTAGCTGATTCTAAGTCAATTTCAAGTAATGGATCTTCTAGTACTTCTACGACATCTCTTACAGAATAAATATGAAGTTCTCCTGTTTTATCGTCAATGGTGATTTTTACGTTATCAACTGTGTCAAATTCTCTTTTATAGGCGGTTACTAAAGCTGCTTCTAAGGATTCAATCAAATAATCTTTGCTTATTCCTCTTTCTTTTTCTAATTCCTCCATGGCTTTTATAAATTCTTTTACATCAATATTTTTCATTTTCCATTCCTTCCCTTCTAAAAATCTCCAGCAAGTTTGGCTACTGCGATATTTTTATTCTCTATCTTGATTAATTTTTCCTCTATTTGAAGTGATAATTCATCTTTTTGGTAGGTGACCAAAATTCCTTCTAATTCTTTTTGCTTGTCAATTGCTTTAAACAATTTGACAACAATTTTATTCCCAATTTGTTTTTCAAAATGCCAAGGTTTTCGCAAAATTCGTTCAATTCCTGGTGATGATACTTCGAGAAAATAGCTTGTTTTGATGATGTCTGCTTCTTCTAACACATCATCAATGACTCGATTTACGGTTTCACAATCTTCTAAACTAATTCCGTTTGGTTGATCAATTGTAATACGTAAATAGTAATCTTTTCCTTCTTTGATGTATTGTACATCATATAATTCATATTGCAAATCTTGGATAATTGGTAACAAAAGCTGTTCTACTTTGGATTCGATATTGGAATTTGCCACACAGATTCCTCCTTTTTCTCTTTCATAAGTAAAGAGTGGGATTTTTTCCCACTCCTCTTGTTTAAAATTTAATTGTATTAATATTATACACTAGAATTCTTCCAATTGCAAGTGTTTTTTGAAATTTTTTCAAAAAAAGAAAAAGCCAGGCAAGCTGGCTTAATCAAACAAATTTTCTTCATCATGCGGGAGCAGAAAAATTTTTTTGATTCCCTCCCATAATATCTTGAAAAATTCTCTCATGCTGTCACCTCCTTGCACCTGATTGGCGTTGTTAAATTCTACATTATCCTTGTTTTTATTGTATCATATTGATGTAATTTTGTCAACTTTCTGTTATATTTTCTTGGTTTGCTTGAAGAATTTTGCATCCTTTTAACCAATTCAAATAAACGAAGGGTTGTTTTTAAGGTCATGAGTGAAATTATCGTTATTCCAACGATAATCCAGATCAGGCTAAACTTTAATAAAACTGCAGATACCACAAATCCAACTACAGTTTGTCCGATTTTTTTGGCTAATTCTAAGTGTGAAAAAATGGCTTGTTGTTCTTTTGGTTCTGTTATTTTTAGGATTAAGTCTTGAATATAAATTTTGAAAGGGTCTCTTATGGCTAAAATAATGAAAAATCCAGCTGACATAATGCCGATTTTTAAAAAGATATCTTGTTTTATAAAGTATCCAATTATAATTAACAAAAATGCTAAAATTAGACTTGCTGTTAAAGCAATATTGATTTTATCTTTCAAGGTTCGATATAATTTATCAAATAATACATTCGAAATAATTCTAGCGATTCGTGATATTAAAATAATAAAACTAAAATAGCTGGCTGTTACGGCTTCTTCAAAGTAATCACCTAATTGATATTGGATAAATAATTTACTATTGCTTTGCCCAATATTGACTGCTGTATAGAAAAATGCATACGACAAAATCGCAATATAAACAATCATTGATATTTTTCCAGTTGCTTGCTGTACTTTTACTTCAGGAATCTTATCGTTTTTAGTGATGTCTTTCATGGTTAAAGATAGTAAGAAACAAAATAGGCAAAGCAAAATATTTAATAGCATTGGCAAATAATGATTGACATTAAATAGATAGCCTGTACCAAGAGCAATGACTGCTGTGATGACTGCATAGGCAACATTCGATTGATTTCGCACATGAACATATTCATCTTCTCTTTTGGCATAAATTAAATTATTTTTGAGCATAATTCCTTCCATATTTTTGACAACAAATGCTATTTCATGAAATAATCTTCCCAAAACCAATAGGCTAAATGTATTTCCAAAAGTTAATAAAATAGCTGAAATTAATAATGAAAACGCACCTAATCTCACTGAAGTTGTGTTTCCCATTTTATGAATCATTTTTAAAAGATAGGGCTGAATGATAATCCCAATCGCTGCTGGAATGGTTGTTAATAGTGTAATTTGGGTTGCGGATAGTCCTTTTACTATTGTCACAAATAGGGTATCTACAATCGCCCAGAATACCAAGTCTCCTGTTAAAGAGGAAAACCAAATATATTTTGTACAAAAACGATTAATGTATTTATGATTATATTGTTCTACTTTTGTGTTCATTTTTTTATTTTCTCCTTTGTTTTAATGACATTCTAATTTTGAATTTTGTAATTTTTCCAATTTATGGTCTTTGGCAAACCACATGATTTTGGTGTAGATTAGCTGATACATCATAGAAGTCAGTTGCCCGATTACAGTACAATATGGCGTTACTAAAGTGGCTGAAAGCAACATTCTAATTACATTGGCAATTTCTTTGTTTAGCGTTGTTTTGGTTGCTGAATATTCTAGTTGTAAATAACACGTTCTTGTAATGTAAATTGGATAGAACAAAATCATTAACACTTCAGCCCCTATAAAAATTGTCGATAATTTTAAGTCTGGTTGATAATTTCCATATAATACCATCACCATAATGAAAATAGAACTAATTACTATGGCTTCTAATCGATAGGCATTTTTCATATGCTTTTTGTAATCAAAATTTTTCTTTGGAATATCGACTTTGGCAATTGTTACAATAGCATGCATAATGTCCCATTGCATGTCAGTTACTAGTGTTGCAAATGTCATAGCTAAAACATAGTTTTCGCCAAAAGAAAATACATTTTTGAAACCAACTAAATAAATCAAAGTCATAGTTACTCCATGGAAAAAATCTACGGAGTCATATTTTATGGATTTTAATAAATGAAATTCAAATTCGAATTTATCAATGCTAACCATAAGCAATAATGCCACATAGATAAATAATATAATTAGCGAAAAAGTGACGGTTGCCATTTGACTTTTGGTTAAAATCGCTAACCCAATGATACACATAAAATTTAGTCCATTAAATTTAAGGGATATGGCATTTGCTTTTTTGTTTTCTTCTTTATAATATAGTTTGGTTAAAACTAATTGTAAAACAAATTGTAAATAAATTTGAATTACAGAATATATACCAAATATTCGATAAGTTGCAATATCCATATTCATAAACTGAATATAATCTTCAATATGATAAACAATAGTTCCAAAAATTGCAGCACCAACCACAACACCAAGAAGAATACCACAATCAATTGCATTTTTATTATTTTCTTTACAAGCTAAAATGTTAGCCCCCGTTCCGAACATCGACTTTAATAAAACAACTACAAATTGGAGTGGATAAGTTAAAGTAAATATATTAATTAAATTCGAGTCGAGTAACATTCCAATTAAAAAACATTGCGCAATTGGAACGACTGATGTTACAAATATATCTAAACTGACTCTTAAAAGACGTTTCATGTTTTCCCTCACTTTTATTTCTTTAAATTTTATTATATCATAGTTTTTTATCAATCACTATTACAATTGTTTTGCATTTTGGTTACAATTTGGTTTCAACTTCTAGAACTTTTAGACAAATAAAAAACAGCTGTAACCAATACCAGTGGTTACAGCTGTTTTTCTTAGTTCAGTTTTGCTTTTTATAAATAAAACTTTTTCTTATTTATGATTATAGTATAATCTTTTTTTTAATTTCCTGTCAATACTTTTTTCTATATTTATACTGGCACCTTATTTACAATTTTATCTACTTCTCCATCTTTCAAATAAATAATTTTATCAGAACTCTCAATCGTTGATTTTCGATGCGCTATAATAATAACTGTACTTTCTTTTGATATTTTATCTATCATTGTTTGAAGCATTTGTTCTGTTGCTAAGTCTAGATTGGAGGTTGGTTCATCAAAAATATAAAGATTGGCTTTATGCAAAATCGCTCTAATAAATGCAATGACTTGTAATTCTCCATAGGATAATTGAGAAACATTGATGAGCGTATCTAACCCCTCTGGCAACTTTTCAAATATTGCTTCTACCCCAATTTCTTTTACTAAATCCATAATTTGTTCATCCGTTATTTCTGTGTTTCCCAATATAACATTGTTACGAAGTGTATCGGCAAAAATATAAGGATTTTGTGAAATGTAAGAAATGTTATCGCGTAAAGATTGAATAGAAATTTGAGATATATCATAATCACCAATTAAAATTTTTCCGCTTTGAATATCGTATAATTTCATGAGTACATTGGTGAGCGTTGTTTTTCCTGCTCCAGTTCTTCCTGCAATAGTCACTTTGGTTCCTTGTTTGATAATAAAGGAAATATTTTTTAGTACCATTTCTTTTTCATATTTCATGGATACATGTTGAAATTCAATATCACCTGTTAAGTTTTTGACAAATTCGCCTTGTTCCATGTCTTCGCACTTCTTTTCGTTTAATAAAATTTTAATTCTTTGATAGGAATTGAAACAAGTTTGCAATTCTTCTAATCGGTTGAATATTTCTTCTAATGGACTTTTACATTCTTTCGTATAAAATAGAACCAAATAAATACTTCCTAACGAAATAGAAGTGTCAATCTTTAAGACATAATACAAAATCGCATAAATGCCAACTGCTTGAATCACATTAATAAACCAAAATGGAAAATGATGTACAAAAATATATTTTTTTCGATTTTTTAATTCTCGATTTAATAAATCATTTACTTTCTTCACATTTTGCTTTTGCAATTTAAAAAGATAAGTTAACTTATTTTTGTTGTAAATTTCAGAATATTCTCGGTTTTCCTGATCTCTTATTTGCAATGTTCTATTATCGATTTTTCCTAATACTTTGGCAAATTTGATGGAAACCACTGACACGAAAAAAACTGTAGTAAATCCAATAAATGCAAGATTTCGATTAGCTATAAACATCATAATGACCATAAAAATAAGATGTAAGCCATTATTCATAAAAGCATAAATAAAACCAAAAAATAAATCAAATAATTTATCCACATCATCTGTTAATCGAGTGTAAATTTCAGAAGAATTATATTTTTGAAAGGTTACCATTTTAAATTGTAAAACTTGTTCAAAAACCTTTTTTCGAATCTCTTTAATGATACTGCAAACTACTTTATTGGTTACAATTTCCCTCGTATTTTTTAAAAAAATTAATACGATATGAATCGATGTATATACCAGAATAAATTTTAGTAAAATCGTTTCAATTTCTTGACTCGAAAAATCAACATCTAGAACTTGTTTTAATATGTATGGATGCCAAGTGGATAATAAATTACACAAAAGAAGCAATCCACAAACAACAAGTATCGATTTTCGATATTTTTTCCAAATTTCTTTCATTGCAAATCACCTACTTTCTCATAGGCATTTAATTCTTTATAAAATTCATTTTTTTGCAATAATTCTTGGTGGGTTCCATAATCTGTGATTTTGCCATCCATTAACAAATACACTTTATCCATTTTTTCCATCATGCTAATTTTATTGGAAATCACAATTAAAATATTATCTCCTACTTGTCTTTCTATTTCTGCAAAAACTTTTCTTTCTGTTTGTACGTCTAGGGCAGATAACGTATCATCAAAAATGTTTACTTTTCTAATATTTAGTAAATTTCTGGCAATTTGGATTCTCTGTTTTTGCCCACCGGATACTTTCATTCCATTTTCTCCAATTTTGGTTTCCAAACCATCTTGCATATTTGCAATATCTTGGTAAATATCTGCTCTTTTGATAGCTTCTTCAATTTTCTCCAAACTTGCCTTTTCTGTTATGTCAATATTGTTTTTAATGGTATCATCTGTAATAATATTTTTTTGTGTAGCATATCCAATATTTTTAAAAATTGCTTCTCGTGAATAGCTATTAATATCTTTCTCATTAATGAAAACTTGATTTGCTGGCACTTCATAAAAGCCTGCTATAATATTCATTAGTGTCGTTTTACCACTTCCAATTTTTCCGACAATTCCAATTTTCTCACCTGCTTGAATTGTCATATTAATATTTTGAAGTGCAAAAGGCCCATTTTTCTGGTAGGCATAGGAAAGATTCTTAATTTCCAATTGATGCACTTCCTCCAAATCTTCTCCTTCTTTGGAATAGGTTTCTAAATGAAAAAAATAATTGAATCTTTTGGTAGCTTGCTTAAAAAATGCGAATCCATCCATTAACGGCTTAATGGAATTGACAATTTGTACAATCACAAGCGTAATACAAGATATGTAAGCCGTTAATTCTCCCACAGTAAGTAAACCTTTTTTTATCAAAATCAAACCAATCGCAAATCCTAAACTATAACATAAACCATACAAACTTTCTGTTACAAGGTCAATTTGATTGATAACATCTCCCACATTATAATCTGACTGATACGTTCTTTCATTCATTATTTCAAATTTCTTTTTCTGATTTTCCTGTTCATTATACAATTTGATTAAAGAAAAGCCTGATGTATTTTGTTCAATCACATTAGAAAAATCCACATAAACTTTTCTTTCATTTTCAATGACTTTTTCATATTTTTGATATAACTTCCATAAAACAAACATCGCAACTGGAAAAATCGGTATTAAAATCAGGGATAATAAACTATTCAAGCTATTTCCGATAATTAATAATCCTAAAATTGGTGCAATGACTAATTTTGTAAAATAGAAACTACTATCCCCTAAGAATTTTCGAATCGATAAAATTTCTTTTGATAAATAAGCCAAAAACGTTCCTTTTTCTTCTTGGTCAAAATATTCTGGTTTTACTTTTTGCAAATGTTCTATGACTTTTTTTCGCAAAATTGTATCTGAATTTCTAGCTTCTGTAAAATAGAGTGTTCGAAAAATGATTCTAGGAATAATCATGCACACAGAATACAATAATAGGCTATATACTTCTTGCATGAGAAGCTGTTTACTATTATTGGCTTGCATTAATAAGTCTAATAAATTTCCTATTATTGTTGGAATTTTATATAACATATAAAGTTCTATTGTATGAAAGAACATTCCCACTATATAAATAGAAATGGTTCTTTTCCATTCATTTTTTAAAATTTCATGATTTTTTGTTTTCATTTTTTCCTTTTATCTTATATTTATTATATTTAGATTACCATAAAATTTTCAAAATAGCCATAACAATTTTATTACATTTTTGTATCAAAAGATTGCAATATTGGGAATATTGTTGTATGATTCCAATTTTTTTAAAGAAACTTCATCAGACATGATACATTCATTATTAGATTTATTAAAACTAAAATTAATCATTAAAATTCTAGAACTTTTAGACAAATAAAAAAACAGCTGTAACCAGTGGAGTGGTTACAGCTGTTTTTCTTAATTCAATTTTGCTTTTATAAATAAAACTTCATTCTTATTTATAAGAATAGTATAATCTTTTTTTATTTCCTGTCAATAGTCTTTCGGACTTTTTTAGTTTTATTCATCTATCTTAAAACAAGTGTCTTCATTGCGGTCAATCAATTGATGCGCCATTTTCATTTCTTCTGGTGTATTAATATGAATGATTTTAAATTTGCCAGAAGTTGTTTTATTCACATAATCATGCTGTACTTCTAACATATGAATCAATCCCCAATAAATCCACTTTCCATCCACATTTTCTACTAAAAAATTACGTACTGGTGGCATATGGTAGTTTCTCACATTTGGTTTACTCTTAAATTCAAAAATTCGATTTTCAAAATCCTTCGTTTGGTATGGATTTGCCAAATGTTTTTTCACATTTAATTCTGCTGGAAAGCCTTGCTCTTTTGTAATTTGCAAAGTATCATTTAATTCAATATATGACCCCATAATTTCCTCCTTCACCAATGATAAGTTTCATGTTTTGCAATTTTGAAAGCACGAAAAATTTGCTCTAATAAAAAGACACGGATTAATTGATGTGGAAATGTCATTTGGGAAAAGCAAATTTTCTCGTTTGCCATTTGCAAAATTTCTTCTGTCATTCCTAGCGTTCCGCCAATTACAAATGTGATTGTGCTATTAAATTTAAGTGAAATATGCTCTATTTTTTGAGAAAACTCCTTTGACGATATTTCTTTCCCTTTCAAATCCAAACAAATCACATAAGAACCCATTTTTATCGCTTCTGCTAATTTTTTCGACTCCTTTTTTTGAATCTCCAAAATAACACTATCATAAAGCTTATTCGGCAATCTCTCGTCTGGTATTTCTAGGATTTTTAAGTTACAATACTTCGATAATCGTTTCACATATTCATCTATTGCATCTTTCAAATATTTTTCCTTGACTTTTCCAACACATACAATATTAATATTTAACATTTTGTCTCCTTATTTTTCTTTATTATATGAAACAATTATCCTTTTGTCAATTTTTTCCTCCCAAAAACTTTCCCCAAAAATGGTATTAAATTCTATTCCCTTGCGTATAATGGAATCAAACAACAAGAGTTTAAGGAGGTTTTTATGCAACAATTAAAAAAAATAATGGCTATTGTTTTGATTTTTATTTTCCTTTCTAGCCAAGTTTCTTTTTGCATTGATAGCTATGTCTGGGATGATTCTACTTTAGCAACCAGTGGTGAAGAAGCAACTGGTAATTTTTTGAATATCGAATCAGGAAGTGCCATTTTAATTGAACAAAATAGTGGAAAAGTTTTATATGAATATAATTCACATGAACAATTACGTCCAGCTAGTGTCACCAAAATTATGAGTATTCTTCTTATTATGGAAGCTTTAGATAGTGGTAAAATTTCGCTAACCGATGCCGTTTCTTGTTCAGAAAATGCCCGAAACATGGGTGGTTCTCAAATTTGGCTAAATGAAACCGAAAAATTAACGGTAGATGAAATGTTAAAAGCAATTTGTGTTGTTTCAGCCAATGATTGCGTTGTCGCTATGGCAGAATTCATCGCTGGTTCCGAAGAAATTTTTGTACAACAAATGAACGACAAAGCCAAACAACTCGGCATGAATGATACCCATTTTGTAAATTGTCATGGCATTGATGAAGATGGTCACGTTACATCCAGTCATGACATTGCTTTAATGTCACGCGAGCTTTTAACCAAGCATCCTTCCATCACAAATTACACCACCATTTGGATGGATTCTCTTCGTGACGGAAAATCAGAATTGACAAACACCAACAAATTAGTTCGTACCTATGAAGGCTGTACTGGTTTAAAAACAGGTTCAACAAGTCTTGCTTTATATAATTTATCTGCTTCAGCCACACGCAATGATTTATCACTAATTGCTGTTGTTATGAAAGGTCCTACTTCCGAAAAGCGATTTTCAGAAGCCAAAAAATTATTAGATTATGGTTTTGCCAACTATAGTTACAATAAAACTTCTAGCGCTGGTGATTTTTTACAAACTGTTGAAGTCCAAAAAGGAACCACAAAAAACGTTAATCTAGTTTACGAATCCGATTCGGGGGCTTTAATTAAAAATTCTGAAAATGGAAATATTACATCAGAAGTTACCTTACATGAAAATATTACCGCACCAATTGCCATTGGAGATGTTTTAGGAAATGTCAGTTTTTACCTAAATGACGAACAAATCGCTTCTGTCAATTTAGTGGCTGAAAATAATATCGAAAAAATTTCTGTGATGAATTTATTTGCTATCATTACAGAATACTGGGTAAATTTATTTCGATAATAAAAAAGTCCACACTTTTTCAAAAAAAGTATGGACTTTTTTTTATTTTTTGTGTATGATATTTTTAATCATTTTTTAGGAGGATTTGAACATGTCTAAAATATTAAAAATATCTACTATTTTTATCCTTATTTTTTCATTTTATGTGGGTATCTCTAATGCAGAAACTACCAATTTATATAACGATGTGGTGAATGAAACGACTACCAATGAAACTCCAACCAATCGTTCATCTACTGAGAACACAACAAACGAAACTTCAAATACCAATACTACCGATGATATCGACTTATTTGATTCTGATGAAAATACCACTTCAACACCACCTACCACAACTTCGAATTCTACTTTCAATGCCAATCGTGTTAATCCCGTTTCCTCTATTTCAGAAGCAAATCTAGGATTAAATAATATTTTGTGTATTATCTTAATTGCTCTTGCTATTTTAATGATTTTGCTGGCAATTGCTATTTTAATTCGTTTAAAAAAATAATATAAAAAGGTCTTGGAATATTTTAAATTCTAAGCCTTTTTATTTTGTTATATTACATTTGAAAATTCCATTGACAAATGATTTCATTTGATATTAAATTAATTTAAGGGAGGTGAAAAATAAATGAACAAACAAAAGAAAATAACTTTAGTTGTGATTTTATTAGCTGTATTATTAATGGGAATTGGTTATGCAGCCTTAGCTAATGTTGTCTTAACCATAAACAGTAAAGCATCTGCAACTGCAAGTGATGAAAACTTTAAAGTATATTTTACAGCAGCCAATACAGCAACCAGTGATACCGAAGATACTACTAATGTAGAAGTTGCCGTTACTGCAAAAGCTACTTCAGCAACTGTTAATTTTTCTGGATTAACCAAAAAAGATGACGAAGAATATGCCATTCTAGAAATTGAAAATGCTAGTAATGATGTTGATGCCGAATCCATCAAAGTTACTGTAAATTCTACAGATACAACTGGAATATTTGGAGCAGAGGCTATTATGTGTGATGCTAGTGGCAATGCTATTACAGATTTTGCTGTAGCAAGTGGTGCTAAAACTTATGTTAAAATTAGTGCAAAATTATTAAAAACACCAACTGCTGATGTTGAAACTACTATCACAGCTACTATTACAGCCATCGCCAAAACAGCTGAATAATTCGTTTGGTAAAAAATAGTTAAAGAAAGGTAAAATCTATGAAAAAAAATCAAGCAATTGAATTAATCTTATCTCTTATTCTTTTTGTTGTAACTTTCTTTAACCTTTTTTTGCCAAACGCACAGCTTCAAAAAAATTTATTAACCATATTTTTAATTATCTATACAATTCTTGTTATTAAATTAATAAATTTTCAAAAAGTGGGTAACATAAATAAAAAGAAAATTGTCATTTTAATTCTAGGTTTATCGTTTATTCATGTATTTTTCTTATATTTAATTGGTATTTATGTAGGTTTTTACAAAAACACAAATTCTTTTAGTCGTATTCGATTTTTCAATACAATTTTACCTTATATTACAATTGTTATTTGTTCAGAAATAATACGACAAATTTTTATCATAAAAGAAAAGAAATCGCACCTTATTATTTTAACCACTGGTTTGATTTTAGCAGAAATAACCACCTATCTTGCACAATATCAAATTGAAACGCTAAATGAAACGTTAATTTTAATTGGTTATGTTTCTTTTCCAGCAATTAGTACCAATTTGTTATGCAATTATATAATAAAACGATATGGTCTCATTCCCAATTTAATTTATCGTATTATTACCACAATTTATATTTACTTGTTTCCCCTTTTACCTAACATATATATCTTTTTTCAATCCATCTATCGTATTATTTATCCTTACATTATTTATATTATTTTGGATGGATTTTTCGAAAAAAGTACTTTTAAAAAAGTAACCAAAAATAAAAAAATAAGTTTTATTTCACTTTTCATTAGCATTGTTTTTGTAACTTCCATTGTAATGTTAATTTCTTGCAAATTTCGATATGGTATATTAGTCGTCGGAAGTTCATCTATGGCAGGAACAATTAATAAAGGAGATGCTGTTGTTTTTGAACAATATCACAAACAGTCTTTAGAAAAAGGTCAAATCATTGTTTTTGTTAAAGATAATATAAAAACAATTCACTGCATTGAAGCAATCCAAATAAAAAATAATGAAACAATTTATTATACAAAAGGCACAAATAATCAACAACAAGATGAAGGTTATCGAACTAATCAGGATATTATTGGTATCGTCAAATTTAAAATCCCAGGAATTGGTTGGCCAACCATTTGGCTCAATGATTTGTTTGAACCTTAAAATTTTTAATAACGAGGTAAACTATGGAAAATCAAAAAAAATGTTTAAATGAAAATAAAAATTATAATGTTTATGTTACAACCATTTTCATAATATTATTAATCCTTTCTATTTTTCTTATCAAACTTGCGCTTCGTCAAGACAAAAAGCTTTTCATTCAATATAACGACAAAAAGGACCTTGGCTATCAAGTTATTTTAAAAGAAAATGAATATTATCAAGATACTTATATGGAAAAAGGAAATCAATATATTGCCAATTTGATTCAGTCTATTCATGCGGATTTCAATTACCACTTTGCCCTTCCTACCTCTTACGATTACCAATATAAAATCGTTGGAACTGTCGATGTTGTTGATGAAAAAACAAATAAAACCATTTATACTTTTTCCGAAGATTTGTTACCTGAACAAACTGGTCAAAGTGATGGAAGTCTCGATATTTCTCAAAATATTCAAGTCAACTATGAAAAATATAATAATTTAATTCGACAATTCGTAGCAGCTTATGATTTAAAAAATGTTACTTGCCAATTAAAACTAAACTTAAATCTTGGCATTTCAAGTAATACGCAACAATTTGCAAAACAAAATTTTAATGTTATGAATTTATCAGTTCCTCTAGCTATGAACACAATTTCTATTGATACAAACTATGACTTGAGCAATCAGCATAATTTAATCGAAATTCAACAAGAACAAAAAAACCCTACTCCATTTTTTATTTCTGGAATTGCTATATTGGTTTTAGATTTTCTATTCCTCATTATTTTTTTCATCTATCGCAAAAAAACTGAAACCGAAGAAGACAAATATAACAACAACCTAAAGAAAATCCTAAACAACTATGATAGCTATATTTCCAGAGTAGAAGACGATTTCAATATGCAAGAATATCAAATTCTAAAAGTTCAACGATTTACAGATTTACTAGAAATTAGAGATACCATGCAACTACCAATTATCATGTTAGAAAATAAAGAACAATTAGTAACTTGTTTTGTGATACCTACACCGAGTCATATTTTATATTTTTATTCCATCGGGGTAACACAATATACTTTACCAGCTGGAAAAAACAACTCTACCCTAGAAACGAGGAAAAATAATGAACAAAAAGTATAACCAAAACAAATTAAAAATACATTTCAGTATTGCTCGGTTTTATCATTTTGTCAACACTTTTTCTTTCGATTGGCTATGCTTCTCTTGAGTCGATTACTTTAGATATTGCTGGTGAAGTAACTGCTGTTCCACAAAGTGAAATCTATATTACAGACGTTCAATATCATACTAACACAAATGCTGATACTGAAAATTCCAAAATTCATCAATATTATCAAACTTTAATGGAAAGTACCATTATTTTGGGGAACGAACCAACTTCCTCTATCACTTATACCATTACAATATACAACAGCGGAAACGATACTTATACCTTTAAAGACGTAGAATATTCTGATGAATTTTACGATAATCCGAACATTGTATTTGAACTCGATGGTTTGAAAAAATGGGATACTGTGGCAAGCAAACAAGAAGTCACCTTTTCCATCACATTCCATTATTCAGGAAATACCGTTCCCGATTCTAATGTGCTAAATTCCTACTTGAATTTCAAATTCATGAAAGGAACCCAAGATGATACAAATATAACAACTACCACTAAAGACTTTATCATTTACCACGCTGGTACTGAATCCATTCAATTCGAACTTACCAATCATAACGAATTTGCTGTAGAAATCAACCTAAAAATTGGTGATTCTGTGATTGATACTTTATCACTAGAGCCTTCTGAAACTGTTCCAATCGAAAAAACGCTTACCGAGTATTTAGCTTCTATTCAAGCGAATCAAGACTATACCGTTATGATTGAGCAATCTGCACCTTATGTCATCAGCAAAAAAACAGCTGTAAAACTAAAAGTTATTCCTACTTTAACAAATTATGATTTAGGACTAAAATCAGCTGGTAGTGAACAAAATCCTTATATTTTATATAAGATAGAAGATTGGGTTCGCTTAGCTCAAAATGTCAATTCTGGAAATACCTTTGCCAATCAACACTTAACATTGTATCAAGATTTAGATTTTCAAAAATCCGCTGATTACTATAATCATCAAGACACTTCCTTTGGAGATTTAAATGCCAATACCAATGATAGCAACGAAATTTTAACAGAAATGACAACTGGAATTGGATTTATTATGATTGGAAATTCGCAAGAAAATTCCTTCCAAGGAATTTTAGATGGTAACCATCACGCTCTTAATAACATTATAATTCATAAAACTGGTGAAACAACTGATGTAGCTTACGGACTATTCAAAGCAATTAAAAATGCCACCATAAAAAATACCACGCTTTCTGGAGATTACACCTTTGATAAAGATGGTTCAAGCTTTGCTGGAAATATTTATGGAACCACCACAATTTCAAATTGTCACAATTACGTTAATGTAACCAATAATGCAAAAGAAAAATCAATTGGTGGTCTTCTGGGAACCCTACAAGGCTCTAGTAATTTGACAATTGATAATTGCTCTAATCATGGTATCGTTACCAATGCTAGTGGTTCAGCTGCCGGTCTTGTTGGCTTCGTTATTGGCTCTACAGTAACAATCACTAACAGTCATAACACTGGAGATATTTCTGTTCTTGGTACTTTTGGCGTAGATCAATTTGCTTCAGGATTAGTAACAAAAGACAGTAGTGGTGGCGGAACCATCATCATAAAAAATTCGTATAATACTGGAAATATAAACTGTAAGCGGATCTGGAAAAGATAATGTTGGTGGTCTAGTTTCTTTAAGTGTTGGTATACTACAAATAGATTCTTGTTATAACACTGGTACAATCAATGGTACTGAAAGTGTTGGCGGAATATTAGGCAGTCACAAAAAAATATGGGGTACTGGTAATCCTGGAAAAACAACGATAACCAATTCCTATAACATCGGTATCATTTCAGGCAAAACAAATTTAGGAGGAATTATTGGATACGATGTTGGTGGCAATTATGATATTGCATCTTCATACTATCTCAAAACTGCCTATTCACATGATACCATTACTACACTTTTAAATGTTGGTAATGTGGCCAATAATACATCTTGTTCAAGAACAGAAGAATATATGAAATCCCCTGAGTTTGTCACATTGCTAGGAACTAATTTTACTAGTGATATTACGCCTCCTTCCAATAATGGCTATCCTATTTTGAAACCATAAATCTGAAAATAAGCTTTCTTTGAAGAAAGCTTATTTTAGATTAAAAAATACTCACTCCGATTATGGAATGAGTATTTTTTTATTTACATTAAACCTTTATAATATTTCCAAGCTAGAATACGTTTTACAGCTACATCAATAGTTGCTTCACTAATTTGTCCATCACTTACAGCATCTTTTATATATTGGATAATGCCCGCATATGTCAATGCTTCACCTGTTATAGCATCTTGGGTTGAGCCTTCTGTCATGACAAAGCAAATCATATCATTTCCTGCTTGAATTGCTTTTATTACAGCCTCTTTTGTGGAATATTTCTTAGCTACTGCATCCATGTTAATGGCATCTGTAATAATAATTCCTGTATAATTCATATTGTTTCTTAAATAATCATGTACTGGCTTTGAAATAGACGCAGGTTCATTTTCATCAAAACATGTTACTACATTATGGGTAACCATAACGACTTCTGCACCAGCTTCAATCCCTTTATAAAATGGCACTAAATCTTTACTTTCAAACTCTTCCAAGGTACGACTATCGGTTGCAAATCCATTATGCGTATCCCTACTATTTCCATAACCTGGAAAATGTTTTAATGAATAAGACACACCTGTACTTTTACTTGTTTCAATTACAGCTTTAGCAAATTCTCCTGTTGTGGCAGCATCTTGTTTTAAAGTTCTTCTATAAATATAAAATCCCTCATCTGCAATATCAACATCTGGTGCAAAATTTAGGTTAAATCCAAGATTTTTCAAGACATTGCTTTTGTTAATTGTATCATTTTTAATGGCATCTAACCCACCTGAAGTAAATAAGTCGCATGAATTTTTAAAAGGCTCTATACCAAGTTCTGGAACCAAAGTAGAATTCAATCTTGATACTGCTTCTCCTTCTTCATCAATAGATACTACTAATGGTATTTTAGAAGCAGCTTGTGATGTTTGTATTTGTTGCTTTACTGTATCTACTTTTAAAACATTTCCGCTTGTATCCTTAAAAGAATCAAGTAAATACAAATGCCCTCCAAATTGATATCGATCTAAATCTGTATAATTGGTTGATGACGATGTTCCAATAACATATAATTGAGCTATTTTTTCATCTAATGTTAAGGTTTGAAGCTTTTCTTCAGCTTTTGCATAATATGCCTTAAAAATATCTGCTTGAACTGGGTCTTCTGGTATTTCTGGTACATCTGGTGGATTGGTTTCACCTGTGTCTTTTGCAACTGCTGTAACTTTTGCTGATATGTTTGCTCTTGCAACACTAGTCGGCGTTTTCAATAATTGTGCAAATATCTTCACATAGGTTTTTTGCCCACTTGCAAGAAAAGTATCCGTTGTTTCTGTGCCTTCTTGGTCACACATTATTACATCAATCTGAAACATATCTGATTCTGCAATATCTGTTGTTACTGTGACTTCAGCATCTACATCATTGCTTCCATTCTCTATTTCAAGAACGGCATAGCCAGAATCTCCTTTTCTGTTTAATCCTAAAATATTAACTGTTGCATTTTGTGATTTAGCAATTGGTTCAGCTTCAATTGTTATGTAATCTCCTGAAACATACGTTTCAGGAACCTCTCCTGTATAATATACCTTAAAATTCTCTTGTTCCACTGTTGCCAATACTTCTCCGTTTATGGATAAAATATTATTGGCCAAACTGGCATAGCCAATTCCTATTAATACAATCGCAATTAAAATCACTGCGATTATTACTTTATTTTGCTTTTTTATGGTACTCTCCTCCTTATTTTTTCTTTTGCATTTTGTTTATATATTCTATTTTTATTTTATCATAGTTCCTATTCAAATTCAAGGAATTTTCCTAAAAAATCATGTTTCTGCTTTTACCTTTGTTATAATAAATGGAAATTTGCTACTCTGGATATTTTCTATCCTTCCAATACCACCATCTTAATTTTTCCTCTTCCCAACAATCATGCTCAGCATAATATACCGCCATTCTGAAAAGATACAATTGGCATCTATCTTCTTGAAATCCTTTTACAAAACAATCTTTATCGTAAAGCTCTTCTGGACTTTTTCCTCTTAAATCCTCAACACACATAATGCCTATATTTTGCAAAGATTGTTTTGTTTTTTCTCCAACATTAGGAATAGTTGTCAAATCTGTTTTCATTTTCTACCTACCTTATTCATATAATTTCTATTTTATAAAAAATAGAAATAGATTTTTACATCTACTTCTATTTCATAAATCTTTACTTCAATTCTGCTAAATCGATGATAACCATTTTAAGTCGCGCTATATCTGTTAATGTGACTTCTCCATCTCCATTAATATCACCAGCTTTGAAATTATTTCCTTGTAATACTGCTTTTTCAATATAATGAAGTTTTAATTGGGCAAGGTCTGTTACCGTCATCTTTCCATCTTCATTAATATCGCCTGTTACAATTAATGGAAGTTCTAAACTATCTCCTACTTTTAGACGCATATTGGTCTTAATTATTTCATCATCACCAACTTCATTACCATTTTTGTCAATCAATCTAATTTCGTCATTAGCACTTATATTTCGTCTAAATTCTGCAAATGTTGTTTCTGGTAATATTCTTGAAATTGAATCATCTGCAATCACATATTTTTCAGATTCTACTCCTGGAATTATCGTTGCATCTTTGTCTATCCAATCTACCTTAGCAGTTACGGTTCCTATATTTCCTACTTTATCAGTAAGTTGAAATACGAATTCACCATTTTCTTCAAATACATGTTTTAATGGATTTTCACTTCCTGTATTATTAGTAACCGTTACTTCTTCACTTGGAATTAAAGTTGCTGTAACTGGTTTATTGGTTTTGGCTGTTATATTGTATTCAATTTTTCCAGTTGGTGCTTCTTTGTCAATCCAAGTAACTGAAATTGGTATCATTCCGCGATTGCCATTTTCATCCATATATTCAAAATTGTCTTCACCATTTTCTGTAAAGGTATAAGTATTCATACCATTGTTACTTACAATCGTATAGCCTTCCTCTATCTCTAATGTTACAGTAACATTTTGATTGGTCCATTCTGTAGTAGAATAAGTCAAGGTATATTCAGGTATTTCTGAAATCCAATTTACAATAGCCGTTGCGGTTCCTTCATTGCCTGCTTTATCTACAAATTTAAAAGTAAATTCTCCATTTTCTGTAAAGGTATAAGTCATCTTGCCTTCATTATTTAAAACAGTTATTTCTTCACTTGGTTCTAAAGTTACAGTAACTGGTTCATCTGTAAGATGCATTGTACTATATAAAAGTTTAGCTGTTGGAGCTTCTGTATCAATCCAATCTACTGTAATTTCCTTAGTTCCTACATTGCCTAACTCATCTGCAAATCTTAACTCATATGATGCATTGGCATCAAATGTAATCGTTTTGCTTCCATCTACTGGATTTTCAGTAATTTGTACATCTTGTGATAAAATTGTAATATTTTCCTTATCAAATGTTATTGTGGCAACTACATCTTGATTCGTTAGTTCCGTTGTACTAAAGCTAACTTCTGCTTGAGGTGGCGTTTTATCAATCCAATCTACACGAGCTGTTGCACTACCTGTACGTCCTTCTTCATCAACAAATTCAAAAGTGAATTCTCCATTTTCTGTAAAGGTATAAGTTGTTTTACCATCATTATTGGTTACCGTAATTGGTCTTATTGGATTAATTAATTCTGCCGTTACATCTTTATTGGTTGGTCTAGCAATATTATAGTTTACTTCTGCTCTTGGTGTTTCATTTACCGTAACATTTTCATACAATTTCAAAACAGATACTGTAAACACTTTATATTTAGCAGCTGCATCCATTGGTGGATAAATACTTTCACACTCAAATTTAACATAGGAAGCCTTTTTTGGTTCTGGGAAAGCAATATGTTTTAAATTAACATTTTCTCCTAAATTATCCTTATTCGCTGCCAATTCCCAATTTGTGCCATCCATACTTACATAAATATTAACTTTTTTTGCCATACCATAAGGTACTTTTACAATGTTTACAGCACTCTTATCTGGTACATAATCTACTCCTGATATATATCTTGGTTCATCTAATTTAATTGTTACATAAGCAGGGAACAAACCAGCGCTAGAACGCCAATAAGTATTAACATTGCCATCTAGAACATTATCCTTATTTCCCGCTCCAGTTGCATTTACTTCCACTACTTGTAAATTTTTAGATTGAATATACCATTTGGTATCATCTGTATTATTCTCTTTAAATGTAAAATACACAGGGTCACTAGCAACTTGGGTTCCAGCAGCCGTTACTCTAACATAAACTCTTGTATTACCATTAAATATTGGATTTGTGTCAGCAAATGAATTCCATTCTCCATTAGGATCTAGAGTCCATTCCATATCACTAGTTGCATTTAATATACGATTTTCCTCATCATTAATTGAAACTACTCCACTTGGAAATGTTCTTTTTGTAATATCAATGGTATAAATGTTAGCTTCCGTCATTGGTAAGCCTGATATATGGATTTTGATATCATCATCTACATTAATACTTGCAATCTCTTCACTTGTAAGTTTCGTAGAATGTTCATAACACTCTTTCCATGTATTCCCACCATCTAAACTATAACTCCAAGTTACTTGAGCACTTTGTAATTGTTTTGATAGTGTTATCTTTCCAGCATTTGCTCCATTAAATGAGAAATTTCCAATACTAGAATCCACTACTCCTAATATTGCATTAGCAACAATTGGTACTTCTTTATGATACAACGTATTAGCACTTGTCGCCTTTGCTGCTTTACGTAATGTTTGTTCTTGTAACATCAACATTTTAGCATAATACTCTGGTGATGTAACTTTTGTGCCAACCAATTTTGTTAAATCATACATTGGTAATGGATGATAAGTCATAACTTCAGCAATTTCCTCTGCTAAAGCAATTCTGTCTTCTTCTGTTTTTGAAGTATCTGCATTATATAAACTAATTACACCAACCCAAGCATCAAAATTGATGATTTCCTCATCTAACGCATCACGATAAATTTGCTTTAATTTGGCTGAATCATTTTTAAAGGTATCTGCTTGTAATAATATCAACTCAGCATTTTCATATTTATCATATTCGTTTTGAGCTTGTTGTGATAAAAAGTGATAAGAACCTCTACTTGCTGCACCACTTGACCATCCGTTACCCCAACCATTTGGCATACGACCTCCACCATCGGTTTGAGCCCAACCTGTGCTCGAAACATTATACGCTAATTGCCATGCATTATTTCCACCACCTGCATTATATAAATATGCATAAGCAGCATGTGCCGGTTGACCTAGAACTTTTGCTGGATATCCCCATACACCATAAAGGTTTGCCGCTGTTTTAGAAAGACCTCCACAAACAGCACCTTCTTCAAATACTATCCATAATTTTGGCTTTCCTGATTGATATGTGATGTTATATTTCGATAACTCATATTTTTCATCCCATATAGCATAATTTTCTTGACTATAGTATTGTGGTCTATAATAACTATAACCTAGTGTATAATTAATATATTTAAACGGATTAAAGCGATCCACTATAGTTGAAAATTTCTTTTCAGAATAATCATGTAACCATAATATTTCTTCATCATCAATATTCGTAAACATTACAGCACGCATTTCTTCAATTGTATAATCTTCAAACATTGAAGTAGAAGCTAACTTATTGTCTAAATGCATTTGCTTATAAATTTCATATCTCGTAACAGCATCTGATAATTGATTTCCACCAATCCATAAGCCAACACCTGTTGAATGAGATAAAGATAAAGACAACATCATTTTCAAATACAAATCTTTATATTTATTTCCATTTGGCGTTAAATTTTCATTTTCTAAATCTTCTTTATGTGCATGGTATACATTACTCAATACTTCTAATGCTCGTAGATAGGTACCATTTGGCGTACCTCCAATTGTCCATAAACGTAATGCTTCTTCATTATTTAAAAACCATTCTAAAGTTTCTCGATTTTTAGGATCTTCCTCTAGAAAAACACGAAGTTGGTATTGACCAACACGTTTTATAAAATCTCTTTGCAAAAGAGGAAGTTTTAGCGAATCTTTAACTGGTCCTGAACTGTAAGCCTCTCTTATTATTTCATCAAATTCTTCTACTGTCATCATAACATTGTCATTATAGTCTTCTTTTACTAATTTAGCATCGCCCCACACTGCATGATCACTTGCATTAGAGCCATTATCATTAGCATATAATCGAATGTAATTTGCATCTCTAATGTCTATTTTAACATGTACGGCATTATTGGAACTTTTAAGTGCTGTAGGATTTTCTTCTGTACGTAAGGTCCATGTTACCCCATCTTCTGAAGTGTAAATGTAGAATTTTACACCATTTCCTTTGTTTCCTGAAGTAGTATTTAAACCATAATAAACGGTAAAGTATGCATAATCTTTGTAATTGCTAATATCATACTCTACTGTAGAAGTCGCATGTGCCCAAATACCTTTTTTTATTAATGTAGTTGAGCCATTTAATAGCATGGTAAGTGCTGTATTATCAGATGTTTTATCCAATGCAATATTTCCCCATCCTACTTGGACTTTACTATAAGGAATATCTGATAAAAACACTACTTCGCTATTAGAGTCAGCTAAATCTATAGCTGATTTTGCATCATTACTACTATTATAAGTAAGTACATTATATGGCTTTACTTTTCCACCACTAACTTTTGCGTTTCCAAAATAGAAAACTATACTTACTAAAAATAGTACTAACAAAAGTAGAACAAAAAATTTTTTTGATTTTAAATTTTTTTTCATTTTTCCCTCTCTCCTTATTATATGTAATAAACATACTTTTTCATATGTTTCTTAATTTAATTTTAGCATATTATTTTTATACACGCAATACATAATATGCAATATTTTTTCTTCTTTTACAAAAGTCTGAAGCGTGCTTCTATTCTAGCTTTTCGTGCAATTTCCATAAATTCAAAAAAATAAAAACCTCTTATTTCAAGGCTTTTAAGCATTATTAAATTTTTTAGAAATTAATTAAATTTATAAAAAATTTGATTGAAGCTTCCAATCGGTTTGTAAAAAAGTTTTTTAATTCTTTCATACCTTTTACATTTAATTGAAAACATTTTTTGACAGAATTCTAATCTAAATAATACAAAAAATGACAAAATTCCAAATTATTTTTGAAATTTCGTCATAATTCGACACTTGGAGCTTCCAGCCGGAATTGAACCGGCGACCCCAGCCTTACCATGGCTGTGCTCTACCTACTGAGCTATAGAAGCATCAATCTTTTAATTCTTTACAATATTTACTTATCTTTCTTTCCAATCGCTCGCAGCTTCATTTCATTACGCATACTGACACTGTAATGCTCGTTCCTCGCAAACAGTCTCAGCATCTACCTACTGAGCTATAGAAGCATCTATGGAAGGAGATTTAGTCTCCTTCTTCTAAACATTTCATGGCTTTTTTGCGAATTCTTTGAATCGCATTGTCCACTGATTTTACAGGCGCATCCAAGTTAGTTGCTATTGTAACATAACTCTGTCCTTGTATGTATTGATTTAAAACATCTTTTTCAAACTTGCTTAAGTTCTGGTTAATTTTATTTTCCACACTTACATAATATTCTCTTTTAATAATTGTTTCCAGTGGGTCTTCTACTGTTTTTGAATCTAAAACATCTAGAACAGACATATCATCATTTTCATCATAAGCTGAAACATTTAGTGAAAAAGATGAATTTAATGGGATATTTTTCTGCCTGTTTGAAGTTTTTATCGCTGTAATAAGTTGTCTTTCAATACAAAGATTCGCAAACGTTCGAAAAGAGTTTTGCTTTTCTGTATCAAATGATTGAATCGCTTTATATAACCCCCAAAATCCTTCTTGAATCATATCATCTCTTTCTGCACCAATGATAAAAAATCGATTTGCTTTCATTGTAACAACATCTCGATATTTATTTAGCAAATAATCTAATGCTTTTTTATCTCCTTCTTTTATCATCTGAATTAAGGTTTCATCTGATAAATCAGCATATTCACTTTCAAAATGATATTTCTTTGCATCTAACATTTCTTATTTTGTACCTCCCCTAAGCTGATTCTATATGCATTATAATCAGAAAATGTTGCTATGTCAAGAGATTTTTGAATTATTTTTCCAAATATTTTTCCAAAAACCTTCCTGTGTACGATTTTTCATTTTTTACAATCTGCTCTGGCGTTCCAATGGCAATAACTTGACCGCCATTATCTCCCCCTTCTGGACCTAAATCAATAATATGGTCAGCTGTTTTAATCAAATCCAAATTATGTTCAATTACAACAATTGTATTTCCTGTATCCACTAATCTTTGCAAAATATCAATCAACTTATGAACATCGCCAATATGGAGTCCTGTTGTTGGTTCATCTAAAATATACAAAGTTTTACCCGTTGCTCTTTTCGATAATTCTGTCGCTAATTTTACACGTTGTGCCTCGCCACCCGAAAGCGTCGTCGAAGGTTGTCCCAGTTTAATATAGCCTAACCCAACATCTGCTAAAGTCTGCATTTTATCACGTATACGAGGAATATTGCTAAAGAACTCAAGTGCCTCTTCTACTGTCATATTTAGCACATCGGAAATTGATTTGCCTTTATATTTTACCTCTAATGTTTCGCGATTATAACGTTTTCCATTACAAACTTCACAAGGCACATAAATGTCTGGCAAAAAGTTCATTTCAATTTTAACCACACCATCACCTTGACAAGCTTCACAACGTCCACCAGAAACATTAAAACTAAATCTTCCTTTTTGATAACCACGCATCTTTGCTTCATTTGTACCAGCATAAATATCACGAATGATGTCAAATACGCCAGTATAAGTTGCTGGATTTGAACGAGGCGTTCGCCCAATCGGAGATTGGTCAATATTAATGATTTTGTCAATATTCGAAATCCCTTTTATTTTTTCACACTTTCCAGGTTTTTCATTCGAACGATTAATCTCTCTGGCTAAATATTTATAAAGTATTTCATTAATTAACGTCGATTTTCCTGAACCAGAAACACCTGTCACACAATTAAAAACACCTAGCGGAATTTTGACATTTACGTTTTTCAAGTTATGTTCTGTCGCCCCAACAATTTCAATCGATTTTCCAGCACTTCCTTTTCTTCTCGTTTTTGGAACTGCAATTTTTTTTCTACCACTCAAATATTGACCTGTAATCGAATCCGTAATCTTTTTAATTTCTTCTGCGGTTCCTTGTGCCACAACTTTTCCACCATGCACGCCAGCCCCTGGTCCAATATCAATAATCTGGTCTGCCGCGTACATTGTATCTTCATCATGTTCTACTACAATCAAGGTATTTCCTAAATTACGCAATTTCTTTAATGTTTCCAATAATTTATCATTATCCCTCTGGTGAAGTCCAATGCTTGGTTCATCTAAAATATACAAAACGCCTGAAAGTCCAGAACCAATCTGTGTTGCCAAACGAATACGTTGTGCTTCGCCACCAGACAATGTCCCACTACTTCTAGAAAGCGTCAAATATTCTAAACCAACATCCATCAAAAATTGTAATCTCATGTTTAATTCACGAAAAATTAACTCTGCAATCATTTTTTCTTTTTTACTTAAATTCAAATTTACTAAATAATCCTTAATTTTGTGAATTGGCATATCAGACAATTCATTGATATTTTGGTCGCCTACTTTGACTGATAATACTTCTTTTTTCAGTCTTGCCCCATGACAACAAGGGCAAGGACTTTCACTCATATACATCTCATAAAAACGACGCATTCCTTCTGATTTTGTTTCACGGTAACGTCTATCCAAAGTTGGAATAACGCCCTCAAATGGACTCGTAAACTTCCTAGTACCTGTGGAGGAAGTATATTCAAAATCAATTTCTTCGTCACCTGTTCCATATAAAATCTTTTCTAGAAACTCACGTGGCAATTTTTTAATCGGCTTTTTAATATCCACTCCATAATGCTTGCTAATGCTTTCAAAATACATTTTTGCCATCGTGTCACCACGTTTCATGCTACTGCTTCCAAACGCTTTTACTCCATCGTATAATGTTTTCTCTTTGTCTGGAATAATCAAATCTTCATCAATTCTCATCAAATAACCAATTCCTGTACATTCTGGACACGCTCCCATTGGATTGTTAAACGAAAACATACGTGGTGTCAATTCCTCAAAACTGATATTGCAATCTGGGCAAGCATAATTGCCACTAAACAATTTTTCTCCTTCGCCCACAACGTCAATTTTCACAAGATTTTCGGCATGCGTCATAGCCGTTTCAATCGATTCTGCCAGACGATTACGAATTTCTTCTTTAATGACAACTCTATCAACGACAATGTCAATGCTATGTTTTTTATTTCGATCTAACTCAATATCATCTGTCAATTCATACATTTCACCATCGATTCGAACACGTACAAAGCCTTCTTTTTGCAGATTAGCAAAAAGTTTTGTATATTCTCCTTTTTTGCCACGTATGACTGGTGCTAAAATTTGAATTTTAGTTCCTTCCTCATATTGCATCACACAATCTACAATTTGGTCAATGGTTTGCTTTTCTATTTTTTTACCGCAATTTGGGCAATAGGGAATACCGATTCTAGCATATAATAAACGAATATAATCGTAAATTTCTGTTACTGTTCCAACTGTCGAACGTGGATTTTTCGAAGTTGTTTTTTGGTCGATGGAAATGGCTGGTGAAAGTCCATCAATCGATTCTACATTTGGTTTTTCCATCATTCCCAAAAACTGCCTCGCATAGGATGATAAACTTTCGACATATCTTCTTTGTCCTTCTGCATAAATGGTATCAAAAGCAAGCGAAGATTTTCCTGAACCAGAAAGTCCTGTAATCACCACCAATTCATTTTTTGGAATTTCAATACTGACATTTTTCAGATTATGTTCTTTTGCGCCTTTTATGATAATTTTATCGTTCATTATTTGCCCCCTCATTTTTTCGAACATTATTATAACATACTTTAATAAAAAAATAAAGGGTTTATCTATTTTTTCTTCCAAAATAAAAGGACACTTTTTTAGTGCCCCTTACGATTATTTCCTTTTCTTTCTATAAAACAAATCATACAAAACTGGTACAAAAACTAAAGTTAACAACGTTGCATATAACAATCCTCCAATTGCAACAATTCCCAATGGTTGCGTCATCTCTGCACCATCACCAATTCCTAACGCCATCGACAACAAACCAAGAATTGTTGTTAAAGCAGTCATCAAGATTGGTCTTAAACGTAATTTTCCTGTTAGTTTAATCGCTTCAACTTTTTCCATACCACTTTCCACTAATTGATTTACACAATCAATAAACACGATTCCATTATTCACCACAATTCCTGCTAACACCAAAAAGCCTATCATTGCAATAATACTAATTGGTTGCCCTGTTATAAATAAAGCCAATAATCCTCCCGTAAAAGCAAGTGGAATCGTAAACATTACGATAAACGGTAATTTTAAAGATTGGAATTGCGCTACCATTATTAAATAAATAAATATAATAGCCACGGTTATCATCAATAACAAATCTTGCATGTATTCCATTGTACTATCCATTTCGCCTTCTATTTGTACAGTATAGCCATCTGGTGCTTGATAATTCTTAAATACATTTTGCACTTCTCTGCTGACAAATGTCATACTCGCATCTTCTTTGACGGTTGCTGTTACTGTTACATAACGATTATTGTTTTCTCGTGTTATGCTCTCCAAGCCTGTGCTATCTTCTACCATTGCAATTTCAGACAATGGAATGCTTTTTTCCTTTTCATCTACTGTTACTTTAAATGCAATCTTCATTAAATTATCGGTATCAATTTTATCTGCTTCTGCTTTTTGGATAACCACTTGATATTCTTTATTATCCATTTCAATCTTGGTGCCTTCAATTTCTGATTTTATCTCATTGGCAATGGTTGAATACACTTGGGCAACTGTCAAATTATATTTCATTGCTTTATTTTTATCCACAATAATCCTTTTTTCCATCGCAGAATTTTCTTTGATGCCCTCGATTTCGTCAATTCCATCAATTCCAGCCAATTGGCTTTCCACATCAGTTGAAATTTCTTTTAATTTGTCAATCTCATTTCCTTTAATTTTAATCGAAATACCAGAAGCCATCATAGAACTCATATCCATTTCTGAAGTGCTAATTTCGATTTCTGCTTTTAAATCGGCAGTTAACTCTTGAATCTTTTTAGCAATTTCTTGATTGGTCAAACTTCTTTCTTTCTCTAATACGAGATACATACTAACCCCTGAACTAGTTGTACTCATCATATTAGAAGTTACACTATTATCTATGGCTCCAACTTTTGCAACATCTTGTATCGTCAAAATACGTTCCATCGCTTGATTCGCAACATTTCTCATATCTTCTTTTGAGCTATTTTCTGGCATTGTAATGGAAATAGACATTTCATCACTAGCAACTTCTGGAATAAACTCCATATTCATTCTCGTCATCAAAAAAATACTTGTGCCAAATAAAACAACAATCAAAAGTATCACAATTGGTTTAAATCTCAAGGCGATTCCTAATAATTTGGCATAGACATCACTTAATTTTTGAATCAATTTATTCTCTTTTTCTGTTACTTTATTGAACATTTTTGAAGCCATGGCAGGTACAACAGTTAAAGCAATTATCAAACTTGCAATCAATGAATAGGCAATTGTCAAACCGATATCTTCAAATAATTGTCGAGACATTCCTTGCACAAATATAATTGGTAAAAAGACACAAATTGTTGTCAAAGTAGAGGCTATAATGGCGCCTGTTACTTGATGCGCACCTTCTTGTGCTGCTTTTTTAGTATCTTTTCCTTCTCTTCGCAATCGATAAATATTCTCAATTACAACAATGGAATTATCCACCAACATTCCTACGCCTAATGCTAAACCAGACAAGGACATAATATTAATCGTAACTCCTGTAAAATACATCATTGCAACTGCAAAAACCAAACTGATTGGAATCGAAACTGCAATAATAATCGTTGTTTTTAACTCTTTCAAAAAGAAAAACAAAATAATAACTGCTAATATTCCACCCACTACCAAACTTTGCATTACAGAACCAATAATCATATCAATGTAAACACCTTGATCCATCAAATTGGTAAATGAAATATCTTGATATTTTTCTTCCAATTGCGCTATTTTCTTTTGAATCGCCTCCGATACATCTTTGGTTGACGCTGTACTTTGTTTTGAAAACGCCAAAACCATTCCATTATTTCCATTTACTTTTGCATAAATTTCATCCTGATTATTGCTCACTTCGATGTCTGCTAAATCTTCCAATTTAACTTCTTCTAGCCCTTCCATTTCAAAACTGAATAAAACAAGATTTTTAATTTCATCCACACTAGCAAATTTATCGCCTACTTTTACCGTAATGTCTTCTTCAATATAACCTGCTGGCATAGAAAAATTCTCTGCTGTCAAAATTTGGGAAACCAAATCAGTTGTAATAATTCCTTCCAAGGATGCTTTTTTATACGCTTCTTCTCTTGCCTCTTCAAATTGCTTTCTTCCTTCTTCTAGTTCTTGCTCCGCCAAATCAAGTTCTGTGGCAGCTTTCGTCGTTTCGCTGATAAGTGTGCTTTGTGCCATTTGCAATTGGGAACTAGTGGTTTCTAATTCGTTTTTTTTCGTATCGATTGTATTTTGTGCAGATTGCATTTGCTCTAATCCAACATTGATTTGCGTTAAACCAGAAGTTAATTGTTCTTTTCCTGCTAATAATTCTCCATAGCTTGCCTCAATCTGTTCTTTACCAGAAAGCAACTTTTGGTAAATCTCATTTGATTGAATTGACTGAATTGATTGCTCCCATAAACGCATTTGATTTTCCAATTGATTTAACTCAATTAATTCGCTTCCTGTTATTTCACCTTTGTCACGTTTGGTAATTAACTCTGTAATTCTTGGTTCCAATTGAGATTTTTGCGTTTCTAATTGTTCTATTTGTTGTTGAAAATTTGCTAAATTTTCTTCTATGGTTTGTTTTTGGGTCACGATTTCGTTTTCTGCAGTAGTCATTTGCGATAGATTTTGTTCTAATTCGTTTTTCTGATTTACTAATTCTGTTTTTTTCGAGTTTAGTTCTACTTCTGCCTTTGTTAGCTCATTTCTGCCACTTTCTATCCCCGATAATCCTTCGGCTATTTGCTGAATATTTTCATTTTTAGTTGCTTCTAATTGCGTTTTTCCTGTCGTAATTTCACTTTTCGCTTGGTCTAAATCTTTTTTCGTATTAGCAAGTTCTGAACTAACATTTTCAAGCATTTTATCATTTATCGCATCGATTTTTTCTTGCTTTAATTGAATCACAATTTCATCTTGAATGGCGCCATAGGTTGTAACTGAAGCAACTCCAGCAACACTTTCAAGTTCTGGAATAAGTGTATGATTTACAAAATCAGTAATTTCACCACTTTCTGCTCCTTGCTTATCCACAGTACTCATCAAAACTGGCATCATATTGGGATTAATTTGCATTACGGTTGGCGTTGCAACTCCTTCTTCTAAATTGGATTTGAGTACATCCAATGCTTGACTAATTTCAATCATAACCGAATCCATATTGCTATCGCCTGCAAATTCTAAAAGTACCATTGAATAATTTTCTGCCGATGTAGAAGTAACGTTCTCAATATTGCTAATTCCCAGCATACCTTGTTCAATGACTTTACTCACCGATTCTTCTACTTTTTCTGGATTGGCACCTGGATAGGTGGTAATAATTGCAACATACGGCAATTCCATACTCGGCAACAAATCGGTTGTTAGATTGGTGAAAGATATGACACCTAATATAAGAATCATGATTATACCAACTAAAACTGTATATGGTTTTTTTACACTAAATCCTGACATTTCAACATCCCTCCATTTTTTATTGACCGTTGGTCAATATTATATACTATTTCTAGTTAATTTGTCTATACTTTTTGGAAAATTTTTTCTGTTTTTCATAAAAAAACGAAAATAATTTGTCATTATTTTCGTAAATGTTCCTCACCTTTTATTATATCATATTTATGTAGACTTGTCAAGTTGACAAATCACCATTTTTGTGCTCTCCCTTGATTTTAGTATATAATACGACTTGGTATTTTTTTACTCTTGTATGTTTTTACATTTTTAGGTGGTTCTGACTTAGCAAGATGGGTTCTCATATAAATTAGTCGATATGCCAAGGAAATTTGGAAAATCATAAAAAAGGCGGATAAGCCAAACATATATTTTAAGCCTTTTTCATACATTAAGCCACAGAAAAACACGCCAATGGCTTCTCCGATATATTTTACAATATATCGAAAATTCGTAAAGGTCAATTGATGTTCATTTTCAACACTATTGATATAAGGTCCATCGCAAACATCCTCGTAGGCTGCTCCGATTAGAATAGACCATGTTATAGCAATTATGGTTACAAATAGATTATCTGCAAAAAATGCCAATGTATACAATGAAAATCGTATGAAAAATTTAATCGTTATCGTAATATAATCATTTTTGGGCGTCAAGTATTTTAAGGCTAATACACCAATTAAATCACTAACTAATCCAACAATCACTAAATAATTCGTTGCTATCCCTTCTGAGAAATGAAAATAATTGGTTAATGTCAGCATTTTTAAACCTAATCCTGTTGACATTGCTACAGCACCAATTAACTGATAAATACAATATACTTTTAAAATTTTATGATTGGCTATATATTTTACAATCGATGCTTTTGGATTTAGGTTGGATTTTACTTTTTTGCAGGTTTTTAGGTTGAACATTACAAACATTGCCATTACTAAAAATACAATGGAAATATATAAACACACATTATAATTGACGAATATTCCTAGTACACTTCTTCCAAATAAAAATCCACCAACTAAAATGCCAACATCACGAAATAAATACTCGGTTAGTTTTCTTTTACTGTAAATGGTATTGTTTTTCACAAAAATGATGATGAGTGGATAAACACTGGTTGTGATTAAATAGGAAGTGACAATGTCAATGATAATTGTTAAATTGATGGAATATGTCTGCATGGTATGATTTAAATTATATAATATCACTAAATTTAAAAATTTTATGAAAATCGTAAAAGACATGAATCCTTTTAATTTATCTAAGGTAATCTTTCTTGAAACGCCTAAAATACCAATCACACTAACAAATGTTGCAATGCTTGTGATTTGGCTAATTTGCATAGCAGAAAAGCCATTATCTTCAAGCCATAATTGGCGAAAGTTTTCCCAAAGTCCAATGGACAAGCTTAAAAAAGCTAACATTTTTAAAATTTGATTTTCACTTTTTATTTTTTTTCATCTTTTGCTCCTTTTGATTTTTATTAATATGATTTCAAAAACGGTTCTGTATTTTACAATTCAAATTCTCTTATTTCACAATTTTCAAATCCCGTTCTTGGCAAAATTCCATTTTCTCCAATGCCAATAAAATAACTGTTAATAACTCTAGCTATTCCTCTATGCGTAACACATAAAACGTTTTTTCCAGCATATTTTTCTTTTATTTCTTCTATAAATTCGTAAACTCTTTGACAACAATCGACTATTGGTTCAATTTCTTTGATTTTTAAATTGGTATGATAATTCCAACAATCGTGTTGATTAAAAAAATAATCCGCCTCTTCCCCTTGGATTCCTTCAACTTTTCCCCAACTTCTTTCCAACAATTTTTCTTCATAAATCACAGGGATTCTTTTATCTTTATTCATTATTTCAATTGTTTTTCTAGTTCTCTTTAAAGGAGAACATAGAATCACATCAATCGGATATTCCTCAAATTTTTCTTTTGCATTCTGTGCTTGCTTGATGCCATTTTCGTTTAATTCTGTATCGGTGCAACCTTGCACTTTTCTTAACACATTCCAATCGGTTTGACCATGTCTCATAATATATAGTTTCATGGATTTTCCTCCTTTATTTCTATTTCTTCAGGAACTAGAATGTTTTCTTCTTTCTCTTCTTCTGAAACTTGATTTGCTATTTCATTTTCTATTTGTTCTGAATCTGTATTCTCTGGTTCATTTTCCTCTGGTTTTATGGGAGGAATGTTGTTTTCAGGTTGTGTTGTTTCTGGTACTGAAACCATTTCTTCTGGCTTTTGATTGATTTCTGTTTTAACGGAATTCACCGTATTTTTTATTTTCTGCTTCGTATTTGTATTTTCTACATTCTTTGGAGCATTTCCTTGATGAATTGTACAGATTTCTGGGGTGGTTCCTTTTATAAAATATTCGGTAAATGTATCTTGGCACCCACTATTGGCTACTTTTAAACTTTTTCGGCAAATTTTTAAGTTTTCTACATTTTTGGCTTTTGCAAAATCACTATTCTTCAACTTTTTATGAATTGGGGTCATCACATTGGACCAAATGATGCCTGCTGGATTGTTTCCATGATAACGAATTGGCTCACTTAAATCAAATCCAAACCACGTGACAGCTGTATAATAATTGGTAAATCCGCAAAGCCAGCGGTCATAGTCTTCATTTGTTGTTCCTGTTTTGGCTGCTACTTCCATGCCAGGAATCGAACAATAGGTTGCTGTCCCGTTGCTTCCGACAACTGGCTCGGTCAACAACTGTTTGGTCACAAAAGCCACTGCTTCTGAAATAACGCGCCTGCTTTTTTGTTTGGAATTTAAAACGTTTTTTCCGCTGTTGTCTAGTATTTGGGTATAAAAAGTAGGTTCAATATAGACTCCATCGTTGGCAATCATAGCATACGCACCTGCCATTTCTAAGGGCGATATGCCATTATCCAATCCGCCCAACGATAAGGATAAATTCTCGTCTTTTTCGTTCAAAGTAGAAATTCCCATTTTCTTCAAATATTGAATGGAAGTTGTTGGTGTGAGTTCTTCGATTATTTTGACAAAAGGAATATTTTGAGAAGATTCAACCGCACGTCTTACCGTAATTTTTCCTAAATAATCATTATAATTAATGGGTGAATATTCTTCTTGATTGTAATCGATAAAAGTTGTTAAAGTATCCTCATAGGTGCTGACTGGCGTGATGACTTTTTCGGCTAAGGCAGGAACCAAAACTGCCAATGGCTTACTGCTAGAACCCGTTTGACGGATTGCTTGTGTGGCTCGATTAAATCCTCTGACTTCCTTTTTCTCGCCTAAACCACCGTACGCATGCTAAAACCTTTCCTGTTTTATGGTCAATTATTACCATGGCTGCTTGGGACGTCATTTCTCCATTACTACTTTGTAGTTGATATTTCTTTTTGGAAAATTCATCTTCCATTTTTTCTTGTATGTCTGTATTTTGTGTGCTATAAATTTTGGCGTTTGCCATGGATAAATAATTGGTTGCAAAATTTTTAGAAATGTTTTTTTGGCTCGATAAATCCGAAATCACTTCAAGCAATAGTGCATCTGTATGATAAGAATAAACTCCGTTTCCTTCTGGATTAATTTCGCCTTTTTGGAAATTGATTCCTTTTTCGACTTTGGCTAACGCACCATCATATTCCTCTTTTGTAATATTTTCTAATTCCAACATTTTGTTTAATACAATTTTGGTTCTTTTTTTGATTTTTTCTGTGTTGTCTTTTTCTTTATTAAACGGATTATACGCATTTGGTGCATGATTGATTCCTGCTAAAAAGGCACATTCTGCTAAATCTAAATCGGATACGGTTTTATCAAAATAGTAATTGGCTCCGCATTCAACACCGTATAAGTTGGGTCCAACATAAATGACATTTAGGTAACTTTCCAAGATTTCGTCTTTATCCATGCACCATTCTAATTCAACAGCTTTGGTCCATTCTTTGACTTTTCTTGTAACGCTGTTGGCGTCGTCTCCTGTTAAATTTTTCACTAATTGCTGGGTAATCGTGCTGGCTCCAAATGAAGCATTTCCAAAATGTATGACGTAAGAGCCAATGGCTGCAGTGGTTCTTTTTATATCTACACCAAAGTGTTTGTAAAATCGTTCGTCCTCAATGGCAACATAGGCATTTTTTAGATTTTGTGGTATATCTTTTTCAAGCGAAACATTTTTGCGATTTTTCTCATTGCCAATTTCCGCAATGACATTTCCTTCCAAATCTAAAATCTGTGAAGGTTGATTGGCAATCATGGAAAGCGCAAGTTGTTGCCAAGTGTGAATGGACATTGCTGTTTTAATGGCAAACATTAGAATGACCATTATTAGAATGATACCAATTTTTCTTTTCCATTTTGATTTATTTTTGGTTTTCTTTTTTTGTTTTGTTTCAGGCTTATTTTTTAATTTGCTCAAAATTTGTTATCCTCCTATATTTTTGCTATTGTATCATATCCTGAAAAAAAAGTCTATCTTGCGGAAAATAAAAAAGTAGTTTTTTCAACTACTTTTGGTTTTGTTATTTTATTAGTTTTTTAAATGAATTGGCATTTAATATGGTATTTGAAACAAATTCGCCTTGATAAAAATTCGCCCAATTGTTGAATATGCATGGTGCATTTTTGGCTTTTTCTAAGGAATCTATTTTGATGAAATTGATTTTTATATGATTTTCTCTTGCATATTCTGTTAATTCTTTTACTTCATATTCCACATAAGGACACGCGGGGCTATAATAGATTGTAAAGTCTTTCTCATCAATTTTCATTTTTCGTGCGTTATCCCTAAATTTAGGCGTTTCATTTTTGTCAAATTGTAAAGCTAATAATTCATATTCTCCTATTGAATCTACCACTTTAAAACCATAATGTTCAAAAAACTTCTTTTCTCCTAAAAATGGTTTTTTCTTTTTAGAAGTCAATGTGCAAATTCCGCTCATGCCTTTTTGTTTTGAATCATTTATGGCATATTCTAATAATTCTTTGGCGATTCCTTTTCCTTTAAAACTGCCAGCTACCCATAAGCAATAAATGTATTCATAATTTTTGCCATTGATTGGAACCCAAGCTGTTTCGATTGGTTCGTATTCAATAAATATTTTCCCTCTCACGTTTAATTTTCTAAATACATGGCCTTCCTTTTGTTTCCTTTTCAGCCATTCTTTTTTATTTTCAACACCTTCTTTGTGTTTTGGGTCTCCAATCGCGCAACAAATATGCTCATGTTCAATATTTTCTAATGTTAAATTTATATATTCATTCATATTTTTATTTTCCTTTTTATTTATTTTTTATGGGATGCCTTATCACTGTTTTTAATCTGCTTTCCGCACATCTTCTAGGGTCACTTAAATAAATTTCATGATGAAATCTGTTAGGCTTTATATCGATTTCATAACCATTTTCTTCTGCATAATTTTTCATTTTTTCTATTGTTACAGGTTCTTTGTCATAGGAACCTATATGCATACATTGTACGCATAATCCTTCTTCATAAGTTAAAAATTCGACTTTTGAAAAATCTTGTTTTTTCTTACTGGTTGCTTCGCCAATTGCCCAATCAAATTCTTCCTTTGTGACAAAATCTGGTAATCGAATCATCGATATAAATTCCATCTCTTCTTTTTTATGATAGTCCAACTCTGTTGTCCCTTTTTGCCACCAAAAACCTTCTAGGGGTGGAACGACATAGTCAAAATAGCCTTCTATTTTATGTGAAGTTTTGTAGCTCATTTTTATCGTAAAAGCAATGGAATAGAGCAAACCTATCGATTGTTTATATTCGCTGTTTTCTTCGTTCGGATTGCCTTTTCCCTTGATTCCAATATAATTCATTTTTGGAATTTCGATGATGGTTGGTTTACTTTTGGGCAGATAAAATTCTTTGTATTCTTTTTTATAATCAAATGCCATTTCTAATCCTCCAATGCAATATAAATATGAATTTCTTGCTTTTGTCTATCTTCAGAATTATTTTGATATTCTTCAAAATCGCAAGTATATTTTCTTTTTAAATTCATATTCCATATTACTTGCCAAGCTTGTCCCACTGAATTTTGTACATCACCAATTATAACAAACTTAGCATATTTTCCTTTTTCAATTATTTTATAATTCTGATCACTTTTTTGACTCACTTCCGCACCAGCAACAAATAGATATGGCTTTGTGTAGTCCCCTTCATAATCTGTATATAAACCAATTGTTTTATGGTTTACTTTATTTCGAATCTTTTCATACATACCTTCTGCCAAAAATCTTTGCCAAGTCTTTGCAATATCTTGCATTGATTTGCCATCTTGGTTGGTTGTTTTGATTTCAATCCCTTCTATCATTTTTTCTTCCAGTTCCACGATTTCATAGTTCATAATTCTTACCTCCTAAAAAAATTATAAACTATGAAATATGACATCTGTGTGTCATATTTTATGAATAATTTTTTAAAGTTTTTTGCAATTTTTCTATTACTCTATTTTTGGCATATTCGGGGCTTAATACTTTTATAAATTCTCCAAAAGACAATATAAAACTATATACCCATTCATTTTCTGGAAACTCCACTTTGACAATAAAATTGCCATCCGCTTTTTTTGTTATTTCATTCATTTCAAATTCATCATATACTCTAAAAGCCATTTCTTTTGAAATTTCTAATTCTAGTAAAATATTTTTAAACATTTTTTCTGGTTCTGGTTGATTTGGTATTTCTCTTTCAAAATGCTCTTCTAAACATTTTATTTCCTTTATTCTGGTTAACTTAAAAAATCGGTAATCCTTTTTTAATCTGCAATAACTGACTACATACCAAAATTTATCTTTAAACCAAATTTGCAACGGTTCAACCACTCGTTTCGTTTGCTCGCCAGTCGAATTATAATAAGTGAATTCTATTAATTGTTTATTTAATATTGCGAACTTAATCATTTGAAAGGTATTTTCTTTAGAAGGTGACCAATTCGAAAAATCAATTTTAATCCAATCTGTTACTTTCTTATGAAAGATTGTACTCATTTTTTCCAAAATGTCTTTTTCGGTTTGAACCTTCATTTTCTCTAAACTTTGCAGGGCAAATAAAATTTGATTTTGTTCCTCTTCCGAAAGAATGGATTTGTTCAAAACAAATTCTTCTAAAATACCAATTCCACCATCTTTTCCTGGCATAGCATAAATGGGTATATTCGCACTGCTTAATGTCTCAATATCTCGATATATCGTTCTGGTCGATACTTCAAATTTTTCCGCTAACTCTTTGGCTGTGATTTTTTTCTTTTGAAGTAATAGATATACTATTTCAAATAATCGATGATTTACTTGCATAAATTCCTCCTATCTCATATAGTATCACATTTTTTCAATTTTGTAACAAATGGATGTATATTTTTCATAAATTGGGAGATATTAAGATTAGTTTTTATAAGGAGGTGCCTTGAAAGATGGAAAAAAAGGATAAGAAAAATAACAAAAGTAACCAAAATAATGAAAACAACTAAGGTATAAAATTTTTAAAAAGTGAACAGTTTTGTTCACTTTTTTCATTTTATCTTAACGACTTGCTTTAATAATCAATCTTTTATTATTTAAGTTGTCACAAGTGACTAAAGTTAAATCATATTTTCGATTGGCTTTTAGGCATTCGAAATCATCGGGTTGCACTTTTTGTTTATCATAAACAATATAGCGATAATTCTCACCATTCAAATTTTGAAGATAGACAGAATCGCCTTCTTTCAATTCATTCAGTCTTCCGAAAAATCGAGAATCATCATAATTATGACCTGCAATGGCAATATTTCCTTTTTCTCCTAAATTAACACCATAAAATTTACAAGGCAATATCTTTAAAAGCTCATCGCTACAGTCATTGAAAATACTATATTCCAAATCGATTTTTGGAATCAAAATCTTTCCAAAATAAGGACTTTGCTTAATGGAAATTTCTTGCTCGCTTTTTTGAGCTGAATAGATTGTTTCCATTTTAAATGCTTTATTTAATGTACTTGAAATCTGCGCAATTTCTTGACTCTTTCTCCAATTTTTCAGGCAACTTATCCCTAAAATGAACACCACAAAAATGGATACTATAAACTGCATTTTGAAAAAATTTTTTTGTTTTTTATGAATTTGTTTTACGACTATAATTTGGTTCATATTCATAGTATGGCAAGGTTGCCTTTTTTTATGCTTTATTTGTCGTCGTCGTTTAATTTTAAAACAGCTAAAAATGCTTCTTGTGGCACTTGTACATTACCAATTTCACGCATTTTCTTTTTGCCTCGTTTTTGCTTTTCAAGCAATTTCTTTTTTCTTGTAATATCGCCACCATAACATTTGGCAAGTACATCTTTTCGCATCGCTGAAATGGTTTCTCTGGCAATAATTTTTCCGCCAACAACCGCTTGAATTGGCACTTCAAATAATTGCCTTGGAATCACAGTTTTTAATTTTTCTGCCATTTTACGACCACGTTCATAAGCAGAATCTTTGTGTACAATAAATGACAACGCATCCACCGCTTCATTATTAATATGCAAATCCAATTTGACTAAATCAGCTTTGCGATATTCTTTAAATTCATAATCCACAGAAGCATAGCCTTTCGTTTTGGATTTTATGGTATCGAAAAAATCGTAAATAATTTCGTTGAGTGGCAAATCATATTCTAAAGTGACTCTGGTTTCGTCCAGATAACGCATGTCAATATACGTTCCACGCCTTTCTTGACACACATTCATGACATTTCCGACAAATTCTTTGGGAATCATAATTTCGGATTTCATAATTGGTTCTTCCATCATGCGAATTTCAGTCGTTGGTGGCAAATCAATGGGATTGTATAATTCGATAATTTCGCCATTGGTTTTGTGAATTTTGTAAATAACGGAAGGCGCAGTTGTAATTAAGCCAATATCAAATTCTCGCTCTAGTCGTTCCATGACAATTTCTAAATGCAACAATCCTAAAAATCCACAACGAAATCCGAATCCTAAAGCCACCGATGTTTCTGGTTCATAATTTAAAGCGGCATCATTCAATTTTAGTTTTTCTAAGGCTTCTTTTAATGGCTCATATTCACTTCCATCAATGGGATACATTCCACAATACACCATAGAATTGGCTTTTTTATAGCCTGGTAATGCTTCTTTAGCAGGATTATTTTTTAAGGTAATTGTATCTCCCACATGCAAATCAGAAACGGTTTTTACGCTAGCAGAAATATAGCCAACTTCACCAGCTGTTAAGTTGTCAGCTGGTTGGTAGCCTCCTGCTTTAAAATAACCAACTTCTGTTACGGTAAATACTTTTCCAGTTGCCATAAATAAAATCTCATCATTTGGTTTAACGCTTCCATTTTTGATTCTGACATAACTTAATGCACCTTTATAATTATCGTAAACTGAATCAAAGATTAAAGCTTGTAATGGCACTTCTATTTTTCCAGAAGGTGCAGGAATATCGGTTACAATTCTTTCTAAAACCTCCTCAACATGCAAACCTGTTTTGGCAGAAATGCAGGGAGCATCTTGGGCAGGAATTCCAATAATTTCTTCAATTTCATTTTTCACTTCATCTGCTCTGGCATTGGGCAAATCAACTTTATTGATAACGGGCAAAATCTCTAAATTATCATCTAATGCCAAATATACATTAGCAAGGGTTTGCGCTTCCACTCCCTGTGTACTATCCACCACTAAAATAGCACCTTCACAAGCTGCTAAACTTCTGGATACTTCATAATTAAAATCGACATGACCTGGTGTATCAATTAAATTAAATTCATAAGTTTGCCCATCTTTGGCGGTATAATTCATTTTGACAGCTTGGGATTTGATGGTGATTCCTCTTTCGCGTTCAATATCCATATTATCTAAGACTTGTGACTCCATTTCACGTTCGGATAAAGCGCCTGTCATTTCGATAATGCGGTCTGCTAAAGTAGATTTCCCGTGGTCAATGTGAGCAATAATGCTAAAATTTCTGATATTTTTTTGTTTATCTTGCAAATTTTTTTCCTCCGATTTTGATTTTGTTTATTATACCTTATTTAACTAAAATTTGCAAGCCTTTATTCTAACACGTTCAAAACATCATCTTGCTTCATTCCATTGAAATTGTAGAACGTATCTGGTATTTCACCAACGATTATTGCCTCAGTTAATAAAACTTGGGAAGCCACTTCTTTGCTAAAAGAACCAATTGGTGTTAAAATGCCAATGGAACCATTTAATTCTAAATAAATTTTATGTAAAGTTTGATTAATGCCAACGCTTTCAAATTGGGATTTTACTTGCGTCGTAATTGCTCCTGCCGTTTCTAGTTCAATCTCAAATTTGGGTCCAAAATTTTTCAAAATGCTTATCCCGCTGACACTTCCATAATTGATATAAACCATCGTAGTTGGCGTTTGGTCAATTCTGGTTTGAATATCGTTTGTAATTTTGCTAATAATTTGATTCAGCAAAACGGTATTGGCTTGCATTAAAGTAACTTGACCTGCTTCGTTTTTTTCGATTTTAATAAAGTCACTGTATGTATAATAATTCATTCGATTTTCCACTTCTTCTTGTATAATGTGAGTCGCCTTAGAACCTGCTGCGGTTTTGCAACTGGCTACAAAAATTGGATATGAGGCAAACACAAAACTAACAATCGACACAACAAAAAGCAAAAAAATCAGGTTCAAGCATAATTTAATTGGATTTCTTTTTTTTGGTTTTGGCTTTTTTATCATTGGAATTCGTATTCTTTTTCTAGAGTAAATTTTATCCATGATTTGTTCTCCCTAACAATAATTTATATGGAAGAAGGGCAAGGATGTAAGCCTTGCCCTTATATTATTTCATAATGTATAATTTTTCACCGACATTGATTTTTGCATTATCTTGTAAATTATTCGTTTGAATGATGCTATCCATAGTAACTTTAAAATCTCGTGCAATATTCCAAATTGTATCTCCATCTTTGACAAAATAAACTATCATCGCATAATCATTTTCCTCTTGACATTCTTCTTCTTCCACTTCATCAATCAGATGAATGGTTTTGTAATTGCTACTATTTGGTTTTAAGGCTAATTCGATATCACATACAACATCTTCGTTATTTAATTTGAAATGTTTTTTGGTAAAATTAATCTCAATATCGTCTGTATGGCAATCGAGTTTTGCCATAAATGGAATTTTAGTCGTTTTGACGCCTAGATGATTGCCTGTATCAAAATAAATATTAACAACACATTCTCCTTCGTAATTGGCGCCACTGCCCATTGGCGTTTTATTGGTAATGTTTGCTCTGCAATCCACATCATAAAGTGAACGAATGTCTTCTACTAAAATATTTTCATTAATATTTACTATTTCCGTAGAAACTTCAGCATCGGTTTGTACTTCAATGGACTTTTGATTAAAGGTAATATTTTTATCAATTCCATACATATCTTGCACCAATTCAATGCTCTTTTTTTGATATACTTCACATGTCACTTCAAAATCAATTTGACAACTAATCGTTTTCATCTCTTTGCTATTTGGCTTAAAATTCATATTGCGGACTTTATAATCCATTTGACAAATATCTTCATCGGTGACTTTTTCCATATCAATAAAATTCATAATGGGAACCGTTGCTTCACAATTACCGATTTTTCCTGTTTCCGTAATATATAGCATTTTGATGCTAACATCTGCTTTTGACAACACTTTATTATAACTCATTTTATTTTCCATATTGCTAAGCGAAATATCACTTCTCAAAATATCAGAAATCGCTTCTGTTTCGTCAATACTAACATCCTCTTTTAGCGATGTTTTAATCGTATTGCTTGCTACAACCGTGTTTAAATTGACGGTTTCTTGTAGTTTTTCCACACCAGATAACATGTTCAAATTATCAATATACTCAATATTTTTACATTCAAAAAAGTTAAAACATAGTTTCAAATTCACAGATACGCTGATTTTTCTCTCATTTAATATTTTCGTATCAACACTCACAATTTCAATTCGATATTTGGTAGACATTTGACTGTTTATTCCAGCATCGTCAATCACATCCATGAAATCCAAAGTTGTTTGGATGCATTTGGTTTCTCCGTTATCCGATAAATAAATGATGTAGGCATCCATGTTTCCATCAAATCGATATTTTCCTTCTGTACATTCTTCTTTATAAATGTAGGGATTTGCATTAGTACCCATAATATTTACAATATCTGGTTTAGTATCTGGAACAATAATATCACCCTTCACTTCTATATTTTTGATTTTTTCCGTCATTTTTTTATGAATGGATAGCGTATTTTTTTCCATAAAAAAAATCCTCCTTTTTGTTATTTTAAGTTTATATAACATTTATATGGAGGACTTTTCAAAAAAATACCTATTTTATTAAATTTTAAAAAATTTTAACAGTGAGTGAAATTTGACTTTCAAAATTTCTCACACATTTTATTTTTATGCAATTCCTGCTGGTAATTCAGAATCTGCAATTGGTTTTCCCATAATTTTTCCTTCTACTTGCTCTGGTGACAACTTATGCAATTTATTTTTTCGGTCTGCCACATCTGGAATATCGAGTGGAATATATTCATTTCCATCAAACATACTTACTTGTACTGTTTTCATGAATAAGTCCGTATAATTATAGGAACTCACACGATTAACTTGGTCAAATCGAACCATAAAATAATCTTTATAGGTTCTTTCAATCGTAGCTTCCCTTTCTTCAGGCTTACTCCTTTTTCCTGCTGGTTCTTTTATAATAATTTTTTGTCCTACGTTTTCTCCAATATTTTTTCTCATATTTGCAATTTCTGCTTTATAAATTCCCATTTCATTACACTCCTATTCTTCTGTCATTGACTTTTTTATATCACAGCAAACAGCAAATGTCAAAATAGGAATTATTCTCATTTTTTTGTCTATCACATAATTTTCAAGCAATTTATGTGTTAAAGCCTAGAATATATCATTTGTATTACTTTTTTGTTACAAAAATGTTACATTCTTCATTTTCATAATCTATAATGGTGCTATTAGGATTTTCTCCCTCTTCTTCAACCACAAGTTGCATCTTTTTATCTTGTAAAACATCTTTATTAATATCGCATTCTATTTTTGATTCGCTATTATTTTCAGTTGCCTTTATATTATAAATTTCATGTTCTTCTCCCTTTTCATCTTTTTGCTTTGTAACAGTATAATTATCTTTATTGAGTTTTACAACCACAATTTCTTCATATTTTTCTCTAATATCTTCTACCAACTTTCCATCGGTTGCTGCATTAACTGACAACAAGCTACCAGATAATAAAATCACTGCTACAGCGCACATCGAAATCACGCGTTTTCTTGCTCTTAATTTCATACTTTCCTCTCTTTCCAAATTAGATACAACTATTTTATTTCGGACATTTTTCATTATTCTTTTATTTAATTCCTGATTTTCCATAGTCATACCCTCTTTCTTTTAATTTCTTTTTAATTTTTTTGCGAAGCCTATGCAATGTTACTTTTACTTTCGTTTCCGAAACCTTAAGCTCACGTGAGATTTCTTTTACCTTTTGAGAACGATAATAAAATCGCATAAAAATTTGTTGTTCCTGTAATTTCATATTTTCTACTGTCTCTTCTATGATTTTGCTTTTTTCATTTTCTTCTATTAAATATAAAATATCAATCTCATCACTTATTTGATTATCACAGTCCTCAAGATTTCCAAAATGTTTTTCAAAATTTATGGTTCGATATTTTTTTCGCACCAAATTTTTTGTAATGCCCATCAAATATGGTTTTACTTTCATATCTTTATCCATTCGTTCATAATTTTTCCAAAAAATCACAAACACATCTGATAAAATTTCCTCCATATCTTCCTGATTACTCATACCATTTTTTAAAATGGTATAAACATAACCATTGTAAGTTTCTATGATTTCTTCTATATTCAATTGATTCCCATTCTCAAAATCAGCAACAGTTTTTGGCTCCAATTTAAGTTTAAACTCCTTTATCGAAAAGTACTTTCATTTATACAATCCCTTTTTTTCCAAAAAGGTTACAAAATCTTAATATAAATTATTCTTCCCCATACATTTTACCTTCCGAATCCAATTGAATTTCATAACCATATTCAAAAATATATGCCATACTAAACAAAAATAAAATATAAATCAAATCCAACAAATCCAATCCAAGCTTCAAATCCTCACCAACAATTTTTTCTGCCATGACACCAGCAATATTAGGCAACAAAATTAACGCAATCATAAAAATCGCCATTTTCTTAATATGGTTCACATTTTCCAGCGTAAACGGCGTTTCCCCCTGATGAATATTCACAAACAAACACTCCAAATGTCTCAACATTTTTCTAATCAAAACTAACATGATTAGCATGACAACAAATATAACTTCTACCCAACCAATTAATTCAAACTTAGAATCAAAATGAGACATTCTATTTCTTACGTTTACCATTTCTTTCTCATTTTCTATTCTCTGTTTTTGTTCTTTTATCGTAACTTCCATACCTGTATTTTCACCATATTTATATTCTAATTTCTGCCCAAAAATTTCAATGGTATCCTCCGTGATTTTCACATTGTTTATCACAACTGGCACGATTCCCATTATAATAATTAGACAAATCAAACCTAGCATACAAAAAATTCTGCCAATTCTTGCTATTACATAAATAACTTTGCTTAACAGTTTCACCTTTTCCTGTTTTTCCTTTTTAAATTTTACTACCTTCATTTTTATCTCTTCATCTAATGCATTAAAATCGGTGATTTCTTGGTGCACCAAATCATTTAATTTGCAATGGAAAATATGGCACAACTGCAAAATATGCTCCATTTCTGGATAACTTTCCCCACATTCCCATTTCGAAACACTTTGTCTTGATACCCCCACTTTTTCCGCCAATTTTTCCTGAGATAGCTTTTTGACCTTTCGCAAATTTCTCAAATTATCTCCAAATTTCATTAGATTACTTCCTCCTTCATATTTAGGATAAAATTTTTTAAGGCTTTTTTCTACCAACTTTTTGTTGCATTTTATTAAAATATCCTTTTGCAACTTAAAGTTGTCAATTTTTTTCTTTTTTATCCTATCATAAAAGGAAGTAATGTTCAAATCATTACTTCCTTTTCCTTATATTTCTTTTTCAAAATGTTGATAATCTGGATTTTTCCATTCACCGCCCCATTTCCAACCTCGCTTAATAAACGCCTGATAGACTGCATCGCCTTTTTCTATCATGCCTTTTTCTCGATTCTCTCGATTGGCAAACTTTTCCGAAACGCTGGGATACACGATTCCATTTTTAATTTGCGGATTTTGCAAAGGATTAATATCAATCGCACAACCTTTGGCATGATTCGACAATCGATTCGTTCCTTCTACTAAACGATAACAAAATCCAGAGCTATTGTTGGCTTCCATTGATTTTACATCATTGGCATCATATTGGTCAATTCTTTCTACTTTTTCAATAGGATATTTCTTTTCATACAGTTCCTTAAAAATTTCCACAACTTCCTCACCTAACTTTTGATGAACAACAATTTCGCCTTGATGCAGTTTTTCATCAAACCCATAATAACTAACTGTTACATACGCCAAATTTTCTGTATCAATTTGTGCATTTTCTGGAAGTGATTTCCCTTTCATGTCATTTTGTATTTCTTCTGGAAGCGTAGAACAACTAAAAATCGGTTTTCTTTCCCATTCTTGCTGTTTTATAATTTCCACATTTTGTTGATTAAAATTTACTATCATATTCATTATCATCCCTATCAGAAGTATTGTTTTATTCATATTATACTATATGTTGTTTAGAGAAAAATAGACGTTGGGGATAAATAAACTAATTTTAAAAAGATACATCAAAAGTGACCCCATTAGGTCACTTTTATGAAATTCAAATCAAGTATTCTCTGATAAAAACGTTTTTAAATCCTTTGATAATAAAACTCTAAATCTACGACTCTCTCTTTCATTTATTTTTTGTGTAGAAATATGTTTTTTAACAATACCGTTTTTCACATTTTATAACTGACATGAAATAAATAACCTATATAATATCTGTATAAATAAAAAATGTTCCTGTAGAACATCAAATTCTATAAGAACATCTATACTGGCTTGGCTGGTCGAAATACTGTATTTTCATAGTTTCACATGATTTTACACATACTTAATTTTACATATTTTTAATACTTTTATATTATACATTAAATTTCAAATTTATACAACCTATTTTCAAAGATAGTTGTTATTGCATTACTTTATTGCATTACTTTTTTAAAAAGGGAAATACACCATAGATAAAAATTTATTACCGCTTCGTAGCATAATCAAAGTAGCAGTAATACCAGTAAAAACACTACCCTTTTAATTCCCTACGTGTTTTTACTTAATTTTTATCTATGGTTTTATTATACATTAAAAAATCGGTTAAGTAAATAAAAACTTAATCGATTTTATTATTTCTTTTCAATAACTATGTCTACATGATGAACTTCTGCAATTTTATACAATGTATCAATATAATATCTACTTCTACCTGCTTCATAGTCTTGTATTGTTCTTTCTGCTTTACCTATACTTTTTCCGAACTCTTTTTGTGTTAGTTCAGTCCATTCACGAATTATACGAATGACATCTTTAGGCTCGTAATCACTCAAACATATTCTCAACTGCATTTCCTCCACTTTATCTTACTATATTATTGACATTCTAACAGTAAAAATGTATAATTTGAGAGAAAACCACGTTGGCAACGTGCGAAACATATTTTTATAATAAAGTGGTTTATTACTTTAGAAGTAAAAATTGTGAACGGAAGGAGATTTTAAAATGTCTATGTTATATAATGGTAAAACATGGTATGAAATGACACCAGAAGAACAAAAAGTCTGCTTGATAATAGTAGGAATAATGGCTTTAGCATTATTCATCTATGGTATATACTACTTTATAAAAAAAAAGAAAAGATAAAGACTAAATTATTGTTTTTTATCGAATATTGTAATATAATAATTTTGAAAAGGGGGAAATATTATATGTATTGTAATAAATGTGGAAATGAAATAGATGATAAAAGCGAATTTTGTTCTAAATGTGGATCTAAAATAGGACAAAATAATAGTGTTAATGAAAGTAAAGTTAAAACAAAAAAGAATAAGAAAATAAATAAAATACTTCTAATAATTTTAATACTTCTAATACATCTTATTTTATTTGGAGGAGGAACACTACATTTTTTGAATAGCGATACTGTAACTGCTAATGTTATTTACCCAATAAAAACATCAGGAATGGTTAGATTTACAACCGAATATACATACGAATGTAATATTGTATATGAATATAAAGGAGTAGAATATCACGATACAGTAACTTTTAATGATGATAATCTTCCAAAAGAAATTAAAAATTCTAGTAAAGACCCAAACTTTTTTGATGTTAAATTAAAAGGATGTATTTATAAAGATAGTCCAAATAAATTTATTTCAAACATGGAATACTATAATATGTCTAAATATGTATTTTATATTCAAGTCATATTAATTATTCCAAGTCTTTGGTTAATTATAAGAAGTATAATTGGTTTAATTAAAAATAGAACTAATAGTAAAAATGGAATTAATAAAGCTGTTTTAATTCCAATTATAATTTTAATTGCTGTTATTGTGGGAAGTGTTATATTTTCTATAAGCAAAAATAAAAATTTATCAAACAATAAAGATAATACACCTGTTGATTGGGGACTTACCATTAATGGAACTTCAATTATTTTACCTTGTTCATTAGATGAATTAAATAATACAGGTCTTGAAGTAACAGCTACTGGCTACAAAGATGTTCTTTCTTCACCTAATCAAACTTTTTCTGGTTATAGTGCAAATGCAGATGGCTGGAAAAAAACAATAGCTTTAGATTTAAAAACAGGTAAAGATGTATCTAAAAAAGAAAAAAATGTAACTGTATCAGGTATTGATTATAAATTACCTGCACATTCTTTCGATACAACCCTTGGTATAACCCCTGATAAATCATCTTTGCTTACAAGTTCTCAATTCTCTATAAAAAATAATATTACTATTGGATCTAAAAGCGAACATGTTATTGAAGCCTTTGGAACTGATTATGAGCCTAAATCAGAAACTAATTTAAATGGGTTATATTCATTAATTTATTATAAAAAAGGTAATAGTACATTAACTATTGGTTTTGAAAATGGTTTTGTACGCGAAATTAAAATTACTACTACTAACTTAAATATAAATAAAAAAGAAAATAATTCACAAGACAGCAGTTTATCAAATAGTGTTGAAACTACTATGCAAGAAGTAGAAACAAACAACAATTCGGATGATAATATAGACAGAGAAGAATTACTTGATAACAATTATAATACAGCAATAGCTGAAATAAAAAAATGCTTAAAAGATGTAAATTGGTTAAACCAAAACATATACATAACAGAAGATGAAATGATAAGTAATGATGCAGATATTTCTGACCAAGAAATAAATTTCATCGTATGTAAAAGCGATACAAAGCCGATTATTGTTGTGGAAACATCATCATTCAATAATTTATTTATTAAAATTGACCTTGTTACATATGAAAATAATAAAGTAAAAGTTAAAAGAATTGGTGAAGGACATAATTCTCATGTTGGATATTCCGTTGATGCAAATAAATGTGTAGTTTGTACTGGATATATGCATATGGGTGAATGTAAAACTTTATTAAATAGTATTGTTGATGGAAAAATAAATTTATTAGGTTCATACAGTTACTATGAAGACTATATAAGTAATACTGATGATAATATGGAATTAAAATATACATATTACATCGGACTTGATACAAATTTTAATAATGGTAAAGAAGTTTCAGAAAATGAATACGAAAGATATAAGAAAAACTTAAACGAAGAACAATACAATTTTGTTTCAATTGGTACTAGATTAACAAGTGAAAATATTGATTTGTATATAAATTAATGCTTGTTATACTTCTAATTTTATAATACAGCAAAAGTCTTAATCGAATTAAATATAAATTTATTCATATGCAATAATAGATATATAAAAATAATAGACAATATAAAGCATTTACCTTATATGGTAGGTGCTTTTTTATGGTTATACCTCTACTCCCCTCTTTTAGTTTTCTGATAACATGAACAAAAACCATTATGCTATATTATGTTTGTAAGAGGTAAGAAATGTATAAAAGAAATAGAAAAACAACTTTTAATTTCATAAATATTAGCAAAGATTTACGAAGAATAGTAGCGAATAAGGCTTATGCTATATATGGAAAACCTTTACCCCAAGAAATACAAGAAAGATTAAATATAGAGGTAAATTCTATTATAGAAAATAGACTTGATATTCTCTATATGATTACAAGCAAATTAGTTGAAAAATCAAAAAAATATGGTTATTTAACAGGATATAGAGGTTGTTTAGGTAGTTCACTTGTTGCTTACTTGTTAGGAATAACAGAATGTAACCCATTACCCAAAAAGTATGGTGGTTTTAATATACCATTTGAAACATTTGCAGGTGTAAATTTCAATAAGTATTTAGACATAAACCTAAACATAGCAACAGATATTTATAAAAAAATTTGTAAATATTTAGACCAACTATTAAAAGAACATAAAATATGTACTAATTATGGTGGTATTAAGGTAATTAATGGCATATATAGCTTTAAAAGAAATATAGCAAAAATGACAGGCGAACAGATAGGAAATATAGTTTTATTATCTGATGACAACCAAGTATATTTAAAAAAACTCTATGATCTAACTAATATAAACCCTAAAGCAATAAACTTGAATAATGTTTGTATGTCCGATTTTACTATTGCTAGTAAAATATGTTTTGATAAAGAAACTGAAATAATAAAGAAAATAATTCAAAAAACACAAGCAAATACTTTTGAGGATCTGATTAGAGTTCTTAATTTAATCTATGGTACTGAAACATGGAAAGATAATGCAGAAACTATCATAAGCAATGGAGAAGCAGATTTGTTGCAAGTGATTACCTCAAGAGATGATATAATGATTTATTTAATGGAAAAAGGCATTGATAGAATTACAGCTTATAACACTATGGAGAATGTTAGAAAAGGCAAAGGACTTACAAGTGATATGACAAATATTATGATAAAACATGATATTCCATATTGGTATATAAGTTCATGTAATAAAATTAAATATCTTTTTCCAAAGGCTCATGCAATTAGTTATCTGTTATGTTTTTCTAGGTTAGCATGGTATGAAGCTAATTATAACAAAGAATTTAATAAAATAACTAAAGAGGTAAGAAATGGATAATTTTGAAGAAGAAGTACAATATTTTACGGAATTAGTTTTTAACAATATACAAGAAGCAAGAAATAGAAAAAAAGGCTCAAAAGAAGCAGAAGAAGCAATTTTAAATTGCATAAGTGTAAGTAAAGATGGTCAAAGTATATTTGTGTTCAATATGGATAAAGACTATTGTTACGAATTACTGAAAAAGGACATAGAAAAATATAATTATAAGAATTACAGAACAAAGGCTTTAGCCCTATACTATATTGGGAGATTAATAGAATATTTAAAAAAGGAAATAACATTTGAGGAACTTGCAGGGATATATGAAGAAACTAAACCAGTAGTAAAAAATATTATAGAACAAAAGAACAATATTAGTGAACAATTAAGATTACTTCGCAAAAATAGGAATATTCCAGAAGTACAAGAATATATCGACAAACTATATAATGGAAAATATGCAAGTGAATATTTGAAATACTTAATAGATAGATACTATTATGGCAAAAAGAATTTAATAAGACCCAAGAAAAATGGTTTAGAAACAGATTTTAAAATGTTACTACAATGAAAGGATAATAAAATATGTGTATCAAAAGAAGAATATTAACAGAGTATGTTACATTAGATATTGAAACAACTGGATTTAACCCTCAAAAGCACAAAATAATTGAAATAGCAATTTGTAAAGTGAAAGATGGAAATATTGTTGATGAATATACCTCTTTTGTTAATCCTAAACAACCTATTCATTATGCAATAACAGAGATTACAGGAATTACAGAAGATATGCTAAAAAAAGCAGAAACAATAGACATAGTAATACCAAAGATTTTAGAGTTTATAGGTCAATTACCTATTGTTCTACATCATTCTTATTATGTTATGGGATTTCTAAAACAAAATTGTATTAATCTTAATATAAATTTAGATAATCAAGTAATTGACGCCTTGCCTTTATGTAAGAAAAAACTACCCCATTTGAAGATTTATACAATAAAAGCAATTTCAAAGTTTTTAGAAAATGACAATGTTGAAATAGACAGATTAATAGATTATGCTAGATGGACTTTCAGAGTATTTGAAAAGGTAAGATAGTAATATGTTTGTAAAGGGATAATAAATATGTGTATTAGAAAAATATTAGATGAATATGTGGTATTAGATATTGAAACAACTGGATTTAACCCAGAAAAAGACCAAATAATTGAAGTCGCTGTTTGCAAAGTAAAAGATGGGAATATTGTTGATGAATATACTGCTTTTGTTAATTCTAAACAACCTATACATCAGTCAATAAATGGCTTTACAAATGATAAGTTAAACAATGCAGAAACAATAGATAAGGTAATGCCAAAACTTTTAGAATTTATAGGTCAACTACCTATTGTTGTGCATGATGCCTATCTTGTTATGGGATTTCTAAAAAAGAATTGTAATAATATCGATTTAAGTTTAGACAATGAAGTAATTGACATATTTCCTTTATGTAAGAAACAACTACCATACTTGAAAAATCATAAAGTAAGTACAATTTCAGAATTTTTAGGAAATACGGATGTTATGGTAGATGGAATAATAGATTATACCAGATTAATATATAAGGTATTTGAAAATATCAGAGATGTATCATAATAAGTGGTTTTGTTATGGTTTTCTAAAAATTGTGATATAGACAACGATAGGATGTGCTATGACAATAAATAGAGTTTTGGAAGCAATAAGAAATCGTAAAATAAAGTTTTTACTAGAAAACAACTTATATTACCCCGCTTCTATAAATGGTTTAAAAACGATTATGGTTTGAAATAAATACAAAAGAAAAGGAAAATAGATATGCAAATTAAAATTCATAGAGGAGTTAATCAAATTGGTGGTTGTGTAACTGAAATTAAAAGTAAAAAAGCAAGGGTACTTGTTGATGTTGGCTCTAATCTCCCTAATTGTGAAAATGCAATAGAAGTGAATATTGCTAATATCAGTAAAAAATGTGATGCTGTTTTTATAACACATTATCACGGCGACCATATAGGCGAATATATGCAAGTTAATAAAAATGTTCCTATTTACATTGGAAAACAGGCAAAAGAGATTTTTACTATATTTCAAAATAAAATGAAAGATACAGGTGTTACAGACATTACACAGGAACATATTGATAAAATACATACATTTAAAATATTTAAGCAAGGTGTACCTTTAAAAATTGGAGATATGGAAATAACCCCTATTCGTGCAGACCATTCGGCATTTGACAGTTATATGTTTCTAATAGAAGCTAACGGAAAAAGAATTTTACATACAGGCGATTTTCGCTTACATGGTCCTATGGGAAAAGGAACACCTAAAACACTTAAAAAAATAGGAAAAGTTGATGTTCTCATTTGTGAACATACAACACTATCAAGACAAGATGAAAACTTTGTGTCTGAATTTATGTTACAAGAAGAAGCAATTAGCTTAATAAAAAGCAAAAAATACATTTTTATATTGTGTGCTTCTACTAACATTGACAGGATAGCTTCTTTTTATCATGCAAACAAAAAAGCAGGAGAAAAGCTATTTATATGTGATGTTTACCAAAAGAAAATACTTGATTATGTAAGCAAAAATAGTGCGAAATACACAGATTATTATAACTTCTCTGATGTTAAGATTTTTGATAGTGAATTGTATAAAAAGATGGTAAGTAATGGTTTTTGTATGTTAGTTCGTAGCAACTACTTTTCAAAGAAATTTGTTTATAACCCTAGATTTAAAAACAACCTATTCATTTACTCTCAATGGTTAGGATATTTACAAGGTAAAACGGCAGAACAAGACCTTGTTAAGTTTGTTCCTAGAAAATACTATTATTTACACACAAGTGGTCATGCAACAGCTGAAGGAATTATTGAAGTTTGCAACATTGTTAAACCTAATGCGATAATTCCTATACATCGGCACAAACTCATACGATTTTGACAAGTTAGATTTACCATATAGAATTAGACACTTGAACAATAAAGAAATATACAAGATATAATGAATTATGAAAGGAATCTTAAAATATGGCTCATAAAACAGCAGTTGAAAAATTAAAGGAACATGAATACGATATGAATATTAAGGCTCAAGTAAGAAATTTTAAAGTAGAAATAGCAGACAACGGAGATAATACTGGATCAATAACAGTATGGAAATTTAACAAGAACAAAAAGAATTTAAGTGAGATGCTAACATTTATTGAAACACAGACATTTGTTGAAACATTAGACATCGAAGGAATTGCAGATTTTCAAGTGAGTATTAAGAAAGAAAATGAAATATTAGAAGATGGTTTATTTTTAGATAAAATTACAAAATGGATATATAACCGACTAAACAATGAAAAGATAGAATTTATGTACGAGTTTGTTGGTGGAAAATACAACGGAAAGACCATGACTAAAGCAGAAGTTGAAACTTTATCACATGGACTAACAGAAGATTTAACACATATTAGACAAAAAGGTGGTACTTGTCATAGGAAAGAACTAGATAATCAGCCTCTAGTCAATGGTTATTTGTCCCCTATGTTCTCACATATAGACTATGGACTGGTTTATTTACGATATGAAACACAAGAAGTTTACGACAAAATACCAGATTAGAAAGGAGATGTAAAATATGGCAGGAAGAATTGATTATTTAGAAAGACAGGAATATAAAAAAGATTTATACCAAGAACGAGCAGACAAGCAGATAAAAGAAGTCAAGCACATTATGAAAGGCATAGAGATATAGCAAGTGTAATACCTATGGGGCAACCTATTTTAATTGGTCATCACAGCGAGAAACGACATAGAAACGACTTAAAAAGAATAGACAATGAAATGAGAAAGTCTATACAAGAAAGTGAAAAGGCAGACTATTATAGAAATAAAGTAGATAACATTGATAACAGCAAAGTTATTTCATCAGATGACCCACAAGCTATTGAAAAGCTACAAGCTAGAATTGAAGAACTAGAAAAAGCAAAAGAAGAAGTAAAAGCTAGACCTCATGAATGGTACGAATTACCCTACCTTAATGCAGATATAAGGAGATTAAAAGACAGAATAAAGGAAATTCAAGAACTGGAAGAATTGCAGTTTGAAGATATTACCTTTAATGGTGGCAAAGCAATATTGAATAGAGAAATAAACAGGTTACAGTTTCTATTTGATACTAAACCAGATGAAGAAACAAGAACTTTATTAAAAAAACATGGCTTTAAATGGTCGAGATATGAACAGGCATGGCAAAGATTATATAATAGGAATGGTATTTATGCAGTTAATTATGTTGTTAAAATAATAAATGAAAGAGGCGAAAAAAATGATAACTTGTAGACCTTACACTTTTATTAAAGATACGGAGAAAATGAAAGATTTTCTAACCCTTAATAAAGAGGATTTTTTGAAATCATATAGTTATTTACTTGAAGAAGAATATGATGTGACAGTTTGGGAATATATAAAACGTACTAGAAATGCTTATAAAAGACAGATTTTAGATGATTAATGTTATGTTAGGATGATATGTAACAATACCCTCATACATTGAACTAGAGAGACTACATAGCCTTTACAGAGGATATATCTATTTTTACAAAAATTTTTTCGCCGTAGTATATAAAACAGCTTAAAATCGAGCCTAGAGAGCGACAGATAGAATATAAGAGTTTTTTTAAGACCAAACCATATCTGGCATAGTGGCATAGTGAAATTCCAATAATTAGTTATCATTTATGGACATATGAAATTAATTTATTACTCTTTAACAAGCAAATTAAAAAATTTTTAAAATAATGGATACTTGTTTTTATACTTCGTATAAAAACATAACAAACTTCATGCAAATTTATTTTATTGAATTTATACAAAATATTATATACGAAATATTGATAGTATATTTATATACTTCGTATATAAATATAACAGACTTCATGCAAAATTGATTTATTGAATATAGAGAAAATATTTTATTATTAATACATATCTGGCATAGTGGCATAGTGAAATTCCAATAAATAAGCTAGTCCTCATCGACTAGCTTATTTATTATTAAGTCATTATGTGTTGTCAGATGTTGTTTGTTCATTATCTGTCCTTTGTTCTTCTTGAGTTGTTTCCTCCTCATCTAGTTGTTGTTCATCATCTGGCTTTTGTTCCTCATTTAGTTGTTGACAAAGATAATCTTCAAAAGTACCGTTAAGGTTTTTTCTTTTATAGTCATCACCGTAAATTTTATCTGTTTCTCTAGTTATACCATTCCATTGAAGGTACTCATCGTAAATATCTTGACTTTTAGAATTGTCGAAATCTGGAGAAACATAATACCATACTCTTTTACCAGCCAATGAGTATCGTTCATCTCTATAACCCAATGCTAATACTTGCTTACCAAATTGGGCATCACTAATAGCTTCCCTATTATTGTTCTTGCACCACTTACAATATGTATTATAATAAAGACTTTTAACGATAATTGTTTTTATAGGAAATAAACTGATAAATTCTAAAGCACTATTGCATTCCATAAAATATCGTTTAGTTTCTTCCTCGACAATAGGTGGAATGGTAAATTTACCATTCTCTAGCACTTTTTCAAATGCTTGTACCGACCTAGTTACAATGATTTTCAAAGCTTCTGTTGCACATAGCTTGTCTTTAATATTAATATCGCGATTACCTCTGTCATCTGTAAACGTTGCATTAAATGGTATAACGATAACTCTATCGGTTATATGTAGCCCTATTTCTTTAAAGTTTATGACCTCATTCACTGACAGCAACATCGTTGCATAAGGTGTTAAGACATCATCATCTTTTCCATTTAGTGATATAGGCTCTCCAGACACTATACGAGTTATAAGCGAATTGTTTATGTATTTCGGTTGCTTTTGGTCTTCCGAGATATTTACTGTACAACCGCTTTAGCTTTTTTATTGTAGACTTGCTTCCTGCTTTACTTCCGTGAAAGTTGCTCAAGATGCTCATGTGAGCATTCCTCTTCTAACACAGCTTCCGCTATCCTAAAAATCTTGCTTTTGCCATTTCTTCCATATCCTAATAAAATTATTAGTTTATTCGGATTACTAGTTTTTGCTAACGAATAACCTATCACTTCATAAAGTAAGATTTCTATGTCCTCATCTTCGCAAGTAACACTTTTAAAATAATAGTCAACTGTGTCCGATGCTTCGGAATTAGTCGAAAGGACACTAGGGTCATAATAAGGTATAACTGCTTCTGAAAAAATAGGGTTAATTCCTTTCTTACTATACTCATCTGTTGGAACAGCAGTATTACTGGTTTGTTCCACACTGTTTAATTCCTTCATCTCTTGTTCTAGCTTTATATCATTGTTTTGTATATCCGCTTCTTTTGTTTGAATTTCATTATTTTGCATAATAAGCAACTCCTTTCATTTAAAGAGTGATTTTTGTACTAGATATAGAAAAACACTCTTTGATTTTCTACCTATTTATTGGGTAGTTCAGCATTCTTCATTCTTATCGTGTTTAGACATATACCATTGGCGTAAGGCCCCGAATTTCTACAACTTTTTGCTTTCCGAAACCCGCTCACTAGGAAAACTTTTTTGTTTGAAAATTCGCTGGGCTGTAGCTATGGAACAATTACGAATTTTTGCAAACTCGGAAATCGTTACAAAGCGAAGCATTTTTGATTTGTCATTTTCCAATAATTCAATTTTCTTTAGCATTTCATCTAACTTTTTTATGTTTAACTCGATGTCTGTGTCTGTTTTAACAGTAACTGTCATTTTACTTTCACCTCCAACAAAATATTATTATCGTTTTTGATAACTACAACTTGATAATACCATTTATTTTAATTTTAGAAAAACAAAATAAGACATAAGGCTTATGTGCGTATTGCTTATCATTTTTGATAAGCCACATTGACATTGTTCTTGTTATGATTTATAATTACTATAGTTTTATTTATAGGAGGAAAATCATGGATAATGAATGGCTTGAATTAAGGGACAAGCGAAATAAATTAAAAAAGTCTTTAAATAAAAAAATTGGACAAAGACTAAAAATTCTTGCAGAAGAAAATAAAATGACTAATACTGATTTTGGAACAGCAATAGGCTTACTTATGGGAGATAAATCAAAAGAATCAACAGTTAGTAAATATTTTTCTGGTGAAAAAGAATTAGATATATATACCATAATGAAAATATCTCAAAAATTCAAAGTAAGTGTAAATTGGATATTAGCTAAATTACCATTAAACATAAGAGAAGATAAATATTATAATGTTTATAAAGTAACTAGATTATCTGAACATTCTATTATTATGCTACAATTATTAAATAATGATCCTTTTATAAATAATCTTTTTGAATATTTATTACGTAACAACACTTTTTTAGAGTTTCTAATAAGTATAAATAACTACCGACTTATGAACATTAAAACAAGAAATGGAAAAATTTTATATCATCTCTCAAAAAAAGTAGAAGCTATAAAAAATGATGATATAGAAAAATTAGAAGAAATTAAAAGGTTAGAAGAACAAGGGATGACAATTTTTGAAGAAAAAAGCCCTCTCTCAATGGAAGTAAATATATCTCAAAATTATTGTAAGGAACCTTATGTAGAAGTAACACTTGAAGAAGCTCTTGATGGTGCATTGCTAAAAGTTTCTAGATTAGCTGAACAACTTGCAAAAGAATTTACAAATCAAAATGATACCAACGATAACAAAAAGAAAAAATAAATGTTATATTATTAGTAAAAACGGAGTAAATCTATGAAAAAAACTAATAATAAGGAAATTTATAAAAGACTTGGACTAACTGAAAAATCAATCGAAGTATTGGAAGATTTAAAAGCTAGAGAAGATAAAGTAACTACAAACAAAAGAGCTTTTGCAAAAAGAATTGAAACGATTAACTGTTTATTAGAAAATGAAGCGAAATATGGTATTTTGGGATTTATTTCACTTTTTCTTTGGGATGAGTATAAAGGTGTATTTGAAGTATTAGAAATAAATTCTGGGAAAACTCTTTGTTTTACCGCTTCTAAACTACAAAATACTTTTATGTTTGATATTGAAAAATATTTGAAGAAATTAAAAGAAGATATAAAAGATAAAAATAATAAAGAAATTAAATAAAAAAGCAGGGAATATTTTTTGTGATGATTTGCTGAACTACCCAAAAAATAATTCCCCTAGAAAATCAAAGAGTGACTTTCTATAATTTATTATAGTACAAAAAGTTGCTCTTGTAAATAATGAGGAGTGATTTTATTATGGGAAAAAAGAAAAGTAAAGGAAATGGAGAAGGAACAATATATGTTAATTCAAAAACTGGTTTATATATAGGTCAATATGTTATAGATGGCAAAAGAAAATCTGTATATCAAAAGAAAAATGAAAAAGTAGGAGATTTTAAGGCAAGGTTTAACAAAATACTAACTACAATAAATGATGGTACATATATAGAAAAAAACAACGAAACATTTATTGATATACTAAAATCTTATGTTGAACAAAAACACAATGATGGTATTACTTCGGATAGGTCTTATGGAAGGGAACTCTCAACTATAAAACAAATTGAAATGACTTGTGATAATTTTATAAACAAACCTATTCAAAAAATAACTGTTGAAAACATTGAGAAAAGCAAAAAAAATATTCGCAAATATTCTAATGCTGTTATAAGTAAAATATGGATATTAATTAATAAAACATTTCAAATTGCTACCGCAAGAAGAAAAATACCATATAATATAATGCTAGATGAAACATTAAGAAAACCTATATCAGAAAGAGCCGAGAAAAAAATTGAAGCATTAACAGTAAAAGAAGAGCAAAAACTAATTAATATATTAACTACTAAAGAAGCAAATCACAAATATAGTAATATAATATTACTACAGTTATATACTGGTATGAGAATAGGCGAAGTTTTGGCATTAAGTAAAGACTGTATTGACCTTAAAAGCAACACTTTAACTGTCTACCGCACATTAACACAAGATGATAGTTTTCATGTGATTATGGGAGAACATACAAAAACATTTAAAAAGCTAACTGGTATTGATAAAGGCAAAAGAACTTTCCCTATGAATGATAAAGTCCTTAAAATAATAAAACAAATATTAAATTCTAAAATAGACAATATAAATGGTTTGTTATTTTGGGATTATAGGAAAGATTTTTATATCACACCTTGCGAAATTAACAGCTTTCTAAAAAGAATTAATGAAAAATATCAAATAACCGCTTCTTCCATACATTCACATAGATTAAGACATACTTTCATTACAAGATGTGTCGAAAATGGAATAAATCAAAAAGTTATTCAAAATTTAGTAGGTCATGTAAAAGGTAGCACTATAACTTCGGATGTATATACTTCTGTTTCTGATGACTTTATGATTAAAGAACTACAAAAAATGAGTTAAAAAAGTCTACTGCATTACTATTGCATTACTTTTATAAAAATAAGTCTTGTAAAATGTTGATATTTCAACAAATACAAGACTTTTCTTTTTGGCTGGGCTGGTTACTATCATTAATTTTCAAACTTTTTTCAATCTTTTTAAAGTCCTATAAATATCATAAGTACCGCATTTATCATTTCAAACCATTTTAAAAATATCTAAAATCTTTCCCTACTGCGACTTTTTTTACGACAAAAATTATTGTATTCTTCTTTATCTATTACTTGATTATTAAAATACTTTTCATATTCCTCTTTGTCAATAATATATTTTTCCATATCTCCTACCACATTTCTCTTCTTCATCTCGTTCTCCCCCTTAATCATTCATCATACCATACTAATTATAACACGCGTTTTTCTCCAAAATTAACTTTTCAAAAAAACATCTTTTTTTCAAACTATGTTTGTTTTACCTGTCTTTTTCTTTTTTATATCCTTTTTAATCATTTTTTACATTTGTATTTTTTATTATACGACATTATTCGACAAAATGCAACAAAAACTTTTCAAAAATTCAGCAAAACAATATTTTCTCCTTCACCAATTCACCTATACCCCTTTATTTCCATACATTCTACCCATAAAATTAATCCTCACTTTTTCCAAATTTTTATAAAATTTTTTTTAATTTTTAGGTTACATTAAATAAGAGGACAAAAAAATGTTTATATTTGTAGTTAAAAAAATAAGAAATATTAAGAATATAACTTTAGACAACTTATCTAATAAAACAAACTTACCACATTTTTATCTAAGCAAACTCGAAAACAACAAACTCGAAAACTGTAGTACAGAAACACTAGAAAAAATCGCTAACACCTTAGAAGTCAACATCAAAGACCTATTCTACACCACATCCGACATCCAAGACCTAAAACAAGAACTAAACGAAATCATCGACGAACACGGACTCAACTCACCAGAAGCCCTAGACCAAAGCCAACTCATCGACTCACTCATCAATTTACTCAACAAATAAATATAAAAAAAAACAGAACACATCCCCCATGTGTTCTGTTTCCTTAAATCATCCCCAAACAATTTACATTCTTATTATAAACCATTCATTCACATTTGTCAAGCAAAATATTCAAAAAATATCAATTAGACTAATTCTATCCATCCAGCTAATTTTCTCTACCTACATCCACCCTTCCATCTCACATATCCACACTTATAAACACTCGTTCCATTCACCTTATACCTCACAAGCGGTCTATCATTATCAATCGCCAAATACTCCGCCTTCTCCCTCGGATCCAAACTCCCAATCTTCTTCGTCAAATCCGTATCCGCAAAAACAGGTTCTGGCGTACTCCCATTCTGATACACTCTCGCCATCTCCAAACATCCTCCTTCATCCTTATTATTTTCAACTCCAATCACCTGAAAATCCAAATGTCTCCTAACCTTATTTAGGAAACGCTCCCAGCCCAAATCAAGCGTCCTATGCGGGCAATACTTCCTACTATAATCCTCATGCTTCTTCACCCTCTCAATTCCCCAGCCACGTTCCTTCAAAAGCATCGCAATATAACTCGCCGCCAAATCCTCTGCCTCCTCAAAACGCTCTCCACCAGACTTCGAATAGCAAATCTCAACCGAAATCGCCCTTCGATTCCCTCGTCCATTCCTTCCATCTCCACAAGCAAACGCATTTCTATTAAACGGAATCCCCGTCACCACTCGATAATTATCAACCGCCACATGAAACGACGTACTCGAACCATTCCCCAGCATATAAGAAACCTCTGACATAGCCGACGCATCATTCGCCGTATTATGCACCGCAATCTCCTCCGCCTTCATCTCATATGGACACTTCAAATTATATTTACTCATCGGACATTTAACATTCGTTATCTGCATTCTCTTCCCCTCCTATTCCATCCAATTCATCCATTTCCGCAAAAATATTCTCCTGCAAATTCTTTTGATATAACTCTTCACTAAACTCCACTTCTTCAATTTCAATATTATCTTCCATAATCACTTCTCCTCCATTTCTGGCAATCCCGCCACACTCGTAAGCAACGACAAAATCCCAGCCAACAAACTAGCCGAAGCCACCGTCATCCAACTCACATCACCCATCGCAACACTCGTCCCAATCATCGCAACAGCCGTTTGCGCCACCGTCTTAATCGCCCTCACTCCAGCACACTTAAACCAATCCTTCATCCTATCTCCCCCTCTCCAACAACTTATCAATCTTCATACTCTGATTATCCATACTCTTCTGCAACAAATCCAACGACTTCTCCATATTTCGATTCCCCTCCTTCATCTCCTCCAAGCAACTACTAATATTCAAATTCGTATCCTTCATCGTTATCAACGTCTCTTTAATATCCTTTTTATTCGTAATATAATCCCACAGAAAAATCACTACAATAACAATCATAATCCCATAATTCGTTATCATCTGCGCTAACTCTTCCATTCCTCTACCTCCTGCCTCAAATCCTCAACATCCCTCTCAATCCTCAACATTCTTTCCTCAACCTGTCTCCAACGTTCATTTCCACTAGCCTTACTTTCATTATAATCCACATACGTCTTCATCACAGTCAAAAAATCAATCACCAAAAACACCAACACTGCAATACAAACACCCACAATCCTTTTATCTTTTCTCTCCATCACACTTCCTCCTCTTCAACATTTCCTATCAATCCACGCTCCAACCAAGCCAACCTCAAAACGCAAAACTGTTCATAATCCACAATAAAATACTCCACACCATCCTCATACACAATCGTATTAATCAAACCATAATCACACACATCCAATCCACGTTTCTCAAAACTCTCCATCAGCTCCTGCGCAATCACACCAAACCAAATCTTATTCCCCTTATTCCTCGTCACCCTAAACTGCTTCAAACTCACTTCACCAATTGCCTCAATCACCCTCTCATCAATCTTCGCAACATCCTTCTTCAATCTCCTATCCGACGTACTCGACAAATTCACATATCCCTGCACCTCATCATCCACAGAAACCAGCAAATTAGACCCATTCCAATCATTCTTCAAACTACTCTCTTCACTTCCATTCCTCACCACAGAACGACCCAAATCACCATCCAAAAAACTCACATCTCGCATATTACAATGAAATCCCACTTTATTCACCATAAAACTCAACTTTCCTCTTTCCGTCTCAATCAACCTTGTTGTATAATCCACTTCATTATCACTTCCACTATGAAAATCAATATACGGTTTCTCACCAGACACCTCAAAACCATCTGTAATCGCAATCCTTCCCTTAAAATTCACATTTCCCTCTACCGTTCCACCTGCCTTATCCAATTTTTTATTCACTTCACCCTCTAATCTACTCAAATTCTCTCTCATATTCTCAACAAAACGTGCAATACCTTCACTCACCTTTTCATCAATCTCTTCAGGTAAAACTCCTTCTACAAAACACTTATTATCCTTCACTAATTTTCCCATTCTCTAAACCTCCTTCTTCACCTCAACATAATTCTCACTAGCATCATTCTTTCCCAAATAAATCACTTCACTCACTATATCTGCAACCTCTTCTCCCAACTCCTCATCATAATGTCTCGCCTTCGATTCAATAATCTTTCCTTCCTCCGCAACAATTCGAAAACATCCCTCTATAAACTCTTCCTTCCTCATACTACTCTCCTCTCTAACTCACAGTCCATCCCTTTTGGGTTATTTCAGCAATTTCCTCCTCCGTCAATTTTGCCAACAGCACCGTTCCAAACTTTATAATATGTACACCTTCTGTATCTTCTGAATAATCATACAATGCATCAATAATTCTCAATAACGTATCACGATTCAACAACACACAAGCACCAAAATCTATTCCACTTATCTTTATATTAAACACATTCTTTATCGACCTTAAATCTGAAGCTTGATAAAACATATTCTGAACATTCGTTGCACAATTAAAATCCAAAACATTAATATACTTTATAGAAGAACTCCAAAAAGCATTCATAAAATTTGTCACCCTAGAAAAATCAATATCCACATACTCTATCAACTTCGTACCACACAAAACACGCGCAGCATCTGTAAACTCAACATCATTCTTTATATATGTTTCTTTTAGTTTAAAACTACCATTATACAATCCATTAATTTTAAATCTCTTATAATTTAACCCCTCCACTCCACACAAATTAGAGCAATTCCAAAACGCTGGATGATGTTCAAACATCGTATTCACACACTTCACATATTCAAGCTCCACACAATTTGAAAATATATTATTATCTCCACTATCATTCGTAATCGTAATATTCATATTCTTAAAAATACAATACAAACCATCAATCGGTATCCTAGCATTACCCCAAAAACTCGTAACATCATCATCCTCAAAATAATAAACTATATATCGCGTCTTATAACCCAAACTACACTCCTTATCATATTCCACATTCCACTCATGACTTATCGCCGCAACATTATTCATATATTCCACTCCATCACTCGTCCTTATTTTTGAAGCTCCCCAACCATATATCGTCGTCCTCAAATAACTATCACTCAATAACACAATCATTTTTGCTGCATAATTCTCCCTATCCTCCTCCAAAATCTTCTCTATGTCATGCCAATCCTCTTCTGGTTGCCATTCTCTTGTCGTTTGCGGAATACTCCTTATCATCTCCGCCAAATTCGCACTATTCTGCACACTCGGCAAACTCGCACCCTTCTTCCTCGCCTCTTCATATACATCACTTATATTCGTTTTAATTCTTTCTATCTCACTTACTATACTCAACCCTTTACACCTCCCCCAACAAAACTTCCACATTTCCTAAATCTATTCTCAATCCATCCAAAGCCTTCTTAATCACCTTATTCTGTACAGGATTCTCACTCTCATCACTCAAAAAACCATCAATCGTAGCCACATTAACCGTATTCGCATCAATTACATCCATCTCCACAACACTTCCCAGCACATCCAAAGCCTTACTCAAAACCACAAAATATCTACTATCCTTCTCTTCTATCTGATATTCCTCCTCATTCAACTTAAACCCATTCACAAACACATCCAGCATACACAATCTAGTATAAGAATACGGCAAAGCAAATCTACTTTCCCTTTCACTCGTCGTCCTATAATACTTCGTCATCTTCTTATAACCACCACTACCAGCAAGCGACCTCAGCCACGCCTCTTCACTTCCCTCAAAGCCATTTCGAACAGCCACCTCATAAGCACTATAGCCCCTCAAATCATCATAATCCTCTTCTGTAATCCCAATCGCCCTCGTCACAACCAACTCCACAACAGAACCAACCACATCCAGCGACCTCGTCAGCACAACCTCCTTTTCCTCAACCCCATACTCACTCGGATTCAAATAAAACCCATTCACAAACACATCCAGCATACACAACTCCGTATACTCATTTGGCAAAGCAAATCGCTTCTCATCCTCTGAAACCGTCTTATAAACTCGCCTAAATCTTTTATAATAACTCTTCTTATCCTCCAACAACTTCGCAAAATACTCATTCCTCAACCTCTCATTCTCAATACGAACAAGCTCATTCTCCATTCGTTTATCCTCATTCTCACGAATATCAGACAAATACTCCGAAAAATTATCTTCCAATCTAATCACAATATCTTCCAAACCATCACACCTCATTTCTTGTTCTCGTATAATCTGTCGCCAAAATAACCGTCCCCTCTAAAATTGTCCTCTTTTTCCTTCCCGAAATCAGCTCCAAATCATAAAAATACTCATAATCCGCCTGCATATCATCTGTATCCGTCGCCTCAATCGTTAAAAATATCCTATAAGTCGTATCCTCCTTCGAAACAACCTCCAAACCCTTTCCAAGCTTCTTCTGAATCAAAACCTTCGCCTTATCATTACTCCTAATCGTCAAATACATTTCATCAATTGGAACATGCACATTCTCCAAAACAATATTTCTTACATACGTATCCCCTCGATAAAACTCAAAATTCTCCACATTCTTATCCATCTTCCCTTCCTCCCATCAAAGGTCTCAAAACCTCCTTAAGCTCCTCACACAACATCTCAAAAGTAACACTACCATTCGCAATTCCCTGCGCTTGATACAAACCACCAGCCAACCAAACATCCTTCTCCTCATCATAATAAACCCAATGGCCATTCAAACTATCCTTAGAATTTAATATAATATAATGAAAATCTCTATCCACTCCAGCATCAAACTGCAACTCCTCAAAACCTCCCTTATAAACCTTCGGTGTTCCAACAGCTCCAGTCTCTCCCTTCTCGCCTTTAAAACCTAAACAACCTCTCAAAACATCACTCATCTCTTTTCACCTCCCTCTGGAAAAACAATCAACCTCTTAGCTCCTTCATCATCATAGCCCAAAATTGTTACATTATCATTCAGCACAATATCATACCAATATGTCACTCTCTTATTTTTCAGTTCAAACTTCTTCGTCTCCTCTGCTGTTAATTCAATTACTGGATACTCCGTCTCCTTCTCAATCACAAACTCTTTTCTCAAAACCTCATCCTTCGTATACCCTTTCTTAGAAACAACAATAAATGAAATCTTATCCCCTTTCTTAAATCGGTAGTTCTCCTCTTGTCCTGTTTCTTTATTTAAAATTGGGTAAAAAAAAGAAAGGTTATCCACCTTATCTCCCCTCGTCAAATAAATTGTCGTATTATCCTCACCATCCACTGCAATCATAAAACTTTTCCCTCCTTCATATTTCTGACAGTAAACCTTCTATATCACCAAACTTCTCATCCACCTCCTCTTTCCTATAATAATTAGCCAAACTAGCTTCTAGTACATTCATCTCTTCTATCTGTTTCATCACCTTTTCTTCCAACAAGCCATATTTCTCAATCAACTCTTCATTCTTCTTCTCCAACTCCATAATCGTTTCCGCTTTCCCTTTTAACTCTCTATCTATCTCAGAAACCCTGCCTAGATTATATTTTCTTTCTACATCTTTTGCTGTTCTAGCTAAACTTCTATCTCTTTTTTGTAATTCCATAACTCACCTACTTACAACAAAAAGCACCAGATTACTCTGATGTTTTGAATATTTTTTTGAAAAAATAAAAACACTTGTAAAATAAGTGTTTTTGTTTATAAATCATTTAACTCTATTCCACACATCTTAAGTATTTATATTTAGTCTTCCAATTTTGTAATTATAAATACTAATAAAAAATATGGGATGTACAAAAGCAAATATACTAATATTACAATATTAAATGGATTTAAAAATCCAGCAATAAATGTAAAAAATATAACTAAAACAATTGTACTTAATAAAGGACTCAAAAATGCTATTATTCCTAGAAATGTCCCCCAATTTAAATATACTGTATATGCAGTAAAAACATGAATAAGGAATGAACCTATATAAGCCAGTAATACCATATAAATACTAAGTATGATTGATAAAATCCTATGAACAACCTTTTTTATTTTATTTTCCTCCTTAAATATAATTATTTACTAATAATTATATTACCACATTTGTATGAAAAGATTGGTCGAAAAATGTCGATTTGTGTATAAAATTCATCGACTTTTTTCGACATTACCAACTATAACTTCCATCTTTCATTTCTGTCTTGCCATTTAATGTTTTCACAATTTTAACTTGTTCAGGCTTGCTTAACGTATTTATATAACTTAATAATGCATTGTAATTATGTTTTTCAGCCTTCGTGTTCAAATTATATTCTGTCCCATATAAATAAATTTTTGCAATTTTACTTATGTTTAGGCTTTCAATTGTATTAAATATCTTTTTCTTTTTTGTACCATCAATTGTTTTCCCACTTTTCGTTCCATCGTCTTCTTTGTCCGATTCTCTTTCTGATAGTATAAATTTCAAATAAGCGTCGATGCTATTACTCTTGTTAATATTTTTTAGGTTCTCGTATTTATTTTTATTACTCTCACTAGCAACTACATTCACATACAATGCTTCTGTTTGCTCTTTGCTGTATTGGCTATCTACCAACACTTGCGTTGCTACATTATCCGTCAGTTTGCTTGACTCTTCTGATACTTTACCTTTCGCCTTCAATTCTTTCAATTTATCATTTGCTTTCACCTTATAATCCAAATACTGGTCAATAATTTTTTCAGATTTGTAATAATCTTTCAATTTTTCATACTGTGTCTGCTCTCCCTCATCTGCTTTTTCCATAATATAAGTTTTATAAATAGTCTCTTTCGCTTTTGTAGAATACTTTCCATTTGCTATAATCTTCATTTTCTCAACATCTTTTAATTGTACTGTATTGTCTTTTTCTGTTTTTTGCTTTTGATTTGTTTCAGCCATTACTTTTAACTTATAGTCATAATAATTGTTCGTAGAAATTTCTTCTATCAATTTTCTTTGTTTCATCGCCTCTTCAGACTCAATATTTAATACTTCGTACTTCGCTTTTTGGTTTGAATCACTTATAATCTCCGAAATCAACTCTACCTTTTCACTATCTGATAAGTCTTTGTATGCTGAATTTGCTAACAATTCATTAATTGCTTTATCTGTATATTTTCCAGTTATTCTCTGATATCGTCCTTTTTGTTCAGCAGTCATAATTATTTTTTCACCTTTATAATTAATATAATTTGGTGCTGTAACAGGAAACGCTCTTGTTTCTCCTGTTTCCTCATAAAGACGATAAATTTCTTTTCCTGAAGCCGTTTCTTGTCCACGATTCATATTCGCAGGATTAAAAAATACATTAAAAGCAGTATTTTCTCCACCATATTTTTGAACCTCATTTCCCAAAGTATCAACTGCTGACGTCAAACTTTTACTTGCTATTGGAATTTTAGCAACAATACTGTTTACAGCACTTTTGATTGGTTTATCATATTCAAAAGTCGTTCTCTGTGTTCCATCCACCATATCGGCAATTTGTTTGCTAAACGTTGGAACTGCTCTTGCTGGTAAATCTAAAACTTGATTTATTACTCCAGAAACGACACCTTCTTTGTCATTTAAAACTTCATTAAGAGATTCTAAAAAAGACTGTTCCAATATTACACTTCCTGCTGTATCTAAATTTCCAAGTACACTCTCCATTAAAGCAGTTGTTTTATTTTCCGAATTAACAATATTGGCAGTAATTGATAAAGGTGCTGCTATTGGTTGTGCCCAATCATAAGTAAATGTCTTATTTCCAATCTTAATTGAATAACTGCTAACACCCAACAACTTTTCAATAAAATTCTTCTCATCTTTATCATCAGCCGAATCTCCAGTAGAAATCCCAGTTTTGGCTAGTCCATAACCTATTACATAAAGCAACGAACCAAACATTCCCTTACCAAAATTCTGGACAAATCGATGTTGAATTTGTGGTGTATATTGACCATTTTTTAAAGAATTTTTAAAAGTTCTTAAATCATTTACCAATGCATTTGCTAATCCTACTGGCGAATAATCAACAATTGCTTTTGTTAAATTCGCTGGTGTTTTAGCAAATGGAATTAAAATATCTCCCACTCCATAATCCATTCCAGCATTCATTGCCTCACGTATTTTAAGAACTGTTTGCGTATATTTATTATCATCTTGCCACGTTCTTTGCAAGGCTTCCGTTGTTGCTATATCTATCATATCTTGTGTAACCTCTGTTGTATGATTTAAAACTAATTGATTATTAATAGAATTAACAAAAGTTGCTTCATAAAATGGTCTATCTCCTGCATCCATTACAAAATTCAAAAAACTATCTACTCGATTCAAATTTCTCCCAATTATATTGTTATCCGAAAAACTTTTTCCGTTTGATACTTCAAAACGATTGCCTTCAATTTCTCGTGTATTAATACCTCTTCTAAAATCTTGATAAGATTCATAGAGACCTTTTCCAAATCCTTTCCCGAAGTTTTTTAAATTTGTCATTCCGGTCGTTCTTACACCTGTTTTTTGAGCAACTACCTTGTCTACAGCACTTGAAACCATATCACTTACTACATTAATTGGAGCAATTACAGCATTACCTAAGACATTTCTAACCTGTGTCTTTGGATTAAACAACATGGAAATTCTCATCCATGCTTTAATACTTTTTCCCATTGTAGAAGGAATTTTATCACAAACTATTTTCTGAATTTCTGCAATTTTCGCCTTTTTTTCATATTCATCTTTTAAACCAATCATTTCTTGCATATTATTCATAATCATTTCTGTTTCCTGTGGGTTCAAATCAAATTTATCTCTATTTTTTTCAATCCACTCTTTTGATTTTCCTTCCACCATTTTATTATATGCTTCACTTAATTCACTTTGAGCATAGTAAAACATTCCTTCTGGTGTCAATCTTGACAAGATATTATATGCTTGAACTGTTTGTCCTGCTGTTGTTCCAATATCCCTCATTTTTTTTGCAATTTCAACAGCCCCTCTATAATCTCCATTATCTTGGTACTGTTTTAATAATATCCATCCTTTTGCCACATCTTCTGCATTTGCATTTTTGTTTTCTTTGCTAAACCAATTTAATGTACCGTCTTTTCCTTCTTTGCTTAAATTTTCATAAGCCTTTTCTAATGTTTCCTTATTGGTTATTCCTTGATAGTATTGTATATTTTCCTCTTTACTTAATTCTTTTCTTAAGTCTTCTTTTAAAAAATTACTATCTTCTGTTATATTTGGATAAAAGTTACTTTCTTTATTGCCTTTTTCATATTTTTTTGTTTTTAATTCTGGTGTAGTATTGGCTTCTTCTAAGGTTGTATTACCAATTTCTGTTGGATTTAATATTTTATTTCTTTTTACATTTTCACCTATTGGTGCAATGTTTTCTTGCATAGAAAAAGAACTCGAATGAGAGTTCTCTATCTTTCCACTATTTCCTTTGTTTTCAACATAACTTGTCTGTTCGTCGCTGTTGGATGTTCTTTTAGAAACTCCAACATCTCCTTCTGTTGTTCCTCTGTTATAAGATAGCTCATAGATTTCATGCAAGCTTCCTTCACTACTCCTGCGTCCCTCATCAATTTTATTATTTGTTTCTCCAATTCCGTTAGCATAATCTTCTCCTATCTCGTTTATTTTTTCTTTTTGGATTGTTTCGCTGTTTACACTTACATTCTCCCAACTATCAACCAACTTAACTGGAACATTTTCAATTCCCAATTCATTTGCAATTTGTAATCTATGATTTCCATTTTCTATTCCATATGTTCCATCGTTTTTTCTATAAATTTCAATCGGTTCTGTAATTCCATTTTCCTGAATACTTCTTCTTAAATCTAAAATTTGCTCATTGGTTCTATATCCGCCTCCATTATATAATGACATCAACTCTTTCGTGGAAATATTCTTTCTTTCACCTAATTTTAGATTATTATATCCTATTTCCTGACTATTTGCAAGGCTATTTTTTTCATTTAGGACTTGCTTTTTATTTCTTTTTACATTTTCACCTATTGGTGCAATATTTTCTCGCATAGAAAAAGAACTCTCTTTTGAGTTCTTATCATTTTTTGTTATATTTTCGTTTTGGACTTGCATTTTATTCTCGTTTTGTGGTATAATAGTATTAATAAGATTCGTATCACTGTTCGTTTCGGACGTTGTGTTTAGGGTTTCGGCATTAGACGCAGTGACAGAATCTATATAAGTAGGTTCGAGAACGAGCTGGCTCGTGGAGTTTTCCGCACCAGTTACCGAACCTACTTTTTCGTTTACTGGATAAACTCTTTCTAGCCTAAAGTGTCGTTCTTGTTTTCCACTACTTCCTTCTTGCATTCTTGTATCAAATTCTACAATATATGGTTTTTCATCTATATTGGCTTTCGACACATAATATTCATAATTACTAAATTGTTCTCTTCCTTTTCTATCTATACTTTGTGTATCTAATAACTCTGCATTCTCAATTATTTTATCTAATTGTGAAAACACAGCAACATTTTCTTTTGCATAAGGTGTTTGTTCCTTGTTTCTTACCGTTTCTGATATACTTTTATGAATATCAGAATTAGTAACATAAATATCTTGATTATTATTTTTAAATACTGTTCGATTAATGCCTTTAAACAACTGTTTTGCTTTATTAAACAAAAAGCTTTGTTTTTGAGTTGAATAATTAATTGGAACATTCTTATTATTTAATATTGAAGTATCAATGTTTATACCTGTTTCAAAATTATCATTTAACTTTTGGATATAATTATCAACCGCTTCATTTATCCTATTTTGCTTTGAATTTTTTCCCATATTTACATTTTCAGGCATTCTATCTTCTATTTGGGTAATTTGTTCATTATCTTGTAAAACTTCGTTATTTTGCATACTATTTTTTTGTACACTATCAATATTTTTCACCATTCGTTGCAATATATTATTCATCGTTGCCTGCGTCCCTATTTGCAATTGAGTTTCTACTACTTCCTTGCCTTCTATATTCATTAAATCTTGTACAGCACCTTCCAATTCTTTAACCGTTACATTTTCATTATTCATTAATTTATGATAAATATTTATAGAAGAAGCTACTCCATTTGTCGCACCAAACGATATAAGTGAAGTCAATGCTCCATCAAATCCATCCGACAACATTCGTTTTCCTAAATCACTATAATCATAATCTCCTCCACTAGCCTTAGCCAGCATTTCTTGTAAAGGAACAGTCAATGCCTCCTGTGTAAAATTTTCAAACACATCTGCAAATAATCCTTTCGCAAATTCTCTCACACTCTTCGAAGGAATTAATCGATTCGCTGTAATAAACTCCTCACTCGCACCTTCCCAAAATGCCATTGCTGTTGCAAATTTATTAGCACTTGATCCTGTCAATCCTCTTTCAATTGCATCATCATAATAATCAGTATAAGCACTCTCGCTAAAAAATATTGTTCCAATCGCCTTTCCTAATCCACCATTACCAGTAAGAGCCGTTGCACCTAATGTCACCCCTGCCCCAATACCACTTTGAATAATACTTGGTTCAATTTCCAATAATTTTCTACTAAAATCATTACTAGCTTCACTAATATTATTTTGTATCACTTCATTTTGTTTATCAATATAACCTCTCAAATTTTGTCTCGTCTTTTCTATATTACTTGTTCTCAATCCATTTATTTCAGCATTCTGTCTATCCAACTGCTGTTTCAATTCTCCAAAACTTCCCTGTTTATAATCTGTATATAAGCGATTCTCCTCCATTTTATCATTGCCATAACCTTGAGTTGCTTGTGTTAACAATGAATATGGGATAGAAGCCCCCGTCTTTTTAACACTTGTAACTGCTGTACTTCCAAACAAATTCACATCATTTAAAACAGCATCTCCCCAGCCAATTTCTGTTTCACTTTGCTTTATTAATGGACTTTTAATACTCTTTAATTCATTACCTTTATTATTTAACTCATTCACTTTTGGTAAATTATAATTTAGTATATCACCTATACTACTATTTTTATTATTCTTTTTCTCCATTTGTTGTAATAATAGTGGTACTGTTTTATCTGCTTTACCAACTGTATTTTCAACAGCACCTTTACTCTTATAATCTTCAGAAACTTTCTGTGCTGGCATTCGATTATTAAACTTTTCTGCAGTATTCAGTATTGTCCTAGTAAAATCTCCAAATTGATAACCATCCTTCAAGTTTCCTTTTGTTAATATATTCCTTGCCACTTGATTATTATTAACTACTGGCCCTGGTATAATTGTATTTTCTACTCTTTTATTCATCACAGGAGCAATCTGTCTACTTGCTTGGCTATTCTGTAACACATCATTATCACTCTTAATCCTATCTATCGCCTGTGAAAATGCTTCCCTCTGTTTCTTATTTAAATTCGCCATAATACACCTCTACAATCCCAATCTTGATTTAATTTCATCTAACTCCTCTGACGAAATATTTCCTGTCTTATACTCCTTATTCAAATACGAAATCGCTAATTGAGTCCCCTGTCCCGTTTTTAGAAACTTATTCAAATTATTTAAAACACCTGATATCTTATCCTCATTCTTTGTACTTGCCCCATTTTCCTTACCTTCCGTCAAACTAGCTCCCTTTTCAGCACTAGAGCCACCATCCGAAAAATTCGTTGTCTTCTTCGAGCCTCCCGATGAACTCTTAGCACCACCTGACCTCTTCGACAACGCATACTGTGCCTGCCACTGCTTATCCGCCACTGCATCTCTTTCCTTCTGATAAGCCATCGACTCATTATACTGCCTCACCTGTTCATCAAACGCTCTTTCTGTATTCAATTGATTCACCACATCTTGATACCTCGTATAATAACTATTATCCACATCCAATTCCGCATTCAACTTACTCGTAAGAAGCGTATTCTTATACTGAAATCCTTCCAAAGCAAGCTCCAACTGTTTCTGTAAAGAATTAAAAGCAATCTCCGCCAAAACACTACTATTCGCAAGTTCCGCCTGCGTAATCTGATTATTATAATTCTGCACCGCTTGAGTGTAACTCTCCCTTGCCACCGCATAACGATTTTGGTACGTATTATACATATTCACCTTAGAACTCTCACTATATCCAGAACCAGAAAGTCCTGCCGACGCCATTTGTTCGCTATTTACTCCATAAGCATTTGTTTGCTTTGCATAATCCGCATACGACGCCTTTTGCTCTTTTAAATAATCCTTTTCAGCCTGTTCCTTATTTTGATTAATTTCCTTGATTGTCTGGTCAGTTCTTGCCTGCTGTAACTCAGTCTGTTTTGCTTCATAATCTTTTGTTGCCTGTTTCAAGTCATTATAATACGAATCCGTATTCCCAATCATCCCATTATAAGTATCCGAAACCTTATCCATCATCGCTTGTCTCTGCACCTCAACCCCGAGCAAAACGCTCATCATTATAATCAATCGAACTCATTCATTACTCCTTCCTATCTCTTCACCACATTTCCAATATAAGCCTCCAACGTACACGAATATAATGCAAAAGGTAACTTCGACTCAAACCTCAAACTCACACTCTTAAACTTCTTCGCCTTAATTCTTGGTTTAAAATATCCCTTTCCCTTCGTATTATAAGTTCCAACCTTAGCAAAACTCTCATTATCTCTTCTGGCTAACAACGTAATTTTTTCTCCCTCACAATCAACCACAGTCCCCTTCTTATTCGTCGTCTTCCACATCTGCGGATAATTCATTTCATCCGCCATCGTACACCAAAAAGACACAATCTCTCTATCCTCTGCATGATTTGTCAACGAAAAAACTTTATTCTCACTACATAAAAAAAGCACTCCCTCTTTTACCAAAGCACTTGAAATCCTTTCCTCTAATTCCCAATAAAACCATTCATACTCCCAATGGTCATTTAGCGTATACTTTCCCCTCGAATCCGCTAAATATATCTTGTTACCAATAATTACTAACAAATAGCCTTCCCATTCTACCAATATCAAATCACTATAATTTATTTCATTCAACAATCGACTATCCACCAAAGAACTTCGATGTACAACCACCTGCTCTGTCGTCACATCACCAGAAATACTCTCCATACCACGAGAACTAAAAAAACATATATCATCATTAAAATTAATTCCCATTGCCACACAACCCGTCGAAATACTAGAATGCGTACTCGGATAAATCTTTCCATACTCACTATCCACAACAGGGTTATGATAAAATATCGTCGTATTCGACTGCGAAGGCTCCTTCATCACCCACAAACTATTATTTCCAGCCACCAAAGCCTTAATCCTCGAATCCTCTATCCCCTCCGTATAATAATCCAAATCACTACAATAGCACGGATTATCCAACGAACAATGCCACAACATATTTGGAAACTCTGGATTTCCAGCAAAAAACACACGATTATCAAAAACCTCTACCAACTTGCACCCTTCAATTCTCTCTCGATAACCCTCTATCGTTTTTTGAAACTGTATCACCACATTATCCTGCCCATCCGTCATCGGCTTTTCTGGTGCTGTAGCAAACACAACCTTTCCACTTTGCGAATATGCCGTAAAACCACTCTTCAATTCAGAACCATTCATCCAAACTCGAACCTTCGAATCTTCATCAAAACTCTCCACATCAAGAAAATACTCTGTCGACTTCCCATCACCACAAAACTGATTTTTTCGAAATCCAGTCAGCAAATTAACATCTTCATAAACCTTTCCATTTCCCTTTGGACTCTTACCAATTGTCGTTGTTGGAATATATCCCACAACCTCTTCGACTTTTTCACCATCATACACCAAATACTTTTTTCCATCTTTAATATAAAGCAATCCCTTAAAAATAAAAAACGTACTCTTTTCATCAAGCAAATCTTCAAAAATCACTTTTTCATCATCATACAATCTCTTACCTGAATGAACCATTCTATGCCCATGATAAAAATACATTCCATTAATTCTTTCATCGTACTCTTTCACAAACTCTCTGCAAGGTCTTGTCTCCACACATAATCCATTACTTCCCTTATAATTCTTCCACATATTCAAAGCCTCTGGAGAACGATATTTTAAAACTTCGTCTTTTCGATTGCTAAAATCAACTCCACGAAATCCTTTATATTCTTGAAAAATCAAACCACCACTTGCTTGACTACTCAATGTAGAACTCATACTCTAATTCCCCCATCTATAAACAAACTGCCCATCGCCCTTCTTGGGTCCAAACGCTGTAGCATTTGTTCATATCTTTCCGAATACAATTTTCCATAATTTGCCGAAACATCCGCTTTTAGTAAATCTCCTGCCACACCATAAACCATTGCCTCCAAACACTCGTTATCCAATTCAAATACATAATCATCATCTGTCTCTTCATTAATCTGAACAGGATACTTATAATAAAAAATATGTGCCTTTCCTTCTGTGGAAAACACTATTTTTTTCCCATCAACTTGAGATTCTACTCCTCGAATAATATTAATTTGGTACAGTTTTTTATCAACATCCTTCAAATCTACCATGTGAAAATCTTCGCCATCTTCAAATTCAACCTCCATTGTCATATAAGCATCTATTTTCTTTATCCTTGCTACTTCATTCATAATCGTATTTATTACACTATTCATTTTAGCCGACAAATCCTGATCATCTGTCAAATCCTCTGCATTTTCATTATACTCTTCAATCAACTGATAAACTTTACCCTTAAATTCTTCTAAGGTCATACTCTACTCCTTTATCTTATCAATTTGCTTTCTTAAAAAATCAAGTTCGCTAAAAGCTTCATCAATTGTTCCAATTGGTATATCTCTTGGCAAAAAATATCCTCTTTTTTCTTCTTCTAGTAACAAAATATCTCCTTCTTTCAAATTTACTTTAAGGTGTACTGTGCTTTCAAATTCTTCAGTTTCCTGAACCATTTTAGATGTAAATATTAAATTTTCTATTTTTTGTTCTACAAAATCGTTTTTAAATTCTAACTTTGTTTTTTGTTTAACCTTTACTCCGTAATAACACTTTGTATCTGGTAATATTACATATACTTGTTTCTTACTCATTTTCATTCTCCTTTATAATAATTTACCATCTCTGGATTCGAACCAGATTCTCCTTTATGGCATATAAAAAGAGAGGTTTAACCTCTCTTTGGTTATTATGTAGAACTTGTTGTTTATGTTGTAGAACTTGAAGTTGTACCTACAGGAATATCAATTCTTTCTAACTCTTCTTGAGCTATAATCTTCATTCCGTATGTATCAAGCCCTCTAATTCCATCTGCAAATGTTGACTCTAATCTCAAAGCTTCAACTTCATTAATTTGTCCAACAAATGCTATTGCTGTTCCACTATGTGCAAAACAATAGTATTTTGAAGAATCTCTACAAATCGCATTTGTTCTAGTTACCGTGTAACTATCATACATACCTACAACACCTTTTCTTATCATTTCTGGGTTATTAGTAGATAACTCAACTAGATTATTCTTAAACGTATTATAAGTTACAGGGTCAATCTCCAAATATCCCCCTTCACTATTATTTCTCAATCTTAGATTAGTCAAAGCAGTGTCAATTGCTGTTTTTACTGCTGTTTGTGTTTTAGCAGTCGCTATAGTTACGTTTTCAGCACCTTCTTTAAAATTACCAGCCGTAATTTCATAGTAATTTCCTATATCAGCTAATGCTGGTTTTTTTACTCTTTTATATTTATTATCAGCACCTTTTGTATAATAATCTTTATATGGAATCAATGTTGTATCTGTTGTTTTAGAATATGTTGCTTTTGCTTCATCTGCTGTATTTAATAATTTACCAGCAACCAATCTTCCTACATAGACTTCTCTTCTTTGAGCCAATCTTTTTACTGCTCTTTTTTGATATGCTGTATCTAATCCCGGCATACTTTGAGATTTATCTACATCATCTACTTTAAATGAGAAAAACTCTCTAATATCAATATCCAAGTTTTGTTTTTCATCATCCATATCTTCATAATCTACAGTTCCATGATATCCATCTATCGTTGGTTCACCTACTGCTAAAATTCTTACTGTTTCTGCATATTTGGCATCTCCTTCATATTCTTTTGTGCAATGCGATACTAAATTCGCCTCTAAATCTAATCCCATTTGAATTTTTGTCGACCATACCTCTCTTAAAAAATGTTCTACTGCCATATTTTATCACTTTCCTTTCTTCTTTTTAATTCCATTTGGAAGATGAAGCTTGCACAATGTCCAAAAGTTTAGGATTTTTCAAGTAATCTTCACGAGTCAGTTTTTTGGCTTCCTCAAACGAATAAAACTCCTTTACACCACTATCCTTTGAATCATTCCCCTTCATACTTCCCATTGTCTCAATTTTCTTTTTTGGCTTTACTTTTTCGTACATATCGTACTTTTCTTTCATGGATAGGTTCGGATTTAATTTACTAGAAAACTCAATAAACTCTCTATCCTCCAATACTTCCTTACCCACTCCAATTTCTGCAAGTTCTCTCATTCCTTCTTGTCTTGTTCTTTCTTCCGCAAGTTTCGTAAATATCAGTTTTTCTTTTTGTGTCATTTTATCAGCACCTTTTTGGGCTAACTTATCAACATTTTTTACAATTTCATCATATCCATCAGCAATAATATCTTTCACTTCAGCATTTGCCAATATTTGCTCTTCCCTTGCAGTCAACTTCATTTCAGGAATTTCAACACCTTGTCCCTTATAAAAATTCGCCATTTTTTCAGTAGCATCCTCCAAATTATTGGTTCCGAAGTCCAGCATTTACGATTGTTTCCAATCTCCCATACTTCTTTTCATACTCCTCACGAATTTTCGTTTCTTGTCTTGACAATCTATCTTTAACAATCCTATCCAAGTCATCTTGACTAAACTTTACTTCATTTTCTTCTTTTACACTTTCAGTATTATCTGTAAAATCAGCGGATTCAAGCGTTCCTTCTCCTTCTCTTTCTTCTGTAGTCAAAGTATCTACATTTTCAGTTTCGTTAGTTGTTTCTAACATTTCATTTCCATCCATTTTAAATCTCCCATTTAAAGTCCGTCGACTATAATCTCTTGATAGCAGTTTAAAGTCATACACATGGTTTGGACATATAAAAACACTAGATTTCTTCTCTAGTGTTATACAACTTGTTCCACATTTTCATTTGACATTCCACTTGCCTCATCAATCTGCATTGCTTGTGAATCCACATCACTATTTAAAAATTGATTAGCACGATATTGCATCATCTGTGCTTGCTGCTTAATCATCGCAATCTTTCTTTGTTCTTCTTCCTGTTCTTCTATGATAGATAACAATTTTTGTTTTGGCATCACACTATCATCACTCAGGCTATTTACATACAACTTAAGTTCTGGCAATCTCTCCATCGAAAAATATCCTGCATTTAACAAATTTTCCAACGACAACTCCTGTGCATACTTATCAAAAGCCCCTTTTGGTGTAATATCAATCTTAACCGAAGCCTGCAATTCTTGCATAACACTTGCTGGCACAGTTATTAATTGCGTATACTCCTCCCCCGTCTGTTCATCTTTCTTTGTATCTTCTAAAGTAATTCCATCTGGCGTATACACAACCCACATATCCAAATAAATTCGAGCCAAATCCTCAACACTTCTTTTTAGGCTACTCAGTTGTTTATTCATCGGCTGTTTACTCGCATTCTGTATCGCCAAAATCGCCTTACCCGATGCCTTCTCTGGGTCTGCTCCACCTGTCGCCACATCACTTGCATTCTTCAATTCTCTTGTAATATTAATCAAATTCTGAATCATTGTCTGCACATCTGTACTCATCCCAGCTGGTTGAACATAACCAAAAATCTTTCTTACATCATCAACTTGCATTCCATTTCTTGTCTTAATAATACCACCAACTTGAGCCACAGCATTTGCATTCTGTATCTTATCCATATTTGCAACCTTCTGCGGATACGCATTCTGTTTCACAGACAACAAACTTCTTGCTAGCGTCTTATTCAATTCAATTTGATTTGGAATCAAATAGCGAACCTCTCCCTCGCCCCTTGAATAACCTTTTTTCTTCTTCCAGCAAAAATGAGTTAACGGATATAAATGTAAACCAGTATCAACATCTTTCCTAATCTCCACATACTTAACCGACTTCGTATAATGTACTGTCCCATTCTCTTTCCACATCTTCGTCACCAATGTACACATATTATCTTTTTCATACTTAGCATCTTCCCCAGCCTCTTCAAAATTATCACCATCTACATTCAGCAAAGACATTTTTTCCTCACTTAATCCCATCTCTTTTGCCATTTCTTCAACTGTAATTCGTGGCAATCTCTGTTTCACAATAATATATGGCTGGCTTTGAATATCATCACTATTTTCATTTCCATACTGCACATCATTTTTACTTAGCAACTCCGTCGTCGGATTCTGCATTTCTTCATCATAATTCACATACAAAATACCTTCATCATTCACAGCACTATCTGTCGAAAAATCTCGTATCATATCATCCAAATTATCTTTTTCCCACAACTTAGACGCCCTCTTATTCAATAATTCACACGTCTTTTCCGCTGTCTTTCGAAACTCTCTGTTCTCGTAATTCTCACTCGAATAATTAATTCCCCAAAGATTCGCATTTATCGTACTCACTTTATGGTCCACAATCGTCTCAATAAAATTAAACTGAGCCTGTTCAATCCCCTCAATCTTAGCACCTTCCCACTGATTCCCATTATAAAAACGATAATTCTTATCCGTATCCGCAAACATATTCTTCATACGCATAAAATTACGTCCTCGTTCATACAATTCCCATGTATCCGTTGTTTTTAACTCTTTTATATCCATCCTTTACACCTCTTTATCTTGGTATATCCCTTTGTCCCTCTGCTGTCCCATTGTAATTATCAATATTTTGCCTAATCACATCCAATCTTTCACGTTCTTTCTGTTCCTCTTTCTGTTCCTCTTTCTTCTCCTTGTGTTCTTCTAGTTTCGTAATCGGATTTAAGTTTGGAAATTTGATACTTTCTGTATTTTCTTTTCCTCCTAACTTTGCACCCAAATAAAAAGATAGCAGGTTCACACTACCCACTATCAACACCAACAAAACATCATTCATATTATCTGTAATTCCTCTCCATAATCTCTTCCTACATCATTTCGTCTCTCAATATTAAAACTATACTCATGTCTCATCTCAATCGGCTCTTCCTCAAAAACAACTTGCGACCTTATCTCGTAAGCAATCGCCAATCCCATCATCTGATCATCATGTCCACCCTCTGGTGCCTCGATTCTTCCCTTTTCATTACGAATAATCGTAAGCAACTCCTCCAAAGTATCTTTATCATTAATTAATCCTGTATGCTCCCTCACAATCTCAATCAAATTCGAAAGGATAGTCGGCCTCGTAATCAAAGTCGTTTTAAATCCAAAGCGTTTCTCTAAACTACCCGTATAAGTATCCTGTCTCTCCCTCACATATTGATTCATATAACCCAAACGTTGCAACTCTTGAATCGGAAAACTATCAAAATTTGCTTCAATTCCAATCAAAGCATATTTATAGTACATTCCTAAACAATACATCTGTTTTACATATTCATCTGGGTCAAACTGCTGTTTCAATACTGCAACCTGCTCACCAGTTTTAGCATCCAACACATGACCTGTATAAAAATCAGAACCATCGCCAGCCGTATCTCCACCAATGCAATATTTCGTCATTTGTGGACTATCAGGCACTTTGTATATCTTAATATAGCCATTTCTATCATTTACCCATTTGATATTGGTAATCTTTAAACCATCATAATCATATACAAAACAACCAACTTTGAGTGGTTTGGGCATTTCTTGTAATCTATTTATTATATTTTCTTTATCAAATGGACAACTTCCACTTGCCAAAAATGCCTCGTGTGGATTAATTGGATACTCTTGCCTAAACATTTCTTCATCTCCACCACAATTATTCTTAATACACCATCTACGCCAAGCAAGTTGTTGCAATGTCACATTATATAATTGTTGTAATTCCTTTTCTTTTTCTGTCAATTCAAAACCAGTATATGGCATCTTATACTCAGACATCTCATTCCAACCAACAAACACAGGAACAAAATCACTCTCTCCCTTCACCGCCATATCCCACAAAAACTTAAAATACTCATAACCATTCGCCGTACTCTCTATAATTATCATTGTATTTGGCAAATTAGGAACCGCTTGAAATAATCCCAATGCCGTCTCCTTTGCATAATTTCCCCAAAACGCCAACTCTGATATATGTAAATTATTAATCGTATCAGACCTACCAACACCATTTCCACCAGCCGTCATACACTTTATCTTACTATTCAAACCAGTTCCCCTATCATCATCAAATATCAACTCCTTCGCATTACTAGCCTTAAGTGATGGTTTCATCTCCTCTGGTAAATTATCATAAATTCTTTTACTCATATTAAAAAGATTCGTCGTTGCATCTTCCTTATGAGCAATAATCGCAGAATTAACATTAAACTTCGTCGCTGTTTCCTTAAATATAATCGACTCCGTCTCTGTACTAAAGCCAATTTGTCTCGCCTTCAATACAATTACTCGAACTGGTTTATTTTCCTTCCTCTGCCTTCTTATCACATCATACAACTTCTGTTGCCCCTCATTCAATTTTAAAGGTATAATCTTTCCTGATTTATCACGTATTTTCACATACTCTTCTATATACTTCTTCGTATTAATAATCATCTTCATCAGTCACTTTTTTCAAATAATCTTCATAACTCATATTCACACTAACACTCTCTTGCTTATCCTTATACCCAAACTTATTCTTCATATAAAAAATCTTAAACGTATCATTAATATCCTTCGAATTAATCGTCCTATCCTCCAACATATCATTCACTCTTTTATATGTGTCGGAGTAATACTCCTGTTGTGCATAAAAAGTATCCCTATCAATCTCAGCAAAAACACTAAAACCAGCTATATTAGGCAATTCCTTTTCCACCTTACATCGATTCAAATATTCCACAAACTTATCTTCAAACTCCTTATCCGTCTTAAAAGCCCTTTCACTCATCTATTTTCTCCTTCCACTATTTCTTTTTCCCAATCAACACATTTTCTTCTAGCTCTTCTCTTTTTCATTTTCTATCTGACTTTCCGTGCAAATCTCAAAAAACTTACAATTCGCACATTCCTTTTCTTTACATTTTTCTCTCTTTTTTCTTTTATAAAACTGTTCTCTTTTATAGTCTCTATCTATTTCTGCTGCTATATAGCTTCCTTTCATTTGTAATCACCTCTTTGGTTAACTTATCTAGTATTGTTAATATGCAATAAAAAAGAACTACTCTTAATGAATAGTTCTATATATACAAAGCTTGCCCATTTTCATGAGCGACTGCGTACACACTTTTCATACTTTCATAATAACACTTTTTCATTTGCTCTGTCTTGCTCTTTTTTGCTCTTTTTATCTAATTTATCAAATTCATTTAAAGCTTTTCCATGCATTCTGCAAGTTGGATAATAAGAATAGCCAATCTTATCAGCAATTTCCTCAAATGTTTTATTATGTATATATCTTAAATATAAAATTGTATGATAGATTTCATTTTCTATATTATCTAACTGTTCAATTATTTCCTTCTGCTTTATAATATCTTTATTTAATAAAACAACTAATTCATTTGAACTATCTATCAATTCCTCAACCGTATAGTTCGGTTTATTGTGCGCTTTTGGCAATCCATCTAAGCTTGATGTTACTTTTGTCACCCTCGCAAACTGTTCTTCATAATCATTCAGCTTTTCATCTATTCTTGCTTTTAAAAATCTATAATCTTTCAAATCCTGTCGATTCATCTGTACCTCCTTACCTCTTCCAAAATTACTTTCTCAACATACCTCAACGCCTCATACTTCGTCATAAACCTCTCATACCTGTGTCTCCTATCATAACGTATTATTTTTATTCTTTGATTATATTCTCTCATGTACTGTCTTGCTACTTGATATTTATTTAAGCCACTTTTCCATTATTTTTATATCTTCTTCATCTCTCATTTATTTCCTTCTTTCCTTTTTTCTTTCATTTCTTCTTTCATTTCTCGATGATATTTTCTTAAAAATTTTGTAAATATTTTAAATCCTATTATACTTTGATATGTATAACATATTAGGCTTAAACTCATTCCTATTATTGCTATACTAAGTACTATACTTACTATAATTGCACATACACGTAAATATATTTCAACCATTTTTACAATTATCTCTCCTTTCTTATTTCTTTTGCACAACTATCACATAACAAACATCTTATTCTTCCTCCTATCTGCACTCACAATCATCTACTACTAGTCCACTTCCCTCAATCAAATCCTCCAACATCCTACATCGATTTCGATACACTTCTTTCTCCTCCATTTGCTCTATATTATTTTGCTTTAACTGTTTTATCTGTTCTTCTTTTTCAATACTTGTTATATTCGCATAAATTAGTGTACACACTCCTACTATCATTGCTACTATCATAAATATATAAATCCATTTTTTTACTTTTATTTCTTTTTTCATATTACTTCTCTCCTTCTTTCAAAATTTCTTCTAATGCTATGTAATACCCTTGATAAAACATAACATTTTCTTTTGTTTTTTCATCTTCATTACCTTTTATTTTTATTTCTTTCATCTTCTCTCTTATTACTGATTTTGGTATGCTGTCTGCTAAGTCTTTCTTTAATTTGTCATTCTCTAATCCTTCCCTAATTGCATTCTCTAAAGCTCCACAGTTCAGTGATGTGCAACAGCTTATCTTTGTTAGTTCTGTTATTTTTTTATCTTCTTCTAGTTCTTTTATGTAATTTAATACTGTTTCTATTGGTGATGTATCATACTCTTTAAATACAACTTGTCCTTTTGAATTACAATCTACTATATGGATTATTGCTCCTGGTTGTATAAATAAATTACACTTTCTTATTGCCCCTTCTATTTCTTTATTCATCTTTTACCTCCATTATCTTATTTTTTAATTCATACCATTATCATTTATTTTTCATATTACTTCTCTTCTTCTTTCAAAATTTCTTCTAATAATCTTATTTCTGCATTTATTGTTTGTTGTATATGAAATACATTTCCACCTGATTTATTTTTTAGTTCTTTTATTCTTTTTCTTATTTTGGTTATTATTTTTTCTTGTCCATCATAAACACCTTTTAAATATACGCTTGTTAAATCTGTATCTTTAATATTTTTATTTTCTTTTTCTATCTCTTTTATGTAGTTTAATACCGTTTCTATTGCTGATGTATCACACCCTTTAAATACAAGTTGTCCTTTTGAATTACAATCTACTAAATGCATTACTCCTCCTTGTATATATAAATTACACTTTCTTATTGCCTCTTCTATTTCTTTATTCATCTTTTACCTCCCAACTTCATTTTGAACAATATTATATTGCTGTAATTTTTCATTTACTCTA
>CARFUA010000007.1:0-74342 GCA_948976265.1 uncultured Clostridia bacterium
CAAACGTCACCGTATAACTATTCAACTGCCATAATGCGTATAACGTCACTTTTGTTCTAAAATGATTTTTGAATGAAAATAAAGATTTATATCTGATAAAAAAATAGGCATAAATAGAAATATTATTGCATATATAAAAAAGAGGTGATTTTTTTGGTTTATATAAAATTGGAAGATAATAAGGACAAGTTCATGCAAAAGTATCAAAATATGCCAAGAACAATTCAGAAAATTTTGTTTAGGGCGAAGTGTAAAAAAGGAAAATTTGAAATTCAGAAAATTAATGATTTGGAATGCATTGTTTTGCCAGAAATTAATGATAGAGTGCTTAAAAGATTGAAAATGTTCTCCAATATAAGATGTTGGAAAAATGTCTGTCTTTCGGAAAATTTAAGACAAGATGCGCAATTTATGCATTTTGTAAAAGACAATTTTTGGAATGTAATGGATGGGAAATGGTTGTTTAAAAATAGGTTAGATGAAATATTGGAGTATGCTGTTGAAGTTAGAGGTGGGATGATGGGAAATCAAGAAGTTTCGATTTTGTGTCATCATTTGGATGAAACGATTGCTGAGAAAATTAAGGAAATTTGTGTAAAAGTGAAAGTTTGTAATATTTTGACCAGTCAAACAAAGCAGTTTCAGAAATTGGAAGATGAGATTTATCAAACCAATGGCATTGTGATAAATGTTTCCAAGAATTATAAAAAAGCTTTGGCAAAATCAAGTGTTGTTTTGAATTTGGATTTTCATTGTCGTGATTTAGCCAAATGTGTTTTGGCTAAACAGGTTGATATAATTCAGATGAAAGATTCGGTATTGCTTGAAAAAAAGGACTTTTTGGGTAAGAATATTGTTGCTTTTGGCATTGATATGCCAGAAAAATATAAAGACTATGCAGAAAAACTGGATGGATTTAATGGTTGTATTTTATATGAAAGTTTTATTTATAAAAGAACAAGTTATCGAAATATCAAAAAAGAATTGTTGGAAGATGATGCGAGAATATTGTATCTGCAAGATTCAAATCATAAAATCATGAAAAAACCAAATTTAATTTTGCCAAAAGCCCTTGACAAAATCATGATTTAACCTTATTATTATACGTAGACAAGGAGGAAGATGTCATGGGAGAAAAAGAATATTTATTAACACAAGAAGGATATGATAATTTAGAAAAAGAATTAGAAAAATTGAAGACAGAAACAAGATATGAAATTGCAGAAAGAATCAAAGTTGCTTTAGGATTTGGTGATTTATCCGAAAATTCTGAATACGACGAAGCTAAAAATGCACAAGCTGCGAATGAGATGAAAATTGCTGAATTAGAAAATAAATTAAAATATGCCAAAATTATCGATGAATCAGAAATCGATACGAAAACGGTTCAAGTAGGAAATGTTGTAAAAGTGCTGGATATGGAATTTAATGAAGAAGTGGAATATACTATTGTTGGTTCAACAGAAGTTGATTTATCACAAAATAAAATTTCAAATGAATCGCCAATTGGAGAAGCATTGCTTGGTAAAAAAGTAAAGGATGTTGTAGATGTGCAAGCTCCAGCAGGTATTTTAAAATTCAAAATTTTGGCAATTCGAAAATAAAAGATTTATTTTAAAATTTCTTGCTAAAAAATATTTTATATCATATAATAAACAAAACACAAAAGAAACTTTAAGGAGGAAAAATGGACGAAAAATTTACAGTCATTTTTTATGATGATAAAGAACGAAAAAAAATTTGGGATAAGCAAGAAGTGAAAAAAGGTGCAAGTGTAAAATATCAAGGAAAATTGCCAGAAAAACCAGCAGAAAATGGTGTTGAATATAGTTTTGTTGGTTGGGATACAACAGGAAATATGGCAGAAGTTACGGAAAATATAGAATTATTTGCAAGATATGAAGCAAGCCCAAAAATGTCTTCAAAAGAAGAAACATTATTGGAATTGATAGAAATGAATACCGAAATGGGTAATTTAAATGAAGTAATGCAAGCAGGTCAAAAAGTACTTACGATGGAAAAAGCAACTAGGAATTTGACAACCGAGCAAAAAATCGATTTAGTTCAACGTGTAAAACAAAATGGGTTTGTTGAATTAGATAAACAAACGGAAAATGAAAGACATTAATTTTTTTGGAAAAATTTTTAATGATATTTTTTTGTTTTTTGAGCAATACTATTTTTGAGATAAATTTTTAAGAATAATAGTTTATTTTTAGAAATAGTTTTCTCAAAAATGGAGGTATTAGAAAATGTCTAGTAATAGCAAATTAATATCTGAAAAATTAAAATACGAAATCGCAAAAGAATTAGGTGTTTATGACCAAGTAAAAAAAGATGGTGGATGGGGAAATGTACCATCTAAAACATGTGGTAACATTGTCACAAAGGCAATCGAAATTGCAAATCGTAGTGTTGAATAAGAAAATAGAAAGACGGAATTTAGTTCCGTCTTTTTTCTATATTTTGAATAGATTAGAGAAAATTTGGAAAAAATTACTAATAGAGATTGAATAAAGAGGGTGCAAAAATGATTTATAAATTTACAGTTAGTAGTGAAAAAGTATTGCAAATTGCTAAAGAAATTGCTTCTACTTTGGGACATAATTATATTGGAACAGAACATATTTTATATGGATTAGCAAAAGAAGAAAATGGGGTTGCCAATAAAGTTTTGAAAAAGCAAAATATAACACCAGATATTATTTTAGAAAAAATTGAAGATTTAATTGGAAGCAATGTAAGTAGCGAGGTTAGTGTTTTGGGCTTTACACCAAGAACCAAACGCGTCATTGAAAATTCCTACGCAGAAGCTAAAAAAGTTGGCTCGAATTATATTGGAACGGAACATTTTATGGTTGGAATTATGAAAGAAGCAGATAGTATCGCTATGCGTATTGTTACGAGTTTAAATGTAAAACCAGATACGATTTACAACGACATTAACAAAGTAGTCAATGAATTTGATGATTCGATGAATGATATTTCGCCGTTAAATTCTGGAAAAGATTTAGGAAGTTATAGTTTAACGCAAACGCTGAATCAATTTAGTAGTGATTTAACCAAAGAAGCCAAAGAAGGCAATCTAGATCCAGTAATTGGCAGAATTCATGAAACCGAACGCGTGATTGAAATCTTATCTAGACGAACCAAAAATAATCCTTGTTTGATTGGAGAACCTGGCGTTGGAAAAACAGCAGTTATTGAGGGATTAGCTCAGAAGATTGTAACAGGAAATATTCCTGAGATTTTAAAAAATAAAAGAGTGGTATCACTAGATATTACTTCTATGGTGGCAGGCGCTAAGTATCGTGGAGATTTTGAAGAGCGTATCAAAAAGGCTTTAAATGAGGTTAAAAAAGCTGGAGATATTATTTTATTTATTGATGAAATTCATGCCATCGTGGGAGCGGGAGCCGCAGAAGGGGCAATTGATGCTGCTAATATTTTAAAACCGCTTTTAGCAAGAGGCGAAATTCAAGTCGTTGGAACAACTACTATTAAAGAATATCGAAAATATATTGAAAAAGATGCTGCACTTGAAAGAAGATTTCAACCAGTCGATATTTCGGAACCCAGCTTGGAAGAATGTAAAAAAATTTTAAATGGTTTAAGAGATAAATATGAAGCACATCACAATGTAAAAATTACAGATGAAGCGATTATTTCTGCTATTGAATTGTCTAATCGTTATATTGCAGACCGATTTTTGCCAGATAAAGCAATTGATTTGATTGATGAAGCATCTAGCAAAGCAAGATTGAAAGCTTTTATCGAACCAGAACATGTCAAAAATTTAGAAAAACAAGTTGAGAAAATGGAAGCAGAAAAAGAATCGGCTATTAATATGCAAGATTTTGAGAAAGCAGCGAAATTAAGGGATGAAACAATTCGCCTAAAAACCAATTTAGAAGACGAAAAAGAAAAATGGAGAAATGAAAGTGTTCAAAAAATAATTACCATTGGCACCAATGAAATTGCAGATGTTGTCAGTCGTTGGACAGGAATTCCTGTTCACAAAATCAATCAAGATGAAAATACAAAATTGAAAAATTTAGAAACGATTTTGCATCAAAGAGTGGTTGGGCAAAATGAGGCAATTGAATCTGTTTCAAAGGCGATTCGTAGAAGTAGAGTTGGCTTAAAAGACCCAAATCGCCCGATTGGTTCATTCCTATTTTTAGGTCCTACAGGGGTTGGAAAAACGGAATTGACGAAAGCATTGGCAGAAAACTTATTTGAAAATGAAAATGCGATGATTCGTTTGGATATGTCGGAATATATGGAATCACATAGTGTTTCTAAAGTGATTGGTTCACCACCAGGTTATGTGGGATATGACGAGGCAGGCGGACTGACAGAGAAAGTTCGAAGAAATCCGTATTCAGTAGTATTATTTGATGAAATTGAAAAAGCGCATCCAGATATTATGAATCTGTTGCTTCAAATCTTAGAAGATGGGCGTTTGACAGATAGTCAAGGTAGAACGGTTGATTTTAAAAATACAGTTATTATTATGACTTCTAATGTGGGAGCAAGATTGATTACGGAAAAGAAAACCATTGGTTTTGAAAATCAAAAAGAAGCGTTGGAAAAAGACAATGAAAATATCCGAAAAGAAGTTTTAAATGAAACCAAAAGAGAATTTAAGCCAGAATTTTTAAATCGTATTGATGAAATTATTGTTTTTCATAAGTTGGGTTTGCAGGATTTGAAAGAAATTACGAATATTATGCTTGAGCGAGTAATTCAGCGAATGAGAAAACAGGATATTGAATTGGAAATTACAGAACAGGCAAAAGCAATTATCATTCAAAATGGGACGGATTATAAATATGGTGCAAGACCTCTTCGTAGAACGATTCAAAATTTGATAGAGGATACAGTAGCAGAAAAAATCTTGGAAGGGGAAGGAAGGAAAAAAATTGTTTTAGATGAAGAAGGCGGAAAAATTATTGTACAATGAAAATCGGCTGGGCACAGATGCCCAGCCTGAAAACTTAACTCGAATGTGCCCTTTGAACACAGTCATCACTCACAATGATTCCCACATGTCTGAGTTCTTCAACAACTCTGTCAAACTGTGAATCAATTACATATCCAGGACAACCGCCGTTTACAAATTTCGTAAAGCTGGATTTGTAGGATAAAATGAAGGTTTCCACTGCCTCAGTATAAAATTTCTTTGTTTCAGGACGACTTAAAACTCCAACCGTCTCCTTAACAGAAATAGTATCTGCCAGAAATTCCAAAATCAATTCTTTGGGAAGTTGGACTTTGGAATTTTTGAGAATCAGCTGAGGATTGGCATGAAATAATGCCGTGAGCTGTTCAGGTGTTAAATCTTCCTGAAAATACAAGTGCGGATTATTCCGCAGTTCCGTAGGTGACATGTTTTCAATTTCTTGTTTCATTGTATTCCTCCTTAATTTTAAATGATGAAACAATTGATACTATAGCGACAATAGTATTATAATTCAATTTACATAAAAAGTCAATAAAAATTGGATTCTTTTTTGAGAGTAAGAATAAAATTATTTAAAATACTTGCAATGAATCTAAAATTAGGGTATAATAAAAATGTAATGGAAAATTGCGGGTATAATTTAGTGGTAGAATGTCATGCTTCCGACCTGATAGCGCGAGTTCGATTCTCGCTACCCGCTCCAATAAGTAAAATCGTCGTACTAGACGAAAGTATTGAAAAATCAAACATATTATAACAACTATTGCCATAATATGTTTGATTTTATGTTATAGAGCAGATTTTGTATTAAAAGGTGAAAATATGACAAAAAAGAAATTTATTAAATTATCTATAATAATATTTGTAGTATTTATATTAATGATAGTATTGATAGTATCAATACTATCAATTAAAAAGATTATATATGAAATGAATTATGCAAATAAAATAGATAGCATACTGGCAGATACAGTAGAAATTGAAAAAAAGTGGATAATAGATAAAAAAAGTATACCATATAACTTGTCTAATGCAGAGATTGTAGAAATAGAGCAAACATATTTATGTTTTTCACCAGAGATAAGAGTTAGAAAAATAAATGGTGGTGAAGAATATACTTTTGCAGTAAAGACGAATATAACTTCAGATGGAATGACAAGGGATGAATTTGAAGATAATATTACAGAAGAAGAATATAATCATTTAATAAAAAAGCGAGAAGGAAATACCATTAGGAAGACGAGATATCAGTTCCTAGATGGAGAGGATTTATTAGCAATTGACCTATTTTCTGGAGAACTAGAAGGATTGGCTTATTTAGAAATAGAATTTGAGAATCAGGAAGAAGCCAACAAATTCGAAACACCAAGTTGGGCAATAAAAGATGTTATAAGTGATTTGAATTATAAAAATGGGCATCTTGCTAGATTTGGTATTCCAGAAAGTTATTTTGAATATATAAAATAATAGATGATGGTGTCTTTTAAATATATAGAGGGGAAACAAAGTTATGTAAAACATAATAAAATATGTTTTAGAACTTTCTCAAAATCCCTTGCTCAAGGAAAAGCTATGGATTATAATAAAAATCAGAAACAAAGGAGAAAAAGTAGAGGAATTACACTTATTGTATTTGTAGTAACAATTATCGTTTTGATAATACTAGCTGGTGTTACTATAAATTTGATTGCTGGAGAAAAGGAAATTTTGAATAGAGCTATTCAATCTAGTTTACAAAATGAATTATCGAATTTGGAGGAAAAAGCCAATTTAATTTATGCCGATTTACTAATAAACAAGCATTTTGATAAAAATAACCAACAAACTATCAATTTGGTAGAAATTATCAAAGAATTACAAAAAGAAAATTATACATTTTTAAGCGTAGCCAATACAGAAGATGCCAAAACCTGTTACTGGGTCAATGCAACCAATAGCGATGGAAGTTATTTCGTTTGGATTCCACGATATGCCTATAGAATTACGTATTATGAGAATCAAGAAACTACACAGCCAACAGGTTATTATGATGGAAATGGTATCTGGAGAGCTAGTGATGCGAGAGTAAAATATACTTTAGATGCAGGAATTGAGACAGTAGAACACAATGGAAAAAGTTATATTGTGCATCCAGCATTTATGAAGGATGATGACAAGGAAGGACTAGAAAATTTTGCAAGAGGTGGCTGGGATAGTGATTTAGCTGGACTTTGGGTGGCAAAGTATGAGATGAGTCAGGAAAGAAATGGAACTGCTTACGCAACAAATTCTGTAACAGTGGGAAATATTACAACTACTGATTCAATAAAAGCTGTTAGTAAACCAAATGTTTCATGTTGGCGATATATTAATATAGGAAATATGTATACTAATGCATTCAATTACGATCGAAGCAAAGAAAGTCATCTGATGAAAAATAGTGAATGGGGAGTGGTAGCCTATTTGACACATAGTCAATATGGTAGAAATGCACATGAAATTGCTACCAATACAAGTAGTAGCTATATAACTGGAACAGGTGGTGTTGAAGCAAGTACAACAGGAAACCTTTATGGAATTTATGATATGTCAGGAGGAGCATGGGAATATTTGGCATGTTGGGATACATTAAGTACAAGTAGTTTCCTCAAAAATGGCTTATCCTTTGCAAAAACAAATGGTGTAAGTACGAAATATGCAACAGCCTATAAAAATGTTACGAGCGAAAATTTGTATAAAAGATTAAAGATAGGCGATGCAATAAAAGAAGTAAAAGTAGATGGCACTTATGCATGGTTTGGCGATACATGTTTTGCTTTTTATTTAGAGAACCCATTTCTATTACGAGGAGGTTCTTCTAATGATGGCACAAGTTTGGGAATTTATTATTCAGATAGCTTTACAGGGGCAGAAATAGACAAAAATAATTCCTTCCGTGTTGTTATTGCACCGAGATAATTGAAAAAGTCAGTTTTGAACATTTAAAAATGTGCTTATTCTGTATAGAATAGGCACTAAATTTTTTTTACAAAAAATCCCCCAAAAACATTGAAAAAATTTTCAATGTATGATACAAAATAATTATCACTATAAAAAAAGCAAAAGAAAAATAAAGAAAGGAGCGTATGAGTAAAATCGTACAATAAAAAATATGAATCATTCAGATGAAATAAATGAAGATGAAGTGTTTGAAAAAAAAGAATCAAAATTAAAAATAGGAGAATTTTTTAAAAATAAAATAATCATTACAATTTTAGTTATCATTCTAATACTTGCTATTTTAGTAACTTTGCAAATAAAAACAAGTATGATTTCCAATCTATTTTCTAGAAATCAAGTGGGAAATTCAATAGGAAATATCATCAATTGTGGCTATTCCGTTGAAAAAGATGATACCATATATTATGTTTCTCCTGACGAAAATATGTATGCTACACAAATTAGCCGTGTCAAAAAAGGTTCCAATGAATCTCAAATTATTTATCAAGGAGCTTACGATATTCGTGCTTTAAATATTGTTGGAAATAAATTATATTTTATTAGCATTTCAGCAGAACATGGGGAAGATGAAGATGGAATCGATAATAAAATCTACAAAATGGACCTAGATGGCTCCAACTTAACGGTTATCAATGATAACGAATTTGCGTATGATTATTATGATATGCATATTATCAAAAACAACATTTACTATGTAGGCACAGATTTCAATGTATATAAAATGAATCTAAATGGCGAAAACAGACAATTAGTTGCAGAGACAGGAACTGGCTATTTGGCCATCAATCATAAATATATTATTTACAACAAAGATAACGAAGATGGAAGTGACTATATTACTTATATTCGACCATTAAACGGAACTGAAGAAAGAGCCATTACCTCTTCTAGAATTACATCACCGATTCTATATAAAGAATATATCTATTATATTAACAGCGACAAACATCTTGCTAAAATGGCCATAACTGGTGGTGATGAAAAAGAGCTTACCGATTATACAGTCTATAATATGAATATTGCAAACGATTCTATTTATTATCTAAATTACAAAAATGAAGAAAGCGAAAATTATTCTGTTTCTATTTTCAAACTTGGTTTAGATGGCGGAGAACCAGAAGAAATTAAAGAATTATCAAATTATTCCTCATTTTTAAACATTATTGATTGTTATGTCTATTATATGGATATGAATGAAGAAAAAGCTTTCATTAACTTAATTAATTTAAATGATTCCAAAGAAATTCAGTTACACGAATGGAACTACAAAGAAGGCTAAGAATCCTGAAAATTGCCATGACCAAAAAGTTATGGCAATTTTTGCAAAATTATAGAAAAAAAATATTGACTTTTTATGTTAATTTATAGTATAATGATAAAATATAGTATAAACGTGCAAGTTCTATTTATTTTCACAAATTAAAAATAGAACTTTTATTAAAAATTAGAAGGGGGAAAGAAAAATGGCAAAAGTATTACCAGATGTATCAAGAACATTTAACGAATATTTATTATTACCAAATTTAACAGACGAAAGATGCATTCCAAGCAATGTATCTTTAAAAACACCACTTGTAAAATTTAAAAAAGGAGAAAAATCAAAATATGAAGCGAATGTCCCATTCGTGTCTGCGATTATGCAATCTGTTTCTGGCGAAGAAATGGCAATTGCTTTGGCGCGCGAAGGTGGATGTTCGTTTATTTTTGGAGCACAATCCATTGAATCTCAAGCCCAAATGGTAAGAAACGTCAAAAAACACAAAGCTGGATTTATCAACAGCGATTCCAATGTAAAAAGCGGGACCACCATTCGTGACGTGATTGACCTTGTTCAGCAAACTGGTCATTCTACCGTTATGGTAACAGAAGACGGAACACCAAACGGAAAATTTTTAGGACTTGTAACTGACAAAGATTATCGAATTTCAAGAGTTAACTTAGATGAACCTGTTGACCAATATATGGTAAAAAAAGATGAATTAGTATGGGCCAAAAAGGGAATTAGCTTATCCGAAGCCAATGATATGATTTGGGATCACAAAATAAGCTGTTTACCAGTTTTAGATGAAAACGACAATCTAGCACATCTTGTATTCCGCAAAGATTACGAAGATAGAAAAAACAATCCAGATTCTTTCTTAGATGAAAACAAACGTTATATCGTCGGTGCAGGAATCAACACAAGAGATTACGAACAAAGAATCCCAGCTTTAGTCGAAGCAGGTGTTGACATGATATGCATGGATTCTTCAGACGGCTATTCTGTATGGCAAAAAAATACCATTGATTGGGTACGTCAAAACTATGGAGATAGTGTCAAAATTGGAGCAGGAAATGTTGTTGATAAAGAAGGATTTTATTATTTAGCAGATGCAGGTGCCGATTTTATCAAAGTTGGTGTTGGCGGTGGTTCGATTTGTATCACACGTGAAACCAAAGGAATTGGGCGTGGACAAGCAAGTTCGATTATGGATGTTGTTGAAGCAAGAGACGAATATTTTGAAAGAACTGGTGTGTATATTCCGATTTGTTCAGATGGTGGAATTGTACATGATTATCATATTACGTTGTCTTTGGCAATGGGAGCGGACTTTGTTATGATGGGACGTTATTTTGCTAGGTTTGATGAAAGTCCATCTAGAAAAGTAAAACGTAACGGAAGTTTTGTCAAAGAATATTGGGGCGAAGGTTCTAACCGTGCCAGAAACTGGGAAAGATATTTAGAAGACCCAACCAAGAAAAAATTAGCTTTTGAAGAAGGTGTCGATTCCTACATACCTTATGCGGGACCATTAAAAGACAATTTAGCTGTAACTGTCAGCAAAATCAAATCCACTATGTGCAATTGTGGAGCCATTACAATTCCAGAGTTACACGAAAAAGCAAGATTGACCCTTGTTTCTAGTGTCAGCATCCGCGAAGGTGGAGCCCATGATGTTATTTTGAAAGATGTTGATAATGGGGATAATAATTAGAATAAATAAAAGGAGAAAACCATGAACCAAGAAAAAATTTTAATTTTAGATTTCGGCGGACAATACAATCAATTAATTGCAAGACGTGTCAGAGAATCCAATGTGTATTCAGAGATTGTACCATACCATATTTCGATTGAAAAAATCAAAGAAAAGGCGCCAAAAGGCATTATTTTTACTGGTGGACCAGCTAGTGTATATAGCGAAAATGCACCACATGTAGACGATAAAATATTTGAATTAGGCATTCCTATTTTAGGAATTTGCTATGGAATGCAACTTATGACTCACGTTTTTGGCGGAAAAGTAGAAAGAGCCGAAAAACGAGAATATGGAGTCATGACTGTTACAATAAACAATTCATCAAAATTATTTGAGCATTTTGGAGAAACTAACAACTTTTTAATGACCCATACTGACTTTGTAGCACAGTTACCAGAAGGATTTGAAAACATTGGTTCAACAGAAACTTGTCCCAATGCTGCAATGCAAAATGTAACCAAAAACTTATATGGAATTCAATTTCACCCAGAAGTTAATCATTCGGAAAATGGCATACAAGTTATTAAAAATTTTGTTTACAATATTTGTGGGTGTCAAGGCGATTGGAAAATGGATTCTTTTGCTCAAGAGACAATTCAAAACATTAAAGCAAAAGTTGGGGACGGAAAGGTGCTTTGTGCTTTATCTGGTGGCGTGGATTCTTCCGTTGCTGCTGCTTTAGTTAATAAAGCCATTGGAAAAAATTTAACTTGTATTTTTGTGGATCATGGTTTGCTTCGTAAAAAGGAAGCAGAAGAAGTCGAAGAAATTTTTACAAAAGATTTTGATGTAAACTTTATTAAAGTTGACGCTAAAGAACGTTTTTTGAGCAAATTGACTGGTGTGACAGAACCAGAAAAAAAGAGAAAAATCATTGGCGAAGAATTTATTCGTGTTTTTGAAGATGAAGCGAAAAAGATTGGAACAGTGGATTATTTAGTGCAAGGTACGATTTATCCAGATGTGATTGAAAGCGGAATTGGAAATAGTAGTACCATAAAAAGTCATCATAATGTTGGTGGACTTCCAGATTTTGTGGACTTTAAAGAAATTATTGAACCGCTTCGTGATTTGTTTAAAGATGAAGTACGTAAAGTTGGTTTGGAATTAGGGTTGCCAGAATTTTTAGTATATCGTCAACCTTTCCCTGGACCAGGATTGGCGATTCGTGTGATTGGTGATATTACAGAGGATAAATTAGCTATTTTAAAAGATGCGGATTTTATTTTCCGTGAAGAGATTGCAAAAGCTGGATTGGATAGAGGTATTAATCAATATTTTGCTGTGCTGACTAATTTGAAAAGTGTTGGTGTTATGGGCGATGAGAGGACGTATGATTATACTGTAGCACTTCGTGCGGTTTCGACAATTGATTTTATGACAGCTGAATGGAGTAAGATTCCGTTTGAGGTTTTGGAGAAGGTTTCGAATCGTATTGTGAATGAAGTGGAACATGTGAATCGTGTGGTGTATGATATTACAGGAAAACCGCCGGCTACGATTGAGTGGGAGTAGGGCGTTGCCACTGGGGCTTTAAGGGGCTCCTGCCCCTTAAAAATCCCCGCAAGGGCGCTGCCCCTTGACCCCGCTCTTCGGTCAGAGGGACAGGGGTTGCCAGATTGGGTGATTTGCTACTGGTTTGTTGCCGCGCGTTAATCACGCGAGGAAGTTGGATGACTTTTTTTGGAGATAATGGTGGGTTATCTCCATTTTTGGTAATTGTGATAAGATTTTAGAGAGGAAGAGGTGTGTAGGATGGAATGGAATTTGAAGGATATTTTTGAGAGTGAAGAAGCGTTTAAGGATTGTAAGAATGCGTTGGATGATGTTTTGGTGGAAATTGAGAAGTATCAGGGGAAATTGGGTGAGAGTTCGGAGATGCTTTGTGCTTGTTATGGGATGTATGAAAAAGCGTTGGAGTTTTGTGGGAAAATTTATGCTTATGGGATGTTGAAGTATCATTTGGATATGGCGAATCAGGACTCAATTAGGCTGTTTAAAGAGGTAGAAAGTTTGGAGGCTAGGTTTAGTCAAGTGGTTTCTTTTATGGTGCCGGAAATTACAGAGATGGATGAAAAAGTTTTGAGAAAGTTTATGGCTGAAAATTCAAATTTAAGTCGATATAAAAGAATGATAGAAAAGATTTTGGAGAAAAAGAAACATGTTTTAGGTAAGGCGGAAGAAGGTTTTTTAAGCCAATTTAGTGAAGTGTTTGCTAATTCGGAGAATACGTTTGATATTTTAACTAATACAGAATTTAAGTTTGGAGAAATTCTAGATGAAAATGGAAATAAAATTGAGATGACAGATGGAACGTATACAAAGTTTTTGCATAGTAAAAAAGAAGAAATAAGGCGTCAGGCATTTGATTTGATGTATGACCAGTATAGTCAATTTAAGAATACGATAACAGAATTGTATTTGGCAAGAGTGAAGCAATATACGATTATGAGCAAACTTAGAAAAATATCAGTCTTCTTTGGAAAATGCAGTTTTACATGACGATGCTAGTATTTTGGTTTATGAAAAATTAATTGAAAGTGTTCATAAAAATTTGGCAATAAATCATGCTTTTATGAAGTTGAAAAAGAAAATGTTACAAACAGAGAAAATGCATCTTTATGATATTTATCAAAATCCAATCGAAGAAAAAGAAGAAAAAGTTTCTTTTGAATTTGCGAAAAAAGAAGTATTGACAGCCTTAAAAATTTTAGGTGAGGAATATACCAATAAATTAGAAGAGGCATTCGAAAATCATTGGCTAGATGTTTATGAAAAGCCAAATAAACGTGGCGGTGCTTATAGTATGGGAATTTATGGAAATCATCCGTTTGTGCTCTTGAATTTTGTAGAAACGAAACGCGATATTTCTACAATTGCTCATGAATTAGGACATAGTATGCATTCGTATTATTCGAATCAATCACAAAATATTCTAGACAGTAATTACACGATTATGGTAGCTGAAGTAGCTTCTACGGTAAATGAAATTTTATTGGCAAGTTATCAAATTGAGGAAGAAAAGGATAAACGTAAAAAGGCAGAATTGATTTATGAACTTTTGGAAATGATTCGTTCTACTTTATTTCGTCAAGCGATGTTTGCAGAATTTGAAAAGATGGTTCATGAAAAAGTTGAGAAAAATGAAATGCTATCAAGTCAAGATTTGTGCGAAATTTATTATGATTTGAACCAAATGTATTTTGGTTCCGAAGTTGTGATTGATGACAAAATCAAATATGAATGGATGCGAATACCGCATTTTTATAGTTGTTTTTATGTATACAAATATGCCACAGGTATTTCATCAGCTATAGCAATTGCTAGCAAAATTTTAAATCACGAACCGGGTTTTACTGAAAAATATATTGAAATGTTGAAACAAGGCTGTTCGAAAAAATCCATTGACCTTTTGAAAATGGTGGATGTTGATTTGGAAAGTAGCAAACCTTATGAAGAGGCGATTCAATTTTATCAAGATAAAATAAGGGAATTGGAAAGTTTGATTTTAGAATAGTTTGTAGAAAATTGTTGCAAAATCATTACTTTTGTAGTATAATATAAAAAGTATTATTATTGGAGAAGAATATGTCAAATATTGTAATTGGAATTGAAGGTTTGGTGGGAAGTGGTAAAACGAGTATTTGTCGAGAATTGTTGAACAAGATTCCTAATTCCGTGTTGGTAAATGCTGGAAATTTATATCGTGCAATTGTCTATAAAATGCTAAAAAATGGGAATACTATAGCTAGCTTAAAAAAAACTGGTAAAAAACTAGAAATTCGAGAAATGATAGAGAAGTTACAACTTGAAATAAAACTTGAGAATCGTGAAACGGTAGTTTATGCTAATGGCGAGAAAATTCCAGAAGAAGTTTTGCAATCAAAAGAAACTTCTTTGGCGGTTTCAGAAGTGAGTCGTACGGCAGAAAATCAGGCAGCTTTTTTGTTTGTGCATGATTTAATCGAAGATTTAAAAAAAGAGTATCATGTTATTTTTTCAGGAAGAGCAATTATGAAAATTTATCCTGCTTGTAATTATCATTTTTTTGTGATTGCAGATTTAGCGGAAAGAGTTCGTAGAAAATGTATGCAATATCACAATCAAGAAAAAGAAGAAGTTGTTCGAAATAATATTATGCAAAGAGATGCATTGCAGGAAAAAAGTGGATTCTATGAATACAGTCCGATTACTATGGAAATCGATGTAACCGATTGTAAAAGTGTGGAAGAATCCACGCATCGAGTTCTACAAAAGATTAAGATATTGGAAATTGTATAAAGAAAAGGAGACGAAGTAGAATGGAATATAGCAATGAAAAATTAATAGAATTTAATCAATATTTGTCAGGCAGAAAAGTGGCTGTAATTGGATTGGGCGTTAGTAATTTGCCGTTAATTGATTATTTGTATGAATTAAAGGCACATGTAACGGTGTTTGATAAAACTGATGTAAAAGATTTGAATCGAACCGTCATTCGAAAAATCACTAATTATGGAATGGGCATGTCTTTTGGTGAAAATTATTTAGAAGAATTAGTAGGATTTGATATTATTTTCCGTTCACCAAGCTGTTTACCGACTACACCAGAGTTAATTGCAGAAGCTCAAAGAGGTGCTATTATTACAACAGAAATTGAAATGGTAATTGAATTATGTCCTGGAAAAGTCATCGGAATTACTGGAAGTGACGGAAAAACAACCACCACAACTTTAATTTCTGAAATTTTAAAAGCCAAAGAATATAACGTTTTTTTGGGCGGAAATATTGGAACACCACTTTTTACAAAGATTTCAGAAATGACGCCAGAAGATATTGTGGTACTTGAAATGAGCAGTTTTCAATTAATGGATATGAAAATCAGTCCACACATTGCGGTAATCACCAATATTACACCAAATCATTTGGATAAACATAGTGATATGGAAGAATATATCGAAGCCAAAAAAAATATTTTTAAATACCAAGATGAAACGGGTCTTTTGATACTAAATTATGATAATGAAATCACCAAAAGCTTCGAATCAGAGGCACCAGGAAGAGTGATGTTTTTTAGTAGTAAAAATAAAATTCCAAATGGCTATATTATTGATGATAACAAAATAAAATATTGTGAAAATGGATTAAGAAGTCATATTTTAGACACGAAAGAAATGAAAATTCGTGGTACACACAATTTCGAAAATGCAGCAGCAGCGATGATTGCTACCAAAGATTTTGTAGATACCAACACAGCTTGTGAAACGATTTTGAACTTTAAAGGAGTAGAACATCGTTTAGAGTTGGTGTTAGAAACAAAGGAGCGAATCAAATGGTATAATGATTCGGTTAGTTCTAGTCCAACGCGAACCATAGCTGGTTTAAATGCTTTTTCTTTGCGCAATATTATTTTAATTGCAGGTGGATACGACAAAAATCTAGATTACACACCACTTGCTAAACCAATCATTGAAAATTGCAAAGAATTGATTTTATTGGGCGCTACAAGTCAAAAAATAGAAAAAGCTGTAAAAGAAGAACTAAAAAATCAGAACAAGAAAATGAAAATTCACAAATGTATGGATTTAAGAGAAACAGTCGAAAAGGCAAAAGAAATTGCGGTGCAAGGAGATATTGTGTTATTTTCACCAGCAAGTGCTAGTTTTGATATGTTTAAAAATTTTGCAGAACGTGGAAAATTGTTTAAGAAATATGTAAAAGAAATTGCTAAATAAAAAAGAAAGAAGCACATATGGTCAGAATATGTGCTTTCTATTTTTTATTTCGATTTTTTCTTGAATTGCTTCTTTTTTAATTCTTTTCGCAAGCATCCTACGGTTTTTCTCTTTTGGAGCTTCCTTATATAACTTCATACAAAGATAAAAACCGAAGTGAGCAAACAGGTGCTCCAAATCTGTTATACTTACATGGTGAAAAAGTAACTTTTTCCCTTGATAAATATTGAAAACAGTTTCTTTTTCTTGATTGTTTCTGACTACCTCATCTTTTGTAAAATGAATTCCTAAAAAATCTTTGATTTCCTCTTCAGAAATCTTCTTTGCTAATTCCTGAATCCAAGAAATCCGATCGCTATGTCTACCCATTTTTCCTTTCCTCCTACAAATCAACACTTGTGACTGACCACCACAAGTAACAAAGGTTTCTGTAGAAGAATTGTTCTTCTACTATGTGCAGTATTATTACAACGCTAATATATTATATAGCAATTTTAAGAAAATGTCAATTCTAAGCTGACATATTTTTTTATTGCTATTGACAATTATGAATTCATGTATTATAATCAAACTATAAACGATGAAAAGGAAAAGTAGGATAAAGGTTATTAACAGAGAGGATTAGTCATCGGCTGAAAGCTAATCTTAAAAAACGTATCTCGAAAAACTACCTTGGAGTTTCTATTCGAAAGAGTAGCGTGTGAGCCACGATAAAGGCTTGAAATTGAGTTAAAATTAGGATGGAACCGTGTATTTTAGCACTCCTATAGACAATTTGTCTATAAGAGTGTTTTGTTTTTTTATAGACAGATACAAAATAAAAAAGGAGGAAAGAATTATGTTTAAAATCAAATTAGGTGGCGGAAAGACAACTGATGTGGAGCAAAGTATGTATTGGCATACCACTTCTCATATTTTAGCACAAGCTGTAAAACGCTTATTTCCAAAAGCAAAGTTAGCCATTGGTCCAGCGATTGAAAATGGATTTTATTATGATTTCGATGTCGAAAAACCGTTTTCAGAAGAGGATTTGGCAAAATTAGAAGAGGAAATGAAAAAAATTATCAAAGAAAATTGTGATCTTGAAAGATTTGAACTTCCAAGAGAAGAAGCAATCAAGCTAATGAAAGAGAGAAAAGAACCTTACAAAGTAGAATTAATTGAAGATTTATCAGATGGAGAAGTGATTTCTTTTTATAAACAGGGCGATTTCACAGACCTTTGTAGAGGTCCACATTTGCCATCGACTGGATGCGTGAAAGCAATAAAATTATTATCGTCTTCTGGAGCATATTGGAGAGGTGATGAGCATAATAAAATGCTACAAAGAATTTATGGAATCTCGTTTCCAAAGGCAAGTGAGTTGGAAGAATATTTGAATATGATAGAAGAAGCTAAGAAACGAGATCATAGAAAATTAGGAAAAGAATTGGATTTATTTTTCTTTGATGAAACAGCACCAGGAATGGCTTATTGGATGCCAAAAGGCTTTAAAATGATGAATATATTAATTGATTTTTGGAGAAAAGAACATGAAAAACGAGGATATTTAGAATTTTCTGGACCACAATTAAACAATAGCGATTTATGGAAAACTTCAGGTCATTGGGAGCACTATAAAGAAGATATGTTTGTTTTAACTGATTCAGATGGAAAAGAGCAAGCATTAAAACCAATGAATTGTCCCAATGCAATCAAAATATTTGCTTCAAAATTAAGGAGTTATAAGGATTTACCTTTGCGTTTTAATGATATTGATGTTATTCATAGAAATGAAAAATCAGGACAATTAAATGGTTTGTTCAGAGTGAGAATGTTCCGACAAGATGATGCTCATAATTTCATTACAGAAGAGCAAATTGGTAATGAAATAAAAGATATTATTGAAATTGCAAAACAGTTATATGGCGTTTTTGGATTAGATTTCAAAATTACTTTGTCAACAAGACCAGATGATTTTATGGGGGAATTAGAAGTTTGGAATCAAGCAGAAAGTGATTTAAGAACTGTTTTGGATGAAATATGTGGAGTTGGAGAATATGATGTTAATGAAGGAGATGGCGCTTTTTATGGACCAAAGATTGATATTCAAATGAAAGACTGTTTAGGAAGAAAATGGCAAATGGGAACTATTCAATTAGATTTTCAATTACCACAAAGATTCAATCTTCATTATATTGATTCAAATGGAGATAAAAAAGTCCCTGTACTTGTTCACAGAGCAATATTTGGTTCATTTGACCGTTTCATTGGAATTATTACTGAACATTTTGCAGGAGCTTTTCCAACTTGGCTTGCGCCAGTTCAAGTAAAAGTGATGCCAATTTCAGATAACCAATTAAATTACGCTAAAGAAGTTGTAGGAAAATTGAAAGCAGAAGGAATTCGAGTAGAATTAGATGACAGGCAAGAAAAAATTGGTTACAAAATTCGTGAAGCACAACTCCAAAAAATTCCGTATATGTTAATTCTAGGGGAAAAAGAAGTAGAAGCTGAAAGTCTAGGCGTTCGTTCTAGAAAAGAAGGCGATATGGGCGCAATGAAAATGACAGAATTTATCGAAAAAATAAAAGATGAAATTGAAAATTATATAAGATAATAGTTTTAAATTTTAAGCATACTCCTTAAAATAGAACATACCATTAAAGTATGGAATCATTTTAAGGAGTTTTTTATGTGTGTTATTAATTTAGGAAAGTATAAAAAAGTATTGAAAGGAATAACAATTGTTTTAATATTTAGTTGTTTTTCTATTTTTGCCATTTCAAAAACGTTTGCTATGCAACATTATTATAATGTTGATTTTTCAACCGGATTTGTTACGGCAACCACTTTGAATGTCAGAAGTGGACCGGGGACGGAATATCCAGTTATTGCAACGGTTAGGAAGAATGAATATATTCGTGTTTTTGCAGGAATTGGAAATTGGTATATTGTGCAAGTAGAAGGGGATTATATTGGAGCAGTTAGCCAAAAATATATCAAACCAATTTATCCCAATTCCAACAACACAACAAACTCAAAACCAAAGCCAGAAGAAACAACAGCAAATCTTACAGCAGATGAACAAGAGGTTTTTAATCTCATCAATCAGCAGAGGGCAAACAATGGATTATCGGCTTTAAAAATTGACAACGAAGTACAAAAAGTGGCGAAAATAAAAGCGCAAGATATGGTAACTGGCAATTATTTTTCACACAATTCACCAACATATGGCTCACCATTTGATATGCTGAAAAGTTTTAAAGTGTCTTACCAAACAGCAGCTGAAAATATTGCAGGGAATTCAAGTAACAGTGCTGCTGTTACGGCTTGGATGAATTCGGCTGGGCATAAAGCAAATATTTTAAATGGTGCTTACAATTATACTGGAATTGGTGTGGTGAATAGTCCAACCTATGGAAAAGTTTATGTGCAGATGTTTGTTGGGAAATAAAAAATTTAATTTTTTTAGAAAATGTCTTGACAAAACTTTAAAAATAAATTATAATAAATTTGTAACTGTCAACAAGACAAATGGAGGACTGAAATATGGTATATTATCAGATTCGGGCACCGGATTAGGCTAAGTTTCTTGTCAAAAAAACTAAATATAGCAAGCCTGATTCCATTGTGGTGAAAGAGGTAGGTTATCCTACCTCTTTCACTTATTAATTGTAAGGAACTTATATGATATTATTACACAAAAGAGATAAGGGATTCATTAAAAGCGTGAGAGGGGGAGAAACGCTCTTTACGACGCTAACCTTTTTCACCACAATGAAATTCCTTAGAAGGAAGGTAGGACACATTTTTTTAAGTGTCCTTTCTTTTTTTATATTTCTTCCAATTTCACTTGACATTCTCCGAATAACAACATACAATAAAAGCAATAATAATGATAAAGGAGGATAAAAATATGCCACTTGTAACAACAAAAGAAATGTTTGAAAAATCAATAAAGGAGCACTTTGCAATTGGTGCATTTAATATTAATAATATGGAGTTCATTCAAGCCATTACAGAGGCTGCTGATGAAGCAAAATCGCCTGTTATTTTGCAAGTTTCTTCAGGTGCCATTAAATATGCTAAAATGAATTATTTGATTAAAATGGTGGAAGCTGCTGTGAAAGAAACCAATATTCCTATTGCACTTCATTTAGACCATGGACCAGATTTCGAAACTTGTAAAATGTGTATTGATAGCGGTTTTACATCGGTTATGATTGACGGTTCAAAATATGATTTTGAGGAGAATGTTGCTATCACGAAAAAAGTTGTAGAATATGCACATAGTAAAGGGGTTGTTGTAGAAGCAGAACTTGGAAAATTAGCAGGAGTTGAAGACGATGTTAATGTTTCAGAAGATGATGCGCGTTATACAGACCCTGACCAAGCCAAAGAATTTGTCGAAAGAACAGGTTGCGATTCTTTAGCCATTGCTATTGGAACTAGTCATGGTGCTTATAAATTTAAGGGAGATGCCAAATTAAGATTTGACATTTTGGCAAAAATCAAAGAACAATTGCCTGATACACCAATTGTTTTACATGGCGCTTCTTCTGTTGTACCAGAGTTAGTAGAAATGTGCAATCAAAATGGTGGAGATATTCCAGGTGCTAAAGGTTGCCCAGATGAAATGTTAAAACAAGCAGGGGAAACAGGCGTTTCAAAAATCAATGTCGATACTGATTTGAGATTAGCAATGACAGCTCAAGTAAGACGTGTATTTAAAGAGGAACCATCTGTTTTTGACCCACGTAAATATTTAGGAGCGGCACGTGACGAAATCAAAAAAACGGTTGCCCATAAAATCACAGATGTGTTCTGTTCCGCTAATAAAGCGTAAATGTAGAATAATGTCGAGAAAAAGAAATGGAAATTTATTGACATAATGACAAAATGATGCTATAATCATTTTAGCGAAAGCAAAAAGGTGCATAAATCATCAAAAAAAGCCAGAAGAGGTGGTCTTCTGGCTTTTTGTTGTCTGCTATTTCATTAAAGCAAGTATTGCAATAATAATCATAGCAACGACTCTTATGAAAAGGTGCAATAAAATCACCACCTTCCTGCCTTAGAATAATTTATGTATGACAAAAAAGGCAAAATAATTATACTACATACGTAAAAGAAAAGTCAATACTCTATTTTAGAAAAATTGCAATTATTTTACAATCATAGTTTTATAGTGTGTATAAATCACTAATCCAGGCTTTGCGCCAGGTGATTTTTTGACATATTTGGCTAAGCAAAAGTCGACAGGAACATTGGAACTAAATTTTCCTTTGCTATTTTCCTTAGCAAGTGTAGCACAAGCTAACAGGACATTTTCTGGAATGTCAAGATTTTCCGGATTACGAAGAAGGACATGACTGCCATGTATTTTTTGCGTATGAAACCAAATATCTTGCTTGTTGGCAAATTTTAAACTTAAATAATCATTTTGCACGTTATTTTTTCCAACATAGACGGTAAATCCATCGACCAAAACACTTTGCAAAGCGATTTCTTTCGAATTCTTTTTGGAAGGTCCCTTATTTTTTTGCTTTTTCAACACTTCTTTTTTCGTAATAATATTTTCCGATATTTCAGAATATACATCTGCAATATCTTCCACAGATTTGGCATTTTCTAAAGAAAAAACAATGCTTTCAATATAATCCAATTCTTTTTCAGTTTCTTTTTTTTGTTCTGTGACAATGTGAAGTGCGTTTTTTAGTTTGTTATATTTTTTAAAATATTTCTCAATATTTTTTTGGATATTAATTTTTTGGTCAAGCGGAATGGTAAGTGGTGAGTTGTTATCGTAATAATTTTGTAAAGTGATTTGTGATAAATTCTCATGCGAATTGATGTTATAAAGATTGGCAGTTAGAAGTTCACCATATATTTTATAGGTATCCATAGAATCACACTCTCGCAATTTTTCTTGGATATTTTGTAGCTTTTTATAGACTTTTTTTAGATTTCCTGAAACAATACGAAGTAAATTGTTTCGAGAAGAGATAAAAATGGATGTTTGTTCTTTTTCGAAATAGATTTGGTCTAAAGCTTCATTAATAGAAATTGTAGCATCCATTAAAGTAATCGCATAATCATTGTCATTTTCTTGTACAGTTATCTGATTTGTTCCAAAACAAGCGAAAAGGGAATGGAGCCAATGGTATAGTTTTTCCAAATCAGAAGGTGAATAATGAATCGGATGAATGGATAACTTGTCTAAAGTGTAGTTTACAAAGGTTTTGCTAAAACCAATCCAAGTGTTTGGTAAAATGATTGATAAATTTTGCCCGTTTACTAGTTTTTTAAATTCGGTTACATTTTCTAATGCCATAAAACTTTGTTTCGTAATTTTGGCATATTCAAATGGATGCGCTGGAAGACTATTTTCGAAATGTTTAAGAGAATCCAAAATGATGTTATTTTCATTTGTTAAAATAATATTGCTTTGTCTACTCATGATTTGGATGAAAAGTTTGCGAATCACCAAATCATTTAATTCATTGTAACAGGCAAATTTGATTTGTACAGTTCGCTCTAAATCGTAATTGGAAATGTCAATGATTTTTCCGCCGATTAAATATTTTCTAAGAAGCATACAAAAATTGGGTGCATTTTGGGGATTGGGTTTTGGATGATTTGTTAAATGAATTCGACAATAATCTGGATTAGCTGATAGGAGTAGGGTATAATTTGTTTTATGATAAATATTTAAAATAATTTCATGTTTTGTGGGTTGAAAAACCTTATTAATTTTTCCACCAATTAAACATTGCTGTAATTCTGAAATGACAGCTTTTGTGGTTATTCCATCGAATGCCATGCGCATCTCCTTTCAATTTTGTTTGTGTGTTTTAGTATTATACTATAATTTTACGTAAAATTCAATTGGTATATAAAAAAACATTGAACTTTATGGTTCAATGTTTTTTTGGTGCTGATGGTCGGACTCGAACCGACATGGTTTCCCGCAGCATTTTGAGTGCTGTGCGTCTGCCAATTTCGCCACATCAGCATGATTTAAAATTCAAACGTCTTCTTTATCTTAACACAAATTTTTTTACTTGTCTATATTTTTTTGATATTTTTTTGAATTATTTTTATTTTTTATAAATCATCAAATTAAATCTGGAAATGCCGCTGGATTTTTCTCTTGTAAAATCTCAAACTTTATGATATGCTATTTTTTAACAGGAGGCAAACCAAATGTACAAAATCACAATTGTGGAAGATGATAATGAAATTCGTGAAGAATTAAAAATATTATTGCAAAATAGTGGCTATGAAGTGAATTTTGGTGAATTTTGAAAATGTAGAACAACAAATTTTCAAAACGGAGGCTCATTTAATTTTGTTAGATGTCAATTTGCCTTATGAAAATGGTTATGAAATTTGTAGTAAAATAAGGCTTAAATCAAAAGTCCCAATTATTTTTGTCACCAGCAAAAATCAATCGATGGATGAATTAAATGGTATTTTGCGTGGGGGCGATGATTATATCGAAAAACCCTATCATGTTCCCATTCTTTTAGCGAGAATTCAAACTTTATTAAATCGTGTATATTCGGATAAAGCAACAGAAAGTATCTTAACCTATAAAGGAATCACTTTGGACCTTTTACGCTCTGAAATAAAGTACGAAAATCAGGAAACCGAACTAACAAAAACAGAATTGAAAACACTTTATTATTTATTCAAACATACCGACCAAATTATTGCCAGAATGGACCTAATTGATTATTTATGGGACCATGAAATTTATGCCGATGACAATAGTTTAAGCGTGATAATTACACGAATTCGAGAAAAGTTGAAAGAAATCGGAGTTGAAAATATCATTGAAACAAAGAGGGGACAAGGATATAAACTATGAAATTTACAAAATATGTGAAAGACAATATAAATATATTACTAGGATTTATTCTGTATTGCTTAATCATACTTGCTTATATGAAAGCCATGAAAATAGCTAAAAATGCAATTCTAATTATAATGGTATTGGCAGGTAGTTTTTTTATATTTGGATTTGTCGTTTGCTATTGGAAAAAGAATCGATATTTGCGAGAAATCCAAAAAATTCAGGCGCATTTGCCAGAAAAATATTTAATTTCTGAAGTCATGGAAAAGCCAAAAACTGGAGAAGAATTGGCGTATTTTCGTATTTTACAAAAAGCAAATAAATCCATGCTTGAAAATGTAATGAAAGCCAGAACTGCGCAAAAGTCATATCAAGAATACATTGAAAGTTGGGTACATGAAATAAAAATTCCAATTACATCTGTTAAATTGTTATGTGAAAATCATAAATCAGAAGTAACACGAAAAATAGAAGATGAAATCGAAGAAATCTACAATTATGTCGAACAAGCTTTATTTTATGCAAGACTGGATCAAGTTTCAAATGATTTTATGATACGAGAAGTCAATTTGGGGGAAATTATAAAAAATGTGCTTGCTAGAAATAAAAAAATGATGATTCAAAATCAAATGAAAGTAGAAATCAAAGATTACAAAATAACAGCTTATACCGATGAAAAATGGTTGGAATTTATTTTAAATCAAATTATGATAAATAGTGTTCAATATAAATCTCAAAAAAATCCAGAAATAAATATTGAAATAAAAGAATGCAAGGAAAATGTGAAATTATCTGTAAAGGACAATGGAATTGGTGTCAAAGCAAGTGAGATTGAACGAATCTTTGAAAAAGGGTTTACAGGAACCAATGGTAGAAGACAGAAAAAATCAACTGGAATGGGGCTCTATTTATGCAAAAGATTATGCCAAGAATTAGACATGGAAATTGAGGCAGAAAGCAAAGAAAATGAGTATATGAAAATAACAATCATGATTCCCAAAAATGAGAAAATAAATAAACCATAAAAAACAACCGCGTGCCACGAAATTGCATGAAGCACGTGGTTTGTTGTTGACATAATTAAACACCAATCTTACAAAACTGTAAGATTCAAGCAAACTACTTCTATATAAAAACTATCCAAAACAAGATATACTAAAAGTAACCTTGAACATAAGGAAAATTTAAGAAGGAGTGATTCATTTGAAAAAAATATTGAAAGTGGAGCAAATCCAGAAATATTACGGAAATAAGGATAATCTAACAAAAGCCATTGACGACATTAGTTTTGATGTAGAAGAAGGCGAATTTATTGGTATCATGGGAGCCAGCGGAAGCGGAAAAACGACGCTTTTGAATTGTATTTCTACCATTGATACAGTAAGTTCAGGTCATATTTATTTGGAAAATCAAGATATTACTGAAATCAAAGAAGAGGAAATTGCCCAATTTCGAAGAGAAAATTTAGGGTTTATTTTTCAGGATTTTAATTTACTTGACACCTTAACCATTGAAGAAAATATTGCTTTAATTTTAACCATTAACAAAGTTTCTGAAGCAAAAATTGAACAACGCATTTTAGAAATTGCTAAAAAGTTGGGAATTGAAGGAATTTTGAAAAAATATCCTTACCAAGTTTCTGGTGGGCAAAAACAACGCTGTGCTTCCTGTAGAGCCATTGTCAATACACCTAAAATTATTTTGGCAGATGAACCAACGGGAAGCTTGGATTCCAAATCTGCTAGACAATTACTAGAAATGATGGAAGAGATGAACCAAAACATGAAAGCCACTATTTTAATGGTCACACACGACCCATTATCCGCTAGTTATTGTAGCAAAATTTTATTTTTGAAAGACGGAAAAATCTTTAATAAAATTCAAAAAGGAGAAAAAACAAGAAAAGATTTTTACCATGAAATTTTGGATGTATTAGCACTTTTGGGAGGTGATACCAGAAATGTTAGGTAAATTATCTTTTCGAAATGCCAAAAGACAAGCCAAAGATTATGTGATTTATTTTATCACCATTGTGATGACGGTTGCATTGCTCTTTAGTTTTAACTCCATTGCTGTATCGCAAGACATTGCAGAGCTTTCATCAACTATGAAAAATTTTTCAAAAGTGATTATTGGTATTAATCTTGTTATTGTGTTTGTCATGGTTTGGCTGATTAATTATACGATGAAATTTATGCTCGAAAAAAGAAGTAAAGAATTTGGAACCTATCAAATTTTAGGAATTGAGAAAAAAGATATTTCCAATATGTTTACCATTGAAAATTTGATGATTGGTTTAGTTGCTTTTGTGGTGGGAACGTGCTTAGGGATTTTTATGTATCAAGTATTTTCTAGCATTATTATGAATATTTTTGCACAACCGTATCAAATTTCCATTGAATTTAATTGGAAAGCAGTCGAAATGACCGCTGGATGCTTTTTCGGAATATTTTTGTTGGTGTTATTCAATAGTAGAAGAAAAATCAAAAAAACCAAAGTGTACGATTTGCTTTATGCAGATAAACAAAACGAGAATCACCACATTAAAAATGCGAAAGGAAACTTGTTTTTATTTGCAGTATCTATCTTGTTATTTTTAACTGGTTTATGGTCACTTGAGCAAGATTTCGGCAATCCCGATTATATGAAAGGCAAAAACACAACCTTAGCTATCGTGCAATTTATTCTTGGTATTTATTTATTCTATATTAGTATCTCAAGCTTTATTGTAAAATATTATTTGGAAAATAAAACCAGAAAATACCAGAAAAACCATTTATTTTTATACCGAAATTTAACCTCTAAAATCAACACTATGAGTGTAACATTAGGCACAATTGCCATGTTATTTGCTTTTATTATGATTGGCGGAAATGTAGCACTACTTATGAATGGCATGTTAAACAATGAAATTGAAATGGGATATCCCTTCGAAATTATGGTTGCAACTCCAGATGCTGACTTCTCAAAATACAAAGAATTCATCCAAAAAAATGCTAAAGTAACAGCGATGTACGAATACCAAATGCACAATATTCCCAAAACAAATCTTTATAAAGCTTTAGAAGGAAGCATATTTGAAGGAAGAAGCTATGAAGGTTTTGACAATGTTTTAGGATTGACCGATTATAATCATTTAAGAGAAATGCTAGGACATAAAACGGTTTCACTAAAAGAAGACGAAATTATTGTGCAGTGTATGAAAACAGCTGAGAAATATTTTGAAAATTATAAAGAAGAAAATAATAGACTTGAGTTGGTTGGAAAAACCGTAACTATAAAAGAAATCAAAAGCGAGCATTTTGCGCAAGTTTCGTTTAATGGATATACGTATTGTATCATTGTTCCAGATCGTTTGTTAGAGGAAATTAAACAAATGGATTTAAAAATCGAAATGTCTCATTATGATGGTAGCTACAAATTAGTTGCTCAGACAGAAGAACCAACCACAGAAACATTTTATGAAGAATTATCAAACTATATTTTGTGTGATGAAATAGAACAAACAGCAATCATTGATGGAATAGAGCAGAATTATACTTTAAACATTTCACTAGGAAATGTTAGTACAAGAGGGCACAGAGTAAATTTTACAAAATCTTTTTATACTATTATTTCATTTTTAGCATTTTATCTGGCGCTAATTTTCGTTATGGCAACGGCTACCATTTTAGCGATTCAACAATTGAGCGATTCTGAAAAATACAAATATCGTTACGAGTTACTGAAAAAATTGGGCATGGAAGAACATGAAATGAAGCAAATTATTTTAAAACAATTATTATTTTATTTTTGTTTACCAATGCTGATTCCAATTTTATTAAGTATTCCAGCAGTACTGATCGTTGGGCAAATTTTTACAGTAGCTGTAACCATAGAAGAAATTTTGAAAAATATGTTATGGGTGATTGGATTGTTTATTTTTGTCTATGGAATTTATTTTATTGCAACCGATGTGCAATTTAGCCGAAATATCTAAGTTGACATTTGACATAAAACGTGGTACAATATTTCATATTGAAATTTATCAATCGCGCATTGTCATTTGACAGAAAGGAGAGAGCATATGTTCGTTATTATCGCAGTTTTGGTAGGTGTTGCAATTTTGGCAGGAGGTTGTCTTTGTTATAAGGCTTACTACTTGTCAAATTTACGGTATGAGGTAACTCCAGCAACAGCAGTTGTCTGTGGCAAATGTCACAGTGTTCCAGCTCCTATTGCCATGCCAATAGGATATTCTATAGAAAACAAAATTGCGTATTATGAAATGAAATACAATGTGTATGTTGTGTACGAAAAAAACATATTTTATATAAACGACAAAGCATTGTATGAACAAACCAACATCAATGATACAGTTAATGTACTGGTTCACAAAGGGTATGACAAAAACAATCAGTGCAAAAATACGTACCTTACTGTGTAAAGTAAAAGCCGTTACAGGGAAATTTTGTAACGGCTTTTATATTTTATTCATCAGCTAAAGGATTGCTTTCAATAGCATTTCGAACTTGCTTATCATCAATATGCGTATAAATTTGTGTGGTAGCAATACTTTCATGCCCCAATACTTCTTGCAGTGCACGAATGTCTACTTGTCCATATTGATACATCAGCGTAGCTGCTGTATGCCTTAATTTATGGACAGAATATTTCGTAGAATCAATACCGAGCCGCTTGCAGCTTTTGTTTAATAATATGTTGTACTGTTCGATTACTAATTCTCTTTTTCTGTTCACTCAAAAACAAAGCATTACGAGAATCAAATTTTACACCATCGTGTGGACGAAGCGCCAAATAATCCTTAATTGCTCTAATACAGGCTTTATTCAAATAAACCGTTCGTTCTTTATCGCCTTTTCCGAATAACCGTCATTTTGCTATTATAGAAATCAATATCGCTCATATTAATTCCAGTAAGTTCAGACAAACGAATTCCGCAATTTAAAAGAATCGTCACAATGGCAAAATCTCGAGTAGAATGGTCATGTGAACTAACTTTGGGAGCCCCGTGAAACTTCTAATAACTTTCTACTTTCATCAAGACTCAAATGTTTTGGCAATCTTTTTCCCAATTTAGGACTTTCCAAATCTTGAGCAGGATTATTAGGGATTTTTTTCATTTTGTTGCACAAATATTTAAAAAACATTCGAATACTTGCTGTTTTACGCGCCAAAGTTGCTGGTTTGCTATGATAACAATTTTTCAAATACCCTAAAAAGGCATGAATATCTTGTAAGGTTATTTTTGAAATAGTATCCAATGTTATATCTGCTATTTGAATTTCTTTAATAAATTCTTCTGTAGCATTCACCATTTTATAATGAAATTTAATAAATTTGAGAAAATGGGCAATGTCATAATTATATTCTTTAATTGTATTTTTTGATTTATTTAGTATGGTAGCTGAATAATCTAAAAAATCATTTAATGATTCTGGATTATCTTCTCTTGAAATCATAAAAACTCCTTTCTTTTTGCGATAAAGTATAAAATTTGACTTAAGAAAAATCGTAGAGTAGGGTAGAGAGGGCATAGGCGGTCAATTGATATTGATTATTTTATGATAAATTATATTACAATTCTAAAAATTATTTTTGAAGAAATAATTTATTTTTTGTGTTTAATGAATTTCATTTGGTTAATAAAAATTTGAAAATAAAATTCGAATGTTAATTTGAAAATTTGAAATTCTAAATTTACAAAATTTCAAATTTTTAACTGTTGTTATCAAATGATTTTTTAAACCGAACATTTGTGTTTAAAAATAATTTCAGATAGCGACAAGTTTTATAAATGATTTTATAAGAATATTCGTCAAAAATAGACTCGCTAGAATCGATTTTAAGACGTTTAAAATTGATAGGCAATATAATTTGTCATTTAAAAAAATTAAAGCTAAATATGAGTCTCTAAATAAATGCGCATAAATAGGCTTTTAAAGGATTTGGCAAAAGATGACATGCTTTAATTGTATAATCATCTAAGAATAAGCTAGGTTTAGTAAGGCTTTCATGTTCCTACCCCTAATTGCACAAAACTTTTATTTTGTGCAATGTTGTATATAATATTTTATAGGCAGATTGCTCTACCTTCTTTCAATTAGACTATTAACTATCTATTTTTATATACCATATTTTTTTAAAAGTCAATACTTTATTTATGAAATTTTAAAATTTTACATTTATCTTCTGAATACTTCTTCCACTCTGTCACTTCTCTTTCTTGTATTTGATAATAAACACTTTGCAATCCTAATGGATATTTATTATCAAAAAAATCATTATCAATATAGTAAATTTTTCCTCTTTGGTCAAAACCTGAAATCATATTCATTAGTGCAGATTGTGCAAGTTGAAAAGTATTGTAACTTCCTACCGTATAAGGCGTTCCTCCTCTATAAATCACAAATATACAATATTCTTTCATTCTCCTCCTTTCTATATGGTATTTTCTGATTATAACATATTTATGTAAACAATGCAAGTATTTCTCTTATTTTTGTTTTGCCTTGACCTAGAACGACGAAAGATATAGCATAAAAACAAAAAAAGCTAAGCCACGCCCTTCCCATTTAAATATATAAGGTGGTTTCAATCCGTGCCATATTAAAACATTCAATTCACTCTATGTACAATAAATAGAATCGCATTGTATAAAATTCCAACTCTGCTTTGTAAGTAAAGTTTCAAGTTTTCATCTTCGTTTTTACCTCCTTTTGCTTTGAGGGTAACATTTATTTTAAATAAAATCAAGGTCATAAACCGATTGAGTATTTGTTTGATTTTATTTAAAATGAATGTTGTATAATAGAAAAAAAGGAGGTAGTAAAATGAAAGACGAAAAAAGAGAAAGAAAAAGAAGAAAACAAAGATTAAAGGAGTTGGAAATTTTATACAATGCAATTGAAGATAAAAATGTTCAATACAACTTGAAAATATCGAAAGAAGAATTGAATGTTCTAATATGGCACTACACAGGTACTGAAATAATATACGAAAGAATGTAAAGGGCTTGAAGCTCTTTACTTTTTTGTTTTTGAGGAAAGAAAATACGTCGTTCTAGGAATTTACGCGAACCAGTGCCAAAACAAAAATAAGATAGTAATTTATAGGGTCTAGCTTACGGGAATTAATACCTCATTTAGAACACGGAATTTATTATGATAAAAGGGAAACAAATAACCCGCGTATTAGACAAGAAAAAGACAGATAAGTATTGCTAGCGCTTATAGGGTCTAGCTTGCGAAAGGGTCTGTCCTCCCAGTGTTCCACTATGGGGGTTACACCCCCATGCCCCTACTCTACCAACGCACTTGTCGAATTATGTCGATGTTTTGGAGTTGAAAACGTAATTTGGTAAAGATATAATCGTTTTGAAAGGGGGAAAAAAGATGTTTGACGAAAAAAAATATTATTCCTACATTAAAGATTTCAAATTTACAATTGGGTGTATTTATAGTCTTTACACTATAGTTTCTACTATATTAGCACTTATATTATCTAACATTCTTAAAACACCTATTGTAGCAATTATAATATTTATACTAGGCATAGTTTTAGCAGGGATTCATACTAAAAATATTGAAATTAAAATACAGGAAATGTATTTGAATCTTATGTTTTATGATGAAATAAAAAACAAGAATCTATATACAAAGAAAGATAAAAATAAACTTTAAATCACAATATCAATCTTTATAAAAAACAATTGTCATATTTTGTCGAATTGTTTTACTTGTAATCTTCTGTTAATAACTATAAAATTAAAATAAATGATATATATATTAGAAAGGAAATAAAATATGGAAGAAAGAAGAAAAGTAAAACAAATTGAAAAATTTGATGAAGATGGAAATTTAGAATACACAATTATACCTAATTACAAAATACATCAAAACTTCATGACTCAAAATGAAATGAAATTTTATAATTATTTGATTTCAGCAGTAAACGAGCTGGATAAACAACATAATATACATTTGACAATATTTGCGCAAGTTGCTGTAAATAGACTTATAGAGGTAAATAATAATAGAAATAGCAAACTATGGGAAAATATATGTGATAAAAGTATTGATTTTGTGCTTTATGAAAAAAAATTAAATAAAGTATATTGTTGCATTGAATTAAATGATGAAACCCATCATGAACCAAAACGTATTAAAAGAGATGAAATGCTAAAAAAAGCTTTAAATAGTGGCGATGTTAAAATGATATTTATAGAAAAGCAAGAAAATTATAATGTTAATGAAATCATGAACACAATTTTAGAATGCAATAAAAAAGCTATATCATTACTATAATATCTTTCTAGAAAAGATATTATCCTCCCCTTACTTTATAATTTTAAAAGGAAAAAAATATGTTTGATAAAAGATGAAATAAAGATAGAAAATAATATATCATAGAAAAGTAAAATTTATTTTACTTTTCTATTAATAAATCATCCATGATTTTCAAAAATTCTTCATTGTTTTCTGTTTCTGCCATTTGATCTAATAGACGTTCTGTCATATCTGCAGTAGATAAATTGCTCATTTTTTTGCGAATCAAATCAATGGAAGCTCTTTCTCGTTCTGTAAGCAATAAATCTTCTCTTCTTGTTCCAGATTTATTGATGTCAATAGCAGGAAAAATTCTTTTTTCAGATAAATTTCTATCCAGTGTTACTTCCATATTTCCTGTACCTTTGAATTCTTCAAAAATTACTTCGTCCATTCTACTTCCAGTATCTACTAAGGCACTTGCTAAAACGGTTAAACTTCCTGCATCTTCTGTATTTCTTGCAGCACCAAAAAAGCGCTTTGGTTTATGTAATGCACTTGGATCAAAACCACCAGATAATGTTTTTCCAGAAGACGGAATAACTAAATTATAAGCACGAGCGAGTCTGGTGATACTATCTAATAACACTACAACATCTTTATTTTGTTCGGTTAGTCTTTTAGCGCGTTCAATTACCATTTCAGCTACTTTTACGTGATGTTCTGGTTGCTCATCAAAAGTTGAGTAAATAACTTCTCCTTTAATGGAACGCTTCATATCGGTTACTTCTTCTGGTCTTTCATCAATTAATAATACAATTAATTCAACTTCTGGATTGTTGGCAGTTATGCTATTAGCAATCTTTTTTAGAATGGTTGTCTTTCCAGCTTTAGGCGGAGCTACAATCATCCCTCTTTGCCCTTTTCCAATGGGAGAAAGTAAATCCATTAAACGCATCGTATATTCTTTTGGATTGGATTCTAAGCGTAATTTTTCATTTGGATAAATTGGAATTAAATCATCAAACCTTTTTCGTTTCATTGCTTTATCTGGCGTTTCACCATTGACTTCGCCAACATAAATTAAGGCTGGAAATTTTTCTCCTTCTTTTGGAATTCGTTTAATTCCTTTTATGCGATCACCTGTGTCTAATTTGAATCTTCTAATTTGAATTGGTGAAATATAAACGTCTTTTTGGCTTGGCAAATAATTGTCTCCTCGTAAAAAACCATAGCCGTCTGGTAATAATTCAAGAACACCTTCTGTTATTTCATCTCCTTCTGTGGATACAGAATAAGTATTATCTTCTTCCGTTACACTTGATTCTTTTGCATCCGTTTCTTGTGGCTCTGAAATAGTTGCGTCTAAATCACTTTCAGATTGCTTTTTTGAAGAAATTTCTAAAATTTTTTCAATTAATTCATTCTTTTTTAGTTTGGATATATTGGATATTCCTTTCATTTTTGCCAAATCTTTTAAATCTGCCAATGATAAAGAGTCTAATTCCATAGAAAATTTTCCCCCCTTAATTTTTCTATTTACCTATTAAATTTTTAAAATGTGATTTACTTTGTTTGGAAACAAACAGAAAAAACATAAATTAATAACCTTTATATGGAGTTTCATTAGGATAATACATTTTCAAGTCTTTTCTTGCCATATTTTCGTTGTCTTTTCTTGATTTTGTTGAATAGGATAAATCGTTTTCTTGATTTTCTAAAGCAATAATTTTTTCATTAAAGCTAGCAATTTCTTGATTATATGCTCGTAAGGTCAACAATTGGTTTTTAATTTTTATTATCGAAACAATTAAAAAAATTAATATAATTAATTTATATAAATTACGTGTTTTAAATAAATTCGCCATTAATCAATCTCCAAATAATCAGTTTACTTAACTATTCTACAAAAATGTCAAAAATCCTTCTTTTTTTGCAGAATATTTTTAAAGAAAAATGGAAAAATGAGTATTTTTTTGAAAAATTTCATCAGCATTTGGAAAATTATGAAACATACTTTGCTAATTGTCAAAAAATAAAATGTTATCCCAAACAGCATTGCCAAGATAATAAAAAAGCGTATTTGCCCATGATTTATTAAAATGAGACTGTTTACAATTAATATTCCAACTAATAACATAAAAATAATGTCTTCAATACAAGTAACAAAATCGCTGGTTTTGAAAGTTTTTCTGAGTGCTCTAAATAAGTCAAAAAATATGCCAATTGATAGACCTAAAATTAAAAACAAAATAAAAATCTGCCCTTGTGAAAAAGTGTACATTTTTTATCACCTTTATTTGAAAATTTTTCCGATAAAACCTGAAGTATTTTTTTTGAGTGAATCTGAATTTGAGTAAGAAAGACTGGAAATTAGCCCATCTAAAGTTACTTCTGAAGTATCGATATTTAACTTATTAATTTTTAAATTTTCACCTTTAATCGTTAATAATCCCAATTCTGTTTCTACAATAATAATTTGGTCATCAAAACTTAGCACATCCAACACACCAGATACATTTAGTTTTTCGCGATTTTCCAGAATAATATTTTGAATTACATTCGTTATGCTTTTCGTTTCCTCTATCATAGCCATACATTGTGCCTCCTAAAATTAAACTTCTATCAATATATATGCACTTTTTCAATACTTTAGAACTAAAACAAGCTATTTTGGGGTAAAAATCAAAAGTATATGATTACTTTTTTTCAAAAATAATACATATACTCTTCTGTTTTTATCCATTATTTATAGTTTGTATTGTAAGTGTTCGACTGTTTTCGTTTTTAAAATCTCTAGAAAAAGAAATTTGCGTATATTTTAGAGGCAAGCTATCTTCAATTCTTTCGCCCCACTCAATAATACTGACTCCTTTTTCAAAATATTCTTCTCCGCCCATTGCCCAAAATTCGTCGCTTCCTTCTAAACGGTAGACATCAAAATGGTAAATCGGGAATTTTTCGGTTTGATATTCATTAACAATGGTAAACGTTGGACTGGATATTTCATTTTGTAAACCAAAAAAACTCAAAATTCCTTCGGTTAATTTGGTTTTTCCAGAACCCAAATCGCCTGTCAAAACAAGAATATCTCCTATTCTCAAATTCTGCGCTATTTTCTTCCCGAATTCGATGGTTTCTTTTTCTGAATTTAATGTAATTTTTTGCATATTATTCACCTTTAATTTTATTTTTTAAGTTGTAGTTTAGTTATTTTTTATCAGTAATCATACTTAATAGACTTTTAATGTTTTCTGTATATTCAAATAGCACTCTAGATTGCTTATGAGGATGATAACCATACCCTTTATCGCCTTCACGTATTCCATTATCTAATTTTTCTTTCAAAGTCAAATAAGGATAAGACATATTAGGATTGTTCTTATAATTCCAAATAATAATTATATTATATCTTAAAAACAATTTAATAACATAGGTACATTTTTTGTTCTTTATAGCCGTTGGCTCAGGACCCTTCAATACTTTTCTAGGTCCACTACCTTTTCCATTTCCTTGTTTAGCTATTTCAAATAAATCTATACTTAAATGATTCTCTTTACAAAAATCATTTAGTATTTTCTCTAATTGACTATTATCAATAATTTTCTCGTTTCCCATTTATTTTCTCCTCCTAAATTATTTTTCTCTACAATGACATTCTGGATTTTCACAAGTATTTTTATTCCTCCATTCATTTATCATTAAAAAGTTACATCAATTTACCTGCTATGATTCCACTAAATTATTTTAAAATAATTTATCTGATAATTCCTCTATTGATGTACCTATTTTTCTTTCTCCATTTTGTATATAAATATAACCAATATCTCGTTTAGGTGTTTTACATTTATCCATATTTATAGATTTTCTTATTTTTTCAAAATCAGATTTATCTTTTAGTTTTCCTTTCTTAATATATTTTTCCTTACTAGCCCCTGTGCTTGTTATAAAACATTTTGATTTAATATAAGTATAGGTATTATTTTTATTAGGATAAATATAATAAGCATATTCAATTTCTTCATCAATTCCCACCAGTTCATTGTGATAAATCTTAGCTACATAATCAATATTTGACTTACCAACTAGTCTGATTTTTATTAATGCAACTATACTAATACAAATTAATATAATAATTCCTATATTATATTTCTTTTTCATTTTTAAAACTCCTACAACTTTCTACTTGTCAATCCCATTATAACATTATTATAAAAAAATGTATAGGAAAAACTCAAAAAAATAATAAACTAAAAATATCCTCTTCCCCAAAAATGCTTTCAAAGCAAAGAGAGTTCCCATTACAGAAACTCTCTTTTGGCAATTACTCGTTCTCTGGTTCAATTAATTTTATGCATCTTTCACGCTCTTTTACGGCTAATTGATACGCCTCTTCAGTCCAGGTTTCCTCACCAGCTTCATAACTTCTGATAATTTCATTCAAATCCCACAATTCATACCGATGCTCTGCGCCAGGCTCTTTTATGCTAACGTAAATCGGAACATAAGTAACACCTTCAATGCTTACCTTTTCTGTTTCACCACTTTTTTTCACTTCAATGTTAAAAATCGCGGTATTCCTTGTATTTTCTTGCCTTTGATTGGAAAAAAAATTTCCTTGCGAAAATATCACAAAACCTTCTTTTCCACTTTCTGTTTTGATTCTTTCCATTGGTTGCAAAACATGCGGATGTGAACCAAGAATTAGTTGCACACCATGCTCAATTAAAAATTTCGCTAATTGATATTGTTTCTCATTTGGAGTCGTTTCATATTCATTTCCCCAATGCATGGAAGCCACAATTAATTCCGCTCCTCGTGCTTTTGCTTGTTCAATCTGATGCAACATAAATTCTTCATTTATCAAATTGACACAAAATTCTTTGCCTTCTGGTGCTGGAATTCCGTTTGTTCCATATGTATAGGATAAAAAAGCTGTGTTTATACCATTTAAGTTCCGAAACAAAATAGCACTTTGTTCTTCTGCTGTTCTTGCACTTCCAACATGTGCAATTCCTGCTTTGTCCAAAAATTGCAAAGTCGATGTTAAACCGTTGAATCCTTGGTCTAACGTGTGATTGTTGGCTGTTGTCATGATGTCTACACCAAGTTCTGCTAAGTCAATTGCTAAATGTTCTGGTGTGTTAAAACTCGGAAAACCGCTATATCCCCTTTCTTTTCCTGCCATTGGCGTTTCACAATTTCCAATATTGATGGTAGAATTTTGGAAATATTTCGTTACATATTGAAACATGTAGGAAAAATCGTAATCGTCAATTTCGCTATTGTAGGCTGCATTAAATACAGGAATATGGCATAATGCATCGCCGAAAGAAAGTATAGTCGCAAAGGAATCTTCTTTTGCCGGAGTCGGCTTTCTTTCTAATTCAATTTTAGTTTCCTGCATAGAAATTTCTATGCATTTGGCTTTGTTTGTTACTTCTGGTTCTCTACTTTTCTTTAACCGATTATTGTGAGAACAGGCGGCTAATTGTAATAATGTAATTAAGGTCAATAAAGTTACTAAGCTTTTGGATGCTTTTTTCATATCTGGTCCTCCCTAAAATAAATTATTATTTTTTACGATTGATAAGTTATTCCTCGACATTAGTTTAACATAAAATTCCTTTCATGTCAACTTTAGCATTTCTTGATAAATCCTTTTTATATTCTTTTCGTCTTTATATTTATTCTCCATTGGACACATTCCTGTTTTGGCATTATTGATAATATACTCGGTTAAATTTTTGTATTCATATGAAACACCATTTTCTTCTAAAATAGAAATGGCATACTGGCTCATAACGTGTGCATAAATTGATTTGACACCTGCTACTGTCAAAATGGATGCCGCTACTTTTCCGATGACTTTATCTGCAATTATGGCATCTTTTAAAGCTTCAGGATTTTCTTTTAAAATTTCCTGTATATCTTTAATTCGATTTTGATAATATTCTTTTACTTCTCCATTGTTATATAAAACAACCAAGCTGGCTTTTGTTTCGTATAATTTTCCTTTTATCATTTCTAAATTAGTCATTTTTTAAGTTTAATCCTTTATTCATAATTTTAGCAATCACTGGGACAAATGCAATTTGCAATAAGATTCCAGGAATTCCCATTTTTACACTTTCTATGACAGAAATTCCATAACTTGAAAATCCTAACATACTAATTGACACAAACAATACTCCAGCGTATAAAATTCTGCCAAAAATCATGGCTCCCACTAAAGATACCGCTGCATTAAATTTTTTACGAAATAATCCTAGCAAAATAGCATAAATTCCAAGTTCTATTATCATATAGGGCAATCTTGCGATTGCTGGCATTCCTGTTAATAAATAACTGCCTATTACCGAAACTACACCAACAATACTTCCACTTAAAGCACCAAATACAAGTGATGCAATTAAAACAGCAATATGCATTGGCAAAAAGATAGCACCTGCTGAACTCCCTGCCAAAATATGAAAGATTCTTGGTAAGGCAATTCCAATTCCACTTAGTAAAATGGTTCCTGTAATATGGATTGCCTTTCTACTTAAAAATATCTTTGATTTTTGGATTGTTTTTACTTTTTCCATTTTTTAAATTCCTCCTTATTTTAATAAGTCTACAAAATTAAACATCGCTTCTGCAATTTTTAATTGTTGTGGACAAACGGCTTCACAAGATTTGCACCCAATGCATGCACTTGGCTTTTTGTCATCTGGTAAAGCACTAATTGCCATTGGTGCGATAAAGCCTCCGCCGTGTAAACACGTGTTCATTGTATAAGGCTAATATTTTGGGAATATCGATTCCTTTTGGGCAATGGGCTGTGCAATAGCGACAAGAAGTGCAAGGCAGCGTATTTCCTTTTGTCATTTCTCGTGCCATTTCTAGTAAAGTTTTGAGTTCGGTTTCGTTTAATGGTTGTTCGGTTTCGAATGTTTCGATATTTTGTTGTAATTGCTCCATGTTAGACATCCCAGAAAGAATCATCGTGACACCTGGCATGGATTGTAAAAAACGAAATGCCCAACCAGGAATGGTTTCCTCTCCCCTAAGCGATTTTAATTTTGTTTCATTTTCTTCCGAAAGTTTTGCTAATTTACCACCTCTTAATGGCTCCATAACCCAAATTGGAATATGTAATTGATTTAATAATTCAATTTTAGCTTTGGCATCTTGAAATTCATAATCTAAATAATTTAATTGCACTTGGCAAAATTCCATATATTTTCCATAAGCGTCTAAGAATTTTTTCATGACTTCAAAACTTCCATGAACCGAAAAGCCAAGATGTTTGATTCTTCCGTTTTCTTTTTGTTTTAATAAATACTCTAAAATTCCGTATTTGGGGTTCAAATATGGGTCTACATTTTTTTCGTAAACATTGTGAAATAAATAAAAATCGAAATAATCGACTTGACATTTTTCCAATTGCTTTTCAAAAATTTCTTCGACTTTATCCATATTAGACAAGTCATATCCCGGAAATTTGGTAGCTAAGTAAAAACTGTCTCTAGGATATTTTTTGAGCACTTTCCCCATGACTAATTCGGATTCACCATTATGGTATCCCCAAGCAGTATCAAAATAATTGATGCCTTTTTGGATGGCGTATTCTACCATTTGCGATGTTTGTTCTTCATCAATGGGAGTATCACCATTGGTTCCTTGGTTGGGTAAACGCATGGTTCCCAATCCTAAATTGGATAATTTTAAATTTTGAAATGGTTTATAAATCATCGTTTTTCCTCCTTATTGTGATTATCTAGACTTAACGATTAATACAAATATTAATCAATTTACTAAATTATATCATAATTTTTATAGAAAGCAATCGCGAAATTAAAAATTCAGATTTTTCTTTAATAAGTCCTAATTTTTATAGCTGTTACTGTAGTAGTAAAAAAATTAATTTTTTATATTACTTTTTTAAATTCTTTTCCAAAAATAATTGACAAATCGTATTATCTCAACTATAATAATGAAAGGGAAATAATTATGCCAATATAGCTCAGTTGGTAGAGCAACAGATTCGTAACCTGTAGGTCGGCGGTTCGATTCCGCCTATTGGCTCCATTTAAATAAAATGCAAAAACTTAAAAAATCAACTGCATGAATTGATTTTTTTATTTTATAGAAATTTTCCACTGTACAAATAAACTCCTCATACAAAATAGTTGTGCAAACGTTACAATGCTTTGCTTTTTAATATTTATAATATATTGTGAGTCAAGTTTATAACTAAAGTTGAAAAGAGAATTAAGCCAAGTAGCTTAATTCTCTTTTTACAATCCAGACTTTGATTATTGATATTCTTTCACTAGAACATCAAATTCCTCCTGCGTTTTCATTGCTATTATTCTGTCCTGAGAAACTGCTTTTTCATGAAAAGTGTTAACAGCATCTAAGAACTTATCAATATCGCTTTCACAGGCTTTATATAGGAATTCTATCCGTCGACCATATAGACCAAGCTGGTCAATCATTCCCATATAAATGTTTTCCATAGGGTTTGAATAGACAAGGGCTTTATTTAATATTCCCTGCGCTATTGGATTTTTTTTACCTGCGAGCTTAATAGCTTTATCCATAGCCGTCTCCGTTCCATTTAGTCTAGTCTTTAACATATAATATCCTCCTAAATTTTTATAAAACATTATAGCATCCTCGTGTTGAGAGGAAATTTAATTGAAACTATATTTATTATACCATATTTTTAGCAAAAAGTAAAGTTATGTAATCTATATTTTAATTAAAGATTTTTGCCTGAAAAATTTAATTTCTTTGCAAAGCCTATAATTCCTAAATTATGCCACTTGTCTTCACATAATCAATAATTCGCTTAATCTCACTTGCTAACGTATCTTGATAAGTTGGTTCTTGAACATCATTTGATTTATCATATCCATAACGATTTAAAAAGCGATATGTATCAATTTCAATCAAATCCGCTTTGCTCACTTTTTTGGGATTAACGGGAAGATTTTTTCCTGTTTTTCGCTCAATAATACTAATTACTTTATGATCATTAATGACAAAATTTTTCTTTAAAACTTCCTTTATTTTTCGTAATTGCTCTACATCTTCGGTGATTAATTCATCATCCCTATTCTCTTCCATAAACATTTCAACTTCAGCAATCAATTCATGGATACTATAATTATAAGACAATGGCATTTTGGACTTAAAAGTTTTTCGAATGGCAGTTTGACGAATTTGAATTTGGTCCAACATAGTTTGGTCCAATTTGTTTCTTCCAGTAAATCTGCCAACAAATTTCTTGAAAGGACTTTTATCTTCTATAATTTCAATATCATCTCTTAATTTTTTCAACTCTGCTTCACATCGAATGTTTTTAATGGTTTCTGCAATTTCCTTTTTTAATTCGTTTTCTTCAATAATACCAATTTCATCAAATCTTGTAATCTTTTTACTAACGCCTGCTTTGGCGTTATTCAAATAATTAAATAAAACACTCACCTGAATATTCGTTTCCGAAATTTTATCTAATTCTTCCTGATTTTCTGCTGGCACAGTATCAATTTTATTTGAGATTGCCTGTAACAAGGCTTCTAATTCTTCAGCATAATTTTTCATCTCAAAAGCATTGTTTAAAGCTTTATAATGGGCATCCATTGATTCTGCAATTCTTGCATGATTCTGCTGTTTGGCAATTAAGGATTTGATATTGTTCAATAAAGTATCCATCACAGCAAGATTTTCTAAGGCTTCTGTTTTGACAGCAGCAACTGCAGGTTCTAAATCCATTGGCATTTCAGTAGAATCCTCTACTTGTTTTTCTGGCTCTTCTGTTATATTTTTAGCATTGTAAATTTCATGAATTTCTCTTAATTCATTTTTCAAATATGTTACCATATCTTTTTTCCAATCAGAAATAAAATCTGCATTTTTTTTGCGTTTATTAAAAATTTTCGTTACCGATTCTTTTAAAGTTGTTAATTCTGCATTGATTCGCGCAATATCATCCAAATCACTTTGTTTATCTTCTTCGGTTGTATCTTGTTCATAATTTTCTTGTTCCATTGTAAAATGATGATTCGCTAGCAATTGTTCCAATTTTCGAATATTTTCATAATGAATAATATTCTCATTTTCCAATTCTACACAAGCTTTTAATTTTCGATTTACATAATCAACATTTTCTAAAATATGTTCATATAGACTTGTTTTTTCTTCCTCTGTTAAAATTTCTAATGTTTGCAAACCCAGTTTCATTTCACATTGCTTCAAATTATCTTCTTCCGAGAATTCTTCCATACTTTCAATAAATGTAAAAGGCGCAATCCAGATTCCTTTTTCTTCTAAATCTAAATATGGAACATCTTTGTTTCGTTTTATGTGTAAAGTAACTGGCCCGATTCCACGAATTTTCTGTTTCCTTGGTTTCTTCTAAAATCTCCTTTTTCATTAAAAGAAACGGATTTATATGACCATCTTTTTTCCATTTATCAATGCTTGCAAAATTTACTTTTTGATAAAATGTGATTTCTTCTTCCTCTGCATAACTCCTAAAATTTTTCAGTATAATTGTGTAGATTTCTTTGATTCGATTGATATCTTCTATTAGTGCTTCTTTTGAATATTCCACTGGCTGGTTTTGAAGCAAAGCCAAAATATCATTTTCTGCCTGTTCTTCAAACAATTGATTCATCCTAAAGTTTGTTTCATTTTGATAAACATTTAAGACATCTAATTCTTCTTTTGTTACTTCTAGTTTCATGAATCAAGAATCCTCCTTTTTATTTTTCTAAATTGGTCGCAACTTTGGAAAACTTTTTCAGTTTTTCCAAAGCTAAATAATTAATCGAACCATTTGGAAAATTGCCTTCTCGATCTTTTTTTCCAGCTGGTACACCTGTCAAAATTTCAATTCCTTCTTCAATATTTTTAACTGCATAAACGTGGAATTTTCCATGTTTTACAGAATCAATAATATCGTCTGACAAATGTAAGTTTCGAACATTCTGTTTTGGGATAATTACGCCTTGTTCTCCGTTGAATCCTCTCATTTTACAAATTTGATAAAATCCCTCAATTTTTTCATTTACACCACCAATTGGTTGAATTTCTCCTTTTTGGTTCACAGAACCAGTTACTGCAATTGATTGATTGATTGGAATATCTGCCAAACTAGATAAAATCGCATAGGCTTCTGTACTTGAAGCACTATCCCCATCTACGCCACCATATAATTGTTCAAAGCAAATACTTCCTGTTAATGATAATGGCATCTTTTGGGCAAATTGTTCACCCAAATAACCAGACAAAATCAAAACGCCTTTTGAATGGGAAGAACCTGACATCTGAACTTCTCTTTCAATATTGACAATTCCACTTTTTCCAACATACGTATTAGCCGTAATTTTAGCTGGTTTCCCAAATGAATAATCTCCAATTGTCATAACGGTTAGACCATTGATTTGACCAACTTTATAACCTTCTGTTTCAATCAACAATGTTTCTTCTTGAATCATTTGCAAATATTTAGCATCGTATTTTTTAATTCTGTTGACACGTTCATCTAGTGCCTTTTGGATGGATTCTTTGGTAATCACTTTTGATTTCCCAATTTTGGCCCAAGTAGATGCCTCTCCAATGATTTCACCAATTTCACTAAATTGCGTAGAAATTTTATCTTTATCCCCAGACAACTTAGAAGAAAATTCAACCACTTTTGCTACCGCCTCTTTATCCAAAGGTAGCAACTCCTCTTGGTCACAAAAACTTTTGATAAATTTGGCTAATTTCATCACATTTTCGTTTGTTCTAGGCGCCGATTCTTCAAACTCAACTTTTATTTTAAATAATTTCTTAAAGTCTTCATCCATATTTAACAAAGTATGATACATATTAGAATTTCCAACCAATAATACTTTTAAATCCAAAGGAATTGGCTTTGGCTTCAAAGAAATCAAAACCATTGAGTTACGTTGTTCTGCTACATTTTCAATCGCCAATTCTTTTACACGTAACGCTTTTTTTAATGCTTCATAGCAAGCTGGATTGGTAATCAAGTCTTTGATTTGAAAGATAATATATCCGCCATTTGCTTCATGAAGTAAACCTGGTTTCAACATCATATAATCGGTTTTCAGCATTCCATAATGGTTTTCATATTCCAATCTTCCAAAAATATTATTATATGAATAATTCGTATCCATAATAACAGGCGCACCTTCTAATTTACTATTATCAATAAATAAATTGACACGATAATTTAACCAAGGTTCTCTCATTTCTTTTCTTGGTACAGCATTATTCTGTTCTGCAGAAGCTTTTTGCTCTTCTTCTGATACCAAAAAACAATCGATATTTTTCAAAATATCTTTTTTGACACCATCCAAATAATTGCTAATTTTTTTATTTCGTTTGTAATTCGACTTCAAAGCATTAATCTGCATATTAACCGTCATAAGTGCCACATTGGATTGCCAGTTCTCAATTTTTTTATCCGATTCTTTTTCAATACTTTTAATATCCGATAATGCCGTAAAAATCATTTCTTGCACTTCAGACGATTTTTCTTCATATTGGATTTTAATTTCTTGAGGCAAATTTTCAAATTCTTCTTCTGGAATCGTTTTTCCTTCGTAAATTGGCATCATGTAAATTCCGTTATCTGTAGATTTAATTTGAAAGCCTTGTTTCATAGTTTTATCATTTAATTTTTTTAATAACGTTTCTCTTTTAATTTCAAACTCTTGTTTGATGATTTTCTTTTCTTTTTCAAATTCATCATTGTTAAACGTTTTTTTAATATCTTTACGAATATCTTTTACGAAACTTTCCATATTTTCTTTAAACACTTTTCCCTGACCTGCGGGAAATGAAATCGCAATTGGTTCGTTTGGATCTTCAAAATTATAGATATAACACCAGTCACAAGGTGTTTTATCCTTTTTGGCTTTTTTTTCTAAATATTTTTTGGTGTACATCGTTTTTCCAACACCAGATGGTCCCTCTAAATATAAATTATAACCTTTTACATCAATATCTACACCAAATTCAAGTGCTTTTATGCCTCGATCTTGTCCATATACCAAATCTGAAGTATCTTCAATTTCTTTGGTTGTTTCAAAACCAAAAAAATTTGGACTACAGATATCTTTTAAGTCTTTTGGTAATAATTCATGTTCATTATTTCTTCTCATTTGTACTCCCCCATATTTTTATTTTATCTTGATTTTATTTTATATCAAATCAAAAATTTTTTCAATCATTTTTGCAAATTATTTACATTTTTTGACATCAATATCGCATTTTCTGTCGAATGATAATAATTTTTACGAATGCCGATTTCGAAAAATCCTGCTTTTTCATATAATTTTCTTGCTAAATGATTTATTTCATTCACTTCAAGGAAAATCGTCTCGATTTTATTAGTTTCTGCAATTTCAATGATTTTATTTAAAAGAATTGTGCCAACACCATTTCCTCTTTCTGACTTTTTGACAACAAGATTGAGCAATTCCATTTCTGGATTTGCCATCATAATTCCTACAAATCCAATAATTTGCGTTTCTTTTTTAGCAACAAAATAAATTTTATTTTCTCCCATTAGTTCAGATTTTAAAACAGCTGGTGTCCAAAAATCATCAAATTCCGAACACAAACAAGTTTTTATGGTTTCATAATCTGCCAAAGTCATTTTTGAAATTTCGATTTTTTCCATTCTCATTTCTGTTTTTCCTTCATTCTTTCCGCTTGGGATTTTCTCAAATAAAGTGGAACCAGGGTATCCGCATTTTGCAAATCTTTTTTGAGATACTTTTGATAAGCAATTTTTCCACCTAACCCAGCTCTTTGTTCATTTTCCGCAGAAAACTCTGCGGTTGGAATTTCCTGCTCAATCAGCTTTTTATGTAGCATAGCGCCATCTCCAAGACATATAAGATGATTGTATGTTTTTAATTGTTCCATAATTTTAGCAATATCATCTGCCATTGATTCTTGAATAAGTGACCAGGTTTCATCAAAAATTCCGCAATAAACTTGATTGTTTCGAGCATCGATTAAAACCGCTTTCGTTTTTTTAGAGTCATCCATTCTGGCTAAAGTTTCTAGTGAAGTAACACTTGCCAGCGGAATCTGATTTACTTCTGCCATTGCTTTGGCACTTGCCACTCCAATTCGAATTCCTGTAAAAGAACCTGGACCTGTACAACACGAAATTAATTTTATTTCAGACAAAGCTACATGATTTTTGGATAAAATTTCCTCTACCATTGGCATTAGATTTTCCGAATGGGTTTTTCCGTCATCCAAATTCATTTCATCTACAATCACTTCGTCTTCCAAAAGCGCAACACTACATATCTTACTGGCAGTATCTATCGATAAAATTTTCATAATAACTCCTTTTTTTATTTTTTACTGTATCACAAAAACGTTAAAAAGTCCACTTAAATCAGTAAAATCAGTTTTTAGTCTTTTCATTTTAATACATATACATTTCCTGGATTAACCGCAAAATGAGGTGTATAAATCACCCAATCGGTTACATCTTGAACGGTGTACCAGTTTTCGTCTCCCTCATGAATTCCTTTTACCTGATAAGGTTCTTGCAATAGCTTTGCTTTAAATTTATCGCCTTCAAACGCAATGCATTCAAACCAAATATGTTCATAATTATTTTCATCATCAATGGGAAGACCAATTTTTAGTGTAATCTTATTTTCTTTCTCAGCTGAAGCTTTTTTCACAAAATCAAATCTTTCTTCAGCAAGTTGCTTCATGCGAGCAGTTTCTTCGTTGCTGATGAAAAAGATAGGATTATCCCCCCATTTATCATTAAATTCAGAAACTTTAGTAAATTTTCCTTGTTTCTCATCTTCCTCACTTTTATAAACAAAAATAATGCTTGTTTTACTGTTATGTCCATCTTTTCTGTCCGAAATGTTTCCCAATTTTAAATTTTTATATTCGCTTAATCCATTTGTCCAAGAAATATAAGTAGCAACAACAGGTTGCTTGTTCGACAAAAGTCCAATATAAGCACTTTTCGGATTATTTTCCTTTTTGTCAATTAAATAACTGGCAAAAGTTGCAATTAAATGGTAATGATTATTATAGTTATCTTTATCAGATTGTAAAATTTCAAGTTCTGTTAGTCCACATCTGCAAAGTCCATGCGTATGTAGCCATACTTCCCCTTTGTCGCCAGATACTGCTTGCACAGTAAATAAATCATTAGAACCTGGTAAAACTTTTGAATCAGCCGTCATTTTTACCCAAGATGGTGGCATTATCTTTTCTGCGCTTTCATCCATAACGCCTAACAAATTAGGTATCATAGCCACAGCAATTTTTAATTGAAGATGATAAGATTTTTTTGAATCTTGATTGAATTTCATAAAAATGGTCAATGATGTATTAGCATTTTTTAGCTTTTTCAATTCGTCTTCTGAAAAATAATAATTTTTATTTAAGTACATTTCTGGTACTGAAAATTTAGAAGGGTAATAGCCAATAACATATTCTTCTTTTTCATAACTTAATTTTATTTTTCCTGGTTCATTTTCTGTTAATTTATGTTCTTCTATTATTGTTACCCCTTCTATTTTAGCAACTCTCTCACATACACTATCTAATAGTTCTTGACTAGGATTTTCTGGCACAACTTGCATATAAGATTCCGCTTCCCAATAGCCTAAAGGCTGTTCTTTAAACTTTTCCGTTTTATTTTTATTAAAAAACATAGACATTCTCCTTTTCATTATTTCTCTTGATTATTGTATTATTATAACACGCTTTTTAAAAAAAGTATATAGAAATTGTCAAGAAAAAATAAGTCAAAAAAGTATTTTTAGGTTTACCTTTTTAACTTATTTTTCAATGATTTATCCGTTATATTTCCAATGAGCGTAATACGTTACATCTGATGTAACGCTTGTGTTGCTATCAATTTTAGTGCCACCTACTGGATTGGTGTACCAACCGTCGAAGGTATAGCCTTCACGGGTTGGTGTTGAGAGCGTGCCGAGAGTTTCGTTGTATTTTTTTATTGCAGTTGTAACATTAAGTGAACTAGTTTTACTCACCTCTAAAGAATGAATATATAACTTACTATCTTCTGACCAAACAACTTCATTACCTGCTACTTCTTTACTCCATGTATAAAATACAAATGCATGATGTCCGTAGTTATATTTTGCAGTAAATGTATGTGTAAATCTTTGCCATTCTGTGCTTAAATTAATATCTATGCCTCCTTTTTGTTCATGTCCTAGTCTAAATTTATCTCTAGGAGTGTCTGATTTTACATAGACACTCCATGTATAGGTTTCTCCATTGTTTAACTCGTCCATAGGAAAATAAATACCTGAAAATTTATCTGCACCTGTAAATTCTAAGATTTTTCCATCGATTGCAGAATTATTTCCTATAATCGTACTTGATTTAAGGTAAGAGGATTTTGAATAATTATTTGGATTAGAAGCATTAATTGCTAAGTTATTTTCCAAGTAGTTCTTATCAAAAGTTACCATATAATTATTAATTTTCCAATGCGCATAATACGTTACATCTCCCGCAGGCACAGTTGTACTACTCGAAATCTTTGTACCTCCACTTGGCGCCGTGTACCAACCGTCGAAGGTATAGCCTTCGCGAGTTGGAGTTGAGAGAGTGCCTAGAGTTGAGTTGTAGGTTTTTTGAACAGAGGTTGTATTGAGTGAACTTGCTTTTGTCAATTCTACTGAGTGAACATATAATTTATCTCCCAAATTCCATGTAGAACCTGTTCCATATCCTGCATAAAATATAAATGCTCGATTTGGTGGAGGATTACCTGTTACTGTAAAAGTATGCGTAAATCTTTGCCATTCTGTTGTTAGGTCTACTTTTTTCTCTCCATACCATTCACTTCCTATATTTATTCTCGTATTTTTACTAGATTTTACATATACACTCCATGTGTAAGTAGAACCTTGCTCAAAAGCTGGTACTCCAAAAGAACTCCAAACGCCACCTCCAAAATCATCAAAAGTAACTTCTAAGGATTTTCCATCAATTGCTTCATCATTTTCAATAACTTGCCTATCTAATATTCCTACATTAACTGTCCCACCACTGGATGTTAAGAATGGAGCAGAGTTTGTACATAAATTATTCTCCAAATAGTTCTTATCAAACGTCACCGTATAACTATTAATTTTCCATAATGCGTATAACGTCACTTTTGTGCTTTTATTCATGAAAATTCCTCAAAAAAAAATAGTAAGTCAAAAATAATTCCCATCCTATTTTTGACTTACTATCAAATGAGCTTAAAAAGTATTCCAAAATATTAATTCATCCAAACTTTTTCTCTTTGCATGCATTGCACTTGGTACTTCATCTTCAGCTGGATAACCAAAGGGCAATAAATTCACAATTTCCAAATTATCTGGAATCTTCAATATTTCTCTTGCCTTAACCGGATCAAAAGAAGCAACCCATGTGGAACCTAAGCCCAATTCCGTAATTTGTAGCATCATATGTGTGGAAACAATACTGCTATCCACTATTCCCTCATCCTGCCCATCATATTTTCTTTTCCACGATTCTTCCTTTTCATAACATACAACCAAAATAACTGGTGCATCAAACGTAAATCTAGTACATTCTTTTAATTCATTGATTGTATCTTTATCTGTTATCACCAAAATTCGTTGTGGTTGAAAATTGCAAGCCGTTGGTGCTAATCTTCCTGCTTCTAACACAATTTCAATTTTTTCCTTTTCTACTTCTTTATCTAAAAACTTTCGACAAGAATATCTACTTTTAGCTAATTCTAAAAATTCCATCATTCCTCCTTAGGCAGTTTCTTCTTTTTTGGCAGTTTTCAACTTCTTCTTATGCTTGATTGGTTCACGTTTTTTATTTTCGTCAATCTCCAATTTAGGCTGTTCTTTTGATTGCACTGTCTCTTTCGTAATCATACATTTTACGATTTTTTCATTGGACGGAATATCATACATAACATCTCGCATGATTTCTTCAATAATTGAACGCAAACCTCTTGCGCCTGTATTTCTTTCAATTGCTTTATCTACAATGACTTCTAAAGCATCTGGCTCAAATTCCAATTCGACACCATCTAATTCAACTAATTTTTTATATTGTTTTACAAGCGCATTTTTTGGTTTTGTCACAATATCAATCAACGCTTCTCTTGTTAAACCATCTAATGTGGCTGTAATTGGAAGTCTTCCTACGAATTCTGGAATAAGTCCAAATTTTAATAAATCTTGTGGCAATAAAGATTTAAAGATTTCAGTTTTATTTATATCTTTTTTACTTTCGATTTTAGCCCCAAATCCCATTGATTTTTGACCCACTCGTTCTTTGATAATATGCTCCAAGCCTTCAAATGCGCCTCCACAGATAAATAAAATATTCGAAGTGTCAATCTGTAAAAATTCTTGATGTGGATGTTTTCTTCCTCCTTGTGGTGGAACCGAAGCCACAGTTCCTTCAATGATTTTTAACAAAGCCTGCTGAACGCCTTCTCCACTCACATCTCTTGTAATGGATGGGTTTTCAGATTTCCTTGTAATTTTGTCAATTTCATCAATATAAATAATTCCTTTTTGCGCCTTTTCCGTATCAAAATTGGCAGCTTGCAATAATTTTAAAAGAATATTTTCAACATCTTCCCCAACATAACCTGCTTCTGTTAACGTAGTCGCATCTGCTATGGCAAATGGCACATTTAGGATTTTCGCCAACGTTTGAGCAAGAAGCGTTTTTCCACAACCAGTTGGCCCAAGCAACAAAATATTACTTTTCTGAATTTCTACATCGTCCATAAATTCTAAATTATTGATTCTTTTATAATGGTTATAAACGGCAACAGACAAAGTTTTCTTTGCTTCTTCTTGCCCAATTACATATTCATCTAGAATTTTCTTAATTTCAGCTGGTGTTGGCATTTCGATTTGTTCAACGATTTCTTCTTCATCATACACTTCTTCCTCGATGATATCTTGGCATAGCCCAACACATTCATCACAAATAAATACACCACTTGGTCCAGCAATTATTTTTTTTACAACTTCTTGTGGTTTCCCACAAAAAGAACATTTTATATTTCGATCTTGTGTTTTTGGCATTCCTAAGCCCTCCTAATTTCTTTTATCTAAGATTCCATCAATCAAACCATATTCTAATGCTTGCTGTGCTGTCATGTAGTTATCTCTTTCTGTGTCATTTTGAATGGTTTCTAGACTTTGACCTGTTCTATCGCTTAATAATTTATTCAACTTTTCTCTGGTTCGAACCATGTGGTCAGCATGAATTTTAATTTCTGTTGTTTGACCAGAAAGTCCGCCACCACCAATTAATGGTTGATGAATTAGAATTTCAGCATTTGGTGTTGCAAAACGTTTTCCTTTTGCACCAGATGCCAATAAAACAGCTCCCATACTAGCTGCCATCCCAATACAAATCGTCGATACAGGGCATTTAATATAATTAATCGTATCCACAATCGCCATTCCATCGGTAATTGAACCACCTGGACTATTGATATATAAAGAAATTTCCTTATCTGGATCCTCTGACTCCAAAAACAACAATTGTGCTACTACTAAACTTGCTGATGCAGAATTTACATCTTCTGCTAAAAATATAATTCTATCTTTTAATAATCTTGAAAAAATATCGTATGACCTTTCTCCTCTGCTTGTTTGCTCGATTACGTAAGGTACTAAACTATTTTCTATCATTTGATTCCTCCTTGTATTTTATAATAATATTATTACTATATACCATATTCATTTTTTTTTCAAGCTTTTAAAGAAAGAAATTTAAAGTTTTCGGGAATAAAATCATCGCAAATTTTGACATAATTTTTGATTCAAAAATAAAAACGCTTTCTTTTACAAAAGCGTTTTAAAATATTATTTTTTACTACTCTTCTTTTCTTCTTTCCCTTGTTTTTCTTCTTTAGTTGTAGATTTTTTAGTTGTCTTTTTTTCCGTCTTTTTTTCTTTCTTTTCGCTATGATTGTGTCCACAATCGCATTCATCTTCTTTTGCTACAACTTCTTTTACTTTAGCATTTTCAATAATAAATTCAATTGATTTTTCTGATTTAATGCTATTTTCAATATTGGTTTTTAATTCTTCATTTTTCATCAATTCGTCTTCTTTTCTACCATAAGCAGTTGCTAGTTCTTTGATTTTCTCTTTGATTTCTTTTTCGGTTACTTCAATTTTAGCATCTTTTCCAACTGCTTCTAACACCAATCTCATTTTGACAGATTCTGTTGCAGGCGTTTCGCATTCTTTCTTATAATCTTCCATCGTTTTACCAATCATGCCTAAATATTGTTCCAATTTCATACCTTGGTAAGCTAGACGATTGTCCATATCTTGTATCATACCTTCTACTTCTGCTTCAATCATACCAGATGGAATATCAATTTCTGTAACGTCTGCGACAGCTTTTACCGCTGATTCTTGCAACTCATTTTTGCTTCTTGTTTGGTTTTGTTCTTCTTTTTTCGCTTTGATATCTGCTTTTAATTCTTTTAATGTATCAAATTCGCTGACATCTTTTGCAAACTCATCATCAATTTTTGGTAATTCTTTTTCTTTAATCTCATGAACTTTTACTTTAAATACAGCATCTTTTCCAGCTAACTCTTTTGAAAAATATTCGTCTGGGAATTTTACGTTAATATCTTTTTCTTCCTCTGTTTTCATGCCAACTACTTGGTCTTCAAATCCTGGAATAAAGGTATTGCTTCCCAATTTTAATTCATGATTTTCTGCTTTTCCACCTTCAAATTCTTTTCCGTCAACCGAACCACAAAAATCAATCACAACGGTATCTTCTAATCTAGCAGCTCGATTGGTTACAGTTACCATTCTAGAATTTCTATCCGCCATATGGCTTAATTCGTGTTCTATCGTCTGTTCTGTTACTTCATATTTATTTTTTTCTAATGCAATTCCTTTATATTTTCCAAGTTTTACTTCTGGTTTTGTTTGTACAATTGCTGTAAAAATCAAATCTTTGCCTTTTTCCATTTGAACAACATCAATTTCAGGACGACTAACAACGTCTAATTTTTCTTCTTTGATTGCGTTATCATAAATTTCTGGCACAATTTCATTGAATGTATCTTCATAAAATATTTCTGCACCATAGAATTTTTCTACCATGTTCATTGGAACTTTCCCTTTTCGAAATCCTGGTATGCTAAAATATTTTGCATTTTTCTTATAAACTGTATTCATCCCTTCTTCAAATACTTTACTATTCACTGTAAATTCTAATTTTAATTCATTTTTGTTCTCTGTCTTTTCAACTTTAACACTCATTTTTATTCCTCCAAAATTTTTTATTTCATACAGTTTTATTATTATATCATAAATATTTTAAAAATCAAGTGTTTTTTTGAATATCTGAAAAAACTTGACTTTTCTAAATTTTGTGATATAATTATAATAGAAGATTTTGTGTATTTTTTAATACTAATTAGAATTAGGAAAGCTTTTTCTCCTAGACTTCTTAGTTAGTCACTCGTAAACCTTAGCATTATTTTACAATTTCATTTTATTAAAGGAGGAATTTTTATGTTACTAATTATTGGAGCAATAACTTATGGAATAGCAAATAGTTTGCTTTTCTGCAAAACTTATCTTAATAGGAATATCAAAAAAATACCACTGGAACATTTTATATTTCTTCTTGGTTGTATTTATATGATATCTTTTTTGGGCCTTATGGGTATGATTGCCATTCCAGCAAACGGTATCTCCCTCATTTCAAATGTCATAACGCCTAGCATTATGCTTATTCTGGTTACTCAATTGATACTTGAATCAATTGCCAGAACAAACATACAACGGATTGAAATTCTATCATTATTATTAATGCTTTGTTTTATGGCATTTGTAGCAGATCAGCAAGTATTTTTCAGCAAAAACATACAAACGGAACTTCCTATAACGCATATCGATTTTCCTGAAACAAATGATATACTAATTGTTGATACCTCTCAACCAGAGTTTGTGTCTACGGATATCTCTGTTTTAGAAAAAGTTGACTTTGAATTGCTCTCCAATTCAAATGGAAAAAAGATTATCCGTTCTCACAGTTGTGGTGCCATTGTTATTATTGATCATGAACGTATTGTAGCTTATCTCAATATCAAGAAGATTGATTTTACAGCAATCAATGCTTCTGAGCTTCTGTTAAAAAATCCGAGAAATCTCGGACTTGTAGTAGATGACAATGACATTCCATATTACAAATATGCACTATTGAAACATGATTCGTTTGGAAGTTATATCGTTGGAAAATACGCACTTTGTAATGCCTTAACATTTGAAGTGTCTTATTTTGACAAACTCCCCAATTGGGCGAAATAATTTGAGTAAAATATACAAAACCGGCTCTTTCAAAAGAGTCGGTTTTGTATTATTTTTAATCTCCCAAACACATGCCAAGTTGCCTAGCAACTCGAATTAATTCATGGTCTAATGGAATTGTACGATTTTTGCTAGAAGCATCACCAATTTTAGCTTCTCTTCCAACTACTTCATCCAAATCAACATATCCCATTTCTCCACCTTTGTAAGTTACTAATACTTTAAAAATTCCTTGCATCGCAAGTTCCATTGCTTTTACACCATATCTGGTTGACAAAACGCGGTCAAACGAACTTGGCGTTCCGCCTCTTTGGACATAACCTAAAACAGTATTTCTGGTTGTCATGCCAGTTAGTTTTTCAATTTGTTCAGCAACAACTTCACCAGCTCCACCAAGGCGAACATTATCTAATCCTGCTCCATCGTCTAATACTTTTTTAATCGTAATTTCTCCATCTTTTGGTTTAGCGCCTTCAGAAACAACAACAATACTGAATTCTTTGCCGTTCGCTTTTCTTCTCTCAATTTTTTCGATGACTTTATTCATATCATAAGGAATTTCTGGAATTAAAGCAACATCTGCCCCACCAGCTATGGCTGATTCTAGCGCAATCCAACCTGCATATCTTCCCATTACTTCCAAGGTTAATACACGATGATGCGATGTAGCAGTTGTGTGAAGTCTATCCAAAGCATCCATAGCAACAGATACTGCTGTATTATAACCAAAAGTAGTTTCTGTGTGTGCTACATCATTGTCAATTGTTTTTGGCACACCAATACAATTAACACCTTTTAGACAAAAATCTCGACTAGACTTTTGTGTTCCATCTCCACCTAATGTGAAAATACATTCAAAGCCAGCATTTCTAATATTTTCAACACATTTATCTGATAAATCTTGATACTCAACACTTCCATCTTCTTTAACTACTTTATAATGGAAGACATTTGTATTATTAGAAGTACCAATAATAGTTCCACCCTTGTCCAAAATTCCAGAAGCATTTCCGTTTGGCTCTAATCTTACATAATCGTTATTTAATAAACCTTTATATCCTTCAATGTATCCATAACATTCAATTCCATGTGTTTCCGCTGTTTTAACTATTGCTCTGATAACTGCATTTAGTCCTGGAGCATCTCCACCATTTGTTAGTATTGCAACTTTTTTCATTCTTTTTCCCCTTTCAAGTGATTTTCTGTTTTTATTATATACCTATTCTTATTTTTTTTGCAAGTAATTTGAAAAAATAGGTATATTTTATTTTTCAAAAATGACATGTAAAGTTTCTGGCAAATAACCCTTTTTATATAAAAATTCTTTTACAGAATTTTCATCTGTATTTTGAATTTTTTTGTTCCAAATGGCCTTAGCAGAATTTATTTCGTAAGCTTGAAGTTCTTCTTGATGTTGTGCGATATATTCTTCCAGCAAAGTTTTGGTAATTCCTTTTTGGTATAATTTATAAGTTATTTCTTTGATAGAAAGATTTTTTAAATGGATAAATTCTTGTACACTTTTTTGAATATAATTTGCGTCATTAATATAATTTAATTCTTTAAAATAGGCAATGGCGTCTTCTATCATATTGGGGTCTTCTTCACTAAATTTTTGTCTAATTTCTTGCTCAGTTCTTTTTTTATATAATATATATTTTATCATTTTAGTTCGTAATTTATCCATTTTTTCTGCTTGTTCAAAGTTTTCCATAAAGTTCATAAAAATTTACTTCCATTCTTTTTTATTCTTCGTTTTCTTCTTCTGTTTCATCAGTTGATGTTTCTTCTCCTAAGGCGTTTTCAAAGGCTTTGGCAAAATTGTCTCTGACTTTCTTTTCAACTTCTTCCATAATTGTTGGATTTTCAATAAGGTATTTTTTTACATTTTCTCTACCTTGTCCAATTTTCTGATTATTATAACTAAACCACGAACCAGCTTTTTCAATAATGTCTAAATTAACAGCCATATCTAAAATATTGCTTGCTTTAGAAATTCCTTCTCCATACATAATATCAAATTCTGCTTCACGGAATGGAGGTGCTACTTTGTTTTTAACAATTTTGACTCTAGCTCGGTTTCCTTTGAATTCTCCATCTTGTTTAATGTTTTCAATTTTTCGAATATCCATTCGAACAGATGCATAAAACTTCAAAGCTCTACCACCTGTTGTGGTTTCTGGATTTCCAAACATAACACCAATTTTTTCTCTTAATTGGTTAATAAAAATGATAACCGTTTTGGTTTTATTGACAGCACCTGCTAATTTTCTTAAAGCTTGGGACATAAGTCTTGCTTGTAATCCCATGTGTGAATCTCCCATATCACCATCGATTTCGGCTTTTGGAACCAAAGCAGCAACAGAGTCGACAACAATAACATCTAAAGCACCGCTTCGTACAAGTGCTTCTGTAATTTCTAAAGCTTGTTCTCCAGTATCAGGTTGAGAGACAATTAAGTTATCAATGTCAACACCAATTTTTTTGGCATAAACTGGATCCAAAGCATGTTCTGCATCAATAAAAGCGGCTTCTCCTCCCATTTTTTGTGCTTCTGAAACAATATGTAATGCCAACGTTGTTTTTCCAGATGATTCTGGTCCATAAACTTCAATAATTCTGCCTCTTGGTACACCACCAATTCCCAAAGCTATATCTAATCCTAAAGCACCTGTTGGAATCGCTTCGATTTCCATTGCTTTATATTCTCCTAATTTCATAACGGAACCTTTTCCGAATTGTTTTTCTATTTGGCTCATAGCTACATCTAGAGCCTTTCTTCTTTCTGAATTTTCTGACATTTTATTTTCCTCCTTCAAATATTTGTTTGATAAAACTTCTGTTTGCTTTATTATATCTTTAATTCTTTTTTTGTCAATACTTTTTTGAAAATTTTTTCAAAAATTTGTTTGCTATTGTCGATACCATTTTTCAATGTTACCATATAGATTAAATGCATTTGCTTTGATATTTCCGCACCAAACTTTGATTATATATAACCACATCGGTATCACGGTATAAACCGATATATGGCGCTTCTTCTAGATAAATATCGTATAATTTGTTATAATTTTCATATAATGCATTTTCATCGGATGTGTTTGCAATTTGATTCATAATCGTTGTAATTTGTTCATTGGAATAATTGGCTAAATTTCCTTCTCCAAAAAAAGTTTTTAGACTTGGTGAAAAACCACATTCTATGCCAGTTAAAATAACGTCAAAATTTTTATTTTGTAAGGTGATATGATAGGTTTCATTATTTAGTTGTTTAACCAATACTTCAATTCCAACATTGGCTAGCTGTTCTTTGATATTTTCTGCAACGGCTAGTCTTTTGGCATGATTTCCATTGACAAATAAAGAAAAAGATAATTCTAAATTTTTACCCTCTATGTTTTTTCTCCATTTGTTATTTTTATATTCCCAACCTGCACCGTATTAAAATTTGAGCAGCTTCTTCTGTGTTTGTCTGAACAGATAAATCTTTTGTATAAAGCCAATTTCCCATATCCAAACTAAAGTTAGAAGACACATATCCTGCCCCTAGGCAACTGGCTACGATATTGTTTTTATCAATCATTTTGCTAATCGCCTTTCTAACATTTGCATCGGCAAATACTGTATTTTGCGTGTTGAATGTTAAAAAGTCATAATTTCTGGATTTATATTCTATTTTTTTATAACCAATCGAACCAATATATTCTTCCACATTTTCGATTTTTACATCGATTAAATCGATTTCACCATTTTTGAAAGCATTGTATAATTCTCCTGTGGAATTATATAAGTTGATGTTAATTTCCTTTGCCATTGGACTTTTGGAAGAATCCCAATACAATTCATTTTGCGTAAGTTTTATGACATTGGAATCAACTGTTGCAATTTTAAACAAACCTGTCCCAATGGGAGAAATATTTTTCTCAGATGTTGTAAATTCTTGTCCTGCATAATGATTGGCACTCAAAATCGGAAATGTGAGATGATATTCAAAAAAATCCGTTGGTGCAGATAATGTCATCTTTAAAGTAGTTTCGTCAATGACTTCTAATCCTACAACAGCGTTTAAATTATTTGCGTAAATAGTATTAAATCCACCATTTTTAATTAAATCTACTGTGAATTTTACGTCATTGGATGTAAAACTTGTTCCATCTTGCCACAAAACGCCATGGCGTAATTTGATGACATAGTTTAAATCATCGGTTTTAGCAATTTCTTCTGCTAAACAGTATTGTATTTTGTAGTCTTCTTTTAATGTTACCAATGGTTCATAAATTATTTTACTGATTTCCTGCACATTGCGATTATTGCTTAGCAATGGATTGATGGTATCAAAATTAGATACAGCCAGTCTTAAATCTGTCTGTATCGTAGTAACCGTAGAAGTTTGGTCTACTGTTTCATTGGTCTGTGCTTTATTGTTTTGGCTCATTTTGTAGATTCCAAAACCAATGCATCCCATTACAATGATTATAAATATATACTTTAAAATATTATTACCCAATTTAATCACCTGCTTAACACTATATATCATTTTTCATCAAGTTTCAAGAATTTTTTAGAATTTTTCATATTTTTTTAAAACTTGGAATACAATTTAAAAAATGAAGCTAGAATTTATTTTAATGAATTGCTTTTTAAACTAAAAATAAAGGATGGGATGGATATGTTTATTTGTCATATTAAATTAAGTAGAACGAAATTTTTTAAAGGTGTTTTAGCCATTATGGCTATTATTTGTATGGCGCTTGCTGGTGTGGGAATTTTCAAAATGTACAGCTCCAATAAAGAATTTGAGACATTTGACGGGAATTGTATGCCTTCTGGCGAGATAGCCTATTTAACTGATGAAAATTATACCAATATTTTAAAACAAGTTCACGAAAATTTAGAAACTTATGTTGGACAAAAAATTTGTTATACAGGATATGTTTATCGCGTAGCAGATTTGCCAGAAAATCAATTTGTCTTGGCAAGAGACATGAGTTTAGAGCCTACCAATCAAACTGTTGTGGTTGGATTTTTATGCAGTTTGAGTAATGCTTCGGATTTTGATACATATTCTTGGGTAAAAGTAACTGGAACAATTGAAAAAGGCAACTATTTTGGAGAAATTCCTTGTATTGCAATTGAGCAAATTGAAACAGTGGAACAACCTGAAAATTGCATTGTGCCACCACCAAGTGAAAACTTCATTCAAACTTCTGTAATTTACTAAAAAAGGCAGGTTAAACCTGCCTTTTATTCCTCTGCCAATTGCCCTTGTAAAACTTTTATGCTATCTTTGTAAGATTGTAAAATTCCATTTAATCGTTCGATTTCTGTTTTATTGTCTTCAATTTGTTGATTATAATTTTCCTCTAATGCATCTAATTCTTCATCGGATAATTGGTATAAATATTCTAAGCTATTTTTATCCAAATCAGCTAAATTTTTAATGGGTTCTTTTGCTGTTACAGCGGTTGGTACCGTAATACTTGGTACTTGTGTAACAATCGTTTCTTCTAGTAAAGCATTATTATTTTTGCCAAAAATATTAGCAATCCATTTAAAGAATTTGGTTAACAAGGATTCTTTTTGTGGTAGGATTAATTTATTTTTTAATTCACTTTCTTCTTTCATATACTTCTCCTATCTTTCAAAACTTTCGTCTTTTTCTAGGTTTCCTGCGGATAATCGCTTGTAGCCTTTCAAGATCTTAGACATGCTAGCAATTTTCTCTTTTGTTTTTTCAATCATCTCCTGTAAAATTTGAAGGATGAAAAATTTATCTTGTACTTTTTCCATTTTTTCTAGGCGCAAAACTTTATGTTCATTTACTGCTCCACCAAGCAATTCTCTAATTTTTAAAATAGCTTCCAGAATATTAGCAATATCATGTCTTTGATTTTTATTGATATTTCCAGCTAAATAAGTCGCTACTCCAATTTCTCGTAAAACTTCCACCTTTTCTAAAGATTCAATAAATTGTATAAATTTATTTTTATAGCGATTATGTGTGTTTGCCAATAATTTCATGTCAATCAACTCCAAAGCTTCTGAAACAGGGAACGCCAATCTTTCTGGACGGTGTACAATTAATCCTACAAATTTGTCGATTAATTCTAAGATGTCACCTTCTTTTTCGCGTTCATAGTTAGTAGGTTCATTATAACGATTATATTCGCTACAAATTTTACAAAAAGTCTCATCAAATCCAAGTGATTTTAGAAAAATTTTATCTTCTTCTTTTTCTCTTTTGATTCTCTCTATTTCTTTTGGGGAATTCGTTCTTTTAAAAGCATATACCAAACATGCTGTTATCACTTGATTTTTCTTTACATCATCAAGATTCATTTGTTCCATAAATAATCGTGCAAGTTCTGCTTTTACAACAGAAGTTGTATCAAAAAAGACATGAATCGCATGTTTTTGATAGTAACAAACAATTTTTATTTTTTTAATTAATTCTTTTTCCTCTAAAATTTTCTGAGCAAATTGATGAATCTCAAATGGTTCCACTTTCGGAATAACTTTTGGTTGTTCGCCTAAAATTTCTTCAAAGAGTTCTTCATTATTTTCTAATTCATCATACAAATTTTCTTCCAATCGGTCAAGTCTAGATTGAATATAGCGTTCTTTTAGAACTTTAAATTTTACCTTGTCCACAAACTCTTGCAAATCTTCTTCCGATAACATTTTTTTAAGTTCATTATAATAATATAAACCGTCGGCAAGTTGATCATTCAGGCGTTTATAATCTTTTTTCCAAGTATCTTCTGTTGCTAAGGATGGAACAATTTTTTTTAATTTTAGCAATTTTCGCATTTCGCGTTCATCTTCATAATGTTCCTTTTTATACTGAATGTATTTTTCTTTCATTACTTCAATATCTAATTCGTTCATAATTCCCTCCCTATTTGCTCTTATAAAATTTTCATTTTTATTATATCGAATATAATTTTAAAAATCAAGAATTGTAACACAAATGCAATCATTGTAACCAAAATGTAATATAACTCATATAAAAAACGGCGCCACGCATTTTGCATGACGCCTAACGAATGAATTTTATTTCATATCATATCCTGACCGACATACCGATACCTATGATACATACCAGACAAGAGCCCCAATATGCTATCACAAATATTACCTGTCCGATTGTCTTCAACCTTTCCTTCATGTCTCAAGCCTCCTTTTGAAATAAAATTTTTATACGTTACAATTGTATTATATCATATTTAACATAAATTGTCAATGTTCATTGTGTATCTTGATTATAATCACTACTGTTTATGACCATCCTTAAAATTTCTTTCAATCTTTCGTCTTGCTTTGTCAAATACAAATAGCCAACCAAAGCTTCAAATGCAGTACTCATGCTATAGTCAGCAACATTAGCATTTTTAGCAACATGATGATTTTGTACATTTCTACCTCGTCTTACAATTTCTTGTTCTTTTTCAGTTAATTCGTCGTGAATTTTTTTTAGCATGTTAGCTTGTGCCTTTGCTTTGACAAATTTTATCGATTCACAATGCAATTTATGAGGTTTAGCATTGGATTTATTCACCAATTGCACACGAATAAACGTCTCAAAAATGGCATCTCCAATATACGCCCATACCAAGGGAGATAGCATATTGACTTCTTCTACTTCTTTTTTTCTTTCTATCCATTCCAATGTTTAAGGTTCCTCCAAACTAATTTTTCCAAATTTGCAATTTCTAAAATCCTCTAAAATGATTCTGGCTGTTTTTTCATCGTCAATATTTCCGCCTGAAATGAGCGCACCTCTTTTTCGACCAATCGCTTGCATTAATGCATAAATTGAATTCTCTTCTTCTTCAAACTTTGACCATTCTTCTGCTGTAATTTTATATCGTTCTAAAAGATTTTCTCTTTTTATTTTCATTAATTTTTTCAATAATTCATAGGCTACATCAACACGTTCTAAAATATCATCTTTAATGGTTCCTGTAAAAGCTAGATTTAAGGCAACTTCTTGACTGTCAAATTTAGGCCATAAAACCCCTGGTGTGTCTAACAATTCTTGATTTTTGGCAATTCGCACCCATTGTTTTTGTTTGGTAACACCTGGTTTATTCCCAACTTCCATAGACGTCCTTTTGGAAATTCGATTAATAAAAGAAGACTTTCCAACATTGGGAATTCCTAAAATCATAATTCGAATTGTTTTGTTCATTCTTCCGCGTTGTTTTTGGTGTTCGATTTCTTCTAGCATCATTTCATCTATTTTTTTGAAAACTTTCTCAATTCCTTTGCCTGAATTAGAATCCGTCAAAAGCGTTGGTGCTTCTTTTTCTAGATATTTTACCCAAGCTTGGTTTATTTTTTCGTCTGCTAAATCGCATTTATTGAGTAAAATAATTTTCTTTTTGCCTTTGGTTAATTCCTGAATGTCTGGATTTCTACTAGAAACTGGGTTTCTGGCATCCAATAATTCAATAACAATATCGATTAGTTTTAAATCTTCTAAAATTTGTTTTTTGGTTTTTGCCATGTGACCAGGATACCAGTTGATGTTTGTCAAATTTTGTCCTTTTTCCAATATTCTCACTTCCTTTTTATTTTAAAAAATTTACAATTTCAGTTCTAATTTTATCTATTTCATTTCCAGTAGCTAAGCAAGTATTCCATCCATATTTATTTGCTACTTTTATATTTTCTGTTGTATCATCAATAAATAATATATTATTAGGTAATAATTTTGTTTTTTCTAAAACATTCTTATATATCTCATCATTTGGTTTTTGTATTCCTAATTGGGTTGATAAAAATAGATAATCAAATTTACTTAAATCTAAATGTTCTCTTAATTGTATAACATCAAATTCGCTAATATTTGAAAGAATGCTCATATAACAGTCTTTATTTAATAAATTGCTTATTAACTTAATAGTTTCTTCAAAATATGGTACATTGTGATTATAATGTAAGTATGATTTTTTAAAGTCATCAAAACTTGAATTTGAGCCTGTTTCAATCAATTTATTTGTTATAAACTTTTCAAAACCTACTCCATTTAATACCCAAAATTCATTTAAATGGAATATTTCTAAAAGCGAGTTATATTCAATAGGTTTCATATCATCACAAACTTTTTTTCTTGCTTCTTCTACAGTATATTTTTTAGAATCTCCATCTTGAATAACATGACCCCAATCAAATCATATTAATTTATTTTTTTTCATTTTTTATTCTACCTAATTTCTTCAAAAATCTTATTTTATCTTATACTGATTTCGATCTGCTCTTTCATCAAATTTTCGTTCATATTTTTCATTTTCAAAATACCAATCTGTGTTCCTGTCAGCTGGATGAAACCTGCTTTTTTGAATAGCTACATCAGCAAATACTAAAAATGGTATCACAATTCCCAAAGCAGAAATCATAATAGAAGTCGAATCTGTAAAAACTAAGTTTTCTGCTTCTGTTGATACATTGGTTAAACTGTTATAGACAATCGTCCCAAAATATGCTGCATACATGCCAAAATATAAAGTTGTTGCTACAAGGTTTCTTCTTATAATAAAAATAATACTTGGTATTGTCAAAAACAATAAAATAATCTCTAGTGTAGGATTAATTGGTTGACAAATAAAATCCACACTCATCGAATACATCAATGAAACAATGACTCTAAAAATCCAATAAATCACTGCCAAAATTACAATAAAATAACTAAATAAACTTTTCATATAAACTCCTAACCTAAAAAAATGCGATCTGTTCGTTTTCAATAAGCACAATGCTTAAACTTCAGATCGCTCAAAAAAATCTATCCAATTTATTTTTTATGAAATATTATAATCGCTTACTTTTTTATAAGCATATACTGTTGAGATAGCAAATACAACAAGTAACACGATTCCATTTGAACTGGTTCCAGTATGTGGTAAAGTTGAACTGTTGGAAGCTGTATTTGTGTTGTTGTATGTGCTCGCTGTATTGGTTCCATTTGTCGTATTGTTTGTTGTAGAAACAATTGGGGCAATCGAATTTGTGTTAGTGTTAGTATTCGTGTTTGTGTTAGTATTATCTGTAGTAGATGTGTTGTTCGTTGCTGCTTTGATTGTAACAGTATTACCCTCCGTAGCAAAGGAATGTACATTACCTAACAAAACAAATAGTAAAGCAATCACTGCCATGCTGAATAAAATTTTACTTTTTCTTACATTTTTTAACATAATTTATCTCTCCTCACTTTCAATTTAATATTATTATAACATATAAAAATTTTAATGCAAGTTTTTTTTACATTTTTTTCAAAAAAATTTTCAAATGAAAATTTTCTCTAAACATTAAACTTAAATAACACAATATCGCCATCCTTCATCACATATTCTTTTCCTTCGGAACGCACTAATCCTGCCTCTTTTGCCTGATTCATAGACGACTCGGATTTCATAAAATCCGCAAAAGAAATCACTTCTGCTTTGATAAATCCTCTTTCAATATCCGAATGAATTTTTCCAGCAGCTTGTGGCGCTTTTGTGCCATTTTTTATGGTCCACGCTCTTACTTCAGGTTCTCCTGCTGTAAGAAACGAAATTAATCCTAATAACTCATAACTCGCTTTAATCAATTTATCCAATCCTGATTCTTCTAAACCTAATGCTTCTAGCATTTCAAGTTTTTCTTCCGCTTCTAAAGTACTCAATTCTTCCTCTATTTTAACACACAATGAAATCACTTGTGCTTTTTCTTTTTCTGCATATTCTTTCACTTTTTTCACGTTTTCATTAGCTTCTGGATTTTCAATTTCACTTTCATCTACGTTTGCAACATATAAAACTGGCTTCATTGTAAGCAAAAAAGAATCTTTTACAATTTCTTGTTCTTCTTCAGAAAGTTCTAATGTTCTAGCACATTTTCCTGCTTGCAATGTTTGTTTTACTTTTTCTAATGTGTCAATTTCAAATTGATATTTTTTGTCACTTTTAAGCATTTTTCGAGTTTTTTCGAGCCTCTTTTCTATTGTCTCCAAATCTGCAAAAATTAATTCAAAATTAATGGTTTCAATATCTCTTACAGGCGCTACACTTCCGTCTACATGCACAATATTGGAATTTTCAAAACATCTGACAACTTGCACAATGCTGTCTGTTTCACGAATATGAGACAAAAATTTATTTCCCAAACCTTCTCCTTTACTCGCCCCTTTTACCAATCCTGCAATATCTACAAATTCTACAACTGCATGGGTTACTTTTTGCGGTTTGTAAATTTTTGCTAATGTATCAATTCTTTCATCTGGCACCGCTACCACACCAACATTTGGCTCAATGGTACAAAACGGATAATTCGCACATTCTGCACCTGCTTTTGTAATGCTATTAAATAATGTACTTTTTCCAACATTTGGAAGTCCTACAATTCCTATTTTCATCTATTTTCTCCTATTTATTTTATTCAAAATTTTCAATTTTATGTTTGAAATTTTTGAATAATTTTTTTCTTATTTTATATCATAAGTTATTCTAATTTTCAAGAGTAATTTTCAATAAAATCCAAAACAAAGAGAAGGAGCTTGCTGCTAATGGTTCGCAAGCTCCCCCCTCTACTTCATTTTACTTCCAGGCAACTATAGTAAATTTGTGCCTTTCAAACATGATAACGGTCTCCTTATCAAAGATAAGATGACACCTTTCTGGCAACTGCAGTTTCTTAACGTCTGACGCATTCACAAAAATAGCGTCCAATTTATCACCTAACGCAATTTCCAGCTTGGGATTTAATTCCCTCAGCTGAGCTAATAAATCTCTCCTTGCCTTATCCTGCCCCTTCTTTGATTGCCGTTGCTGTTTACATTTCATGCTGAAAAACCTCCTATATTTTGATAACATAATTATATTACAGTTTTATCATTTTGTCAATCTAAAATATTCATTTTATCCTTTTCATGTTCAATAATCTTATTAATCGGTACGCCAACTGCCGTACAATTCGATTGTATCGATTTTAAAACAATACTTCCTGCGCCAATTTTTACATGGTCTCCAATTTGAATAGGACCGTAGAATTTTCGTTCCTGCTCCCACCAAAACATTATTTCCCAACTTTGGATGCCTTTTGATGCTATCCTTTCCAGTTCCACCTAATGTTACTTGATGATAAATTGTACAATCATCACCAATTTTAGCTGTCTCACCAATCACAATTCCCATACCATGGTCCATAAATAATCTTCTACCAATTTTAGCACCTGGATGAATTTCAATTCCTGTCAAAAATCTTCCGAATTGTGAGATAAACCTTGCTAAAAATAACAATCTTTTTCGATATAAAAAATGACTGATTTTATAAAATATCAAAGCATGAAATCCTGGATATAACAACAATACCTCCAAGATTGTCCTAGCTGCTGGGTCTTTTTTTTGTATATTTTTTGCATCTTCGTATAATTCTTTAAAACATTTTAACATATCTTATCACCCTTATATTATATGCCAATTGGAGAAGAATGTTGAAACAAAAAAGGCACAGAATTCGTGCCTCATTTTTCTTAAAATTTTAATTTTTCTTCCACATAGTTTGCCACTTCTTCGATTTTAAGGCGAACTTGTTCCATCGAATCACGGTCACGAACCGTTACACAACCATCGTTTTCCGTTTCAAAATCAATGGTCACACAAAATGGCGTTCCGATTTCATCTTCTCTTCTATAACGTTTTCCAATCGAACCTGCTTCGTCGTAGTCACACATAAAATGTTTGGTAAGTTTTGCATATATTTCTCCTGCTTTTTCACTTAATTTTTTAGACAATGGTAAAACAGCAACTTTATAAGGCGCCAACGCTGGATGCAAATGTAAAACCGTTCTCGTATCGCCCTCTGCAATTTCTTGTTCTTCATAACTATTGCACAAAAATGATAATGCCACACGGTCACATCCCAAAGATGGCTCAATACAATATGGAACATATTTTTCATTTTTCTCCACATCCAAATAATTCATATCCTCTTTTGAAAATTCCATGTGTTTACTCAAATCAAAATTCGTTCTATCTGCAATGCCCCAAAGTTCACCCCAGCCAAACGGAAACTGAAATTCAATATCCGTTGTCGCATTACTGTAATGTGAAAGTTCAGCTTGTTCATGGTCACGAAGGCGAATATTTTCTTCGTTCATGCCAAGACTCAACAACCAATTTTTACAAAATTCTTTCCAATATTTATGCCATTCCAGATCCGTTCCTGGTTCACAGAAAAATTCTAATTCCATTTGTTCAAATTCACGGGTACGGAAAGTAAAATTTCCTGGCGTGATTTCATTACGGAACGATTTTCCAATTTGCGCAATTCCCATAGGAAGCTTACGACGCGTTGTTCTAAGCACATTTTTAAAATTCACAAAAATTCCTTGTGCCGTTTCTGGACGCAAATAAATTTCTGATTTCGCATCTTCTGTTACCCCTTGAAAAGTTTTGAACATTAAATTAAATTTTCGAATATCAGTAAAATTCGTTTTTCCGCAATCTGGACATGGGATTTTGTTTTCACCAATAAATGCAATCAATTCTGAATCGCTCATTCCGTCTGCTATCATGTCTTTGCCGTTTTCGTGAGCCCATTCTTCGATTAATTTGTCAGCTCTGTGTCTAGTTTTGCATTCTTTGCAATCGATGAGTGGATCACTAAATCCGCCCACATGACCCGATGCCACCCATACTTCAGGATTCATCAAAATAGCACTATCTAACCCAACATTGTATTTGGATTCTTGCACAAATTTTTTTCTCCAAGCTTTTTTGATATTGTTTTTTAGTTCCACGCCCAAAGGTCCATAATCCCAAGTATTAGACAAACCTCCATAAATTTCAGAGCCAGGATATACATATCCTCTTGCCTTGCATAAATTCACAATTTTCTCCATTGATTCTACCATAAAAAAACCTCCTTTAAATCGAATGATAGAAAACAAAAATCGCCCTCTATCATCATTTCAAAATAATGATAGGGACGAAAAATCTTTTCCGCGGTTCCACCCTAATTGACATTTGACAAATGTCCTCTCTTACCTCATTTACTCCAAAGCTCCAAAATATATCGATTATTGCTTAGTTCCCACTCTCCTAAACTCACTAAAAATAATATTTGATAAATTTCCTCTTTTTCAACGTAAATTTTATATAAATAATTTTACCACTTTTTCCTTTTTTTGTCAATCCTTTTTTAAAATTGCTTAAAAAAGGCTCTAAAACGTATTTTTCGAGACTTACGCTTATTTTTAATGGTTTATGTATACTTTCCATCAAAAGCCACCTTCTCGTTTTTTTCAGCGCTTCATTTAAAAACTGCTTTTTCTGATACCCTACTTTTTTATCCCTCTAAAAAATTCGGAAAAATACTTTAAATCGATTTTTCTGCGATTTTAGTCATTTATCATTATTTTTTTAAAATAATGGCTTAAAATTGATTTAGGCGTCTGAAATCATTTGTAAAATCTCTTTTTTTAATTCTGCAATAATATTTTCTTCTTTTATTTTTCGAATAATTTCTCCTTTTTTAAAAAGAATTGCTTCTCCTTTTCCTCCAGCAATGCCAATATCTGCTTCTCTTGCCTCGCCTGGCCCATTGACAGCACATCCCATAATGGCAACTGTGATATCGGCGTCTAACGTTTGTAAAAATTTTTCTATTTCTTTGGCAATCGGAATCATGTTATATTGAATTCTTCCACACGTTGGGCAAGAAACCAATTTAGGACTTTTGTTGTATAATCCACAATTTTTCAAAATTTCTTTGACTACATAAATTTCCTCGACAGGGTCATCTGACAAAGAAACACGCATCGTATCTCCAATTCCTTCTCGCAATAATACGCCTAAACCAATACTTGATTTAATCGTTCCACTAAATGCTGTTCCTGCTTCCGTGATTCCTAAATGGAGTGGATACGGAAATTCTCTTGCTGCTTTTTCATACGCTTCAATACACATTTCCAAATTAGAAGCTTTGAGTGCAATTACAATATTCTCGAAGTCTAATTTTTCTAAAATTCTTACATGACGTTTCGCACTTTCAATCATTGCTTCACTGCATGGCTTTCCATATTTTTCTAATAATTCTGGTTCAAGCGAACCACTATTTACTCCAATTCGAATGGGAATCTGATGTTTTTTACAGGCTTCTACTACAGCTTTTGTTTTTTCTTCATCCCCAATATTTCCAGGATTAATTCTAATTTTATCGACGCCACTTTCGATTGCTTGCAATGCAATTTTATAATCAAAATGAATATCTGCTACCATCGGAATATGGATTTGTTTTTTGATGGATTCGATTGCTTTGGCATCTTCTAAATCAAGGCAAGCTACTCGAATGATTTCACAACCCGCTTTTTCTAATGCTAAAATTTGTTTTACGGTTGCTGAAATATCTTTGGTTTTTGTATTGCACATGGATTGAATGACAACTTTATTTTGTCCTCCTATTTGAACACCTGCCACTTTGATTGATTTGGTTTGGGTACGTTGGTACATGATGATTCCTCCTTTTTTTTAATTCTATCATAGAAAAATAGAAAAATCTATAGAATCTTTTTATTTTTTCAAAAAGAAAAGATTATCCTACTAATTTAAGATAACCTTTCTCTTTTCATTTTTATTTTATGAAGAACACTTCATCTACTCCCATTTCCAGAAAATGCTCTTCTTTCTGGATTTGCAAGAATCCGTATTCTTTAAAAAGTTGAGAATCTTGCTCAATTGGCGCATCTAACACAAGCAAGATAACTTTTGTGTATTTTCCTCCCTGCATATATTGTAGAAAGCAAACCCTTGCTGTTAAATCGTTGCCAGCAAAATCAACAATTGCAATTCCTTTGCTGTTTAACGCCTCAACCGTTTTTTCTAAAAGGGTTAAATTTACCCGCTCATTGTCTTTTGTGGAAAACGAACTCGGATGCGATTTTGATAAATATTCTTCTACTATATCCTCAAAACTTATGACTGGATAATCAGAAAAATGTTTCTTACAATAGGCTGTTTTTCCTGTACACCCGCCATTAAAATTAATAGTTTCTCTTTTTCGTCTCTCCGAAATACTTCTTCGGGATTAAAATGCGTCTTAACTTCACCGCATTTTTTTAAAAATGGATATTTTTGACACAATTGTTCCTTTAATTCTTCATACATATTTTTTTCTCCTTTTTTATAATATACTTATATTTTAGCATATTATTGCCAATATGTAAAGTTAAAATGCTATAGTTTCATAGGCTGTTATTTTTTTAGCATTTTTCGAATCGGAATTTCTAAAATTAATTCGATGTTTCGAAAAATATATAATACCTGAAATAGGAACATTTGCTCTTTATTCATGTGTTGATACGTTTTATGATAATAGATTTTGCTTTTGTACAATTGTTTCATTTTATGATAATAGCTAAGCGTTTTTCCAATGGTTTGACTTTCATAATGAATGCATTTGACGTCATTCACGCTGACAATTTTATAGCCTTTTTCTTGCAATTTCTTTGCTAAAATATCTTCTTCGTAAAATAAAAATACGGTTTCATCAAACATTCCAATTTCTTTGAAAATAGGATATTTAACAATAAAAAATGCTCCTGAAATCGCTTCTACTTCTAGTAAATCTTGCGCATATTGTTTTTCTGAATATTCGCCTGCACGTAGTTTGGGATAAAAAAGGAGTTCTAACAGTCGAGTGGAATGAATCAAATCTAAAAAAAAGGTTCTGATTTTCCAACTGCTTCTGCGAATTGGTTGTAGGTTAGGATGATACATTCTTGGTGCTACAATGGCTATTTTTTCATCTTTTTCTAGAATTTCTAAACATCGGTCAATGGCTGTTTTTTCAATTTTGATGTCTGCGTTGGAAATGAGGATGGCATCATACGTTTCACCGATTGCTTCTAAGTGTCGTATTCCGAAATTATTTCCATAGCTATAGCCTCCATTTTGGCCAGATTGCAAAATAAGGACTTTTTCGTTTTGAACTTCTTTAAGGAGGCGCATGGTATTTAACTCGGTTGACGCGTTATCTACGACCACAATTCGCTCAATATTTTCAAATTCTCGAATTTGTTTAACATAGTTTATGGTTTCTTTTGCATTATTATAATTTACAATAATTGTTGCTAGTTTCATCGCTTTTGTTTCTCCTAATTTTGACTTGCAAAATGCCAGGCATCTTTGCACATATCTTCAATATTTTTTTCAGCTTTCCAGCCAAGTTCACGTTCTGCTTTGGCTGGACTTGAAAAACAAGCCGCAATATCGCCTGGTCTTCTTGGCGCAATTTTATAATTGACTTTAATACCATTTACTTTTTCAAAATTTTGGATAATATCTAAAACACTATAACCCGTTCCCGTTCCAAGATTATATTTACAAATGCCAGTCTCTTGACTAATTTTTTCTACTGCTTTTAAATGAGCTTTTGCTAAATCCACCACATGAATATAATCTCTAACCCCTGTTCCATCTGGGGTATCATAATCGTTTCCAAAAACACTTAGAACAGGAAGTTCTCCTTTGGCTACTTTTAATATATAAGGCATTAGGTTATTTGGGATTCCGTTTGGTTCTTCGCCAATAAAACCACTTTCGTGAGCACCAATTGGATTGAAATAGCGTAAAATTCCAATGCTCCAAGAATTATCTGAAGTGTAGACATCTTCTAAAATTCTTTCAATCATATATTTTGAAGTGGCATATGGATTGGTAGTTTTGCCTGTTTCAAAGGTTTCGTCAACTTGTGGTTTTTCTGGCACGCCATAAACAGTAGCGGTAGAACTGAAAATGATTTTTTTGACGTTATGTTTTGTCATAATTTTTAATAAATTTAAAGTCGTTCCTAAATTGGTTTGATAATACCAAATTGGTTTTTCAACTGATTCGCCAACTGCTTTTAAGCCTGCACAGTGAATCACGCTGTCAATGGCGTGCTCTGAAAATATGGTTTCTACTAATTTGTCATTGGCACAATCTCCGATATAGACCTCCATTTCTTTCCCTGTAATTTTCTGAATTTTGTCTTTGACTTCTAACTTGCTGTTGCTTAAATCATCGATTACAACTACTTCGTTTTGTTGATTTAATAATTCCACACATATGTGAGAGCCTAAAAATCCAAGCCCTCCTGTTACTAAAATTTTCATGATAAACTCCTTTCTTACTCTTTTTTATTTTAAATTAGTTTGCTCTATTTTATAAAAAACGATTCTGGTACAGATGGCATATAATAGAAATTGTATGCCTAAGGTAATAGCGCATGAAATCGTTGCACCATTAATTTGCATGGTTTTGACCATTGCGTTGGAAACAAAGTAAGCGACAATTGCTGTTGCTAGGTAAATAACAAATTGAATGAAAGTGTCGCGTGTTGTGGTTAATAATATGAGATTAATATAGGAAATTCCATATAAAATGTAGGTTGCTAAAATGACGCTTAAATTCATTCGATAAGCCATTAAATTTTCGCCATAAATGAAACTTAATACTTCTGGTCCGATCAGGAAGCCTAAAGTGGTTGCCAATATTCCAAATCCGATGACTGCCATTTTGATTTGGAAAGCAATTTTTTTGAGTTCTTTTATTTTTTTCTGTTCATAAAATTCCTTTAATTTTGTTAAATATGGCATAAATATTAATTGGGTAAATAAATTGATGATGGTTGCAGGCATCATGATGTAACCAAAAATGGCTTGAATATCTTCTGTTAAATAGTTGTCAATGGCATATTTGGAAGCATTGAGCACATAAATTCCAATGAGTGAATTGGCAAATACAAAAAATTCGGATTTGAATATTTGATGCACATGCGTTCGGTTTACTTTTGTTCCAAAATCAATTAAGTTTCGGCAATTTCTTTGAAAATCAAAAAAATACATGACTAGGATATTGAGAAGAATCATACTACTACATGCCAAAATTAAATTGTGGGTTATGGCATCGATGCTTAAAAATAGCAACAATCCGCCAATCGATTTAATCGTAAGAGATTGCCCTACTTTGTATAAAAATTCATTTTTTTGCATAATTCCATATAAAATTTCACTCATGGCTTCTGTGGCTTTGTAGCAACAAAGTAGCAAAAAAATGCTGGATTTATACGCTGTATATTGCTTTATTATTACAAACAAAATGGCAAGAATTATCATGATAACCGAAGTGATGATTCGGCTTGCGATATAGTCTTT
>CARFUA010000007.1:74359-76660 GCA_948976265.1 uncultured Clostridia bacterium
TTCTGTATCAGTTACTTGGCAAAGCCTGCCAGAATAGAGTCCAATGGTATATAAAATGTAGGCTGTAGCCCAAGCAATTGAGAAAATTCCTGCGTCTTGAATTCCATTGATTCTTGTTACAATTACTAGGAAAAATAGTGAGTTGAATGAATTGAATCCTGTTCCTAGCATGTTCCATATAAAATTTTTTAAAAATATTTTTCTTTGGCTTGTCATGATTTTTCCTATCTATTTTTAATCTTTGTTTGTCTCATAGATTGGTTTGAAAATATATAATCCATCTTCTTGATAAATTTCTTCAAATGGCATTTCATAACCACGTTCGTTGATGTCATTTTTTACAATAATATAGTCAATTTTTATTTTTTCTAAATCCTGATAATTTAACCAAATCATGATATTGTCGGGTGCCAATAATTCTACTTGTGTTTCTCCATCAATTAAACTAATATTCAAATGATGATAACGATTATAAATCGGTTTTTGCGATGTTGCTTTTTCCCCTAACAATAATTCATACAATTCTAGATTTGGATATACATTGGTTGAATTAATCGTACGAATTCCATTGGCAACCATGTAGTTGTTGATGTAAATTCCAGTATCATCGCCAAGCCACAAAGCTTCTGGTTCTTGCGCTCGTATTTGAGCAAATGTTTCACAAATTGGTTTTTGGTAAATAATATCTGTTGTACGAATTACTGGATTGACTGTTAATCCAGTTAACAAGGAAATTCCCATTATTCCATATAATGTCATATTTTTTATGGTTTCATTCTTAAAATGAAATATACCTAAAATGACACTACCAAATGCAAGGGTTGCTACTATTTGTTTAGCATAACCATAATATTCTGGGACAACACATGTTGCAATCCCTTGATAACTCATATAAGCAATCCATAAAATCGGCAATGCATAAGTCATCTTTTTGGATATCCATTGACTTTCTTTTGAAAAAGTACTCATCCAATAAATCAACATATAAATCTGTAATGTGCCAAGTGGAATGGTTGCTCTTGAGGCAGTTGTCATTGACATTAAAGTACATTTTGCTAATATTTCTGGAAATCCCCATTTGCACCAAATTGTCAAAAATAGGCTAATGGCAAGTGTCGGAACAAAAAATTTCCAATGTTTTTTATCCTTTCTGTTTTGAAGTAAAAATAGAAAGCCAAGAAATATTGGTAAAGGATAAAAGGATAACATGCTAGAGGCTTCACAAGGATTAGGCGAACCATCTTTAATAGCAAAAAATAGGTTGTAAAAATAGGCATATAAAATCGAAGCTCCTCCACCTGTTTCTTGACGCTCGCCTGGATAATCGGTTCCCATAATAGCTGAAATCGTATCACCTGATAGCATGAACCAATGAACTAACAAACCAACTACACAAATACATGTAATTCCAATGACTGCTATATCATATTTTTTGATTTTGTAACCATTTTGAAAATTTTTTATCATCATCCAAATAAAAATCGCTAAAAATATATAAGCAAATGATACTTGCCAAGCTGGATATAAAACAAAAATGTAAGATGTAATGGCTATTATTTCTCCAAAACCACATAAGGCTTTTATTTTCTTGCTTTCAGTTGTCATAAATTTATTGATGAGTAATAGAATAACTTGTCCCCAAATTAGCGCATCAATGCTGGAAGTTGAATACCACCATTGAACTGCACTTGAAAAAGTAATCATCAACATTCCACAAAGTGAAATTTTTTTCTTTTGATTGGTCAACAATAAGCACATTTCGAATGAACTAAGCATTAACACAATCAATTTGAAATACCAATAAAAACTAAATCCTCTATCATTCCCCAATAATAGAAACATTATTTCAAACGGTTTCCCAACCATAACAATATCTTTTACTGGCGCACTAATTAAGGTAAACATATCAGTTGTTGTTCCGCGTAATTTATTAGAAAAATAAGCAAATGGATTTTCACCCTTTTCTTGTGATAAAATATACATACTAGAAGTCGCCCATTCATCCGTTCGAATCATTCTAGCGATTCCCAATAAAGGATGAAATCGGTTATCATCTGAATGAGGTTGGATTTGTTGATGATAATTTACAATTGAAGAACCAGACAACTTAAATACCATAACAAAAAGCAAAAAGGCACCAGCCAATTTATATCTTTGACGATAAATGAATTCATACAAATCATTTATTTTAATCACAAAATGCAAACCAATAAAGCCAAATATCATTGCCATAATTAGCATTCTTGTTTTGGAATCATAGCTTCCATCAATAAAACGTGTATAAAAACCATACTCAAAAAC
>CARFUA010000007.1:76696-97182 GCA_948976265.1 uncultured Clostridia bacterium
TAACTTGATTTTGATATAATTTTTTTTACACAAAAAATGTTTTATTTTTTCCATTCCTATTTCTCCCCCTTAATTCTGTTTCCAATTCATCACAAGAATTCCAATAATAACAAGGCTTGCCCCAATGATTCCTGTACGGCTAATTTCTTCATTAAAAATAATTTTTGAAAAAACTAAAGTAAGCACTTGCACAATGCCTGTACAAATTGGCATAATATAGCTTAAATCAAACATAACAACAATTCTTGTAAATAATAAGAAACTGCACAAATAACAAACAAGTCCAGCTAAACTAATTAAACTAATTCCAAAATTCATCGTTCCATTTTCAAATGCCAATTCACCTGGATTTCCTCCTTTTTTCATCAAAACTAATCCTGACAAAGTTAAAATTAAATAAATGATTACTAAAATAATTTGCATACTATTTTTTCTCCTTTTTTCCATTTTTCCCTTCCCTTTTATTTAAAATTTTATATCAATTTTTAGTCGGTCTACCAAAAAACGATAGACTCTAATATAAATCATTGGCATGCCCGATTTATACAATAAAGAAACGCCCCAAAGTGCCACATTTTTGAAGCCTTTTTTTAGAGAGTAACCCAATTTCAAAAATGGTGATTTTCTCCAAGTGCCAAAATGCTCATCCAAATATTTTATCGTTTCTTTTAGCATTTGTTTCATATTTACTGTTCTATCATAGGATACACGGTACATTACAGAGGTTCCCAAATGCAAAAAAGCAAAAGTATCTAAGATATTTTTCATGGATTCATATTGATTGGTCTTTTGATATAATGATTTTACTTCTAATAAATATTTTTTCAAATTTTCTACATCTTGCTGATTCACATTATGAATTTGTGAATCATAACGTAAATAATAATGGTATAAAACGTCTGGAACAAATGCTATTTTTTCCATTTTGGTAAAACAACTCGCTAGAAACATCGCATCATTAAATCCACGAAAAGGTAAAAATTTTAAATCTTTGATTTTTTCTCTTCGATAAATTTTATTCCAAGGCGCTGGATTGATTTCTAACAAAAATCCTGCTTCTGGCTTGATTTCTTTCACAACCTTTCCAAATTGTGTCATATTGGTTGCTACGACTTGATTGGTGTTTAAGTCAATTCTTTCAAATCCGCAAACAGCCATATCGGCATTCTTTTCTTTGGCAAATTGATATAATTTTTCTGCCCAATTGGGTTCTACATAATCATCTGTATCCACAAATGTGACATATTCTCCTGACGCTCGTTCTAAGCCATAATTTCTTGTGGTAAATTCGCCACCATTTTCTTTGTGAAACACTTTGATTTTTTTAGGATATTTTTCTTGATAGGTTTCAATAATTTGTGGTGCGTGATCGGTTGAACCATCATCAACGCAAAGAATTTCAATCTCTTGCAAAGTCTGATTCACTAGACTGTCCAAACATCTTGGCAAATATTCTTCTAAATTATAAACAGCCGCTATAATTGACAGTTTATACTGATTCACCCTTTTTCCTCCTTTTCTTTTAAAGCAATGGAATGATTTAAATCCTTTATTTTTTCATTCAAAGTCGAAATTCTAAGATTATCAATAAATGTTTGTATTAACAAAAAACCAATCATCACCAAAAACACAAAATTGACGGGCGCCATAAATCCCAATTTATTGGATAACCATTCCACTAAATTAGAAAAAACGCTCATCAAAATCAACACGATACTTCCCGTCATCCAGATGACGGAATTTTCTACTTTTAATTTAGCTTGCTTAATTTTAGTAATACATAATAAAAACGAAATTAAAGAACTGATAATTAAAATCATTCTTAACGTGATTGTCATATTGCTTCCTCCTTTTATTATTTTTTCTTTTTCCTCGTTATGGTTCGAATGAATAAAATTGAGAAAAACATATTAATCATATATTCTGCTGATTTCAAAGGTTTTAAGTAACTTTCTCCAAATTCTCGTTCTCTCATTTCTACTTGCACTTCTTTTATTCTCATTCCTTTTTTCAGCATATAGACTAAGGTATCAGGTTCTGGTGTTAAACTAGCATTTTCTACAAATTCTTTTATCGTTTGCCTATCATAAGCACGCATTCCAGAAGTAGGATCTTTGATGGTTTTTCCTGTGGTTAATTTAATGGCTAATGTTAACAATATGCTTCCTAACATTCTCATGTTTCTTGGCTTTTTTTGAGCAACAAATCTTGAACCAATTACCAGATTATATTTCTCCTCTTCGATTTCTCTTACCAAATCTTTTACATATCTTGCATCATGTTGACCATCTCCGTCAAACTGAATTACAATATCATACGCCTTTTGATAAGCATATTTCATTCCAACTTGAATGGCACTTGTTAAGCCATAATTAATTGGCAAAGATATTATAGAAAAATCATTTTTCTCACAAATTTCTTGTGTTTTATCCTTTGAACAATCGTTAATAATTAAATAATCATACGTCGTATTGGTGGTAATATCTGCTATGGTTTTCTCAATATTGAGTGCTTCATTATACGCTGGAACAATCAACAAAACTTTCATTTTTGTTTCCTTTCATATTGAATTAATTCTACATAAGGATTATATACTACTTGGTATCCTTTTTCAAGTATTTTTAAACAAAAATCAACATCGGTTATCCAGCCTTTTTCATACCACTCTTTTCTTGTTATAAAACAAGCATTTGACACGGTTTTCACATTTCTAGTAGCGACTTTTTGTCCAAAATAGCCACACCAATCAGAAGGCAATTGTGCCAATAATTCTTCTGCATTTTCTGCAATATCATAAGCTGTTCCTATATTTTGTATTGTTTTATGTTGATTGTATATTCTTGCTCCAACCACGCCAATATCTTGTCTTTGCGCATATCCTAGAAATACTTCCAGCCAATCTGGCGTTAGCAATTTTGTTTGACAATCCAATGACACAACAAATTCTCCGATAGCATTTTTCGCTCCCCAATTGAGAATTTCAAAATCCTCCTTTAGGTCTTTATCATATTTTATTATTTTGACTCTTTGGTCTTCTCGTGGTAAGTTTAAGGATTCATTATTGGAAAGTATGCATACCTCATATTTTTTATAGCTAGTAAGCTTCAGGATTGATTTTAAACATCTTGTAAGAGCTTTTTCATCATTTTTATCCAAAATGATGATTGAAACGCTAGGATTGTTTTTAACCTCATATTTGACTTGATAAATTCCTGGTATTTCACCTGGATTTTTTACAATTCCAGCTACTTTGGTTCTTTCCAAATGCTCTTGAATCGCTTGCATTCCAGCTTCATAAGCGTAATTCTTGGCATGTGCAACTTGTGCCGTAGAATGTTTATGAGCTCGCCAATGGTATAACACTTTGGGAATATGTATAATATTTTGAGTTTGCTCAGTTGCTCTTAAAACAAAATCAAAATCTTGTGCTCCATCAAATCGGCTATCTAATTTGCCAACTTTTTCTACTAAGTCTTTTCTTAGTACCACAAAATGAGTAATATAATTATGACAAGTTAATGTTTCTGGTGAAAAATCTGGCTTAAAATAAGGATCAAATCGTTCTTCTTCACGTTCCATTTTATCCTCATCTGAATAAATGAATTCTACTTCTGGATTCTCATTAATTGTTTTTACTATTTCGTATAATGAAAAAGGTGGCAAACAATCATCATGGTCTAAAAAAGCAATATAATCGCCACTAACCATTTCCAACGCTCGATTCGTATTTTCAGAAATTCCCTTATTTTCTCCCAAAAACTTATATCGAACTTTACTGCATCTTGAACACATTGCAAAAATCGTTTCATTTTGTTCTTTGCTCCCATCTACGATGCACAATTCCCATTTTCCATAAGTTTGTACAAGTAATGAATTCAAAAGCTCTAAGAAAAAGTTTTCATTTGTATTATATAAAGGAACCACAATACTAATTTTAGGTTCATAAAGAAATTGATTCTTTCGTTGTTTTTCTAATTCCTCACAACTTGGTTCATTTTGTAAAATCCATTTTTGATAAGTTTGTTTTGCTGATTCTGTATTTTTTCTGTTTAATTTTAAGATTCGAATCATGATTTTTTGAATGGTTTTAAAAAAACCATATCTTTTCAAATCTGACTTCATTTTTTGGAACATTTGTTTTATCATTGATTTTTTCCTTTCTTGGAATTTTTACCATATTTTTACTGTTTTATCTCCTTCGGATGAAAGATAGGCTTCTTTTGCTTTCAGCTTTTGTTTTAAGCGCTCGATTTCCTGTTTGGCTTTGGTTTTATCTGTTTGTTCTGGTACAGGCATGAAAAGTGTTTGTGGTGTCATTTTTTGATATATCTCATCGTCTACAGCTTGTTGTTGGTTATTGGAAATTTGGAGTGCATCACAATGAATTTCATCTAGATTATGAAGTTTAAATTTTTGGGCGCCTTCCTTTGCTAAATTTCCCATAAAAATTAGACTTTTATAAGTTGTATTCATTTTGATAATCATGGATTGATTAAATGCTGCATAGTTCGTCAACTCTGGATTTTTAATTTGCAACGCAGTTACATATACATGGTCAATTAAAACTTCAAATCGATTCGGAATCTCTTGCACTTTTCCCACTACTGCTTCACTATGAATAAAATCTAAAATTTTCTCCGTTTCTGCATAACGTTCTGGTTCATGTTTTTGGTACCATTCACTGCTATTAAAACTAATATAAATATGATTTACTTGAATTTTATCATTTTTTACAATTTTTTGCAATGCCCCAAAATTTTGACTATGGGCAAGTGTGATAAACCAAGCTTCGACAACTCCACCTTTGCTTAATAGAATTTGCTCAAGATGTTCTGCATCCTCTTCCATTCCCCCATCTAACATAATAAGCTGATGATTTTTGGTTTCTACCAAATAGCTTAACGATTCTGCTGACTGGGTTTGAATTTGAGTAACAAAAATGCCGTTTTGTTTTCGAGTCTGTATTCCTAGCCACAAACATCCAATGGTGACTACCACTAAAAATAGGATACTGATTTTCTTTTTCATTTTACTTTTTCCTTTCTTACCAGTTTATTTCGTATAATCTTTCTGATAAAAATTCTTTTCCCTTTCAGAAATTGGGAACAAATTTGCTTTTTCTAAATCTACTTTTGTTTTTATTTTTTGGCTAGAAGCTTCAATGAAAAAAGAATTCGCAAAAATATCAAATACACCATTTTTTATCGTTTGCTGATAAGCTTTTTTTTCATCAAATTCAATTTTAGTTCCTTCATAATAATAAACTTGATAATCTTGAATTGTATTTTCATTTGGTAAATATTCATCAGAAAATATTTTGTTGGGTAATTTGTAATCTGGAAGTGGATAATAAAATTTCGTATATTTTAAACCAACTTCAGAAAGTAATGCTTTCAACTCTTGCTTTCCAAAAGTTTGAATTCCTTTTTTATTGGCATAACCTATAATTCCATCATATTTGATACACGTATGATCTTCTGGGGCACCAGCAAAATATTTCATTCCTAATTTATTTTCAATTGCAATTAATAACTTTCCATCTTTTTTTAGAAATTTTTTGATGGAGTTTAGAAAATCAATATAAGGATTTTCAGTATAAGTATATAGATTAGCATATTCTAGAACACCAATTAAAGTAATATAATCAAATTTTTCATCAAAATGAACATCATTTAAATTTCCGACAATGATTTCCAAATTTTCTCGCTCTCGATTACGATTGGCAATCGCTGTTGCTCTTCTTTTGGATAATTCTACACAAACAACACGGTCTGCTTTATCACAAAGTGAACTCGTAATAGCTCCCATTCCGGCTCCAATTTCTAGTACCGAAGCTCCCTTTTTCATCGGATACCACTGAATAATATTTTTTCGTATATTGGTCAAATGGTAAAAGATAGGCCAGCGAATGTCTGCTTCAAAAACTTCATCCATATTGGTTTCTGAATATTTTTCAGTATAATTTAATAATTCATTTTCAATGTCGCCATCACTGTATTGATCATCGCCTTTGTAAAAATCTAGATTTAATTTCATTTGTTTTATTCCTTTCCTTTTTGTATTTTTTGATAGGTGATTTCGCTATCTAAATCGCATAATGCAATACATTCTCGATAAGCTATTACTTCTACAAAAATAGCATCATACTTTCTTTGATAAACGTCTAATTCTCCCATTGCATTATATTTTGTACACCCAAACGATATTGTATATCGACCTGGCGCAATTGGAATCACTTGCTTAAATTCCACCATAACTTGCTCTCCTTTTCGATACATTCCTGTTGCCATTTTATAAACGATCGTATTGGTTCCACAATATTCAACCCCTTTAATATCTTTAATCGTCATGGCAAAAATTGGGTCTTCGATATCTTCGTTGATTTTTAGCTTCATTCGTATGGTGGTTACTTCACTATTGTTAATGGCAACAGCATATTTATCGTCTTTATCAAAAATTCCATAATCATAAATATCCACTGCATTGGTTCCATAAGTCAAAGGCTCTTGATTGGTTTCAAAATGGTCTTTCCAAACTTCTGATTGCTCCTCAAAGTTGGAAACATTTTCCTCTTCTTTGATTTCAGAATCAATATCTAATCCTACCATAATTTTTTTGTATTTATCAACACCCGTTTTCACATCTCCATCAAAGATTTTTCTGCCGTTTTCAAGAATTATGGTTCTAGTACAATTCTTCAAAACATCAGAAATACTATGCGTTACAAATAAAATGGTTTTTCCTTCTTTTTTGAATTGTTCAAACTTTTTAAAACATTTTAGCTGAAATGCCATATCTCCTACTGATAAAACTTCGTCAACAATCAAAATGTCAGGTTCTACATTAATCGCACAGGCAAACGCCAATCTTGCAAACATACCAGAAGAATACGTTTTGACTGGTTGAAATAAATGGTCTCCAATATCTGCAAAATCAATAATTTCTTGTTTTTTGGCTTCAATTTGCTCATTGGTTAGCCCCATAACTTGTCCGTGTTGATAAATATTTTCAACACCTGTTAAATCTGGATTAAAAGCAGTTCCTAATTCCAATAAAGAACTGACTTTTCCATTTACTTCAATGGTTCCTGACGTTGGAATCACCACACCTGTTATCATTTTTAGTAGGGTTGATTTTCCTGCACCATTTTTTCCTAAAACGCCTAAAACTTCACCTTTTTTTACTTCCAAATTCAATTCATTCATAGCTTTAAATGTTCCATGTCTGTGCACAAAATTCGGAAGTACCGCTTCCATTAATCGGTCTTTTTTGCGAGCATACATTTTATATTCTTTTACTAAATCCGTTATTTTTATCATTGTTTCACTCATATTAACCTTTTTTCAATCCTTTCTTTATTTGAAATAATGGTTTTGCCAAACTTGGCATGTTTAATATTAAAAAATTTTCTAAGCGATAGCGAATATTTTCATATTGATATAATTCCCAGAACAACTGAATTTGTTTCCTCTGTAATTTTTTGTGATTTTTTAAATCCGTAAAATATTGATAAGCTTCTTTGGTTACTTGCTTCATTGCATCATCTTCAAATACATCTATGTTTTGTAAAAAAGTTTTAAAATGATCCAACTTAACTTCAATAAACAAATTACGCATTTCTTCAAATTCTTTGATTTCATCCGATTTTCTTTTGGAGCCAATACGATTATTTACATGCTGTCTATATTTTACTAACGGTTTTTCAATAAAATCGATTTTTCCAAATTTGCTGACAACTAACGCAGTCCAATAATCATGTAAAATATAGTTTGATTTTTGTGGCAATGGCAATATTTTATCAATCCATTTTGATTTGACAAGCATTGTACATCCTGTTATGTAATTATTCAAATATAGACTTTCAAAATGATGAAACTTTTTTGCTTTTTTTTCAAATCCTTTTAATTTCCAATAGGATGGATACATTACATCTAAATTTTCGTTTACTACTTGTAGATTGGTATATACTAAATCACTGTTCGTTTCTTCTAGTTTTCGCACAGATTGCTCGATTTTGTCTTTTTGCCAAATGTCGTCTTGGTCGGCAAACATGAAATACGAACTTTCCACTTTTTTCATCAAATATTCAAAATTTTTGACTGGACCAAGATTCTTATTTTGTAAAAAGACAACCACTCGATTATCTGTTGAAACATAGTCGTTCAAAATTGCTCTGGTGTTATCTGTTGACATATCATCTGAAATGAGTAGGCGAAAATCTTGATTGGTTTGTTCCAAAATAGAATCAATTTGCTCTTTCAAATATTTTTCGCCATTATAAGTTGCCATTAAAATATCTATTTTCATTTTATCAAACCTTCCTTATAATACATCCGCAAAATCCTTTTTGTTTTTCTTAAATACAGCATTTCCCCAAGCAAACATTAGAATTGTAACAACCCAAAATACAATTGTATATAAGCCGTAATGCTCTGTAATAATGGTAGAACTTGGAATAAAAGCTTGGCGAAATCCTTCTATCAAATACGTAAACGGAAATGCTTTAAAAAAGATACTAATGGTGCCTTGTATCATGTCTAAGTTCCAAACAATCGGTGTAAACCACATGCATAATTGCATGACAATATTAAGTAACTGTGAAAAATCTGGCACAACGGTTGTCAAAGCAGAAGTAAATCGCGTAAGTGCTATAATAAAACAAAAAGCACAAAAAATAATATAAACAATGGTTAATAAATTGGGAAAATAACCAAAAGCAACGCCTGCCATTGTAGCAATATAAATCAAAAATAGTCCGATAAAACTAGAAGACGTAATTGCTATTACAGGAATAATATCAACTGGAAAAACTACTTTTTTTACTAAATAGCTATAATTTCGAATTGAATTACTACTATTTAAGATAGCGTCATTGCAAAACATCCACATGCCCATTCCTGGTAAAAACCAAACAACATAGGGAAATTTGCCAGAACTTCCTGTTTTCAAAATATATTGAAAAACAATGACATAAGTTAGCATAAATACAAACGGTTGGGCAAATCCCCAAATGGTTCCTAAACTGGTATTGGCAAATCGATTTCTGAAATCATTTTTTCCAAGTTGTAAGGCTAGTTTTCTGTTTTTATAAAGTGTTCTAAAAAATTCCATTTTTTTCTCCTTTTACTCATAATTCCAATCTTTTTGAAAGCTTTTTAAAATATCCATACTATTTAATATGGCATTTGAACAATAATAATCTTCTGTGAAAAATAATGTCTGCATTTCCTCTGTAAATTTGTCAAGTTCGTTAATACAAATTTCATAACAACGATAAATATATCGATTATCGATTTCTTCCTCCAAAACTAAATCGCCTAATGTATCTAACATCGTTTCTGTGAATTCTTTTACACCTTGATAGACCTTATCCAATTTTTCCATCGATTCTTTCTTGTTTGGTTCATGTAAAAATCTAGGAATCCATGTCTCATTTTCCCAATCCATGTAAGTAAATTGCCCATCTGGAGACGTTAAAAACGATTCTAGTAATAACGAATTTTCGCGAAGAATATTTTTGTCAATCGCTTTATTATAAATATCTTTATTGAAACAAGAATAAACTTTACAGTTTAATTTAAGTGGTTTTAAATCACTTTTTACCACAAAATATTTTCCAGATACTTTCTGATGCAACAATTTTGAAAAATAATATTGTGCCGTTCCCGAATAGCCCAAATCCAACATGGAAACTTCTTTGTGAGCAAAATCAATTTTCAAACTGTCGATGTATTTTAAATATTTTTCTTTTTCTTCTTTTGCATTTTTTAAAATAATGTCAAAATTCTCCTCTAAAATAGCCATTACTTTATCCATGTCTTTTGGCAAAGATATGATTTCATCTTTAAAATTATTTTCTTTATAATTGAATCGATAATACAGCAATTCCCTCATAGAACCAAAATAAAGCGGTTGCAAAATTTGTTTTGCATCTTCCAATGTTTCAATCGACATAACCGTAATTGCACGTCTTGATATATATAAATAATGATCTTCTACCTCTTGCAAAATATTCAATTTTTCTTTGAAAATATGATATAGCTTTTGTAAATAATAGCCTTCTCTTGCAGAAAACAACAGTATTTCTCCTGTTTTTGAAGTCTGTGCCATTTTAACAATCCAAGCCATGTATTTAAAAATAATTGGTCCTAAAACAGCATATCCAAAATCGTAGTAGCTGTTAATCATCGCGTGATTTTCAATATCATTCATTGCAAATGGTGAATTACAAATGCTTCGATTAAGAATCGACCCCATAGCAACTGATTCTGCAAGGTTTAGGGAATCACTATCTTGTACATATTGATAACGCATCAATTGATTTAATTTTGTGCCTTTCATAATATGAAACGCTGGTTTGTATCTTCGAATTACTTGATGCACATCTGCTTCTTCATTATCTCCAATATGAATGGTCGAATCACTTGGATATTTTTCGAAAAAGTAATCCCACATTGTTCCATTATCTTTTCTATAGCCAATCTCAGAAGAAACCAATAAATCAGAATAGCGTTCATAGCCACATTTGCTTAAAATCTTTTCTAAGATTTCTCTCGTAAAATACATGTCACTAATCAAAATAATTTCCTTCCCCTGTTCCAATAATTGATAATACAATTCTAACATCTCATAACGTGGAATAGCTAAATCAATTTCTGTCTGAATTTCAGTTTCTTTTATCCATTGAACATCTTGGTTGGAAAGGTTGGTCAGTTGTTGAAATTCTTCATAGATTTCATGAATATTACAATCTCCTTGGAAGTTCTTCTTTTTTCGTACCATTAATTCTGCTTCTTTTCTTAATTCACAATAATTGTCTAATTCAATCGATTTCTTTTTTATTTTATTAGCTATAATTTTAAAACTGTCACTTGGTTGGTAAACTTTTCTTGTGATTAAAGTGTCAAAAATATCAAAAGTAATTCTATCATAATTTTTCAGATTTTCAAAAACACGTTCTTTGTTCCAAGCATAATATTCGCTTAATAATTGCTCGCCTTTATTTTTTCGATAGCGCTTTTCACCAACATTGTAAATAGCCAAATCGTACCCATTATGTTTGGCAACTTTTCCTGTGATTCTTTCAAATACATATGGTAATGTTCCTTCATTTTTTCCTTCTTCTGTTCCAAAATCTTCCCAAGTTAATTGCAAATCAAACAATTGTTTTAGTGCATCTTTTTTCGCCCAAAACATACTTCCTGCTGGAAATTGTAACATTTCATCTTGGAATTTAATTCCCATTCGATTTAAAATATCACGCGCCAATGGTGCTTCGTCTAGCCAAGTATGAATCCAATAAGGACATGGTCCTGGAAAGCTATCTACATAAACCATTCCCATATTCATTTGTTCCATCAAATAAAAACATTTCATAATTCGTTCAGTTGAACCTAGTAAATGGTCTAACATAAAATGGCGCCACTCCGTTTGCTCTTCGCCCATTCTTAATGATTTTTTTGTGTGAACATGCATTATATAATCGTATTTTTTCAATTCTTCCCTAAACTGAACAAACATTGGTCCAAAATCACGACCACTATTTGGCGTCACAACAACTTTTACATAATTTACATTGATGATTTTCTGGAATTTCTCTGTTACTCTTTTGACAGCACTTTCATCACATATTGAAACATATAAATCAAATTCGTATGGTATGTTAGAAAAATACTGATAAAATTCTTCTAATAAATCAAGATAATATAAATGCAAATGAATTGCAATGGATTTTTCTAAACTCACTTGAACTTTTACATTTCTTAATTCTGTTCCGTCTTCTAACAAAATCCTGTCTGCATTTTCCTCTTTGGAATATTCTTCAAAAGTTTTTATTCCTAAAATTTTTGCTAACTTTCTAGAATATAACACTTTATTTTTCAGTTTTCGTTTATGCTTTTTAATCGGATACATTTCATATATCTTTTTGCCACCTTTGCGAATCATCGAAAAAATTCCTTTTTTCAATGGTCTAAAAACTTTTTTTACCCCACGAATTGTAATCGTCACTGGATAAAATCTTCTTTCTCTTTTTAAAACCATTTCCCCTTTTCGATATTGCTCACTAGCATACAAATTTACAACTTCTTGCTTTTTAGCTTCCAACTCATTTTGTAATCTTGAACAAGTATTATTCGCTTGATGGCAAGCATTTCTAACTTCATTTAATTCTTTTGAAAGTAAACTGTTCATCATTTCCTTGCTGTCTAGCATGCCTTGTTTGAATTCAAGTTCTTTTTCATATTTTTCAGTGTCTTCCTTCATCTTCATAACCTTTCATTTTCATTGATTTTTTCAGTCCTGATTTCACAATATAGCGTATCCAAGCGTAAATTAATATTATAATATGGATCGCCTACTTTTAATACTTCCTGCCAAATGGCTCGAAAATGCTTCATTTCTTGATTAAAACGACTGATTTTTTCTGGCGTATCTTCTAACCCTCTGGTTTTTGATTCATAATGCCACAATTCTACGTATGGATTATAAATAATAGAATAACCTAACTTTCTGATTTTTAAGCAAAAATCCATATCATTAAAAGCAACCGCCAAAGATTCATTCATATAATCGACTTCTTCATAAATTTCTCTTCTTGTCATCAAACAAGCGCCTGTCACAGCAGAAATATCTTGAATCATAACTGTTTTGGCATAATAACCAAAATCATTTTTGGCTGCTCCTTTATAAAAATGTCCCATAATATTTAAATATCCTTGTAAAATTCCTGCATGTTGTATTGTTTCATCTAAATAATATAGTTTCGCACCTACTGCACCAATTTTCTTGTGCTGGCAATATCCTATCATTAGTTCTAACCAATCTGGTGTAATCACTTCCGTATCACTATTTAACTGCACGATAAAATCCCCATCCGACTGTTTTACACCAAAATTAATAATTTTAGAATAATTAAATCCCTTTTCCAGATACTTTATAAGTTTTATTTGAGGATATTTTTTTAACTCCTCATAATAACGAAACGTTTCCTCTTCTTCACTATTATTTTCAATAATTATTATTTCATAATTTTGATAGGTTGACTTTTCCAAAATCGCTTGAATACATCTTTCAAGAATGGATTTTGCATCCTTATTCGGAATTAAAATGGATACTTTAGGATTTCCTTCCACTTCGTATTCAACTTGATACGTTCCTAATGCCACACCATCTGATACTTTTCCTTTCAATCCTAATCTTTTTACATGCTCCTCAATTGCTCTTCTGCCTGCTTCAAAAGCCCATGGTTTCGCATCACTTCCCTGTGCCGCAGTAGCTGTTGATGCTGGATGTGCTCTCCAATGATATAGTATTTTAGGAATATGTTTTATATTTTTTTCCTCCACAATTTCAGACATTCTCAAGAAAATATCGTAATCCTGTGCCCCATCATACTCGCTTCTAAATCCGCCCAGTTTGTCCATCACTTCTTTTTTGAACACGCTAAAATGGCAAATATAATTTTGACTTCGTAAAGTATCTGGTGCAAAATCCGCCTTGAAATGTGCGTCATATCGTTTCTCACCGATACCTGGCGTTTTATCCTCATCTGTATAAATGAATTCTACTTCTGGATTTTCTTGAATACACTTTACTACTTCATACAAACAATTCATCGCTAAAAAATCATCATGGTCTAAAAGCCCAATATAATCTCCTGTTGCCAATTTTAAAGCTTCGTTAGTATTGCCAGAAATTCCTTTATTCTCTGCAATAGCAGAATATTTAATTCTGGTATCTTTTTTAATCATTTTTTGAATTTCTATCAATGGTTCTGGACTGCCATCTGCCAAACATAATTCCCAATTTGAATAAGTTTGTTGGTTCATAAAAAACAATAATTCCCTAAAAAATTCCGTTGAAGTATTATACAAAGGGACAATGATACTAATTTTAGGTTGCACTTTAAAACAATGTTTTCTTTGTTTTTCTAATTCTTCTTGGGTAGGTTCATTATTCTTAATCCAAGCATCATACGGTGTTTGGACGGTCATTTTAAGTCTCTCATCATTTACTTTTTCCAACAAATTAGCCCAATTTCGTGCCGTTTCTTTGTCAGTATATTCAGAAAACATTTGGGTTGTTTGATTTAAGATACGACGATGTCTTCTTTTTTCGTAACGATAACGCATACCACTTCCTGGTGGCATTAAACGATCCACTAATTTAATTTTATTTTTTACATTCAAAACCCAAGCAAGATATCGAAGAGGCTTTGTAATCTTCCAAGATTTAGATTTTTGTATAATATTTAATTGTCGTACATATTCCTCAATCGTTCCATGACAAACAGCTAACTGCTGATTCAATTGGCATAATTCTGCTTCTTGATTTTCCTTCACTTGTAATAAATTTTCTCGTTCGGTTTCTAAAGTTTGCTGTAAATTATTGTACTGTTTCATTTGTTCATTTAGCTGCATTATATTTTGTTGTAAATTCACAACTGTTTGCTTATCCTTTAGAGCTTCTTGTTTGAAATTTAATACCTCTTGTTTTAATTGCACAAACTCCTTATTTTTTCTGCCAATTTTTTCGATTGAAGTAACATATAAGTTCATCACATAATCATCTTGTATTTGATTAAATTGCGCTACATCAAGCTCTCTAAAAACATCTACATATTGCGTTATTTGAAACATCTGATATAATTCTTCTTTTGGAATAAACGCATCTAATTCACTATTATAAAAAATAAATCGATACATCAAAAACTCAATGGGTATATTTTCTTCATACCATTCTTGATCATATAAATAAAATTCACCATCTATCACAAAACAATTCTGACCACGCAAATCAATTAAGCCATCTTTGATAAAATGCAATTGTTCAATTGCTTCTGGATCTTGTATTTTATACTTATCAAGAATAGTAAATTCTGGTTTATCAATAATTTCAAATTGGTCAAATACTTCTTTTTTGAATTTTTCAATCAAAGCAAGTGTTTTTTGTTTTCCTTCTGCTTGAAATGTGTCTACTAAAAACTGATCTAACGATATTCCATTTTTGGCATATTTACTCATAATTTCATGATTTTCATAGCAATCCAATGTCTTGATATGATTTTTGTTTAATATCTCAACATTTCTCCCAATTCTTTCTATATGAGATTTTGCCATTTCACAATTTGCCCTTTTATAGATAAAATCTTTTTTCATAATTGTTTTGATGTTATATTTCTGTTTTCGATAAATCTCAAAATTCGCATATCGAATTTCATTCTGAACTTCTTCATAACCAATTTCCATAAAATAGGAATTCGCAAATAATTTAAAATAGTTCTTATTCTCCTTTAATAATTCAATATACGTCAAACGTGGACTAAACTCGCAAAATTCTTCTTCATCAAAACAAATCAAATCTCGATTCATAATGCTTTCTGCATCTGGTAAATACTCCTCGGAAAAAATAACATTTGTCAAACGATAATTTGGTAACGGATAATACACTTTATAATGTAAGCCTAATTTTTTCAAAAGTTGCTCTGCCCCATGAAGTGTCAATTGGTCAATCTTTCCTGTAATTGTGTCATATTGATTTGGAATTCCATCTTTGATTCCTGCCCAATAGCGCATCCCAAATTTATTATCAAATGCCACCAAAATTTTTCCATCTTGCTTCAAATGTAATTTTGCATAATCTATTTTTTTCTTCAACTCTTCCAAATTTGAAACACCAATTATTGTAACATAATCAAATTTTCTTTCTAATCGAACCTCTTCAAAATAACCAATAAAAATCTCCAAATTGTTATTTTGCAAATATCTCTTCTGAATAAAACTCGCTTTTGTTCTTTGATTAGAAATCATTGTTATATTCTTGGCTTTTTTTAATATTTCGCCTACTCGCTGCCCCAAATCAGGATTCAAATCAAGTATTTCAGCATTTTCTTTAAAATCATACCAATTCAAAATATTTCCATTTATTTCAGTAACCCTTTTAAATTCCTCAAATGGCATATTTTCTGTTATCAAACCTTGATACAAATCCGCAATGTATTTCTCAATTTGAAGTTTTTCATTTTCTGTTATTTTTTCTTCTCTTTCTGCAGAATAGAAATCGAAATTTAATTTCATAGTTTCCTCCAAGCTTATATTCTATTTCATCAAATATTCTTCATGCTCCAAATACCAATCAATTGTCTTCACAATACCATCTTCAAATTTTGTTTTAGGAAGCCAACCTAATTCGTTATGAATTTTCGTTGGGTCGATGGCATAACGATAATCATGACCTTTTCTGTCTTCCACAAAAGAAATCAAATCTTCTGATTTGCCTAATCTTTGTAAAATTAATTTGACTATTTCAATATTACGTTTTTCATTATGTCCACCGATATTATATCTTTCTCCTTTTTTGCCTTCGTGTAAAACCAAATCAATTGCCTCACAGTGGTCTTCCACAAAAAGCCAATCTCGAATATTTAATCCTTCGCCATAAACAGGCAATTTTTCATCTTTTAACGCTAAACTAATCATATGCGGAATCAATTTTTCATGATGTTGATATGGACCATAATTGTTCGAACAATTTGTCACACAAACATTCATTTTAAAGGTTTCTGCATAGGCTAAAGCAATCAAATCAGAGGATGCTTTTGAAGCAGAATACGGACTGTTTGGCTGAATTGGAGAAGTTTCCGTAAAATATCCTTCCTCACCCAAAGTCCCATAAACTTCATCGGTTGAAACATGCACAAAACGATTTTGACTTCCTTCTCCCCAAAATTGCTTTGCTGCTTCTAACAAAGTGTGGGTTCCAATCACATTCGTTTCTGTAAAAATAAATGGATTTTTGATGCTGTTGTCTACGTGAGATTCCGCAGCAAAATGTACAACACTATCTATCTCATATTTTTTGTATGTTTCCATCACTTTGTCAAAATCACAAATATCACCTTGCACAAATGTGACTTTATCTTTAATATTGTTTAAATTTTCGATATTTCCAGCATATGTTAGTTTATCGAAAATAATAAAATTGTATTTCCCTTCGTATTTTTTCACCATTAATTCTGCAAAATTCGCACCAATGAAGCCTGCAGCTCCCGTTATCATAATATTTTTCATAATTTTCTCCTTTACCCTATTTTTCTATCTACATATTTCATTGCAATCTCTGCAATTTTATCCATTCTCTCATTCGTCTTTTCATCTTGTGCATTAATTTTTCTGACAAACTTTCTAATATAATCTTTTTCCTTAATAATTTTTAGTGTTTCACGAAAAGTAATAGTATAAATATGTGCAATAATTGCAACCATAATATCCATATCGGTTTTCGCTTTCGAATACAACATGACTTCTTCTTTTTTGAAATCTTCAAAAAACGCTGGACTCAAAATTTCTTGGGATACATTTTGGCTTCCAAAATGGGTATATTCTTCTGGCTTACTTTCTAGGCATACCCTAAAAATATCCAAATTATCCGCATCTCGGACGATTTTACAATACAGCATTTCCTCCTCAGATAAACCTTTTTCAATTTCCCATTTATTATGGTTATTGATTGCCTTATAAAGAATCGTATCATATTTTTCGTCTTCCACAAAATTTCGAATTTCCTTATCACCAAACAAGACTTCTACACTTTTTTGTCCATGGTCAATGCTCAATTTATCCGAATACGTGCCATACCATTTCCATTGTTCAAATCGGCCAATATCATGAAGTAAGCCAATTAGCTCTGCTAAATCTTGTTCTTCTTCTGACAAATTCAGAGATTTCGCAATTCTTCTTGCCTCTTCAGCTACATGATACATATGAACTACTTTTAACGCAATTCTTGGCTCTTCTAAATCAAATTTCAAACTGTATTCTTTAAAATATTGTTTAGCCTTAATTAAGTCAATCATTTTTAGCTCTTCTCCTTATTTCAAATTCTGAAACAACTCTGTATCTTTTAATTCTTTCAAACTTGGCCATAATGCATCTTTTTCAGAAGTTAAATATTCTTCTTTCGTCATTCCTGGAACACTAGGCCAGACAATTCCGATTTCTGGGTCATCCCATTTCAAACCACCTTCTGCTGTTCCATTATAAATATCATCACATTTATAACTAAATTCTGCTTCCTCTGATAAAACTAAAAATCCATGTGCAAATCCTCTTGGAATCATAAACATTTTTTTATTTTCTTCTGAAATAATAACGCCTTCCCATTTTCCATACGTTTTGCTTCCTGGCCTCAAATCGACCGCTACATCAAATACTTCTCCTCTAATGCAACGCACCAATTTGGCTTGTGTGTTCTCTTTTTGAAAATGAAGTCCACGCAAAACACCTTTTTTCGATTTAGATTGATTATCCTGCACAAATTCATTAGTAATCCCAATTTCCTCAAAATCTGGTTTACTATAAGTTTCCATGAAATAACCTCTGTTGTCTCCAAAAACTGTTGGCTCTATGATATAAACGCCTTCTATTGAAGTATCTATTCTTTTAAATTTTCCCATTTTTCCACCTCTTAAAATTTACTATTTTGACTAACTCCTACTGTCTCTTATTCCTCTCCAAATCGATTTTCCGCCAAATCCTTCAAATATTTTCCATACTCAGTTTTCATAAACTGCTTTGCCAATTCTGCTAATTGATTGGCATCAATCCAACCTTTCGTATACGCAATTTCTTCTGGACAACTAATTTGAAGTCCTTGTCTTTTTTGAATCGTTTGTACAAAACTTGCCGTTTCTAATAACGCATCATGTGTACCAGTATCAAACCATGTCATACCACGTCCTAATTTTTCTACTTTTAATTTTCCACGTTTCATATATTCTTCATTCACTGAAGTAATTTCCAATTCTCCTCTTGCAGATGGTTTTACACTCTTTGCAACTTCTACAACATCATTTGTATAAAAATATAATCCTGGAACTGCGTAATTTGATTTTGGCATTTCTGGTTTTTCCTCAATGGATACCGCTTTTCCATTTTTATCAATTTCTACCACACCATACGCTTTTGGGTCTTTTACATAATAACCAAAAATGGTTGCTTCGTCTTCTCTTTCAGTTGCTGCTTTTAATTTTTCAGCAAAATGTTCGCCATAAAACATATTATCTCCCAAAATCATCGCTACATTATCATTTCCAATAAAATCTTCTCCAATAATAAACGCTTCTGCTAGTCCATTTGGCTTTTCTTGCACCTTATATTCAAAATGCATGCCCCATTTTGAACCATCGCCTAATAATTCTTGGAAAATAGTCACATCGCGTGGCGTTGAAATAATCAAAACTTCTCGAATATTGGCTTGCATTAAAACCGACAAAGGATAATAAATCATTGGTTTATCATATACTGGCATAATTTGTTTTGAAATCGCAAGGGTAAGTGGATATAATCTCGTTCCACTTCCTCCTGCTAAAATAATTCCCTTTCTATTTTTCATGGATACACCCCCTTTTTACATTTTTCCTTCTTTTACTAAATATCTTTTCAAAGCATCTTCCCAAGCTGGCACTTGAATTCCAACTTTGGCTAATTTTTCTTTGGACAATTGAGAATTTTTAGGACGTTTGGCTTGTACAATATTCATCATTTCAATATATTTTTCTGTGGAAACTGGATTAACTTTGCAATCAACCTTTGCATACTCAAAAATTGCTTTTGTAAAGTCATACCAAGTGGTAAATCCTTCGTTTGTTGAATGATAAACCCCATATGGAATTTCCTTTTCAATTGCTTGTCCTATGATATTGGCTAAATCTTCCGCATAAGTCGGACTTCCATGTTGGTCATCAACCACGCTAATTTCTTCTCTTGATTCGCCTAGTTTAAGCATCGTTCTTACAAAATTATTTCCTTCTCCATATAACCAAGCTGTTCTGAAAATGTAATATTTATCTGCATTTGCTTTTACTTGTTCTTCTCCTTGCAATTTCGTGATACCATATACAGTAACCGGCCCTGTTTGATTTTCTTCTTTATAAGCATTTTGAACATCTAAATCGCCATCAAAAACATAATCTGTACTAATATGAACTAATGTAGCATCTACTGCCTTGGCTGCTTTGGCTAAATTGCCTGGTCCGTCACTATTAATTCTCTTCACAATTTCTCCAGCTTCTTCTGCTTTATCAACTGCTGTATAAGCCGCACAATTTACGATATAATCTGGTTTTAACTGACGAACAAATTCTAAAACCGCTTTTTCATCTGTGATATCTAAATCTGCCACATCTGTACAAGTTAACTCGTAATTAGATAATCTTTCTTTTACTGAATTGGCAAGCATTCCATTTGCACCAGTTATCAATATCTTTTTCATCTTTTTTTCCTCCATAACATAATTTTTCAAAATATAGGCTTATTATATCACACGAAACGATTTTGTCAAAGTTTTTTACAGATAAAATACAATTTACACACAACGTTCACAAAAATTTTTTTACTATTTTCATTCATTTTCCTCTCCTTTCAGAACAGTCACAAAAGTGACGTTATACGCATTATGGCAGTTGAATAGTTATACGGTGACGTTTG
>CARFUA010000008.1:0-68947 GCA_948976265.1 uncultured Clostridia bacterium
TTTCTTAAATTTTTAGGTAATTTTGACTTAAAACCCTAATTATTTCTCGTATCATACGGAATAAATCTGTAATGCATTTTAAATGCATCATGAATGCATCTTATCATTTTGAGGGTAGAAATGAGTAATTACTCCCCATAGGATTGATTATCTATATTTGGATTAATTATTACTTATCAAATTAGAAATCCCCCCACAACGCAAAACACTTGCATCGTGGAGGATTTCGGTCAATTTAAAATTCTTTTTAAATCCTTATTACAGTTCCTGTATCTTCTGAAATTTCAAAATACTCATCAAGTATTTCTAACATCCAATCCTTGATAACTTCATCAACAGAATATTCGGCCAGTTTCAATGCTTTTTTCAAGTCTTCCGAAAAACACTTGTGTTCACTATAAAACCTTCCGTCAGCTGCTTTCACGCGAAAAACAAACCTGTCAACCGATGGGTTATCCATTTTGATTTCTTGAACCTTCATTCCATCAACAAAGTTACATCCAAAAATATCCATGACCCTCTCAGCAGCACACAAAGTCTCTTCTTGCACTTCCATTCTGTCCGCTAATTCATCCCGTTTTTCCAGTACCTCTTTGAATTTGTTATCCAATCTTTCTTTTGCTGTCATATGCATTCTCCTTTCAATTGACCTCTTTTCCAATTTTAATATTGACAATAATATTATACCAAATTCACATAAAATTGTCAACTTTTTACAAAAAAACACAACAAAAAAAGCCATCATACTAGACCTCTTTCTAATACAATGACTTCCCTAATGGAGCAGGTAATTCGGTTGTAGGTCATCACAAGTTTGCTATTTTGCTTTAAAGAATTCTATACTACTAGAACTACAACGCATTTACAAGGTATTTTTCTCAAATTTTTAGGTAACTTTGACTTAAACTCTCTATTATTTCTCTTATCATGCGGAATTTAACCCATATGCATTTTGTATGCATCACAAATAGCATTCTATAATTTTGAGTGGTAGTGAAGAAGTTTTTGGGCTTGGTACTTCCTACAGTATAGAAAGATATTGTGTTACATATATCTTGGTTAATTGCTGCTATTTTTACTTTACTAAATAAATAATAAGTAACTTGTTAGTTATGTACTAAAATAAGCTAAATAAGAGCAAAAACATCGAAACTATCTCTTTCTGATTATTAGTTTTATATTTTACCTTAAAATTCTTTCCCAAAAAAAACCACCTCTTACGAAGTGGAAAGAATAAATTCTTATTTTTGACATACCATTATTTAACAATAAGATATGGAACGCCACCAGGCAGAACAGCCCACATTTCTCTTGGCATACAGTATTCCATAAGCTCCAATCCAATTGCCATAACAATCAACTGCTCACACACTCTGTGTTCACCAGTCCATTGCTTACCATCCTTGGTTGTACAGAAATTCAGGAAAGTGTATCCTTCTTTAAATTCCTCTGGCAATTCAGCGAGCAGAGCAGTCACAAGTTCACGCTTTTCCTCGAGTCTTTTAGGGTGTAGTCCAAACATACTTGTAATGCCTTCCACTTTTACAAGGTTGGCAGTGTCCTCGCCTTCTTTAAAAAGGCAGTCCCTAAAAGCATTCTGTATCAGTTCAGACATGTTTGTTGCAGTAATAATGATGTTTGCCATAATCTTTTCCTCCTTAATTGTTGTCACATGTTTTCTTGATAGAGCTTAGAAAGAAAACAAATAATTTATTGTTAATTATATTATACCACATTTACATAAAATTGTCAAGTTTTTACAAAAAAACATAACTAAAAAGCCATCATACTAGACCCTTTTCTAATACAATGACTTCTCTAATGGAGCAGGTAGCGGGAATCGAACCCGCATAGCCAGCTTGGAAGGCTGGAATTCTACCATTGAACTACACCTGCATATGAAATTTATTTCCTAACGACAAGATATATTATAATTTATTCATTTTCATTTGTCAAGAGTTTTTTTAAATTTTTTTTAAATTTATAGAAAAATTTCATTTTCCCCCATCAGCAAAAACAGACTCGCTAATGGGGGAGGCTTTTATTTTTCAAAAGCTGCATTTTTATTGACTATTTTATTACTACTAACAATTTCTAACTCTTCTTTTTGTCCATTTGGAAAGCTGTCTGCTTTAGTTCCTTCTGGCGTATAGGCTTCTGTATAGTTTATTTTGATTTTATTGCCTATTATTTCATACGTTCCTTTTGCTGTTGCAAGCGATTGATATGTTACAGAATTTCCTTCAAAAGCATACGTTTGCACTTCTGGATTTGTTAGATTTTCGAAAATTCCTTCTAATTTTATATCTTTTGTATTTTTTGGCGTATTAGCAGCAATTTCATTGGTAGTTTTCGAAGTATTTGCCATAGTATTCATTTGCCCTTGCAAATTATCCATGATGCCCTCTAGTTTACTAACTTGTTGATTTAAAGTATTTATTTTTTCTTCTGCTACATTCTTCTCATTCATCATTTTATAAATTATACATCCCATTATAATAATTATTATTATCATGGCTATTAGCAAAAAATTATTCTTTTTCTTTTTCATTCTTCTCCTTATTTTTCTAGAGAAACATAAACAATATTCCCCTTCTCATATTTTACAGTTAAAATATAAGTCGCTGTTTTTTCTTCTATATAATTAAATTTTACAGAATATTCTCCATTGCTTTTGCTAGATACTGACACCAATTCATACTTTACTATTCCATAGCCTGAAGCAATTTCAACTGAAAGTGTATTCTGGTCAACTTTTCCAGATGTTTTATTAACATCTATATTTTTTCCAAAATATTTTTGAGATAGTGATTGAATATCCTGAATTGTTGCTTTTGCAAAATCTCCTTCATTTGTGTTAGAAACCGTAAAATAGTTAGAATCGTCTAATATTGGCAATAATTTTAATATTTCGTCATCCGTAAAATGTGTCGCCTTAAAATCTTTATCTAACACCATTTCTTGTAATAATGCCTTTTTAGCAGTTATCTTGTTAAATAATTCTTTTTGCTGTTGCTCCGATAAGGCTGGTGATTGATTCGACGAAGTTGTTGTATTTTGTGTTGATGAATTCGTTGTTTCATTGGTATTAAGTGTATTAACAATATTGTCTATTTTCCCTTGTAAATTACTCATTGCTCCTTCTAAATCATTCACTTCACTATTTAAAGTTTCCACTTTTGCTTCTGCTTGTGCTTTTTCAGTTGCTATTCGAAACATGAAATAGCCCATTACGATAATAGCAATCAATGCTAAAACCAAGAAAAATCCTGTTATACTTATCGTTATTGATCTTTTCTCCCCCTTTTTTTCAATTATATCAAAACAAATTCCTTTTGTCAATGTTCCTGAAATCATTTTATAATATCATTTTTGACATAAATCGAATATATCATAATTATAAAATTTTTAAGTATTTAAATATTTTCTGAAATTGTATCCACTGAATTGATTGTTAGTCCTGAATCAGAAAATGTACATTTTACAAATTTCTTCGGTGGTCCATACTTTAATGCACTTCCGCTCCCTAATGTCACACCTATATAGAAGCCACCTAATTCTTTTGCATCATTTAAAAAGCTACTCATTGTAGTATATATTCGTTCTGCGTCAAAAGATTGGCTCATATAATGTTCTGGTGGCCATGTTATTCCAACTGGATATCTATTTTTTTGACTAAAAGAAACTCCAGCCCATATTCCAATAGTAGGATTATCAGTTGTTAGATTATTAAAATGTAAGTCCACTCCATTAGCTTGATATGTCTTTGAAAAAGTATAATCAAACACACTAAAATTATCCTCAACTGTTACCATACAATCTGCGGTTACACCTCCACAAGTTGCTGTAATTGTCGCTTCACCTGCACCTACTGTTGTAACAACTCCATTGAGTACTGTTGCAACTGCTGAATTTGAAGTACTCCATATTATTTCATCTGTTGTGTCTGCTGGTGTTGGTGTAGCTGCTAACGTAAGATTCCATCCTTTTTCTCTGGTTGCTGCTGTTTCTGATAAAGTGATTCCTGTTGCTGGAACACTATTATCTGGTGGATTGACTACTGCTGAATCTGTCCATTCAATCGTTCCATCAGATTTAATCGTTCCATGTGTGATTTCATTTACACATCCAACTTCTTTATAAATATATAACTTCCCTTCCTTCGCTTTTAAATAATAATCGCCTGCTTTTATTGGTGCTTCAAAAACTTCTGCTAAGTATGCTCCTGCAGTATCTGGTACACTATTGCCTTGCTCATATTTCTCCTCTAAATATTGCATGGCATAATCTGCCACCACTAATTCTGCTTGTTCTTTTGCTGCTCCTAACTCATTTTTCTGGACAGCTCCTTCTGCTCTTGCTAAAATTCCCTGCTCTCCTGCCACTAATCTTAATGATACTGCTGCCAAAATTAATAAAACAATAATTGTCACAATTAATGCTATTAATGTGATACCACTTTGTTTCTTCATCTTAAGTTCCTCCTTTTTATTCATTTCAATTTAATTCGAACAGATACGTCATTGGTGCGGATGAGAGGAATCGAACCCCCACGTCAAAGACACTGGTTCCTAAGACCAGCGCGTCTGCCAGTTTCGCCACATCCGCATATTTAATTTTTTATTAATATAGCAATCCCATACTGAAACTGTTATATTTTTGTGCAAACAGTTTCAGTAAATTTGCTATATCTCATATATTAACAATTATTATTTTAACACATTTTACTCTTTATTGTCAATAGTAAAAAAATATTTTTATTTCCTCTATGCATTCAAAAGTTCTAACGCCTTATTTAACTGTTCATCAATTTCTTCTTGACCTTCTGGCTCTTCCACCAATTTCACTTCATAATCTGGCATAATTCCTTCTTTATTAATCTTAGTTTCATTCGGTGTGAAATATTCCGCTGTTGTTAGCTTTAAAACACTACCATCTGAAAGAGAAAATACATTCTGAATCACGCCTTTTCCATACGTCTTAGTCCCCACAATCGTTGCTTCTCCGTTGTCTTTTAGACAACCTACCAATATTTCTGATGCACTTGCAGAATATTCATTCACAAGAACAACGATATTCATATCAATAATTTTTTCTTGCTGTGTATAGGTAGTTTCTTTATTTCCTTTGGCATCTTTCGTTATCAAAATTGCTTTATCTTTTGGTACAATCATATCAGCAATATTTAACGCTTCATCTACTAATCCGCCTGTATTATCTCTTAAATCAATGATTAATTTTTGTACGCCTTGTGTCTGAAGTTCCTCAAACGCAGTCCTGAACTCATTGCTACACCCTTCATCAAAGGTTGATAATTTAATATATCCAATATTATTTTCCAACATTTCTTTTTTTACATGATACACTTTAATCGCCTTTCGCTCTACATCCAGCGTCACATATTGGTTATCTCTTGCTACTTTCAAATTTACTAGAGTTCCTTCTTCTCCTTTAATTTTGGAAGAAACTTTGGCAGTATCTAATCCAACCACACTCTCGCCATTAACTTCTACAATAATATCACCTGCCTTTAATCCAACCGCTTCTGCTGGCGATTCTTCAATTGGTTCAATAATCACAACATTTCCATTTACATCTTGTGTCATATAAACACCAATTCCTACATAATTTCCTAAAGCATTAATTTGATACTCTTCCCATTCCTCAGCAGTCATATATTCTGAATATTCGTCATCTAAACCATTAATGTATCCCTTAATGGTTTCATCTACCATTTTTTGTTCATCAATATCGCCAATATAATATTCATCCACCATTTTTCTAAAATCTTTTAAATTACCCGCTATTGTTTTAATATTTTCATTGGCGTCTTCACTTACTTCGCCTGTTGTAATTAGTGATTTCGTTCCAAAATGCTGAAATGTCGCATAAAATGTAATTATCGCTGTAACACATATAATAAATACACTTGCTAAAGTAAATTTATAAAATAATTGTTTTTTTTCATCTGATTCCATGTTTCTTCCTTTCTAATCTATGGTATATATTGTGTTGGATTTACCCTTTTTCCATTTAACCATACTTCAAAATGTAAATGAGGACCTGTTGAATTTCCTGTTGAACCCACATGACCAATCACTTGCCCTTGGCTAACTTGCGCACCTGGACCTACATTTCTTTTTTTCATGTGAGCATATAATGTCATCGTTCCATCCCCATGACTAATTACTATGTACTCTCCATAACTTTTATAACTACCATCTGCACGTTTTAAAGCAGTTGAAGTAATGACTTTCCCTCCTTTGGCTGCTAACACTGGCGCTCCATCTACAGGACCTTTTGAATTTCTTGCAAAATCAATTCCCGTATGTCCTGAATATCCATAATATCCTGTTGTAATATCATTTCTTGTTCTTCCTGACAATGGACTAATAAACCCGGCTTTGCTTGGTTCTGAAGGAGTTGTTGCCTGAGAATTTCCTTTTGAATTATTCTTTTTAGCTTCTGCTGCTTTTCTTGCCGCTTCTTCTTGTGCTGCAATAGCCGCCAATTGTCTTTGAATTTCTTTTTTATCTTGTTCAAATTCTTCCAATTGTGATTGCAATGCCTTTTCTTCCTCTGATAAGTTGCCCACCAAAGAATTTTTTTCATTAACTAACACAGACAAAGAATTACGCTTTGCTTCTGCTTGTGTTTTTGACGTTTGAATTTGCGTTTTAGAGGTCTCCAATGTATTTTTTTCGTTTTCAATCTGAACTTTAGTTGCTTCAATACTTTCCAATAATTCTGTGTCATATTCAGCTAATTGTTCTATTAAATAGTACTTTGAAATAAAATCAGCCAAACCATCTGAACTCAATAGCATATCCAAATAAGAAGTCGTACCACTTTCATACATAGCCACCAATCTTTTATTTAACAATTCCTGTTGCTCTTCATATTTTTGTTCTTGCTCCTGAATATTGGTTTCTTTTTCTGTAATTTGCTTTTGCAAAGTCGAAATTTGCGATTCTAATTCACCAATTTCGCTTTCATATGTTCCAATTTGCGAATTATACTTACTAATCTGATTTAACGCATCACTCATCTGACTTTTCACTCCAGCAATCTCTGAATTGGTTTCTTCGATTTGTTTATCAATACTACTTTGATTTTTTTGTAAATCCGTTTTCTGACTAGCATATACAATCATTCCATTCGAAATTAGTATAATCATTAAAACAATACTAGTAATATATTCAATTTTTTGCAAAATATTAATTTTCATTTTTTCCCCTCTTTTCTTCCTCTTCTTCTCTTACGTCTAATTCAACAGTTTGACGATTATTTTCTGATTGATTTTCTATTTGTGGTAAATGTTCCAATGGATTTACATATTGACCATCCACACGGATTTCAAAATGCGCATGTGGTCCTGTGGAATAACCTGTCGAACCAACCTTTAAAACAGGCGTTCCTTTTGTTACTGTTTGTCCGAACTTCTACCAAAATTTCAGACCCATGCGCATACAAAGTAGAAATTCCACCTCCATGGTCAACAATTACCATATTCCCGTACGCTGTATTAAATCCTGCTTTTACAATCATGCCATCATTTGCTGCTACAAAAGTAGCACCCATTGGACTACTAATATCCGTTCCCGTATGAAGTTTATACACACCAGTTATCGGGTGAGTTCTCATGCCAAATGGTGAACTAACTCTTGTATAACCTGGAACTGGCCAACAAAAATTTCCGCCCACATATTCAGCATCATTGCTTGCCAAAGATAACAAACGAATTTCTGATTCTACCTGTTGTATCTGGGATTGATATTCTTCCACCTGTTGTTGTAAAACAATTTCTTCTTCATTCAACTGTTGCACTCGTTGATTTTTAATAATCACCATATTTGAAATAGCAATACTTGCCTTTTCCGAATTCGATTTTGCAATTTCTAATTCTTCTTCACTTTGCTGTAATACCGCCATTAAATTTTCTATTTCTTCTTTTTGCTCTCCCATTGTATCCAATAATTCTGCATCTGTTGTTGCAATTTCTGAAATATAATAACAATTGGATAAGAAATCCGAAATTCCCTTTGAACTTAGTAATAAATCCAAATAAGAAGTATCTCCCATTTCATACATAGCCACCAATCTTTTTTCCAATAATTCTTTCTGCGATTCATAATCTTCTGTAATTGTACTTAATTCGGTTTCTGTTGTTTTTATTTTTTCTTCTAGTTGCTCTGATTTAGCAGTAAATTCAGCGATTTCGGTTTGCTTATCACAGATGCTTTGTGTTAACTCAGATATTTCTACAATAGTTGTAGAAAGTTCTTCATTAATAAATTCTAGTTTTGCATGGTATCCTTCTGTTTGTGCTTCTAATTCTTGTTTTTGTTCTTCTAATTCATTGACACGGCTCTCTTTTTCTATTATTTCTTCTGCAAAAACTTGCGTTGCTATAAGCAAGAATATCACTAAAATACTCAAATGAACGTTAATCAATTTTTTCATTAATTGCTTAAACCTCCAAATATTTTTTCATTGATATTGAACTACCAATAACGCCAACTCCTATGCCCAAAATAACATACACAATTGCCACTAAATTCACAATTTCTGGAAACTGTAATAAAGTAACCCCCATAGTCTGCAATATATTGGATTGTTCAATCTTTTGAATGACAAAATCATACATTGCTCCAACCATCAACAATGTCACAATCGCTGCCATCATTCCAATAATCACACCTTCAATCATGAATGGCCAGCGAATAAATCGATTGGTCGCCCCGACATATTTCATAATTGAAATTTCTTTTCTTCTTGCATGAACGGTAAGTCGAATGGTGTTAGCTATAATCGTAATAGAAATAATTAGCAACAAAATGGAAATAATTCCAATTGCAATTCTTATTCCATTTGCTATTTTCATCAATGTATTAATGGTATCATTGTTGCTTGTTATTTTTTTCACATTTTCCATTGCCCCAATTTTAGCTTCTATTTCTGTAGCTAAACTCAAATCTGTTAAAGTAACAATAAAAGATGGAGAAAAAATATTTTTTTCGCCTTCATACCCTTCAAACAATTCTTGATTATCTTTTAATTTTTCTTTCATAATATCCAAAGCATCTTGTTGACTCTTAAACGTCGTTTTATTAATTCCTTCTAAAGCTTTTATTGCTTCCTCCAATTCACTAATTTGCTCATCGGTTGCATCCTTTTGAATAAAAACTTCGATTCCTTGATTTTTCTGCACTTGTTCTAATAAATTGTTGACATTTTCTCCAATCGCAAAAAAGGTACCAAATAAGAACATCGCACAAATCATCGTTATCAGTGATATCATCGTAGCTTTTTTATTTTTAAAAACGTTTTTCACGCCTTCACGAATTAAATAATTACTTCCCACTATCATACCCACCTTTTTTATCATCTCTTACAATGACGCCATTGCTGATTTCAATAACTCTTTTTTTCATTTTATCGACTATATCCTTAGCATGTGTTGCCATAACAACCGTTGTGCCTCTTGCATTAATTTCATTTAATAAATTCATAATATCCCAAGCGGTTTCAGGATCCAAATTTCCAGTTGGCTCGTCTGCAATAATCATGGATGGATTATTAACCAAAGCACGTGCCAAAGCAACTCTTTGCTGTTCCCCACCTGAAAGCTCATTTGGATACATTTTCGCTTTATTGCTTAAACCAACCAAAGACAAAACCATTGGCACTTGTCTTCGAATGTGTTTTGGCGTCGCTTTTACAATATACATCGCAAATGCCACATTTTCATAAACAGTTTTATCTGGCAACAATCTAAAATCTTGAAACACAACGCCCATACTTCTACGCAAATAAGGAACTCTTCTTGGTTTTAAAAAAGTAATATCTTTTCCATTGATAATAATATTGCCATGAGAAACTTCTTCTTCTTTCAAAATTAGTTTTATTAAAGTTGATTTTCCGGAGCCAGAAGTTCCCACCAAAAAGGCAAATTCTCCCTTATCAATCGAAAACGTTGCATCATGAACTGCTTCTGTTCCAGTATCATATAATTTACTTACATTTCTAAACTCAATCATCACAATTTTTACCCTTCGATTTAGTATGATTCTTATATATCATACCAATAAATGAAAAGAATTGCAATACTATATTTTACCTTTTTACTATTTTTTTACAATTTTCTTTTCCTTGCAACTTTTTTCGGCTCTATTCGAATGTTAGCATAGAAATATTAAAATAATCTGAAAAAGGAAATAACTTTTTGTTATTTCCTTCCATAAGATTTTTATTTTTCTGATGCCATCTCTTTTTATCCCCTCTAGACGCATTAGAACGTAATTTTTAACCACTTTTCAAGCAAAATAGTCATTTTCTCATTTTAATCATAAACTATATTCTCTATTTTTTAATTTAACTGTTTTTGACAAGAATCGTGACATTTCCATTCTCACTCTCAATTTTATTTTTAGTAGCTTCATCTTTTACATAAACAGTTAATTCGCTATTGCAGAAAGAAAACATACTTGATACATTTGTATCATCTTTTATTTCAAAATTACTAATATCTAATTGCGTTAAATTTCTACAACTGTAAAACATACTATTCATATCCGTTACATTACTGGTATCAAAATTACTTAAATCCAATTCTGTTAAACTGCTACAATACTGAAACATTCTGCTCATATCTGTTACATTACTTGTATCAAAATTACTTGCTTCTAATTCTGTTAAACTGCTACAATAAGCAAACATTGCTTCCATATTTGTTACATTACTTGTATCAAAATGGCTTAAATTTAATTTTTTCAAGTCGCTTGACTCGTAAAACAGTGATTCCATACTTTTTACATTTTTCGTATTAAGTTTTTCCAATTGAACACTTTCCAGTACTCTACCAATAAACCAAGCATACATATTATTAGGTGCAATTTCATCATATATGATTATATTGTTTGCTTTATTTACTGCACGAGGAATCATTTCCGCTGTTATTAATTCACAATCAATCCATTTTGGAACATCAACTCCCATATTATTGTCGTATTCATACCAATCCGCTTGTTCTCCATAATCTTCCTCTACGGTTCTCGTCGGATCGGTATAATCAAAACTACTAAATATCAAAGTTTTATCGGTATATAATTTCGCATAAATTTCAGGCACTTTTTCCTTTGGTACAGCATCCCAAATAATCTTTCCGTTTTCTAAAACGCCTGTTGCAACTCGATTTTCCTCTTTCTTCAACTCCACTTCTTTCTTTGTAATATTTACCTTATAACCACTCGTCAACTCTTTTTGCGCCTCCTCATGATTCACGATATAATCGTCAACCTCTCCCACAATATTTCCATCATATTTCTCAGCATAATATTGACTCACCAAATCCAACACCAGCAAATCTACTTCCTCTTTTGCTCCCGCAATTTCATTTTTGCTCACAGCTGATTCCGCTCTCTGCAAAATCCCTTGCTCTCCAGCAATCAAACTCAAACTCACTGCCGCCAAAATCAATAACACAATTATCGTTATCACAAGCGCTATGAGCGTAATTCCTCCATTTTTTTGCATTTTCATAAAATTTCTCCTTTTTTCTGATACCTTGTCTTTTTATACTTATTAGACATACCAAAATGCCTTTTACGGTACTTTTTCTCATAAATTAGTCATTTTTCATTCAAATACGCAAAAAAAGGCAATCTGTTAACAAGTCAGACCAAAATCTGCCTTTATAAAGATTGTCTTTTACTTTATTTTTAAACGCAAAGATTGCGTTATTCTTTCTAAAAATCGTTTTTAAAAACTGCGAAAAATTACTTGTGTGTGTGTGTGTGTGTACAGCGCCAACACTTTCAGGCTTTTTTATGAAATCTCCTTCGTTTTTTAATTTTTTCATCTTTCGTTTACTCCTTTCCAATTTTGCAAATCTCTCATGTTTTCAATTCCTGTTCTGCCATTTTATAATCTGGCATATACGTTGCCACCATGTTCCAGAAATCTTGCGAATGATTCATATTCTGCAAATGGCAAATTTCATGTAAACAAACATACTCAATGGTTTGTCTGCTATACATCACAACCTTTCGATTAATACTAATATTTCCCGTAACCGAACAATTGCCCCAAGAACTTTTTAAATTTTTAATTTTATATTGATTTGGCGCAATCCCCACTTTCATCGACATTTTTCGCATTGCCTTTTCCACTTCTTTTTCCGCTAATTCCTGATAAAACTTGTCCATCAATTTCTTAACTTCTTCTTTTTCCTGTCCTTCAAACCCTACTGGCAATCTAACATTTATTTGATTCAATTTCCATTTTAACTTTGGCTCTTTTAATTTCTCATACGAAATCTGCAATCTTGCTTTTCGTCCCAATACCGAAAAAATTTCGCCATTTATATATTGCTTTGGCATTTGTACTTTTTGCCTTTGCTCTCGAACATTTTCCAAAATCCAATCCGCCCTTTTCATAAGCACTTTTTCAATCGATTCTTGCGACATCCTTTTTGGTACACGAACACTAATTTTCCCGTCTTTTATAGAAATATAGCAATTTTTTATTTTCTTTCTTTCTAGCGTATATTCGATTATTCCCTGATTCAGCTTCAATCTTTCCATGTTTATTTCCTTACTATTTTGTCTCAATCATATTTTGAATCGCCTTTAAAACGCCTAACTTTCCATATTCATATGTCAAACCACCTTGTTGAAAAGCTACATAAGGCGCCCTAATTGGTGCATCGCAAGATAATTCAATCGATGAGCCCATCGTAAAAGCACCAGCTGCCATAATCACTTTATCCGTATAACCCGGCATATCCCAAGGCATAGGAACAGAATTCGAATCCACAGCCGAACCACTTTGAATTCCTTGGCAATATTTAATCAGCTTTTCTTCCTCTCCAAATTGAATCGTTTGCACAATATCTGAACGCTTTTCATCAAATCTTGGTTGTACAAAATAGCCCAATTTCTCTAAAATATAACTCGTAAAAATCGCTGTTTTTAAACTACTGCTTACCACTTGTGGTGCCATATATAAGCCTTGTAAAATACTTTTGTTAATCCCTAATGTTGGACCTACTTCTTTTCCGTTGTCCTGGTGAAGTCAATCTTTCGGCAGCAAGTTCTATCAAATCTTTTCTACCAGCAATATAGGCTCCATTTGGTGCCAATCCTCCGCCTAAATTTTTAATCAAAGACCCAACCATAATATCTGCCCCTACTTCTACTGGCTCTTTTTCATCTACCATTTCGCCATAGCAATTATCTACCATAATGATGACTTCGCGATTCACTGCTTTGATTTCTTTTATCACATTTTCAATTTTATCCATCGTCAAACTATGACGCAAACTATAACCGCGTGAACGCTGAATCTCAATTAATCGAATATCTTTTTTGGCAACTCTTTCTAAAATCGCTGGTATATCAAAATCGTTATCTAACAAATCAATTTGTTCATAATTGATTTGATAGGCTTTTAAAGAACTTGCATTTTCTTTAATTCCAATAATTTCATCCAATGTATCATACGGTTTTCCTGAAATACTAAGCATCGTATCACCTGGACGCAAACATGCAAATAGGGCAACGGTTATGGCATGCGTTCCAGAAATAAATTGCGTTCGAACAAGGCTATCTTCGGCGCGTAATACGTCTGCAAATACTTTTTCAATTGTATCTCTTCCTATATCATCATAACCATAACCCGTTGTTGAACCAAAATGAACTTCGGCTATTTTATGTTTTTGAAAGGCTCCGTAATACTTTCAAACTATTTTTCGTACAAGCCAAATCAATTTTTTCAAATTCCTTTTTTAAAGCTTGCTCCGCTTCCTCCGCTAATTTTTCAATTTTCTCACTAATTCCAAATTCTTCGTACATTTTTATACCTCTTCACAATATGTCGTTTCTGACTGATTTAATAAATATTTACCAATAAACTGTGGAAAATAGTATGTATCCAATTCATAACTTGGTTCAACAATCACTTCACCTGCTTCATTTATTACGCCCCACTTGCCTTCTTTTTTGATTCCAGCAAAACCATATTCGTTAAATTCTGTCACAATATCATATTCACAAGTTACAATTATTTTTTCATTTGAGTCGGCAAATCCCCATTTGCCATTTTGTTGGGTGGCATATAATTTTTTGTTTGGAAAAACTTCTGTATTTTCCACAACTTGTCCACTTGCATTGATGTATTTCATGTCATTTTCGGAATAACAAATGGAATATTCCTCGTTAATATGTTCCACCACGCCATCTTCCATTGTAACTGTTTTTCGTAAATCTTCTGAATAAATATCGACCAAATTTTTCATTCCATCAATTGCTTGTAAAGATTTCGTTCCTTCAATTAACACAATAAAATCATATTCAGGCTCAATTTCTATTTCCTTCGTTAACGCATTCACCACACCAGTTTTTCCGTCTCGATTCGAAAAAATAAAATAATGGTCAAATGCATATGTAATTTGATTATATTTTTCATCGATTTTGACATCTTTACTAATAATACTACAATTTCCTTCTTCATCTTCTGCGATAAAATAAGCTGGATTTTCGGTTTCAATCATTTTGGTATAAGAATTGGTTCCCACCAAATTTCCATTAATATCAAACAATTGCGTTTCATCGTCCTTTGTTACAGAAATATAATTTCCTGCCATAGAATAACTCGTATATTCTGGTTTCAAAATCGTTTTTCCATTTAATTTGAAAAAACCATATTTGCCGTTTTTATTAACCACAAAAACTTTTGACAAATTCGAATAGGTTATTTCTTGAAAATTGAAATCAATGATTTTCTTTTTATTTTTAAAAACGCATTTTTTTCCCTTTTGCATCGCTATTAAATAAATGTTGTCATCCTCATATTCTAATGCTCTTTCCAAAGATTCATATTTGGTATCCAAAATCATGTTTCCTTCATAGTCAAGGTAACCAAAATTAATTCCTTCCTTCGCTTTTTCAGCCACAATGAAACCTGTTTTGTGATACGATTCCTCTTCTGTCCAATAACCATCTGCCTTGATTTCATCATATTTTGTTTCAAGCACAACATTTCCTTTGGCATCTAACACCCCAAATTTCCCATCTTTTTCAACCAAAATTCTTCCTGGTCGATATTCAAGACTCGTAATTTGCTGGTAAATTGGTTCTGTTATCACATTTCCGTCTAAATCGATTAAGCCATACAGCTCATCTTTTTTATATTTCAAAACCTGTTTTTCCATTTCATTGGTATTTTCAGAAGACTTGACTGCTTCCACCAATGCATATTCCGAAAATAACTTCTCTCCCTTTTGATTTAACACTTCCGTGTTTTCCTCTTCATGAACAATCCATACATCTTTGGAAGGATTCGGTATATCAATTCCGTTCATATTTTGCTTCTAACACATTTTCGCCATTTTTATTAACCACGCCAACACCTTTTTCTCCACTTAACGCAAAATATTCATACACCAGTGTTGTTTCCATTTCTACTAAATCGGGTTTTTGTTTCTTAGCTTTCCATTTCCCTATTCCAAAAACCAGCACCCCTACAACAGCAGCAATTAAAAACACATTTCTTATGATTTTTAGTACATTCGAATTTTCCCCAAATTGGCTACTTCTTTCTCTATTTCTCACAACTCGATTATTTCTACCACTCAAATTTTCTCATCTCCTACTATTTTTAAGGATTTTTTCTTTACGCATTTTCTGTTAAAACTGGTACAACTTGTTTTTTTCGTGATACAACCGACTTCAAAAGTGCTGTATGATTTTCTAATGTTACACAATAAGATTTTTCAACCAAATCCGCTCTATTTCCCAATGCAATTACTTGTGAATTGCTGTTTACAATATCGGTAATCAACAACATAAACAAATCTAATCCCTTTTCATCAATAACTTTTTGCATTCCATTTTCCAATTCTGCCTTCATCGTCATAACATCTTCGATAGAAGCAGTATTAACTTGTGCTATTACAGATTTAACCTGTTTTAAATCTATTTCTTTCGCATCCAAATTCAAAATTTCTTCGATGGAAAATCCATTCAAATCCGTTCCAGCTTTTAACATTTCTAAGCCATATGTATTACAATCAATTTGTGCAATTTTAGCCAACTCTTTTGCAATTTTGACATCCTCTTCTGTGCAAGTTGGTGATTTAAACAATAACGTATCAGATATAATCGCTGATAACATTAAAGTTGCAATCGTTTTATCAATTTCCACATTATTTTCTTGATATAATTTATACAAAATTGTTTCCGTACAACCAACTGGCTCTGCACGATAATACAATGGATACCCCGTATTCAACGCCACTTTATGATGATCAACAATTTTTAAAATAGTTACTTCCTCTAAATTTTCAATTGATTCTTTGGGATTTGCATGGTCAACAAGCATAACTTCTGCCCCATCTTCCACACTTTCAATCAAACGAGGAGGCTCTATTCCTAAATAATCTAAAACATACTGTGTTTCCTTATTAACATTTCCCAATCGACATGCCTCAACGTCCTTTCCTAACGCTTTTTCTAAATTAGCTAAAACAAGGCTAGATGTAATGGAATCCGTATCTGGATTTTTGTGTCCAAAAATTAATATTTTTTTCATTTCGATTTCTCCTTTTTATCTCTTATTTTTTATTCTTGTTTGGCAAGGTTTTGCCCTTGCCTTTATAGACTTATTGGTCATTTGATTGATTTTCTGGAACATCTTTAATTTCAGTTACTTCCGCTTCTTGAACCTCTTGTGAGTCTGGTTGTACCTGAACTTCTACTTTTTCGACTTTAGGCTGTTCTTTTCCACATTTCGAACAAAAATCATCTTTTTTATTGATTTCTGCCCCACATTTTACACATTTCTTTACTTCCTTTAAAGCCAAAATATCTGATTCTATTTTAGAAATCACATCAAATTGAGCTGAAATTTCTTCACATTTTACTAAAATCTCTTCTTTTCCCTCTTCTGTATTAGTCTTAAATTGGTGATAAACATGTTCTCCAACTTCTTCATACAAATTGGTAATTTTATTTTTTGCTTCATTCATTCTTCCCTTTAACTTCATTTCTTCAGAAAACTTTACCGTTTTCTCCTTTGTAACTTGATAAGTTTCACTCGCTTTTTTTCCTAATTTATTAAAAAAATCCATTTTCATATCCTCCTTAAATTTTGATTCCATTCTATCATTGCCAATTATCTTACAAGGTTATTCTGCCTTTAACTCTCTGGTCATTAATTGGTTGACGGCTTCTTTTGGATTCAATCCATTGTATAATACATTGTAAACAGTTTCTACAATTGGCATTTCAATTTTATATTTTTGGGCTAAACAATAGGCAGAATCAATATTATCAATACTTTCAATCGTCATTCCAATTTGCTTTTTCGCTTCTTCTATTGAATTTCCTTTGGCAATCAACTCTCCCGCTCTTCTATTTCGACTATGGGGACTTCCACAAGTTACGATTAAATCACCAAGCCCTGTTAATCCATAAAAGGTTCTCGATTTGCCTCCCATTGCAACACCTAATCGTGTAATTTCAACCAAACCTCTTGTAGCAAGCATAGCAAACGTATTATCACCAAATCCCAAACCGAACGGCTGCTCCCGCACAAAACGCAATAATATTTTTCAAAGCACCACCGAGTTCCACTCCTCTTACATCATTGGTATGATACATTCTAAGCAAATTGCTTTTCAACAATTCACAAACTGTTTCATTCACATCCTGCCTTTTAGAAGCAACCACCAAAGCTGTTGGGACACCAATGGCTACTTCCTCCGCATGACTTGGACCAGATAAAATCCCATATTTCACATTTGGTAATTCTTGCTCAACCACTTCATCTAATGTCAAATTCGTCTCTGGCTCAAATCCTTTCGAACACATTAACAAAATTTGATTTGGTTTGACAAATTCTTTGTAACCTTTTATCGTATTTCTAACAAACTTTGATGGTGTCACATGTAAAATTAGTTCTGTGCCTTGTAAAGCTTCTTCGTAAGAATTGGTGCAAACAATTCCCTCTGGTAAATCCACATTTGGTAAAAAAATACACTTTTTTTCCTGATTAATTTTATTTTTTTCGTCCTCACTAAATGACCATACTTTTATAGTATTTCCCTGGTTTGCTAAATATATACTAAGCGCCATTCCCCAGCTTCCACTTCCGATTACTGAAATCTTCATTCATTTTCTCCTTTTTTCTTAAAACTCAATTTATTTTCGGTTCCATTCATAATTCGACCAATATTGGTTCGATGGTTAAATATAATAAATCCTGCCATAACCATTCCAAAAATCAAATAATTGCCTTCCACCAAATAATGTTCTTTCAAAAATATGGTAAGAATTGGAAACAACACAGCTGCTGCAATTGATCCGCAAAGAGACCATTCTTGTAACTGCCATTAAACAAATCGCAAACAATAAACAAATTAATCCAATTTGCCAATTTAGCAATAATAAAATTCCCAAACTTGTTGCAATTCCTTTTCCGCCTCGAAATCCAAAAAAAATAGGAAATGTATGACCAATCACCACACCCATTGCTGCAATTTGAACCAATACAGAAGCATCACATTCCACAAACTTTCCGCACAAGCCAAGCCATTAGAATTGCTACAACTCCTTTTAAAATATCCGCTATCAATGTTAAAGCAGCTGCTTTCTTGCCCACGCTTCTTAAAACATTGGTTGTTCCACCATTGCCACTTCCTTTTTCTCGCACATCAAATCCAGCCATTTTTTTGCTGATTAAGACAGAAAAATTTACGCTTCCTATTAAATAGGCTATCACTCCAATGATTCCGTATGTCATATTTTTCCTCCTTTTATATCTTTTTTTTACTATATCACATTGCCAAAAAAGGTTCAAGTATTTTGGAAAGAAAAAAGAGAAGAAATTCTTTTCGAAAATTCTTCCCCAAAAGTACTCTATTAAAAATATATGCATAACATTTTTAGCATTTGCTCTTAAAAATACCTAAAAATTATTTCTTGCCATATTTCCCTCTTTCTGGTGTATTATGTATCCATATCCTTTTTTAGTGCCTCCTTGAGCCCCTCATTGAGTCATATAAACTTTTGTTTTTTCTTAAAGTGCTTATTTTTATGCCTCTAAAAAATCCTGAAAAATACCGTAACTTAATTTATTTTGATTTTTAGTCATTTATCATTAAAAATTAAAATAAATGGCTTATTTGTGTGTTTTTGATTTTTCTCAAGCAATACGTCCTATCCTATATAAAAACCAGATTTACAAAAAATTGCAAATCTGGTTTTAAAATATCTTTTTTCAAAAATAAGAATGACTTTCATTTTTGAAAACTTTATAAGCATTTTCATCCATTTTCTAAAAATAGGATTTTTCCTATTCTATCTCAGTTTTTTCACAATTCTCATCAATTGTTCCACCAAATAATCCACATCCTCTACCGTATTTTCTTTCCCAAAAGTAACCCTCAAACTACTTCTTGCAATATTGGCAGGAACCCCAATTGCTAACAAGACATGCGATGGATTCAATAAACCTGCACTACACGCAGAACCACTTGATGCACAAATCCCAACTTTATCCAATTCTTGCAACAATTTTGCACCATCAACTCCCTTAAAACAAACATTTGCGTTTCCTGCTAATCGATTTTCCAAATCGCCATTGATTCGAATAAATGGAATATCTTTTTCCACATTTGCTAAATAGTAATCTCGTAAAACTCTTAGTTTTTTATTGTATTCTGGCAATTCTTCTTGAGCAATTTGAATGGCTTTTCCGAAGTCCAACAATGCCTGCTACATTTTCGGTTCCAGACCTTTTGTCTCGTTCTTGATGTCCGCCATCTTGAATTCTAGTAAACATTACATGTTCGCTAACATACGCCACACCAATTCCTTTTGGTCCATAAAATTTGTGCGCTGACATTGACAGAGCTGAAATTCCTAATTTTTTCACATCAATATCAATATTTCCAATGGCTTGAACCGCATCTGTATGAAAATACACACCATAGCGTTTGGCAATTCTTCCTATGGATTCCATATCTTGTATAGTTCCAATTTCATTATTAGCAAACATAACGCTAATCAAAATTGTTTGTCGATTGATTGCTCTTTCTAACTCTTTTAAATCAATTCTTCCTTCTCTATCTACATTCAAATAAGTCACACGAAATCCCATATACTTTTCCAAAAATTGACACGTATTTAATACTGCTGGATGTTCAATTTTCGTTGTAATAATATGATTTCCGCGTCTTCGATTCGCCAATGCAATTCCTTTGATAATGAGATTGTCACTTTCAGTTCCTCCACTTGTAAAATAAATTTCATTGGGATTACATTTTAAAGCATCGGCAACTCTTTTCCTTGCCAGATTAATCGCCTCTTTATTGTTTTTTCCAATACCATACATCGATGAAGCATTTCCAAAATTCTCGGTTAAGTAAGGCATCATTTCGTTTAACACTCTATTTTCAATTGCTGTTGTTGCAGCATGGTCAAAATATCTAATATTCTGCATAATTTTCAACTTCCTTATCTTAAATTTTATAAATTCATTTTATTATATGATTTTCCCTTTTAAATTGTGCCTATTTTGATAAATTATGCAATTTTAAATTTGTTTGCTTTCTTAAAATATAAAAAAAACAGTTCTGTTTGAATTTCTCAACCGAACTGTTTTTTTCTTTATCTTCGCCAACATCTACAACATCGATTTGAATTATTGTTATTGCCATTATTACCAGCATTATTATTGCCTGTATTATTGTTGCCTGTATTATTATTGTCACTATTGTTATTTCCTACATTGTTATTGCCAGAATTGTTATTACCTGTATTATTGTTGCCAGAATTATTGTTGCCTATATTATTATTGCCTGTGTTTCCATTGGCTGTATTTGCATTAGCTGTGTTGCTGTTATTCCCTCTACAGCACATACAATTGTTGTTATTACATTCCCATTTAAAAAATCGGCAAATAATATAAGCAGCAATAAACGCCAAAAACGTATAAATCCACGCTAACGCAATTAATGTAATAGTACCACCCAAAACAATCGCAATAATAATCGCAACCACAAACACAATTCCTGCCACCTTAAATGGACAATTTAATAAGGTTTGCAAAATCGATGCTACAATTATCACCAATATTGGTATGACAAAAGTAATTAATAAGTCCATACACAAAATACCTCCCAAACTTATTCATCCTTTTATACTATAGTATTCTCCATCTCTATTTTTGGTGATTTTAAAATACAATAATTGTGATTTTTAATAGGTAACTTCTACCAAATATAAGCCAACGGCTGGCAAGGTTTTCCCCGCTTTTTTTCTGTCTTTACTTGCTATGATTTTAGGAATTTCTTCTGGTGCTATTTTTCCAATTCCGACATCTAGCAAAGTCCCAGAAATAATCCTTACCATATTATATAAAAATCCACTGCCTGTGAGTTCAATATAAATTCTTTCGTCTTTTTCTAAAACTTCGGCTTTGAATATTTTTCTAATACTATTTTTATTACTCGTTCCACTTGCTTTAAATCCTGCAAAATCATGTTCTCCTTCGAAATATTTTGCTGCTTTTTGCATTTTTTCGACGTCTAATTTTATAGGAAATTGATATTCCAATTCTCGATAAACCGCCGTTCCATTGGGAGAATTGTTAATAATATAGCGATATCTTTTCGAATGTGCCAAATAACGACTGTGAAAACGCTCTTCGACTTCTTCAGCCTTTTTGATACGAATACTTTTTTTCAACCTAGAATTAATCGCAATCGCAAATTTTTGGATGGGAATTTCAGCATTTGTTTTAAAATTAGCAACTTGCCCTAAACTATGAACACCAGCATCCGTTCTGCCAGAACCGATTAATTCGATTTTTTCTCCAACAATACTTTCAATGGCTCGTTCAATTTCTCCTTGTATGTTTAATTGATTTGGCTGTTTTTGCCACCCATTAAAATCTTTTCCGTGATATTCTATGGTTAATTTTATATTTCTCATAATTATCCTTCTTTATTTAACTTAAAACAGGAAGGTACATCTTGCGATGAATTCCCTTCCTGTTCTTATTTTCTACCTTTATCAAAATTATTGCAATTGTTTCATAACTTCTTCTGCAAAGTTTTCTTCTACTTTTTCGATTCCTTCGCCTTTTTCAAAACGAACAAAACGATTTAATTTAGCGCCTTTGCTAGCAATCAAATCTCCTACTTTTACATTTGAATCTTTGACAAAAACTTGGTCAAGTAGACAAATTTCAGAATAGAATTTTCCAATTCTTCCTTGTACCATTTTTTCAGCAATTTCAGCTGGTTTTCCTTCATTCATTGCTTGCACTTTTAAAATTTCCATTTCTTTTTTGGTTCTTTCTTCTGGTACTTCTTCTCTACTTAAATATTCTGGATTGGCTGCTGTAATTTGCATGCAAATATCTTTGGCAAGTGGTGTATCAGCATTTTCGAAATCAACTAATACAGCAATTCTTCCATCTCCGTGAATATATCCTTCGATTAAACCTGTTCCTTCATATCTTTCAAATCTTCTGATTGACATGTGTTCACCAATTGTAGCAATTTTGTCTGTTAGAACTTCATTTACTGTTTTGCTTGAATCAGCATATTTTGTATTCAATAAAGCTTCTATATCAGTAGGATTGGTATCCGCTACTACTTTAGCAACTGTGTTTACGAATTCTTTGAATTCTTCGTTTTTGGATACAAAATCGGTTTCTGCGTTAACTTCAAGGATACTTCCTACTTTATTATCAGCAGAAATATAAACGGTAACTAAACCTTCTGCAGCAACTCTTCCTGATTTTTTGGCAGCTTTGGCGATTCCTCTTTCACGTAATAACTCTGCTGCTTTTTCCATATCTCCATTGGTTTCTGTTAGAACTTTTTTACAGTCCATCATTCCAGCACCTGTTTTTTCTCTTAATTCTTTTACTAAACTTGCACTTATCATTTTGGTTCCTCCTTAAATTTATATAAAAATTGGGCAGACAGAAAAAGCCGTCTGCCTCTATATATTTCTCATTTTTATTCTTGTTCTGCGTTTTCCACAACTTGTTCCATGTCGGTTACTTCTTCTTGTGGTTCTTCTTCGTTTAATGGCATAATGGCATCTTCTCCTTGTCTTCCTTCGATAACTGCATTTGCCATTACGTCTGCAATTAATTTAACCGCTCTTATTGCATCATCATTTCCTGGAATTGGATAATCAACATCTTCTGGACTACAGTTTGTATCTACTAATCCAACGACTTTGATACCTAATTTTCTTGCTTCTTTAATTGCATTATATTCCTTCTTTGGATCAACTACGAACATAACGCCTGGCATTTCCGTCATTTCTTTGATACCACCAAGATTATTTTCTAGTTTCTCCATTTCATGTCTTAAACCAATTACTTCTTTTTTTGGTAATACATCAAATGTACCATCTTCGCTCATAGCTTCTAATTCTTTTAAACGATTGATTCTTCCTTGAATGGTTTTGAAGTTGGTAAGCATTCCACCTAACCATCTTTGGTCTACATAGTACATATTACATCTGATTGCTGCTTCTTTGATGCATTCTTGGGCTTGTTTTTTGGTTCCTACAAAAAGAACATTTTTCCCTTCTTCGGCTTGCTCTTTTACAAAGCTATACGCCTCATCTAATTTTTTTGATGTTTTTTGTAAATCGATGATATGAATTCCATTTCTAGCTTGGAAAATATATTCCGCCATTTTTGGATTCCATCTTCTTGTTTGATGTCCGAAATGAACACCTGCTTCCAATAATTGTTTCATTGCAACTACTGCCATTTTTTAATTCCTCCTTATTTGTTTTATTCCTCCATAGTATTTCAAACACTCACAAACACTATTTTTCATAGCACACGTTTGGTCGCTGATACTATGTGCGTTTTAACTTTGTTATTATATCAAAGTTTTATAAAAAATGCAAGTATTTTTTTCATTTTTTATTTTAAGTTTTTTTTATAATTTTTTCTTGACAATTCAGCTCAGATATATTATAATATTTAAAGTAGTTTATTGTGTTTTATTTGTAAAGGAGGGATGCATATGCGTCTAACCTGTTGTAGGAGAAGAAATCGGAGGAAAAAAATAAAACTAGGTACTATTTATTAGTACCACTATAGTAATCCTCCTTTCTTTAGTTAAGGTGCTTTCATACTGGGCACCAATTATCTAATCATCCTTTATAGGAAGAAGAGCCACCAGTTTTCTGGTGGCTCTTCCTTTTTTTATTTTTCTCTTGCTAAAATAACCAATCTTGCTTTTGAATTATCATTACAGGTTGAAAGTGAAATTTCTCTTGCTTTTTCAGTATCTCTTTGCATGTATTGGGCATCACTTGGCGTTGTTTGAAACATATCATAAATCGTATAGGTAACCCTTGTTCCCGTTTGGTCAGTTATGTAGATTACATCTCCATTGGATAATTTATGATTATCGGAAAAGAATAATCCATTTCGATAATTATGTCCCACAATCGTAGTATTTCCTGGCTGATTTAAACCAACGCCGTACAAAATTGCAACTGACGTTTCTAGCGATTTTTTCGTCACTTGTGATAAAATCGGAAGATTTACTTTTGTTTTTGGAATTTCAAGTGTTCCCATTACTTCATAACCTTCCATATAGACTTTTTCCGATTTTTGCTCTTTATTGGTTTCCATGCCATTAATTGAGTCCAATGGATTTTGTGCTTCTCCATCCTCATCTTTACTTTCGTTGTCAAACTCTCTTCGAATCGAAGCATCGGAAAATTGATCCACAATTTCCTGTGCTTTATCGTTCTTACTTTTAACAGCATACATATCATATACAAAATATCCCACAGTTCCCACAATTCCAATAATTACAATGATTAAAAGAACCGTTAAAACTTTACTATACTTACTATTAAACATATCTTTCTCCTTTTTCTCATTAATTTAGTTCTTCTCTTTATTATTATAGCACATTTTTTGGATTTTGTCAAATTTTATGTTAATTTAATGTTTAATATGCTTATCTTTCGTTTTATTCCAAAATTGCCTTAATTCTCCTAACACCACTTGAAGATGCTTCTTCTTTTTTTATTTTAAAATGCCCCAATTTCACTGTGTTGGTAACATGCGGTCCACCACATAATTCTTTTGAAATTTCTCCAATGGAATAAACCGTTACCCTATCTGGATATTTTTCAATGAACATACATTCCGCACCTGATTTTACAGCTTCTTCTTTTGGCATTTCTTCTGATGTTACGTCTAATCCTGCTTGAATCCATTCATTGACTAAATCTTCCACTTTTTGTTTTTCTTCTGGTGTCATTTTGGCAGGATGCGAAAAATCAAAACGCATTCTTTCCGCTGTGATATTACTTCCTTTTTGATGAACATGTTCTCCTAAAACTACTTTCAAAGCAGCATTTAAAAGATGCGTTGCTGTATGATATTTTACTTCTTCTTCACCTGTTGAAGCAAGTCCACCTTTAAATTTTGCTTCACTTCCCATTCTGGATTTTGCTTGATGTGCCTTGAATAATTGATCAAATTCTTCCATTTCGACTTCCATTCCATTTTCTTTGGCTAATTCTACTGTCATTTCTGGTGGAAAACCGTAAGTTTCATATAAATTAAATACGGTCTGAGCATCGATTTTTGTTTTGTTTTCTTGTTTCAATTTAGAAACTGCTTTTTCAAATTCTTTTTCCCCTTTGGCAAGTGTTTTCATGAATTTGTCCTTTTCTTCAATTATAACAGAACAAATCATTTCTTTTTTTTGCACTAATTCTGGATACATTTCTTTTAAAGCCGTAATAGAAACTTCTATCATTTCTGGTAATCGATTCAAATCGATGGCTAATTTATTCAAATGACGCGTCATTCTACGAAGTAAACGGCGCAAAATATAACCTCTGTCAACATTACTTGGGCGTCCACCATCGCTAATAATCATTATACTAGAACGCAAATGTTCTGCTACAATTCTTCGACTTTGTATGCTATCATTTTGTTGTAATTCCTGCAATCGATTCATAACTGGTGCAAAAAGTTCAATTTCAAATGGTGTTTCTTTTCCTTGTAATAGCATTGCCATTCTTTCTAAACCAAGTCCTGTATCTACATTTTTTTGTTGCAATTTAGTGTATTTTCCATCTTTGTCTTTGAAATATTCCATGAATACATTATTCCAAATCTCGACATATTTACCACATCCACAAGAGGGATTGCAATCTTCCGAACAAGCTGGTTTTCCTGTGTCGTAAAACATTTCTGTATCTGGTCCACAAGGACCTTCCTCGCCTGCAATCCACCAATTATCGTCTTTTCCAAAGAAATAAATTCTGCTTTCTGGAATGCCTGCTTTTTTCCAACATTCGAAAGACACCGTATCACGTGGCGCATCTTCATCTCCTGCAAAACAGGTAACGGATAGTTTTTCGGCAGGAATTTCTAATTCTTTGGTCAAAAATTCATAACTCATCGCAATGGATTCTTCTTTAAAATAATCGCCTAATGACCAATTTCCAAGCATTTCAAAATACGTCAAATGACGATTGTCGCCAACTTCGTCAATATCAACCGTACGAAGACATTTTTGATAATCGGTTAATCTGGTTCCTGCTGGATGTTTTTCCCCTAATAAATACGGTACCAATGGATGCATGCCAGCCGTTGTAAATAAAACGGATGGATCATTTTCAGGAATGACAGGGGCGGATGGAATTACCGCATGTCCATGGTTTTCAAAAAATTTTAAATATTTGTTTCGAATATCGATTGCTTTCATAAAAAATCTCCTAAAATAAAATAATTCCAGTTCATTATATTACAAACGAATTGGAATTACAAGATATTTTTTAATTTTTTATATCATACTGTGCTGTTGTAAGGCTTAAATTGACATTATAATATGGATCCCCTTTTTGAATAACGCTTTTCCATTTTTCTTTAAAATTGTTGCTTTCCCTTTCAAATCTGGCTTTTTTCTCTGGTGTATTTTCATAACCTCTTGTTTTGGATTCGTAGTGCATTAATTCAATGTATGGATTATAAATAATTTGATAGCCTTTTTCCCTAATTTTTAAGCAAAAATCAACATCATTAAAAGCCACTTTGAAATTTTCTTCATCCATATAGCCTACTTCTTCATAGATACTTCTTTTAGAAAACAAGCAAGCACCTGTCACTGCACTCATATTTTGCGTTAGGCAATCTTTGCCAAAATAAGCATGCATTCCGTCTGGTAGTTCGGTTAACATATTGGCTGCCAATCCACAAATTCCTACTACAATTCCCGCATGTTGAATTGACTTATCTTCATAATATAATCTAGCACCAACAGCTCCAACATCCTCTCTTTGTGCAAATCCAATGAACTTTTCTAGCCAGTTTGGTGTGATAAGTTCTGTATCACTATTTAATTGCATTACAAAATCAGCATCGGAATTTTTAACACCAAAATTAATAATTTTGGAATAGTTAAATCCTTTTTCTGGATACGTAATCACTTTTACTTTGTTATTTTTTTGAATCGTTTCATAATATTCAAACGTTTCTTTTTCCTCGCTATTATTTTCGATGATTAAGATTTCATAGTTTTCATAAGTCGTTAATTTCAAAATAGATTCAAGGCAAGCTTTTAACAATCGAATACTATCTTTGTTAGGAATCAAAATGGATACTTTGGGATTTCCTTTTACTTCATATTCAACTTGGTAAATTCCTGGAATATCTCCGCCTTGACTTACTTTAGCTTGTAACCCCTGCCTTTCTAAATGCGCTTGAACTGCTTTCAAGCCAGCTTCATAAGCATACGGTTTGGCATCTGATTGCATGGCAGTCGAATTTTTGTGTATACGCCAATGATACAATATTTTAGGAATATGAATGATATGATTTGTAAGTTCTGTTGCTCGCAAAATAATATCAAAATCTTGCGCTCCATTATATTCTTCACGAAAGCCACCCAGTTTGTCCATTAATTCTTTTTTGAAAACTGATAGATGCGTGATATAATTATTCGCTCGCAAAGTATCCATAGAAAAATCTGGTTTAAAATATGGGTCTTTTCGATTTTCCTTTTCTCCTTCTATTTTATCTTCATCCGTATAAATAAATTCTACCTCTGGATTCTCATTGATGCTTTTTACAATTTCATAAAGACAAAATTGTGGCAACAAATCATCATGGTCTAATAAAGCAATAAAGTCTCCTGTTACTAGTTTTAAAGCTTCATTTGTGTTACCAGATATTCCTTTATTTTCCTTCAAAAATTGATACTTAATACGGCCATCTTTTTGCAAAATCGGCTCTAACTTTTTATTTTTTTCTGGACTTCCGTCCGCCAAGCAAAGCTCCCAATTAGAATAGGTTTGCGCAATTAAACAATCAACTAATTCTTCAAAAAACTGGATGGGCGTTTGATACATTGGTACAACAATGCTAATTTTAGAGTGTGTCGCAAATTTTGTTTTTCTTTGCTCTTCTAATTCTTCCTGCGTTGGTTCATTGTTCTGCATCCACAATTGATACTTTTGCCCCACATTTTTTCTTCTTGTTAAAACATGAAATAATTCTACCACAATTTTTCCAATCGTTTTTAGCACTCCATATTTTTTGATATAATATTTTATTTGATTATATCTATGTTTTAAGTTCATACTTGCCTTCTTCCTTTCCTTTTTCATATTTTCGATAATTGATTTTCGTACAAATTCCTTCATAACCCGCTGAACTCATTTGTCCTATTATTGTGCAAAATGGTGTTGGAACAAATGACATCACCGTTCGAATGAAATAAGCAATCATCATATTTAGAGTCATTTTCACAGCGGAATCTTCTAACTGTAAAAAGCATGTTTTTATCATTATAAATGGTGCTATTGCAAAATCTAAAATATGTAATAAAATAAAAATACTGACGATTTTTAAATCTGGTTTGTAAAACGGATATAACACCAGAGATAAAATAATTACAGACAGCATCAACAAAAAATTAAACTTGATTGCATTTTTTAAATGTTGACTGTAAGAAAATCTTTTCTTTGCAATATCAATTTTAGCAACTGTCTTAACTGCTCCTTCAGCATCCCATTGCATATCGGTTACCAAAGTAGCAAAAGTAATTGCCAATACATATTGTGGTCCATATTCAAAAGAATTACTAAATCCAAATAAGTAAATAATTAAAAACATAAAACTCACACAAAACGAAACCGAATCATATCTAAAACAGTCTTTTAAAGAAAAGCGAAAATCGATTTTCTCCACATTTTTCATCAGCAAAATCACAATCATAACAAACATCACAATCCCCGTAACAACTGCTGTTACCAACTGACTGCGTGTAAAAATTGCCATACTAATTAATACACTAAAATTAATCATATTAAACAAAACTGCAATTTTATTGGCTTTTTTGTTTTCTTCTTTATAATAAAGTTTTGTTAATATCAATTGCAAAATCGTATGGAAAAAAATTTGAGTTATGGAATAAATGCAAAATATTTGATAAATCGTTTGGTCCATATTCATAAAATCAATATAGCTTTTATGCTTCAAAATAATTCCGCCAAAACAAACCATACTAAATACAATTCCATAAAAAATTCCATTATCTGCCATATTGGGGTTTCCATTTTTATATTGGGTAATATTAGCTCCAACACCAAAAATCGATACAATCATTCCCATAATACATTGCAAAGGATAGGTTAGGGAAAAAATATTAATCAAATTTTTATCCAAGAAAATCCCCAATAAAAACCACGATAAAATTGGAACACTAGATGTAATTAATATATCAAAACTTACTCTTAATAATCGTTTCATATTTTCCTCTCAAGCTTTATTTTATGACAAATGTTTTTCGCATATGTTATCATAAGCAAAATTCCCGCAAAAATCAGCACTTTGATAGAATACGTCATTCCTATATCATATGGATCGCCCTCTACTCTAAAATATGAAATAGAAGGAAGTATCGCTGTTAAAGTCAAAATCAAAGTGAATTTTCTCATCGTCTTATTTTGCCAAATAAAACTTGGCAAAATCCACAACAAATACCATTTCTGAAAGTTCGATAACACGATAAAAATAAAAATTAACATTTCCTTATTATAAATTTTCATGCATTTATGCCAAGTCAATTTTTTGTCAAAACATATATTAATTAGCATATCAACATACACAATCACAAACACTGGCATCAGAAAAAAATTGATGGAATCAAAGATTTTTTTATCTGCTTTAATAAGTAAAATGGTTAGAATGGACTGACTATATTTCTGCCCTTGTACAAGCATATTCGTAAAAATCGAAACATCTCGATAATATGGCAAATAGAGCAAAACAACCATTCCTACAATTGCCAAGCCAGAAATGAAGCAATATCCTATTTTTTTCAAAATCTTCTCTTTTCGAAAATAATACAACAACACAAACGGCACCAATAAAACCGTACTATATTTAATACTAATCGAAAACGCTAAACTTATCATCGTCAAATAAATATTTTTCTGTTTCAATAAAAAATAAAAACTTAAACCAGTAAAAAATACTAAATAAATATCATTATGTACATTACTCAAAAATTCAATTAACACCAACGGATTTAAGCCATATAAAAGCATACACTTTGTACTTTTCGTCATCTTATAAACTAACGCTACAATCGCCAAATGAACCGCATAAGAAGCCAACTTAAAAACAAATAATGCAATGGTCACCTTTCCAAATGATAGCGAAACCAATCCTCGCGCAATTCCATTCCACAATGGACCATACACACTCGTCGTATTTTTCCAATATCCTGTATTATTCAGTATTTCATCCTGGATTCCTTTTTCTTGCAAATCAGCCACAGACGTATAATATGGATTTTCATGATATTGGCTACTAAGCCAGCTATCTCCAATATAATAATAAATATCGGAACTTAAAAATGGTAAAATCATCATAAAAATGAACGAAATGCAAGCAATCCAAATGAAGACTTGCTTTTTATTTTGAAAAATTTGCTTTTCTTTTTTTATAACAACTAAATAACATAAGCTAAAAAGTAATATTAATCCAATTACAATACAACCACTTAATAATCCAATCATCTCATTATTGGATTTCATCAATCGATATGTATAATACGCATCAAATCCATCTACTGTTCGGTTCATTAGTAAATATTGGATGGATGGAATGCATAATAGAATTGCAAAAAGCAACATGAGATATAATAAAATTTTATTTTTTTTCACTTCGTTAGACTCCTTCTTGTATCCTTTTCTATCTGTTTGGCATAACGTTCTTCCTCCGAAAATACACACCCACAATACTTCTGCCTATACAATCCCAATTCTCTCGCCTTATCTTGTCCTTCGCGAAAACCTTGTCTAAAATCGCGATACAAAAAATCAACCTCATACTTTTTCGCCATTTCTTCGCATACTTCTTTTAATCTCTCATGTCTCTGATAAGGACTCACAAACAACGTCGTCGTAAAACAATCAAATCCATTTTCTTTCGCATATTTCGCCGTTTCTTCTATACGCACTTGATAGCAATAATTTTGGCATCGATTTTCCAAATCTCCCACCACATTTTGACAAAACTCACGTAAGCCATAATTCTCATTCACAATCAATTCCAAATCAATCATTTTACTATATTCAATCAACGTATCACGCCTTGTTTTATATTCCATATATGGATGAATATTCGGATTAAACCAATACGAAACTGGTTCAATTCCCTCACTTCTTAAACTCTCAATACAATACACACTACAAGGTGCACAACAAGTATGTAACAATAATTTCATTTTTTCCTATCCTTTATATTCTATTCCCAAATGTTCATACGCAAGCGGTGTCGCCATTCTACCACGTGGCGTTCTTGCTAAAAAACCGATTTGCATCAAATATGGCTCATAAACATCTTCTAACGTTTCAGTTTCTTCATTAATCGTTGCTGCTAACGTTTCTAAACCAACTGGCTTTCCTGCATATTTCACAATCAACGTTTCTAAAATCTTTTTATCTGTATGGTCCAGCCCCAAATCATCAATTTCTAACTTGTTCAAGGCAAGTCGTGCAATTTCCAACATAATATTTCCATCACTCAGCACTAAAGCATAATCTCTGACACGTTTTAGCAATCGATTCGCGATACGTGGTGTGCCTCTAGAACGCTTTGCTAGCTCTTTAGATGCATCTGGCGCAATTTCAATTTGTAAAATATCGCTCGAACGATTAATGATTGTCTCCAAATCCTGCTCAGAATACAATTCTAACCTACTAACAATCCCAAATCGGTCACGAAGTGGCGTACTCAACGAACCTGCTCTTGTTGTTGCGCCAATCAGCGTAAACTTTGGTAAATCCAAACGAATTGAACGAGCAGCTGGTCCTTTTCCAATCATAATATCCAAATTAAAATCCTCTAAAGCAGGATACAAAATCTCTTCCACATTTTTATTCAAGCGATGAATTTCATCAATAAAAAGCACATCATTTTCTGATAAATTCGTGAGAATCGCTGCCAAATCACCTGGTTTTTCAATCGCAGGACCAGATGTAATTCGAATATTGGAATGCATTTCATTCGCAATAATATTGGAAAGCGTCGTTTTACCAAGTCCTGGCGGTCCATATAATAAAACATGATCCAATGCTTCGCCACGTTTTTTGGCTGCTTCAATATAAATTTTCATATTTTCTTTGACTTTCGTTTGCCCAATATATTCACTCAAAACCTGTGGACGGAGTGAAACCTCATTCACCAATTCTTCTTCATCGTGCAACGTCGGTACTAGCAAATTTTCTTCTTCCATAGTTTTCATCCTTTATCCTAAATTTCCATATAATACTCTAAATTTTCCATAAACGGAAATAATTCTTTCACTCTTTTCAAAGTATATACCGCACTTTTCTGATGCGGACACTTTTCTGGCGCCTCAATTAATTCATTTTTATAACAATTTTTATCCAATTTATAAATCAAATAACGACACTCCATATAATCATAATACAACTGAAATCCATTATCCAAATCTTCCCAAAACATCTCAAATGTGTATTCTTTTTCCATTTCTGTTCCCTTTCGTAATTTATTTTATCATTTCCTGAAACTCTTCTTCACTAATAATTGTAACACCTAATCCTTGTGCCTTTGTCAATTTGCTTCCTGCTTCTTCTCCTGCCAAAACATAATCTGTCTTCTTCGAAACCGAACCAGAAGCTTTTCCTCCAAAATTTTCAATGATTTTCTTCGCCTCATCACGCGTATATTTTTCTAAAGTCCCAGTCAATACAAACGTTTTCCCTGCAAATCTGTCATCCACCATTTCGCCATCTTCCAAAGATTCCATATTAACACCCGATTTTTCTAATCGCTGAATTAAATCTCTAGTTTGTTCTTGCTGAAAAAAGTCATACACTTTTTGCGCACGCACTTCTCCCATATCTTCCACTAAACACAAGCTTTCCACACTTGCTTTCGCCAAATTTTCCATATTTTGATAGCGTCTTGCTAATTTCTTCGCAGCATTCGCCCCAATTGTCGGAATTCCAAATCCATTGAGTAATCGATACAAATCATTTTTCTTACTTTTTTCAATACTATCTACCAAATTTTGAGCAAACTTTTTCCCATCTTTTTTCAAACTAGCAAAATCTTCTAATTGCAATTCATACAAATCCGCAATATTATGAATCAAGCCTTTTTCCAATAAATCTTCAATAATTTCCTCACCAAGTCCCGTAATATTCATACACTCACGTGACACGAAATGCAAAATATTTCGATGCAATTTAGCAGGACATTGCGTTCCTGTGCATCTTGTGACTGCTTCGCCTTCTTCGCGAATCGCCAAAGCACCACAAACAGGACATACTTCTGGCATACAATACATCGTTTCCGAACCTGTTCTTTTTTCCGTCAAAACACCAACAACTTCTGGAATAACATCTCCAGCCTTTTGAATGAAAACATGGTCACCAATTCTCAAATCCTTTTCTTTGATAAAATCTTCATTGTGCAGGGTTGTCCTCGAAATCGTGGAACCAGCTACTTTTACTGGCTCCAATACCGCCATTGGTGTAATAGCACCAGTTCTACCTACTTGACAAATAATATCTTTTATGATAGTTTCCTTCGTTTCTGGTGGATATTTATAAGCAATCGCCCATTTTGGCGTTTTAGCATTTACACCTAAGGTTTCTCGGTATTTCAAATTATCCACTTTAATGACTGCTCCATCAATTCCAAAACTCAAATCCTCTCGATTTTCTCCAATTTTCTCAATTTCTTTTATCGCTTCTTTGATATTTTTACATAATTTCGTTACTGGATTAATCTGAAACCCTAAGTCTTTTAAGTTTTGTAAAGCCTCATAATGAGAAATATACTGAATATTTTCCACTTTTTGAACATTGAAAATATAAATATCCAAAGGACGAGAACCAGCTATACTGCTGTCTAATTGACGAAGAGAACCAGCCGCCGCATTTCGGCTATTGGCAAAAAGTGGTTCTTCCTTTTCTTCACGTTCCAAATTCATTTGTTCAAATTCATTTTTTCCAATAAAAACTTCACCTCGAACCGTAATGGTAACTGGCTCTTTTAAGGTTTTTGGAATGGTTTTAATGGTTTTCAAATTTTCTGTAATATCTTCTCCAACCAGTCCATTTCCACGTGTTGCCCCTCTTATAAATTTTCCTTCACGATATTCTAATGCAACCGATAAACCATCAATTTTGGTTTCTACCACATATTCTAATTCTTCTACTTCTAAGGCTTTTTTCACTCTTTCATCAAATGCTTTTAATTCGTCAAAGTCAAAAATATCTTGTAAACTTTGAAGTGGCACTTCATGTTCTACTTTCTCAAATCCTTCTTTTACTGTTCCACCAACATGTTGTGTTAGCGAATCTTGGCTTACAAATTCTGGATATTCTTTTTCCAAATTTCTTAATTCTACCATCAACATATCATATTCGAAATCTGTAATTTCTGGACAATCTTCATCGTAATACTTCTGCGCATGATAGGCAGTTAATCGATTTAGTTCATCAATTCTATTTTTCGCTTCTTCCTTTGTCATTTTAATTTCCTTCCGATTTTTTATTTTCGCTTTCATAGATATAGGCTTTTAAAATTGGATTTATGGTATTTCTAGGATAACTAATCATATTTTCAATGTCGGCATCAATTGAATCTGCATAACTAACAATGTAAGCTTCTGCCATGTGCTTTGGCATGGTATCCATATGTGTTGCAATAATGTGTAATGCTTGGTATCTTAGTTTTTCAGAAATATCTTCTTTTTTTAAATATTCATCAACAAGCGCCTCACCTAAATAAACGTGGTCAACTAATAGATAAGCATCATTTAAATTCGCTTTTATTTCTTTTTGCTCGTTCCACTCATCAAATATTATAATTTTTCCTATATCATGTAAAATGGCTCCAAACAAAATCAAATCCATATCGATTTTATCTCTATAAATTGTAGCAATGTTATAGGCATTTTTCGTAACATTTAATATATGATGTATCAATCCACCATCAAAACATTGATGGGTTCTGTTTTCTTTTACATTTTTAATTCCATCATGTCCTGCTGAACGCACAAATAATTCCTTTTTATAATCCTTTAAAATATTTTTACAAACATTTTTTAAACATATATTATTTATTTTATCCGCAAAATCAAGCAATTCTGTAAACTTTTCTTCTTTTTCATCCTCTGTTAAATTAACAAACATACTCTATTTCTCCGTTTTCTAATTTGTTTTATGCATCTTTAAACAAGTCTTTTCCATTTTTTAAATAATCATACCCTGAAAAAATCGTTGCAATAACAGCTAAACTCATTAAAACAGTCGTTATGATATTTACCACAAATCCTAATTTTGTAAAAGTATAGCCATATTCTATAAATTCTCCAAATGCATGAATATCAATAAAGGCTAATACAATGGCTAACATTTGGGTAACTGTTTTAAGTTTTCCCCAAAAAGATGCCGCAATTACTTGCCCACCTTTCTCAACTGCTACTAAGCGATAACCAGATACTAAAAATTCTCTCGTCAAAATAATCGCTGGCACCCAAGCTGGCAATTTATGAAATTGCACCAAAATAATCAAAGCTGATAATACCAATATTTTATCTGCCAATGGATCTAAAAATTTACCAAAAGTGGTTACCATATTTCTAGAACGCGCCAAATGTCCATCAATGGCATCGGTTATAGAAGCAATAATAAAGATTAAATTCATCCACAACATCATCACTGGAATGCCTTCACTTACTTCTAACACGCCCCAAGCAATAGCTTTATCAACTTTCAGGCAGGATAGAATTAGCATTACTGGTACTAATATCATTCTGAACATTGTTAGTTTGTTCGCTAGATTCATTTTCATCCTTTGTTTCCTCCTTTTTCTCTTCATTTTCTTTTTCTAACTGCGCTTTTCTCAGTTCTGACAAGCGATTGATTAAATTTTCCAATTCGCTTAAATCTTTTCCAATCATCTCAAAGTCGTTCGAATTTAAAGATTCATTTAAGTTTTCGTTGGATTTTATGATGGCATCAATAACACTATTTACATCTTGCATATCCACAATTTCCAAATCCACCGCATAATCGGTAAACAAATTGGAAATAGCATCATTCAGATCGTCTCCAATCGCTAATTTATTTCCTGAAGCTACAATCACTTTTTTGAGAACTGGAATTTCACTTTCATTTAAACGAACTTGAAATACTGGTTCAACATATAATAACGTATTGTCAATTGGTACGATAATTAGATTTTTTATTAATTTGGTTCCTGAAACATTCAAATTTGATAGCTCATTTGAAATTGTTTCATCTTGCTCAATTTGAGAACTTAGTTGCAAAATGCTAGCTACATTGCTTTCTGAATCAAATTTATAAAGGGCTAATTCTGGATTGCCATTTTCGTAGGTTCCTACTAAATAGGCTGTAATATTTTGTTTTGATTGTTTATTAAACATAGTAACCAACCCTAAATTTGCTTTTTCCTTATCCTTTGTTTTTAACATCGTATAATAACTTTCCATTGGTTTTCCTGCTGTTGCTGTTTTAGTAGAAGATTCTGCTTTGGTAATTTCCCAAATATCATCCATTCGATATAACACATCTTCGCTAATATCATGATATACATTAATCATTTCTGCTTGTACTTTGTACAACAGTTGTGGATACACAAATTGGCTACGAATATCCTCTGGAATTTCTTCGTCTAAATCTTGGAACAAAGTGGGATATAAATTTCTGTATGACATAATAATTGGATCATTGCGGTCTGTAATGTAAAATTTAGTTGTTCCATCATAAGCGTCTATTAATACTTTGACAGAATTGCGAATATAATTGATTTCTTGGGTATTTCCATTTACGGTTATGGTTGTATATTGAGAATATGGATATTCGCTAGACGTTGTATAACCATCTAACACCCAAACCAATCTTCCTTCTTTGCTGATTACCAAATAAGGATTTTCATCATAAATCAAATATGGTAACAATACTTTGGCTCTTTCATAAATATTACGATTCGTAATTATTTTAGAATCTCGATTAACATATTGTGAAAATGCTAGTTTCAAATTTTTGTCTGCCAGTCCAACCACTAATCGGTCCCAAAATCCTAGCTTTAAGCCAGCTTTTCCGTCGTATTCATTTTCCATATAATTAGTAGCTGTGATAGGATAATCGTATTCTTTTCCGAAATTGGAATTGGTTACAATGGTACTATTGGTTTCTAAGCCAAAGTAAATTCTAGGTTCTTTTATTTTAGCTATTTGTTGACTCGTAAAATCTGAAAGAAGATATTTAGCATAGCCATTTTCGTCTGTGCTAGAAGCTGAATTTAGTACCATTGAATAACCATGTGTATATTTAAAAGTTCGGTTCTGATAACTCATTCCAAAATTGCTTAAAATTTCTCTTGGCGTAAAGTAAACCAATTTTGAGTCCAATCTGCCAAGGAATGTTTTGTTATAGGAATAATAAATATCATCTTGATGTTCTGAAACAGTCGTCAGAACAATATCTTTGGATATAAGTGGAAGATTTTCGATTACGGCTTCGTTTTTGGTAATGGCATCATATGTAATCGTATCATAATCCTCAATTGATTGTTGTTCAATGCTTATTCCATAGGCTTCTTTGGTATTATTGATATTGTAGGCAATGTATTTTTTTTGATTATCCAATACATCATTTTTCACAATAAATTGGTCGTAATAAATCATACCTATTAACATTCCAATTAAATAGGTAGGTACTAGCAAAATGGAAATCATGGATTGTTTAAAATTCGCTTTCAAGGCATATTTTAACAAGCGCACAACTGAGAAAAATAATACTACTGAAAATAATCGATACCCCCATAATTTAATTGTCACATCTGATTTTCCTGCGCCTATTAAATCAATATTGCTATTATTTTCCAATGTCAACATATCTTGCGTTAAAACGTTTTGTGAAGTAATAAAAATATAACCTGAAAATAAGAAAGCAATGATAACAAGAATCCCCACAATTTGTTTAATGAAAGTATTTTTCTTTAAAAGCTCAATATCAATTCCATCTAAATATAGATTAATCACAACAACATAATATATTGCTGTATAAATCAATAACGTAATCAATTCGCCTATCATGAAAAAAATTACCGATTGAATAAATGGTAAGTTAAAAATATAATAAGCAATATCATTGTCAAAAACAGGATCTGTTTTTCCAAACCACGCTATATTCGCAAACATCGTATATTTTTTATTTAACATTGCCATTCCAATCATGGCAAATATAATTGCACCAATCATGGCAAATGTTTTGTTAGGAAGTTTTGGTATTTCTTTTTTTTCATCGTCGAAAAATTTCTTTAATCCTCTTTTAGTCAATTTATTGCAAATATAAATCATACTATACGTAAAAATAAAAATGCCTCCTGCTAAGTACAATTTTTGATTTACGTTTTTAAAAAACAAATCTGTATATTGTTCTCCAATTTCTCGAATGGCTAAATATTCAGCACGAAATGCAATAACAAATCCCAAACTAACAAGCAAAACAAGCACTATTACAACAATATTTCGAATCGCAATATTTTTTTTCTTTTGTGGTTTTGTATTTTTATTTTCAGCCATATTCCTTCCTTTCTTAAATCACAAAATTATAAGATTGCATCTAAAAATTCCTGTGAATTAAAAGTTTGCATATCCTCAATTTGTTCTCCTACACCAACAAATTTAATTGGAATTTTATTTTCCGCCACAATTCCGATCACGACGCCACCTTTCGAAGTTCCGTCTAATTTTGTCAAAACAATTCCCGTAATATCCGTTGTTTCTTTAAACGCTTTGACTTGCAAAATTGCGTTTTGTCCTGTTTCGGCATCTAACACCATCAAGATTTCTTTGCTGGCTTCTGGCATTTCCTTCTCAATCACTTTTTTGATTTTAGCCAGTTCGTCCATTAAATATTTTTTGTTGTGCAATCTTCCTGCTGTATCACAAATTAAAATGTCTGCTCCTATTTCTTTTGTTTTCTCAATTGCCTCATAAACAACAGAAGCTGGGTCAGAACCTTCCTCTTTTTTTACAAGAATACTTCCTGAACGATTTGCCCATTCTTCTAATTGTTCTACTGCCGCTGCACGAAATGTGTCACTTGCTGCAACCACAACTTTTTTGCCTTCTTTCACCAATTTACTTGCAATTTTTCCAATAGAAGTCGTTTTTCCCACTCCATTTACACCAACCACCAATATAATCGCTGGGTTTGTTTCCAATTGAAGCGAAGTTTCTCCCACTTCCAAAATTTCTTGCATAATCTCTTTTAATGCACTTTTGACATCTTCTTCATTTTCTATTTTTTCTTTTTTTATTTTATTTCTCAAATCCTGAATGATTTGTGTAGAAGTCTCCACCCCAATATCAGACATAATTAAAACTTCTTCTAACTCTTCTAGCAATTCTTCATCGACTTTTCGAAAATTGCTAAATACATCATTTATTTTTTCATTAAAAGACTCTTTTGTCTTTGTTAATCCTGACTTTAATTTATCAAAAAATCCCATATAGCCTCCTTTCGTTTTGTTATATCATTTTTTTAAGAAAAAAGCAATATGTTCCTCTTGAAAAAATAAATAGAGAGTATAAGAATTACTTTCTCTCCATTAAAAAATAATTCTTATACTCTCTATCAGCTGATTTTTTTCGAATAAAATTTTACGATTGCTTTAACTCCAAAGTTGAAACTCTTTTTTCAAGACCAAAAATATTCACTTCATTTCGCTCAACTCTTTGATCCAATTTGCGAATTTTTTCAGATTTTTCTAGGTTTTTGTCCATCTCTAAACTGACTGAATCAAAAATAACATCAATTTTTCTACCATACTCACTTTCAAATAAAAATTGTTGATCCAAAATTTCTTTTGTTCGTTGATTCATTTCTTCTCGTAAATCATCGATTTTTCCATCAATTTTGTTGTCTATTCCAGTAAGTCTTTTATCCATTTCATCAAGTCTTTGATCTATTCCAGCAAGTTTTTTCTTAATTTCAAGCAATATCACCATATTCTCTTCCATTTTTCTTCCTCCTTTCTTATTCATTTGTATTTAAAGCTTAGCATATTTCCAACGATTTTGCAAGAAAATTTTACTTTTTAATCCGACTTTTTTCGACATTTTCTCCTCCAATACTCCCTCTTGCTTTTTTCTATCCTTTTATGATATAATATTTAAAAATCAAAGGAGGACAAAAAATGAACCCTATTTTTGACGTTTTACAAAAACGTGGCTATATAGAACAATTAACCCATCCCAACGAAATTAAAGAACTTTTAGAGAAAAAATCTGTGCCATTTTACATTGGAATTGATCCAACTGCAGATAGTTTACATGTTGGTCACTTCGTCTCTTTAATGGTTGCTTCTCATTTACAAAAAGCAGGTCATAAACCAATTATTCTTGTGGGTGGCGGAACAGCCATTATTGGTGACCCTTCTGGAAAAACCGATATGCGCAAAATGTTAACCAAAGAAGACATTCTACATAATGTTGAATGCATCCAAAAACAAGTAGCAAAATTTGTTAGCTTTGAAGGTGAAAATGCTGCTATCATTGTCAACAATGCCGACTGGATTTTAGATTTAAATTTCGTCGATTTTATGCGTGAAATTGGAAGTCTTTTTTCTGTCAACAAAATGCTTGCTGCTGAATGCTACAAACAAAGATTAGAAACAGGTCTTACTTTTTTCGAAATGGGTTATATGCTAATGCAATCTTACGACTTTTTACATTTATATAACACCTATGGTTGCAAACTCGAAATCGGCGGAAACGACCAATGGTCAAACATTATTGGTGGTGTCGACTTAATCCGAAAAATCGGAAAAGACGATTCTTTTGGACTTACCTTCAAACTTCTTACCACCAAAGAAGGCAAAAAAATGGGAAAAACCGAAAAAGGTGCTTTATGGCTAGACGCTGAAAAAGTATCACCTTATGAATTTTACCAATATTGGCGCAATATTGACGATGCCGATGTTACAAACGTTGCCAAATTGCTTACCTTTTTACCAATCGATGAAATTAACGCTATGTCAGAATTAAAAGATGAACAAATCAATGAAGCTAAGAAAAAAGTCGCTTTTGAAATCACCCAATTAGTGCATGGTTCAATCGAAGCGAAAAAAGCTGAAGAAGCTTCTAATGCGCTATTTGGTGGTCAAGGAAATCTAGAAAATATGCCAACAACTAAATTAGAAAATATTGACATTACAATTGCAGATGCTTTAGTTCTAACAGGAATTGCCCCTTCCAAAGGACAAGCCAAAACTTTAATTTCACAAGGCGCTATTACATTAAACGACGAAAAAATATCAGATATTACTTACCTTTTATCTGATAAAGATTTCAAAAACGGTTATGCTATATTAAAAAAAGGCAAAAAAGTCTATCATAAACTAGAAAAATAATTGACTAATTTTATAAAATAGTGTATGATAATTTATTATATACATTTAAGGAGAAAATTTATGTTATGTTCAAATTGCAATAAAAACACAGCTGTTGTGTTTATCAATAAAACCGAAAATGGTCAAACTTCAACAGAAGGCTTATGCTACAATTGCGCAAAACAACGTGGCATCAACCCGATTGATGTGATTGTCAAAAATGCAAATCTAAGCCAAGATGAATTAGAAGACATGTCCAATCAATTCGAAGAAATTATGCAAGATTTTTCAGGAAATTTGAATCTTGAAAATCTAACCGAAGAAGATTTTGCAAACGAAAAAAATCCTCTTAGCGGTTTTTTCACAATGTTTAAATCGAACTTTAATCAACACGCTAACGAAAATTCCGAAAATGCAAATGCTTCTAACAATTCATCTGGTCCCAAAAAAGCTGTAAAAGTCAGCAAAAAAGCCAAAAATAATAAAAAGAAATTTTTAGATACATTTGGTACTAATTTAACGGAAAAAGCTAAAAATAATCTATTAGATGAAGTCATTGGAAGAGAGCGTGAAATTCAACGTATCACACAAATCTTAAATCGACGTTCTAAAAATAATCCTTGTCTAATTGGCGAACCCGGCGTTGGTAAAACCGCAATTGCACAAGGTTTGGCAATCAAAATTGCAAAACAACAAGTACCTGCAAAACTATTAAACAAAGAAGTTTATTTAATTGATATTACAGCTATTATTGCTGGAACACAGTTCAGAGGTCAATTTGAAGCACGTATGAAATCTTTAATTGACGAATGCAAAACTTATGGAAATATTATTTTAGTGATTGATGAAGTTCACAATATTATCGGTGCTGGTGATGCCGAACATTCGATGAATGCTGCTAATATCTTAAAACCAGCTTTATCCAATGGCGAAATTCAATTAATTGGAACCACAACTTTAAAAGAATATCGAAAATACATCGAAAAAGATACCGCTTTAGAAAGAAGATTCCAACCTGTTATCATTGAAGAACCTTCAATTGAGGATTCCATTGGCATTTTAAAAGGAATCAAAAAATATTACGAGGAATTTCATAAAGTGTTGATTTCCGATGATGTGATTGAAAAAACAGTTAAGATGTCTGAAAAATACATTCACGACCGATTCTTACCAGACAAAGCCATTGATTTAATTGATGAAGCTTGTTCTAAAATCAATTTAGGAAATAAAGATTTATATGAACTTGAAATCATTCGAAACGAGCTTGCCAAATTGGCAGATGAAAAAGAAGAAGCTGTTTCTTCTGATTCCATTGAAGATTATCAAAAAGCAGCTGATTTAAAAACCAAGGAATGTTCCTTAACCGAACGTTTGCAACAAATCGAAAGTACCCTTGAGCCTTCTGTTTTAACCACACAAGATATCGCAGAAGTCATTGAACGTTGGACAAAAATACCAGTTACCAAAATTACAGAAGCCGAAACACAAAAATTATTAAACTTGGAAGCTAACCTTCATACTCATATTATTGGTCAAAATACTGCTGTAGAAGCTGTTTCAAAAGCGATTCGTCGAAATCGTGCAGGACTTCAAAGTACGAAACGTCCACCTTCTTTCATTTTTGTTGGACCAACTGGCGTTGGAAAAACAGAACTTGCAAAATCATTAGCTTTTGAAATGTTCGGCTCAGAAGATTCAATTATTCGAATTGATATGTCAGAATATATGGAAAGTCATTCTACTTCTAAATTAATCGGTTCTCCTCCAGGCTATGTTGGATACGACGATGCGGGTCAATTGACTGAGAAAGTAAAACGTAAACCTTATTCCATTATTTTGTTAGACGAAATTGAAAAAGCACATCCAGATGTATTTAATGTTTTATTACAAGTTTTAGATGACGGAAAATTAACGGATTCACAAGGAAATACCGTAAATTTCGAAAATACAATTATTATCATGACTTCTAATGCAGGTTCTAATTTGAATAATAATTCCATTGGATTTGGCTCAAAATCCATTATGGACAATGATAAAATGATTGCTGCTCTAAAAGATTTATTCCGTCCAGAATTTCTAAATAGAGTTGACGAAATTGTTGCTTTTTCACCACTTACAGAAGATGAATTATTGCAAATTGTGGATTTATTATTATCCAAAACGCAATTAGCCTTGGACGCCAAAGACATCAAATTAGATATTTCATTAGAAGCAAAAAAATTCTTGCTTTCTAAAGGAACCGACTTAAAATATGGTGCAAGACCACTTCGTCGCTCAATTCAAAGATATATTGAAGATGAAATTTCAGATATGATTTTAAAATCAGAAGTCATCGCAGGTCAGACCATCCATATTGATTGTAAAAATGAAGAGTTGAAATTTAATATATAAATAAAACGAAAAAGGAGCTTTAAAGCTCCTTTTTCATTTTTTGGTAAACAAAGTTAATTATAAAACCTAAACTCTATTTACATAACAAAAAAAGGGGGGACGTTCTGTATTATCTACAAAACGTCCCCCTTTTTTATAAATCATGCTGTTGTCGAAAATCTTCTATAATTTTCTCCAACTCTTTTAATTCCTCTTCGCTCGGAATATTCTCCGAACTTCCTAATAGATACTTCTGCTTTTGCACATCTTTCCGTGCTTTCATTATTTCAAAAAATTTTTTAAAAAACATTCTATGCACCTCCATTATGCTCTTTAGTTTTACATAATATATTATATCATATCTTATGCAGAATGTCAATAAAATCCCTACTCAAAATCCTCCAATACTGCACTCAATTTTCCTTCTCCAAAAACCGTAATTCCTTCTTCTAAGTTTTCGATATCTTCTTCTGGCAAATAATCTCTAGCAATATCCGTTTTTTTATATTCCTTTAATTCGCCCAATGTTCCCATGCGATACACATTTACCGCCTCATCATCCAAACGAATTAAAAAATGTTGATTACAATAGCCATTCATTTCTTTACTCAGTACCAACTTATCTTTTGAGAATTCTTCCACTTCCCAATCCTCATAATAGGTTTCTACCTCTTGTTGGTTCAAATTCACCAGTTCTTTTGGTAATTCTGCCTCTTCGTAGTCAAAATGATTACACTCATCATAATGCTTCTTTAACGCAAAGCTTGAATTTGGCGATACTTTTTCTTCTTCAATTGCTGTTGTCGCTATTGTTTCATTTTCGTAGATTTCCTCCACATTTTCATTTGCCTTTGCCTCTTGGGTTTTGTAAGCCGTATTTAATAAACCAGCAATTCCCCATATTACACCTACAATACACGCAATTAATAAACCAATATATACATAATCTCTTCTCATACAAATCACCTTTCGCTATTAGTGTGGATAATTTTTGGAAAATTATGCATATTTAGCCAACAAAAATGCCTAAATACGAAGTCTCATTCTTCGCACTTAGACATTTTATCTATATATTCAATTAAATATATACTATAGTATATTAAACAACTTCCTCAGTTGTTTCTTCTAATTTAGAAGTTTGGTCTTCTTTTTCCACAATTTCCAAACTAGCAACTGAAACTTCATAAGCAACTCTTTCTTCTACGGTTCCATCTTCGTGTTTTTTCTCATAAATTCTACTTTGAACACGACCAATTAAACGTACTTCTGTTCCGACTTCCATATTTTCACAAAATCTCGCATTACGTCCCCAAGCAATGCATGGTATGTAATCAGATTTATTATAAGCACGATTTACGGCCAATAAAATATCTGCAATTTCTCTTCCAAATGGTGTTTGTCTGTAAATTGGTTTTTTACAAATGTACCCCAACAATTTTACTTCATTGGATACTTCTTCTTTTACCTCTTCTGCTTCTACTTCCATAATTTCTTTGGCAAATACAGTAAGAATCAACCTATTTTTCTCATTTTCGTAATTGTTGTAAGATCTAAATTGTCCTTCTACTTTTAGGCAATTTCCTATGCTTAAATTAATACTAGTTAGTAATCTTTCCGATACAGTAATTGGTATAATATCTACTGTTGAACTTAGTCTTACAACTTCCAAATTAAAAATATAAAATTTTTCTCCGTAGATTTCATGACTATATCTTTTTTCGCTCGCAACTTTCCCAACCAACACTAAGTGGTTGTTTTCTAAATAATTTGTATTCAATTTAAATTCCTCCTTAAATCTTATCGAATGTATTTCATATACGCTATTTTTGATTTTATTTACTATTATTATAACATATCTTTTTCGTTTTGTCTACATAAAATTTCATTTTTTTGTAATTTTTTACATTTTTTCTAATTTTGAACACTATTTTTACTTTATTATATATGTTTTTGAACATTTTCGCTTATGTCAATTTATTATTTGATACTATTTTTATGTTGTCTTGAAAAATATATTTTTTATATAAACTCCCTCTCTCTCTAAAATCCTTAAAATATCCATAACTAGAAGCGGCTGGTGATAAAACACAGATTGTATTGTTTTTCGTCACTTCTTTCGCTATTTTTACAGCTTCTTGTAAATTTTGTGTCATCCATAATTTTTTATTTGCTATATTTTTTAATTCATCATAAATCGCTTTTCCTGTTTTGGGTAAACAAATAATGTGTTCCACCTCAGAGTCTTTTAGAAAATCCACTAATTCTTTTTGAGATACGCCCCTATCTTTGCCCCCTACAATCAATGTATTTACTTTTTTTAAAGCTTTAATCGTGTTAATCGTGGACTGCGGTATCGTTGCAATAGAATCGTTGTAATATTCTATAGAATCTATTTGGGCAACAAATTCCATGCGATGCTCTAGTGGTTCAAAATTTTGAATGGTTTTTATACTTTGGGAAAAATCCAGATTCATAATATTGCATACAGCCAAAACAAACATGATATTATGCATATGATGAATTCCTTTTAATTTCAATTTTGTTCTCAAATCCATAACGCATACATTATTACAATATATGTCGTTTTGTTCTATCCATACCGAATTTTTTGTATTTGGCTTGTTTTCTAAACTGACTGCATAGTCAGTTGCTTTAAAAGCATACTTTTTTAAAAATTCGTTGTCTGCATTATAAATTAAGTATTCCGTTTCTTTTTGGTAGTTTGTGATATTTAATTTAGCTTGGGCATACTGTTCAAATGAACCATAAAAGTCTAAATGTTCTTCATAAAGGTTTAGTAAAATAGCAATATTGGGCGAATTTTTTACATATTGTAAACTGTGAGAAGATAATTCTAATATGGCAATGCTATCTTGTTTCAAATGTTCCAGTTCATCAAAAATTGGCTTTCCAATGTTTCCAAGCAAAAATACATCTTTTTCTTGTTCTTTCAAGACTTCATATAAAATACTACTTGTGGTACTTTTGCCTTTGGTTCCTGTCACACCAATTGTAAATACTGGGACAAATTCCAATAATAGCTGAACTTGATTAGTTATTTTATCTTGAAAAGTTTCCGTATTTACATTTTTAAATGAAATTCCAGGTGTTTTTATGATTAAATCGTATTCTTGTATTCCATTTAGATATTCCTTGCCCATGCTGATTTCTAAGTTGATATCTTCTAAAAACTCAGGATATTTTTCAAGTAAATCGGTATTTTGGTCTGCCATAAAAAGTTTTTGGTCTGGAAAATTTCTTCTTAAAAATTGATAGGTTGATTTTCCTTCTGTGCCCACACCTAATATTAATATTTTTTTATTTTTTAAAAATTTTAATAATTTTTCTAACATTCAAAAATTTTTCCTCTCAAAATTTCATCAAATTCTTGGGGTAAATTATTCTTTTTATTGTAGTTATTTAAAAGATTCGAATCAAAAATTTCAAAATGGTCTTTGTAATATTGTAATAAAAATGGCAGTTTTCCACTGGTGTTTTGAATCGTTTTTGAAATAGCGTATCTTACTTCATCGTAGGTTCCAACACATTCAAATGGTTTATTTTCTGCATATCCACAAAGTTCTATTAAAGTTTGAAGTAAACTTTCTTTTTCGAACAAATCTTCCCCAAAAATGGTAACTAATTTTTCTTGATATAAAAATGGACTTAAAATAATAAACGGAAATAAGCATTTGGGGCAATTACAGCACCATTTCCATGGTTTGCTTTTACTTCCCAGATTGCAACTTTTAAAAATAGGGTGATACTCTTCTAATTGTGAAAATAATTTTGCGATTTGTAATTCATTAATTGGACGTAAAAAACTAAAATATTCTGGTCCATTGGAACAAATATATTGTTTCACATAAGTTCTAAAATCATTCTCAAATTCAATTGTTTTTGAATATTGATGATTAATGTTTTCTCCTTTAATATTGGATTCATTAGCACTGTCTTCATTGGATAACACAATATATTTTTTGCCAAGCGTAACTGCTGTAAAATACGTGATAAAAGCTAGTAAGGCGGAAAATGGGGTATGACCATTTAAAAAACCTTTTTGATTTAAATCTAATAAATTAGAATCGATTGTTCGGTTGACTTCAATGATTTCATTTTCTTTTAAACCAGCAATTTTAGCACACTTTTCGGAAACTTCTTCGAGATTCATACGAAAGCCAAATCTTTTTTGCTTAGTTTCTTTTAATAATTCTAATGTGACATTCGAATCTTTTCCTCCACCAATGGGAATGATAGTATCTGTTAGCGTTTCTGGTAAAGTTTCTGTTTTGTATTCTTGCCCTTGTGTTATGATTTGCACAAAATTTTCTTGTGAAACTTGAATTTTGTTTTTGTATCGAAATTCGCCAAGTCCCAAATAAATTAACTTTTTGAACCAATCAATTTGTTCTTGCTTTAACTTTCCACAATTAATATAAAAATTTTTGCTACAGGTTGCTTTCCAATAGCTAATTGCTTCCACAATTCCAATATGAAAAGCAATATTTTGAGCAATATTTTTATCTAAGCAATGCCACTTAAAGTCTTTTTTTAAGATTTTTAATGTTGGCTGAAAGGTCGTTAAACCTTGTATTTCAAATTCGTATTTTAAATAAATATTTTCTTCATCTTGTTCTATTTTGTAATTTTGATAAATAAATCTATCGTATTTTTCTCTTAAAATTTCATATTCCATAGGACTCTTTTCCTCCTTTAATGGATTGATAAATGTTAAATAATAATATCAAACATTCGTTCTTTTGTCAATCCTTTTTCTGATATTTTATAAAAATACACCTCTGTTATTTTTAGAGGTGTATTTTTCGTTTTAAGAAGCATTGGTTTTGTGACTATATTTCATTTTAGTTGCCATTCCGCCTCGAATGTGCCTTTCAGCTTTGTTTTCATCCAGCACTTTGCGCACTTGCATTGCTAAAGTGTAATTAATATTGAGTAAACGTTGACTGACATCTTTATGTACCGACGTTACTATTCAGAACGGTCGGTGGATTGATTCCAATTTCGTTTAAAAGTTTTAACCTTACTTCAATATTGGACTCGCTGTCGACTTCAATCACATCAATAATTGTTTTTAACATCGCATTTGTAATTGTCTCATTATTTAAAATGTCGTCTACTGTGCTAATCGTTCTAGACAACTCTTTTTCCAAGACATCTTTTTCTTTGATTTCAGAAGTGATTAATTTCAATTCTCTTTCCAGCCTTGCGATATCTTCATTCAATGGATTTGTATATTTCTTCAATTCTTGAATGTTAATCACTTCATTTTGAAACATTTCCATATACTTTTGTTTTTTAACCGTAATTTTTTCAATTTCTTGAAGTAAACTTTTCTCACTTCTTTCATTATTTTCCCTTAATTTTGTGATTTTATCAAACTCTTTTTGCACAGATTTCATGAATTCTCTTTTATTGGAAATAATGCTTTTCAAATATTCTTTGATAGCATTTAGCAATTCTTCTTCATCAATGACAGTCGTATTTGGGCACGAACTAACCCCCATCGAATTTCTGCCACTGCACACCCAGCGAATATATTCTTTGCCATTTTCGGAATATTTCCTTTTGGTTCGTCGATACGAATATCCGCAATGTTTGCAATAAATGAGTGTGCTAAATACATAGCTTGTCTTTTCTCTTTTGCAATTTAGCTTGAATTCTGTTGACCTTTGCGCCAAAATTTCTTGTGCTTTATTAAATAATTCATCCGATATAATTCGCATTTCTGGTTTTTCTACAACAATCCATTCTTCTTCTGGCAAATCTTTTCTGGTTCCTGTAATAAAATCGGTTACTTCTGATTTTTTATTGGTTACTCTGCCAGTATAAATTGGATTTTTGAGCATTCTGACAATCGAAGTTTGCACCCATCTTGATTTTGTTTTTTTGGTGCGGATGCCTCGTTCATTTAATTCCCAAGCAATTTTTGTTGTTCCCATTCCTTTATAAACATAGTTTTCAAAGATTTCTTTGACGATTTTGGCTTCTTCTTCATTGATTTTTAGCGTGTATCTTTCATCTGGCATTTTGTCATAGCCGAAAACAATATTGGGAACTCGTCCTTTTTGAGCTGTAATGTCTTTTCCAAATTTCACCCTTTTAGACATATTGGCACTTTCTTGTTGTGCCATCGCTCCTAAAATCGTCAAAATAAATTCAGAGCCACCTTCCATAATTTCACCATTGTTTAGAAAATCCACTTCGATGCCGTAAGACTTCAATTCTCGAATGCTTTGCAATAAATCAACTGTATTTCTAGCAAAACGGCTGACATCTTTGACAACAACTTTCTCGAACTTTTTGGCTTTGGCATCCTGCATCATTGCCTGAAATTGTTTTCTGTGTTTGATTTGTTTGCCTGATATTCCTTCGTCTGCGTATAACTTGTATAAGTCATATCCATTTTTCTTTGTGAAGTCATTAAAGAATTCGATTTGTTTTTCAAGAGAATCAATTTGAGCTTCTTTTTCGGTTGATACTCTACAATAGGCTGCAATTTTCATGGTTTATTTTCTCCTTTTTTTCTGTTATTTGTGTTTCGTTCTGTTACATTATAGCATATTTATTGTGAAAAAGCAAGAAAAAATATAAAATAAATTAAGAAAAGCTAGAGAAATATTTTCCCTAGCTTTTCTTGAGAAACCCAAAATTGTGCCCAAACAGTATCTTCCGAACTACGGAGAGTTTTATGAAAAACGGTGGTTTACGGCTTATACCGATCATTCTATAACATCTGTTAACTTATTTGATGAAAATATACCTTTTGGTAATTTAATCTTTTCATCATCTATCGGTTACAGATTAGGAGTAGAAATCTGTGAAGATCTTTGGTCGGTCATACCACCTAGTTCTTATCTGGCATTAGCTGGTGCGAACATTATCGCAAACTTATCTTCAAGCAATGAATTGGTGGGCAAAGATGAGTATCGCAAAGAGCTGATTAAAACACAAAGTTCGAGGACTATCTCGGCATATCTCTATACCTCTACTGGTTTTTCTGAATCAACAAGTGATTTGGTATTTGGCGGTAGTGGCTATGCCTTTGAAAACGGCAAAGAATTAGCAGTATTTCAACGCTATCAGATTGAAGATCAGATGGAGATATTTGATGTCGATATTGAAGCTTTAACAAATGAGAGAGTGGCTAACAAGACATTCAGCGACAGTAAGAGAAACTTAAATCAATCTTATCATGAGGTTTTCATTTCTCAGGAAGCAATTCATGTTAAAAACTACTCACTTGATCGAATTGTAAAGGCTCATCCATTTATCCCTACACTGGATAACGATGCTCGTAGTAAAGTCTGCAAAGAAATTATTTCCATTCAATCAACTGGTCTAGCAAGGAGATTATTGCAGGTTCATAACACAAAATCAACGATTGGAATTTCCGGCGGATTGGACTCCACATTAGCTTTACTTGTTTGCAATGAAGCTTTTAAGAAATTAAAGCTTGATTCTTCAGGAATTATAGGAATCACAATGCCAGGTTTCGGTACAACAGACCGTACATACAACAATGCTGTTAAGTTGTGTAAAGAATTAGGCATAACATTGCGTGAAATCTCCATTAAAAATGCTTGCATACAGCACTTTAAGGATATCAAACATGATCCTACAGTTCATGACATTACCTACGAGAATACACAAGCAAGAGAGCGGACTCAGATTTTAATGGATATTGCCAATTAAGAACATGGTATTTTAGTTGGCACTGGTGACTTATCTGAATTGGAATTAGGCTGGTGCACTTACAACGGAGACCATATGAGTATGTATGGTGTAAATTGTTCTATTCCAAAAACGCTCGTAAAATATCTTATTGAATGGTACGCAATTGAAGCAGGAAAAAGTGAGCCGAAGCTCAAAGATACTTTATTGGACATTATCAATACTCCAATTAGTCCAGAGTTACTTCCGACTGATGGAAAAGAAACTGTGCAAAAGACAGAAAATACGGTTGGCCCATATGAAGTCATTGATTTCTTTATCTTTAATTTCCGTCGGAAACGGTTTTCTCGTGATAAAATTCTGTATTTAGCAGCAATTGCTTTTAAAGAGCTTTATCCAGAAGAAGAACTCTTAAAATACTACAATTCGTTCATTAAAAGAGATTTTCAAAATCAGTTTAAGAGAAATTGCATTCCAGACGGTCCTAAAGTCGGAACCGTAAGTGTTTCTCCAAGAGGCGATCTGAGAATGCCGTCTGATGCCGATTCGAGTAATTGGTAAAAGATTAACATTGTAATAATAGTTTTTGGTTTAGGAAATGAGTAGGCACATACCTACTCATTTCTGTTTGTATACATTTCATTAAAAACATTACCATTTTACTGACAATATTCTTTAAATTTTATATTTTAATTATTTATAAGAAGAAAACCATTGTTATTACTGTATTTTTTATCTTCAACATAACAAACAACTGCTGTACCTATAATTCTTCCAATTGTTTTCTCCATTATTTATCTATTTTCCAATATCCTTTTCTATCTGAACCCACTCTTTCAATTATCCCCTTTTCTTTTAATTGTTGTATGATTCTTTTCACCGTTCTTAATGATATATTCGTTTTTTCAGATAAGTTCTTTTGTGTAATATCTGGTGTTTTTTTCAATATATTTAAAATCAAATTTTCAGTGTCAATTTGAGTGCCATTTTCAGTGCCAATGGCACTGTTATTTTTTTCATTTTGTGTTAAATCATATAATTCTTCATCCGTCTTTCTATAAAAAACAACACTAAATCCATTTTTCTTTATTTCAAATTTTACTTTTACATTTTCTTTGTGACACTCTTCATAAATTCTTTTAAAACCAGAACCCCATTTTTCAATATCTTTTGATAAATACAAAGTATTTGCAATTAACGGATTTCGTGGCATAGAACCTTCTTTTCCTTCAATAAAATCTTCTGGCGTATATCCTTCTGGAAATTCTCCTGGATTAAAAATCTCAATTCTATCTTTATAGATGGCAATTTCATTGCTTTTCGGATTCTTAAAATCTCGGTGTATAATCGAATTAATCAAAGCCTCTCTTATTGCTTCGATTGGTATCTCTGGAATTTCTACTCGTTCCATACTTCCGCTTTTAAAATTAACCGGCCATTTTATATTTTTTCTAATATAACCTTCGCCAGTTTCAATTAACTCAAAAATATTTCCAAAAACTTGGTCAATATCTAGAAAAGTCAATTTCGTGTCTGTTGCAAAAATTGCCATTTGCATTTCGAGTCTTGCTTCTTTTGCAAACAAAATATGTCCTGCATTTAATAATTCGTTGTTTTTATTGACTAGGGATAATTTCTTTAAGATTTCTTCTTTGTTTGTATATGGAAAATTGATTCTTTTTGCTTCTCTACCTTTTTCAATAAATCCCTTCAATAATTCTTCGTCTATGTCTTGAATTGCATAATCGGAAACTTTATTTTCCCATTTGCCAATATCATTTTCATCTTTTAAAATGATATTCCTAATTTCCTTCATAGAAAGTTGTCTATCTTCGTCTCCAACTCTCATGTAAGCTCGTCCAAATGCTAAATACGGAATGTCATCTCCCTCAAACTCAACTAATATACAGTCTTTATCATTCAACTTGATTTTATTCACAGTTGGATATATCTTCGGCTCTATATTTTCCGATATTGCTTTTGAAACATCTCGTATTGTTTTGGTTGACACTTCTTGTCCTATGATTTCGCCATTGTCTTTTATTCCAAAATACAACTTTCCATTCTGATGTTTATTCAATATCGAAACAATTGAAATAATTCCTTCTTTTAGTTCGCCTGTTGTTTTCTTGAATTCAATTACTTCATTTTCTAAAAAATTGATATTTGCCATAAACTCGTCTCCTATAAAATTATATTTTATATTGTAACATACTTTTTTTAATATTAGTAGCCTTTTTTCAAAATTTTATCATTCCCATTCCTCTTCTTCCTCAATTTCTCGCTTCTTCTTATACTTAAAAACAACCTTTTCTTCCTTTTCAGCCAAATTATAAGCAAGTACACTTGCCATAGCTTGTACAATTTGTTCTTCTGTATTAGGATTCACAAAAGTTATATTTAGCCCTCTTTTTTCCTTCAAATGCCTCTCCTGCCTTTCCTTTAATTGTATTTTTTCTAACAAAAAATATTACAATTTATTTTTCTATATATTAAGAACACGAAAAATTTTTTAAATGTTGAATTTTTTCAAAATTTTTTTAATTTTTTATAAAAACAGACCACTTCATTAAAGTGATCTGCTTAAAATAACTTAAAAAGCATTTAATATACTCTCATTTCTTCTCATAAAATGTCTCAATTAAAATTCTCATTGCATCACTTATTCCGTTGTTTATAAATCTGCTCAGCATAAAAGCAATTTTTTCTCTCTACATTTTTTTGATATTCCTCAAAAATTGCTTCAAACTTTTTTCTCAACTTCTCATTTCCATCACAAACTAATTTTATTTGTTTTATCAATTCATTCTCCTGTTTACTTACAATATTTTGAAATACCTCAAAATTTCTTTTAAATTCTTTTGTCAATATTTTCCCTTTATTTTGAAAATCATCATACAAAACACTTAAAATACTTTCTTCCCTTTTCATAACTATTTCTTCTAACATTTTCTCTTCCATAACTTTCTACACCTTTCCTTAATTTGTGTTTGATGTTAACTCTGTGTAGAAAATTAGTCAAGTCTTTTTCAAAATTTATTATGTTTATTTCAATTTCTTTTTTCCTTCCCTAGTAGAAAATTACATACAATAATCTTACTTCATATAGAGCAAAAATTGCCTCAGGCAATTTTGCAGGATCAGGGCGATATCGCCTTACCCTTTAACTGCCTAAAAGCGTGGCTTTTAGCAAGATACTCTTAGAAAAAGGAGATATCAATCAGACATCTCCACTTTTCTCTACTTTATTCAACATTTTCGTTCTACCATCCATACAAAATCCCTCATTTATTCACACCACAATCGATTTTGTGGCATTTTATATTATAAATAGGTATTGCTCATAATTTAAAGATAAATATATACTCATGTGCTAACAAATAAAAATCCCTATTTTGATTTTGACTCCAATAACCAATCCTTTTGCAATTATGCTGTTCTTTTATAATGATTTCTTTTAAAGTGAAACCTGTTTCGATAAAAATATTCATGATATAAAAACCTAATGGAATAACATTTTTATTTTTCCTGATATCTCCTATTAAAACTGCACAATACTTATTTTTCTTTAAGACTCTAAAACATTCTTTTGAAAATAACTTCATTTGATCTAAAAACTCATTTAATTCTAATCTTGATATGTCTTCTTTAATATCCTTACTATATTTTATAATATTTGCATATGGTGGATGTGCAAATAAAAAGTCTATACAATTATCTAGTACTATTCCTTTTAAATTTGTGGAATCCGCTCTTATTAGTTTTGGCTCATATAAATTATCACTTTTAAAAATTATTCGTTCTTTTGCTATTTTTAGTGCATTTACATTTATATCTATTCCGTACTCCTTTCCTATTAAGCAACTTTGTTTCTATCATCGTAGTTCCGCTTCCACAAAAAGTATCTAATACAATGTCGCCTTCTTTTGTATATTTTAAAATTAAGTTTCTAGGAACTTGTGGTGGGCAATTACCTCTGTAATCTCCTTTGTGGGTTGCCCATCTTCCTCTTTCTTGAAAAGACCATATCGTTGTTTCTTCTAACTCAAATTGTTCTGGTTTATCTTTCAAATTCATTCCTCCTATCTCAAAATACAAAAGGGACAACTAATAAAAGTTGCCCCCACAATCTTTTTTATTTATCTATATTAATCTTCTTCTGGTACTGGTAATCCCAATTTCTTTAGTGGTATGTATTCAAAATAATATTGACATCTTACACTTATGATATAATCTAACACATCTTTATACTGTGGCTTTTTAAACCAGTCACTTAGTAAATAAACATATTCTACTTCAATATTAGCTCTTGATAAAAGTTTTTGATACTGTTTCTTCTTAAAGTCACATGTTTGTAATTTCTCGTCAACTGAACCTGCAACTTGTTGAAACTTACATTCTATAATAAATAAAGTATTATCAATTATGACATAAATACAATCATCTGGTAATAACTGTTTTGACAAAATTTCTTTCCAATCTATACCATATTCTTCTAAAAATTTATAAAATTGATGTTTCTTAAATACTCTCGCTACTAATTCATCCCTATAATATACCTTATCTTTTTCTACTTTATAACCTTTTTGTTTATTCAAAAAAGTTGCTAAATCTGTCTTTCCTTCAAATGCTAAACCTGTTAAGGTATTAGCTCCTCCTATTCCATCTTTTATCATTTCATTTCCTCCTTTATTTCTTCATATCTTCTTATCGATAAATCCAAATACTCTTTTTCTCTTTCTATTCCAATATAATTTCTTCCTAACTTGTATGCTGCAATTCCTGTTGTTCCACTTCCACTAAAAGGATCTAAAACTATATCATTTTCATCTGTAGATGCTAATATTATTCTCTCTAATATTTCTAATGGCTTCTGTGTTGGATGTTTACCACATTTCTTTTCTGATGGTTTTGTTAAACTTGTCGTCCAAACATCTTTCATCTGCTTTCCATTATTCATTTCTTTCATCAATTCATAATTAAACTTATATTTACATTTCTTTATATCTTTTCTTGCCCATAGTATTGTTTCTGTTGAATGTGTAAATGTTTTACAAGCTAAGTTAGGTGGCGGATTTGTTTTCTGCCAAGTTATATTGTTTATTATCTTAAATCCTTCTTCTTCAAGTGCCATACCAATTGAATAAATATTGTGTAATGTTCCACTTATCCAAATTGTTCCATTATCCTTCAAAATTCTATAACATTCCTTTATCCACTTTTTATTAAACTTATGTTTATATTTCAATGAATCCGATTCATCCCATTTGCCTTTATTTACAGATATCATTTTTCCACCGACTACAGGTTATGCCATCATTTGATAAAAAATATGGTGGATCGGCAAATATTGTATCAATTGATTTATTCTCAAACTCTTTTAATACTTTAAATATATCACCTTTTACTAATTTGAAATGTTCCTGATCATAATAGTATTTTCCTGTATACATTACCACACTCCATTATACATCATAATTGGTTACTAATATTTCTGATATCTTTCCTCTTCCATTTGAATTTGCATTTATCATTCTACTTGCCTGTATTTCATCTATATGAAAACCTTGATATATGTTATCAAAAAAAGTATCCTCTTTGTTGATATTTTTAGGATTTGAATTACTTAGCATTAGCTTGGCGTTTCGTTCATTTAGATTTCGATAAAATACTGCCAACTCTTTTTGATTATCATCATTAAAATCTTCTTTCGTATAAGATGTAAAGCCAGACGTTACATTTAATGGTCTGTATGGTGGATCAAAATACACAAATGTATTTTCTGTTACATATTCCATACTTCTACTATAATCTCCATACTGAAATTGAACATTTTGAATTAATTTTGATAAATTTCTTAAATTTTCTTCATCACATATGGTAGGATTTTTATAACTTCCAACTGGAACATTAAATTTCCCAGCTTTATTTACTCGATATAATCCATTAAAGCAAGTCCTGTTTAAATATATGAATTGCGCAGCTCTTTGAACATTTTGCTCATTTTCTTTTACTGTGTAATTGTTATATTTATTCCTTATATTATAAAAATAGTCTTTCCTTTCTTCTTGTCCTAATTGTAAATATTCTGTTTCTATTTGCTTTAAGTTTGTTATTAATTCTTCTACATTAATTTTAATAACCTGATAAGAATTGATTAAATCAATATTGATATCAAATGCATATGCTTCCTGCACCTTATATTTTTGCAATATATCAATTAGCACCGCCCCACCACCAACAAATGGTTCTATGTATCTTTCTATTATTCCGTTTTTTAACTCATAGGGATAGAAATTATTTAATTGTGGTATTAAACTTCCTTTTCCTCCCGCCCATTTTACAAATGGCCTTACTTTTTCTGACATTTTTGTACCTCTATTTATATTTTTTTAATTGTATCATACTTTTTATAATTTTTCTATAACTTTAATAAAATCTTTCTATTTATTGTATTATTCCTAATCATTCTATAATCTCATACCCAGCAATTCGATATCCTTTCAATCTTCTTTCATACATTTTTTCCAAAACCTTCATATTATCTAAATAATCATAAACAATCACTTTTTCTTTTTCCTCATGTTCCCTATGAAGCCTACCAACATATTGTATAATTCTGCCTTTCCACGAGACTGGCATCGTTAAGAATAAAGTATCCAATCTTTTATCATCAAAACCTTCGCCAATTGAACCACTTGTGGCTAGTATAATTCTTGGTTTATTATTATCATCTGCGTCTTTTATAATCGTTTTAATTTGATTTATCTTCTTTTTTCCCATATTTCCTTTGTATATCACAATTGGCACATCTAAATCTTGCAACAATTCTTTTAAAATCTGCAAATGTTCCACTCTTTCTGTTAAAACAATGGGAATTCTTCCTTCTAACACACATCTTTTAATATCTTCTACAATCATACTATTTCGAAAAGGATGATGACACATATCATTTAAAATTTCAGCAATTTGCACTTTCTCTTTTTCCTCACTCGAAATATATTGATAATTCGTTTTCCTAACAACCACAATATGTTCCATTTCTTTATTCTGCTTTAATTCCGATGGACTTACTCGAATTCGGATATCTCCACATTGCATATAAATAATTTTATGCCAACCATCTTTTCTTATTGGCGTGGCTGTCAAACCATAAACATGCTTACTTTTGACACTTTTAAGCACTTTTTCAAAACTAAAAGCAGCCACATGATGACACTCATCTACAATCACTAATCCATAAGATTTCACTATTTCTTCTAAATTATCTTTCTTAAATAACGTTTGAAAGCTTGCCACATCTAATTTACCATTTAACTTATTTTTACTTGCTCCAATTTGTCCAATCTCTTTTTTATCGATATTCAGAAAATACGATAATCTATCTTTCCACTGCTCTAACAGACTATTTCGATTTACAATAATTAGCGTATTTGTTTTTAATTCAGAAATTACACTACTGGCTACTACTGTTTTTCCAAAACCAGTCGTTGCACACAAAACTCCTGTGTCATATTTCAACAATTCTTGTTTTGCCTTCTCCTGTTTTTTATTTAAGTTTCCGCAAAACTTGTAATCCGTTTTTGTCCCTATTTCTCTCGTATCCTTTACAATTAATTTAACATTACTTTTCTCACATATTTCTACAATTTTGTCCATACACCCTCGTGGCAATATTAAAAATCTTTCATCTTCTTCAAAACAACTAATAATTCTCGGCGTTGTTTTATAAAAAATCGGCATCCTTAATTTTTGTAACTCGTAAAATTTCGGATTTGTAAAACTCGCTAATCTTTTCAAATATGTAATTTCATTAGGCAACAATTTTAACTTTTTGATATAAATTTGATTATCCAATATACATTCAACATTATTCTCAAAAACAATATCTTTTATATTTTCTTTTTTCGGAATTTCATCATCTAATATTTCTTCCATAATTGGCTCATCGTAATCTTCTTTTTGGTATTTTTCTACAAAGTCATATACATCATTTGCTCCTAATCTCTTGATATTCAATAAAATATCCATTTGATTTTCGTCTGGTTCAAAATATCGATTCACAAAAACTGTTTTTCCTTCTTTTGCTAAATTTCCTTGAAATGGCAACGCAATTAAATTGCCAAATCCACCCTTTGGCATCGTATCTTGATTAGGAAATAATCGGTCATACGATTCCAAATCTAAATCCGCTTTTTCCATCGTTTTCGTCAATAATATATTTCCCATTTTTCGAGCAATTTTAGCAGGCAAACTTTCTTCAAAAAAAATCCAGCAATGTATTCCATTTCCAGAACGCGACTTTTCGACATAAATTGGAACATTCAATTCTGTGCAAGTATTCCAAAAAGCAGTTACATCTTTCTCATAGGTCTTCTTATCAAAATCAATCGCTAAAAAGTTACACAAATCTCCTGGTAGCAGTGGATAAATTCCTATCGTTATGTCACCTTTTAAATGTTTTAAAATCACATCTTCTGTAATTGGCAATAATTCTCTAAATGGGCATTCATTACACTTTACTTTTGGCTTATCACATTTATAGTTATTAAATTCATTTTTGCAAACAGGCGAATAACCTGATTTTCCAGTTTTATTGCTTGTCCATTTTTTGGCATATAAATCCGTTCTACCTTTAAAAATCTCCATAAAAATTTTTACTTTTTCTTCATTGGAAATATTTTGTTTCTCTTTTTCTTGATTATCCTCTACTTTTCCGTATATTTTTTCTTTTAACTCATTATTTTCTTGCTCTAATTTTTTCACTAACTGTATCAATTCTTGTTTGCTTAAATTCTCTATCAATATAAACTCCTTTAAAATACATCATTTTTCTTTCTCTCTATATATTCATCATCCTCAAATCAAAAATGTCGCATACAACGGCACCGACTTTATATTATTCTCAAACCCAAAGTTCTTTGTTGAAATTCTAATCCCATATTTAGGTTTATTTTCTCTCATATATATTTTTAAACTAGTTGATTTTACATTACTTCCACTTTTTACCTCCACTGGTATAATTCCATCCTCATTATATAGGATAAAATCCACTTCAGCATTTCTTCCATATGTCCAATAATATAAGGATGTATCTTTCGATATAAACTCCTGTGCAATATAATTTTCCGTAATTGCCCCTTTAAATGCAAACGGTCTTTCTAACATAATATCTGGATATTTGATTTCTGAAATGGATGTTAATAATCCTACATCACTTAAATACAATTTAAACATATTCTCATCTATATAAACTTTTAGCGGTATTTCAGGCTTTTTTATTTTATAGCTTGCTAAGACCATTCCACTTGATACTAGCCATTCAATCGGTGTTTCATATTTCCTTTTTCTCCCTTCTTCATCGATTAAATGATAGCGAAATGTTTTCTTATCTTTTGCCAATTGACTTGGTATATTTTTATATACTTTTTCAATCTTTACAGACTCAATATTGCTTTTTACATATTTCTTCATATCTGCAATATACATTTCAATAATATTGGATGTTATCTGCGAATCATATTTTAAGATATCCATATCATTTTCTATAAAATTATTGACTGACTCTGGCATCCCTCCCACGCATAAATATTGCTTATACAAGGTAAGTGCTTGCTCATGTGCAAAAGAAGGCATTGCCTCCATATTAGAATAACACTCTTTTATTTTCTCTAATAACATTTCTTTCCCTGTTGCCATTAAAAACTCTTCAAAATTCATTGGATACATATATTCCATTCTTATTTTTCCAACCGGAAATGAACTATTAAATCGATTTATTTTTACTCCCAACAAACTACCAGCACATACAATTTTATATGGTCTTACCGATTCATTAAAATACTTAAGCGAAACAATAAAATTTTCACTTACCTGAACTTCATCAAAAAATAATAACGTTTTGTCTAAATCTATCTTTTTACCAATATACAATTCAAGTTCTTCCAATATTTTTTCTTCATCAATCGTTTTTTCAAATATATCCCTTATTTCTTTGTCTTTTTCCAAATTAAAATATAGATAATCTTCAAAATTTTCTCTTCCAAACTTATCAATTGTATAAGTTTTACCAATTTGTCTTACTCCGAATTACCATTAATGGCTTTTGCATTCCAGATTCTTTCCAATCTAATAATTTCTTTTCAAATAATCGAATCATTACAATTTTCCCCCTATTTATTCTATTATTATCATAAAATAAAAAAATAGTCAATATTTTTGCCACTTTTTGTATTACTTTTTAATTCATTTTTGCCACTTTTTGCATGTGTTTTTTTAATATATTTGCCACTTAAGTAAAAAGAAACTTGTAATTTTTTCTTGAAAAACTATTGACAATTAATCGTTAGTCTTTTGATTAGTTTTATTCGTTCCACATTCAATTTTGTGGCTTTTAAAATTGTTTTTAGTATTAATTTTAGGTCAAAAAAATAAAGCTTTAAATTTTACTTTTAAAGTTTATAAATGCTTAATTATAATCCTATATACTTTTTTCTTAACATAGCAAAAAGCAAATACTTCACTAGAGTCTTAATAGCTACTCTTCTATAAAATATTTGCTTTTGCTAACAAGTTAATTTAGTCATTATCAATAATAATCAATGATAGTAGTTCTTTGGGCCTCCAAGTACTTTGAATGAGACGTAAATCACATCATTTTTTAACTCTGACAAATCGGTATAACATCCAATTTCAAAATTGTCATTTTTTAAAGCAATTTCTATTGCGTTACTAACTTCTACATGACGCCAACTGGGTGTTTCTCTGCCTAATCCATCCATTTTTAGATAAGCAATTTTAAATCCCTTTTCTATAAAACCTCTAGTCAATTTTGCTACATTAGAATTATTTTCTTTCGGATACCTTTCTTCAATCTCCTTCTTTGACAGAATTTTTATTGTCCGATTTCTCCAACTCATTGATTTTACCTCCTTAACAAATTTTTGTTTTATTGTTAATAATAATTCTGATAACTTTCAGATATAACATTTATACCATATAATTATATATAAGTAAAGTGTTTTCATATTATTTGCTAAACTTATACTATTTAATTGTAATTTCAAACCTCACAACCGGATTTCTCTCCGCCAAAAAAACCTTCCTAATCTCAATACTTTCCGGCAATATTCTCCTTTCTTTCCAACCGTTCTTTTGTGTTACTTCCATATGTACCGTACTCTTACTCACTCCAAACTTCTTCGCTGCTCCGCGAACTGTATCTTTTGTATCAATAATATATTGAGCAAGTTTAATTGCTCTTTCTTCTATTGTTTTTTTACCATTTCCTGGCAAACCTTGTGAAACTGAAACAATATTTTTCATAAAGAAAACCCCCAAACAAATACATTTGTTTCATTGTATTCGTTGGGAGAATCAGTTAGAACTTTTTTATCTATTGTTCTATATTTTACTTTCTAAACTTAACTCCATTCTTTTTTATTTTCAAAGAATTCTTCTCTTACACAATCCATTGAAAATTTATTCGTTGTAATAATCGTCGCTTCTTTTGCTCTATCCGTTTCCTTTGTCTTTCCCGCATTTGATAACCAATTATGAGACCCTATACACATATATCTTCCATCAATCATTAAAATTTTAGCATGCGTTGGCGGTTTATAAATAAAATTCTCTTTTCCTATCAGCTCATACATTTTCTCCGCAATATTTTGTATTTCTTCTTGTGTTGCAAAACCTAACGAATTTGACCTTTTTAATTCCTCCGCTAACATCATTACATCTGAAACAATTTGTTTTCCCTTTCTATATCCAAACACAATTTTAATCTTACCATCTTTTTCTATAAATTCTCTCATATCTGCTAAAAACTCATCATTTATAACATTCTTCCTGAGCCATGGCGACATCATATAAATTTCCTTTTGCGCATTTTTTATAACATACCTTAAAAACTCATGATGTTGCTTTGCATCTATCATCACCCCATTGGGGATATTTTGCTTTATGTATAATCCAATACAATCATTCTGCAATTTTAATTCTGGCTGAAGAATTCTCAATATCTTTTCATCCAAATACTTAGAACTCTCAACATTTTCCATTCCAAATAAACTATACACCATTCCATTTTTTTGAATATATTTTATCAATTTAGTCATATAATTTTGTGTCTGCATTGCTACACTTAGATTTCCTACATAAATAAACTGCTTTTTCGCTCTTGTAACCGCTACATTCAACATATTACATTTCTGTCCTATAAAATCCACCGACCACCTTTTTTCCATAGAATCTACCACAGAAGAAAACAAAATATAATCTTTTTCTTGTCCTTGAAAAGCATGAACTGTTCCAACTTTTATATTCGTTAGCCTTTCTTGTGCTAATCGATTCTCAATTTCTATTCTTTGTTCCTTAAATGGCGTAATAATCGCAATTGACGGCTCCTCTTGCGTTTGCCTTTTAATATTACTTTATCGCTTCAATACACGCTTCCACTTCTACTTCATTACTATTTTCTTCCCTTTTTCCTCTAATATCAAATGCTATCATATTATTTCCAAACGGTTTGGATTGATTATTGGATAAGTGCATCTTTAATTTATTGCCATGTACATTTGCATTGGAAAACTGAATTATATTTTTCTCACATCGATAATGGTCATTTAAAATAATATTGTCTCCTTGAATAAAAATACTTGTATTTTTATTTGCTAGCGCTTGTATGCTATTATTTTCAATTTTTATGTACTCAAATTTCTCACCAATCCTTTCTTGATTTGCAGCAAAATTTTTATTCACGGCATGATAAATCGGCTCAATTTGATTCACATCTCCCACAATCAATGCCTTCTTTACTCTATAAAGGGCAGATACCAAATTATGTGGCAATATTTGCCCAGCTTCATCAATTAAAGCTAAATCTATATACTCTGGAATCAAATGAAAACATTTTTTACAAAAAGAATCCAGCGTTGTCGTTACAACTGGAAAACACAAAAACAATGTATTCCATAAAGCTCTTATTCCTTCTTGTTTTTTACGATTATAAACTTCTGCCGAATCATAAAATTTTTGACAAATATAGAAAGAATTTTCATCCCCTGTTAAAAACAATCTTAAATTCTGCACAATTTCTCTCGCATTTTTTATAATATAAGCCTCATTCAATTTTAAAGCCAAAGCAAATAATTCTTGATTCAACTTATTAAAACTACTTTTCCCATAAATTTCTAACATACTCGTATAATCCCAATACGTTGTTTCTTCATTTAATTGATTAAACTTTTCAATCCATTCCATTTCCTTCAAAGATTCTTCTAACTTTACAGCCTCTTGCCTTAAACCATTATATTTTTCAACAATCCTTCCACACACACCATCGCTTTCATCTTTTTGTTTTTCCAAATCACTTCTATCTTTTAAATATTGATCTATTTTCTTTTTTTCTATCTCATTGGCAACTGTTATTTCATTCATTTGCCCCTCAAAATTAATTTTCTTATTTTTCCTATATTCTCTAAAATTCAAAAGTTTTGTCAATATATTTCTACTAATTTTTCGAAAATACTCTTCTTGCTTCTTTAATGCATCAAGCTTATTTCTTCCTTTCACAATTGTCTGTTGACAATTTTCTATTTCTTCCTCTTTCTTCTCAATCCCTTTCTGAAGCACTCTTAGTTTTTCTTCTTCTTTCACCTTTTGCTGAATTAAATTCTTGCTTTCTCTTTTATTCTCCATTAAAAGCGCTCGTTTTTTTCCTTATCTTCCGCAAAAATTTTCTGTATCTTTTCATTCTTCGTTTCCTTCTCAATAAACTCTTCAATGCCATAAAAATATTTTTTTCGCTCCTTAATTTGTCCTAACAAAACCAAAAGTCTTTCATATGCTGCAACCTTCTCACATTGATTAGCATAATTCTCTTTTATTTTCTCAATCGACTCTTCCTTCCCTTGCTTTTCTCCTAATTTCTCTAAAAAAGGAATAAAATCTTGATATAAAAAATCTTTAAAATCCTTAATATTCTCTTTATTCCCCAAAGGCAAACATACAACGCCTTTATACCCTTGTAAAACTTTTACCTTTCTTTTATCAATTTGCTCCACTCTCTTATAGCGTCTCGCAACTGGAAACATATAACAAATTTCCTTATTCACTTCTCTTCCTACATTTTCAATTGCCTCTCCATTCTTACTAGAAACTACAATCGACTTAATCGTACGCTCATCTTTCTTATACCAGCCTATATCATAATAAATCGTTCCACCATATCTATTAGCCTCAAACTTCTCATCCCAATTTTTTAAGATTAAATCTGCTCTTTCCACCACTTTATTAGCAACTATCTCTTTTAGTAACGAGGTTTTTCCTGTGCCAGGCGGTCCTTCAACCGCAATCAATTCATTATCCTTTAGCGTATTTACAATTTTATATTGATTCACCCCAACACCAAAATCATTTTTATAATTTCCTCGATACATTTGCGCATACTTCGGATGATTCATATCCTTTTTCTCCAGACTTCCATTCAAATATTGATTCAGAACTTTGGGAACCTCTTCCTCTTTTGCTATAACCTTATTTAACAACTCAATATCCTCTTTAATATTCTTTATACCATCTTTCACTAACTCATCCAAAGATATGATATATTCCTCATTCATATAATATCGTTCATTTTCTCGCACAATTTCTTCCAACGTTTCTTTACTAATCTCAATATATTCTTCTAACTTCAAATAATACAACGCCAACAAATGCTCTATATCTCCCACATCTATCGTCTTTTGTATTTCCTTACAATAACTTTCTAACACCTCTTTATATTCCAAAACTACATCTGCAAGTTCTCTTTTTAACTTCAAGGCCAAAATATGATTTAACGTCTCTACATTGACATTGGCTTCTATAACTTCTATTCTCTCATTTTTTATTTTACATCTAAAAATAAAAATAGGCAGCTTTTTAAGCATTTTATAATTCATACTAATATTATGCGCATACAACCAAAATTCTCTCGAATCCTTAATATCACACAACTCTTTTGCAAAATTTTCCAGAATTCGTTCTTCCCTTTTATACGTTAAATTTTCCTTTATCAAATTAACAATTCGAAAAGAGACTTGTCCTTGATTCGCCTGACCAGCCTCTAAATCATTCAATTCTTGATATATCAAATCTACCAATTGAGGCAAATTATTTTGCTTTTTGCCCATAAATTTTTCTATTTTTTCTCGCAATTTTATTTTCGTCAATTCACTCAAAGCTTCAGAAATAGCACTTTCATCCAATATATCCTTAAATATCATGCTTGTTTTCCCCTTAATTTCTAGCTCTGAAGAAGTTGCAATATTATATATTTCATACTCCAAATAATAATTCAATATTTCCTGTATCCCATTTTCTTTCATGAAAAACCAATCTCCTACCTTCTCTAAAACATCTTCAACATCTACTTTTGTCATTTCTATTTTTTCAAATCTATTCTAGGTTTACCAAAATTTACATCTGTATTATAACACATTTTATACAACAATTCTACTTTTTTTCTAAATTTTCTTATAAAAATCCACAAACCAACAATTCCTCATCCTACTATAATAAAAATCCGTTCAAAACGATTTACATTCGTTTCAAACGGATTTTCTTCTTAAGCCAATTAAAAAATCTAATTTCTTCTATCTAATCTTCCTCTTCCACTTCTTCCTTCTTCGCATCCACAATACAAACCTTTACTTTAATAATTCGCTTATTCTTAATCTTCTCAATTTTATATACAATATCCTCCAACTCTAAAATTGGTTTCTCTTTCTCATCAGGAATTCTCCCCAACTCATCAATTAAATAACCAGAAAGTGTCTCATAATCTCCCTCTGGAACAGCAACGCCCAGAATCTTTCTGCATTCATAAATTGGCATACTTCCTTGCAATATAAACGTATTTTCATCAATTTTTTCATACTCTTTTTCAATATCATCAAATTCATCAAAAATATCGCCAACAATCTCCTCTAAAATATCTTCCATTGTAACCAAACCAGCTGTACCACCATATTCATCCAATACAATCGCAATTTGCTTTTTATTTTTTCGCATCTCTGCGAACACTTCATCAATATCCTTTGTTTCTGGCACAAAATAAGCATCTTTCGCCAAATTTTTGATTTTCGTATTCTTATTTTTTTGCTCCAACAACATATCTTTCACATACAAAATTCCAATAATCTGATCAATATTATCTTGATATACTGGAACTCTGCTATAACGATAATCTTCTGCAATTTCCATAATCGCTTCAGACATCGCCAAATTGCTATCCAACGCAAAAATTTCCGTCCTTGGAACCATAATTTCTGAAACAGAACGATCATTAAACTCAAAAATATTATTAATCATCTCCTTTTCATTCAACTCAATCGTTCCCTTTTCTTCGCCAACATCCACCATCATTCTAATTTCTTCTTCTGTCACGATTTCTTCTTCATTTCCCGTCACACCAAACAATTTTGACACAACATTCGTTGAAAACTCCAAAAATTTTACAAATGGCGATGTCACAACCGAAATAAAATTAATCACGCCAATACTTGCAAATGCAATCATCTCAGATTTTTTCATCGCAATTCTTTTAGGCACCAATTCTCCAAAAATCAAAGTAAAATACGATAAAATACTCGTAATAATAACAATTGCAATTCCTCTCCAAGTTTCCAAACTCACACTTGGTATCATCTGATATAAAGCTGGTGCCAAATCATCCGCAAACGCATCTGAAGCAAACGCACTTGACAAAAAGCCCGCCAACGTAATACCAATTTGAATCGTTGCTAAAAATCGGCTCGGTGTTTTTAGCATTTTAGCAATTTTTTGCGCTTTTTTATTGCCATCTTTCACCATCATTTCTATTTTCGCATCATTAAGTGAAATAAAAGCTATC
>CARFUA010000008.1:68959-86454 GCA_948976265.1 uncultured Clostridia bacterium
TAGCCGCAAAAAAAGCATTAATTAAAATTAAAACAATCAATATTACTATTTGCATACTATTAAAATTCCCCTTTTCTTAAATATTATTTATTGTATTACAACTATATGAATTTTTCAAGAGAAATTTACAGATTTATTTTACCTTTTCAAGCAGTTCCTTCTTATTCATATTCATACCACAATCCTTCATTCTTCAATTGTCTAATCAAATTATTGTGTTCTTCATAAGTTTTTGTAAAATAAACTTTTTTATTTTTATCTGCCACAAAATATAAATTATCTGTTTTCGTATAATTCAACGTAGCCAATATTGCCTCTCTACTTGGATTACAAATCGGACCAATCGGCAATTTTCCTTCCATATTTGGACCTCTTGTATTATAAGGATTTTCCTTCTTTAATTCATTCGCATATAAATCTCGTTCTCCCATATCCACTTTAAACGCATAATAAGCAGTCACATCACTTCCTAAACTCATTCCCTTTTGCAATCGATTCACCAACACTCCAACAATCTCTTTACGATCTTCTTGGCTAACACCTTCTAATTCTGCAATAGAAGCTAACGTCATTAATTCATATAAATCATACTTCATCTCCTCTTTATGCTCACTTAAAAATTGATCTGTATAATTCAAAATCACATTAAAAATTGTTTTCACAGAAACTTCTTCATTCTCAAAAATATACGTATCTGGAAGCAAATATCCTTCCAATGGATAATAAACTCCCTCTTTTTTTATCGCATCACTTAAAAACCAATATTTTTCAATCAAAGAATCAATATACGCCTCATCTTCTAGCAATTGATAAACATCTTCTTCCGTATTCTTCGTTTTATCTGCAATCGCTTTGGCTACACTTCGCATATTCTTTCCTTCAATAAAAGTAATTTTGACTTCTTCTTTCACCACTTCGCCTTTTTGCATCTGACTCAAAATCGTTGGCAAATCCTTTGAATTATCAAAATCATATTTTCCAGCTTGAAGCTTCGAAATAGCATGTAACTTCATATAAATTTTCATCACATTCGAATCTCTAACAACTTCTTTTTCCTCCAACAAATCCGCAATTGCAATCATGCCCCTTCCATCTTCAATCTCAACACGAATCACTTTTCCATTTTCAGCTTGCACAGGTTTCTTCCCCATCTGATACCACACAAAACTCCCCAATCCTATACAAATCACAATTCCCACAATAATCGCTATACTTATCCATATTATCTTCTTTTTATCCATTTTCCACTCCATTTCTTTTTCAAATTGTAAAATCTACCACCTTTTTAAGTCTTTCCAAATCCATTGAATCCTTTGCTTTAACCATCACTTTTAAACCAGACTCTCGAAATTTTGGCGTCATTTCAATCAACAAGCGATAAAATCCATTCCAGTCATTAATTTCTTCAAAATCAATACAAATTCCCTTATAATACTTTTTCATAACCTCATTATATAATGCATTAATCAGCTGATTTCTCTGCCTATAAGTTGCCAAAGGAAACGCCTCTTCGTTCTGAACCACTGCCATCATGCTAACTTCATTTTCTTCCGCCCAATTTAAAAACGTCTTATACTTCTCTGATTCACTCTCCATATTTTGCTTAATTTTAGCCTCTTTTGTTAAAACAAAATCCTCTATCAGCGCAACATTGGTTTCCTCTGGATTTTGTTGAATGACTTCTGGTATTTGTCCTAAATCTGAAAACTCTCCTAAAATATGTAGTTTCGTCTCCTCTTCCACCAAATCTTCGCGCAATACTTCTATTTCAGACAATTTCTTCTTAGCAACCCAGCCAACTCTTCCGTGAACTCGTTCTAACTTTTTGATAACGTCCACTTTCCTCCAAACAATAAACTTCGTCGCCTCTTTTTCCTTTCTCCACTGTTATTGCAAACGGAAGCTTATCCTCCTTTATTTTCACATTCTTCAACAACATCGCTCGCTTTTTTGCTTTGTTTTTAGAATCCATCGTCACTAAATTCGTCGTTTGGTGATATTCCATCTCCATATCATACACCGTTTCCAAATCCGATATCGGCAAATACAATTTAGCCTCCATTTCCTTTAACAGCCCTTTCATCGGAAGGCTTACATCATTTAGTAACATCGCATTTTCATTCAATTGCAAAACAGCAACATGCTTATAATACGTTGTAATCAATTCTTCATCACCTTTATTGTAATAAATCGTATCATCAAAAATCGCCTTAACATCTTCTTCTGAAAGGTACAACACCGTATCTTCTATATACATCGGATTCAACAACTGAACCGCTTCTTGATTCCAAACCAAACGCACTTTTTTCATTTGACATTTCTGCTTCCAAGCATACATTCCATTTCGGATTCCAAAAATAAGAAATACTAATACCAGTACAGCCATCATTCTTCGCACGAAAAATTTCTTCGTTTTTTTCTTTTTTCTCATTGTATCCTCTTTACTTCAATTATTTTTTTTATCATATCATAAATGATTTTTTTTGTAAATATACAACAAAATTTTTTCCTTTTCCTCATCATTTTTCTTTCTATCTCTTTAAAAATACCTAAAATTCGATTTTAGAGGCTTTACTACCTTTCTGGTGTATTATGTATATCTTTCATTTTAATAGACCTTCCTGGCGATTTCCTGGCGTCATTCCAAAAAACTATTTTTCTGATACCATGCCTTTTTATACCCTTAAAAAATCACAAAAAATGCCTAGAATCCATTTTCTCGAAATTTTAGGCATTTTTCATTAAAAACCTTTTTCATCCGCCTTCTTGGGCATCTCTTGCCTTACTCATTAACAATCTCCCAAACACCTCCGAACCAATTTTCCAATCGTTTCTGCAGGAAGACAAACTAAGGGACGATATCCTCCTTTACCATAAGTATCAATTTTTCCACTAAAACTTAATGAAAGTGTACCCATCTCAGGTCCCATACTATAAGAAAACGCCAGCCAATAAGCGCCACTTTCTTCAAACTTTCCTCCACGTGGGAAATATAATAAATCTTCATATCCCACCATTCCTGAAAGATCTGGGTCCATATACATATCAATATTCGTCCCATACTTTCCATTAAAACTATCATTAAATTGTTTCACACCAGGACCACCAATTGCAAAAGCTCCAGAAATTCCTTGCGCAAATGCCTCCCAAAATGTTGTATTATCCATTTTTCCCCATAAAGGCTCTTCTCTGAATTCTTCTGGCACCGACGAATCTGGTACGCAATCGCTTGTTATAATATAAATATTCGTTCCATCATTCAAAAACACTTTCCAGTCTTCCACTCCATTGGAACTGTATTTTATGCTATCTCCATAATTACTTGCCTTAATTTGACTCACTAAAGTTCGTTTATTAGGATCACCTTCTCCCCAAATAATCTGCCCTTTTTCTAAGGTACCAAATGCTACTAATTCTTCTTCCTTTTTCAATTCTACATTTCCATTTTCAATTATCAACTGATACTCTTTTGAAATTTCTGAACTTGCTTTGCCAACTTCTTGTTCAATATAATCATCTATTGTTCCTAAATTTTCTGCCTGATTCTCCTGCTTTTCTTCATAAAACTTAAGTCCCAAACCTGCAACAAACAAATCCACTTCCTCTTTAATTCCTTCTATTTCATTTTTCGAAACGGCCCTTTCTGTTCGTCCTAAAATTCCACCTTCCCCTGCTATGAGCCTTAAACTTACACCTGCTAGAATCAATAATACAATAATTGTAATTACCAACGCAATCAGCGTAATTCCTTTCTTCTCATATGTTTTCTTTTTCATCTTTTCTTTTGCTCCCTTCTTTCCTTTATTTATAGATTATAACATTTCACTAAATTTTTATCAATAAAAACAGAAAAATCTATTTCTCCTATTTTACATAACCATATACACTTTCATTCCAAACAAGCTCAAATTATCGTATTATTGATTTATTTTCCAAAATTTTCCAATTTTCTCAGAAATATTACAAAAACCCCTTTCTTTTTTTTCAAAAATGTAGTATAATAATAATGTATTTTTGAATACGTTAGTAAGGAAAAGTGAGGTGATTTTTTATGTGGAAACTTTGGTTAATTTTTTCAGGCATTTTCTTAATTATGGAAATTGGAACCGCTGGTTTTCTTGTATTCTGGTTTGCCATTGGCTCTTTGGTAGCTATGATTGCTAGTTTCTTTATCGAAAATGTGGTTGCACAAACTGCTATTTTCGTAATTTCTTCAACCATTTTGTTATTTGCCACAAGACCCTTTGTCAATAAATTTGCCAAACCAGCCAATAACAATAAAACCAATGCATTTTCTATTGAAGGAAAAACTGGAAAAGTCATTCAAACCATTGATCCAATTGAAGGAAAAGGACAAATCAAGATTGATGGAGAAACTTGGTCAGCCAGATCCTTAGACAATACATGCATTTCACAAGATACAAAAGTTATTGTAGAAAAAATTGATGGTGTCAAAGCCATCGTAAAACCCGTTTAAATTAAAAAGGAGGAGAAAAAATGGGATTTTTATTAGTAGTATTTATTATTATTGTAATTTTAGCATTAAAAACAATTAAAGTTGTTAGACAATCTGAAGTTTATATCATTGAAAGATTAGGTAAATTTCACAAAGTAGCAGAAGCTGGACTTACCATTATCGTACCTTTTATCGATACCGTAAGATCTGTGGTTAGTTTAAAGCAACAAACTATGGATATTCCACCACAAGGAGTTATCACATCAGATAATGTTACCATTACCATTGATACGGTTGTATTTTACAAAATCACAGACCCTGCTAAAGCCGTTTATGAAATTCAAAGTTTGAAAAAAGGTATCGAATACTTAGCCATCACAACCATTCGTGATATTGTTGGTAAAATGGAACTTGACCAAACCTTTAGTTCAAGAGATATTATCAATGACAAATTAAGAGTCATTTTAGATGAAGCAACTGACGCTTGGGGTTGTAAAGTAGACAGAGTGGAAATCAAAGACATTACTCCACCAGCTGACATTCGTGACGCCATGGAAAAACAAATGAATGCAGAACGTAATAAAAGAGCTTTAATTTTGGAAGCAGAAGGTGAAAGACAATCTGCTATCACACTTGCCGAAGGACGTAAAGAAGCAGCCATTTTGGATGCCGAAGCTGACCGTGAAGCAAAAATCAGAAGAGCAACTGGTGAAGCAGAAGCGATCAAACAAGTGGCTGATGCAAAAGCACGTGAAATCCAAATGGTATACGATGCAATCAAAAGTGCTAACCCAGATGAAAAATTGGTACAAATTAAATCTTTGGAAGCATTGCAAGAAGTTGCTAAAGGTGAAGCAAACAAAATCTTCATTCCTTTCGAAGCAACCGCAGCATTAAGCAGTTTAGGTGCTGTAAAGGATGTTATGACAGATGGTAGAAAGCATAAAAAGGTGAATAATCCTTTTGAGGAATAAATAAAATGAAATAGACAAAATAAAAGACGACGGAAGTTTTCCGTCATCTTTTATTTTTGGAACAATTGTAAATTCTAGGAGATTCTGGATATTATATTCATCTCTTCATACCGTAATTGTGCCTCTCTCTGTTTTTCCCGCAACAATTTGTACGCTTCAAGAGATTCTCCTCTGCCCTTATGATACAAATAAACATCCTTATTCGCATCCCAGCGTTTAAAACCATACTTTTCTAATATGGGGATAATAGCAGCATTAATTTTCTGATTAATGTCACTATTATAATCCCGTACTACATAATACGGTATTAAACTTGGAACGCCGTACATTGCAACCGTATCCATTTTGGCAGCCAATGCCATCAAAACAACTACATCCTCCAGCAACTTCATTGACTTCCCTGGATCTGAGCTTAAATTCGGATGAAAAAGCACTTTATTATCCGGCATAAAACTCATACGGATATAATTGGTGGGAGTCGCTACATAATCCGCTGAATAATTGTACCGAATTTTTCCCAATCTCATACCATTGGTTGAGAAGACTCCAAAAAAAACTGTCGGAATTCCATCTGGGTTATCCTTTGGATCCTTTCTTTGAGAACAAACTTCTGGTACACTTGTCACAACATATCCTACTGCGTCTAACATTTTGTTTACCTCCTTTTGCTATAAAACATTCATTATGTTACGCTCCTATTATACACCCATTTTCCCATTATGTCAATCCTTTTTTGCAAATTTTAAGGCAACTGCAAAAATGCAGCTGCCCTGGTTTACCGAATATTTAAAACAAACTTGAATTTCAAATTCATCAAGTTTGTATTAAATTTCGCTTTTTTATCCCATACGCATGAATCCAGCGCTTCATAGGATTCTAAATAAAAATCAATTTGGGTCAATTTTTTTAAGTCTTCTACTAAAGTGTTTGTATATTCCACCATTTTTTTAGTTAAACTTTCACAAATTTCCCTTTTTCTTTTGCGTTTACCTTTGCAGGAATCGCATTCCTGCTTATAAAATGCTTTTTCCTGCTCATTCAAACAGTAGTACACTTCCACAAAAAACTCCTTCCGAAAAGAAGTTTCTCTCATGTTGTACTCCGATAAAATCGCCTCCTCCTGCATGAGTTTTTTTCTCTCACGTTTCAGGTTACGTAAGCCTACCCTTCTTTGTTCATCCAGAGCATTTACAATCTCTTTTGTACGCTCCAAGTGGAGTGTCAGTTCACTGGCAAGGCTTAAATTTTCTTTTCCTTCCATATTTCTATTCCTTTCTATGTTTAGTAGTTTTATTTTAGCATTTTTCGCACATTTTGTCAATTCCTTTTCTCTCGTTCTGAATTCTATCCAACCTCATACAATAATATCAGGTGATTTTCATGAACAAAAAAGTAAAAGCATTTTTCATCAATACTTTAATTTTAACCGCCAGTTCGATTATTTTTCGCGTACTTGCTATCTTTTTTAATAGTTATATTACACAAAAAATTGGAAAAGAAATGTTAGGTATTTTCAATTTAGTCATGTCTGTGTATCTTTTTGGGATTACTTTAGGAACATTTGGCATTAATTTTGCTGTCACACGACTAGTTTCTGAAGAACTTGCTGTTGGAAATCGTGAAGGCGTCCGCAAAATTGCCAAACGCTGTATTCAAATTAGCTTTCTTTGTGGATTGCTGGCAAGCTCACTATTCCTATTATTTTCTGATTTAATAATCGAAAAATGTTTACATCATAAAGTAACCAAAAATGTCATTTATGCCATTTGCTTAAGCCTTCCTTTCATTTCAATGTCTTCTGCTATTTCTGGCTATTTTATTGCTGTACGACGCGTCTATAAATCGACCATTGCACAATTTTTTGAACAAATTATCAAAATCCTCATTACTGCCTTTTTCTTGGAATTATTTTTGCCAAATGGCTTAGAATATGCCTGTTTTTCACTCATTTTAGGAGATTTCATTTCAGAACTCTTCTCCTTTTTCTGCAACTATATTCTTTATCGACACGATTCCAGAATTTACAAAACCACTTACACAACCAATTATCCTTGTGCTTACTTTAACCAAAAAATATTCAAAATATCGGTTCCAGTTGCGATTACCTCCTTTATCCGTTCTGGATTATCGACTTTAAAACAAATTATCATTCCGCTTAGCTTCGAAAAAAACAAAATTGCTTGTGCTAATGCTTTGTCGATTTATGGTGAAATTAATGGAATGGCAATGCCAATTGTTGTTTTTCCTAACGTAATCTTTTCCTCCATTAGTAGCTTATTCATTCCAGAATTTGCCAGTTATCATACGCAAAACCGACAAAAAACTATCCAAAAAATCACTTCTATTATTCTGATTATTTCCACTTCAATCTGCGTTCTAACGAGCCTTTTTCTATTCTTACTCGCAGATAATCTCGGTCAATGGATTTATAAGGATTCTAACATTTCAAATTACATAAAAATTCTTTCGCCTCTTGCCATTTTTATTCTGCTAGATTGCGTAATTGATAATATCTTAAAAGGCTTAGATGCACAAAATACCGTCATGGTGATTAACATTCTCGACACTTTTGCTGATGTTCTTCTAATTTATACACTAGTTCCCGCTCTTGGTATTCAAGGCTATATCATTTCCATCTACTTTAGTGAAATTTTTAATTTAACTTTAAGTATGATAAAATTAATCAAAATTGTCTATTTTCCTAATTCAAAAACATAAAAAAGAGAAGAATTTCCAAATTCTTCTCCAAAAATTCCCCTACCTTTTATTATATCATAAATTTGCCAATTTGTCAATTGACAAACCTTTCGAATTCTGCTCTCACTTGATTTTAAAGGATTTTTTCGCTTTTCTACTTCGTTTGATACCAAGTTTTTCCTTCCTGCAAATCCACCTCTAGTTTTACAGATAATTCAACTGCGTTTTCCATACATTCTCTTAAAACTTGGCTTACTTCTTCTTTTTCGCTTTCTAAAGCTTCAATAATTAACTCATCATGAATTTGTAAAACCATTTTGGATTGGAGATTTCTTTTCTTGAATTCACGATTTACTTGAATCATAGCAAGTTTCATAATATCCGCAGCTGTCCCTTGTACTGGCGCATTCATGGCAGCTCGATCACCAAATTTTCTTACCATATAATTGGTAGAATTGATTTCTGGAATATATCTTCTACGGTGAAATATGGTTTCAACATATCCTTTTTCTCTCGCTTTTTCAATTTCCTGTTCCATAAATTCCCCAATTCCATGATATTTCTCTAAATAAGAATCAATATATTGTTTCGCTTCTTTCCTTTTAATTCCCAATTGTTCCGCCAATCCAAAATCACTAATCCCATATACAATTCCAAAATTAACCGCTTTCGCATGACTTCTCATTTCTTTGGTTACTTCCTCAAGCGGCACACCAAATACCTGCGAAGCACAAATTTTGTGAATATCGTCATGTTCTTGAAAGGCACGAATCATAATTTCATCTTGTGACATATGAGCCAATACCCTAAGCTCGATTTGTGAATAATCCGCATCTATAAAAACCTTGCCTTCTTCGGCTTTAAATAGCTTTCGAATTTGTTTTCCTAAATCCGTTCTAGTCGGAATATTTTGTAAATTCGGATCGGAGCTACTTAATCTGCCCGTTGCTGCAACAGTTTGATGAAAGGTTGTGTGAATTCTTTTGGTTTTTTCGTTAATAAATGGAAGCATTCCCTCCACAAATGTGGAATTTAGTTTGGTAATTTGTCTATAATATAACACTTTTTCAATAATCGGATGGATTTCTTTTAATTTTTCTAACGTATCCACATCTGTAGCATATCCATTTTTGTTTTTCTTTTTAAAAGGCAATTCCAATTTTTCAAATAAAATTTCCCCTAATTGCTTTGGCGAATTAATGTTAAATTCTTGGTCTGCCAAATCATAGATTTCTTGGCTAGTTGCTTCAATTTGTTGTTTTAAGCTTTCAGACATTTTTCGAATATCTTCTTGTTCTACAAAAACACCTGTATAGCGCATTTCTGCTAAAATCGGAACCGATGGCATTTCAATTTTTTGAAATAATTCTAACTCTTCAACTTTTTCTAATTCCTTTTCTAAAATTGGCTTAGCGGTTCCAATTACATAACTGTACATCATCGCTTTATGATTTGGTTCGTTTGGTGTTACCAAAGAATCATCATCAAAAAAGCTAGTTTGAATATTTTGCTCTGTTTTTTCCTTTTTTCCATAATCTTCAATTTCCAAATTCAAATGTTGCTTTGCCACTTCTTCTAAAGAATATAAATTTGTTCCAGAATTTAATAAATACATGGCAATTCTCACATCAAACATCATATTTTGTGGATTAATTCCAACCTGTTTTAGTAGAATATAGTCCTCTTTTTGTTGATAACCACACTTCAAAATTTCTTGCTCTTGAAATATTTCCTTCCAGGTTTCTGCTTCAAATGGAATCGAATATACTTTTGGGTCAGCTGGCATATAAAAATTTATCTTAGTTATTTTCTTCTTTAGGACAAGTGCGTCCTCATCGACTGCTGTTTCAAAATAATAATACAATTCTTTTTGATTTTTGATTTTTTCTTCTATTCCCTCTAAATTTTGCAAAATGACAACTTCGAATAAGTCTTCTAATTTCTTTTCAGCTTCTCCTTCTTCTAACTGAAAACGCTCAATAAATCGCTTAAAACGCAATTCCTTAAACAAATTTAGAACCGCTGGTTTATCCCAAGCTTCCACTTTCAATTCTTCTAATGATTTTTCAATGGGAGCTTTGTTATCAATCGTTCCCAATGTCCTTGAAAGATAGGCTAATTCTTTATTTTCTATTAGTTTTTCCTTTTGCTTTCCTTTTACTTCAGCATCTCCATTTTCAATTGCTTCATAGAGTTTATCAATGGTTTTGTATTTTTGAATTAGATGAAGTGCTGTTTTTTCACCAATGCCAGGAACACCAGGAATATTATCCGAAGAATCTCCCATTAGTCCTTTTACTTCTATCATTTGTTTTGGTGTAACATGATAGGTCTCGATTACTTTATTGGCATCAAAATCTTCCATTTCTGTTTTGCCTTGTTTGGTGTGTGGCATTCGGATAATAATATTATCTTCGGCTAATTGGAACGAATCTCGGTCACCTGTTAATAAAATTACTTTTAAGCCTTTTTTGGAAGCCCATTTGCTTAGGGTTCCTAAAATATCGTCTGCCTCGTATCCTGGTTTTTCGATTGATTTGATTTTCATTGCTTGCAAAACTTTTTTTAAAATAGGCATTTGAACCGCTAATTCATCTGGCATTCCTTTTCGCGTTCCTTTATATTGACTATACATTTCGTGCCTTTTAGTGGGTGATTTTACGTCAAATGCAACTGCTAAATATTCTGGATTTTCGTCTTCTAATATACGAAACATGATTGTTAAAAATCCATAAACAGCATTGGTATAAGTTCCATCCGCTGTTTGTAGCATTTTATTTCCCATGATACCATAAAAAGCTCGATTTAAGATACTGTTTCCGTCAATGACAATTAATTTTTCCACTTTTTCTCCTTCCTTTTATCAAATTTCTTTGATTTTTATGAAATAAATGTCTGAATGATGTTTAATGCATATCCTTTTATCAGGCATCCTATGTAAATTAAAATTCCTAAAATCCAAAAAAGATTCATTAACCAATTTACGTTTCGAATATCAAATCTTTTTCGAACAAAATAGCAAATTACCATTACTATTATTGTGATAATTGTAAGTTTTACACATTTGTTCCACAAAACTGGGCGAAATTGTAATTCTATCTCATTTTCCCCTTGTTGGATTGTTAGTCCAAGGAAATTATTATATACCTTGCTTATTTGGGTTGTTTGCTTAGTATTCGCCGTTACATGCCAGCCAGCATCATAATTGATTGGCAAAAATAAATTGGTATCTTGTGGTGAATTCCCTGTTATTTTTATCTTATCACCTTCTACTTTTACGGCTAGAGCATGTTTGCTTTTCTCAAATATTTGGTTATATTTTTCAATATCTAAAAATCCCAATTGGACATCTGCTACTTGGTGATTAGTTTCTAATTTTATTTCTACCGTTTCGTTTTCATACGTTCCTAAATCTAAAATTCCGTTGTTGTAACTAGTTGGATAAGCTGTGTTATTCACATCATTAAAAATTGGCAATATCAATTCTTGTCCGTTAATCCAAATTTTATGGATTTGTGTCTGATTGGTATATAAATATAATTCTTTATTTCCTTCTATTTTCAAGGTTTCTTCATAGTTTACTTTTTCAATAATATTTCCTGTTTGCTGGAATAAATTTTGATAAAGATAATTTTGAGCATCAAAGGCAGTTAAATCCTCTGGAATTTTACTTACTTCCTTTTGATATACTATTCCAATTGGCAAAGTATTTTTGTATTCATATAATTTAATTCCTTCACTTGTTGTTGCCTTAAATTGATAAATCTTATCTGATAATTCTTCTTTGGTTAATACATATTTTATATTATAAATAGCATCCGAAAAAATGGTTCCACCATAGTCGTTGAGTTTGGAATTGCTATGCGAATAGCCAAGTTGTTCACAATTTAAGACTTGTTGGGCATGGTTAAGGGTAAAACATGACATAGTTGGTATATTATGAACCAATGCACAATTTTCAGTGGTTAATGCTGTTAAGTCTTTCATTCGATATAAAGATTTTTCAATTGGTAGTGAGTTGGCTATTTCATACGAAGTAAAGATTTGCTCATCTGACCATTCTCTTCCACAACGATATTGAGGATTCACTCCCACATATGCGTAAGTATAAATCATTACTTCTAGCAATACAATCGCCGAGCAAATTACTTTTTTGGTCCTTTCTTGTTTGCTTTTCATTGCATTTTCCAAACTGGCTATCATAAACAAACAAATTGCTAAAATAAATAGAAAACTGGCATTTGAAAGATAAAAAGCTGGCAAATTTGTATTGATTAAGATTGCATTTAATATTCCAATCATTCCTGCTGAAAAAATACAGAATAGGATTAAATCTGTGTGTAATTTTCCTTCTTTTTCTTCTTTTGCATACTGGCTAAAATAGCGTAATGCCCCCAAATATAAAATAAGCAATGGAATAAATCCATAACGAAATGGAAAACATTGGTAACTTCCTGTATGCCATAACAAATTAACTCTTTCAAAAAAAATCGGAATTACAGCACTAAAAAGCAAGGCCAAACTATACATTAAAATATTTTTTCCATCTTGTTTTCGATAGCAATACCATTTGATAAAACCATACAAAGGTATGGAATAAAAGGTAAATTGTACAATTTTATAAATCAAATTTTCATTGCTTGGTTGATTGGTCATGCTGCCTGATAATCGGTAAGATTGCATGGCTTGTGAAAAAGCTGGTATAAAAGCAAATGCTGATAATCCTACAGATAGTAAAGTTCCCATTATCACATCAAAAACTGCTTTTTTTCGTTTTTCTTTTGACAACCCAAAATGAATATAAATTGGAAGCACAAATATAATAAACATCAGTACCATATACGCCAATTGATAATCCCACAAAAGCATCAAAGTCAGCAAAATTCCAAACCAATAAATTCGATTGGTTTCAAACATATATTTTATCGATAAAATAAACAATGGAAATACTCCAACAACATCTAGCCACATCAAATTGGTATTGTAGCAAAGAACATAACCAGATAAGGCATACAATACACTAAACATTATATTGTAAAAGCAATTTTTTTTGTATAATTTATCAAATAAAATAAACGAAGTTATAGCAATAAAAGCAACTCTTAGTATTAAAATAAAAGAAGTCATATAAGGAATATTCTCTCTGGCACTTAATAAGACTAGCACCAAAGAGGGACTCAGTAAACTTCCTACTATAATTCCTCCATAACGATAATATCCCATTCCTAAAGTATAATCAAAAAATACATTTTTTCCATGATACAGTAAATCATACAAATAATGATAATTCGGGATATAATTTTGTCCCTTATCACCATTTGCAATCGTGATTTTCCCAAATGGATAAATTCCTTTTATCGCATAATTGATTAATAAAATTAGTGTTGTTATAACTGGTGCAATTAAAAATTTTCGATATTTATACCAAACTTGTTTCATTTGATTTCTCCTACTTTCCCATTATTCCACTAGCTGCTCTTTTTCCTGCTGCCAAAGCCCTACAAACCGTTGATTTACTTTCAGTCGCATCGCCTCCGGCAAAAACATTTTCTAAATTTGTTCTTCCTTTTTCATCAATTTCAATCATGCCCCAATCATTTAATTTTACGCCTTCTTGTTCTAAAAGTTTCTTTTCTGGTTTTAGCCCAATGGCAAAAACTACAGTATCCGCCTCGACGGCAAATTCTGTACCTACCACATCAACCGCTTTTCCTTCCACAATTTCAGTTTGAATACAATTAACCGAAGTGATTTTTCCTTTCTCGTGATTCGCAGAAATCACTCTCGTAAGTGGCACAAATTCTACGCCATCTTGAATTGCTTCTTCTAATTCTATCGTTCTTGCAGGCATATGTTCTTTATCTCTACGATATAAAATTTTAACCTTCTTCGCTCCCATTCGAATCGCCACTCTTGAAGCATCCATCGCCACATTTCCACCACCAATCACAACGACGTTTCCTAACTCTGTCAAAAATTGATTTTCATTATACGCTTTCAAAAAAACATCGGATTCATATACGCCTTTTAGCTCTTCATCCGCCAAAGAATACACCATCGATTTTGTAGCACCAATTGCCAAAAAGACAGCATCAAATTCTTCTTTTAAACTTTGAATGGTAAAATCTTTTCCCCATTCCATTTCTGTTTTTATCACAGCGCCCATTGTTTCAATTCTATGAATAATATCTTCCACAATCTCTTTTTCTAAACGAAAATCTGGTATGCCATACCTCAAAATTCCACCAGGAATCTTGTCCTTTTCAAAAATTGTAACGGCATATCCATTTTTCAAAAGCTCGATAGCACATTCAATTCCTGCTGGTCCAGAACCAACAATCGCAACTTTTTTACCATTTCTTTCTTTTTGATTAATTTTATATTCTATCTTATTTTCATCGGCCCACTCATTAATAAATTTTTCCAATTCGCCAATTTTCGTTGGCGTTTGTTTGATTCCACGAATGCAACTTCCTTCGCATTGCTCTTCTTGTGGACAAACCAAACTACACACATGGCTAAAAATATTATTAGCCATCAAAATTTTGTACGCCTCTTCATATTCTTCTGCTTTTATTTTTTCAATAAATTCTGGAATTTCCGTATTAATTGGACAACCCGTTTTGCTACAAGGTTTCATTTTACAATTCAAACACCATTTTGCAAGTTCTTGTATTTCTTCTATTTTTTTCATTTTTAAACCTCCTGTGGTATATTTATCATATATCAAATTAGGAGAAATAGCAAGTTTATTTTTTGTTTTTTGCGGTTATGTTTTCCAATCGTTCTACCACTTCTTTTTGTTCATCTAAGCCAATCCATGTATAGTAACTAGGGATAAATTCCCCATATTTTGTTACATTTTTCTTTGATTTTTCTTCCATAAAAAAATACCTCCTGCTTTATTTTTTGCAGAAGGCAATTATTTTAAACAATTTTATTTTTTAAATGTAATTTCTTGACACCAGAAATCTTTGACTTTCTTAAAGTCCACATCCTGACACCAGAAATTTTTCACTTCCTTAAAATCAACATCTTGACACCAAAAGTCTTTCACACCAGATAAATCAATTTCTTGATAAAAGAAATTTCTCACTTCTGGAAATTCTATTTCTTGAAATAAAAAGTTATGTACTTCTGTTAAAACCTTTTCTTGCTTTTGTGTTAATTCTAAACGGAAAAAATTCTTTAACTTATTTAAAGTTCCATATTGTGTTGGTAAATTTGTTCCCACTGTATTATCTTTTAAATTATATTCTTTCATTCTATTCCTCCTTGGTAACCATTCCATATTCAACTTAGTGTTATTCTACACTATAACTTCAAATAAATCAATACTTTTTATATTAAGTTTCTATTACAAAAGCATTACATTTTTGTTACATTTTTGACAATTAATTCCTCTTTTGTCCCTCCTTCGACAATTCCCTTTACAAATTCATTAATACCATTCTGGTTTCCTTGCCATTTGACAAACAGATAATTCCCTGTATGCCCCTTATAAAACTGTCCTTCTTTTTCCTCTACCAGAACCTCAACCTGTTTTCCCATCCATTTTTGATGATACCATTGCTGATTTTCTTCTGATAACTGAATTAGTTTTTTACTTCTTTCTTCTTTTTTTTCATTTGGTACTTGATTTTCTAGCAATGCAGCTTTCGTCCCTGAACGCACAGAATATTTGAATACATGCATCTTATAAAATTTTATTTTCTTCAAAAACGCATATGTTTCAGCAAACTCTTCTTCTGTTTCTCCTGGAAACCCAACAATAATATCCGTTGTTAATATCACATCTTTATACGTTTTCCTCAAATTTTGAACAATCTGTTCAAATTGTTTTATCGAATACCTTCGATTCATCCTTTCCAGCGTTTTATCACAACCACTTTGTAAAGACAAATGAAAATGATGACAAATTTTATCTAATTTTTCAAGTCTTTCCAAAAATGCCTCATTCATCAATAATGGCTCCATTGAACCCAAACGAATTCTTTCGATTCCTTCAATTTTTTCAATCGCTTCCAATAAATCAATTAATTGATAATTCTCTTTAAAATCTTTTCCATACGATGCCACATGAATCCCTGTCATCACAACTTCTTTGATTCCTCTTCCCGCAATGCTCTTTATTTCCTCAATCACTTTTTCTGGCTTTCGACTTCTCACACGACCTCTTGCATAAGGAATCAAACAATACGAACAAAATCGGTCACAGCCATCCTGAATTTTGATAACAGCTCTTACCTTTTCTGTATAAGTCACACTTCCAAAATCGCCATACTCTTTACTTAATAATACCTCTTCCAAGTCCACTTTTTGACCATTTTGTAAATACTCTTCTACATATTCCACAACATTTTTTTTCTCATTGGTTCCCAAACATAAATCAATTTCTGGCATTTTTTCAATTTCCTTTTTTGCCACTTGAACATAGCATCCAACCGCAACAATCAAAGCATTTTCATTCATTTCTTTCGCACGACGTAACATCTGCCTTGATTTTCGGTCTGAAATATTGGTCACTGTACAAGTGTTGACAATATAAATATCTGCTATTTCATTAAATTCCACGATTTGATAACCATGTTCTATAAACTTTTGAATCATCCCATTTGTTTCATATTGATTAACTTTACAACCAAGCGTATAAAATGCTACTTTTTTCATTGTTACTCCATTCTAAATAAAAATCTACCTTTTGAAAGGTAGATTTTCGTTCTATTTCTTTAAAACTTACTATTTATTGCACCTTTATATATTATTTATCATACCACTTTGGATCCTTAAAGTCAAGATTTATATAGCAATTTCATACAAACCTAGCGGTCTAAAAAGCAATGATTAACGAGTCGGCTTTATCTCAAATTTCAGATTAGCATTACTTTCAAACTTTTCTTTCATTGCTTGATTCCTCACCCAGATGACCTCTAAATTCTCACACTGCGAAAACATATTATTCATATCGGTTACGTTGCTTATATCAAACGAGCTTAAATCTAATTCTGTTAAACTGCTACAATAAGAAAACATCCTTTCCATATCTGTTACATTGCTCGTATCAAATGAACTTAAATTTAGATTGCTTAAACTATTACAATAGTTAAACATATAGCTCATATTTGTTACATTACTTGTATCAAATGAACTCAAATCTAAACTGGTTAAATCATTACAAGCACTAAACATATAATCCATATTTGTTACATTGCTTGTATTAAATGAGCTTAAGTCCAAACTGGTTAAATTATAACAAGCAGCAAACATTTCTCTCATACTCGTTACATTACTTGTATCAAATGAACTCAAATCCAAACTGGTTAAATCATTACAAGCACTAAACATATAATCCATATTTGTTACATTGC
>CARFUA010000008.1:86554-86928 GCA_948976265.1 uncultured Clostridia bacterium
TTGTGTTCAAATTTTCAAAATTGCTTATTTCCTCCTTCTTTAAACCTATAAACCATCCTTTTGTACTAGTTGGTGCAATTTTATCATAAATAATAATAGAACTAGCAGAACTCCTTGGACCGTTCCACTCCTCTATCGTAATCCAACCTGGCATTTCTTCTGAATTTGAAATATCTCCATAATCGCTTCTAACTTCTCTATCTGGATCCGTATAATCTGTACTACTCAAAATCAAAGTGCCATCTCTATACAATTTGGCAAAAACTGCTGTTGGTTCCATTGGAAGTGGCTTTTCCTTTGGGTTTGCATCCCAAAGGATTTTTCCATTTTCTAAAACTCCTGTCGCAACCAATTTTCCATCTTGGGAAACTTCA
>CARFUA010000009.1:0-58579 GCA_948976265.1 uncultured Clostridia bacterium
TCTTCATAATAGCCAGTTCCCAAATCCGCCACGACCAATTCTACATCTTCTTTCACCGTTTCTACTTTGTTTTTATCAACCGCTGAAGTCGCTCTCTTCAAAATTCCTTCTTCTCCTGCTATTAAATTTAAACTCACACCTGCCAAGATAAGTAAAACTATAATTGTAATAACAAGCGCAATCAATGTGATTCCTCTGCATTTTTTCATTTTCTATTCTCCTTTTCTTATTTATTCGAACTTTATGTTTTTTAGGCACGTATACCTTATTTTAACCAATTTTAAGACGTATTCACATAAAAATTAATCATTTTTCATTAAATAGTGAAAAAATACATACTACATAAGTAGTATGTATTTTCTTCTGGTATCATAAATAAACACTTGCGTGTTTCCTATAAAACTACATGTGTGTACAGCGCCAAGGCTTTGCGATATTTTTTTGATTTTTTTAACTACATTTTTCATCTTTTGTTTCCCTATTTTTCATTTTAATCATCTTTTATCTATTCCAAGTTCAATCTTTCAATTTTTATCACCTGATTGCTTACATCATCTATCTCAAATAGGCAACTATTTAGCATGGCTGGACCTTCTGCTAGTTTATACCTTTCTGGAAGTGATGTTTCAAATCGTTTGAAAGAAACCTCTATATCCATTCCAATAATGGAATGTTTGGGACCTGTCATGCCAATATCTGTAATGTAGGCTGTCCCTTTGGGAAGAATTTTTTCATCCGCTGTTTGAACGTGTGTGTGTGTGCCAAAAACAACGGTAGCTTCACCATCCAAATAATAGCCCAATGCAATCTTTTCTGCTGTTGCTTCTGCATGAAAATCCACAAGAATGATGTCCACTTCAGACTTTATTTCTTCTATGATTTTTTTGGCAATTAAAAACGGATTTTCTGATAAAATCCCCATCGTGACTCTACCAATTAGATTTATTACTGCAATTTTCTTGCCTTTTTTTTCTAAAATAGTATATCCTTTTCCTGGATTATTTTCTGGATAATTGGCTGGTCGCACAATATTTTTTTCTTCGATAAATCCAAAAATTTCCTTTTTTCCCCAAGTATGATTTCCCATGGTTACAACATCTACATTTAATTTCAATATATCTCGATACATTTTTTCTGTGATTCCCATTCCATCTGCTGCGTTTTCACCGTTTACAAGACAAAAATCAATTTGGTTTTCTTGTAATAGGCAGGGTAAACTTTCTTTTAATTTTTGAATTCCGCTTCGCCCAACAATATCGCCCACTGCGAGAATTTTCATCAGCCTTTCTCCTTTCTTTCATTTTTTCGCTTTCTTCTCTTGGTTATTGTAAAGATAATTTTCAATTTTGTCAAGCTATTTTACTCTTTTTGTCCTTTCTTTTTAAAAATACCTAAAAATTATTTTACAGCCTTTTTACCTCTTGCTTGTGTTTTATGTATATCTATTATTTTTTAACGCCTTCTTGTGGCGCTCATCGCTTTGTTGCAAAAGTATTTTTCTGATACCACCTCTTTTTATGCCTCTTAAAAATTCAGAAAAATACCGTAAAACGATTTATTTTAGATTTTAGTCATTTATCTTCAAAAATTAGAAATACTGGCTTAAAATCCGTCTAATTAGCTTATCGGAATTTATAAAAAACTCAGTCCATACAAAATTATCATGTGAATGGGATAAAATAAATAATATAAATATTTCGTTTTTCGCCCTAATTTTCCATTGTAAAACAGTAGGAAAATAACGGGAATGGTTGTACAACTATAGGAAATCACTAAAGATAGAGACATGTTTGAAGACAATCTTGGATAATAATAAATGGTGTTTAACACTAGAAAAGCAATCTCTCGTCCTATTTTTCTTTGACGAAATAGGTATAGCACAAAAACACTTAATACGCCATACCACCCATAATCGACACGTAAAATTTTTCCCAAGAAAACCAGTAATGCAATAATCGGAATGGATTTTTTACCAAATTTATCCCATACTGCAATGGAACCTAAGCCTAATAACAAGGTAAATAAAATATTAAGCATTCGCCATTCTCCAACTAAGGTTCGAAAGAGCATAAATGGAATTTGGGAAATCAAAGCAAATAGGATTAATCTTTTACTATATTTTTTCAAATTACTAGTGTGACAATATCCTTCTCCCACTAGAAAAGCAAACAATGGAAAGGCTATTCTGCCTAAATACTGCGTTGCAAAACAAGTGGTTTCTGGAATCGCATATTTAATATGGTCTAAAACCATCGTGACACAAGCAATGATTTTCAAACTAAAAATTGACATTTTTCAAAAACACTCCTAACAAATTTATATTGTACCATATAATTTTGTCTTTTAAAAGTATTTTTAAAAAGATGTCAATTCTAAAAAACTAACAACAGAAACTTCTACAATATTTTCCAATAAATTCTTGTATTCCCTTGTTCTGAAATTCATAAATCCGTCTAAAACAATCGATTTATTTTCTTGAATATATTTTTTAATTAGATTCTTGAGAAGTTTATTTTTATAGCCAATTTTATTGTCTGGTAAATTCATAATTTGCTTACTAATTTTTAAAACATACTCTTGTTCCATTTCATTTAAGTAAAAATAATTTTGTTTTACACATTTTCGAATGATTTCTCTTTCATAAAATCTCTCAATCGCACTTTTTATGACAATAGCAACAATTTCGCAAAATTCATCTTCATTGCGGTCTAGGTCGTGTAGAATAACGTTATCATAAATTTTAAAGCGATAATTCGAGATACAAAAATTGACTGGTAATTTTTCAAATGTCGAAATCAAATATTCAATCATTTCTTGGTTGTTGGTTTTTATGCAAAACGATTTCACTTTGTGGCCTCCCTTTTTCAGAAATATATACTATAATATTCATCTGGGTAAAAATCGGTGTTAGTCACACAAGAAGAAAATTTCTCCTCGTGCGACTTTTCTTCCTTATAAGGCTTCATTAATGCCTCTTGAAATAATATCTTTCATGCTATCGATGAGTTCATCGATTTCTTTTGGTGTAACAATGAAGTTGTAATCATTTGGAATAAGTGCTTCTTTGATTCGTTGATAATTGTCTTCGTCTTTTAATTTGTTTAATACATCATTGGATTCTGCCTTTTTTTGCAAATCCTCAATGAATAAATCTAGGCAGTCATTTGTAATGGAAGCCATTTCTACAACTGTCGGCACACCAAGAGCAATGACTGGAATTCCAAGCGTTTTTTCGGATAATTCATCACGTGCATTTCCCACGCCTCCCCCTGGCACAATTCCTGTATCTGAAATTTGAATTGATTTATTGATTCGACTAACATTTTTTGAACACAAGCTATCAATAGCAAGAATCATTTTAGGTTTGACCTTGTCTACAATTCCACGAATAATTTCAGCACTTTCAATTCCTGTTGTTCCTAAAACACCTGGTGAAATCGCAGAAATGCTTCTTGTATTTTCATCAATATATTGTGGCAAATAAATTTTGATGTGTCTGGTAATTTCTACTTCATTTACGACACGTGAACCTAAACTGTCTGGTGTAGAATATAAATTTCCAAGTCCTACAATCATAATTTCTTCTTCTTTTTTTATGTGTTTATCGACAATTGCAGCTAACTCCTTTGAAATGGTTTCTACAATTTTGTCTTCTTTCTCGGTCGCAATATTATTAATCTTTTTGACATCAATTGTAATATAATTTCCAATTGGTTTTTGCAAAGCTTCTTCGCCTTGTGCGTTGCTAATTTTGACTCTTGTAATTTTGATGTCTTCTATTTCCTCTTCTTCACATTCCACACCATCAATTTCGTTTTCTAAATGGTTGGCTTTTCGGTATAAATCACGTCTTTCAACCGCCATATCTGTTCTAAAATCCATTTATTAAATCACCTCGTAAGTTATTGTGGCAATTTGCTCCCATTTTTATGCAAGTTTTTGCTTGACTTTATGACATTTTGGCTGTATAATAATTAACATAAAAAATTTGAAGGAGTGATTTCGTATGAAACAACAAAGTAACCAAGCAACACCTTCTGAAACGGTAACACCGACTTGTGGTCATCATTGTGTCTATTTTTATGGAACAAATCAATCGTGTGATGAAGGTGCGCCTCCTGCCTGGTGCCGTCCTCCTGGTAGCAGTATGGCTCATCCTTGCCTTCCTGGCGAAGATGCCAGAAACAAGCCTTGTTATAAGGCTATTTAATAATTCTGTTACTTGTTATTTCTTGTTGTAAAGGAATTTAAAAAAAAAAAATAAACTCTGCCATTTTCTCGGCAGAGTTTATTTTATTTTGCTTCCCAGCGAAGCAATTTGATATCTTTGTATTTGTCTAAAATCTGGCTATATTTTTGGTAATCTTCTTCCCATAATGCATCTGGCACTTTGTCAAAAGCACTAAAAATTTTTTCGGCTTCTTTAAGGAAGATGATTTGTTGCTGAGGAGTTAAACGGTCATATTTTATACTAAATGCGTATAATTTATCGAGAGTATCGTTTGCTTTTATAAAGGTCCAAAAGTCAGTAACTCTCATACCAGCCATTTTAATTTGGGCAACCGCCATGATTCCTAGTAATACAATAATTATCATTAATACAACAATTATGCTTAAAAACTCCATTTTTTTCCTCAGCTCTCTTTCGTGATTTTTTCTTTTATTCTTCCCAATTATGATAAACTTCAATTACATCGTCTAATTCTTCTAAATTATCGATTAATCTTTGCATTTTTTCCGCTTCTTTTTCCTCCAAGGTAACATAGGTACTTGGAATCATTTGAACACCTGCTTCTAAGAATGAAATGCCTTGTTCTGTCAATTGTTCGGTAACTTTTGTAAAATCGCTTGGCGCAGTTGTAATTTGGTATACTTCCTCTTCGGTTTCAAAATCTTCTGCACCGTTGTCAATTGCAAGCATCATTAAATCGTCTTCTTCAAATTTACAAGTTTGTTTTTCGATGACTAAAATTCCCTTTTTTTCAAATAGATAAGAAACACAGCCTGATGTTCCTAAATTTCCTCCAGCTTTGCTAAAAACATGTCTAACATCGGCAGCTGTCCTATTTTTGTTATCTGTATTACATTCTACGATTACAGCAACCCCGTTGGTTCCATAACCTTCGTAGGTGATTTCTTCATACTTTGCATTGGAACTTTCTCCAGATGCCTTTTTGATGGCATTGTTGATGGTATCATTAGGCATATTATTGGCTTTACATTTTGCAATGACATCTTTTAATTTCGAGTTTCCTGCTGGATCTGGTCCTCCTTGTTTTACGGCAATTAATAATTCTCTTCCTAGTTTTGTGAAAATTTTTCCTCTTGCTGCATCTGCTTTTCCTTTTTTGGCTTGGATATTGTGCCATTTACTGTGTCCTGACATTTCTCTCTCCTCCTTTTATTTTTATTATTATAACATACTTGCTTTACTTTGTGTAGTATTTTTACAAATTTTTTCTTTTTAAATGATTAAAAAGATTTTCTATTTAAGCTTCACGCCTAACAAATACAATAAATCAATTGCTTGCCATGAGTCAATTATAGCGCCTCTTATATCTTCTATTGAAATGGCTATTTGCTCGATTTTACTTTTTGATAAATCAATTTCCTTTAAGCTTGTTTTGAAAAATTGTGCTTGTGTTAAATCTACATTTTCAAAAAAAAGTTTTTTTATTTTGGTTTCTTGAAAATACCCATTTCGAATTTGGGTGTCTTTCCATAATACATTTTCCATGCTTGCTCTTGCTAAATTTATGTAGTTTGCATTGGTTTGTGTAAATGTAACATGATAGAACCTATCTTCTGAAAAATCACAACCTGCTAATTTGCAGTTTTTAAATTCACATCGAATTAATGAACTATTGGTAAAATTGGTATTGGAAAAATCACAATTTTCAAATCGTGTATCCTTAAATGTTACTTTCTCGATGGTTCCATTTTGTAAGATAATTTCTTTAAAATAACATTGTTCAAATTCAACATCTTGCATTTTTCCGCTATTCCATTCCTCTTTTTGTAAAATACAATATTGGGTTGTTTCACTTATTTCTTTTAATTTTTTATTTTCTAAACTTTCAATATCAACTTTGGGCAATTTTATTTCTTCCATTTTTTCTCCTTTAATTTAAAAAGAATGAATTCCATTAGCACAGAATTCATTCTTTCAAATACTTTTTATTTGGCATAATCCACAACTCTAGACTCTCTTATAACATTTACTTTAATCGTGCCTGGATATTCCATTTCGTTTTCTACTTTTTTGGCAACTTCCCTTGCCATGATTACCATTTCACTATCCGAAACTTTTTCTGGTTTTACAATAAGTCTTACTTCACGACCTGCTTGAATCGCAAACGATTTTTCAACACCAGTAAAGGAATTCGCAATTTCTTCCAATTTTTCCAACCTTTTAATGTAGGTTTCTAAAGTTTCACGTCTTGCTCCTGGACGAGATGCTGAAATAGCATCTGCCGCTTGTACTAAAATGGCTTCTATGGTTTGTGGCTCAACATCTCCATGATGTGCTTGTACTGCATTAATAACAACGTTGTTTTCCTTATATTTCTTTAATACATCAACACCAATTTCAACATGTGTTCCTTCCATATCATGATCTAAAGCTTTTCCAATGTCATGTAACAATCCTGCTCGCCTTGCTATTTTTGCATTGACTCCCAATTCATCTGCCATCATTCCAGCTAGGTTTGAAACTTCCATAGAATGATTGAATATATTTTGTCCATAACTTGTACGATATTTTAGCTTTCCAATTAATTTGATTAACTCTGGATGTAAATTATTTACGCCTGTTTCTAAAGCCGCTCTTTCCCCTGCTTCTTTAATGGATAACATGACTTCTTCTTTGGCCTTTTCAACCATTTCTTCAATTTTGGCTGGATGAATTCTACCATCATCAATTAACTTTTCCAAAGCAATTTTGGCAACTTCTCTTCTAAGTGGGTCAAATCCTGAAATTGTTACTGCTTCTGGTGTATCATCGATAATTAGGTCTACTCCTGTTAGAACTTCTAAAGCTTTGATATTTCTACCTTCTCTACCAATAATTCTACCTTTCATTTCATCACTTGGGAGAAAAACAACTGATATCGTTGTTGCAGAAGTATGGTCTGCAGCACATTTTTGAATCGCACCTCCAATGATTTCTCTTGCATTTTTATCTGCTTCCTCTTTGGCTTTGATTTCTAATTCCTTGATTTTTGTAGCTTTTTCTTGCATAATTTCCTGCTCTAAATTGTCTAATAACATTTTTTTAGCTTGTTCTTCTGTTAAGCCTGAAATTCGTTGCAATTCTTCCATTTTTTTGTCATATAAATTTTCGACTTCTTGTCTTTTTTGTTCGCTTTCAGCAATTCTTCTTTCTAATTCCTTTTCTTGAGAATCAAGTAACATCGCTTTTTTTTCAAAATTTTCTTCTTTTTGAATCAATCTTTTCTCTTGTGATTGAATATCGCCTCTTCTTTCTTTAATCTCTTGATCTAATTCATTTCGAATTTGTAAAGCTTCTTCTTTCGCTTTAATTAATTCTTCTTTCCTCATATTTTCAGCTTCTATTTTCACATTGTCTCTTATTCGTTTTGCTTCGTTTTCTGCACTTTGAATCTTAGATTCTGCTGTTTTTTTTCTAATTTTTATTCCGATTGGAATAAAAATCACAGCCGAGATTAGAACAGTGGCAACAATAATTATAACAGTCGACATAATTGTTTACCTCTTTTCTATTAAATTTTCAATGTACAAATAAATTATTTATAAATCTATTAGCAATATATATATAATTTATATTGTAATTTTCCTACTTAATATTTTATATGTATATTGGAAAACTGTCAAGTACTTTTTCAATAAAATTTAACGGAATTGATGAATTTGTGAAAATATTTCAATTGAATTTACCTTTTTTGACATTTTATCCCACCAAAAAAGCATATAATTCTGACGAATTACATGCTTTAAATCCTAACTTTCCTTACTACTTTTTTCTCTCACAATCAATCGAACTGGTGTCCCTTGCAAGCCAAAATTATGGCGAAAACAATTGATTAAATAACGTTGATATGAAAAATGGAATAATTCTTTATTATTCACAAATATTACAAATGTTGGCGGACGTGTGCTTGCTTGGGTTCCGTATAAAATTTTCAGCCTTTTTCCTTTATCGCTTGGTGGTTGTACAACGGCAATTGCTTCATTAATCACCTCGTTGACAACTGAAGTGGAAACTCTAAGCGAATTTTGTTTATTGACTTCATTGATTAATTCAAATAATTTATGTACTCTTTGACCCGTTTTGGCCGATATAAAAAGAATCGGTGCATACGTTGCATAAGCCAACTTGTTATAAATATTCTTCTTAAATTCGTTCATGGTTTTGTCGTCTTTTTCGATTTCGTCCCATTTGTTGACTACTAAAATAATCCCTTTTCCTCTTTCGTGTGCTTCTCCTAAAATTTTGGCGTCTTGGTCTGTTACGCCTTCTGTGCTATCGATTAAACATAAGCAAACGTCGGCTCTGTCAATCGCTAGAAGGGTTCTCATAATGCTAAATTTTTCGATGGATTCATTGACTTTGCTTTTTCTTCGAATTCCTGCTGTATCTATTAAAATATATTCTCCAAATTCATTCGTGTATTCGGAATCAATTGCATCTCGCGTGGTTCCTGCAATGTTGCTTACAATGGAACGTTCTTCCCCTAAAATTTTATTCAATAAAGAAGATTTGCCAACATTGGGTTTTCCAATAATTGCCACTTTGATTTTTTCATTTTCTTCTTCCTCAGATTCTTCTGGCAAATGATGATAAATTTCATCGAGCAAATCGCCGATTGCAATCGCATTAGCTGTTGAAATCGCATGCGGTTCCCCTATTCCTAGATTATAAAATTCGTATAGTTCAGCTGGTGGTTCGCCAAATTTATCAGCTTTATTGCAGACTAAAATAATTGGCTTTTTGGCATGTCTTAACATCGTCGCAATTTCGCTATCTGTCGCCGTTACACCTTGTCTGATATCTGTCATAAATAAAATAACATCTGCTAAATCAATTGCGATTTTGGCTTGTTCTCTCATTTGGGATACAATCATATCATCTTTTTCTGGCTCAATTCCTCCTGTGTCAATTAATGTAAAACTTCGATTTCGCCATTCGGCATCGCCATAAATACGGTCACGCGTAACACCTGGCGTGTCTTCTACAATCGCGATTCTTTGTCCTACAATATAATTAAAAAAACTAGATTTTCCAACATTTGGTCTGCCGATTATGGCAACAATTGGTTTGCTCATTTTTTCTTTCCTTTCCATTTAATTTAACGTTTTTTCCAAACATATATCATACAAACAATCCAGGCTATTCCTGCTATAATTTTGGAAAAATTCATAAGGCTCGTTCCTGTATAGTCGACTTGGATTTCTCCATTTTCATTCTTTTCAATTTGGCAACCTAAAAATCCATTTTCCGTTTCATATGTTTCCACCGTGATTCCATCCAATTTTACGGTATAGCCCGGATAATAAATATAAGGCAATTCCAATTTGATTTTTTCATCTTTGGTTGCTATTTTAGCAGTCATTTGGTTTCCCTTTTTTGTTTCTTCGTAAATCTCGCCAGTTCCTTCTAAAATAATTAGCTTATTTTCTCGATTGGCAATATACGCAGAATGGTTATAAGCACGTGTTGGTAAATATTCCAATCTGCCCATTCCTGGAATCCATTCTGTATTATCTTCTGTGACAGAACGGATCGGAACCTCTTTTATATCTTGAACTTTTTCAGAATGTTGTATGATACCATATTGGGCAGAAATATAAATCATTGCAATCACTCCAATTATTAGAACATCTTTCCTGCAAAAATTTTTGATAATTGTTGTCATATTGATGCTCACGATAATCGCAAAAAAGAACGTAGAAAATAGTAACATTCTCCAAGGAAACTGGATAATATAACACGCATCTGGCAATATTTTCCAAGGAAAATATTTAGTTGCCATCCACAAACTTAAAATTCCTGCTCCTAAAAAAAATCGGTATTCTTTTTTATTTTCTTCCCTATTTTTCCAGGTTATGATCGAAAACATCAACATACATATCACTGGTAAACCAATTTCAAATAGAAAAAGGCTATCTTTTTTAGTAATAAAAAGGTCTTTTAATTCTAAGGTTGCCTCCAAAAAACTTTCTTGATTTGCCATGGCATTTTCTTCATACACTCGATAATTGGTATAAAATTTAGTTTCTAGTAATGGCATCCAAAAAAAACTGGTAATTAGTAAAATAAATAGTAGATCAATTGCCAAGCCTTTTTTTACTTGGGTACGCACTAAATTTTTCCCATTTATGATACAGTATAAAAACGCAAATATGGCTGTTAATAATGTTGAAAGATTGTGAGAAAGAATTAATCCGCAAGTTCCAAAGATTAAGTGATAATGATTTTTCTCGGTATTCAATAAATTATAGAGTCCTAGAAATACCATTGGTATAAAAACAAAGGCAAAACATTCTCCGTATCGCATGTCTTACATAAATATCGGTTAAAAAATAAGGTGATGTGCTATAAATGATTCCAGCCAATAACGCCGTATTTCGATTCTCGGTTACTTCCTTAACAAATTGATACATAAACAAACTTGCCAGCCATAAAACCATACCAATTACAACTTTAAAGCCTAGATTGAAATTTCCAAAAATTATGCCCATTAACATTATACAATCGGTTGACAAGGGACCATAAAATAAATTCCAAGAATAGCCAAAACCATTTGCAAAACTTGAAATAATATTGGAGTTTCCTTTCTGAAGAATCGATTGATAGGTATGATAGGCTCTCATTAAATGCTGACTTCCATCATCTAAATAAATATCGATTTGAGGATTACACATTGGAAACATTAATAGCAAAGTAACGATTAGCAATATCGCACAGTCTGTCACGCCTTTCTTTTCTCTTCCTTTCAGTAGCATTTATTTCCTCCTCTAATATGATAATTTTCCTTGTAAATATTCATCATTTTCAATCCATTCTTGCACATCATATAAGCTATATTTTTCTTTGTTTTTGCGAACTATTACTTTCGTAATACCACTATTAATAATTAATTTTCTACACATTAAACAAGGAGCAGCGCCTTCTTCATAGTCATGATTTTCGGTACGATACCCAACTAAATACAGGGTACTTCCTATCATTTCTTGTCTGGCTGCACTAATAATAGCATTTTGCTCACTATGTACAGAACGGCAAGCATCATAACCACCATGGCGAGTTTCAGGCAATAACTTTTTCTTCATACAATATCCCAAATCACAGCAATTTGTTCTACCACGTGGCGCTCCTGCATATCCTGTTGCAATAATTTGGTCATGATTCACAATAACACTTCCATACTTTTTTCGAAGACATGTTGAGCGACTTGCTACGGTCTCTGCAATATCTAAATAATAATTATCTTTATCAATTCGATTTGCCATGTTTTGTCAATTGCTCCTTTCTTACTTCTCATCTAAACATTTCTTTTATATCATAAATTCTTCAATAACGCAACAAATTTCCTCTTTTTTCGTCAAACAAATTTTTAAAAATTATTCATAATATGTATTGACAAGATGAAAAATAAATAGTATAATAATTTTTGTCAGTTAGCAATATGCAGTCGTGGCGAAACTGGCAGACGCACAGGACTTAAAATCCTGCGGGACTTAAACTCCCGTGCCGGTTCGATTCCGGCCGACTGCACCAAAAACCATTGAAATTTATCAATTTCAATGGTTTTTATGAGCCTATCGTAAAAGTTGTGTAAATCGGATATCCTTCCGATTGATAACTTAAATAATTTTGATATTAAAAAATTTAATTTCATTTTAACAAAACTTTTCTAAAAAATCAATCCTTTAGAAAAATTTGTGTAAACTTAATAGAGCTTAAGAAATTTCCTTCTTAAGCCTATTATTTTAGGCTTGAATTTAGATTCTGCCTTCATACATAATTCTAAATTGCGACAAGCATAAATCCCATTTCCCAATCATTCTTGACCACTTTTTCTCTGCCTTCAACGTTGATAAATAGAGTACCTTTAACAAAGACATATCCGTAGGAAATACGTTTCTATTCTTATTAATCCTCTTATATGTACTATTTAAGCTTTCTATCGCATTTGTTGTATACATAATTTTTCTTATCTCTGCTGAAAACTTAAAAAATACACTTAATACTTCCCAATTATCTATCCAACTTTGTATCGCTCCTGGATATCTGCTTTTCCATTTTTCATCCAACTCCAATAAATTCGTATACGCAATTTCCTCTGTAGATGCCTGATACACTGTTTTCAAGTCATTCGCCAATTCCTTCTTATCCGTATATGGCACATATTTGAGTGAATTTCTAATTTGATGCACAATACACCTTTGATATTCTGTCTTCGGAAAAATTGCTGATATTGCCTCTTTTAAGCCTGTTAGACCATCTGCACAAAGTACTAAAATATCCTGTACTCCTCGATTTTTCAAGCTATTTAGCACTGTCATCCAATACTTTGCACTTTCATTTTCTCCTATGGTAATATCTAGCACTTTTTTCATTCCGTCTGCGTCAATTCCTAGCACTACATAAGCTGCCTTTTTCACAATTTGTCCATTATCTCGTACATGAAAGTGCGTAGCATCTATAAATACAATGGGATACACTTCTTCCAACCTTCTTTTCTTCCATTCTTGAATTTCTGGTATGATTTTATCTGTTATATCACTTATCATATCTGTCGATAAATTACATCCAAATATATCCTTTATTTGCTCTTGTATATCTTTATCCGACAAGCCCAAAGCATACATAGCAATTACTTTTTCATCGAATCCATTTACCGTTCTGGAATATTTTGAAACTAAATCAGAATCGATTTCTCCATTTCTATCTCGTGGTACTTTTACTGGGATATCTCCCATTTCTGTTGAAACTGTTCTCTCTGGATAATATCCATTTCGTGAATTTAATGCGTCTGTTCGTTTATTTTTTGAATAACCTAATTTTGCTTCCATTTCTGCGTCTAATAATTGTTGAAAAGCAGGGGCAAAGAAGTCTTTCCATGCTGTGTACATATCACTCATAGATTTGATATTTTTTGGATCATTTTTTCTAAAAAATTCCTCTACTATTTCATTTTTTTCTTTTTCTACTTTTTTTCCCATAGAAAAATCCCTCCTTGATATTTTTTATTTTATCACGGAAGGATTTTTTACACAACTTTTTCTATACTCTCAAAAGTTGTTAAAAGCGAATGAAAATAAGATTTCATTCGCTTTTAAGCTTGTTATATCTAACAGTATATATGTAATTATATATATTTCGTAATTACATTTTTTTATACCAAAATCCGATTGAATCTTCTGTTTCAAAACCAGCAGCATTATAAACCTTTCTTCTCCAATCATAAGAATTAATATAGCAGTTTTCAATATTCATTTCTTTTAATTTATTTATAACACCATATAACATTTGTTTAGCAAAACCTTTTTTTCTATATTTCTCTCTTGTGCATACTGGTTCAATAAATGCTGTACTAGTATTTTTATCAACGTAGCAAAAACAATATGTACAAATATCTCCCTCCTCAGTAACTATTAAACTTTCAAAACTATCTGAATAATATCTTGATTTTTTTCTTCCTTGATATGCTAATTTTCCTTCTTTAAAATCACCTGTTAAAATCCCATCATCATCTATTGGATGAAATCCATAATGACATGCTTTTGCTTTCATATTATCATCCAATTTTTCACCATATACTTGTTTATATCCTTTAGGAAGTTCAATTATATAATTGGTATCTAAAGGATGCTGAACATTGTCGTAATCTTCAGCTTTATCTCTAACATATCCACGTTTTTTTAATTCATCTGCTTGATATTTTAAACTATCATGTGATATCACCAAAAAATCTATACTTCCATCTTTATTTTTTTCAAATAATGGTAGTAATTCCTTTTCTGATAAATCTAACATTTGACTAAATATATTTTCATATCCAGATTTAATACAACTATTAAAAGAGTCTCCATCTGGAACTACTAGTCCTACAATATGATTATCTTCTTCGAAAATATAAGTAAAGTCTTGTGACCTATTTAATCCCCTTTCATCGTGGTATAAAGTATCAATTCTAAATATTAAATCATCAAATCTTGCTGGTAACCAACATGACATATTTTTGTTATTTTTATATTCTTCTGTCAAAAAGTTAATTACTCTATCATAATCTTCGTCTTTATTAAATTTTTTAATTTTCATAATTTTTTCACCTCTACAATTTATCTTGATAAATCCTATCATAAATCTATACTTTTATCAACCAAATGAAAAAATTTTTTAAAATTACTTGAAAGTTTATTAATTTTATGTTAAATTAAAAGCAATAAATTGATTGATATTTGTATCAATCGTTAAAGGTGTGAAAAAAGTTGTAGATATCTACGTTGTTCGCACCAAAAACCATTGAAATTTATCAATTTCAATGGTTTTTATTTTTATTCAAAAATATCTGTATTTTACAATTTATATTGCTAATTATCTTTCCTTCTTTTTACAAACCTTATTATCGCATAAACTATCCAAATAATTAAAACAATCATAACACTTATTATAAATATTCCCATTCCAATATAAAATACAAATACATTACCAAAGAGGTTTATTAATGATGAATAATCACCACCAATACCACTAGTTGATTTAGGAGGAATATTTTGCGCTGCTAAAGAGTTTAACATCACTGTTCTTATTCCAAATCCTAATATTGTTCCAACAATTAAAATAATAATTGAAAAAATTATTAATTTTTTTACGATTCCTTTATCTTTCAATATTTACCTCCTCTTAAAAATACTTTTTGCTTTTTATCTATTTTTTCCCCAATATACTTATGACTAGTAACATTTACACGACCAGAATATTCATTTCCATCAACAAAAAATTTTGCACTTGCCTTCCAGTATCTACTATCTCCATGTGCCTCATATACTCTCTGGCAATATGTAATCTCTCCTATTGTTTTTTTCATTGTTATATTTGAACTTAATACATATAATCCCATTAATACCAAAAAAATTACAACTATCGATAATATTATTAATGCAATATCCTTTTTTTCTTTCATACCAATTATATAAATCCTCCTTAATATTAATTATCTTTTTTAATATTATCATAAATTTAAATTTTTATCAATTATCAAAACTTTTTATTACAAACACTTGAAATAGTATTGTAAATAACTACAAAATCTGATATAATTATGTTAATAGTATTTACTATAATTTAATAATTGCATAAGGAGGATGTAACATGAAACTAGAATCTGTAACTGCTCGGATCAATTTGAAAAAGAAGCCATATTATTTTGAACATCGTGCTTTTTTCGCATGGGATATCTACTTTGATACGCAGGTAAAATATCTCAACAACATATTGGGAATTTACTGCAGAGAAACTGAGCCAGAAGCTCAAGCCTTTTATGAAGACTTAATAAACAGCTTCTGGAAAGCCAATCTTCATGACGGCGATGAGGTAACCGTTCTTCTGACGAGCAACGGTAACGTTAGAGCATTTAGTCGGTTCCAGCAAGATGACTGGTTTGATGTAGAAGACAGACTTATCCGAAAAACCTTCAAAGAACTTAATATTTCTTTGAAATGATTCACAAAGTTGCTCACATTCACTTTTAGTGGTGTGCGCAATTTTAAAAAAGTCAGCCTTTTCAGTTTAAAAAGGCTGACTTCATTTATAAAATTTCACTTTACTTAAAATAAATCGTAGGGTTCACTGCAACACCATCTTGATACATTTCAAAATGCAAATGTGAACGATCTGCTACTTCAAAACTTGCTGTTTCACCAACAGTTGCAATGTTTTGTCCTTTTTCGACTTGTTCCCCTTCTTTAACAAATTCTGTTGTTAATAAATTCGAATAAACCGTCTTAAATCCATTGCTATGCGCAATTGTCACAGTCAATCCATATCTTGGGTCACTTTTGATACTTTCCACCGTTCCCTTTTCTGCCGCAGCAACAACAGACGACTTTTCTGCTTCAATATCAATTCCACTATGTGTACACCATTCGTCCAATGTTTCTGAATATACCAATGTTTCCATCGCATAATCTTTGATAATTTCTCCTGCTACTGGTGCTTGAAATTGAAGTTCCTCCTCTGGTTGTTCTTCTGATACTTCTTTATTTTTTTCCGCTTTTGACTCCTCTTCTACTGTATTTTTCACAACTGGTGATACTGGTTCTTTACTCACCTTCTCTTGCGTTGTCACCGTGTTTTCTGTACTATTTTCTGAGCCACTTGGCGTATTTAATTCCACCTGAACACTATTATTAGGAAGTTCTGGGACCGTTTTGTCTGATGAAAAACTCGTTTCTTGTAACTCATCATTCGAAACAATATTTTCATCTTCCTGCGCCAACGCCAATAAATTTGCTTCTGCTTCATCATTTAATTTTTTACTATACATGACAAAAATACTAACACATGCCACTACTGCTAATCCTAGCGTTACAGCAAATGTCATAATCATTTTTCTTCTTTTTTCTTGTTCAAAAAAATCTCTTCTACCCATATAAAATCAATTCCTTTCGTTTTTTATAATGGATAGTCTCTTCATTTTTCCAAAAAATATGCAAAAAATTAAAAATTAATGATTTGTTCCCATGGCAAATCTGGTTTGCCAAAATGCCCATAATTGGTAGACTTCGTATAAATTGGTCTTCGTAAGTCCAAAGTATGAATAATGCCTCTTGGTGTTAAATCAAATGTATTTTCGATTTTTTGAATGATTTCTTCTTCTGAAATCTTGGCAGTTCCAAATGTATCAATAAAAATGGAAACTGGTTTTGCCACGCCAATCGCATAAGAAAGCTGAATTTCGCATTTTTTAGCATAGCCATTGGCTACGACATTTTTAGCAATATAACGAGCCATATAACTCGCCGAACGGTCTACTTTAGTTGGGTCTTTTCCTGAAAAAGCTCCTCCACCATGACGACTATAACCACCATAGGTATCCACAATAATTTTTCTTCCTGTCAAACCACTATCTCCCAAAGGTCCTCCGATGACAAATCTTCCCGTTGGATTAATATAATATTTCGTCTTTTCATCCAACAATTCTTTTGGTACGATTTCATGAATTACTTTTTCTTTGATGTCTTTTTTCAAAACTTGCAAATCAGTTTCTGGAGTATGTTGCGTTGAAATAACAATTGTATCAATTCTTGTTGGCTTGTCTTCCTCATATTCTACGGTCACTTGTACTTTTCCATCTGGTCTTATGTAATCAATTATTCCCTGTTTCCTAACATCTGTTAATCTTTTCGATAGCTTATGTGCCAAATAAATTGGCATTGGCATAAAATCTTCTGTTTCATCGGTTGCAAAGCCAAACATCATTCCTTGATCACCAGCACCCTCTGATTCTAGATTTTCTCCCTCTTTATCTTCAAATGATTGGTCCACTCCCATGGCAATATCTGAAGATTGCTTTGAAATGTTAATCAAAACTTCACAAGTCGCATAGTCGATATCTACTTCTTTTTCATGGTATCCCACTTCTTTAATGGCATTCCTTACTACTTTTTCTAAATCTACTTCGGCAGTAGATGTAATTTCTCCTGTGATTAAAATTTGCCCCTTTCCTGCTACTGTTTCACAAGCAACTCTTGCTTTTGGATCTTTCTCAAAATAGCTATCTAAAACACTATCTGATATAAAATCACATAACTTATCTGGATGCCCTTCTGTTACACTTTCTGAGGTAAATAATTTTCTCATATTTTTACTTCCTTTCTTATTTTATTCGATATGTTACAAGATTTTGATTAAACAAAAACCTTTGCGTATATGCAAAGGTCAATCATTTTATTGTTTATAAAAATCATCAGCCAAAGCATTTTGCTTTGTCGGTATTAGCACCTTAAAAATTCAGGTTGCTGTGGAGTCATAGAGCCGATTCTCTCGTCCACTCTTGATAACATATTTTGATTATTTTATCGTTTTTTCAACAAATTGTCAAGGTCTTTTTAACATATTTGTTGCCATTTTTTATTCTCGTAAAAAACTATCCATTTCACCATTTTCAAATAAAAACGCCTCTTCGAATTTTTCCTGCTCGCGTACTGGTAAAAATATTGATAGTTTTACAGCAGTATGCCCACAGTTTGGACACGTATAGGCAATCATTCCACAAGCATAATTGCCTGTTGGAATGTCTGCTTTTTTATTGACTCTGATTAAATTTTGTTTATAATAATCTGCTTGTTTATGCGAAGTATAGTGACCTACCATCATTGGTAGCATATATAGTTTTCGATTTTTTTCTTCCATTGTTGCTTGGCATTGACTACACCAATCATCATGAAAAATCGCACGCATTTTTCGTAAAATTCCCATTTTATTTCCCCTTACTTCTCGCTTCTTCTAATACATTCACCATCATATCTGCTTTTGAAATTCCTGTTAGGATATATTCGCTATCCATACGCCAACGTGTGTTGGAAGTAAAGGTGTTCACTCTAATTTTTACATTATCTACATTAAAAAGAAAACTTACACGTCCACTTCCTTCCATAATTCCGATTCCAGATTTTCCATCATCTACCCACGTTTTCGTAATACGACTAGCTGGTAGAATAAAATTCTGAAATGGATTCCAGAAAAATGCCATCGCAATTTTTCCATGTGTTACATCTACTACTACGGTGCATCCATCTCCATAAAAAGTATGATTACGTTCAAAACCAGTTTCATTTAATTCCTTTTCTAGTTTTTTCTGTCTTTGTTTGTAAATGGTTCTTCCTCCAAAAATCCACCACAAAATAGAAATAATACTTGGTCCCATTAGTAAAACTACTGCCATATTACCTTTTGGGAAAAATTCGGCACTTAGCCAAAAACATATTGCACAAACTAAAATTGGCACAAATATATAACTTAATAAATAGACAACATTAATTTTTTTTACTTTTACTTCTTCCATCTTAAACTCCTTTTATTTTCTTTTTATTTTTATTCCCACTCTGACGCCTTCTTTTTCTTTGGTGCCCAAAAATATGGAAATATTCCTAGTTTTGCTCCTATTGCATGAAAAACTGGGAAAAATAGGATAACCGTTATGCATTGTATCATTGTAATAGGCGTTTCTATGTAACTTTCTTGACTCATTTTGCCACCATTTCCTAGCATATCAATGTAAAAATCCGTACGGCTTAGTTTTTCTGAATACTCAATTTGACTGATAAATGTTTCACTACTTGTCAAATCTTCCTGAACGACTCGCCCCACAGGCAAAATTGATTTTCCTGAATAAATACTATCTCCTTGACTTTTTACTGATTCATTGTTAATACGTGCCGCAACAATTTCCCCTGACGGCAAAGTAACCGCATACATATAGTCACTTCCATAAAAACCAGCTCCACGATTACGATATTCAATTCCTGGTGATTCAATCGTAAAAGTTTCATGAGATAACAAATCTTCCACACTTTGTGCTCGAAAAACCGTTTCATCCGAAACACCACCAATTTCGCCTTCTGCTACTGTATGCTCTTCCACATAATTTTCGTATTTTTGTGGTAATATTTTTTCTGCTATTTTAACAGGAATAAAACTAACTAGGAAACTTAAGGCTAAACATAGCCAAATATCAAATCTTAGTTGATGATAACGCATGTTTTCACCTCTTTCCTATTTCACTTCTGTTTTCCATAAACCATGTTTGTTGCAATAAGCATACAATTTTGAGCCTGGAATATAAGGCAAATGACATTCTGCATTTTGTTCTGGATATAAAGTCACAAAATATTCTTTGTTTTCGAAAACCAAAGCAATCCACTCAATAAAATGTTCCTTTTCCATAACATGATTCACTTTCACAAAAATTCCGTCATCCATTTTCTCATAAGTCGGCAAATGTTTTTCAACAGCTGCATCTACGGAATTTGGAGTTAGTTGTTCCATTGTTTCCTCACAACAAATCATGCCACAACCAGAACATTTGCAATCTTCTAAAATACGCACAGTTGCTCCACATTTCTTACATTTTTTAATGACTAATTCTTTGTTCATGTTTTTCCTCCTTAAAAAATTTTTTTTTATTATATCATATAAAATCAAAAAAGTCCACCAGATGCGAAAAATTTTGCAAGTAGTTGCTGCAGACTATTCCAAATTATGTCAATTTTTACCTAATTTATTATTTTCACGCTTTCGAATAACTTCTTCATGATGAAAATAATCCATATAATTAATCTTGTTTTTATGGCAATATTCTTTGATTTCATTATCCATATTAATTAGTTTTTGCGGATTTCGTTTTATGTAAATTTCTTCATACATTGGATATACGTTTGGATATTTCTCCTCTACATATTTCAAAATAGTATATTTGTATGCACCTCGTAAATTCAAATCTTCAAACCAATATTCATTGATGTATTCCCTAGTTTCTTTGATGATGGCTTCCCATTCTGTTATTCCTATAAAAATTGGAGACATAAATAAAATCGTATAAATTCCTGCTTCATATAATGTTTTTAAGGTTTGTAGCCTTTCTGATATGGAACTTGCTCGATCCATATCTTTTCTAAAATTTTCATCTAGCGTATTGACTGACATGGCAACATTCAAATGTTTCATTTGTTTTAATACATCTAAATCACGAAGTATTAATTTGTTTTTAGTTGATATTTGCAATCTACAATCAACATCTATTAATTGCTCTAACAGATTTCTTGTGATTTTATATTTGGCTTCATATGGATTATAACAATCTGTAACGGACGACATAAATACATTTTTGCCTTCTAGTTTTCCTTGATTGATTTTTTTATCGCATAATTTAATATCAATAAATTCTCCCCATTCTTCTGGATGGTTGGTAAATCGTTTCATAAATGAAGCGTAACAATATTTACATTTATGCGGACACCCTATATAAGGATTAATCGCATATTCTCCTATTTTCGATTTTGTTACATAATCTTTTACCTTTTTATCTTTACTATCACTTTTACACCTCAAATAAAACTTGTTTTATATTTCAACCATTCCACCATAATCTATCACGTCTAATCCTTCAAAGTCAACAATTTCTAAATGAACCTTTTGAATAAAATCTTTGATTTTTCCCTTTTTATCAATTTTTTTCAAATCGCCAAACACAATCATTTTATCTTCTATTCTTGCCATAGCACCGCCGATAAAACCTTTCATTTGACTGAATTCGTTTTGAGCATTTAATAATTTAATATCTGGTAAATAATCTAAACACAGTATCTCTATTCCATCGTTTCTTAAAATTTCTGCAATTTTGGAATCTGTCACAATCGCAGCGTTTTGATTTATGACTGCAATCGAACAATTTGCATATCCTTGTGAAATTTGAATTTTTTGCAAATTTTCCTTTTCCATAAATTCCAATATTTTCGTATCTGTAAATTTGAAATTATGAATCACTTTGTTGCCAATTTGACAAACATTATATTTCACATCATCTGGATACTGAAAACCGAATTTCTTCTCCAATTTGATACTTACCGTTTCAAGAAATCAATTTGGCTTAAAACGGTATCACCAATTGATTTTGGTGAAAAAATTGTGTTATTTATTTTACAGACAAAAATATCCACATGGGACCAAATTTCAGGATACGTTTGCTTTGATTTTGGAATTTCGATTAATTGATATCCAAAATTTCGCAAAATCCTTTTCTCAAGTTCTCTCATTCTGTTATCAATAACAATATATTTCATTTTTTAATTTCTCATTCAACTTTCGATAAATATTCTCACAAATCCATTTTTCATTTGATACGTTTTCTACTTCTTCAATCGGAAACCATTTGACACCACTATTTTCATCTTCTTTTATCTGCAATATTTCTTTTTCCTCAACTTCTAAAAGATATGTCAAATTCAAATGTACATGAGAAGACACATACTTTCCATTTTTTACATGTCCATTTACACAAACAATTTCCAAAGAAAAAATGTCTGGATTTAGCACTTTTACATTTTTCACACCTGTTTCTTCTTTTATTTCTCTTATAGCAGTCTGTAGCAAATTGCTTTCTCCATCTGCATGTCCACCTGTCCAAGCCCAAGAATTATAAATGTTGTGATAAATCATCAGCACTTTTGTTTTTTCTGGGTTCACTGCCCAGCTAGAAGCTGTAAAATGAGCAAATTCGTTATTTCTGGTTAATACATCTTCAAAAGAATCCATGTATTTTAATATGGTTTGTTTGTCTTTTTCTTCTTGCTCATTATACGGTTTATAATTTTGAATTTGTTGTTTTAAATTCATACTTTTTCCTTTCCTTCAAACCATTTAGCAAATTCTCTTAACGCTTCTTGCGAACCATCCATTTTTCGCTTTTCTTCTCTTTCCTTTTCGTTCATCTCAGCTAACGTTTTCTCAAAATGATTTGGTTTAAAAATATACCATAAATCAGACCATTTTTCGGTTCTGTTTTCCCCTTCTCTTTGGTAAGTTAATTTTCCTGGATGTTTTCCATAAAAATAATGAATTTCTTTACCATCGTAATAAGCCAGACATTCTTCAAAGCGACAATTTCGATTTTCTTTACTTTCCATCAGTTTCAAAATTCCCTCAATTCCTATTGTATCTAATGAAAAGTTGACAAACGTTTTGGGAAAACCATTTAAAGCATCAATAAAAAATCCTGTATCTAATGCAATGCATGGTTTTTTCACAATCTCATAAGCTTGCTTTACTTTGGCTGTCGCAATTTCTTGCAAATCCTCGCTTCTTGGTTCGTCTAATTCAAAATCATAAGTACTGAATTTAAGATTTTGAAAATATTTTTCAGCAGATTTTGCTTTTCCTTTGTTGTGCGTTACAAACACTATTTCATTCATTTTCGACTCCTATTTTACAAATATTGAACCAATTCTTCCAATGTATCATATCCGCTTTCACTGTTGATATGTCCAGCTTTGGGAATGAAAACTTGTTTTGTTGCACATTGTTGTGCAAAATCTTTTTCTGCTTCATAGGAAACATAAGGGTCATTGTCAGAATAGAAACAAATGATTTCATTTGCATATTGTTTCACCTCTGCTAAATTTTCAAAATACATTGTTTGATTAACGATATCGTATTCTTCATTAATTCCAAAATATTGATTGAATCCACATACAAAAATTAATTTTTTGACTTTTATTTTATGTTCTGTTAAAAATTTTGATATAAAAACAGGTGCAATACTGTGACCTATGATGGTTGTATGTTCCGTAATAAAACCTAAATCCCAATAATATTTCAATAAGCGACTCCAGTTTTCATAAGATTGATGTCCCACACCAATTGGAAAATCTGGCACATAAACTTGCTCGCCTTCCGTTTCAATAAAATCATGTAACCATCCAATCCAATTCGAGTAGGGACTAGAAAATGACCCATGTATAATAAAATAATTTTCCATTTTTTCCTCCTTATTTACAATTCCAATTTCATATCATCCACAGCACTAATGACTTCTATTTCATATTTTTGGCTTAATTCTTTCGTAATCCTATCAGGATTCTTTTCTAAAATATTCTCATTAAAATGCGTCAGCACTATTTTCTGCGGTTTTATTGCTTTTATGAATTCTTCTACATTGGTTATATCCAAATGCTTTGGCTTTGGTTTATTCTGCCTATTATAAGGCACATTCATTATCATTATTTCACAATTTTTATACGACTCTAAGAGTTCTGGGAAATAGACTGTATCAGTCACCAATCCAATTGTATGTTTTTTTGTTTTTAACTTAAACCCATAATTTTCTACACCATGTCGATGTTCAATAGAAGATACAATTTCTATATTTTTTATTTGATACTTTGACTTCTGTTTTATCACTTCCAAATGCTCTGGAAAATTCATTACATATGGTTGCAATGTTCTTTCTTCTATCGCTTGGTTTGGTACAAGCAATGTTCCTCGTTTTGTTTCTCCACCATTTGTCATTAACTCTACCAATATATTTAAGTCATTTGAGTGGTCAATATGAATATGCGATAAAATAATTCCATCGATTTTATCTTGATATGTATGGATGTATTGATAAAAGGTACTTGGTCCTGGATCAATTATGATATTCGTATCATCTATATGAAAATACAAACCACCAGATGACCTAATATTTTTAAAGAAAATAGCTTTACTACCTGTGGTTCCAAAAAAATGAATAAAATCTTTTGACATGCTTTCTCCTTATATAAATTCATAATTATTTTCTTCCAAAACTTTTCTTGCCTCTTTTATCTTTTCTTCTTTTAGTAATAGATAATCTGTATTATAAGTCGATAACGCAAATATGCTAATTCCAGCATTAGCAAGTATCGTACTAATTTTAGACAAAATTCCAATTAATGAAAAATCTAATATCCCATCTATTTTTATCATCTTCCAATTTTTTTCTATTACTTCACTTTCAATATTTACCGTACTTTTCGCAACAATCGATAATTCTTCTTCCGTTCTTGTAATTGAATAAAATTCCTCTTTTTCTAATTTTTCAAATGGTATTTCTTCCTTTGGTTTCAATCGAATTACTTGATACGTATCTTCTAATATCTTTAATTTCATTTATTTTTCCTCCAATAGATTCTCCAAAACTCTCGCCACTCCATTTTCTTCATTGGTTGTTGTTATTTTATCTGCTATTTCTTTGATTTCATCAGACGAATTTCCCATGGCAACGCCTAAACCTGCCATTTTTATCATGGAAATGTCGTTAATATCATCTCCAATGGCAACCACATTTTTTAAATCAATTTTCAAATATTTACACAAACCAGCCATCGCATTTCCTTTGGAAACGTTTTTATTAGCACAATGAATATAATGAAATTTTTTTCCATTGTGATGTTCAAAAAATTCATTGACAATTGCATTATTCGGATTTTGAGCAATCTGCTTTTTGGCTTCTTCGATTTGAGCATCGTGTTCTGAACTTAGTGATATTTGTCTAATTGCATTTTTATTTAAGAAAGTGCAGATATCTTCTTGTAACTCCATTTCGTAATATCTCATTCGTTTTGTTTGATTGATAATTCTTCCTAGTCCAAAATCTAATTTAATCAGCATATCCTTTTGCATCGCCATTTCCCACAATCTCTGGCAAATTTCAGACTCCAACGCACATTGATATAAAACTTCCTCTGTTTCGCAATCATAGATTTCTGCTCCATTTGCACTTATCACATATCGGCTCACAGAACATACCTTTCGTAAATCTTGCACAGACCTTCTGCATCTTCCTGAACACAAAACAACTTCGATTCCATTATCTCTTGCATTTTTTAGCACAAGTTTCGTTTCTTCTGAAATATTTTTCTTAGCGTCCACTAACGTACCATCAATATCAACAAATACCGCCTTGTACATATTTCCTCCCACTATTTTTTCAAAATCTCATCTGCCAATTCATTCATTTTCGCAAGTGATTCTTCCTTTAATTTTGACCTTATCGTAACCATTGATTCAGAAATTGTAATATCTTTCATACTTCCCAAAATGTCTTTCATACACTTTCCTGCCATTGGCGCCCAAGTTCCATTTTCAATGATTCCAACTTTACGCTTCTGATAATTCTTACTCATTAAATGATGCAAAAATTCCTCCATTGGTGGAAATAACTTGGCATCATAAGTGGAAGATGCTAAAATCATTTTATCATAACGAAAGGCATCTTCGATTGCTTCTGCCATGTCCTCTCTTGCCAAATCTGTAATAGCAACTTTTTTAGCACCTTTCTTCTTTAAAATTTCCGCCAATTCTTTGGCACTGTCCGCTGTATTCCCATGAATGGAAGCATAGGCAATAAAAACGCCGTCGTCTTCTGGTTCATAGCGACTCCAAATATCATATTTTCCAATATAAAATTCTAAGTTTTCTTTCAAAATCGGACCATGCAATGGGCAAATCATTTTCATATCTAACGTCGCTAATTTTTTTAATAAAGCTTGTACTTGCATACCATATTTTCCGTACAATATTGAAATAGTATCTTCTTGCCTCGCATGTCCAATCTTCGTTGGTGTCTAAACTTCCAAATTTTCCAAATCCATCTGCTGAAAATACAATCTTTTCTGTTTTTTCATAAGCCACCATAACTTCTGGCCAATGCACCATTGGTGCCATAAAAAATTGCAATGTATGTTTTCCAATGGATAATTCCTCTCCTTCTTTCACCACTACTTTTCTCTTTTCTAAATCTGGAATTTCGAAAAATTGTGGCAAAAACGCAAAAGTTTTATCATTTCCGACCAATTTCATTTCTGGGTATTTTTTTGCTAGAAGCTCTACATTATAGGCATGATCTGGTTCTAAATGCGAAATGACTAAATAATCTGGTTTATCTCCTGCCAAAGCTTTTTCTAGATTTTGCAACCATTCTTCCGTTTTTCTTTTATCAATGGTATCCATTATTACATTTTTTTCATCTTTAATTAGATAAGAATTATATGATATTCCATTTGGAACGATGTATTGACTTTCAAATAAGTCAATTTCCTTATCATCTGCTCCAATATAGAAAATATCTTCTGAAATTGTAATATCTTTCATATTTTGCCTCCTTTTTATCCTTTTTTGTTATTTTATTATAATCCAAGTTAATTTTCAAGACTTTTTTTGTTTTTATCTATTGCAATTCACAAAATTCCATTGTATAATATGCTTACTTTTATTCTTAAAAAGTTTTTAAATTCTTAAAAACTTTTTCCAAAAACAAAAAAACTTCTCATACTTTTCTTGTGCCAAGGAGGTGATGATTGTGGCACAATTTTGTATGGAAGGAGTGAAAAAATGAAACAAAAAAGTATTTCTTTATAAATTAAAATGTATCAACAACATTTAATTTACTTCTTATAAGTTATAGTATACTCTATTTATCAAATGCTGTCAAGTAATTTCTTTTTAAAATTTCGTTTATGCAATCTTTTGAGACATATTTCGCATTTCTCTAGCATTTTGAATAGAAGTTTCTGTGATTTCACCATTCGAAATTCTGGCAATTTCACGAATAACTTGTTCTTCATTTAATTGATTAATCTGTGTTTTTGTCATATTATTTTCACTACTTTTGAAAATGTAATAATTATAATCTCCTTTAGCTGCAATCGTTGCTAAATGCGTAATGCAAATTACTTGATGATTTTGGGCAATTTTTTTCATTTTTTCACCTGTACTGTTTGCTGCAATTCCACTGATTCCTGTATCAATTTCATCAAAAACTAAAATTGGGGTTTTGTCTACATCTGCTAAAACGGTTTTAATTGCAAACATCACTCTTGACATTTCACCACCAGAAGCGATTTTTACCAAAGATTTTTTTTCATCGCCTTGATTGGTGGAAATTAAGAATTCTACTTTATCCAAACCATTGCTTGTGAATTTTCCTTTTTCCAAAGATTCTACTTTTACTTCAAATTCTGCATTTTTCATTTCTAAATCTTTTAATTCTTGCGTGATTTCATCCGATAATTTAATCGCACATTTCACACGAATTTCATTCATTTTTTGACTAATTTCTAACATTTTATTTTCGAATTTCTCTAACTTATCTTTTAATTCTAAAATATAATTTTCCAAATTTGTGATCGTAAAAATTTCCTGCTTAATTTTTTCTTGATATTCCAATATTTGCTCAATATTATTACCATATTTTCTTTTCAAAGAATAAATCAAATCTAGCCTTGCTTCTATTTTATTTTGCTCTTCTGCATCAAAATAAACCTCTTCACAGCTTAAATCTCTAGAAGTTTCTTGAATTTCATAATAGCAATTTTTCAATCTGGTTACCATATCAGAATAGTTTGCATTATATGACTCAATTTTTTCAAGCGCTCGAATTGCATTGTTGAGACCGTCAATTGAGTTATTATCAATTTCACTTTGTGCTTCTTTTAAGTGATTGGCAATCTTTTCGGATGCTCCTATTATTTTGCTTTTCTCTTCTAATTCAGTTTCCTCATTTGGCTTTAAGTTAGCTTCTTCAATTTCGGTTAATTGGTAATTTAATAAATCCAATTTGCGCTGTTTTTCTAAGTCATCACCATAATTTAGATTTAACTCTTTTTTGAGATTCAAATATTTTTCATACATTTCCTGATATTCTGCTTTCAAAATCCCGATTTCATCATTGGCATAACCATCTAATAATTCAATCTGTTTACTTAAATCTAGCATCATCTGATTGTCATTTTGCCCATGAATATCAATGATATTTTTCATAAAATCTTTTAATTCTGCTACTGTAACAAGTCTACCATTGATTTTACACATATTTTTGCCATGACCATTCATTTCCCTTGAAATAATGACATTATCTTCAAATTCAGATAGAGAAATCGACATTTCAATAAAGGAATTCGTTTCTCCCGTTCGTATCATTTCCTTTGAAAATCTGCCTCCTGCTAAAATTTTTAGGGCACCAATAATAAGCGTTTTTCCAGCACCAGTTTCACCTGTTAGAACATTAAAACCTTCGTTTAAATTAATGGTTAAATCATCAATAATTCCTATATTTTTTATATGTAATAAATTTATCATCCTTTACCTCCTACCAAAAATATGTTCGATATTGCTATTATATCAAACTTTTGTTTTTTGTCAATACATTTGTTCGTATTTTTTTGAATTTTTTACTTGCAATTTACAACAAAGTATTGTATTATAATTTTAGTTTTATTCTAAAAGTTTTTATGTTCTTAAAAACTTTTTCCAAACTAAAAATTATATTTCCAAACTTTCCTATAAAATGCGCCAAAGGAGGTGGTTTTGTGGCGCAAATTTTGTGCGAAAGGAGGAATACATATTCATGAAAACTAGAAATTCTAAAAGAAAACAAAAGAAAAAATACACAAAAGAGCAATTTGAAATTTATAAAATTGTATTGGAAATACTAAAGATAATAATCGATGAAGCAAGAAAATTTTTTCAATAAAAATAAAACCAGTAGCAAATGTCGCTTTGCTACTGGTTTTTACTAGAAATTCTAAATTTTATAAATTAAAGTATATCAAGTTCCCTTAATTTACATCTTTATAACTTTAGTATACTCCTATTTTTCCTTCTTGTCAACAACTTTTTCCTTCTCTCCATACACTTTTCCGAAGCATCACTTCTTCAAATCCCATGTTTTGATAGATTTTTTCCGTATAAAATCCCTTTTCTGTTTGCACACAAACTGTATCAATTCCCAGTTTCCTCAAATCTTTTATGATATTTGACATCATTTTTTTGCAAATACCTTGTTTTTGAAATTCTTTTTTCGTAGAAACACTATAAATAATTGCATAAGTCCCTTTATACCATAAATTAGCTGTTCCCACCATTTCTCCTTTATATTTCGCACAATATTCCAATTTATGAAATTCGCCATCCTCAAATTTCAAATCATAAATTTTTCGATATTCTTCTGGCAAAGTTCCATAAGGATCTTCAGGGTCATCACTTGAAAATCCTTCCATAACCGCTTGAACAAATTGCGCTTTTTCTTCCTCTTTTACCTGCGAAATTTCCACTTGCAGTTTGCTTTCATACGCAGGAAAACGCTCCAAGTTTTCTATCGCCATCCAACAATCAGTATATAAATTTTCTAAATGACAATCTCCAAATTGCCCTTCTATCTTAGAATTATCTTGATTTGACATCAAATATAAAACCGGCTGTCTTTCCAATTTTTGCATATCGCTTTTGATTTCTTCCCAAAGCGCTTTCAAATCAACCTCTGGACTTTTTAAAAAAGCATAATTCCAATACCAATCCGCAATGATTTTACTATATTGAACATCATAATTTTCTCTTTCTATTTTTTCGGAAGAGCCAATTTTTAGTTGCCCTTCAAAATGAATTTCAATCAATTTTTCCAAATTATTCATTTTCTCCTCCTAAAACTAACGCCTTAGTTCCTTCTACAATCTCACTTTTCATCTCTTCAAAATTCTTTTTCGTTACACCAATTTGTTTTACAACATTCATATGCAAAAATTTTGCCAAAATCTTCATAGAATGCAATGTATTTTCTGTTCCATCTCCACTGCCACCTGCACAAGCAATACACAGCATATTTTTATTTTTCAAGTACGAGTTTTCATCAAATGACTCACATCTTTTTAATCGATCAAAAAACGTTTTAGCCGATTCACTCATTTCGTAAAAATAAACTGGCGTAACAATTATCATGGCATCAAAGGCATCTATTTTTTGTTTTAAATCATTAAAATCATCCTTCATTCTACATCGATGTTCTTCTAAACAAATGCCCCAACCTCGCTTACCACATGCTTCACACTTTTTAATATTATATTGATTCAAAACAATCCATTCTGTTTCTATCTTCTCTTTTTCCAACGTTTCCTTTGCAATTTCCACACACGAATTCGTCAAACCAATCTCGTTTGGACTGCTACTAACTATTACAACTTTCATTTATTTCTCCAATCGCTCTTTTATCAAATCTCTCACAAATTCCCAACGATTTTCCAAAAATTGCTCCTTTTCAAAAATCGCTTCTGCTTCTTCAAAACTCACCCACTTCACATCACAAACTTCTGTCTCTTGCATGACAATATCTTTCAAATCAATTTCTTGTTTTACAATAAATTCATCAAGCCAAACTTCTTCTGTTTTAAACGTTCGAATCCATTCCACTTCTTGCATATTTAGTTGAATTCCCAATTCTTCTAAAGTTTCTCTTTCAATGGTTTGCAAACTAGTTTCTCCTTTTATAACAGAACCACCTGTCATCGCCCACACATTCGGAGAAAGTCTTTTCTTTGGAGAACGCTTTTGAAGCAGAATTTTCCCTTGCGAATTTATCATCCAAATATCAGCTCCCTTATGAAAAAATCCTTCTGGAATTGGCTCTCCTTTTTGCATTACTTGCCCTGTTTTATTTCCGTTTTCATCTAATAAATCCCATATTTCTGGCATGACTTTTTCTCCTTCCTTTGGTTTACATTGTATCACAATATTCTCAAAAAGTATAGCATTATTTTCCAAAATAAAACAAGGCAAATGACATTCGTCAAATACCTTGTCTCATAAAATTATTTCCATACCTTCGTGATTGCTTTAGCCACCACATCATTTGGGCATTGAAATACTACTGTCTTGCCAGAGCTTGTCGCTTTCGCTCCAAATCCTTTTGCGATTTCCTTCAACTGCTTTACATATTTGAATGTACCATATTGTGAAGCGGTTATCTCAAAAGTCACTTTTAACCCTTCAGACGCAATTACTCTGATAGGCTTATCCAAAGCCCCTTTCCGTTCTCTGGTGCCTTCTGCCTCTTGGCATGCTTTTTCGCTTCCTTTATTGAAGTCTTCTTTCAAAAATCCCATCGTTATCCTCCTTGTTGTTTTTCTAAAACTTTATGTGACTATATTATACTATCTTTTCTTCAAAATGTCAATTTTATGTCTTCCATTTTTGTAAATAATTTATATATTTCACTTCTATAAAATTCACTAACTTCTTTGCTAAAATTTCATGATATTCCTCTGTTGGATGCAAACCATCTGGCAAATATTTTAAGACATCTTCCGTTTTCTCAATTCCACATTCTTCATATAAATCAAACACATCGATTTCATACATTTGGCATACTTCTTTTATCGCCTTCCCAACATCTTCTAAAGTATAGCCCAAATCATTTTTTACCTTTGTTTTTAATTCTAACTTAGCATTTTCATTTTCGTAACCTCTTTTCAAAGGTGTCATAAAAACAAGGATTGCAGTTGGATATTTTTCCTTCAAACCACGACAAATTTTATGAATGGCTCCGTAAATTGTTTCTGTATTTTTTTCGTTCTTATTTCCTAAGCAGATTGGCTTTTCCGAAACAGGGTCATAATCATTCGTTCCACCAAACACAATAACCATATCTGCTTCTTCCATATTTTTATATCGCAAACACATTGGTTCAAAAGCGTTTTCTCCACTTGCCAAAGTAGAACCGCTAATTCCATATTGATTAACTTGTTGTAACTGCAATTCTTCTTTTAATAAATCTGGATATCGAATTTTGAGCCTCTTTTCCGTAAACGCCTCATATCCCCAAGTAATACTATCGCCTAGAATATTGACCTTTTCTATTTTCATTTATTAACTCTCCATTTCTCGAATCACTTCCAACGGATATACTTCATTTTCTTCTATCTGTCTTATCATCTCTAATATCATTTTTTCGCCTCGTAAATCAGTTTTTGGCATATTTTTGATTTCTTCAATTTCCCACCATTTTACCACCAAAATTTCGCTTGGATCAAAACTAATATTTTCTTCTAACAATTCCGTCAAAAATGTAATTCTCACAATATTGCTATTTCCTTTTGCAGAAATAATTGGTAACATTTTCGTTAATTTTACTTTGCAACCAGTTTCTTCGAAAATCTCACGAATCGCTCCTTCAAAAATCGTTTCTCCTTCATCTAAATGTCCAGCTGGAAAATTCCATTGTCCATAGCATTTTTCTTGTGCCTCTTGCACCATCAATATTTTGTTTTCCTTTCGAATAATTCCTCCCACAATCACTTTCATTTTTCATTCCTCCTTTTTCTTTTAAATCTTTCGAATCGCACAATTCCAAACAAGCTTTTCACACTCATATCGCAACATTTTCTCTTGCTTCACCTTTTCAATTTTCCAATCTTTGAAAAAATCACGAATACTTTTTTCATCAAAAAGCCTTTTGCTTTTTTTCCATTTTTCTTGCCAAATAAAATTATTATCAATTTTTTCATGATGCGTAATAAAATTACTATCCTGCGTAGAATTCACTCGAAAAACTAAAATTCCATTTAGCTTCAATATTCTCCTAATTTCCTCAATTATATTTTTCGTTACTTCTTCTGTAAAATAATGAATGCACAAATCGGCTATCACAATATCTGTGTAATTATCTTGAAATGGAAACTTTTCTGTCATATCAAATAATTTTGTTTGTGCTTTTGGCATTTCTTTTTCAATTGTTTTTATAGCAACTTCAGCGTAATCACACGCCACTACTTCTTTTCCTTTTTCTAGCAAATACAATGTATTATTTCCCAAACCACAACCCAAATCGATAATTGGTGTTGTACATTTTTCGATTTCAATTTCATAATCTGCAAGCCAATTATCATAGGCTTGTTCTCTAAGTTTAACTCTAATGTCTTGATTCATTTCCACAAACCTTTGATTAAATACTTCTTTATCTGTATATTTCTGCATGATTTCCTCCTATTTTTCAAATTTTATCACAAAATCTTATGGTTTGCAATTGTTTCCATAAAAAAAAAATAGAGTTGTATTCTCTATTTTTACATAATATTTTTCTTGAAATTTATTGTAATTTGCTATAAAATAGCACTATCCTTTGCTCAAGGAGGAAAAGAGGCGAAATTTTTGTTTTTCAAACAATTGTACTTAGTCTTACTTGCATTACTGGCTTGGTCAGAAGATGAAGAGTAAGACGAAACCCTAGTGCTCTAACACTAGGGTTTTAAATTTTGTTTCTCAAACAACTTTTAACTTATAAGTTAATTATAGTATACTACATTTCCTATTTTTTGTCAATATCTGTTTTCCTATGTAACTTCTTTTTTCATTCCTTTTCTCTCTATTCCAAAACCAATTATCGAACTTACCAACAAAATCGCTTCCAAAATTACGCCAAACACCGACTTCACATACAAATTATACAAAATCCACAAAACACCAACTGGAATTCCACACAACTTATACACCAAAGTTTTCTTTTGCCAAACCGAATACGTATAAAGCATTGTCGCAAAAACAGATAACAAACTTAAGAAACCTTCATAAGTAAAAACTGTAGAAATAGCAATCATACCATAGATTATAATTAAGGCAACAATATCTTTTTTCTTAATTTCGTCATTCTTTCCATTCTTTTGTTCATCTACCATAAAATAAATATTTCTTATTAAAGCCACAACACACATTGCTAAACCAGTATACGCATTTAATAAAATATATGCCACTGCATTTGCAATGATTGATAAAAAGCTAATGACTAATACCGTTTTACGATTTTTCGCATAATAAGTAATCGCCAGCAAAACATACGTTAAAATCGTAAATACTTGTGAAGCTACATAATTTCCTGTTAATTCCATAAAAAACCTCCTTTTTAACATCTTTATTTCAATTTTAAAATATATAATTTTCTCAAAAATCCATTTGATAATTTCGTTTCTTTTACAAAATCTAAACCAATTTTTTCAAGAGTCTTGCAACTTCCTATATTATCTGGATGAGCCATAGAAATAATATAATCAAATCCCAATTTTCTAGCTAGTTTTAATTCCATTGTTTGAAGTTTCGTTGTTATTCCATTTCCTCTATATTCTGGCAAAACTAAATTTCCCCCTAATTCACAAACATTATAATTTACCAACCCAAATTCCTTTTTAAAATCTGCAAGCATATCTTGTGAAACATATAATTGTGCCATTCCGACAAGTTTATCATCATCATAAGCTCCATACAACGGCGCATAATTTTTTCATCAAACATACTTTTCATTTCCCATTCCTCATGAGGAATAAAATATTCTTTATTTTCCAATCCTTCTAACACAACCTCTATTAGTTTAAATAGTTGCTCCTTATCTTCTTTTTTTATTTTTTGGTAAATGAAATTCATTTCAAAACCTCCTTCAAATCCTTTCCATACTTTTTCAATCTCTCAAAACACTCCTGTGCCTTTTTCACTTCTCTTTTATTTCTACTCACATAACCTCTTCCTTCGTTTCCATTTTCACTTGGTAAATCCACAATCAAAGTATCGTTATCTATTCCGTCCCAACCGTTTCCAACAATTTTTAATAATTCTGGTTCCTTTTCTAATATTTCATGATAATCCACAAATATCGTATGAATCTTACTTTGCATATAAATTTGCAACGTTTTATTTTTCTTAAATTTTTCAATTTCGTTTTTTCGAAAAATAAAAATTCTCTCCATATTTACACCACGATTTGCTGTCTCCAAATTGACTACTCTAAAATTCATTTCAAGCGGTTCTTCTGTCCACTCATCTTCTAGCATCATGGAAGCAGACCAAAAATGTGATTCCTTATTTAATCTTTTCAAACAATCTTGAATCGCTCGATAAAAAATTCCTCTTTCCAATTCCCTCGTTCTTCCACTCTCATCAAATTCTAAATAACCACCATTGCTTGTGATAGCCATACCAGTTGTATTTTTAAAGTCAGTTAATAAATTCATAATATCTTTTGCTATTTCATCATAGTTCATCCAAATACTATCTGACATTGCTACCGTCAATTGAATGGAATTTATTCTTAATCCAATTCTTTGCCTTAATTTTTTGGCAAGCTTTTTCTCTAATCCATAACTTGCATTTTGAGGATGATTCAAAAGAACAATACTTGAATCACAATCCATTTTTTGTGCCAACTTTAGAATAAGCCATTCTTTATTTTTCATAAATTCCTTACTTGTTTTATCGGTATCGATAAAAATAAATCCATCGTAGTATTTTTCTGTTTTAAGAAACATTTTCTCTAACTTTTCTTGATTCTCAAAGTCGGTTCGAAGTACTTTTAACGCCTTCAACTTTTCGGATTTAATTCTGGCATTTTCTTCGCAGATTCCCTCCACAATATACCCTTCTTTTTCTAATAATGGGATTAATTCCTCACCAATTTTTGTATTAATATTAGCAACCAAGACTCTTTTGTGGGTGGGAATATATTGCGCTATATTACTTCGTTTATCACTTGGTTTCATGGCATCTTCTGGAATATTCCAAATTCTACCTTCTTTTATAGCACCATAAATTCTTTCTTCTTGACACAATTTTATAATTCTTCTTTCCGATATTCCCCATTTTTCAGAAAGTTGTTTTGCTGTTAAATATCCCATTTCTGCCTCCTTTTCATATTATTCTGTTTTCAGAATAATATGCTATATATTTATATAATATACTATTTTCAGAATAATGTCAATATTTTTAAACAAAAAAAATAATGATTACTTTTTCTAGCTAATCATTATTTCTCTATTTTTACTTCAAAAACTGCTCCACAATTCCCAAATCCTCATACGTTGTTACTTTTATATTCGTATAATCACTCTCCAAAACTTTCAGTTGATAACCATTCATTTCCAATAGCATACAATCATCTGTTACTTCCTCATTTTTATATTTTTCATGCATTTTAAGCAAAATTTCTCGATGAAAACATTGTGGTGTTTGAATCACCCAAGTATTGCTTCTTTTCGTAGTGCTTACAATCACGCCATTTTCATCTGTTATTTTTATGGTATCTTTCGATTTAACGCCAACTGTCACACCTTGAAATTCTTCCATACTTTCAATACATTGGTTAATATATTCTTGCTTAATCGCAGGTCTTGCTCCGTCATGTACCATTACGATTTCCGAATTAGTTGCTTGTAAGCCTTGATAAACCGATTCTTGCCTTGAACTTCCGCCACAAACAATCTGGACTGGTTTTGTAAGCTTCTCCTGTTTCACAATATTTTGTACTTTCTGTATTTCACTTTCTTTGGCAACCACTATAATATCGTCCACATATTGATTTTGTTCAAAAACACTCAAACTGTAAGACATAATATTTTTCTCGCAAATCATTTCAAAGTTTTTATTTCTGTTTTTTCCAAATCTTGTACTATTTCCAGCAACTAATAAAATGGCTGTCACCGTTTTATTTTTTATCATATTTATTTTCCCTTCTTGTATTATAAGATGTACAAATATATGTTTGATAATTTGTCTTTAGTTGATGATAGGCCCTTTTAGCCTTTTCCTTCTTTTCAAACAAACCATAAACACACGAACCAGAACCACTCATTAAAGTTCCTATAGCATCATTTTTAGAAAATTCATTTTTTATATTATGAATCTCTTCTTTTTCTTCCAAAACCTCTTCAAATACATTATATAAGTGATTTGCCAAAGTTTGTATTTGATTATTTTCTAATGCCAAAATCACTTTATCTGCTACTTGCAACTGAATCAATTGGGAGTTGGCATCTAATGCTTGATACATTTGCTTTGTATCACAAGAGATAACTGGCTTAACAATCACAACATAATACTTAAAATTGGTATTTATCTTCGTTATCTTTTCGCCAATTCCTTCTACCAAAACCGCCTGATGATACAAACAAGGCACAACATCTGCTCCCAAACTTTTGCCAATCGACTCAATTTCTGATTTCGACAACGACAAACCAAATAATTTATTCATTGCCAAAAGAAACGTAGCACAATCTGCACTTCCTCCAGCCAAACCTGCTTGCATTGGAATCTTTTTGTTGATTTTGACATCTACTCCAGAAAGATTCGGAAACTTTTCCTTTAGCTTTAAATACGCTTGATAAACAATATTTTCCTGATTATTTAATGTTTCTACATTGATTTCTAAACGACAATCAGCTGTTTTATTTTTTCGAATCCAAATTTCATCATAGAAATTAATCTTCTGAAATACCGATTTTATGTTATGATAACCATCTTCTCTTTTCCCCAATACCTCTAAACTTAAATTAATTCTTGCTCTTGCTTTTTTATAGATTTCTTCCATCCATTTTTCTCCATTTTATTCTACTGTAATACAAGCAAATACGCTGATTCCATTTCCTTTACCAAATTCCGTCAAACCATCTCCAGAAGTTGCGGTAATGCCAATACAATTTTCTTCTAGTTGCAAAATTTTTGCTATATTTCTTCTCATAGCTTCTATTTTCGGTGTCATCTTAGGAGCTTTACATTCAATTGAAATCGAAACATGAATGATTTTTTCTTTTAAATCTTTCAACGCTTCTTTCAAATATTCTTCGCTATTCGTAATTCCATTTTGACACATAGCATCCGCTACTTTTCCCAGAATATTTTTACACGTAATTCCCGAAACCGCATTAGTAATAGCATGTAAAACCACGTCTGCATCACTATTTCCTGATAAGGAAAATGGTTCATCAAACTCAATTCCACCAATTATCAATTTTTTATCCTTATTTTCATAATCAATTCTGTGGCTATCTTGCCCAATTGCTACTTTCAAACTTTCTTCCTCCTAATTTTGAGCAATAATTTCTTTTGTATCGCGTGCTATCATTAACTCTTCGTCTGTTGGAATCACAAAAACTTTTATTTTAGAGTTTTTGGTTGAAATTTCAATTTCTTCTCCTCTTGTGTTATTGGCAGTTTCGTCAATTTCGACTCCCATAAATTTCAATTTTTCGCAAATTCCTTTTCGAATATTAATTTGATTTTCACCAATTCCTGCCGTAAATACAATCACATCAATTCCTTGTAATGAAACAGCATAACGTGCAATATATTCTGCTACAGTATGATTATAAAAATCAATCGCCAAACCTGCTCTTTCATTTCCTTCTGCTTTAGCAGCTTCCACATCTCTGAAATCTGGACTAATGCCAGAAATACCAAGAACACCAGATTCTTTATTCAAAATCGTATTAATTTCTTCTTTCGTTTTACCCAAAGTGTCCATTAAATATCCAACCATTGATGGGTCCATATCACCACATCTTGCACACATTGCAATACCACCAAGTGGCGTTAGTCCCATACTGGTATTGACTGATTTTCCACCATCAATCGCACAAAGTGAAGCGCCTTGCCCTAAATGACACGTCACAATTTTTAAATCTTTTATATTTTGGTTCATCACTTCTGCCACTCTTTGTGATACGAATTTGTGGCTTGTTCCATGGAATCCATATTTACGAATTTTGTATTTTTCATAATACTCAAAAGGAAGTGGATAAATATAATTTTCTTTTGGCATGGTTTGATGAAACGCCGTATCAAAAACAGCTACCATTGGCGTATTTTTCATTTCCTTTTTACAAGCTTCAATTCCAAGCAAACACGCAGGATTATGAAGTGGTGCAAGCGGAATACATTCCTTAATTTGCTCAATTACTTCGTCTGTAATTAAAACAGAACAACTAAATTTCTCACCACCATGAACCAATCTGTGTCCCACAGCATCAATATCATTCAAATCTTGAATCACACCATATTTTTCACCAGTTAACAACTCTTCCATAACAAACTTCAAAGCCAAATCATGATTCTCCACAGGATGCTCAATTCTTGTTTTCTCTCCATTTTGTTTAATCGTCACAAAAGAATTATTTTGCCCAATTCTCTCATACGTTCCCTTTGTAATCACTTCCTCTTTTTCCATATCCATCAATTGATATTTCAAAGAACTACTTCCACAATTCAAAACTAAAATTTTCATAACATTCTTTCCTCTCTTTTACAAAAAATCTCCCTCGCGTGCTCATCGCGCGGTACAATATCAGCTTTTATCACCCCATTTGGCAACCTTTGTCCCTCTGACCGAAGAGCAGGTTTCGAAAGGGCAGCGCCCTTCGCGGGGATTCTTAAGGGGCAGAGCCCTTTAAGGCCTCCTGGCAAGCCTGCACACAAGTTATCGCAATCACCCCTGCCACATCTTGTGCTGAGCAACCACGTGATAAATCATTCACTGGTTTTGCAATTCCCTGACAAAGTGGTCCATAAGCCTCTGCTTTCGCAAATCTTTGCGTTAATTTATAACCAATATTTCCACTATTTAAGTCTGGAAATATCAATGTATTGCAAGTTCCTGCAATTTTGCTCGTTGGTGCCTTGGAAGCCGCTACTTCTGGTACAATTGCACTATCTAACTGAAACTCTCCATCTACATTCATTTCTGGATACTTTTCTTTAATCAAATTTGTTGCATCAATTACTTTTTGCGTTAGTTCCGATTTCGCACTTCCATAAGTTGAATACGAAAGCATTCCTACTTTTGCTGGTTTTCCTACTAATTGTTCAAAACTATCACTCGAAGATTTAGCGATTTCAGCCAATTCTTCTGCATTTGGATTTTGATTCAAACCACAATCACCAAAAACGAACGTTCCTTCTTCTCCATATTGGCAATTCGGAACGACCATAACAAAAAACGCTGAAACAAGCTTTGTATTTGGTGCTGTTTTTAGAATTTGAAGTGCTGGACGTAAAGTATCTGAGGTAGAATGAATCGCACCAGAAACAAGTCCGTCTGCTTCTTCCTTTTTTACCATCATCATACCAAAATACACTTCATCTAAAATCAATTCCTGTGCTTGTTCAAGCGTCATTCCTTTTGCTTTTCTTAAATCATATAAACTTTCTGCATATTCCTTACGTTTTTCGGATATTTTTGGATTAATAATCGTTGCTTTTGCAATATCAAAATGATTTTCATCGGCTATTTTATTTATTTTATCTTCATCACCCAAAAGAATAATATTAGCATATTCTTCTTGAAGTGCAATTGCAGCTGCTTCTATAATTCTTTTATCGGATGCTTCTGGCAACACAATTGTTTTTTGATTGGATTTTGCTCTATTTTTGATTTCTTCTATAAAACTCATTTTTTCCTCCTTTTTTATCACTTTTGAATTATATAAAAATTTTTGCAGAAAGTCAAGATTCAAAAAACTTTTCCAATTTGAATTTTATATAAAATTGAAAAAGCTACAGCCATTATTTTATATAAAAAATGGCACTGATTAACCTTAATTACTGTTATAATCAGCACCATTTTCTATCAATTGGGAGTCGTCTCGACCAGCGATATCCCTGAATGCACACGTGCAGGTTGTTCACATAGTCCATTTTTCAGAAATGGACATATTCCCATTCCTTGACCGCATCCCTGCCCAGATAACTTCCGCGCCGTACAACAAACTCGAATTGCGCTCTTCATCTGATTTACCTTTTTCTTCTTCATTCCCAATAATTGCGTCACTTTAATTCCTCCTGCTCTCTATTTTTAAATTAATTTATTATACCATAATTTTACATAAATTGCAAGAGGCTACAGCTGTTATTTTTTATACTTCACATAATCTTTAATGAACTGAATCGTATTTTCAATTCCAAGTTTTGATGAATCGACTAATAAATCATAGCTATCTCGTGCACCCCAAGTTTGGTTGGTGTAATAATTATAGTAAGCAGCTCTTTCTTTGTCTTTTTTATGCATTAACTTGATGGCTTTTTTCTCGTCTAGTCCTGCAAATTCCATTTTTCTGGCAATCTTGAACTTTTCATCAGAACTATAAACGAAAAGATTGATAATGTTTTTTCGATTTTTCAAAATCACATTCGAACATCTTCCAATGATAATTGCATTTCCTTCGTCTGCAATTTCTTCAATGACCTTGGCTTGTTCGATGAAATATTTGTCATCTGAAGGAAGCTCGGTTAAGGAATTGACACTATCTGACATAGACAAGGATGCCATTGCCAAAGTGTACCAAAAACTTTTCTTATGCTTTTCATCATTTTCGTTTAACAAATGAATGTCGATATTTCTCTCTTGGGAAACACGTTCAATTAATTCTGCATCATAGAATTTCATGTTTAATTCTTTGGCTAATCTTTCGCCAATATATTTTCCACCACTTCCAAATTCTCTTCCTATTGTTAAAATCATTTTAATTTACCTCCTTTTTCATTCCCTTTATTTTTCTGACTTCAATCGTAACTAATATAATGGCTAATATAAATGCTAAACTATCCGCTGTTGGCCCCGCATACAGAAGTCCTTCGATACCAAAAAATTTTGGCAAAATTAGCATGGCTGGAACTAAAAATCCAATTTGTCTGGATAACGAAAGAATCGCAGCTTTTACTGGATTTCCAATGGCTTGGAAGAAAATTCCAGAAGTAATTTGGAAAGAATTTAAAGTCACTAAAGCAATAAATATTCTAAAACATAATTGGGCAAATTCGTTATATAATTCATCTTCTTGTCCAAATAAATTGATAATCAGTTGTGGGCATAATTGGAATATTAATGTTCCTAGTGCTGTAATTCCTAATCCAACTTTTACCGCAAAGCCATAGGTTTTCAAAACACGGTCATATTTTTTAGCGCCAAAGTTAAATCCTATAATTGGTTGTGCACCAGCTGCTAAACCAATGACAATAGAATTGACAATTTGGTTTACTTTCATTACAATTCCCAAAGCAGAAAGTGGTATATCACTTCCATATTTGGATTCTGCACCATATTTGGTTAGAGTTTGATTGATGACAATTAATACTATCGTAATCGCAATTTGTGTAATAAAACTTGAAATTCCCAAACTACAGATTTTCTTCAAGGTCTTCCATTCTAATTTCATACTTTCTTTGGTAATCGTAACCGATTTGAATTTTTTGATATACCAAAAAGACATGACTCCCGAAACCATTTGACCAATAATGGTCGCAATGGCTGCGCCTTTTACGCCCATATCAAATACAAATATGGCAATTGGGTCTAAAATCATATTTAAAATGGCTCCAACAAGCATGGTTACCATGGCATATTGTGGCGAGCCGTCTGCCCTTATGATGGAGTTTACGGCTGTTGTAAATACAAAAAATGGCATTCCTAGTACAATGTATGTCATGTAAATTTTGGCAAATTCATACGACTTTTCAGTTACACCAAATAATTTTAGGAGTCCCTCTTTGAATACTAATCCTATGATTAAGAAAAGAATTCCCAAAATAGCAGATACGACAATACCATTGCTAACGCCTTTATTAGCACTTTCCTTATCGTTTTTTCCAAGACTTAAACTTAAATAAGCTGAAGCACCATCTCCTATCATTAGGGCAAATGCCATCGTTACGACAGTAAATGGAAATACAATATTCGTGGCTGCATTTCCTAAATATCCAACACCTTGCCCAATAAAAATTTGGTCTACAATATTGTATAATGAACTTACCAATAGTGATATAATACAAGGTATCGCAAATTGTTTAATTAATTTTCCTATTTTTTCGGTTCCCAGTGGGTTTTGTTTTTCTTGATTTTGTGTTTCTTCTTTTTCAACGTTTGTTGTATCGTTCATTTTTTCCTCCTTATTTTATTTTAAGCAATTTCATCATTGCATTCTTCAAACTGACTATTATACAGCTTTTCATAAAATCCTTGTTTTTCTAGCAATTCTTCATGTGTTCCTTGCTCTACGATGTCGCCATTGTTTATGACAAGAATTAAATCAGCATCTCTTACAGTTGATAGACGATGTGCTATTACAAAGCTAGTTCTGCCTTTCATTAATTCATCCATGGCTTTTTGGATTTGCATTTCTGTTCTTGTGTCAACAGAAGACGTTGCTTCGTCTAAGATTAATATTTTAGGATTGACCAAAAAGGCTCTAGCAATTGTTAGAAGCTGTTTTTGCCCTTGTGAAATGTTGGTTGAATCTTCGTTTAGAATTGTATGGTAGCCATCTGAAAAAGTCCTTACAAAATGGTCCACTTGGGCTGCTTTGGCTGCTTGAATTACTTCCTCATCGGTTGCTTCTAAATTTCCATATCGGATATTTTCCATAACGGTTCCATTAAATGCCCAAGTGTCTTGTAACACCATGGCAAAAAGACTACGCAGGTCATCTCTTTTAAAATCTTTGATGTCGATTCCATCAATTTTGATTTTACCAGAATTGATATCGTAATAACGCATCAATAATTTAACAAGCGTGGTTTTTCCAGCACCTGTAGGTCCTACAATAGCGATTTTTTTGCCTTGTTCGACTTTGGCTGAAAAATCCTTGATAATCATTTTATCTTCATCGTAGCCAAATTTTACGTTTTCAAAAGTTACATTTCCTTGTATGTTTTCTATGGAATGTGGCGTTTTCGTATCTGGCATTTCTTCTGCTTCTTCTAAAAATTCGAATACTCTCTCACAGGCTGCAATCATGGCTTGCAACATATTGCTGACATTGGCAAGTTGAGTAATTGGCTGAGTAAATCGTCTCATATATTGGATAAAACTTTGAATATTTCCAACAGTTATCACACCTCGACTGGCATAAAATCCACCCATAATACAGATTACAACATAGCCAACATTTCCCACAAATTCCATGATTGGTTGCATTAAACCAGATAAAAATTGCGATTTCCAAGTGGAAGTATAAAGGGTATTATTATATTTCGTAAATTGTTCAATCGATTTTTTTTCACCATTAAACACTTTGACTAATGCATGATTCGAATACATTTCTTCAATATGACCGATTTACATGCCCTAAATATTCTTGTTGATTTTTAAAATATTTCTGAGATTTGCTAACAACTAGCATTACCAACCCAAGGGAAACTGGTAATACTAAAACTGCTATCAACGCCATTTGCCATGAAATGGATAGCATCATAATCAAAATACCGATAACGGTTGTGGTAGAAGTAATTAATTGGGTAATGCTTTGGTTTAAATTTTGTGCAATGGTGTCAACATCGTTTGTGATGTAAGATAATACTTCACCATGTGTTTTTTTATCAAAATATTTGATTGGCAATTTGTTGATTTTTTGACTAATTTGTTTTCTTAAAGCGTACGTAAATTTTTGCCCCACACCAACCATAACAAATGATTGGATATATGAAAATATAACACTTACAATATAAATACTTAGTAAAATTGCAACAATTTTTCCAATTGCCTCAAAGTCAATTCCACCAATTCCAGCCAGCATTTTCATGACACCTTCATAAATTTCAGTGGTGATATTTCCTAATATTCTAGGTCCAATGATATTGAAAATCGTAGAAATAATGGCACATATAACGACAATTGTTAGCATGAATTTGAATTGTGCCAAATAACCAAATAATTTTTTTAAGGTACCTTTAAAATTTTTGGCTTTTTCGATTGGCATTGCTCCTGGACCTCTTCCCATTGGACCACGTCTTGGTCCGATTATTCTTTTCTGCCATTTTTCAATTCCTCCTCACTTAATTGAGATGATGCAATTTCATAATATGTCTCACAATTTTTTAAAAGTTCCTCATGGGTTCCAATTCCTGCAATTTTTCCTTCGTTTAATACAATAATTTGCTCTGCTTGCATAATGGTGCTTACTCTTTGGGCAACAATGATAAACGTACTATTTTTACTATGTGTTTTCAATGCCTTTCTTAAATTACTATCAGTCTTAAAATCTAGGGCAGAAAAGCTATCATCAAAAACATAGATTGGACTATTTTTTATTAAAGCTCTAGCAATTGACAATCTTTGCTTCTGTCCTCCAGATACATTTTTAGCCCCTTGTGAAATTGGCGATTGATACGTTTCTTCTTTACTTTCGATAAATTCTGTTGCCTGTGCTACTTGAGCGCACTTTTGTACAAATTCTTCTGAGGCTTCCTCATTTCCATATTTTAAATTGGATTCAATTGTTCCAGACAATAAATTTCCTTTTTGCGGAATGTAGCCAATTTGATTATGTAATTCGAATTGCGTCATATTTTTTACATTTACACCGTTTATCAAAACTTCACCTTCTGTGGCATCAAATAGTCTTGGTATTAGGTTTATAATGGTTGTTTTTCCGCTTCCTGTTGCTCCAATAATGGCTGTGGTTTCGCCTGGTTTAGCAACAAAGCTAATATTTTCCAATATTTTTTCATCTGCTCCAGGATATTGAAATGTTACCTTTTTGAATTCGACATAACCTTTTTTATTTTCGTTAAAAGGTTCTGGATTTTTGGGATCATGAATTGTACTTTCTGTTTCTAGAACTTCGGCAATACGATTGGCAGAAACGCTTGCACGAGGCCACATAACAAATATCATGGAAACAAATAAGAAACTCATCACCACTTCAATTCCATATTGCATTACTGCCATTAAATCGCCGACTTGTAAAGTAGAATTGGCAATGCTATCCGCACCAACCCATAAAATAAGCAAGTTCAATCCATTCATAATAAACATCATGGTTGGCATCATCATGCCCATGGAGCGATTGATGAATTTATTGGTTTTCATGACTTCTGTGTTGACCTCATCAAATCGATTTTCTTCATAATTTTGTGTTCCAAATGCTCGAATAACCATTAATCCTGATAAGTTTTCTTTGGCAACAAGGTTGATTTTGTCAGTTAATTTTTGAACAATTTTTATTTTTGGAAAAACCATTTTAAATAAAAAAAGAATTAACAAAATAATCAATCCACAAGCAAGTGCAATGGTCCAAATCAAATCGGTGGTTTTTTGCGCCATCATAATTAAAGCTCCAATTCCCATAATTGGGGCATATGCAAGCATTCGAATCATCATGACGATGAAATTTTGCATTTGGGTAATGTCATTGGTTGTTCTTGTGATTAAAGAAGCTGCTGAAAAATTGTTAAATTCGGCAGAAGAAAAACTTTGTACTTTTTGAAATACATCATTTCGGATATTTTTTCCAATTCCTGCTCCTACTTTTGACCCTAAAAAGCCAACTAAAATCGCAGCTATAATTCCTATAACACAGATGCCAAGCATTTTTAAACCTGTTTGAATTATAAATTGATTTTGAATTTTTGAAATATCCATTCCTAATTCTTGATAAAAACTTTGTGTAAATACCAATCCTACTGAATTTAGCATACTTTCTGGCGTTTGCTTTGCTTCTTCTCTTGCTTGCTTTTTTACCGTTTCTGGAATTTGATTTAAAATTGGCTCCATTTCATAAATTTTGCTTACATCCATTTTTTCTGTTTCACTCGTTTGCGTTGTTACATTTTCCATATTATTGGAGATTTTTTCAATCATATTTAGCATTGTTTTGCTTGCTACTGCAAAAATATGATTCAGTTTTTCTATTTCGGTTTCTTCTAATTCTTGGTTTAAGACATAAATATTGGTATTTTCTATGTTTGGATATTCTGCTTGATAGGTTTTATCTCCTTTGTTTATTTGAGTATAGTTTTTATCAATTACCTCAATTTCTTCGTTTTCCATAAAATTTTTTAGGAATGCCAAACCGTTTTCTGAAATTGCTTTTGGCGCTACTTGTTCAATTCCATTGGATTGAATTCCTGTGTTTACAATATCGGACATATAATCTGGCAATTTCAAATCGCACATTGCTTGAACAAACAATAATGCAATCGCAATTAAAATAGATAAAATGAATGGTTTGTAATACTTACGTAGTTTTAACATTTTTTATCAATCTCCTTTCTTTTCTTTTGAAATTCCTTTTTTTAAAATTTCGAGTTCGCGTAAAAATCGGTTGCGAGCATGCTGTAATGTTACTTTTTTGGTCATGATATCAAGTAAATTAATGCGCATGGCATAATTTAAGAGTTTCATGAAGTCAATTAAATCGTCATCATCGATAATATCTAAATTGGTGATATCTACGATATTTTTAGTTTCTTTTATTAAATATTCTCCTGGTTCTTTTTGAAGGCATTTTTCATCGTTGGCAATTAAATTTTTGAAGACATTTGCCATTAAGTCTTTTTCTACTCGGTTGACTTTGCATTTGGCTAAATAATCGAAAATTTGAAGATAACTTTGAAATAAATCTCCCTTGTTTTTCAGAAAAATTTCTTTGGATTTTTTCCTTTCTTTTTCTAAATGAGATTCGATTAAATATTCAATGGCTTCTTCTTTGCTCTTAAAATAAACCCAAAAACTCCCCTTCGAAATCCCCGCATTTTCCACAATTCGATTGACCGATGCTTCATGAAATGGCACACGACTAAATTCCTTTTTCATGGCATCTACAATTTTTTGACGCTTGCCAGAATCAAGCTTATAAAAACTTTCTGTTGGCATAGGTAAGTCCCCCTAAATACTCTGATTATTACAATATATTATATCATTATAATTGACCAGTGGTCATTTGTCAAGTGTTTTTTGGAATTAAACTAAAAAAGAGAACAATCAACGATTATTCCCTTCCATTCAACATATAGCATAAATTCTTTCATTTTTCAAGTACCTAATTGTGTTATTTCAACACCAGTTGTGTGTTTTATTCAGATTTTTTATCTTCTTTTGCCTTTTCTTCTGTTGTTTCTTTTGTTTTTGTTTCTGCAACTTCTGCCTTAGTTTCTTCTGAAACAACTTCTTTTACTTCTTCAACTGGAGCTTCTGTTACTGTATCAACAACTTCTTCTGTTACAACTTCCGTTGTTTCCACAGCTGGTGCTTCTTCTGGAGCAGATTCTACTGGTACAACATCTTCTTTGACTATAATTTCTTTGGTTTCAATTCTTGCACCAACTTGCTCTTTGGTTTTCGCAGCTTTACCAACTCTATCTCTCAAGTAATATAATTTGGCACGTCTTGCTTTACCAACTCTTACAACCTCTACTTTTTCAATTCTTGGTGAATGCACTAAAAATGTTTTTTCAACGCCTACACCATATGAGATTTTTCTAACCGTGAATGTAGCGTTAACACCTCCACCTTGTTTTTTAATGATAATTCCTTCAAAAACTTGAATTCTTTCTCGATTTCCTTCTTTTACTCTAACATGAACACGAACGGTATTACCAATTTTCAATTCAGGTATTTTGTTTTTCATTTGCTCATGTTCAATTGATTTTAAAATATCCATTTTTTCCTCCTTTTCTTAAAATACAAAATCTTTTAAAATCTTTCTGTCATCGTCTGACAGATTCTTATTTTCTAATAAATCTGGTCTTTTCTTTGCAGTTAATTTTAGGGCTTCTTTTCTTCGCCATTTTTCAATATTTTCATGATGCCCAGAAAGCAATATTTCTGGCACTTTTTCGCCTTCGAAGATTTCTGGTCTTGTATATTGAGGGTATTCCAACAATCCATCTGAAAACGATTCCTCGAATTTAGAACCAGTTGCTAGCACTCCATCGACATAACGTGAAACGCTATCAATTAGCACCATTGCAGGCAATTCGCCACCGGTTAACACATAATCGCCAATGGAAATTTCTTCATCAACAATTTTATCAATCACACGCTGGTCAATTCCTTCATAATGACCACACAATAAAATCAGATGTTCTTCTTTGGCTAATTTCAAAACTTTTGCTTGATTCAACGTTTTGCCTTGTGGCGACAAGAAAATTACTTTTGCTTTTTCACTTTTGACAGATTGGTAGGCGTCATATACAACATCTGGTCGCATCAACATTCCTGCTCCTCCGCCATAAACGGTGTCATCTACTTTTTTGTGTTTGTCTTTTGAAAAATCTCGGATATTGACAGGATGAATTTGTATTAAATTTTTATCCATTGCTCTTCCGATAATGCTTTCTTTCATAGAATCAAACATTTCTGGAAAAAGTGTTAATACATCAAATTTCATTTTATAATCCTTTTAATAAATGTACTGTTATTTTACCATTTTCAATATCAATCTTTTGGATGACGTCTGGAATCCCCGGAAGTAACTTCTGTTTTCCCATTTCGTCTTTTACCACATAAATGTCATTGGCACCGACTTGAATAAATGTCGTCTACTTTTCCAAGCAATTCATTTTGGTCTGTGTAGACTGCTAAACCAATTAAATCTGTTATATAATAAACACCTTCTGGTAATTCGCCTAAGTCTTCACGCTTTACATATAAATACAGATTTCTTAAACTTTCTGCTTCATCAATAGAATGACAATCTTTGAATTTTAGAATGACTTGATTTTTGTTGTAAGTCACTTTTTCAATTTCCTTTTCTAGCCACTGATTTTTACCTTTCAAAAAAACTTTGGGTAATCTTTCAAATACAGTACTATCTTCCGCAAAAGAGTTTAATTTCACCTCGCCTTTTAAGCCTTTCACATTTACAATTTGCCCTAATTCTAAATAATCTTTCATGGTTTTACCCTACAAATTCTATATTGATTTTTTTATGTTCTTTTGTAGCAACAGATTTCATCACCGTTCGAATGGATTTTGCCATTTTACCTTGTTTTCCTATAACGCGTCCCATATCAGCTTGATTGACGGTTACTTGATACGTAATTGTATGATTCTCAGTTTTCTCATCAATTGATACAGATTCCTTGTTATCTACTAATCCTTTAATGATGACTTCTAATAATTCTTTCATAAACACACCTCTTAAAACCTATTTTGTTGCTTTCGCTATTAATGCTTTTACTGTTTGCGTTGGTTGTGCTCCATTTTTTATCCAAGTTGTTACTTTTTCATTATCTAACACAATCGTAGATGGTGTTGTCATTGGGTCATAAGTTCCGATTTGTTCGATGATTTTTCCATCTCTTGGAGATTTTGAATCAGCTACAACAATGTGATAGAAAGGAGCTTTTTTCTTTCCAACTCTTTGTAATCTTATTTTTACCATTTTTTCACCCCCTTAAGGTTATTTTATTTATCATAAAATTATAATTTAAAAATGAATTATAATATTATTTCAAATCTTCAAAATCACTCATATCCATAGCATCTGGATTGATGTTCATTTTGCGCATCATGTTTTTCATCTTTTTTGGTGATTTCATTTCTTTCATCATTTTTTGTGTCATTTCAAATGTTTTCATAAATTTATTAAGTTGCTGAACTGTGGTTCCACTTCCATTGGCAATTCGGATACGTCTGCTGGCATTTAAAACTTTGGGATTTCGTCTCTCTTCTAATGTCATAGAACAAATCATAGCTTCGATTCTAGCAATTTCTTTGTCATCAATTTCAACATTGGATAATTGACTTCCAATTCCTGGAATCATTTTTAAAATAGAAGAAAATGACCCCATTTTTTTCATTTGCCTTAGTTGGGCTAGATAATCGTCTAAGTCAAATTTATTTTTCTTGAGACTTTTTTCTAGCTTTTCGGCTTCTTCTAAATCAAAGTTTTCTTCTGCCTTTTCAATAATAGAAAGTACATCGCCCATTCCTAATATTCTAGATGCCATTCGCTCTGGATGAAATTCTTCAATGTCACTTAATTTTTCACCTGTGGCAATGTATTTAATTGGTTTTCCTGTTACTTTTTTAACAGATAAGGCAGCTCCACCTCTTGTATCACCATCTAATTTAGTTAAAACAATGCCATCAATTCCAACTTGTTCGTTAAAGGTTTGTGCAATATTGACAGCGTCTTGACCAATCATGGAATCCACTACTAGCAAAATCTCATGTGGTTTCACACTTTTTTTGACATCTTTTAATTCTTGCATTAATGGTTCGTCAATTTGGAGACGTCCTGCAGTATCTAAAATAACAACATCGTTTAATTTGGAAATGGCAACTGACATAGCTTGTTTAGCAATCAAGTTGACATCTTTGGTGGTTTCATTGGCATAAACTGGTATATCTAGCTGTTTTCCAACAACTTGTAACTGCTTGATTGCTGCTGGTCTATAAACATCACATGCAACCAATAATGGCTTTTTGCCTTGTTTGCGAATGATATTGGCTAATTTTCCAGCTGTTGTTGTTTTACCAGAACCTTGCAAACCAACCAACATGATAACAGTTGGTGGATTTGGCGTAAAGTTCAATTTGGCATCTTCTCCACCAAGTAATTCAACCAATTCATCTTTTACAATTTTGATGACTTGTTGCCCTGGTGTTAGCGATTTCAAAACATCTTGCCCTAAGGATTTTTCTTCAATAACTTTAACAAAGTCTTTTACAATTTTATAATTCACATCTGCTTCTAGTAAAGCAAGCTTTACTTCGCGTGTTACTTCTTTTAAATCATTTTCTGTAATTCTCGCTTTTCCTTTTAGCTTCCTTGTTATTTCTTGTAATCTAGAAGATAATCCCTCAAACGCCATTTTAAATCCCAATCCTTTCGCCTTTGTTTTACACTAAACAATTTAATTTGTTTTTTACATCCTCAAGAACATTTGCAATTTCTATGTCTGTAGAATTTTCTGTTAAATGATTGATTTCTGACAAAATGCTTGCAATTTGTTCTTCTTGCATTCTATTTTTTTTCATGATTTGCAGCTTTTCTTCTAATTCAAAAAGCTTTCTTTCCCCTTTCTTCAGATTATCTCTAACAGCCTGTCTTGTGATATTTTCATTTTCAGCAATTTCTGCTAAGGATAAATCGTTATTGTAGTAGTCATTTAGTAAATGATATTGTTTTTGGGTTAACATTTTACCATAAATCTCTAATAGAATACTTAGTTTGACACTATTTTCAATTTCCATGACTACTCCTTTATTCAAATGTAATGCTATTATACTTTACACTATTTTTTCGGATTTGTCAAGTAATTTTGCAAATTTTTTGTCTTTTATCCATTAAAAAAGACAAATCATGATTTTTCATAATTTGTCTTTTTGAGCGACTTTTATTTTGCTTTTCTTCCTTCTAGTCTTCCTTGTCTTATATAATGCATGTAGTATTCTTTGTAATTATTTTTATACGCTTTTCTTAAATCTTCATAATAATTCATATAAAATATAATATCAAATGTTGTACTAGACCTTCTGGCTTCTTTTATACCATAATTTAAGAAATGTGTACATACTGCCTCATAGTCGTTAGCAAAAAATTCTTTTAAGCCTGGATTTAGATTCATATAAGCTACTACATTAAATACATAAGATGCTGTTCTACCTTCCTTTAATCCATAATTTTTGAAGTGTAAGTAAGCCTTCTTATAATCTCCATTATAAAGTTTTTTAAGACCTGGATCTTCTTCATAATATTTCGTTGGACTAAAGATTACGCTGGCATCACGACCTTCTTTCAATCCATACAACATAAAATGTCTAAATAATTCATAAAAGTTATTTCCATAAAGCTTATCAAATCCATTATTCAAAGATCTATATGCAGTTGAATCATACATTAGAGAAGCAATTCTTCCTTCTGAAATTCCAAATTGTAACCAATGCTCTTTTAACGCTTGATCGGTATTTCCTACTGCCTTTCTTAAACCAGGATTGCATAAATCGTATATTTTAGCATCAAATACTATACTTTCATCTTCTGGTGTTAAATAAGTCCATTTTCCTTCTTTTCTTCCTGTTTTCAAATAATGTTGGATTAATTGCAAAGAGTTCATTTTACTTAATTCTTTATTATAATATTTATAAAATAAAATGTCATACCATTCTGAAGTTCTTCTAAATTCCTTACAGCCATAATTTAAGAAATGTGTACAAATGGCTTCATAGTCATTTGCAAAAGTTTCCTTTAATCCTGAATTATACTTCATATAAGCAATTATATTAAAGACACAAGAAGCTTCTCTTCCTTCTTTTAAACCGTAATTTTTAAAATGCAAATAGGCTTTTTTATAATCTGTTTTATACAACGATTTTAAAGCAGGATTTTGGTCTAAGTAATAGGTTGGACTGAAAATCATACTAGCGTCACGACCTTCTTTCAATCCATAAAGCATAAAATGTCTAAACAATTCGTAATGATTATTTCCATAAAGCTTATCAAATCCATCATTCAAAAGTTTATAGGTTTGTGAATCATACATTAAAGAAGCAATTCTTCCTTCTGAAATTCCAAATTGTAGCCAATGTTCTTTTAGCGCTTGATCGGTATTTCCTACTGCTTTTCTTAAACCAGGATTACACAAATCGTATACTTTAGCATTAAATACAATACTTTCATCTTCTGGTGTTAAATATGCCCAACGTCCTTCTTTTCTTCCAGAATTCATGTAATGTTGGATTAATTGGAAAGAATCCATTTGGCTCAAATCTTTATTATAAAATTTATAGAAAATTACATCAAACTCTGGCGAACTTCTTCTATATTCTTTGCAACCATAATTCATAAAATGGTTACAAGCTTCTATATGATTATTTCCATAAAATTCTCGTAAACCAGGGTTTTGTTGAAAATAATATTCTGCATTAAATACTGGTGAAGACGTTCTTCCTTCTTTTGCACCATATAATACAAAGTGATCATACAATTGATTTTCATCATAACCATAAACAGCTTTCAATTCTGGATTGCTATCTGCATAATATTGATAGTCAAAAACATAGGTTGGAAATGGATTTTGCGCTGAAAATCCAGAACGTGGAGCATATCCATAAGTTCCATCTGTATTGGATACAATAATATCCCAATAATTTCCATCTGATGCTGTTGATTTAGCTCTTTCTAATACCTTTATTTTTTCATTGCGATTTAAATAACTAATAACTCTACTACCATTTGGCGTTGCCCTTACTGCTAATCGATCGGTTGTTACAACACCATCTTTTGCATTTAATACACTATTTTCTGATGTGCTTGGTCTAGCACAAGCCGTTTTAGGCATATTTTCATATAATGGTATGATAAATGTATGATTTACACGACCAATCGTTGATGAGGTTGTATAATAATTTTTTAACAATGTTGCACTTGTTTGTGCTCCCATAATATCTTGCTGATATTGATGTGAAAATAGTGATGCATTATACACTACATTAAATCTTTGATAATACAATGTATTTTGCCCTTTTCCAATGTATTGTGATTTATAAAATTCAGCTCCACCTAAAACGGATTTTTCTACGGAATTCCATCCTTTATTTTGCGCATATTTTAAACCATTTGTTATTACATTGCTTGTCCCATTTCCATAAGCACCAATATTAAAAAAATTGTAATAACCGAACCCCAAATCCATTATAGCCACTACCTGTCGCAAGAGGAGAACTTCCTTTTCCTTGCTCATTAATAATTTTGGCTAAAATAGAATATCCATTCAAGTTTAATTGCGAACTTGCATTAACAATGGCATTAATCATTGTTGAATTTTTTATGTAACTATACGAAGCATATTTATTATTAATTACGGTTGAAATATCATTTGCTGATACATCTGACGTTTCTAGGTTTTTAAATTGAAATACACTCGTTTCATCTAAAGAATTTCTAGGATCCATCATGTATTTAATTGCATCAATTGAAGCACAATACCAACCTGTATCATACGGTTTAGAACCACAAATTGGACAATACCATTTTCCTTTATAATTTCCCGACAAACCAAATAAATTTTTAGGAGAATGACCATGCCCCTGATATTCCATAGTTATCGCTTCTGTCCAATCAATTCCTGTATAATAAACCTGAAAATGATAATTCCCATGTTTTCTTTGTAAATCTTGAATCATATTCTTTACACCAGGATATTTGCTTTCATTAATCCCATTAATATCAGAACTTAATGTTCCTGCAAATGAAGGCTTTCCTGAGATTAATGTAATGTATAATAGAATAGCAAAAATGCTTAATATTCTCACTAATTTATTTTTCTTCATTTTGATTCCTCCTTAACTATATTCTTTTTAAATTATAACGATTCAAACTTAAAAAGTCAATATGAAAAAATGTATTTTATGTTAGATTTTGTCAAAAAAGAACGACTATTGGTCGTTCTCAATTTCATTTTCTAATCTTTTCTCACCTTTGCTGATAAAATAAACTAATTCAGCAATTGCAATTATCATCAATAAATTAATCCAAATTTCATTGACTGGAATTCGAATAATTGCAATAACACATAATAATAAAATTTCTGTTAAAGCAATTTTCCATATATAGTCTAGTACCATTTTTAAAGCTTGTATTTTTCTAAATCGAATTAGTGTATAAAGTGTAACTATTCCAAATACTAATATCATTGGCACTATATAGGGTTTCATTACATCTCGAATTCTCCTATTAGAAATAGAAGAAATATTTAAATCTTCCACTGTTTTTTCTGTTTCAAATTTTTCGTTAACTTGATTGATTAGATTACTCTTTTCATCCTCAGTCATCGATTTTACATTAACTTGAAAAGAATCTCCAAATACTTCTAATTCTTTCACAACATATTTCTGATTTTGAAGCACTGTATGACAAATTTCTTTTACCGTCTTCACGTCCACTTCTTTTCCAACATTTAATTCTACTGTTTCATGTTTTCCAAATAGTAAAGAAACTTGAAATCCTTTTAACGCAACTACAATCAATCCTGCAATTATCAGAAGAATTAGTCCTAACATTACTATTTTTTTACTATTTTTATTTGTCTCCATTTTTCATCAATCCTCTCCATTTTTTAAAGCTGTTTTTGTAAAAATAAAATTATATAACGCATTTAAAGTGATTCCCCAGAATACAACCATTCCAATGCTACTAATTATATAATTTTTAGCTAACGTAAATACAACTGCCAATATTATAACTGGAATTAGCGCTAAATAAAATTGTTTGCTGACTTCTGGATACGCTTTTATTATTTTTTGGGTTTGCAATTTTTCTAAAATCATTTTAAGATAAACCATATTTAAAATTATCATAATCCCTGCTACTATAATCGCATTCATCGTTATTTCAACATTTGTATATTTCAAAACTAATGATAAAGTAGCAATATAGCCTATATTCAAAATACTAGCCATTACACCATTTTTCTTAAATTTAGCTATATACATCAATGAAACAATTGCAATTATAACGGCTGTGATTATTTTTATTGTTTTTTGCATTTCTGCTGTTATTTCTGATTTTACAAAATTATCGGATTCTAGTTCATAAACAACTGGTAAAACCTTGGTATTTAGAATGTCTGCAATTGTTTTAGCAGATTTATAATCTTGCAAAAATTCTTTATATTCTGTTCTAGCTTGTCCTACTGAAATCTGCAATATACCACTTGTCATTTCCTCACCAAAATAGGTGGTCATCATCGTTTTATCATCAAACACAATTGACACATATTTTTTTTCTGTTTCTTTTTCTTCGTCGGATTCTGCCTGTCCTTCTTCTGTTGATTCTTCTTGCTCTGTTTCTTCTGTTATTTCAACATATTTTTTGCTAATTTCTCTTAATTTTTCGGCTCCCTCTTCATTAAACTGAATTTGCAAATAAGTACTATATGACTCATTATTCGAATACACAACCGATGCATTTTTGATATCCGAATTATCCATCAATACCAAACCATTTTGATGGTCAATAACTTTAAATTTTCCTGGTTTGGTTACCAATTGTCCAATTAATTCAATTTCTTCATCGTCATTCGTATTTTCAATTACAAGCTTTCCTGTTACATTATCAATTCTAATATTATTTTCATTTATTTCTTGCTTCTTTAATCTTTGTTGAATCATTTTTTTGGCTTGTTCAAAATTTTCCTTAGTTAATTGCTCATCTGGATTTAGTTTTATCATTCTTGTTTCTTTTGCATAAGGAATTGGTTCTTCTTCTTGCTTTGGTTCTTCGGTGTTAGCATTTTCAGATGATTCCCCTTCTTCGGCATCCTCTGCTTCTTGTTCAGCTGTTATGCTACTGCCTTCTTTCCAAACTTCTCCTTTGATTTGACCTTGTTCATCCACATAAACATATTTTTCTTCTTCATCCATATTTAAAGTATATTTTAACTCTCTTGCCCCTGCTATATCCATCCCATATTTATAACTCGGCAATTGATTTTTCCAAATCCCATTTTCTTTTTTAAAAACTCCAAAAAAAGCAACACACGCTATTAGTATTACGAATAATATTGCAATCCATCGTTTCATTGTTTTTAACATAATTTCCTCCTTATAATAAATTTGTATCATTAATAATTAATTCAAACCAAAGTCCCAAATACTTTGCGGCTCGCTTGCTCATTTGCGTACGCTCCATAAAAATTTCAAAATAATCAATCACTGGACAAATTTTAGTATCTATTTTTAAATCCAAGATTACTTTTTTATTTTCATTATCAATCCTAAGTTCAGAATGCGTTACCGCATAATTGACTTCATCATGTTTATCAAATATATTTTTATCCTTCTTGGAAACTCTTGTACGATGAGCATCTGATTTATCTGCTAAAATAAGAGCGGCTGAAATATCACTAACTGCTGTTCCTGTATTTTCATCATGATTTCCAATCGCCATCATAATTTCAGTTCGATCCGATACCTCCATTCCCATATCTTTTAAAATATGGTACGCCAATATAGCACCTGAATGAGCATGGTCAATTCGATTCACCGAGTTTCCTATATCATGAATATAACCTGCTATTTTCGCAAGTTCTATTCTATGTTCATCATACTCCAACTGTTCTAAAATATAACTTGCTCTTTCTGCCACTACCATGCAATGTCTGCCGAGAATGTTCTGTATATCCCAAAACATCCAATTGTTTTTGTGCATTTTTCATAAGTTCTTTTATTTCAGGATGATTCACAACATCATCAAAACTTATCATAGTTCCTCCTAACATGTTTAGTCTTTGTTATTTTATATTACTTTTCAAAAAATATCAACTACTTTTCGAAAATTTATTGAAAAATTCTCGTCAAAAGAGAGTATACAGATTATTTCTTCTTACAAAAATAATGTGTATACTCTCTTTCTTTATGGGTATTTCTATCATTTTCAGAATAAAAATTAGACTTGTTTTTTCTCCAAAACAGAAACTCTTTCTTCTAATTCATCAATTTTCTCAAATCTTTGCAAATTAGTTTTTTGATGAAATTGAACATAATCAAAAATGGCATCAATTTTCCTACCATATTCATCCTCAAATAACAACTGTCGATTTTGAATCTTTTCTTCTAAGTGATTCATATCTTGTTTTACTTTATCACGCAAATTATTCATATCTTGCTTTACTTCATCACGCAAATTATTCATGTCTTGCTTTACTTCATCACGTAGATTATTCATATCTTGCTTTACTTCATCACGCAAATTATTCATGTCTTGCTTTACT
>CARFUA010000009.1:58679-86205 GCA_948976265.1 uncultured Clostridia bacterium
TGTCTTGCTTTACTTCATCACGCAAATTATTCATGTCTTGCTTTACTTCATCACGCAAATTATTCATGTCTTGCTTTACTTCATCACGTAGATGATTCATGTCTTGCTTTACTTCATCACGCAAATTATTCATGTCTTGCTTTACTTCATCACGCAAATTATTCATATCCTGTTTCATTTCATCACGCAAATCATTTATATCTTGTTTTACTTCTCTACGTAAATCATTCATATCTAATCTGATTTCTTCCATTTCCTTATCTACTTCATCAAATCTTTGATTCATTTCTTGATGCATCCTATTGAATTTCTGATTTAATTCACCCAAAATTGCTAATATCTTTTCTTCCATATTTTCACCACCTTTCTACTTATATTGTAAATGAATTTTATCATATTCTTAATAGAATTGCAATAAAAATATTATCTTTCATTCGACCTTATTCGACACTTTTTCCCCATGATTCACTTATTTTCGTATCCACAATTTATTTTAAATTTACCCCCAAAATTCCGCCAATTGCTCCACCAATTATGCCAAACGCAATCATCATTATAGCACTAACATTAAGAGAAAAATCAAAATTCATGATACTTGATATAAAATACAAAATCATCATATAAATAAGTCCCAAAATACTTCCATAAATAATTCCTTTATTTTCAATTCTCTTAGCTACCAAATATCCACCAATTAAAATACTAAACGAAGATATAAAAATCACTGTTGGCATAATAACACTTTCTTTTACGTTCGAAAAGCTAAGCACCATAGACAATACCAAAATCATTATAATACTTAAAAACATAGAAATTCCAATTCCCTTTAACATGAGTAAAACTTTATTTACTCCTCCGTTTTCATTCAACTCTTCCATTTTTTCCTCCAAAATAAAAATCTCTTTAGAAAATTATATTTCTAAAAAGATTTTTTTATTCCTATTTTTTATTCATTTTCATTATTTTCGATTGATTCCGTGTTTTCGCTTGATTCTTTCACACTTATTAAATTATTTTCCTTTAAATATGTTTCTAAATCAATTTCATTTTCTTCATACTCTAAATAATATTTGGTTACACCTGATTTTGTTTTAGCATATATTTTTGAGCAAGAACATGGTATAATCAAACGTTTAATCCCAACATCATAAATACCATATAATCCATTCCACTTCACTACAATTCCCTTAATTCCAACACTTTCTGGTATCGTTAACACATTTTCATAATCATTCGTACTTGTCACATCATTTCTTTGGCTGGTATTTGTAACTTCGTTTGTTGTATTGGTATCTTCCGAATCTTCTTCCTCTTCTTCTGGAGTGTCTATAGCTGATTTCACATACCCCAAAGAATCATAAACACATTTCAATCGTTCATTTCCTTCTATATCAATAATTCCCATTTTTCCTTCATAGCTTACTGGTATACATTCATCAAATAATAAATTATAATTTCGAATATTTTCTCCCATAAATTCCTCTTCATTTTCGATTCCAATTGCATCATATTCTGCATATACAACCGTATCACCCTGATGATTTACAACACCATATTTTCCATTTTTTTCCACTAAATATAACTTATTAACTTCATCTAAATTCGCAATGTTATCAAACGCAGTTGGCTTAATAATTGTATTTCCCATTTTATCCACAATTCCAACCGAATTTTCAGCTGTTACAAAAAATTCATCTGTATTTTGGCGATATACAATTTTATCATATTTTAAACTAATAATCTCTTGCCCATCTGATAATGAAATAACACCATAACTCGTTCCATCTCCTACAACCAGCATTCCATCCGCTATTGCAGTTAAATTTTCATAAATATTACTAACCTCTGAATAACCACAATCCTTTGCTATTTTCAATACAGTCGGCGCAAACTGAGGAATTGAATTAACACGAATTCTATTTAATTGCGAATTATAATGCGAAATATTAAATTGCACACTAAATATTTTTGCTACTTCTTCAAAAGCAACATATAATTCATCATTTACATATTCAATTGGCACATCAATCGAAAATATTTCTTCTGTTTCATTTTCCGAATCCACTACAATATTAAGTGCCTGTTCCTTTGTTTCCTCATTTACAATAATCAAATCCTTTGAATTTTCTGTAGTTTCACTTTGCTCTGTACTCGCAGAACTATTTTGATTTAAAATATATTTACGTATAATATTGGAATTTACATTCATTGAAACAATTTCATAAGGCGTCCTCAAATAGCAACTTTCAATATCTTCTGTGTAATTTTTATACTCTCCCTTCTGATACGAATATCCCAATGCTTCTGCTAAATCCTTTACATTCATATAATAAGAACCATCTTGTGATTGTATCAACAAACTGGCTTTGATAGCCACTTCTTTTCCATCTACAAACATTTTCAAACGTTCATTATCCTTTTTTCGAATATAAGCAATCACACCCAATAATATCACTATTATAATGCCACAAATGATCAATCCAGTCAAAACAGTTTTTTTATTTTTATTATTCTTTTCCATTTGTTCTACAAATTGATTACTCTCTTCAAAATTCATAATTTCCTCCTCGATTTTAAACTTTTGTATAACCATAATTTTCATAGAATTCATCTCTGAATTTTAACAAATTATCATTTTCTATTTCTATTCTAACTCTTTCCATCCATTTCGTCAAGAACCTTAAGTTATGAATTGATAAAAGTTGTACGCCTAAAATTTCTTTGCTATTTATTAAATGCCTAATATACGCTCTTGTAAAGTTTTGGCAAGCATAACAATCACATTCAGAATCAATGGGCGAAAAATCTGTTTCGTAAGTAGCGTTTCTGACAACTACTTTTCCGTGTGAAGTCATCGCTGTTCCATGTCTTGCAATACGGGTTGGTAAAACACAGTCTCCCATATCAATTCCCGCTAAAACGGCTTCCATTAAATAATCGGGAGAACCAATTCCCATCATATATCTTGGTTTGTTTTCTGGCATCTTAGGAGCTATATAACGCAAAATTCTCAAATATTCTTCTTTCGGCTCACCAATCGCAATTCCGCCAATCGCATAGCCTGGCAAATCTAATTCCACTAATCTTTCTAAACATTCATCTCTTAAATCCTCAAAATATCCACCTTGAATAATGCCAAATAAACCTTGTTTTTCTGTATTTTTATGAGCCTCTTTGCAACGTGTTTCCCATCTTATGGTTCGTTCCATCGATTTTTTAGTATAGTCATAAGTTACACCATATGGACAACATTCATCAAATGCCATCATAATATCAGAACCGAAGTGCTTCTTGGATTTCGACCGAAATTTCTGGACTGATAAACTTTTTACTTCCATCTAAATGAGAACGAAAATCCACTCCCTCTTCACGAATTTTTCTTAAATCGCCTAAACTAAACACCTGAAATCCGCCACTATCCGTTAAAATTGGTCTGTCCCAATGCATAAATTCATGTAGTCCTCCAGCTTGTCTGATTATTTCAGGTCCCGGACGCAAAAACAAGTGATACGTATTGCTGAGGATAATTTGCGCTTTCACATCTTCCTTTAATTCTCTTGGACTAACGCCTTTTACCGTTGCTTGTGTGCCAACTGGCATAAAAATCGGTGTTTGTATATCACCATGTGGTGTGTGAATCACACCTCTTCTTGCCCCTGAATTTTTGTCAATATGTAATAATTCATAAGTAATTGCTTGTTTCATGTTCTTTCCTTTCTAAAATCTTGATTTTTGTAGGATTTTGTGGTATAATTATAATAGATATCTTCGGGCTGTTTCAAGCCTTTTTTCTATAAAATCATCATGGCATCTCCAAAACTAAAAAAGTGATATTTTTCTTTGACTGCTTCTTCATAAGCTTTCATCACAAAATCTTTGCCTGCCAAACTTGAGACTAACATAATCAACGTTGATTCTGGCAAATGAAAGTTGGTAATTAATTGGTCAATGCATTTGAATTGATAACCTGGATAAATGAAAATGCTGGTATCGCCTTCTGTTTCTTTCACAAAGCCATTTTCATCTGCCACAGATTCTAAAACACGACAAGATGTGGTTCCAACACTAATGATTTTATGTCCATTTTTTTTGGTTTCGTTGATTAAATCGGCATCTTCTTTTTTGATGTAATAATGTTCAGAATGCATGGTATGTTCTTCCACATTTTCCACTTTGACAGGACGAAATGTTCCAATTCCAACATGTAGCGTTACTTTGGCAATTTTTACACCCTTTTTCTTGATTTCTTCTAATAATTCCTCTGTAAAATGTAAGCCAGCTGTTGGCGCAGCACTAGAACCTTCGTATTTGGCATACACGGTTTGATATTTGTCATTTTCTTTTAGGCTTTCTTTAATATATGGTGGCAAAGGCATCAAACCAATTTGGTCTAAAATTTCGTTGAAAATGCCTTGATATTCAAACTTTACTTTTCGATTTCCCCCTGCTAATACTTCCAGAATTTCTGCTTTTAATAACCCACTTCCAAAGCTTACTTTGGTTCCTGGTTTTAACTTATTTCCTGGACGAACCATGGTTTCCCATTCATCGTTTTGCAAATTTTTTAACAATAAAAATTCGACATTGGCACCTGTATCTTTTTTGCCATATAATCTGGCTGGAAGAACTTTGGTATTGTTGATAACAAGGCAGTCTCCCGGATTGAGATAATCAATTACCTGTTTAAATACAGTATGTTTGATTTTTTGGGTGGTTCTATCCATGACTAAAAGACGTGCTTCGTCACGTTTATCGTAAGGATGTTGGGCAATCAGTTCTTCTGGTAATTCATAGTTGAATTCGGATACTTTCATTTTGGGATTCCTTTCTTTGTTTGGCTTTTATTTTAGTTTGCCATGATACATATCTTTAAAAATTCCTTCTTTTTGAATTAATTCATCGTATTTTCCATCTTGTTCGATTTTTCCTTTATTTAACACAAGGATTCGATTACAATTTTTCAAAGTGGTTAATCTGTGAGCAATGGAAATAATGGTCGTGTCATTTTCTTTTTGCAATTTTTCAATTTCTGTTTGAATATATCTTTCAGAAGTATTATCTAAAGCGGAAGTTGCTTCATCTAGAATTAATATCTTGGGTTGTCTTAAAAAAATTCTAGCAATGGCAATTCTTTGTCTTTGGCCTCCTGATAAATTATTGCCACCTTCTGATAGCATGGCATTAAATTTGTCTGGAAGTCCATTAATATAATCATAAATATAAGCTTTTTTGGCTGCCTCTTCTACTTCTTCTTGTGTTACTTTTCGTTCTAATCCATAGCAAATATTTTCATAAATCGTTCCTGCAATCAAAAATGGAGATTGTGGTACCAGTGCTATGATTTGTGAAATCTCTTTTCTGGTCAAAGATTCGATATTTTTCGAATCTAAAATAATTTCTCCTTCTCCTTTTTCTAATTTGCAAATTGATTTAATCAAAGAAGATTTTCCACAACCACTTGGTCCTGCAATTCCTAGAAACATGCCTTTTTCTAATTCCAAATCAAAGTTTTGTAAAATTATTTTTTCTTTGTCTTCTTGGTAGTAGAAATTCAAATTTTCTATTTTTAAAATTGGCGCGATTCTCTTTTCTGTTTTTGGTGCGCTTAAAAGTTGATACGAAAAATCATTTGGAATTTCCACCATTTGGAAGAAATCTGTTGCTAAAACAGTGGATTCTGACAGTTCGTCAAAAATTCTATGTAATTCTTCTAATGGCTTTATGAGTTGGTTAAAGCACAAATAAGCAGTCAACACACTTCCCACAGAAATGATACTTTTGGTTGCTAAATAAGTCGATATTCCAATAATTAATACAGTAAAAAAAGCTTGGTTAATAAATTTTAAGCAATCATATCCTGCCATTGCTTTATGATGTTTCATTTCCTTTTTTCTTAAAAATTCAGATTTTTCATTAAATCGATTGGTTTCAAAGTCAACACTATCACTAATTCTTATGACTTCGATTCCGTTAATTAATTCTACAATCGTACCATCCATTTGTGATTTACTTTCCAATAATTCAACTCGGATTCCTTTTTGACTGCTAATTTGTTTAAATACAATCAAAATTCCAATCGGAATGACTAGCATCATTGGTAAAGCAAGTACAACTGGTAATGTTATAAAAATGGTTATAATCGCAGCAATACTATTAAAAATAGCTGGCGCAAAATCCATAAATAATAACTTTTCTAGTTTGACAGTTCCTTCTAAACATCGATTCATTTTACCATGAATATTTCCTGTCATGTTTTCTCTAAAATAAGAAAGTGGCGCCATCAAAAGGGATTTTATCACTATACCTCTTGCACGCTTTTCGGTTCTGGTTGCGGTATCTTCTACCATTACTCTTCTGACAATTTTTATGATTTCATTGACGACATTAACAATTAATATCAAAATCAAAAATGGAATCACTTTTGAAAAAGCGACTTCATTTTGTACTAAAATGTCGTCCGTTAACCAGCCAATTGCTTTGGGGGTCACTTGGGTTAATCCTGCTGAAAGAATCATGATAAAAATAATCCATATAAATGTTAATTTTTGTTTTTGTTCTAATAATTGATATAATTTTTTCAAAATTGATTTTAAGGTTTGTTTTTTTTCCATATTTTTCTCCTGTTGCTATTTTATCACAATTTATCCAAAATGTAAACCAAAAATTATGTAAATGAAAAAAATAGTTTATTTACCTTTTCTTCTAATTCTTCTAGACTAATGCTTTCATCATTTTCAATCACATAATCAGCATTTTCTCGATAAAATTGGTTGGACTTTTGAATTTCTAATCGTGCTTTGGCAACTTCTTCTGGAATCTTGTCTCGCTTGCAAATTCGTTTTATTTTTAATTCTATTGGCGCTTCGATTGCAATGGTTATATCACAAAGCTTGTCTAAACCTGCTTCAAATAGTAATGGTGCATCAATCACGAGAATTTTTATTTCTGGCATGACAGAATGAATTTCTATTTCAATTTGAGGAATTAAGTGGCGAAATGTAATGCGATTTAATGTCTCCAAACAATGGTTATCGTGATAAATTAAATTTGCTAGCTTGGCTCGATTTAATGTGCCATTTTCCAGCACGATATTTTCGTTTTCAAAGGCTTTTTGAATCTCCGAAAAATATTCTGTTCCTGGCTTATTTAGAGCTTTTGCCATTTGGTCTGCGTTCATTATTTTGGTATCTTTTCTTTGGTTTAAAATTTCACCAATGGTGGTTTTTCCTGAACCAGAAGAACCTGTTATTCCAATTACTTTCATACTTTTCTCCTAAATTTTGATTAATAAAATGCTAATAACAATCAAAATGGCTGCTATGATTTTTCGTGGTAAATTGTCTCGTTCTTTTAAGAATAGATAGCCAACGATTACATTTAAAATAACCGATAAACTGCAAATTGGCGCAACAATACTTACCTTTTGCAATTGATATGCCCTTAGTTGCGCTATAATCGACAAACTCCACGTAATTCCTGTTATCAATAATATTTTTTTATTGGCAATTTTGAGTTCCTCTTTCACTTCTGAAATTTTTATTTTTTCTGTTAGTGCAATTAAAATGGCTGGAATCCCTAAAGTCATTGCTACATAAAACGGCAAATTGAAATGTTTTGAAAGGTTGACATCTAAAAACATGGCTATCGTAAAAGATAAATTGGCTAATACACCAAGTCCAATATAACGATTCATTTTGAATTCACCTTTTTTATAAAAAATGAAAATATTACTAAAAATAATCAACATCGCTCCTAAAAATTTATGGAAGATAAATTCTTCGTTTAAAAATAAAAATCCTGCTAATGTTAAGAAAGTAGTTGACAATTGTTTTAGTATGCTAAAAGTAGAAGCTTCTATGCCACTTCTTACGGTTGTATTGACTCTATCTGTTATCGCATAAAAAATGATGGATAATCCTAGAAAAATCCAAACTTCAAAATTTGTTGGAAAAGTTAAATTAAAAAATGGGCAAATCAGCAATGCTGTTATGACGCCTATTATTTCCAAAATTACGGTTAAAGCACCAGCATTTTTTAGGTTTTGGGTAGCTATTTTGTAAAATTGTGTGAAAATTGTGGATAAGATAATGTATAAAATTACATATAAAATCCAATGATTTAGTAGATTCATAATTCTCTCCTTTTTATAATTTCTTAATCGCACTGGTTGCCAGAAAGTCGCAACGATTATTTAATTCGTTATCACTATGACCTTTTACTTTGATAAAAGTGGTTTTGTGTTTTTTTGTTAATGCATATAATTCTTCCCACAATTCTCGATTTTTGACAGGTTCTTTGCTAGCTGTTTTCCAGTTATTTTTTTGCCAATTGTAAATCCAACCTTGATTAAAAGCATTTACAACATAAGCACTATCACTATAAATTTCTACTTCACATTCAAATTTTAGTAATTTGAGCGCTTCTAAAACAGCTGTTATTTCCATGATATTATTGGTGGTATCTTTCTGTGCTCCTGAAATTTCTTTTTGGGTTTCATCGCATATTAAAACAGCTCCCCAACCACCTGGTCCTGGATTTCCTGAACAGGCACCATCGGTATAGATTGTTACTTTTTTCATAAAATACTTTCCTTTTCTTTTACTTTATGATATTATATCAGTAATTATTAAATTTTACAAGATTGGTGGTGAATTTTTTATGAGTGGAATTTTAGCAATTATCTCTGAATATAACCCTTTCCACAATGGACACTTAAAACATTTAACTTTTTCAAAACAACTAACCAAAGCAGATTTTTCGATTGCTATTATTAGTGGGAACTTTGTACAGCGTGGTGATGCTTCTTTGGTTGACAAATGGACCAAAGCAGAAATGGCACTCCAAGCTGGGTTTGATATTGTTCTCGAATTGCCTACCATTTACGCTATTTCAAGTGCCGAAAATTTTGCAGAAGGCGCTGTCAAAATTTTAAACAGTTTAGGAATTGTAGATTATTTGTCTTTTGGTAGCGAACTTGGTGAACTAGAACCTTTAAATAATTTGGCACATCTTTTGTATAAAGAACCAAAAGAACTTTCTTTTTTGATTCATCAACACCTAAAAACTGGCATTTCCTATCCTCGTGCTCGCGAAATGGCACTTATGGATTTTTTAGGTGAAAATGCACTTTATAAACAAGCACTAAATAGTCCCAACAATATTCTAGGAATTGAATATTTAAAGGCACTTAAAAAATACAAATCTTCCATAAAACCAATTACAATCAAGCGAGAATACAGTGACCATAATTCTACTACCATAAAACAAGGAATTGCCAGCAGTACAGCGATTCGTAATTTGTTGCAAAAAAAGAAAAATATTCATACGCTTGTTCCTTTTGAAACTTATGAATTGCTTGAAAAACAAAAACAAGATGGTAAAATTATCCCCCATTTAGCTGTTTTTGAAAAAGAAATTATTTATTGTCTGCGTCGCATGACACTTCCTGAAATTGCTGCTTTACCAGATGTTTCCGAAGGATTAGAAAATAAAATTAAATTAGCTGCCAATCACTGCAATCACTTAACCGACCTGATTGACCATATTAAATCAAAACGCTTTACCACAACTCGTATTCAACGTATTTTGCTTTATGCTCTTTTGAATATTTCTCAAAAGGATATGAACATTGCCAAAAGAATTACGCCCTATGTTCGTGTTCTTGGATTCAATAAGCATGGCAAAAAAATTATTTCTGCTATTGCCAAACAAAATCCAAAAGCTCATATCATTATTTCGGTCAAAAAATTTATGGAAAGCACAACCGATAACCATTTAAGAAACTTGCTTTCAAAAGACATCTTTGCTACGAATGTTTATACTTTAGGTTATCAAAATGAACCAATTGCTAATTTGGATTATACACATAAAATTATTGAAATTTAAGAAAAAACGGAAATCATAAAATGATTTCCGTTTTTTAGCCCTATCTTTAATTATATCACATTTTTAGTTTTATGTCAACTTGACAAAATACTAAATTTATGCTCTCTCTTCATTTTTCTAATAACCTGGCTTTTCCAATAATTTAAACATATTTTTCTTGTATTCCTCTACTCCTGGTTGATTAAATGGATTTACGCCTAGTAAATAACCTGATATAGCAACTGCTTTTTCAAAGAAATATAATAATTCGCCTATATTTTCTTCATCTAATTTTTCAATTTCGATTAGCATATTGGGTACATTTCCATTAACATGGGCTTGTATGGTCCCTTCCATAGCTTTGCTGTTAATATACCCCAATTCTTTGCCTGCTAAATAATTTAAACCATCTAAATTTTGCTCATCTGGCTGAACTGTAATTTCAGATGAATTGGTATGAATTTTTAAAACGGTTTCCATTAAATTTCTTTGTCCATCTTGAATGTATTGTCCCATAGAATGTAAATCAGTTGTTAAGTCGACACCTGCTGGGAAAATTCCTTTTTTGTCTTTGCCTTCACTTTCACCATAAAGTTGTTTCCACCATTCGGTAAAATAGTGCAATTTAGGTTCATAATTGGCTAGGATTTCGATTGTTTTTCCAGATTGGTATAGTAGATTTCGGATGAGTGCATATTTGTAGCAATCATTGTATTTGATTTCTGGGTCATTGTATTTATCTTGGGCATTTTTGGCTCCTAGCATTAATTTTTCAATATCAATACCAGCAACGGCAATTGGTAATAGGCCAACAGCGGTTAGAACAGAAAATCTACCGCCAACATTGTCTGGAATGACAAAAGTTTCGTATTTCTCTTTGGTGGCTAATGTTTTCAAAGCGCCTTTTTCTTTATCAGTGGTTACATAGATTCTTTTTTGGGCTTCTTTTGCGCCATATTTTGTTTCTAATACTTCTCTGAAAATTCGAAAGCTAATTGCTGGTTCGGTTGTGGTTCCTGATTTTGAAATCACATTTATGGAAACATTTTTGTCTGCAATGAAGTCTAATAAATCATTGATATAAACTGGACTTATGTTGTTTCCTACATATAAAATTTGTGGTGTTTTTCTTTTTGCTTTTGCCTGCAAATTATAAAATGAATTTGTTAATGCTTCAATAACTGCTCTAGCGCCTAAATAAGAACCTCCAATTCCAATCACAATTAATACGTCTGAATCTTTTTGAATCTTTTTCGTTGCTTTTTGAATGCGCTCAAATTCTGCTTTGTCAAAATTAGTTGGAAGTTCTAACCAACCTAAAAATTCCCCTTTTTGATTCGCCTTTTGATTCAACTTATTATGAATTTTTGCAATCTCCTGACTATATTGCTGAAAGACTTTTTCATTAATGCTGGAATGACCAAAATTAAATTTAATCATAATTTTCCTCCTTTACTTTTGTTCTCATCATGGTTGTTTTATTTATTTATATCATAAAATGTTTTCTATGTCTAATTTTTTTTCGAAATTTCACAAAATAAACACATTCGACATATATAATAAGTATAAATTACAATAAAAAGGAGATTTTTTATGTGTGGAATTGTTGGATATATAGGAAATAGAAAAGCAAAATCAATTTTAATCGACGGATTAACTAATTTGGAATATCGTGGTTATGATTCTGCTGGACTTACGATTATGGAACAGGAACGTTTTAAAACATTAAAAAATAAAGGAAGAGTGAAAGATTTATCAGAATTAATGAAGCAAGAAACTTTGGAGGGAACCATTGGAATCGCACATACTCGTTGGGCAACACACGGAAAACCTTCTTCTACAAATTCCCATCCTCATAATGATGCTTCTAATACTTTTTCGGTTGTACATAATGGCATTATTGAAAATCATGCTGAATTGAAGAATTTTTTGAAAGAAAATGGTTATTCTTTTGTATCCGAAACAGATACAGAAGTCATTCCGAATTTGATTCATTTTTATTTTTCGAAAGAAGAAAATCCTACAAAAGAAACTTTTTTAAAGGCTGTTCATCAAGCTTGTGAGCAATTAAAAGGAAGTTATGCCATTGGTGTTTTATGTACTTATTTTCCTGACAACATGTTAGTCGTTCGAAAAGATAGTCCGCTGGTTATTGGAAAAGGCGAAGATGAGAATTTTATTAGTTCAGACATTCCAGCCTATTTGAATGCAACACGTAATTTTTATCTTTTAAAAGATAATGAATTTGCAATTCTATCCAAACATGAAGTGAAATTTTTTGATGCACACTTAAATCCAATCCAAAAAGAAATCACACGCATTGATTGGGATGCTACTTCTGCTGAAAAAAACGGGTATGAAGATTTTATGTTAAAAGAAATTTATGAACAACCAACCGCAATTCGTGAAACCATTGGAAATCATTTGCAAGCAGAATATCCTTGTCAATTTGATGAGTTAAATTTTACAAAAGAATTTTTAAAAACCATTCATAAAATCTATATTGTTGCTTGTGGTACAGCTATGCATGCTGGTTTGACAGCTAAAACGATGTTCGAAAATATTTGTGAAATTCCAACCGAAGTAGATATTGCCTCTGAATTTCGCTATCGTAATCCTTTGATTGATAGACATACTTTATGTATTTTCATTTCCCAATCTGGCGAAACCGCTGATACGATTGCGGCTTTAAAGTTGGCGAAATCAAAAGGTGCCACGACACTTGCTATTTCTAATGTAGAAGGAAGTTCTATTACGCGTGAAGCCGATTTTGTTACTCTTACCCATGCAGGACCTGAAATCGCAGTTGCTTCTACTAAAGCCTATACTTCACAAATTACATTGCTTGCTATTTTGGTTATTTACTTTGCAGAAATTTTAGAGAAAAATAGCGAAATTTTAAATGATTTAAAAAAATCAATTTTAGAATTGCCAGCAAAAGCTGAACAACTTTTAAATAATTTGAATGATGTTGAAAGTTTTGCAAAAGAAGTGTATCAAAATAAAGATGTCTTTTTCCTGGGACGTGGTTTGGATTATAATACAGCGGCTGAAGGTTCTTTAAAATTGAAAGAGATTTCATATATTCATTCGGAAGCATTTTATAGTGGAGAATTGAAACATGGACCAATTGCGTTAATTGAAAATGACACTTTAGTAGTTTCTATTTTGACAGTTCCAGAATTGACTCAAAAGTCACTTAGCAATATTCAGGAAGTCATCACGCGTGGCGCAAAAACGTTGGTGATTACAAATCAGAATTTTGAAAATTCAAATTTTACGAAAATCATTGAAATTCCAGAAATAAATTCGTTTTTGTCCCCTATTTTGGCGATTATTCCGCTTCAATTATTTGCTTACTTTATTACAAAGGAAAAAGGATTGGATGTGGATAAACCAAGAAATTTGGCAAAGTCGGTGACGGTAGAATAAAAATTAATTGGTGAAAAATATTTGACTTTTTTGGATAAATATAGTATAATTAATTAAACAAGGAGTCACAATTTTCTATTGTGATTGCCACCGTGAATAAGAAAAGACTCTCATCTCGACCGTGGAATAGCTGAGATGAGGTCTTTTAATTTTGCTTACTCAAAATCATAATTAGAATTATAATTAGAGTAAATGCAACAATGACTGTAAAAAGTAATATGTACAAAAAATAAATACATAATTTTAAAAGCAATATTTCATTTATCAATGGCATCACCTCCAATCTAAACAGATTAAAGGTAGCAACCACTCTCTAGCTTCTCCTTGTTTAGTTCAATAGTATACTATGAAAAATAATAGAATACAAGAAAAATCATTCGACAAATTACGCCAAAAATTATTTCATCAATTTCTCTATCTGATTTTGAATTTCCTCGATTCGATTTTTCAAATGAATCACATCAATATCATTGATATTAATATCGTCTTTTACGACATTTTCAATATCGTCAATTTGGTCTTTTAATTTTTCAATTTTATCTAAAACATCTAATCTTAAAAAGACTTGGTCATAATTGACAAATTTTTCTTCTCTTTCTAATAACTGCGGCGTTTCTTCTAATGCATAACTTTCGCCAAAACTTGGAATGCTGACTGGAATTCCTGTTTCTGTTTCGATTTTCTCTTTCAAAGCCTCTTGCCCTTCGATTTCACCATGCACTAGAAAAATGTGTTTTGGTTTGTTGATAAAAGAATACACAAAATTGAGTAACCATTCTTGGTCTGCATGTCCAGAATATCCTTCTATGTATTCAATTCTGGCATTTATTGCAATTTCTTCTCCAAATATTTTGACTTTTTCAGCACCTTCTACAATGCTTCTTCCAAGCGTTCCTGGCGCCTGATAACCAACAAATAAAATCGTACTTTTCGGATTCCACAAATTATGCTTCAAATGATGCTTAATTCTTCCCACTTCACACATACCACTTGCCGACAAAATAATCGCTGGTTCATTGCTTTCATTTAATTCTTTGGATTCTTCCGCTGTTCTTGTAAAACGAAGACCTGGAAAATCCAATGGATTGTCTCCTGATTTGATTTTTTCCTTGATTTCATCTTCGAATAAATCCATATTTTTCTGGAAAATTTCAGTTGCAGAAATAGCTAGCGGACTATCTACATAAACGGGGGCATTCATAATCGTTTGATATTTTTGATAAAATTCTTCATCTTGTCCATATTCATCCTTCAATTTATCAATTTCGTATAAAATTTCTTGGGTTCTTCCCACCGCAAAAGATGGAATAACAACGGTTCCGCCATTGTCTAATGTGCTAGATACAATGTCTAAGAACAATTTGGCTTTTTCATCATTTCGAATATGAAGTCGGTTTCCATAGGTTGATTCCATGATTAAATAATCGGCACTTTCAATCATGGTTGGCGAATCTAATAATGGTAAATCGTTGTTTCCTAAATCTCCAGTAAATACAGCTTTGGTTGTTTTTCCATTTTCTTTTGCCCAAATTTCAATAATGCTAGAACCGAAGCATATGTCCTGCGTCGTTAAATCGAATGCTGATGTTTTCATCGATTTCTACGATTTCGTCATATTCTACTCTCACAAAATATTGCAAACATTCAAATGCTTCTTCTGCTGTATACAATGGTGGTAAATCTTCTTTTCCTTCTCTTTTTCGTTTTCTATTTTGCCATTCAATTTCCACTTCTTGAATATGTCCGACTGTCTGGAAGCATGATTTCGCATAAATCGCATGTAGCTTTATGCGCATAAATCGGATTTGAATATCCTTCCTTGCAAAGCTTTGGAATACGTCCTGCATGGTCAATATGGCTATGCGTTAATACCATAAAATCAATTTCTTTTATGTCAAATAAAAATGGATCCGAATTCTCGAATTCTTGGGTTACCTTTCCTTGATACATCCCACAATCCACTAGAAACTTTTTTCCTGCTGCTTCTACTAAAAAATTAGAACCTGTCACCGTTTGCGCGGCACCTAAAAATGTTATTTTCATCTTTTTCCTCCTTAAATAAATATGGTTGTCACTTTCTTTTTTCGAATGACAATGTCTTTTTTATTTCCTGTCCAATGTATCGTTTCTTGTTTTTCAAAAACTTCTTTGTCATAAACCTTCAGATAAATTGTTTCATTTTCAATCTCTAAATAAATTTTGATTTGTTCTAAATCAATCATTCTGGTATCAAATATACATCGGAAAATCTCAAAATTGGTTTCAATATCCATACTGATAATTTTCAAAATTCCTAACTTGCAAGCTTTGGTAATGACTAATTTGAAAATAGCATCCCACTGTTTTTTTAGCTCATCACAATCTTTTATTAATTTACCATCTTCAAAATTTAGATTTTGATAAAGTCGTAATTGATACAACATTTTTATGATTTCTTCTCGAAAGTTTACTCGTTCTATTTTTTGTTTGATAAACTTTAAAAAACATTTTTGTAATTCGATTAATTCGTTTCTTCCTGTTTCTCCTTTTGCTAAGCTACTTAATACTTTGCCTAAAGCGATATTGTAATCTTCATTTTTTGTTACCTTTTTCATAAAGGTTTTCAAGTCAGAAAAATAATTTTTTTTCACTTTTCGGTCTGTTCTCCAGTCGCACAAAAATGATTCTCCCATAATCATCATCAAATTTTGATAAATTATGTGTGCAATATAATCCATTTTTTCATGGATATCAATATCCCAAGACCAGCCGTTAAAATTTTTCAGAATTTCCATTGTATTTTGTTTATAACCTTTTACCAATATTTTTTGAAGAATATTTCGATTGGGAAAATTCTTTTCGATAAAAAAATACTTTGGCTCAATCTCACAAATGGCTTCTAACATTGCAATTTCAGTTGGGTACGCTAAAATGCTTCTTTCTTTGGTATTGGTTAGTGCTTGCACCTTATTTTGTATAAGCAAATTAGCCTGATGTGACTCAGGCTCTACAATTTTGATATGTTCACAATACTTTTTTATCACGCTAAAAATGGATTCCAAAAAAACATCTTTTGTTATGCAATCAACTTTTACTTTGGCATAATCTTTATAAGCAATTTCAAGTTTATAGACTAAACTTAAGCATAAGCTTTTTGCAATCGATGAAAAGGTTTTTTCATCTAAAATTTCTTCTAATAAATTGTGATAGTCTTTTGATTTTGAAAAAAATCCCATCCATTAGCTCCTTCTTTAAAAATTGTTTTTTATTTCTAGTTTGCACTTTTATTATTTTTTAATTCCTCATACTTTTATTCTCCACTAGCTTCTCCAGATGTTGGTGCTTGTGCCATACTTAATTCTTGCAAACGTTCCATGGTAATCAATACTTGTCTTGGTTTACTTCCTTCATAACCTGATATGATTCCTCTTGCTTCCATTTGGTCAATAATTCTTCCAGCACGGGCATAACCAACTTTGAATCTTCTCTGAATAAACGATGTAGAAGCTTGTCCTACTTCAACAACAGTTTTTATGGCGTCTTCTAGAAATGGGTCTGTGTCGTCATCTTCATCAATTTCTTCGATTTCTTTATCGGATTTATTGGCTTTTTCAATTTCTTCTAGAATATCTTCGTTGTACGTTGCTTCTCCACCATTTGATTTGATGAAATCAACAATTTTTTCTACTTCTTGGTCAGATACAAAAGCCCCTTGCACCCTTGTTGGTTTGGCACTTCCAATTGGATAAAATAACATATCTCCTTTTCCCAATAGTTTCTCTGCACCAACCATATCTAAAATCGTTCGAGAATCGATTTGAGAAGAAACCGCAAAAGCAATTCGAGATGGAATATTAGCTTTGATAATACCTGTAATAACATCAACGGATGGTCTTTGTGTCGCAATGACTAAATGCATTCCAGCAGCTCTGGCTTTTTGTGCTAATCGGCAAATGGAATCTTCTACATCTTTGGCAGCCACCATCATTAAGTCAGCAAGCTCGTCGATAATAATAACGATTTGTGGCAATTTTCCTTCTTCTTCACCAGTTGAAGCATTATACCCTTTTAAATCTCTTACCCCTTTAGTGGCAAATAATTGATAACGATTTTCCATTTCTTGTACTGCCCAAGCAAGTGCACCTGCTGCTTTTTTGGAATCGGTTACAACAGGAATTAACAAATGAGGAATTCCATTGTAAACAGAAAGCTCAACTACTTTTGGGTCAACCATAACTAATTTTACTTCGCTTGGTTTTGCTTTATAAATGATACTCGTAATTAAAGTATTGATACATACTGATTTTCCAGCACCTGTAGAACCTGCAATCAATACGTGTGGCATTTTTCCAATATCGGCAATGACTGGTTCTCCAGAAATATCTTTACCAAGTGCTACCGATACTTTGGATTCTGCGTCATCAAAGGCAGTGGATTCAATAATATCACGGAAATGAACCACTTCTTTTTCTTTATTGGGAATTTCAATTCCGACTGCTTGTTTACCAGGAATTGGTGCTTCAATTCGGATGCTTTCTGCTGCTAAATTGAGTGCAATATCGTCTGACAATTTGGCTATTTTACTTACTCTAACACCTTCAGCTGGTTTTAATTCATAACGTGTAATGGCTGGTCCAACAGAAACATTTTCCACTTTGGCAGAAACGCCAAAACTGAATAATGTTTTTTGAAGCTTAGTTGCTGTATCTGCTAATGCTTTTTTTCCTCCTTTTAATGCTTTTACTGTTCCTTGCTTTAATAATTCTACTGGTGGAAATTCATAATTTTCGTCTTCGGAAACAATCGTATTATGCTCTAATTGTAAAACTTCTTTTACTTTTTCTTCCTTTTCTTCTGCCTTTTGCACAAATAAATTGCTTTCTAATTCATTTGGATTTAATGGTTCTGGCTTTGTTTCTTCAACTATTTCTTCTACTTTCGGTGCCTTATTTTTTTTGCCAAATAGACTAAAGATTGTTTCATCTTGTGTGTCTTCTACTTCTTGTGCTTTTTTATTGTTTAGGTTTATGGTGATTTCATCTTCGTTGATTTCTGGTGTAATATCGTCATCATCATCAATGGTGTAAAATTCTGTATTTTTGGATTTTTTAGCTTTTTTATTCGCTGCTTTTTGTAGTCTTTGATTTTGTTTCAATTCTTCTTTGCTGTGTTGTCTCATTCTTGCCATTCTTTCTTCACGATATGCTTCTAATTCTTCATTTCTCTGTTCTTTTCTTTCTTCTAAGGCATCTAATATTTCAAGGATAAATTGGGCTGGCTTTAAGCCAAATGTGAAGACTAACATAATAATCGCAATTCCTGTTGTTGCAACAGCGGCTCCAAACATGCCAAGTAATAAAATGAAGGGATACGCAATGACAGTTCCAATCGTTCCACCACCTATGTTGGTAGTTCCAAGTTCATAAGCTCGTTCTAGTGCATCACTAAATTCCATTTCCATGCTTAAATTTCCTTTGGAAACTTGAAAAATGGACATCATTGCTGCAATGCAAGATAAAAATATGAAATATTGGCATATTTTTGAAAACAAATAATCTTTATCATTTTTGGCAAGTGAAATCGATATTCCGATCATGCCTAAAGGAATCACATATTTAATAATTCCAATAATTCCTCCTAAAACTGGACTTAAAATTTGTCCCATTGTACCAGTTTCGCCATAAATTAAAATAATCAACAATATGGCTATGACGAAACTACTTATTACAGCTAAATCTATATTACTACTACTTTTCTTTTTTTGACGTTTGGTCGCTACTTTTTTACGTTTTCTTCCCATTTATAACATCCTCCTCAATCTGCTCTTATTCCTTTTCTATCATATAATAATCTGACAAATATGTCAAAGTTATTTTTCGTTATTCAAAAATTATTCTGCAGGAAACTCCTACAGAATAATTGGTTTACTATTTTAATTCTTTTCGATTATTTTGTATGGTTTCTAATGCACTTTTTATGGATTCTTCAACACCACTTAAAGTTTCTCCTAATTTTATCATATTTCCTTCAATATTGCTTAAAATTCCATCTGCATAATGAATCGCATCTTTGCTATATTCGCGATACATTTCGTTTGCTTCTGCAATGATTTCGTTTTTCTTGTCATACGCTTTTTTGGTAATTTCATGTTCATCAATCATTGAAATGATTCTATTTTCTGCTTCTTTTACAATATCTTCTGCATCTTTTTGTGCTTCTGCAATGATTCTCTCTCGCTCTTCACGAATCCATCTAGCTTGCTTTAGTTCATCTGGTAAATTTAAACGAATTTCTTTTATAATATCTAATAACTCATTTTTTTCCACAATGCATTTTTCTGTAAAAGGAACATTTTTCCCTTTTTCCAAAATATCTTCTAGTGTTTCCAGAAGTGTAAAAATTTCCATACTAATTTTCCTTTCTAAATGTGCTCTTTTTCCTTAAAAATAGAAGTTCAGCTCTACCATACTTTCTTTCATCGTAAATCTCTACCATCGGCAATTGATTCATTGTTTGCATCACAGCTTTTTTTCGATCGGTTTCGATTACGATAATTCCATCATCTTTTAATAAATCATTCTGTAATATTGTTTCAGATGCTTTTTCAGCAAAATCTGTGTTATAAGGTGGATCAAGAAATATGATGTCAAATCTTTCCTTTTTTGTTTTTAGTATTTCTAATGCCTTTAAATAATCATTTTTTAAAATTTGTATTTCTGATTTTGACTTTAACTTATCCACATTTTGTTCAATTATGTGGATTGCTTTGTCTGAATTATCACACAAAATGGCTTTTTGGGCACCTCGACTAATTGCTTCTAAGCCTAATGCGCCACTGCCAGCAAATAAGTCTAAAATAACAGCTTCTGGCAGTTCATTTTGTAAAATACTAAAGAGCGGTTCTTTAACTCGATCTAAGGTTGGTCTTGTATTTAATCCTTCTAAAGTATATAATTTGGTTCCTCTATGTTTTCCACTAATTATCCTCATCTGTTTGTTTAGCTGGTTTAAATACACCAATCTCCTTTCTTTGCTCATAGATTACATTTATCAAAATTGTTGATTCCTCTTTTAGGGGCTATTCCTACAATTTTTGATTTTATTAATTACATTTTATTCCAATTTTGGAAAAAGTCAATACTATTTGTCAAAATGTAATAAAGACTTAATATTGTTGTAATATTGTAAAAAAAATATTACATAATTGTAATAAAAAAAATAGTAAAAGCCAGTTAAAAACTGGCTTTTACTATTTTTATAAAAACTATTTCATGTTTCGATCAAATACTTTCATTCGGATATAGAAGAAGATTGCTAAAACACCAACAGCACCTAATACAATTACTACTACATTCGTTGCACCAGCTTTTGGTAAAATACCTTTTTTCATAGCATTGCCTTCTTTTTGGTCTTTGCTTGTATTGGCTTTGATGCTGTGATCTGAATCTGCTCCAGCATTTGGTTCTTGTGGTTGGTCAGGATTGACTGTATTAGTTGTTGGAGGATTTGTTACATCACCACCATCATTATCTGTGTCATCTGGAGGTGTAATTGGTTTTGTTCCTCCTGAAATTGTAATTGTTTTAGTCGCATCAGCTGCTTTAATATCATCTGCACCATCTGAAGCAATAATGTTTGTTAATTTTATGGTAGGATTTGAAGTAGCAGTGCTATTTAGTTTAAATTTCATTTTGAAAATAGTTTCATTGCTTTTGTTTTGTGAACCTCTATCACAAGCAAACATTCCATTTGCTTCATTGTAAGAAGGAGTAGACCAACTATTTTGACCTTCCATTCCTAATAATGTTAACTGACTTTTATCATAGTCCAATTTTCCTGAAAAAATAATGATTCCTGCATTATCGGTTTGAATATTTGACATATTCACATTTACTGAAAATTCAGTATCTTTAGCAATACTATTGCTAGAAGGTTGTAAACTGACATCACAAGAAGCAGCATACACATTTGTAATCATACATAAAATGCTTAATAAAATTAAACTACTAATTTTTACTATTTTTTTCATAAACTCTCCTTTGCTTATTTAATTGTCATTGACCCAATTAATACTAATTTAAGTTGTGCAAGGTCAGTTGGTGTAATGTCTCCATCACCATTGACATCTCCTGCTTTTAATTTAGCACCTGTCAATAATTCTTTTCCAATAAAATGTAATTTTAATTGCGCAAGATCGGTTGGGGTTATTTCACCATTTGCATGAATATCACCTGTTACAACTAAAGTAAATTCCAAATTATTTCCTAATTGTAATTTTGAATCAGTTGGAATTATATCAGTTCCTTGTAATTCATTTCCATCTTTGTCAATTATTTTGATTGTTAAATTTGTTACAATATTGCCTTTGAATGTGTCAACTGTTGTACCTGGTAAAATTCTTGAAATCATTGTATCTGCAATTTCATATTTATCTGAAGTAATATCTTCAAGTTTCTTTAAAACTGTAACATTGATTTCTGCATCTGGTGAGGTAATATCTATATCACCATTGCTTGCTACAATATTTTTCAAAGCAATTTTAGCTGCAGTTTCTGTTGTGATGGTATCTTTTGCTTTAAATTTAATCGTGAATACATTTCCACCTTCTGTTGCATAAGTATCTCTGTCTGTTACAAATTTTAGGTTATCTTCGTTTACTGTATTTGGATTCCAACCTTCTTGGTTTTCTTTAATTTCTATTTTATCCAAAACATTTTTATCATATTCTAGTTGTCCTGAAAAAGTTATAATTCCTTTATCAATATTTTTGAAATTATCGATACCTACATTTACTTCAAATTCGTCACCTGCATAAATAGTATCATTATTAGCTTTTTCTATAGAAGTTGTGAAACTTGCAATTGATACAACACAAGGATCACTTTCAACTTCTTCACTTACTGTATCAACTGTTGTTGTTACTTTTAAAACATAAGTTCCTGCATTTTCTTCTGCTATATTTTGAATTTCTAATACTTTGTTTGTTTTTCCTTCTAATTTTTTGTCATCTTTATACCATTGGTAAGTTTGAACACCTGGTGTTTCTGTCACAGTTGGTTCAATTTTTAATGTTTTATTGATTCCTACTGTTTTGGTTTCTGGCATTGTTATTGTTGCTGGTGTAGCTTTTGGTGTAACAACTGTTTCACCTTTTTCTTCTTCTTTTTGAACAACTTCTTTTGCAACAAATTTTACATCTACAATACGATTTCCATCTTTTATATCATCATAATTTAATGTAATACTCATTGTATCTTTGTTTGTTACTTCAATGCTGTCACCACAAACTGTAACAGATTCAATTTCATAATCAGCTTCTGGTACTATATTAAGTGTGGCAGATTCACCTTCTGCTAAAGTAACGATATTTCCTTCATCTCTGTTAGCGCCTTCCACTTGACCACCTTCTGAAGCAGATACAATAACTGATTTTTCTTGTTCTTCTGTTCCATCATTTTCTGTTACTGCTATAGCAAATGGGCTGAAAGCATCACATGTAACAACTAATCCATATTGTGTTATAACACAAGGAATTTCTTCCACGCCTATAACATTATCTTGTGCATCTCTTTTAAAGTGATATGCTTTAAACGTTACTCCTGCATCATCTGGTCCATAGCCTGCTGGGAATCCAAGAGATAATCTTAGTTTATGGCCTGTTTTTACAACATATTTTTTACATACATTTAATGAAATATTATAGGTTTGACTTGTAATTAATTCTTTATCACCTAATTCATCTTCCATTAAATTATCCATTGTTTCTTTTTCAGCTTGAGTTGTTCTTGTTGCTACTAATGCAATTCTACTTTTTAACTTCTCTGATACTGCTTCTCCATCACTTGTTACCCAGCCATTCATTGATAAATCAGCATTTTCAAGAAGTGTTGGTCTAGCAAATACATTCCAACTTTTTGCTGCATTCATACTATAAGAACATGCAATTAAATTATAGGCTCCATAAGAGATGTAGTTTGGTTCTTTATTACTATTTTTCCCTACTAAACCTGTTATATAAATTCTATACATAGCATCGTCATCTGCAAACATTTTACTAAATGTCAAATCAAATGTTATTCTATTTTTTCCATCAAAAGTAAAGTTTTCTATTTTTGATTCAGCAACACCTGTTGCTCCTGTTGATTCCATTCTATAACCAGCTTCTGTTGCTCCGTCAGCTAATACTAAATCATCAGTATAAGTAACATCAACATGATAAGTAGGTCCTACTGTAAGTGATGCTGTTGCTACTGGTGTTTGATATTTTATATATGGAGGAGCTTTATAGGTTCCATTTGGGTTATATAGTTTTCCTGATTCAGCTACAAAATCACTTTCATCACCTTGATAAGTGTATCCTGCTAATCCTTCTGATGGTTCTAATGTTGTTACTGCAAATTCCATATATTCTGAATTTGGAACTGATATATATAGGTGATCTTCATAATCTTTAAATGCACCTGGTACATATAGTTCTGGGTTCATATATCCCCATTTACCTTCAATCCAAACATCATCACCAGGTTTGTATTCATGATATTTAATTAATATATATTTTCCTTCTTTAACTGCTTCTGCATAACCTTTATTATTATAGCTAATATAAAAGTCTCCTGATTTGTATTCTTCTGTCTCTGTTCCTTCTTGTTTAAATTTTACTAATAAACCATTTACGTTTGTTATAAAATCAACGCCATAATCTTCTAAGCTTAATTCTGGATATTTAAAGGTATAATTTCCAGCAGCTTCTACAGTTTCCATAGCAACGTGTTCTATTTGCATTGTTTCTACTCCAACCATGCAATATCTTGTGTTTTCAAAACCTTCTTGTATATCACTTCCTGGCACAAAATCTGGATCTGTTGAATCCATTGTAGTATCACGTAAGAATGGATCATCTAATGTAGCATCAATTGCATACCAAACTTTTTCAGTTGATCTTGCAACAGTTTCTTTTTCAATTTCAACATAATTCCACATATGAGGAACAGCTGCTGCACCTTCTGATTGGTGGGTTCCTTGTACTAAGATTGAATTAATTCCAACTTTATCTAAAATTGTTTTCAATGATCTTGCATAACCTTCACATACAGCTTCTTTTTTAACAAGTGCTCCATAAGGTGTAGAAATGAATCCTTCATTTCCAGGTACACAATCGCTTTCCAATCTGTAACCTGTATTATTGATAATTTCATTATGCACTAATTTAATTTGTTCTACTACTTGATTTTGATTTTCGGTTACTTCTACGTTTTTAGCTTTTTCTGCAATTTCATTTACAGTAGTATTAAAAGCATCAATTGCTTCTTGTACTTGTGTTTCATTTTCAAAACCTTCTATATAGTAATTAGCAAATCTTCCTGAACCAAGGTTTGCATGATAGTGATTATCTGCATCTTTGGTGATTCTAATAGAAAGTTTTTGGAAGTTTACATAGAAAACTCCTGGATAATCTGCATAGAAAGCATATCTTGCAGCATTCATTGCAGTTGTTAAAGTTGCATTTCCATTTTCATATTCTCTCACTTCATCTTCTGTAAAAATACCTCTTTCTACAAGGTCATAACTTTGATTTCCTTTTTTGAAAATCCCTTCTGTGTACATATTATACATTGCTTGATATATTTTTTTAGCTTCTTCTGTCAATTGATCATAATGGAATGTTCCATTTACTTGACTTTCTGCCATACTTTGACTTCCTGTCGCAAATTTCATGCTTCTAAATCCACTCCATTCAATTTGCGTTGCCAAAAGTATTGCAAGTATAAGAATAACAATTAATTTTTTGAATTTCATAATTCAAATCTCCTTTTTAATTTTATTTTTCATTTGATACTTTAGAAATCAAACAACTTTTCATTATTTAATTTCTCTACTTTTCAGCTTTATTTTCCCATCACCCCTTTTATGTAAATTTTTTTGATTTATGCAATAAAAATTGCCATAAAGACAATTTTTTATTCATTGTTGCTATTGCTATCTTTATCCTGTAATAATTCCAATTGTGATATTAGTAAAGCTTCCATTTTAGCTTTATATACTTCGAATTGTTTTTTCAATTCTTCCGTTTTTCTGCGAATTTCTACTTCATCTTGATTAACGGTTTCTACCATTTTTTGTGCTTCTTTTTTTGCTTCTGCAACAATTTGGTCAGCTTGTTTTTGTGCCATCATTTTAATATCTTCTGCTGTTGATTGTGCCATAAGTAGCGTACTTTGTAGGGTATGTTCTACTGTTTTATAATGTTCCAGTTCCTTGTTTTGTTCTTCGAATCTACTTTTGAACTCAGCATTTTCTTTATAAATTTTTTCGTATTCTAGAGTAACTTGATCTAAGAAATCGTCAACTTCGTCTACGTTATAACCTTTGATTGTCTTGGTAAATCTTTTGTTTTCTATATCTAACGGTGTTAACATATAACACTTCCTCCTACTTTCATTACTTCATCCAAGAAGCTGAAAATTTTCCATCCAATTTTTCTTTTGAAAATTGATTTTCTATATCATAATTGTATGGGGCAATTACAAATATGGAATTCGAAACTTTTTCCATATTTCCATCCAATGCTTTGACAGCACCACTTACAACATCCACAATTCTTCTTCCAACATCTTTACTAACATATTCTAGATTAATCACAACAGAATTTTTATTTTTAAGTTGTGTAATAATATCAATCGCTTGCTCAAAACTTGTTGGTTTTGAAATTTGCATTTTGATTTGTTGTGGTTGCGCAATGCTTACTACTTTATTTCTTCGTTTGAAGATATTTAAGGTTTCACCTTGTGGTTCCTCTTCTTCTATATAATCTTCCCCATAATCAACATTTTCTAATTCCTCATCATATTCCTCTACTGGCTCTTCTTCGCCCCAAAAATAATTCATAAATTTTTTAATTGCTGTTCCTGACACTTTTTTAACCTCCTAAATTTTTCTCCTTCGTGTTATAACATATCTATAGTATCTAACTTTTTTGGAAAATTGTCAATACCTTTTTCCTATTTTTTGTATTTGTAACATAATCTTAATATTCCTGTAATATTTTGTCTGTTTTGTTACATTTTTGTTATATTAATGCAACAATATTTCATCATATACTTTTAATTCTTCACGGTTTTTTATCTCTTCTTCACTAAACCCTAATTCTGCCAATTCCTCATCTGTGTAATTCTTTACAATAGAATACGTATCATTTTGTCTTGAGATTTTGATATAAATTCTTTCAATATAACCTGCTTTGCTAATTTCGACATAACTCATATCATTTTCCTCTAAAATCGCCATATTGCTAACTTTTAATCCATTATAATTCCACCAAATTACATCCACTGCGATTTCTCGATATTCTACCAATTCTTCCACACATTCTGTAATACGAAATACAATAACTCGACTTTCTTCCTCTTCTGTAATATGCTTAATGGTTGCTTCAACTTCTTTCGAAGAAGGCAAGCGAAGCATGACAGAATCACCAACTTTTGCAACTGAAGCTTTTTCTGTATCCATCACACAAGCAATAAAACATTCAAAATTGTTAATCACTTTTCCCTTTTCTACATGGGTTGGTATTGTTGCTCCAGATTTTGTATGTAATGATTCTAACAATTCTGTATTCAAATAACTAAAATCATCCACACCGCAAAATTTCTTCCAATCCATCAACACGATAAGAAATTAAACCTGATGACGGTGCTGTTATCACTTCTGATTCATTATTTAATTGTTGTTCTAATTCATTTCGCTTCTCAATCAACGATTTCACATGCGAATTGGCAGGACTTAAATTTCCTGTTATTTTGGTTCTTTTGGATACATAAGTATCCAATTCAGCCTTTTTTTCTTGCATTTTTTCCAAATCGTTCATACAATACATAGAATCCACTACTTTTTGAATTTGTGCTTCTAAATTAGTAATATCGGTTGAAAAAAATATCATTAATCCACTGTTCTCTATGGCTACATTGATTTCATCATCCAAATTTTTCATCTGGTTTAAAATTTCTTCTTCTCCTTTTGAATAATAGCGAAATGCTGCATCATTTTTAGCCACTCTTTGCCCTTCTGAAATAATTTGGGCCATTCCATTTTTGAAATTTTCCCCTTGCAAAATTGTTTCTTCACGCAAAATATAGCCTTCTGCTGTTTCTTCAAATCGTAAAGAGCCATTTTCTACCACACAAATTTGTGATAAATTTTCGGATGGCGATAATAGAGTGAAAGTGATACACAAGCAAAAGAATGGAGGAGCGGC
>CARFUA010000010.1 GCA_948976265.1 uncultured Clostridia bacterium
GGCGAACTGGTTTTGGCAATTTGAACAGAATGAATATAAAGTTTATCACCAGAATTCCAAGTGTTTCCTGTGCCGAAACCTGTATAAAATATAAATGCATTATTGCTTTGTACATTTCCTGTAACTTCAAAAGTATAATCAAATCGTTGCCATTCCGTCGTAACATCTACGAATTTCGAACCATATCTTTCATTTCCTACTTTCAATCTTAAATTTCTACTACATTTTAAATATACACTCCAGGTATAACTTTGACCTTGTTCCAATGTATAACTTCCAAAGCTATTCCAAACACCGCCATCATTCTTCGAACCATCAAAAGTAATTTCTATAGCTTTTCCAGCAATTGCTTCATCACAGTCAATTGTATCTCGATTTAAAATTCCATCATTAATGGTAGCACCACTCGAACTAAGGAATGGCGTCGGATTATTACATAAGTTATTCTCCAAATAGTTCTTATCAAACGTCACCGTATAACTATTAATTTTCCATAATGCGTATAACGTCACTTTTGTGCTATTTCACATGTTTAATGCTCATACATATTTCCAATATCGGTTCGATAATCTAAATTATCATCTATCTCTTCTTCTATGACTTGATAAACTTGTTTCTTAATTTCTTCAAAATTATCTCCTGTTTTTTCAATCGCAAATAATCTTGAATTACTAACTGAAGTATATCGATTTTCACCAATTTGTTTACTATTTGCAAAATATACCTTTACCCCTTTTTCTTCCATCCTTTCTTTATTTAAAACAAATTCTACTGGTGGTACATTCGATTTAATGGCATATTCTTTGCTCACAATATACACTAAAAAACTATTTTTTCCATTAAATTGGCAATTTTTTTCCGATAAATTTCCGATTAAAAACATCTTCTGCAACATCCGCAAATGGTGTTTCAAAACTATTAATAACATTCATCGCTTCAGGATCGCCAAACCTAGCATTAAATTCGATAAACTTAATTCCTTCTTCTGTTTTGAAAAAACCACCGTATAGAATTCCTGTAAATTCTAATGATTCCTGATTCAAAAAATGAATGGTCTTTTCCATTAGATTACGACACGTTTCTATATCTTGTTCTGTCAAAAAAGGAAGTAAACCATTGGCAAAACCTATACAGCCCATTCCTCCTGTACCAGGTCCTTTGTCTTCATTGTAACGATAAGGATAATCAAATGTAGTTGGCAATGTAATCACTGTTTTACCATCTGTAAGACACATAACCGTAAATTCTTTTCCTTTTACTTTATCTTGTAAAATAACTTTTCCACTTTGCTTCAAACATTCTTTAGCATAAGCAATTCCTTCTTCTTTTGTAGCAAAATGGATTCCCCCTACTTTTACACCTTTTCCACCAGTTAAACCTTCTGGCTTCACAACAAAATTCTCATCCGAATACACTTTGGCAACTTCTTCTAACGCAGCCTCTGAATTTACTTCAAAATTTTGAATTATCATCTTTGGTTCTAATTCTTTTACAACTTCTAATGCATACGTTTTGCTCCATTCAATTTTAGCGGCTTTACTGGTTGGACCAAAAGTTTTAAGTCCCAATTCTTTCGCTAAATCAATAAGTCCTTCTTGTAGCAAATTATCGCTACTTATGATACAGTATTTTATGTCATTTTCTTGAATAAAACGCTTTACCAACTCTTTATCAAATGGCGAACCAATTAGAAATTTTCCTTTTGAATTTTTTACAAATGCCACAATCGATGGATTTTCATATGGCATAATTGAATACAATTCATATTTTTGACTCATCGCCTCTGCAATTACCGCTTCTCTTGCTCCATTTCCTAATAAAAGACATTTTTCCATATTTTTTCCTCCCTGAATATATTAAGCATAGTATATCGTATTTATGGAAAATATACAATAGTAAAATACATTTTTAAATAGAAAAACGCACTTTCGAAAATCGTCAAATCTTATGTTAAATGGAAAAAGCTCGCTTGACAATTTTCTTAACTTATGACATAATTAAATTCTAGAAACTAATTGTGGTCGAAAGACTTTTTTGAACAAGGAGAAAAATATGAAACAAAAGAAACATGAACGAATTACACTTTTAATTGGAATCTCTATGTTCCTTTGTGGCATTGTATCTTCCGTTACTCAGGACTTTCCTGAATTTGAAACTTTTACAATGGTGGTTTCTGTAGTAATGATTGCATTATTTATTCTATTTGCCTTTCTTTGTTACAAAAATAAACCGTAAATTCATCAGCAAAACCGTCATCCCAATGGATACACTATCCATTAAGATGACGGTTTTGTTATCCCGTTTTGCTCAAAATATCCTTCTTCATCTTTTTCATAATTTTCTTTTCCAATCTCGAAATGTAACTTTGCGAAATTCCCATCATATCAGCCACTTCTTTTTGCGTCTTTTCTTCCCCTTCGCAATCAATACCAAAACGTAATTTCATAATATCTTTTTCGCGATTGTTCAAATGTTCAATCGCAATGCGAAGCAACTTTTTGTCGACTTCTTCTTCAATTCTTTTAGAGGTGACATTTTCGTCTGTTCCTAGAATATCAGAAAGTAGTAATTCATTTCCATCACTATCTTTATTCAATGGTTCATCAATAGAAACTTCCGATTTGATTTTACTGGTACGTCTTAATTGCATTAAAATTTCATTTTCGATACAACGCGAAGCATACGTTGCTAATTTGATATTTTTATCTGGTTTAAATGTATTGATTGCTTTCATGAGTCCAATTGTCCCAATTGAAATTAAATCTTCTAAATCCAATCCCGTGTTTTCAAATTTTTTGGCAATATACACCACTAATCTCAAATTTCTTTCCACTAATATTTTTTTGGATTCTGTGTCATTTTCCGTTAGTTTTTGGAGTAGTTTTTCCTCCTCTAAAACATTAAGTGGTGGTGGTAAAGTTTGACTCCCATTAATGTAAAATACCGGAAATTTATCTAGTTTCTCCCTCTCGAAATATTTTTTAAAAATCCTCTCTATTTTGGATTTTATTTTTTGTAAAAAATTCATTTTTTTCCTCCTTCCTTTATTTTATAAAATTTTCTTCGCGTAACGTTTTACTGGTATTGAAAATTTCTAACCCAATTAAGCTCGTATATAAATTGGATTTACAGAGTTTCCCATTATAAATTCCAATCATTACATCATCTCTAATACATTCCTCCTCATCTAAAATTTTTATATAATCTGGTTTAAAACCGATTAATAAACCATTTTCGTTTCCAAGTGAAGAAAAAGGAATTACTTTAAACTTATAAGAATAAATTTCTTCTTTGGAATCAAGCCATTTTCCTTGAATAATATTATCAATATTATCTAAAATATCATCTGCTATCATGCCTCGTAAACTGTTTTTTTCGACAATAATTACATCGGTTTGACTAATCGGTTCTTTTAGTAGGTTCCCTGTATCAATCATTGTTTTCAGCTTTTGATACGTACCTTTATAAAAAATCTCTAAATCACATAACATCGATTTTGTTTTCATTCTATCTCTTACTACATAAGAAACAATACTAATCACAGCAAACCCAAGGATTCCACCTATGATTGTCACTTTGACAGGATACGTTCCTACCAATAATCCATTTTCAAAAACAACGTTTTGGGGATTAATCAAAAACAATAGCATAAATGATATTCCACCAAACGTAAAGGATACAAGATAAAAAAGAATCAGTTGTTTGAAAATTGTTTTCCCTTTTCGACTCTCAAATCCTATCAACACAATCAGCATAGAAATCAGAAATTTAATAAACAAACTTTGCATATTTCCTAAATTCCACAAATAATTGAAAATGCTGTAAAGTCCTGCAACTAAACTAGCGATTCCAATTTTTAAATAATGCACTCTAGATTTACTAAGAATCGCTGTTGAAAATAGAATCATATAATTCATAATAAAATTTTCTAATAATACAATGTCTAAGTATATTCTCATACTTAAAATCCTTTCACTTTTGTCATCTGCCCTTATCTTAACACACTTTTTCTGAAAAACTTGTCATTTTATAGGCGCAAAAAAAAGAAATCATCTACAAAAATAGATGATTTTCTTTTTTATTTGCTAAAAAACTAAAATGTTATGTAATGAAATTATTTTATTTGTTTCCTAATCCTTTATTTTTTCTTAGGAATGTTGGTATATCCAACTCGTTTGAATTACTTTCATTGCTAGTTGTAGATGACGTTGGTGGGGTATTTCTTTTTTTCCAAGCTTCAGCAACAATATTGTCATAATTTTGAGTAGTTGCTTTTCTCTCTTCTTCTTTCTCAAATCCAGTTGCAATAACTGTAATTTGAATTTCATCTCCTAAGCTATCATCTGTAACGGTACCAAAGATGATATTTGCTTCTGGATCTGCATTTCTTTGAACAAGTTCAGCAGCCGTATTGGCTTCATGTAATCCAACATCTGAACCACCTGTGATATTGATAATCACGCCTTTTGCTCCTTCGATTGAAGTTTCTAGTAATGGACTTTGGATAGCTTCTTTGGCAGCATCCTCTGCTCTATTTTCTCCACTTGCTCTACCAACACCCATATGCGCCATTCCTTGATTTAACATAATGGTTTTAACATCAGCAAAGTCTAAGTTGATTAAACCTGGAATTGAAATTAAGTCCGATATACCTTGTACACCTTGTCTTAACACATCATCTGCCATTCTGAAAGCCTCTACAATAGAAGTTTTTCGATCAATGACTTGTAATAATTTGTCGTTTGGAATCACTACTAATGTGTCCACTTTTCCTTTTAGAGAGGCAACTCCACGTTCTGCTTGGGCCAATCTTTTCTTTCCTTCAAAAGTAAATGGTTTTGTGACAACACCAATGGTTAAAATTCCAAGTTCTTTTGCTGTTGCAGCAACAATTGGAGCAGCGCCTGTTCCTGTTCCGCCACCCATTCCAGCTGTAACAAATACCATATCAGCACCTTTTAACACTTCTGCAATTTCTGCTCGACTTTCTTCTGCTGCTTGTGTTCCTATATCTGGATTGGCACCAGCTCCCAAACCTCTGGTTAGTTTTTCTCCAATTTGAATTTTAGAACTTGCATTTGATAAATTAAGAGCTTGTCTATCTGTATTTACAGAAATGAATTCCACATTTTTTATGCCCGCTTCAATCATTCTGTTTACTGCGTTATTTCCTGCTCCTCCAACCCCTATTACTTTTATGGTTGCAGTTCCATCCATCATGTAATTTAACTCCTCATTATTATCCATTATCATAAGGTATATCCTCCTTTTAAATTTTTAAAAACCTTAAATTTTATTTTATGAATAGAAAAAATCTTTAATTTTTTCTAGAATCATCTTTCCTAAATTCTTTTCTTTTTTGGTACCAATACTACTTGAAACTGTTTTAGCATATGGTCTCGCAGCAATGTATCGAACGAGTGCGTAGCTAACACGATGACTTGATTTAACGGTGCTAATCAATCGACCTGTCGATACTTTTACTGGTATATTCAGAATAATTTTACCTGCCATATCACTTTTATTGATATTGACAATTCCTTCTCCTGTTAGAATAACATTATTGATATTCGTCTTCGCCCCATGTGACGTAATATCTTTGTTGACCAAACTAAATATTTCTTCAATTCTTGCTTCAATAATTTCAACTAATTCTGAACTTTTGATGGTTTTGTTTTTATTTTCTGCATCTTTGCAGGTATTTAAAACAATATTGTTATCATTGTCAATAAAGGATTTTAAGGCTAGTCCATATTGTCTTTTTAGTTTATCGGCTTCTTCGGTTGATATGCCTAATACATAGGAAATATCACTCGTAATATTATCTCCTCCTAAAGCAATGGTATTAGTATAAATGAACGATGAATCATTAAAAATTCCTATTTCTGTGTTGCCTGCACCAATATCCAGTATCATCACATTGTCGTTTAATTCGTTGGTGTCTAATACTAAATTTCGTTCTGCAAGTGCTGTTGGTACAACACCGTCAATCTCAATTCCTGCTTTTTTGAATATGGATGTTAGTTTCTTCATGTAATCCTTTTCTGCCAATATAATTTGTGCTGTTAAAGTAAATTTTGCACTAAACTTACCAACTGGTTCTGTTGTTGGCTTGCCATCTTCAAGTATGAACTTATCTGGTACTATATCGATTAGTACTTTATCTTCTGGGATTTCGATATCTCTTACTTGTATGATTGCTGAGGCCACATCTTTTATGGATATGCCTGCAAATTTGTCTTTTGCTTCTTTCACGATACTGTTTTGTACAATTGTTATATATTTACCAGGGATTGTCGTATAAGCTGAATTGACGGTTAAATTTGAGATTTCTTCTACTTCTTTAATCGTTTTTGCAATGGCTATGCTTAATTCCTCTTCATCTACAATCGTCCCTTTTTTTATGGCTGAGCATTTACTCGTCGTGTTACAAATAATCTCAATTTGGTTGAAATTATTAACTTCGCCAACAAATGTACTTACCTTAGAGGTTCCAATATCGATACCAACAATTATATCCCCTATTGCCAAGTTACAATTCCTCCATTTTTAAAATCGGTAGTCTTAGAATATTACATTTTTGAAAAAAAGTCAAGATTTATTGAAATATTTTTGTAATAAAATTGTAATATTTTTGTTACAAAACTCTGTATCAAACTATTCAAGCATGGTTCAAATTTATTCTATTTTTTATTGTTTGTTTTCTTTGAGCTTAGTTTGTACTTTTTTTGTCCACTTCTCAATATAGTATCTTCGAATAATGCCCAAATTATTAAACATTCTCCAAACAAATACAAAAATTGCTGCCAAATAAATATCTACATTCAGTTTTTCGCCCAAATATGTCAATAGCATGGACAATATTGCATTTCCAAAAAATCCTGATAAAAAAATTTGCAAATCGAAATTTTTTTTGATAACCGATGCAATTCCCCCAAAAACAGTATCCAACGCCGCAATAATGGCAATGGACAAATAGATAGAATAGGTATAGGGAATCACGGGTGCATTCATTCCAATCCATGCGCCAATTAAACAGCCAATTATAATTGTAATATAAATCATATTTACCTCCTTTTTATTCCATTTCCATTCGATTGATAATTTTTAAAATTTCTGATACACTCCAAGCTTGCGCACACGTTCCACCAGGTTTATAAGGAGCCACTGAATCATATACTTCGGATAAGCTGCCTATACATTCTTTGCCATACAATTCTTTGCGAAATGTCTGATATACATTTTCTATCAATTTTTCCTTCTCTATCATAAATTTTTCTTTTTCAATTCGATCTTTTTCACTATCTATAATATTTTCTAAACTATCTGCATATAAGCCCAATAACCATACCCAGGTAATGCCTTGGTGATAACTTGTATCACGCTTAAAACTGTCTCCACTATATTCTGGAATATAGCCATTTTCCTCTTTGGCTAAGGTACGCAATCCATATTTGGTTAATAATTTCTTTTTGACAGTTTCAAAAATCGTTTTGCCTGTAGCAGAAGCTGGTGCTAATACTGGATACGTAGTCGCAATTGCAAACAGCTGATTTGGTCGTATTTTATCATCGCCTAAAACATCATAGAGTGACTTTTTACTTGGATGATAAAATTTTTCCTCAAATACTTTTTTGTGTTTTTTTGCCATATTTTTGTAAGTATCGGCTACTTCTTTTTCATCAAATTTCTTGGCAAAATATTCCAACGTTTTTAGCGCATTGTACCACAAAGCATTTAATTCTACTACTTTTCCATTTCTTGGCGTCACAACATAATCACCAATTTTGGCATCCATCCAGGTGTTTTGGGTTTGCGGAGTACCAGATACAAGAAGTCCGTCTTCATCAACATAAATATTGTTATCATCCAAATCAATTCCATTTTTGTAATTTTCAATGATGTCTTTTAATTTTTCATAAAGATTTTCTCTGACAAAATCATAATCTTTGGTATATTTTACAAATTTATTGACTTGCTCAAAAAGAAGTAACGAACTGTCTGCACTATTGTATAAAGGTTTATTATCGTTTTCTGAATATCCATTTGGAACCAAACCACATTGTATGTCTCGTGTCAGAGTTAATAAAACTTCACGTGCTATGTCGTATCGTTTTGTAATCAATAATAAGCCTTCAAAAGCAATACATGTATCGCGTCCCCAATCTAAAAACCAAGGAAAACCTGCCAAAATTGAGTGTAAATTAAATTCTGGACGTTTGACAATAAATCGATCGGTTGCTAAAATTAAATCTTTTAAAAATTCGTTTTTTTCTTTTTCCTTCTTAGTCAAATTAGATTTTGTGGTTAATAATTTGGTTGCTTTTACTTGTTGCTCCATTCTTTGCTTTTCTTGTTCTAACACTTCTGTTGCTTTTATTTCATGAATCTCTTCCTCTAGCGAAACCACAATAGAAACCTCTTTTTTCTTTTTAGCTTCTATCATAATTTCATATCTTCCTGGAACACACAAATTTTCTTCTGGAAAAAAGCCTCTTTCCTCTTCTTTCCAATAATACATATTCCAAAAAGTATCTTGCTGATGTTCAATATAATTCCCAGCATCGCATTTCATATAAATTGGTTGATTTTCATCTACTTCCATTTTAATAATATCACCAATTTCTTGTTTTAAGGTAAAGTTACGATTGGTTGCCATATCATGAAAATCGCGAAAATGGATAATTGGCGCAATGGTCATTTTAATATCGGTTCCCTGATTGTTTTTTATTGTATAATTTATAACTACTGTATTTTTGCCATATACCATTGCTATCCTTTTCGTAATCTTAACATTTTCTACCTTATAAACAAATTCTGGATAAACCTCTTGTTGGAAACTTTCTTGATTTTTATAGCCTTCTGAAATGTAATTTCGGCAAACATTTGTGTATAAATCATATTTTTTCTCTCCCATTAAAATGCTTTCATCCAATTTCGACAAAACCAAATGTCGCCTTGCTGGTGGCTTTAACGCCGCCACTAGCAACCCATGATATCTTCTAGTATTGGCTCCAACTACTGTACTAGAAGCATAACCACCAATACCATTGGTAATAAGCCACTCCTTTTCAATTGCCTGGTTCAGTTCTAACTGCTTTTTTGTCAATTTCATTTGTATTTTCTCCTATTTACTTTTATTTTTTGTCTATACTTGGTTTTTTCTTCTTTTTCGTTTTTTTGTCTTGCTTATTTTTCTCTAGTCTTTCAATTTCTTTCGCAATTTCTCGATTCTTCTTCATTTTAGCTTCTGTATTTTGAATCGATTCTACTCTTTCTTTATATTTTTCACTAAATTTGCTTTTTCTTTTTGGTTTTTTATCTGCAACAGTTTTGGTTGCTTTTTTGGTGATTGCTTTGCTTTTCTCGTTTACCTTTTTGTCTTTTTTGATATTTTTCTTATCCTCTTTTAAAATAGAATTCAACAACAAAAATTCTGTACCATTTTGTTGATCTTTAAATCTCAACTCATTGCAAATTAATTCAATCACAGTAGAAGCAATCATTGCAGAATTATGTCTAATTTTGTCATTTTTTATACAAGAAATATCTTTCTGAATAACCTTAACGCCCAAACCAGCTACTTTTGTAATATTGGCTTCTACAATTTCACTTCCTTTTTTATTGTAACGTCTTACATATTCTGGAACCACTTCTCCTGTATCCACCAAACAATAATCAAAAACGCCTTTGCCAACATGATCTTGAATTGCTTTAATATGATCTGCCAAAGTATAATTATCGGTTTGTCCAAATTCTGTCATTATATTGGAAACGTACATTTTAATTGCCTTGCTTTCTTTGATTGCTTTGGATACCCTTTTCACTAACAAATTAGGCAAAACATTGGTGTATAAACTTCCTGGTCCAATGATAATTGCTTCTGCTTCTTGAATGGCTTCAATCACACCTGGTGCTGGTTTGCAATTTGAAGGACTTACATAAATTCGATTAATGACTTCCACTTTCTCAGAAACTACCTCTGGAATTTTATCTTTTTTTTGCACCACTGTGCCATCTGTTAACTCAGCACAAATCATAATTTCATCCAAAGTGACTGGCAACACTTGTCCATTAATATTCAAGACTTCTGTACTTTTTTGAATTGCTTCTGAAATATTACCATATAATTCATTCATTGCAGTCAAATAAATATCTCCGAAATTTAAACCATGCAATCTTTCATTTCGGAAATTTAGTTGCATCAGTTCTCTCATTAATTCTTCTTTATCTGACATTGCAATAATGCTTCCCTTGATATCTTCTAATGGCAAAGTATCCAATGCTTTTCTGGATTCAGTTGGAATATTTCCATAATCTGACATTGTCACAATGGCTGTAATATTGTTAGTGTATTTTCTTAATCCTTCTATTACTGTATTAAGACCTTGTCCACCACCAATAATAACAATCTTAGGCCCTTCATCATACACTTTTCGGTTAAAAATCAAGGATTTTATATTGACCTTTGCTTTTTTTCCTTTTACCGAATCTTGATCATTTGCTTCAATAATAATTTCCAAATTTCTTTTTTGAATAAAAATAATCCCCAATACAATTAAAATAAAGCCAACCACAAATACAGCAATAACACGCCCTAACTCTTGAAAACTCATTTCCTCTGTCACTAAAATCAATGTAAATCCATAACAAGCTAACGCGATTCCCAGTACAATTAAAAATATCCATCTTTTTACCTTTGCACTTGATTTAAACCATTCTAAAAAAGATTTCATTTTATTCTCCCTTCTACTCTTCTCCTATTACAATCATTTCTAATTCTATCTCTTGATTAAATTTTTCTTTCACTTTTTTTTGAACATATTCTACTAATGCTAAAACATCTTTTGCTGTAGCATTTCCCTTATTGATAATAAATCCTGCATGTTTTTTTGAAACTTCTGCCTCTCCAATCGAATATCCTTTTAACCCAGCTTCTTCAATCAGCTTTGCTGTTACAATTTCACCTTTTCTTTTAAAAGTACTGCCTGCATTGGGAAATTCTAATGGTTGTTTTTGCATTCTGCACGCTTTATATTCTTCTATTTTTTGCTTAATTTCTTCTTGCTTTCCACGTTTTAAATAAATGGTTGTTTCCAATAAAATTAACTCATTTTCTTTAAAAGCACTGGTACGATACCCAAACTTGTGTTCTTGAAAACCAAGTTCATGAATTCTTCCATTTCTATCCATACATTTAGAAGATACTACAATGTCTTTCATCTCTTGCCCAAAAGCACCTGCATTCATTTTGATAGCTCCACCAATGGTTCCTGGAATACCAGCCATTCCTTCTAAACCAGTTAAATTGTTTTCCAACGCAACTAAAGCCAATTTAGCAAGTAGCATACCGACTTTGGGCTGTTATCATGGCACCATCTTCTTGTTCTTTTAGGATATATTTTTTTTGTTCAAATTGGATTACCACCCCACGAATTCCACCATCTCTAACCAATAAATTGGTTCCATTTCCTAAAATAAAGAACGGTAAGTTTTCTTTTTGTACCAATTCCAGTACCTGTTTTAATTCTAGCTCGGATTCTATTTTTACAAAATAATCCGCTGTTCCCCCTATTTTAAAGGAAGTGTGTTTGGACATCGGTTCTTTTTCAAAAACCTTATCTTTGTTTACAATTTCCTTCAATTTTTCAGCAATATCATTCATATCCATAACCCCTATATGTTTAATCCCAATCATTAAAATTCACTTTATCTTCTGTTGTTGTATTGTTTGTAGGATATTTTGTTGATGGTAAATATAACAAACGAAAATCGCTAGTAACTTTTTTCGTTTCATTATACACTTCAGCTGTTTTATAATTTACAATATACGTATGTTTAACATCTCCCACGCCCATTTTACTCAAGTTTTCTGGTGTTAATCGATAATAAAAATCTTCTTGATAATTGCATTGATAATGCTCGCCTTTTTGATAAAAAGCACTGACATCTTCTTTGATTAATGCTTCATCCAATAAAGCAATCTCCGAAAATTGCTCAATTCGTTCTCCCAGCCAAAAGGAAACTGGTTCCGACTCCTTCGGAACTTTTATCTGATTCACTGCTTGTGCTAGTGAATAACGTTCTACAATCGCTTGTCTAACAATCCCCAATTCTGTCGTCAATTGATTATCGATTACTTCATTGACACTTGCAAAAGCCACTCTCATTCCAATACCGATTAAAATAAATAAGATAATTATGGTAATGGTTAGCGCTACTAAAGTAATTCCCCTACTACTTTTCATCATTTGCATTTACTCCTATCTTCATTTCTATATAGATATTATCATTTTTTGAATCATTTTACAAGAGTTTTTCCAAAATTTATTCTTCTGCACAATCTTTCATCACGCAATCTATTACATTGGCTAAATATTTCATACTTGTATGGCATTGTTCTAAAGTATTTCCTGTCGCCCCTACTTCAATAATTGCCGCTCCGCTAGCTACTTGCTGATTATATCTTGAATTTCTTAAAATCATTGGTTTAAACAATCCTGGATACATTTCATTGGCTTTTTGCTGAATGCGAATCGCCAATTTCAAGTTTTGATTCCAATTAGCATGTTCCAGGCCACCGCCATTGGTTCCCATTACAAACATCAATTGCGCTGCTGTTTCTTCTCCGATTTTAACGCATGGTGCATAATTGCTATTACTTCCGCAAAGCATCTCGATGAATATCCAATACACAATCTACGCTTGGATGCGCTGAAAGCAACTTTTGAACTGTAGCCAATGACCTTGTATAGGAACCTGTATAAGCTGGATAATCATGATAGGTTGTATCCTGTATCGCGTTATATCCTCTGCTGGTTAAATGCTTGCTAAGCTCTGTCCCAACGCTTGCCACAGAATGATTTAAATCCGTCGTTCGATAATTTCCTGTTGATACATACTGTGAACTCTCAGTTGGTGTATAACTTTCACAAGTATGCGTGTGATAAATTACAATATTTTTTGTATCTTTAAATTTTATATCGGGTGTTAACATTTCTTGGGTTAATGGATATTTGGATTCATTTTTGAGCTTTACATTTTGATACGTATCTGTAAAAACATCTTTTTTGTTGTTTGCTTCAATAATTGATGTTTGTACATTTCCAATTTCTGGATTGGAAACATCTGGTGTTGAAATGTTTTCTTCTTCCTTTGATTCCTCTGAAATTGGTTGATTTCCTAAGTCTGGAAAATCAATCACTTCTTCTTGATTTTCTCTTTCCATAATTTCCTCTTCTGCTCCCGAAAAAACTGCCAATTCCGCCACTAAAATTTTCTTCCATTCACTTGTTTTATGTTGGGTATCTTTTTCAAAAGATTGGGAAAAAACAAGATTATTTTCAATCATATTCAATGGATTTTGAAAAGCAAAATTTTCGGTATCCCATTTTTGCAACGCCTGATATACAATTTTACTAAATTTTACCAACATCGCTAAAATCAAAAGAATCAAAATCATTTTCAATACTCTTTTGACTAACGTTTTCAAATTAATTACCGCTAAACGAATCATAAACTAACTCTCCTTGTGCATTATATGGAAGGAAATTTGATTTTATGACAAAAAGTATATCTCCAAAACTGCTAAATCACAATTTTAAAAATATACTTTTTCGTTTACAAATTAAATTTATAAGGCAATAATTCCTGCAATGTGTACTCTTTTTCTATTGTAACAATTTTAAAATCCTGCGCAACAAATTCACTCATAAATTGCCTGCAATATCCACATGGCAGACATTCTTCTAGTGTATCTATCGTTTCTCCACCAACAATTACAATTCTTTCAAACGATTTTTCACCTTCTGAAATCGCTTTTGCAAACGCCACGCGTTCTGCGCAAATGGATTGAATCCCATGATTGGCAATGTTGCAACCCGTATATTTTTTACCGCTTTTGGTTACCAAAACAGCTCCCACCTTAAAATGCGTATATGGATCGTACGCCTGTAACATCGCCTTTTTCGCTAATTCAATTTCTTCAATTTGATTATTCATTTTTCTTACTCCTTATCTTAATACGTAAATCATTAAGCCACCCTTTTTTATATTTCAACGAAATATAACCAATACCACTTGTTGCAAATGCCCCAATTGCATCCACAATTAAATCTTCCATGGTATCTTGTAAAGCATCTCTACCAACTAATTCTGTTCCATTTCTCAATTTATATTTTTGCATATTGGTACGGAAAAGACCATCTGATGTAAATTCATAAAATTCCCAAATCACGCCAACTGTAATGGCAAAAGAAAAAGCAAAAAATGCAACAAAAAATGGCGATAACGTAACACGTTCATTATCTTTATTTAAAATATCAATCAAAGAAAATCCGATGAGTCCAATCATTACACCACTGAGTGTATGTAAAATCGTATCCCAGTAAGGAATGGTATAATAAAATTCTCGCACTTCTCCTAAAAATATAGCAGAATATAAAAATAAGACATATAAATAATAAATTTTACTTGGTATTTCAATTTTAAATTTTTGGGTAAGCATACCTGGCAACATAAGCGCAAAAATTCCCAAAATACATTCTAAAAACATTAATACATAGTCACTTTTAACTCTCCCATCAATATCCGCTTCACTTAAAACATTCGAAGTTGTTGTGATTTTATAAAATAAAAATCCAATTGGCGCAATAAAACTAATCATCACAATCGCACTAAAAATTTTGCCGATTTTCATTTTTGTCTCTTCTGTTAATTTTTTCATATCTTCTCCTCCTTATCCATATTTCTTTATTTTTATTACATATTTTTCTGATCTTGTTTTATGGTCTATTTCTTCAATAATAAATTTCCCTTTTCCTCTTATGTTCATAATATCTCCTAAATTTATCTTTTTTGAAAATTTCGTTTCTAGTTGATGATTCACAAAAATTCTCTGCTCATTTATCAACTCCATCGCTTTGCTACGAGACGTTCTGGCTAATTCTGCCACAAAATTATCCAATCGCATGGAAGATACAATAATGGTACGTTCCTCAAATTCTGGTTCTTTGGTTTCTATTTCCTGCATTGAAATACAATCAAATCTTGCTTTTTGGAATCGTGTTAAGCTTGGTAAATTCGTTGATAAAAAATCGGACACTTCTTTTAAAACAATCACATCCGCCCCTGTTTCTCTAACTAGAATATCGCCAATTTTCTCACGCTTTATTCCTAATTTCAAAATTCCACTTAAATAATTTCTATGCTCATAATGCAAATCTTTTGGCAAAATAATTCGAATCCCACAAAGGATATTGGCATAATTTTTTTCCACCATTTCCAACGAAAATTTTTCTGGATAAAACAGCAAAATCACTCTTTCTGAATAGGCGCCATTTCCTCCTAAAAATAAATAATTTTTCATCTTCCTTTCTCTCAAAAATTGTTCTGCTACTATTTTTTCAGAAAGATTCAAAAAATCAGTATTGGTTATTTTATTTTTTGAAACGGCAAATTGATGCTTATCTTCTATTTTTGCCTCTAATAATTTTCTTGCATTTTCCCCTTCTGGGACGTCTTTTCTACTATTTTTAAACATCGATTCCCTCTTCTTAACGCTTTTATTTCTCGTATTTTTTGCAAAATTGTTTCTTCCTCCAAACCATATTCCTGCTCAATTTCTTGGCAAGTTCCATGTTTGATAAATTCATCTGGATACCCTATTTTGAGAATTTCACAATTTAAGTTTTGCTCAAAAGCCATTCGTTCGATTTCGCTTCCCAAACCACATTTCAAGCTAGCATCTTCTAACGTAATCGTTATCTGCGATTTTTTCATAAATTCGAATAGTGTCTCTTCATCAAGTGGTTTTAAAAATCGCGCATTCAAAACACTCGCTTCGATTCCTTCTTCTTTTAATCGGTCCGCTATACGATAAGCTTTTGCTACAAATTTTCCAATTCCAATTAAGCAAATTTCTTTTCCCTTTTGTAATATTTCACATTTTCCCAATTCGATTTTTTCTTGCGCCTCAAAATGAATTTCCTCTGCTCCTCTCGGATAACGAATCAATACTGGTCTTTTTAAGTTTACCGCAAATTCCAACATATTTTCCAATTCCGAAAAATCCTTTGGTGCCATAATCGTAAAATTCGGAATAATATTGGTAAATGCCATATCTAGCAAGCCTTGATGTGTTTCGCCATCATTTCCTACAATTCCACTTCTATCCGAACAAATCACCACTGGCAAATTCAAAATTGCAACATCATGAACCAACTGGTCAAAGGCTCTTTGAATAAAGGAGGAATACATTGGAACAACTGGAATCATGCCTGCTTTAGCAAGTCCTGCTGCTAAGCCAACCGCATGTTGTTCTGCAATTCCAACATCAAAAAATCGTTGTGAAAATTCTTTGGCAAATGCTCTCAAACCCGTTCCGTCTTTCATCGCAGCTGTAATAGCTACAATATTGGGATTTGTTTTGGCTAAATCCACCAATTTATTGCCAAACACTTTGGAATAATCAAATTTTGCCTTTCCAAGTTTTTCACCTGTTAAAACATCAAATTTTGATGTGCTGTGAAACACATCTGGACTATCTTCTGCTGGTTTATAACCTTTGCCTTTTTTGGTTAAAACATGAACTAATGTCGGACCATTTTGTTCTTTCACAACTTTAAAAATGTTCTCTAAAGCTTCCAAATTATGCCCATCTACTGGTCCTAAATAGCGAAAGCCAATATCTTCAAAATACATTTTAGGAATCACAAATTGTTTGATTCCACGTTTTGCTTTTTGAACTAATTTTACAACTTCTTCGCCAACAACTGGTATTTTATTAATGGTTCGTTTTCCTTTGCCATTTACGTTGGTATATAGACCTTTCGTTCTTAGCTTGGAAAGTAACATCGAAATGCCTCCCACATTTTTGGAAATGCTCATTTCGTTATCATTTAAAATGACTAACATATTCGTATTGCTACTTCCTACATCATTTAAAGCCTCTAATGCCATCCCACCTGTTAAGGCACCATCGCCAATCACAGCCACAATTTTGTGATTTTCCTCCTTAATATCTCTTGCTCTTGCCATTCCCAATGCAACCGAAATCGAAGTGCTGCTATGACCTGTATTAAAACAATCATAAATACTTTCTGTCACTTTTGGAAATCCAGCTAATCCATTCATTTGTCTTAATGTATGTAATTTTTCTTTTCTGCCAGTTAGCATTTTATGTACATACGTTTGATGTCCCACATCCCAAATAATTTTGTCAATGGGTGTGTTAAATATCGCATGAAGCGCAATGGTCAATTCTACCACGCCAAGATTGGAAGCTAAATGTCCACCAGTATTTGAGACTGTTTGAATCATTTTTTCACGTAATTCTTGGGCTAATTGTTTCTTTTGTTGCAAATTTAATTTTCGTAAATCCTCTGGATAATTTACTTTTTCTAACATGCATTCTCCCCTTTATATTATAAAATAAGTTAACAAACTTGTTACAACTGGAACCGTTATATTATCCGTTCCTTTTGCAGAAATGGCTTCTAAAATAGTAGCTATTATAGATACGCCAATTGCTTTTAGCCAAAATAGTTCTATATTACAATATGAAAAAACACAAAACGTGATGATAAAAGATGTCATCAACATCACGCTGGAACCAGCAATTGTTTTGTTGGCACCCAATATTTTATATTCTTTACTTTTTATTGCTTTTCCTGCAATGGCAGCAAATCCATCTCCATAGCACATGACAAAAAATCCAACTAACCCAATCAATCGATTATTCGTCAAACCATAGGATAAAATTACCAACGGAATAAGGGAAAACGCAAAATAAACCGTTCCTAAACCGTCTTTTTGTTCTTCCTCGCGTTCCATGACTTTGATTAAATTTCCACGATACGATAAAAAATTAATCACAACAAACGCAATCGGTGGAATCATGGCAAATATCAAACGGTCAAAAAACGCCATCGCAATCAGCCACCAATTGGATAATAAAATGTGAATAAATTTTCGGCTTGCTTCTTTATCGAATTTTTCAAAATATTTGGCAGATAGCATTAAAATACCAATGTAAACAAATGAAATCATTATGCCAAGCAAATTCTTCATAATAACTCCTTTTATTAAATTTTTTCTATTGTATCACACCTTGTTTCTCAATTGCAACAAATACACACAAAATTCACAAGAAATCCTTTTTACATAAAAAAACTGACGATAGTTATTTACCGTCAATTTATCTATTCTCATTTTATTTTCTTGACTCTACAATCAATTTAATCCCTGTTCGGTCCTCGCCTTCTACTTCCACTTCTGCAAACGCTGGAATACAAACTAAATCCACTCCTGCTGGTGCTACAAAACCTCTTGCAATCGCTACTGCCTTAATCGCCTGATTTAATGCTCCTGCTCCTATTGCCTGCATTTCTGCTCTCGTACTTTCTTTTACCAATCCAGCAATTGCTCCTGCCACTGAATTTGGATTTGATTTTGATGAAATTTTTAAAACTTCCATTTTTTCCTCCTATTATTTTAATTTTTCTTGTGTTTTTAAGCATGAAATTTTCATCTGTTCTTTCTTGCTTAATTTTTTGAACAATTTAATCTTACCGCAAAATTTTCTTTCTGTCTATAGCAGACAAGCAATTTTTTTAAGTTTTGAACGTCTATTTTCGACAGCGTTTTCAGGATTTATATATTTTTTTGTAAGACTTTGTCGAAGGTTGGTTTTTTCTGTCTGTTTCTGTAAAAAGCTCTGTCTTCCCAATTTTTCAGACAGAGCTAAAAATTTTTATTTTTGATTGGATACTTTTTTGAATTCTACTTGCAATGTATTATCGGTTAAATATTTACATTTTTTAAACCCTTTTTCCTTGGAAAGAAAATCCTTTATCTGCTTTAATACTTCCTGACTGTAGGGAATTTCTTTTATTGCTTTATGCAACTGATACATTGCTGGTGTTTCCTGATAAGACTTACTGTCTTTATAAGGAATATAGCAAAAATCAAAGTTATCATCTAGATTTTCAAAAATCTGAAACCCTTCTTTGGTTTGGTAATAGTCCACTTTCAAACCTAACTTCAATATTTTTGCAACAGCTGACAGAATCTTTTGGGCTTGCTTTTCTTGTTCATATCTCAATCGTTCCTTTTCCTGGAGCTTTTGGAGTCCTTCAAAATATCCTCCAAACTGTCCCCGAAGCCTTTCTTCTACTTCTTTTCTCATAGATTTCCTCCTGCTCTTTTTTTCCAAAAAACAATATTTTATTTTTATCACATTTTACATAATTTGTCAATCATTATATACAAAATTAGAAATTTCTTTAAAAATACCTAAAATTCATTTTAAGCCTTTTTCCTTTCTTCTTGTGTGTTATGTATACTTCTGATTTTTAAACTTGTTCTTGTGGCTTTAAACGCTTTGTCAAAAAGTTTGTTTTCTGAGCCTATGCATTTTTATGCCTCTAAAAAATCCAGAAAAATACGTTAAATTGATTTATTTTACTTTTTAGTCATTTATCATCAAAATTAAAATAAAGTTGCTTATTTTAGTCCTCACGCTTTTTATTACCTAGAATCATCGATGTAAAGCTCTTTTTTATTGCATAAAAAATCTGTAACCAGTTAACTGATTACAGACCACTTTTTACTCATGACATTTACAACTATAACTTCCACACATGGATTCATCTTGTGCTCTTCCATCTTGACAATCAGGGCATGCCTGAACTTTAATTTGGTTTAATTCACAGATATTGTGATTACAATTATTATATTTACAGCTTTCTACTGTACAATTAATTTTTTGATTTTTATCATTCATACTATTATCCTCCATGATTTTTATTTTCTGTCTTATCCATTTTTGCTTCTTATTTATAGTATAAACTTTTTTTCAATTTTTAAACTGGGAATTTGGCTATTATTTTTCATAGTCACTATAAAATTTATCTCCGACAAAATGAAAATCAATATCTTTCAATTTTTCTAAAAATTCTTCGTATCTTGTAACATATGGAATCGTTTTATCGTTTGAAATTTGGTAATAATTTCCATAAATTTGCTCAATATTGTCCAACATGACTTGTCCTTGTGTGTTAACCAATTTCCAATTTATTTTGGCAAATCCATAATCATTAAAATCAATGGCTTCGTTTGTGTTGGCACAAATATACATGCCATAATCTGACAAATACGGATCGATTACATCGTATTCTTGTTCGAAAATAGGCTGAAACTCCTGATTGATAACAGCATACTTTTCATTTTCCTTTTTGACGATATAATGCTCTTTTGCAACATACATGTCTTGGTAAACATCGGACAAAATATCGCCTTGTTTATTGATAAAATAAATTGTTTTATTATTATAGTTTCGGATTAATATTTTATTATCTATAAAATCCAAAATTTGTGCTTTTCCTGTCATGGTATTTTTTTTGCCATATGCTGTGAACCAGCCTTGTTCTTTGGATTTTGTAGTAAAAAATGGAATCGTGCCATCACGATATAAATAGACATATTCTTCATCATAATCTAAATTTCCACAATTTAAAGGAACGCGAAGGTTCAAATTTTCCTTTTTTGCCAATTCAAATTTGTCACCTAATCCTAAATTGGATTGGGTAATGATGATGTCATATGTGTCATTGTAATCGTATCGATAGGTGTATTCGTCTGACACTTCTTCGTACCTTGGTGCTCTTTGCATACTATCGGTTATTTTTTTGATTTCGGTTTGCATTTGTCCACCTTGTCCTAGTGTATTTTTGTAAATGTCTTCCAATTCTTTGAATTTAGCTTCATAGTTATCCTCTGCAGATTCAGAACGATAGGACATCACTTGTCTTTGATTTTTCAGAATAATTTTAGAAGTTCCATCTTGACAAACTAAAGCAACTTCAAAATCCTTATTGTACACTGTTATTTTAACAAAGGGACTCGCATAATCGTACATAAAATCAATTACAATTTCCCCTTTTTGATTGATGTAACCATATTTTCCATCTTTTTTTATATTGATATAAGCATCGGTTATATCTAATTCTGTGATGTATTTAAAATAATCAGAAGTATATTTTTGGGTATCTTTATTAGCTTTATTTTTAATGGATTGACCTATATTTCGGTACAAAAAAGTCGTACCAATCGCTAGCATGATGGCTAGTATGATGAATAATGCAATGGAAATTGCTGTGGTACTGTCTACATCAATGGCTGTATCTTTGATGGTTTGAAAAATAATGATTATCCCAGAAATAATTGAAAAACCAGCAATGGCAGGTTTTTGGATGAACCAAAAACTCAAAACAAAAAAACCCAATAAGTAACCTGTTTTCATTTTGCTGTTATCTCGATTGTTGCGATATTGAAACACGTCAATTGCTACTATAATGGTTAGTAACACAAAGATTGCTTTTAATAAAATATCTGTTACAAACAGCTCTTGCACAGTAAATTCAATTACTTCTTTGGGTATGTATAACGTATAGGCTAGCAAAAGTACGCCAAAAAGGATATTCATACTTCCGATACATAAATTAACAATTTTTCCCCTCATTTGTTCCCCTTTATTTATATAAATTCTTTTGTCTAATATAGTTTATAATTTGCTTTGGAATTAAATCTTCGATTGCTTCCCCTTTTTTTATTTTTTCTCTTATTTTACTAGAACTAATATTTTTTAAATCGCCTTTTTCTCTGTCTAATACAATATAATGATATTTTTTCAACAATTCTTCTGCATTTTTCCATTGACTCATTTGATGATAATTATCGCTCCCCATGATAAAAAATCTTTCTGCATTTGGAAATGTTTTATCAATGATTTGAAATGTATCAATTGCACACATTTTTCTGTCTTGGTTGGAAATATTTAAAATTTCCATTTTCTCTTCTACTTCAAATGCCAATTCTAGCATTCTGATTCGATGCTCTAAAGCAATTAAATCTTTCTTTTCATACAAATCTCCCATTGGCACAAAATAAACTTTTTCTAAATTTTCTTTTTCTATTACTTGCTTAATCAACTCTAAATGCGCATTTGTAACAGGATTAAAACATCCACCAAAAAAACCAATTCGATTACTCACTTAAACGATAGACCTCTTTACTTCTTTATAAATTTCTTCATGAATTTCTTCTACTGTTTTTAACTTTCCATTTGGAGCACACTCGATTTCATACCAGCCATATTTCTGGGAAACGCTACAAGCGGCTCTATAGCTTTCTTCTAAGTGTTTACTATTTCTTTCGTGAATATCTTTTTCTTGGGTATGTGAAAATTTATTTTCTCTGTTTTTCATTAATTCTTGCGCAATTGCCGTTGGCATGTTTAAGAAAAAAACTTCGGTTGGTTTTGGAATGCCATATAAATTAAATTCCAAATCAAATAACCAATTGATGAATTTTTCTCTTTCTTCTTCTTTTTCTATTTTCCCTGCTTGGTGAACCATATTGGCGGTTGTATAACGGTCAGCTAGTATAATTCCGCCATTTTGGTAATATTCTTCAAACTCTTTTTTATACGTTGCATAACGATCTGCTGCATAAAAAGTGGAAGCAATATACGGACTTATCTGTTTTGGATCTTCTCCAAATTCGCCAGACAAATACATTTTCACCAAACTAGAAGACGGACTTTCATAATTGGGAAACGAAACAACTTTATATTTTACATTATCTTCTGTTAAACGATTTTGTAATTTTTCAAATTGCGTTTGTTTGCCACTTCCATCTGTTCCATCGATTACAAATAATTTTCCCATAATTTTCTCCTATACATTCATCGCATTTTTGATATATTCTATTTCTGTTTCTACGTCTAATCTCATAAAAAGAGGTTCCCCTTTTTCAATCACTTTGATGCCATTTGGTAAACCATGTTCTTCTTTTAGTGTATTCCATTGTTTCAAATTTTCTTCTTTGATGCCTAATTGATGGAAGATGCTATCTGATGTATTTTTCATAAATGGTCTAATCAAAATCGCAATTTTTCTCAAACTTTCTACCAAATGATACATCACAACCGCCAAACGTTCGGTTTGTTCTTCTTTTGCTAAAGTCCAAGGCGCTGTTTCATCAATGTATTTATTGGTTCTAGCAATCACATTCCAAATTTCTGGAATCGCTTCACATACTTTGTATTCGTCCATTTTATTTTCAATCATTTTGATTTGTGATTTTGTATATTCATGTAGTGTTTTCTCTAGCTCATTTTCAACAGATACATCGGCTACAATTTTTCCATTAAAATATTTGTTGACCATTCCAATGGTTCGATTTAAAAGATTTCCTAAATCATTACACAAATCATAATTGAATCGTTCAATAAAAGATTCTGGTGTGAACATCGAATCTTGTCCAAAAGACAATTCTCTTAACAAATAATATTTTGTAGCGTCTAATCCATAACGTTCAATTAAAGTTTCTGGATAAATGACATTTCCTTTGGATTTTGACATTTTCCCATCTTTCATCACAATATAGCCATGCGCATAAATTTGTTTTGGCATTTCCAATCCCAATGCCATTAAGAAAATTGGCCAATAAATACCATGAAATCGGATAATATCTTTTCCCACAATTTGAAAATCCGCTGGCCAATATTTTTGAAATAATGCATCATCTTCTGATAAATAGCCAAGTGCTGTAATATAGTTGGTTAAGGCATCTACCCAAACATATAAAACATGTTTTGGGTCATTTGGCATTTTAATTCCCCAATCAAAAGTCGTTCGGCTAATACATAAATCTTCCAAACCAGGTTTAATGAAATTGCCAAATATTTCGTTTTTGCGAAATGCAGGTTGAATAAAATCAGGATTTTTATCGTAAAACGCAATCAAACGTTCTTGATATTTTTTCATATTAAAAAAGTAGGATTCTTCCTTCATTTTTTTCACTTCTCTGCCACAATCCGGACATTTCCCATCCACCAATTGCGTTTCCGTAAAATACGTTTCACAAGGCATACAATACCAACCTTCGTATTGGTCTTTGTAAATATCGCCATTTTCTAAAAATTGGTTAACAATTTTTTTCACAGCTTTTTCGTGACGTTCTTCGGTGGTTCGAATAAAATCGTCGTATTCAATTTCCATTAATTTCCATAATTTCTTGGCTTCTGTTGCCATTAAATCCACATGCTCTTGTGGCGTTTTTCCATTTTTTTCGGCAACGGATTGAATTTTTTGACCGTGTTCATCCAAACCCGTTAGAAGATACGCATCATAACCTCTTAATTTTTTATACTGTTTGACGGTATCTGCTAAGGTTGTTGTATATGCCGTTCCAATATGAAATTTACCATTTGGGTAATAAATGGGGGTTGTTACATAGAATTTTTGATTTTCCATTTCTCTCATCCTCTCTTATCTTTATAGCTTGTCCCAGAACCATGAAAGAACATCACTATAGCTTTTTAGGTTTTTATTTTTTGCCACAATATCATCAATCCATAAATAGGTTATAAATCCTAAAAATAGTAAAATCAAATCGGCTGCGATTGAAAAATAAAATGGCGAGGTATTCATCGGATATTTATCCACCCCAATCGTATGATAAATCAATAGTCCTAAACTATAAACAACAATCAAAATTGGCAATTGGGGTAATTCCAATTTCCTTCCTAATATGATTAACGCTGTTGTAATTAACGTTAATATTAATAATATTATTGGGTTGGATGTAAAAAATACATTTTCCATAATTTCCTCCTTTGTTTTTTTAAATTAATTTTTATTCATGATAGCGCTTTCCTGGTACTTTTGGTCTACCTCTATCATCGATTTCGTCTTCTTCCGTTTCTTGTTCGATTTGACCTTGTGTTCTTTCATCGATTGCCAAATTGATGGCTTGTACATCGCTTAGCTCAATATTGTATTTTTTCGCAATTTGTGCATTATTATGATTAAATCGCTCATTTGCTTGAACATATAAATTCACCTTTTGAGCATCATTTAAAAACGGTGTTTCTTCTATTTTATAAAGTTCCTGTGAATTTTTTTCCAATTCTTGTTGCACTTCACGTTTATAATTTTCTAAATCTTCAATGGAAACTTTTAAATTTTCTTCTAATTTTTCTTGAATAACAAGCCCTTGACTGTCGGTATATTCAAAATATTGTTCTTCATCATCAATTTCTAGTGGTTGAATCATGGTGCCATTTTTTGAATTTTGCATTCTTGCTCCTATTACTTTATCGATTTTGTCATCACGATTTCCTGGTATAATTAGTTTGCCGTCTTGAAAAACCAAATATTTATCGGTTTGTTTTGCATAATCGTTGACTTTAATAATGGTAACCGACCCACCATTTCGATTAATCATTGGTTCATCTATTTTATCAGCAGCTTCACTTGCTTTGGTATCAACTACTGCTTTGGGTACTGTAATTCCAGCCATAATACAATATTTCACAACGTGTTCTGGCAAATTTGCTTGTTTTACTTCTTCTTTTTTCTGTTCTTCCTCTGAAACTTTCGATTTGGTTTTATCTTCTAAACGCTGTCTATTTTCTTTTGGAATTCCATTTTCTTCATTGGTTTCATCAATTTTTTGGTCCCTTATTTTTTCCAACTGAGGCAACTTTTTTTCAATTATAAGTGCTAAATCAAATTTTGCCAATTCCTCCAAATCTTCTAAATTTTGAAAAATCGCATCTATAATTTCATCTTGTTTTTCCAGTTCTAATGCTCCAATTCCTAATCTTTCAACAATTCTTTCCTTAGTTTTCCCAGAAACCCTAAAGTTATGATTTTCTAAGTTATAATATCCCAATTCTCCTTCTGGAATTTCTCCTTTTTCTTGTGTGTTAATCATAATTGCTAAATTTTTTTCCGAATCCACCACAGCAAAAATTCTTTGTAAGTCTTCCATTCTTCCATTTTCTGTTATTGGGGAACGCTCAATTTGCATAAATTCTGCCACATTACAAACTTGAATTTGTGCCAATAAAGTTTCGTCTATTTCATATTTTTTAAATACTTCTTGATATTTTGCCCACAGATTTTCCTTCAAATATTTTGCTATTTCTGGATTACGTTCATAATTTTTATCCATGAATTTCCCTCTTTATTTTAATTTTTTTTCTATTAAGTCCGCTAATTCCTGTGCCTTTTGTGTAATATATTCTTGGTTTTCACCTTCAATCATAATTCTTATTTTTGGTTCTGTGCCAGAAGGGCGAATCAAAACTCTGCCATTTCCTGAAAACTCTTTTTCTAATTCAGCCATTTTTTGTTTAATTTCTACATCGGTTTCGTAATCATATTTTTTATCACTGGAAACTTTGCTATTTACCAATACTTGTGGATATATTTTCACAATTTTTCGCATTTCTGACGCTTTTTTCTTTTTTTGTAATATGGCTCGAATCAGCATTAATGAAGTCAACATTCCATCACCTGTTGGATTGTAATCTAGTAAAATGACGTGCCCTGATTGTTCACCACCTAGATTATAACCGTTTTTCAGCATTTTTTCTAAAACGTAACGGTCTCCTACTTTCGTTGAAACCAAGTCAATGTTATTCGCTTCACCATATTTTTTTAAGCCGAGATTACTCATCACAGTAACCACTAAGGTATTTTGTTTTAGCTGATTTTGTTCTTTCAAATGTTCTGCTAAAATTGCCATAATAATGTCTCCATCTATTGTTTCGCCATTTTCATCTACAGCTAAACAACGGTCACCATCCCCATCATAGGCAATTCCTAAATCAAATCCGTTTTTCTTAACGTATTCTGAAATTGTTTCTAAACATGTCGAACCGCATTTTTCATTAATATTGACTCCATTTGGATGATGATTGATGATTTCAAAATCAACTCCCAATTCCGTAAAAACCATTTCTGCTACTTGTGAAGTTGCGCCATTGGCAGTATCAATGGCTACTTTCAACGGACAATTTCTTAATTCATCGCCAAAAATATCTTTGAAAAATTGAATATATTCTACTACATATTTACTGCTATCTTCCGAAATTCCAATTTTATCTCCCACCGCCATCAAGGTAGACAATTTCTCTGAATCAATGATTTCCTCGATTTCTTCTTCAATTTCATCTGGAATTTTCATGCCTTGATTGCTAAAATATTTAATTCCATTAAACTCAAATGTATTATGTGAAGCAGAAATAACTACACTTGCATCGGCTTTTAGTTTTTTAGTCAAATAAGCAACTGCTGGTGTTGGCATAACACCAAGTAATTTCACATTCGCACCATAGCTTAAAAAGCCAGCTGTCATGGCACTTTCAATTAGTGTTCCTGAAATTCTTGTATCACGACCAATTAAAATCGTAGGTACATGATTTGAATGTTTGGTCAAAACATGCGCTCCTGCTTTTGCGACACGAAATACCAAATCTGGTGTTAATTCCAAATTAGCAATTCTTCTGATTCCATCTGTTCCAAAATATTTTCTCAAAATATTCCCCTTTCATTTCTTTAAACTTTATTTTATATATTATATCTATATCTTAATAGAATTTCAACAATTTTGTGATATTTTTTCAAAAAAATTTATTGCTCCCTAAAAATAGGGACGATAAATTTCTTCTCTAATTCCAAAATTTCATTTTACATTTATGATTTTCTATGATATAATACAAAAAAACAATCTAGGAGGTGCTTAGAATTTGAAATCCGATTTGGAACATCCAACAACCCTTGCAGAAGATAAAATATTAATTTTATACATTCTAAAAAAAGCCAACAAACCGCTTTCCCACAAGGAACTGTTAGAATTAACGCTGGCTGTTGCAGACATTAATTATTTTTACTTTGAGCAATTCCTAAGTGACTTACTCGAAGACCACTATATTGCACAATCCACTCAAAATTTCGATTTATATGAACTAACCGACGCAGGTTCCCAAAGTTTAGCCTTAACCTTAGACTTGATTCCTGGCATCGCAAAATTGAAAATTGATCGTCAATTTAAAGAAAATTTTGATTCCATCCAAGATAAATTTTCCATTTCCGCTGAATATACTCCTATTTCGGAAAAAGAATTTATTGTTACTTGTAAAATTATTGAAAATCATACCGATATTTTTAAATTGGAAACTTATGTTGGTTCGAAAGAACAAGCGCGTCAAATTGTCAACCAATGGAATAAAAACGCTTCTGATATTTACCCTCAAATTTTAAATCTTTTGGCAAATTAAAAAGCCACCTGTTTTCTCTTAAACTCGGTGGCTTTTTGGCTATACTCCCCAAAACATCAAAATAAGACTTGGTAATATGATGATGAAACAAAAAATAACAATCATCAAGCTTATCCAGAAAATTATCTTGATGCTTCCCCATATTCCATGCCAACTTATCAACTTTCGCAATCCAGCAATCACAAAAATGATAAAAATGACATCTACAATGGTTCCTACGAGCCGCCATAAAATAGCTGGCAGCAATATCTTAAGTACAAAGCTCAAAAATAAAATCAGAACAATCCAAAATAACATAGGAATTCTCCTTTCTGTTTTTTGTAAACTTCCAGTATCTTCTTTCATTATAGCACAATTTGCCTTTATTTTCAAGTCTTATTCTCGATTTCTGCGATGAATTTCATACAAAATAATTCCAGTTGCGACCGCCGCATTTAGACTTTCGGTTTTGCCTGGCATCGGTATTTTAATTTTTTCATCTACCAATGCTAACAAATTCTCAGCTACGCCATTCGCCTCATTCCCAATAATTACAGCTGTTTTATGATAATCAACATCATAAATTGTTTGATTCGTCTTCAAATCTGTCCCATATAGCTTAATTTCACGTTTTTGCATTTCTTTAATCACTTTTTCTAAATCGCGTTCTATCACATTCACTCGAAAAATAGCGCCCATTGTGGAACGTACCACTTTGGAATTATAACAATCTGCTGTACCTGGTGAAACAATAATTTGTTTCATATTTAAACTATCTGCTGTTCTTAAAATAGTTCCCATATTACCAGGGTCTTGGATGTTATCCAAAAGCAAAAAGGAATCTGCTTTATAATCAATTTTATTTTCGCTTTTAATTGGCTTTTCTACAATTGCCATAATGCCCTGTGGCGCAACCACATCAGTGATAAGGCTAAAAATTTTTTCTGTAACATAAATACATTCATATTTAGCAATATCGTATAATTGCTCTTGCGTCATAGAACTTTCGGTTTTACAATCATCGCAAACTATAATATATTTGATTTGTGCTTCTTCACGAATGGCTTCTTCAATCATTTTAGCACCTTCTATGATAAATTCACCAAATTCATCGCGATATTTTTTTTCTTTTAATTTTCGAATATGTTTGATTAAATCATTATCCTTGCTTGTGATTAACATTTTATTTTCCTTTCTATTTTTTATAAATAACCTAAAAATGCTTTACATTCATTTAAAATTTCAAAATCATTTGAAACTTTAACCGTAATATATGGACTCACTTTCGACGGTGAAAATTTAATTTTTGCTCGATAAATCCTCATCAATTTTTCTACTACTTCCACCTTAAATTTCTTTTCGTCAAAATAATATATTATATTATTTCCTCTTTGATTGATTTTTAGTACAAATTTTTCACGCGCTAAATTTTTAATTCGTGCAATTTCTAGCAAATTTTCGATTTCTTTTGGCACCGTTCCATAACGGTCAATGATTTCGTCTACCACTTCCTGAATATCCTCTTCTTTTTTGCAACCTGCAATATTTTGGTAAATTTCAATTTTTTGACTAGCATTGGGAATAAATTCGTCAGGAATATAACTCGAAACATCCAAATCAATTTGAATTTCAATTTCTTCCTCCAACGTTTCCCCTTGCATTTCTTTGACCACTTCATCCAACAATTTACAATACATATCATACCCAACTTGTTCCAAATGACCATGTTGAATTTCTCCCATAATACTTCCTGCACCGCGAATTTCCAAATCACGCATCGCAATTTTAAAGCCTGAACCAAATTCAGTAAATTCCTTTATGGCTTTTAATCGTTTATCTGCCTCTTCAGAAAGCATTTTATCTCGGCGATACGTAATATAAGCATACGCTTGCGTTTCAGAACGTCCCACACGTCCACGAATTTGATACAATTGCGCCAATCCCAGACAATCTGCATTTTCTACAATAATGGTATTGGCATTGGGAATATCAATTCCAGATTCCAAAATCGTGGTACAAACCAGTACATTTGTCTTTTTGTCAACAAAGTCTTGCATAATATTTTCTAACTCTGAACCACTCATTTGTCCATGTGCAAAATCCACTTTGGCTTCTGGTACTAAATTTGAAATATCGCTTGCCTTTTTAACAATATTTTGCACATTATTGTATAAATAAAACACCTGTCCCCCTCGCTCTAATTCTTTCAAAATCGCCTCTCGAATCACTTCTACATCATATTCTAACACATACGTTCGCACTGGTTTTCGATTTTGTGGCGGTTCATAAATTACTGACATATCACGCATTCCAACAACTGACATGTGAAGTGTTCTTGGAATTGGCGTAGCAGTCATTGTTAAAACATCAATGCTTTCTTTCATCTGTTTAATCGTTTCTTTCGCCTTTACACCAAATCGATGTTCTTCATCAATAATCAATAACCCTAAATTTTTAAATTGGACATCTTTACTTAATAATCGATGCGTTCCAACCACTACATCAATTTCACCCGTTTTTAATTTCTGTAATATTTCTTTTTGCTCTTTGGCTGTTCTAAAACGACTTAAACCAGCTACTTTAATGGGATATTCTTTCAATCTTTCTTTAAAGTTTACATACTGCTGTTCTGCCAAAATCGTAGTTGGTACCAAATAGGCAACTTGTCTTTGATCCATACAAGATTTAAAGGCAGCTCGGATTGCCACTTCTGTTTTGCCATATCCTACATCACCACATAAAAGTCTGTCCATTGGACGTGCACTTTCCATGTCTTTTTTGATTTCTTCAATACAACGCAATTGGTCTTCTGTTTCTGTATATTCGAAATTTTCTTCAAATTCATATTGCCAAGGTGTATCTTTAGCAAAAGCAAATCCTTGCATTTTCTGCCTTTTAGCATATAATTTAATAAGTTCTTCTGCCACTTCTCGTAAATTTTTCTTAACTTTTTCTTTAGCTCGTTTCCACTCATTTGACCCCAATTTATTCAAACTTAAATTCGTAATTTCTGGTCCAATATATTTTCGGACATTGTCCAAAGAATCTGTGGGAACATATAAAATATCATCCCCTTTATATTTGAGCTTGATATAATCTTTTGTAACACCATCGGCTTTTATCGTATTTACTCCAATGTATTGACCAATTCCGTGCGTTTTGTGAACCACAAAATCATTTTCTTTTAAATCTGCAAAAACAATTTTTTCGCCTTCCTTAAAGGCTGATGAACTTTTTCTACGCTTAGCCTTTACTTCAAATACTTCACTGGTTGACAAAACAAGCAATTCAAAATCATCGCACTCAAATCCAGCAGAAAAAGCTCCTGGTAGGACATTGACAGTTCCTAACATGAGTTCATCATTTTCTGATTTTAATATATTACTCGAAATTTCCTTTTCGCCTAATATTTCTGATAACTTTTCACAACTATCGACGTTTCCGCCGTAGGATTACTGTTTGTTTTGTGCTTGCCATTGCTTTTTGTAATTTCTGAAACAGTAAATCCATTGAACTACGAAAAAAGTTGACCTCCCTATAGCTAAAGCTATATCCGTTTCTTTTTGCATGCATACTTTGTTTATCCACAAAACCAATATCTTGTTTTTCTAAATAAATCGTTTGTTTGGTTTTGATTTTGTCACAAAAATCCAGATAATCCTGCTGTGTGACAAATCCTGTTGGGACAATTTTGTTTTTTTCAATTAATTCTTGTATTAGATTTTGGTTATCTTTTGCAATTGCTTCTGCTCTACTTTTAATTTTTTGAACTTCATCTAAACATATTATAAAATCCTCTGCTAAATAATCCAATACTGTGTTGGTTTGTTCATAAAACGAATCAAAATATTTGTCAATTTTATGAATGTAATCTCCATTTTTAATTTGCTGAATATCCTCTGCTACTTTTTCATAAATCGATTTAGGATATGATTTACTTTCAATTCTTTCACAAATGGTAGCAAGGTCTGATTCTAATAAAAATTCATATGCTGGGAAAATTTCTGCCATTTTCAGCATTTCTGTAGTTCTTTGACTCATAATACTGAATTTTCTGATGGAATCAATTTCGTCTCCCCAAAATTCAATTCGAATTCCTGTCGTTGCCGAAATCGCAATATCAACAATTCCGCCACGAACACTAAATTGACCTTTTCCTTCAATTAAATCGTATCGTTCATATCCGAAGAGAAACTAGCCTTTCTTTTAATTCATTTAGCTGAATCGTATCACCTGTTTTTAAATTCATTACAAATTGATATAATTTCTCTTTGGTAATCATTTTTTGCATAACCGCTTCAATGGTTGTAATTATTATTTTTGTTTCCTGTTTTTGAACATGATTCAAAACAGCAATTCTCTCAAAAAGTTCATCTTTACTTTCTGCTACATAGTCAAATGTAATAATTTCCCTTTTCGGAAAATATTCTATCTTCTCGCCAAAAAAAGCCAAATCTTTCATCATCTTTTTGGCTTGGAGTTCATTGTAAGTTATAATACAAATTGGTTTTTCACTATAAAATCTTGTCGCATACGCTAAATGAACCTTTCCCATATCGGTCAGGCCTGACAGCATAATCGGCGTTTTGCCAGTTTTAACATCAAACATATATTCATTAAATTTTTTTACATTCGGCATTGTTTTTATGAGTGGATTCATGATTTTACCTCTTTTAATTTTATTTATCGATTATTATATCACATCTTGAACAATTTGTAACGCTTTTTTGCAAATAAATTTTATTTTTTCATATCTTATCTACAACTAACCTTGATTTTTGTGCTTGATTCCAGTATAATATTAATATGAAAGAAATTATTGTAACCAAAAAATATCATGAAAAAAAATTAAATACGTTTTTGTTAAATACCTTTCCAAATTTAAAGCCAAATACGTTATACAAAGCACTTCGTCAAAAAGATATTCGTCTAAATGGAAAACGAATCTCTGAAAATGTGCTTCTTCAGGAAAATGACAAAATCACAATTTTTATCGTAGACGAATTGCTTTTTGGTTTTTCTCATTTGCTAGATGTGGTTTACGAAGATGAAAATATTCTTGTTTTAAACAAACCATCTGGTATCGCCATAACCGAAAATGCGCATTCGGAAGCAACGTTTACGACCCTTGTCAAAAATCAATTCGGTACTAACTTAGAACCTTGCCATCGCCTAGACCGCAATACAACTGGGTTAATTTTATATGCCAAAAATGAAACCGCACTTCAAATTTTACTCCAAAAGTTTAAAAATCACGAAATTGAAAAACATTATAAAGCAACTGTTATTGGTTCTTTTCCCAAAAAACACGAAATCTTAACTGCCTATCTTTTTAAAGATAGCAAAAAAAGTTTGGTTTATCTTTCCGATGTTCCAAAAAAAAATTACATGAAAATTATAACTGAATATACCGTTCTTTCAGAAAATAAGCTCAATAATACAAGCGAGCTGGACATTCTTCTTCACACAGGAAAAACGCATCAAATTCGCGCCCATTTGGCACACATTGGACACCCCATTATTGGAGACGGAAAATATGGAAAAAATGAAATCAATAAAAAATTTAAAAAATCCACACAAATGCTTTGTAGTTTTCAATTAAAATTTAATTTTACAACCGATAGCGGAATTTTATCTTATTTAAAAGGCAAAGAAATTTCACTCTAATTCAAATCGTGAACACTTGGTCCTTCAACCAATTTTCCGTCTGGCTCATAACGACTTCCGTGGCAAGGACAATCCCATGTTTTTGTCACATCATTCCATGTTACTTCACAGCCCAAATGGGCACAATATTTCTTGCCTTTTTCACCCTTTAATCTTGGCATAATTACCGATTCTCCAACTTCTTTTAGCATATTTTTCATTTCTTCATGATTTTTAATTGCCTCTAATCTCGTGCTATTGAAAATTTCCTCATATTGGCTTTTACGCCCCATAATTTTATCGGTAATCAAATTTGCTGCAACATTGGAACTTGTCATCCCCCATTTTTTGAAACCTGTTGCTACATACATATTTTCTCGCACTTCGGAATATTCTCCAATATAAGGAATTTTATCCAAGCCAATTGTGTCTTCTGCATTCCAGCGATAGACAATTTCTTTATCCGGAAAATACGTCTTCGCAAAATTTTCCAACACTTCAAATCCATTCTCTTCCGTTTTTTCACCTGTTTTATGACCATTTCCTACAATTAAAATATAGTTTTCTCCGTTTTCTTCATAATCACGAAACGAAATCGTCGGAACTTCAACAGACACATACATTCCCCTTAATTTCGTATCCGTTTTTATCGCAATTCCATATTCCAATTCTTGATACATCTTTAAAAAATAAAATCCTGGCACATTAAAAATCGGATACCTCGTACAAACCACCACATATTTCGCCTTTACTTGCTTGGTATTTCCTTCTGCTTCTGCCAAAACCGTAAATTCCTTATCTCTTTTTTGATACTCTATCACTTTTGTATTTTCAAAAATTTCTCCACCATTTTCTAAAATCGCTTTTGCCAAACCATTGACATATTTCACAGGATGAAATTGCGCCTGATTTTCAAATTCAATGGCACCTTCAATTTTGCCCAAAATTTCAATTTCATTCGTAAATTTAGGATTTTTACCAAGTGATTTGACGCTATCTACTTCGGCTTTTATCATTTGCAATTTATCCAAATTCTTTGTCCAAACAAAAGCACTTTTTCGTTCAAAATCGCAATCGATTTTTTCAGTTTGGATAATTTTTTCGATATTTTGAATGGCTTCTTCATTTGCTTTTAAGTATTTTTTTGCAAAATCCTTGTTTTGCGATTGAATTAAATAATTATAAAATAAGTGATGTTGACTGGTAATTTTCCCTGTTGTACCACCACTTGTTTTAGAACAAATTCTGTCCTTTTCCAAAACCGCTACTTTTTTTCCCTCTTTTGCCAAATAATAAGCAACCGACATTCCAGCAATTCCACCACCAATCACACATACATCGGTTTCTATATCTTGTTCTAAGGTTCGAAATTTTCGATTATTCTGTCCTTCTTTTTTCCAAATTGAATTATTATTTTCCATTTTTTTATCTCCTTTTTGAAGTAGTATTTCCCAAAAAAGGATTTTTTATACTATCAATCGAACATATTTTTGTGTTCAGTTTGACTTTTTATGTAAAATATGGTATAATGAGAGTAAGTATGTACATTGAAAATAAAAAATATCGCCCAATGCGGGCTAAGAAAGAAAGAGGATGATATTATGACACCAAATAACGTAAATCTAACTGTAGACAAAGTAGTAGAAAGAACTTTCAATTATTTTTGTCAGGAGATTTGTTCTCCAACTTATTATAAGAATCGTTTTTTGGAATATGCAGCGCTCAACAACGATTCCGTACAATGCATCTGCCGGGAAAACGCCAGACTCTTGTATGCGTCCTCTACTCTTGAGGGTCATCAATCAGACAAATACCATGCCAATAGCATCTTAACATTCTTGCAAAATTACACAAACACCAAAACAAAAAATTTTCTCAACTCGCTGATGCACGAGTTCTTAGACGAAGTCGAGTATTATAATGATTTTTTAGTTCTATTTTGTAAAGGCAGAGAAAAAGGATTTCGGAGTGTTACTGCAAAAATCCTTTACAAACTTGTCATGACAAAAGCATTAAAAAATGTCATCACCGACTTCCAAAAAATAGGTGATTTTAAACAGTTTTCTGAAAAAGAAACGCTGAAAGCTAATCACTATTTGAAAGAGCTTTTGTACGCTATTGAGAAAAAAAATCCTTTGAAGGATTTTCATGGTTTTCGTCTAATTGTAGACAAAACAGCAAAGGTTTGCTCTGAAAAGGAACGTATTAAATACTGTTACACCCTTCAAGCGCACCTCATTGCATTTTTGGAAGAAAAAGGTTTTGAAGTAATCGAACAAAAGGATTATATTCAAAAACCAAAACCTGGGAAAAAGTACCAGTCTATTCATATAACGGTACTTATCTTAGGTGTTCCTGTAGAGTTTCAGATTCGTACTAAAGACATGCATTACGAAGCTGAATATGGAAAAGCAAGTCATCTCTTATATAAAGACTCGCTAATCCAAAACTTTCTAAGGGATTTTCTTCTAGACTTATCAAAAGGCAGTAAACGTATTTCAAACGAAAACAACGGCTTTTTGGATTGTCTAACGCTAATTGATCGAACAATTAGCAAAGTTTCAGATGCTGAAATTCCTCGAACACCAGAGGATTTACAGCCAGTAGATCCCGAGCTCTTAAAAAAACTGATGTAATTTTTTTACCCACCCCACAAGACGAACTTGTCTTTGGGTGGGTCTTTTCTTTTTAGAAGCACAAAAAATCACTAAAAACTTAGTGATTTTTTGTCATTTTAGTCATCATTATTATTTTGTACTGCATAATACCATACCATTGCTACTATGATAATTGCTGCTACTGCTAAAATAATCCAAATCCATGTTGTTGTAGACATATTTCCTGTTGCAATTTCGTCTACGGATGTTCGTACTGCATTATATCCATTGGCATAAATATTGTCATCTGTACGATTGTCTCTGTTATCTCTTGTGTTGTTATTATTATTGTTATCTCGATTTCTATGATTTCCGTCGATTCCATTCATGGCATCGTCTGCTACATTTCTTACACTATCTCCTGCTTTGTTAATTGAATCTGTAATTTCTTCTCCTAAATTTACATTTGAATTGTTATCTTCATTTGCAAAACAAACTGAACAACATAGCGAAAGGATTAAAATAGCAAAAATTCCGAATATTTTCTTTGCCATTTTTAAACCTCCATTTATTTCGTAAAAATTCACGTTTTTTGTTATAAAGTTTGACTTTTTGTCTTGACTTTATAATTCTATTTTGGATGATTTAAAGCTCAAATATGCTAGTAAAATTTTTGCATCTTTCCTATTTTTGACTAATATTGATTTTTTCGGATTCCATTCCTAATTCGCGACACACAATATTTTGAATTTGTGCAATTTGCTCTGCATTCAAATTGCTGGATTTGACAATAACACTTGCTGTATTGTTACTGACTAAAATTACCACATCTTCAAAATTTTTGTTTTTGATTAAATTTTCAGCAATCATAATAGCATTTTTTAAATTGGTAATATGGTTGATTTCTTGAATGGCAATTGCTTTTTGGTCATTGGTAATTTCGTTGCTATCTACCATTTTCTGATAGGTTTCTAGCATTTGGGAATACATGGTTTCGCGTTCTAAACGAGTGCTTGAGAAATATTCGTCGGAATTGGTATTGCTATTGGTCTGTGCCGTTTCTTCCCCCTCATTCGGAACAATCCCTTCTTTTACAGCATTGCTATTTACTAATTCGACATCTCCGAAGTGTCGTCTCATCCACTTGATTTTCAAGAGATGCCACTTCTACGGTTGGTTCATAATCATAATTCAAATAACCAATCCCAATTAAGCAAATAGCTGTTACGATTAAAACAATGTGTTTTAAATTTTCTTTTTTCATCCTTTTCATCCTTTCCTTTTCATTTTTATTTTTTTGATTCGAATACTTGAATTTTATGGGTTGCTAATCCTGTTACGGCTTCTACAGCTGAAACAATATTGGCTTTCACCTTAGAATTACTTGCTCCTTCTGCGGTTACAATTGCTCCTTCCATAGTGGGTTGAACGGTTTTGCCAGTTACAGGATTGGATTCTGCATTGGTTACCACATTTTTTTGAATGTCTTCTGATTCAATGGTTCTCGTACCACCAGACGTGTCAGTTTCTTCGGTAACGCTTTTGCTGGTGTTTTCATTATAAATTGGAACAATTTTGCTACTTTCGGAGTATGTAACCAGCACGGATACTTCGCCAACGCCTTCTATTTTGGATAAAATATTTTCTAACCTAGTTTCTAAATTATCGGATTCGATTGGATTTGAATTGGTGCTTGCGAGTTCTGCGTTGGAATAATTTTTGGTTTCTTTTTTGTTGTCCCCTTTTATAATCTTATTAATAATGATTAAAGTTATGACTAAAATTACTAAAAATACCATTAAATTTTCAATTTTTCTATTTTTATCTTGAAACATTTTTTTGAATTTTTCCATCTAAAATTCTTCCTTTCTTTTATTGAATTGTAATTTTGGATTTGTCCACTTCATAGTTTTCGGCAATATATTGTTTGATTGGTTCATAATTTTGCTTTGTTGGTTCTGGTTGTGTTTCATTTCCAATTACCACTTTTTCAACTTCCGATACGCCACTTGACTGAATGCTTAAGCTTATGTTTTCAATATTTTCGTAGGTTTCATCGTAAGAAATTACTAACTTTTCTACTTTGACTTGGAATTCTTCTTCTATTTTATTTTTCAAGGTTTCTTTTATGCCATTGGTATAAAGTTCTTGGATATTTTGCGTGTTGGGCTTGGTGGAAGTTTCAATGCTTGGCAAATCAAAATTGCTTTTGAATTCGATTTCTGGATTTAGTTTTCCCAAAAGAGGATTTAATATTGTAAAAATCAAATAAATACCAATCACGACTTTAACGTATTTTTTATTGTTTCCTTCTGGCAAAATAGTTTCTATCATGAGGGAAAGAATCACAGCTACAATAATTCCTTCACACCAACTTTTCAAAAACGCAATCATTTTTCCTCCTTTTAGCGATACATCAAACTACTATTGGTAATTTTTAAAACTAATGTAATGCCAATCATAAACATGACTGATACGGAAAATAAAATGGCTAATAAAATTTTATAACTATCCGAAATTTGTGCAATTAGTTTGACGATTTTTTCATCGGCAACCACTTCACACACGCCAGACAAAATATAAAATGAAATCCATAAAATACTCAATTTCAAAATTGGCAAAATGACAATTCCGAACAAGAATTATCACACCAATCACGCCAACTGCATTTTTTAAAATATTGCCACAACCAATGATACTATCAACTGAATCTCCTAAAATTTTTCCTACAACAGGAATAAAATTTGAAATCGCTGCTTTCGCAGTTTTGGCTGTCATTCCGTCAACCGAACTGCTTAATGTTCCTTCAATGGATAACGAACAAACAAAAATGGTGAGAATAATTCCTAAAATCCAAACAATGGAAGATTTTAAAAATTTGGATAATCGGTCAATTTGTATTTTATCCGAAACGTTGGATATGATTCCGAAGTGTCATGGAAATGAGAAGCATTGGTATGATGAAATTGGCAATAAAATTTCCGATGAAACTAATCATAAATAAAATGATTGGCTGAACAATTCCTGTGGTTGTAATACAGCCTGTTGTGAGCATTAGGGTTGATAAAAGTGGAATGAGTAAATTCATAAAATTGACAATTTCTTGAATGGAATTTCGGGTTAAATCAATCATGGAAATAAGACTGTCGGTTATGAGTGTAACAATGATTAAATATTGAATAAAATAAACAATTTTGCTACTGGAATGATTTCCCAAATTTTCGATAATGGCTTTGAACAAACTATGAATGATGATAATGATTAAAACCGTAATCATAAGTTGTAAAGCAAGTTTTACTTCTTGCCCGTGCAAAATTTAGAATACTGGTTGTCCAAAAATTAGTGGAAATACTGCCATTAATAGCACTGGAAAAAAGGCTATCCATGTCTAAATCTGGAAAAGTATCTTTTGTGTAGGTAGAAGCACTTTGTAGAAAATCCGATATGCCAAGAATATTTTTTTGGGAATTCATGAATTCATTCATTTTCGTTCCTTTCTTTATGGTAATAATTTGGTTAAAGATTCTAGTGCTGTTGAAATGACAGGAATTGACATGGAAATTACGATAATTTTGCTTCCTAAATCAATTTTGTTTGCAATGCTGGTTTCGCCACTATCTTTACAAATGCTGACAGCATATTCGGCAAGAATGGAAATTCCAGTGATTTTTAGTAAAACAGAAATAAATTCGGTGTTGCATTGTTTGCTTAATTGTTTGATAAAATCGATAATGCCAGTTAAGGTATCCAGTGAAATATACAAAATAATGGCTCCACCCATTAAAACCGAAAATATGGCAAAATCTTTTCGATATTCTTTTAACATAATTGTAATGATTAATGTAATAAACCCGAACGCCTATGATTTTGATAACTTCCATTATAAATCAAACACCGTCCTTACTGTATTGAAAAGTTCGCTAATTTCTTTAATGACAATGGTAAGAACAATTACCATACCAGCTAAAGTTGTCATCATTGCTTGGTCTTCTCTGCCCGCTTTGCTTAATATTTGATGTAAGACAGCTACAATAATTCCGATTCCTGCAATTTTAAATAATAAATTGACATCCATGTTTTTTTCCTTTCTTTTGTGTGATTTTATATCAAAATAATACATAAACCGATACCAACAACGGTTCCTAAGGTTTTGAACAATTTGTAATTTTTGTCTTTGTCTTGTTCTGCTTTTTCAATTTGGGTATCCAATAATTTGCTGGTTACGTTAATTTCGTTAATTTGACCAGATTTATCGGTTTTTCCTAATAATTTTCCAAACATTTTAATAGTGGATTTATCTTCTTCATTCAAATCCGCATTTTTTTCAACGGCTCTAGTCCAACTTTCTGTAACGCCGAATTTTCCTATATTCTCCACAGTTTCCTGAAAAATATTGGCTTGGTTGGCATACACTATATTAGAAATTTCTTGAAAAATATCTTGAATCGGTTCATACGTAAATTCAATTTTGCTTTTTAAAACTTCTAACGAATTTTTTACTTTTTTTAATTCCATCACGCGATTGTTGTACACTTTGGCTTTTAGCATACCAATGCTTGTACAAATGATTAAGATAAAAAATAAAATTATGATTTTCAAAAAAACGAACATTATTTATCTCCTACTTTTTGATAGGTCGTATTTTTTTTATTAATTTCATATACTTCTTTTATATTTCCTTTTGATTCTGTATCTAAGAAAATTAATTTATCAAAAATATGATTGTTCGACAATGTTTTTAATACTGGATTTAACATGACATCTTCAATGGCATTTCCATGCGCAGTAAAAATACCTTTACAACCAGAACAAACTGCATAATCAATGGCTTCGATATCATCTTTGTTTCCAATTTCGTCTGCAACAATTATTTTGGGTGCCATCGAACGAATTAGCATTCGCATACCAATGCTTTTGTGAACGTTTTCAATAATATCGGTTTTGATGCCAATATCATTTTGCGGCATTCCTTTGTATAATGCAGCAATTTCACCACGCTCGTCCACAACGCCAACATTTAATGCTTTAAATTTGACTTCTTTAATCCCACTTGAAATTTGCCTGATTAAATCTCGCAAAATAGTCGTTTTTCCAGCTCCCGGTGGAGCAACAATCAAAGTATTGTAAACACTATTTTGCTCCAAATTTAAAACATGCTTTAATAATTTATTGCTGCTTCCTACAACTTGTCTTGCCACTCTGAAATTTAAGCTATATACATAATTAATATTAATTACTTTTCCCTCTTCCACAACACAAGAACCACTAATTCCAACACGATGTCCGCCTTTTATGGTAATAAATCCTTCGGAAATTTGGTTTTGATAGGTGTAAATCGAATTTTCGCATATCATTTGCAAACAAGATAAAATTTCTTCGGTTGTTACTGTGTGTTTGATAATTTTATCACCATCGTTAAACTTCAAAATAATTGGTCTTTGGGTACGCAGTCTGATTTCTTCTAAGCTATCCATCTTGTCCAAAATTTCTTCTGCAATTTTTTTCTCAATTTTATCAGGAAAATATTTTAGAATATGATTCAATTTTTTAAATCCTTTCTGGGTTATTTATTAATATATATGCAAGGAAATTTTTTTTAGAACAAAAAAATTATTTTTCTCTTGCAATTTTTTGGTTTTCGTTCTATAATAGTAAAAAATTATTTCAAACGTTCTTATTTTCTTAAGAACACTTCCATTAAATTTTTAAATATCGTTTCACATTCTTGAAAGGAGATGATATGAATGTTTAGGATTGTTTTTAAAACAAAAGAAAAAATAACTAAGACTAAAAAACAAACAGAAATTACAATAGAATTTGAGAAAAAGCACTCTAAAATTTTTACATATATTCTTAAATTGATTCAGTCTTTTTTATAAAATAAAAACAGGTAGCAGCAACTACCTGTTTTCATTTTTTTCTTTTTTGTTTAAGATTGTTTTCAATTATTAATAATAGTATACTACTTATTTCCACTTCTGTCAATATTTTTTGCAAAAAAATTAAGGCCTATGACCTTAACTTTTTTAATCTTCATTACTAGCTTTTTTTGCTATTACTTCTTTTCCATTATAATATCCGCAATTAGAACATACTACATGTGGCAATACTGGTTCGTGGCAATGTGAACATGTTCCTTTTGTAGTTTCTTCCAACTTCCAGGTTGATCTACGTAATCCTGTTCTTCTTTTTGACCATCTTCTTTTTGGTTGTGCCATTTTTATCCCTCCTTACTTGGTTTCTTTAAGTATCGTTTATACTTAAAATTTATATTTTATTTGGAATGAATCCTTTTTTACAAAATTCACCTAATTAGTATACATCTTATTTTCTGTTTTGTCAAGAGAAACCTTCACACATTTTACAAAAACTAAAATAAATGGCGGAGAGTGTGGGATTTGAACCCACGGTAGGACAAAATCCTACGCCAGTTTTCGAGACTGGTACCTTAAACCGAACTCAGACAACTCTCCTTATGTAAAAGATTACTCTTCTTCCTTTTCTTCTGTTATAACCTCTGGCAAGGCCAATACTTCTTGCTTTTTATTCAAATGCAATAATTTTTTTATTTTTTGAATCATCACAAGCATATAAGAAGCCAACAATTTTTCTTTAAATAAGCCTGTCTTGAAAAATACTTGAATTAATTTTGGATTGAAGTTTTCTGCGCAATAATTATTTTTTCCAGACTTAGGGATATGATTTTCAAAAAATTCCTTATCACTTAATAGACAATAAGCTGTTTTATTTTTTTTGATATTCTCTAAATCCAATGCCAAATCTACATTATACCATTTTCCATTTAATTCAATTTGATTCCAACAGTGCTTTTTATCATTTTCTAATTCTTTTCCCACTATCATGTTGGAATTAATGTTCATACATTTTAAACAATTTTGCAAAAGCTGACATATTTGAGTTACTGTGCAAATCTTATTTTCAATCTCTGCTACTGCATCTTCTTTTACGATTTCAAATTCTTTCCCAAAATAGTGATATAGCAGCAAACACTTCTCAGCGTCACTTCCTTGATTCGGTAAACTTTCCATTGCCTTTTCAATTTCTGTACGCATTTTGATATATTCGTCTATTTTATATTTGCTTATTCCTTTTTCAGTTACAAATTCGACATTTCTTCTACGTAGAACCTTTTTTATTCGCTTGGCTTCTTCTACGTTTAAACAAGCAAAATCATTTACCAAAATATGAACCTCAGCGTTCAAGTTTTTCAAGTATTCTATATAGTCAAACGCTTCTTCGATCTCATTTCGTATAACATTTATTTTCGAAATCTTCTGTAAATCCACCTCTTTGGCAATCCATTCTAAATCTGTAAGTAGCAGTGTTAATTCCGATTTGTTTTCTTGGATTTTTAGGTTCCCATTTTCAATTGCTTTTCCTTTAGAATCTAAAATCGGAGCCACAATATTTTTTTCACATTGACTATGTAGCAAATAATTTAACTGCGTCACCACAATTGGATTATGGACAAAATCAATTTTCAATAAATTCGAATTGTTTGTTAAAAATTGCAAATGCTCCAATTTTCCATTTTTCAAGTCCTCTAACTTCAAATATTTTAATTGCGTAAAACGGCTCAAACTCTTACTTGCTTTATTGGTCATGTCAGTATCAGAAATATTGATAATTTCTACACTTTCTGGATTTGCAATACCATCCAAGAATTTTTCCACTTGACAAAAATGAATTCCATTGAGTGAAATCATTTTCAAATTCAAATATCTTTTCAAACTGCTTTCTGTCGGAATCTTGACACCATTTAATACTAAATTTTCTAGAATTTCTGGTTTAAAAACATTCCTTAATATCTTATCGGAATGAATTCTTGAATCTCCTTCCACAATTAGCGTTTTTATATTGGCACACAAACTAATAATATTCAATAATTCTGCATTTTTGTCCAAATCTGTAATTTTTAATTCTTCGACTTCATCTAATTTGGTAGCCATGATTTGGTCAAAATTCTCTAGTTTTTTTGTATTTAATTCCAGTTTTTTCGTCTTTCTCTCTTCCATAATTTCTCCTAAAAAATTCTCTTTTGTGACTTTTTTTATTATATCATAAAAAAACAAAATCGCCAAGTAAATTTTACAATTCTTCTTTAATTTTTTTTGCCAAATTCAAATTAATTCCCTTTACCTCTGCAATTTCAGTCACATCCGCTTCTTTCAGTTTTTTTATACTTCCGAATTTTTTCAGTAATAAACTTCTTTTTTTCTCTCCAATTCCGGTAATTTCATCTAATTTGGATTTTGTCATTTCTTTGTCACGCACTTTTCGGTGATATTCAATGGCTGTTTTGTGCACTTCGTCTTGCAAATTTGTAATGAAATGAAACAAATTCTCTGAAATTTCAAATTCTTTTCTTTCCTCATTTATCAAGGCTTTTGTGGAATGTTTATCATCTTTTATCATACCAAAAACTGGAATTTTATCTTCTAGCTGATTTTCCTTCAAAGCATTTTTTATTGCACGAATTTGGGTAATTCCCCCATCGACTAAAATTAAATCGGGAAGTTTTCCGAAATCCACCATTGGGATTTTCTAGTGAATGTTTCAAACGTCTTGAAACTACTTCTTGCATGCATTTTGGGTCATCTTGTCCGCACTACTGTTTTAATTTTGAAACGCCTTGATAAATTTCTTTTTATCACTCCTTTTTGTGCTACACACATGCCTGCCACCACAAAATTTCCAGCCATATTCGAAATATCAAAACTTTCGATTTTCAACGGTAAATTTTCCAATTGCAACACTTCTTTCAATTCCAATAATAAGTCACTTTTATCCTTCAATTTATTTTCCAATGTAATTTTACTATTTAATTCCGCCATTTCCACAAACTTTAATTTTTCGCCTTTTTGCGGACTTTTTAATGTTACTTTTCTACCCGCTTTTTTTGATAAATAACTTTCAATCGTCTCTTTTTCTTCTAATGCAAAACGCATCATAATTTTATTGGGCAAATCTTCTTTTTCGAAATAATATTGTTTGATAAAACCAGCCATAATTTCGCTTTCTTCCATATCTCTCAAATCATCAAAAAAGTAATGTTCTCTCCCAATCATTTTGCTACCACGAACAAAGAAAATTTCGATGCAAACCGTCATCTCATTTTTGTATAAACCAATTACGTCAATATTATGTTCCGAAACATTTGATACTTTTTGCTTTTCCGAAACACGCTCAATCGCTTGAATTCGGTCACGAATCTCGGCAGCTTTTTCGTAATCTTGTTTTTCTGCATATTGCATCATTTCTTGATTTAATTCCTTGATAATAACATCAATTTTTCCTTCTAACAACAACATAATTTGGTCAATTTGCTTATGATATTCTTCCTTGCTCACATAGCCCATACAAGGTGCTAAACATTTTTTTATATGATAATTCAAGCAAGCGCGGTCCTTATTTTTAAAATTTTTACATTGCCTTACCTGAAATCGTTCCTTAATAAAACTAAGCATTTCTTTAGCACTTCCAGAATTCGCATAGGGTCCAAAATATTTTGCTCCATCGTTTTGCAATTTTCTCGTCATAAAAATACTGGGATAATCTGCTTTTACATCTACACGAATATATGGATACGTTTTATCATCTTTCAACAAAACATTAAAACGTGGACGATATTTTTTGATTAAATTACATTCTAAAATCAAAGCTTCATCTTCACTATTTACCACAATATATTCGAAATGGTCAATTAAAGAAACCATTTTTTCAATACGTGCTGTTTTGTTATTTTTACGAAAATATTGTCTCACACGATTTCGTAAAACAACCGCTTTTCCAACATAAATAACAGTATCGTTTTTATCTTTCATGATATAAACACCGTGGTTTTTGTGGTAATTTTTTTAATTCTTCTTCAATCTGAAACAATTTTACACCTCAATATATCCAATATATGGCAAATTTCTGCCGATTTCATTATAGTCAAATCCGTAACCAATTACAAATTTATTTGGAATCACAAATCCTGTATAATCGATTTCGACATCTACTTTGCGTCTTTCTTTTTTGTCTGCTAAAACCGCTAATTTTAAAGATTTCGGGTTTTTGCTCATTAAATATTCTTTTAAATGTTTTAACGTATGACCTGTATCGATAATATCTTCCACAATTAAAACATCTTTTCCTGAAATATCGTTATCCAAATCTTTTTTTATGTTTATTTTTTGTGTGCTTTCCATTCCTTCATAGCTAGAAACTTGCATCACTTCTAACTCAATTGGTGTTTTCATTTTGGTCACCAAATCTACCGTAAAAAACACAGCTCCTTTTAAAACTGAAATCACTGTAATGGTTTTTCCCTTATAATCTTCATCGATTTGTTTTGCCATTTCTGCAATTCTTTTTTGCAACGTTTCTGATTCATACAATACTTTAACTTTTTCTAAAATATTTTCTTCCATCATTCCTCCACTTTTTTCCTTTGATTTCTTAAATATTGATTTTCATTATATCATAATATCCTACAATTTTTCAATTCATTTCAAGAAAATTATAAAATATTCCTGCCAAAAAAACAACCAGCCAAAGCTGATTGTTTTGTGGACAGAAAATTAAAAAGTCAGCGCTTCCCCTTTTTGAAGAAGCTCAATTGCTTGTTTCTCTTTTTTAATAAAGCATACAATTTTATGCTTATGCTGTTTTACGCAGCTTTTTCCAATAGCTCTCACCATTTGTATTTGTTCTGCCTTTTTTCCGTGCAACTGAAATACAAACAGGCACTCTGTTCCTCGCCTAGTTTCATAAGTTACCACATAGGTTGCTGCTCTGCGATTTTTAATAAATTCCGCAGCTCTTGGGCGGATTCTCATTCGATTCGAGATGGTCGGAAAAGTCCCACCTTTAATCCGCAAAAAATCCTTTTCTCGTTTGGTAGGATTGCGAATTGTCGCGATTGAATTTAGTGGTAAACGCAAGATGGAGTATCTTGCCTTACCCTTCAGCTGGCAATATTCACTACGCAAAGACTTCGCACAGCTACCATCAATATAGCCATGTTTGACCAATTCATCGATTGCCAAATCTTTGTATAGCAGGCAAGTTCCTTCCATAAATTTCATATTGGTACCTTGGAGTATTCCAATCCTCTTTTCATTTTTGAAGACAAAGCAAGTTTTCTTTCATGATTTCATTGAATCTTTCGTAAAATAGCTCTAGATTTCATTCTACGTTATGTTATCCGTTTTTTAGTCATTTATGTTTACTCGTCTTAAAAAAATCGCTTAAAATCGATTCTAACGCTTTATTCCAAAATTCCATTTTTCTGACACCCTATCTTTTTATCCCTCTAAAAAATCTAGAAAAATACCTTAAATCCATTTTCTAGAATTTTTAATGATTTATCTCTAAATTCCAAAAATCATCGCTTAAAATCGATTCTTATAAATAATTTGACATTTTATGACAACTATGATATACTAAAATAATCAATATTATTTTCAGGAGGATTTTATTATGAACGTACGGAAACAAGAAACACAATTTGTAATTTCACTTTGCGTCTCACTAATTTTAGCAGCAATAACCAAAGCTGTGGGTGGTCAAGCACAGTTCCTTATTTGTGGATATGCTTATTATATCTGTAGCATTCGGTCTATTGTGCCAAAAGTAATTGCTATCGTTGTTGAACATACAAATTTGGAATGTAAAGACGTTTTAGAAACACTTTCTGCTGTAAGCGCTATGTTATTCATATTTCTGATGTCAACCATCCATCTTTTTACAGTTTCACCAATGGTAATTTTATTAGTATCCTTTATCTTGTTTACTCTATCTGTTCTACCGCTTATCTATATAAATCATCAAGCAAGAAAAAAACGAAAGTTTTAAAAAATCCAACGTCCATCGCAGAATGCGGTGGGCGTATTTCTTTTAAAAATCCCGAACATTTTTTCTAAAATCTCTTGACATTTTTCTTTTTTTTCGATAAGATAATGCAAACAAAAGTTTTGTAATGAAAGGAGATAAAAATGAGTTTATTGAAAAACAAAAATGATGTTATTGCCTACACGGTTGATAAAACTGCAAATTCCAGCCTCTATATCTCCATTCAAAATGGTGAAGTCATTGTCAAAGCGCCTTGGTATTACACAACCAAACAAATTCAAGAAATCGTCGAAGAAAAGAAAAATTGGATTTTGAAACATTTACAAGAATATATCGAAGCAGAAACCATCCGAAAACAAAAAGTAAACACAGAACCAGTCTATGTTTTAGGAAAGCAATATGATGTGATTGTAAAATATGCCAATCATAAAAATCCAACCTTAAATTTATTAAAAAAATACATTGAAATCATTTTACCAGCTAAATATATTGACTTAGACAAAACTAAAATCATTCAAGCAACGCTTTCCAAAATGTATTCTTCAATTGCTCAAGAAGAATTAGAAAGTATTATGGAAGATATCAGGCATTTACTTGGCTTTGCCCCCGAAGATTTCAAAATAAAACCACTCGTAGATTGTTTAGCAAAATGCTCCAACCAAAATATTTTCATTGCTCCTTCCATTATGCAATATTCCAATGAAATCATCCGCTTTATCATTCTTCATCAATTCTGCCATTTAAAATATAAGAATCACACCAAAGGATTCAATGAATTAATGGAAAAATACGTTTTTGATTATGAAACCATTGCTAAACAAGTAAAAAAATTAAAGTTTTAAAAAACAATTCATTTTTTAAAACTTTTTTCTAACCTTTACTCTTCTTCTTGTTTGCTGGTAACATTTTCTTTCCTAATTACTTTTTTTCTTGGTTTTGATTTTGGTACCACAATTAAATTTTTAATTAAAATTTTCTTTAATACATCTTCTCTAACATCTGCAATCAACGTTCCATCTTTTGCAATTGATACTTTTCCTGTTTCTTCCGAAACAACTACAACAATTGCATCCGATTCTTTAGAAATACCAATCGCTGCTCTGTGACGTGTTCCAAGTTCTCTTGCAATATCTTTATCGTCTGCTAAAGGCAACATACAAGATGCTGCTGCAATTTTATTGCTACTGATAATAACTGCCCCATCATGAAGTGGTGTTTTTGGTTCAAAGATGTTTACTAATAATTGAGGTGATATTTCGGAATTCATCAAAATTCCAGTATTAATAATATCCTCAATTTTAATTTCCCTTTCAATTACCATTAAAGCACCTGTACCTGTTTTTGATAGTTCCATAGCCGCAATCGCAATCTTATAAATGTTTTCCTTTGTTTTGCTGTTAACATCATTATCTATGCCAAAAAACTTACTAAATTTATTGGTTCCAAGTTGTTCTAACGCGCGTCTTAATTCTGGCTGGAAAATTACTATTAGCATAAATACACCATAGGTCATAACAGATGATAAGATGTAATTTAAGATTCTTAATTTTAATAAATCACTAATAAAGGTGGCCAATATTAAAAATAAAATTCCTTTTAATAATTGCCAAGCACGGGTTCCTTTTAAAATTTGAAATAATTTATAAAAGATAAAAACTACAACCACAATATCTAAAATCGACATAAGCAATAATAATGGTTGGTTGCACAATTGTTCTATGTACGCCAAAATCACATTTTGGTAAATTTCTTTGATACTTTCTAACATTCTCTCACTTCCTTATTTTTGGATTAAATAATAAATTAATGTTCCACATACAGAAAATATCATTAAAACAATCATTGTTGTTGCAATAATAATCTCTGCAATTTTCATTTTATCAACTGGTTTTTTGGTTTTCTTTTTTTCTTCCATTTTTTCAATCCTTTCTCTTTTTATTTATACCATATCGTTCATCGAATACAATCCATTTTCTTTATGTAAAATAAATTCTGCCGCTTTTATCGCACCTCTAGCAAATACACTTCTGGATGTGCAATGATGCGTTATTTCAAAACTTTCGTTGTCTCCAAAGAAAATCACAGAATGTTTTCCAACTTCGGTTCCACCACGAATTGAATGAATTCCGATTTCCTTTTTGGTACGTTTTTCTCTTTTTGAATGTCTATCATATTCATATGTCATTTCGTGGTTTAATGCCTCATTGATGCTATCTGCCAAAATTAGAGCTGTTCCGCTTGGACTATCAATTTTTCGATTGTGATGTGTTTCAACAATTTCAATATCCGAATTTTCTAATTTTAACGCAAGTTCACTCACCATTTTTGCCATTACATTAATTTCATATGACATATTCGCTGATTTAAAAATCGGTAAATCTTTGGCTAGATTCTCGATTTTCTTCATCTCAGATTCGGAAAATCCCGTTGTTGCAATAACGGTTGGAATATGATTTTTTTTCGCAAATCCTAAAATTTCAAAACTGGCTTGGGGTACCGAAAAATCGATAATCACATCTGGAATAATTGTAATATCCGCTACTTTCGTAAAAACCGGAAACAAATTATCTCCTGTATCCATTCTGTCTACACCGCACACAACATCCATACCTTGCGCAAATCTGACTTCTCTTGAAACTTCTTGTCCCATTTTACCATTACATCCATTTACCAAAACTTTCATGTTTAGAACTCCTTTCTTCTTTCTCCTTTTTTTGTAATTTTTTTAGATTTTTTTTATATTTTAAAAAACGAAAAAACTCTTTTGTCGCACAATATTTATCAACCAGTGTTACAATATAACTTTCTGAAAAACGTGGCAACGGAAACGTAAGTGGCCACATGTGTTTTACGATAATGTCTTTTTCAACTTCATTTAATTCAAAATTTTCAATGGCATTGTTTAAGGCAATTCTAGGATGCCTAAAAGCATGGAAGCGTTTCTGCCCTTCAACACCTTTGTTTCTCCAGTCATAAAAATAAAAATCATGTAACATTGCACCACGTGTGGCTGAAATATAATCCAATCCTAATTTTTTAGAAATAACATACGTATAATATGCTACCTCATAACAATGTCGATAACGAGAACCCTTCATGTGTTGTACATGTTCTTTCAAAGATATTACACTTGAATTGGTAATAATATCTTTAATAATTTCTTGAAACTCCTTTATATTAATTTCTTCCTTTATTAAATTCGAGTGGGCGGATTCTTGTTTTTTCTCTTCTTCTGAATTCATGAAACACAAACTCCTTATTGCATTTTTAATTTTTCTATTTCCTTTTTCAAAATTTCTTGTTTTTCTGAGCTCATTTTAAGTAAGGGAAGTCTTGGTAATCCTGCTTCATATCCAATTATATTACAAGCAGCTTTTACAGGAATTGGATTCACTTCTGAAAATAAAGCTTGGATTAACGGAATCGCTTTTAACTGAGCTGAAATCGCTTTTTCTAAATTTTTATGAAAAAAGTCTTCTACCATAGTATGTGTAAATTCTGGCATAATATTGGAAAGAACAGAAATTACGCCAATTCCTCCGATGGATAATACGGGTAAAATTTGGTCATCATTTCCCGAATATATTTTTAGCGCATCACCACATAGATTTGCAATTTCTGCGACTTGTGATAAATTTCCACTGGCTTCTTTCACGGCAACAATATTTTCAATTTGGGATAATTCTAAACATGTTTTTGGCAAAATATTAACCCCTGTTCGACTTGGTACATTATATAAAATAATCGGCAAACTGGTTTCTTGTGCAATCGCTTTATAATGTGCTACTAAGCCTTCTTGGGTTGTTTTGTTGTAATAAGGCGTTACAATTAAGGCGCCGTCAACACCAACACTTTCCGCATATTTTGTCATTTCAATTGCAGATTTTGTACAATTTCCACCTGTTCCAGCGATAACAGAAACACGGTTATGTATGACGTCAACTGCAAATTTTATGGTTTCTTTTCTTTCTTCCAATGTCATTGTTGAAGATTCGCCAGTTGTTCCACAAACAATAATTGCATCAATTTTATTGGCTATTTGATCTTCTAGCATTTTTTCAAATTCTTTAAAATTTACACCATCGTTCGTAAATGGCGTAATAATGGCTGTTCCACAACCTTTAAAAATTATTTTTTTCATTTTAATCACCTTTTATTTTAAGGTTTTGGAAAATGTTAATTAACAACTTTCTGTTTTATTATATGCCAATTCTAAAAAAAAATCAATTAAAAATTGCAATAATTTTAAATTGATTTTTAAACTTTTAGTTAGTATTGGCTTTTTATTTAATTCTCCTCTTTCTTTTCCACTTTTGTTACAACGCCATCTATTTTTTTATAAACCCTCTTTTTATTGATTTCTACTTTATTCAAAAGTTCCTTTTCCAAATCAATCCCTAATATTTCAGAAAGGCCCAATAAATAAATTACAACATCTGCGATTTCTTCACCAACATTTCCTTTTTTCTTCCAATAAGCATCATAAGCTTCTCCGAAGTTCGCCATAAGTAAGGGCAAATTCCATGCTAACATCGGTTACGTTAAATTTTTTGTCTAATTTATTTTGATAAATTTGTTTTTGTAAGTTTTTTAAATCAATCATTATTTTCTCCTATTTACAATATTTTTTAATGACTCCAACAATTTCGTCATGCACTTTTCCATTACTAATAATGGCACCATTGATATCTTGGTCATATCTTTGTTCTTTTCCAAAAAGGTCTGTTACTCTTCCACCAGCCTCTTCCACAATGATTTTTGCGGCTGCAATGTCACAATTTTTATGCTTTGTTCCTGGAAAGATAGCCGATACAAATTCTCCACTTGCCACACAAACACTTGCCCTTACGATACTTCCAATACTCACAAAATAGGTCTTTTCACCCAATTCTTTTATTACATCATAGATATTATATTCTGCTTTTGCTTTTGGCCACATATCATATTGGTTCACTGCTCTTTTATCTTCCAATTCAATAGCATTAACGGAAATTTTTTCCTCGTCTTTGTATGCCCCTTTTCCTTTTTGAGCAGAATATAAATGGTTTAAAAAGGGATCATAAATTACACCAATTTCTGGGATTCCGTCAATTACTAAAGCCAGCGAAAAAGTGGCTACTGGGATGTTTCTTGCATACATAGCCGTTCCGTCAATTGGGTCACACACCCAAACGTATTTGCTTTTTCCAAAGGAATTTTCTTCGCCATCAACAGAATGTTCAGGGAATCTTTCTTTTACTTTTTCAATCAAATATTTATTTATTTCTTTATCTGCTAATGTAACAATCGTTTTGTCACATTTATAAGTTGCTCCATTGTCTGTTTCAAAATATTTTAGCATAATTTCGCCTGCCTTGTATGCTATTTGTTTGGCAAATTTTAGGTATTCGTTGTTCATTTTTTCTCCTTATATATTTTCATTCCAATTTTTCAATCCATAACTATCATTTATCAATAACACAATATTTTCTATTAAAACAGGAGCCAAATAAAACTCTCCTTGCAAAATAGGAATACCCCATAATAAAATTAAAATAACATCATTTCCAATATAAAATAGAAAACTATACTTATTTCTTCTTGCAATTAGGTAAGTAGCAATCAAACTTGTAATCATGGATAAACTTGAAATGATTAATTGATTTGTATTAAAATATTTTAATATGTAATAAAGTAATCCAAAACCAATTATACTTGCCAAAAATAACATCATCCATTCTCTTTTAGAAATTTTGTTTGCTTCAACCGTATTGTTTTTTTCATTTTTATGTGTCATCCAAGAAAATACACCATAAACATACATTGGAAATACAATCACCAAATCAATAATGACTTCTCCATAATAGTGGTTTTGATAGGATAGGATAGGATAGAATATAACATCACTTCTGTAATTCCAATGAATTGGCTATATACTTTTCCCTTCGCTTGCGATAAAGAACAGATAACACCAACTAAAGAAGTTAAAATTGCCAATATTTCACTTTTGCAAATCATCGAAGAAAATAAAATCGCAATCGTACCTAATATTAACAATCCAATTTCAAAAGCATTCCAATCTTTTAATAGTTTTTTCATAAATTTCTCCTTAAATTTTGATTTTGACTTTTAATTCGCTTATAATTTTTTCATAATCTGCATATTCTTTGGTTACTTTGTCATCCTCTCCACTTGAAAAATTTCTTAAAAATATACTTTTAAATTCCATAATTTCGCTAATACTTTCAAAATACTTTTGAATCTCTTCGGCAACTTCTTTATTTTCTTTCTCACTTATTTGACCAACTGTAATAATATATATTATTTTTCCCTTTAAAATTTCAGTATGCGAACTATATGGATTCCATCTATCAATTACATTTTTCAAAATACCAGTAATATGATTCATATAAATTGGAGTTGCAATAATGATTTTATCTGCATTAATCAGATAGGAATATAATTCTTGCATATCATCATCAATCACACAAAAATTCTCCAAGTAATTAGCACATGCACTACATCCTAAACAGTAATTAATACTTTTATCTGACAAAGAAAATAAAATATCTTCCTTTTCTTTCAAATCACTCAAAATTTGATAACAATTTTCATTACGATTACTCCCATTTATGTATAAATTCATATAAATTTCCTCCTATTCCAATTTATAAAATTATATCCTATTTTCTGTCACGATGCAAGTAAAAACTATATTTTCTCACGAAACTTTCCAAATGCTCCTGGAATTGCATATTCTTCCAAAAGTTCCTCTTTCTTTACCCAAATAAATTCTTCATTCATCGTTTCTACCGCAATCTTATAACCAATCATCTCCCATTCTACATGTGAAAAAATATGATGATGTATTCCTATTTCTTCTATGTTACTTGCCTCTAAATTCCACTTTTTCAACACATCGCTTATCGCTTTCTTTGTTAGTTTTTCATCCACATTGGGAAACTCATACAAATTCGCAAGCAATCCTTTACTTTCTCTTTTTCGAATGGCTATTTTCCCTTTATATTCTAATAAAAAAACGGTTTTCTGCTCTTTTCTTCGTTTCGTTTTTATCTTTCGTACTGGAATGGAATCTGTTAAATTTTCTTTTTTCGCCAAGCAAAATTCTTGCAATGGACATTCTTCGCAATTTGGTTTACCATTTGGCAAACAAATTCGCTCGCCGAGTTCCATCAATCCTTCATTAAAATCTCCCGCTTGTTTTGGCATAATTTTTTGCAATTTTTCTGTAAATTTTTTTTTTGTTTTACCTTCTAAAACATCTTTTTTACTTGCCACCACACGACTAATCACACGCAATACATTTCCATCGACTGCTGGGACTTTTTCATCATATGCAATAGAAGCTATAGCACCTGCTGTATATTCACCAATTCCCGGCAATTCCAATAATTCTTGATAACTTTTAGGCATGCTTCCCTGATATTTTTCCTGCACAATTTGCGCTGCTTTTTTCAAATTTCTCGCACGATTATAATACCCTAAACCTTCCCATAATTTTAACAATTTTTCTTCGTCTACTTTTGCTAAATCTTGCATGGTTGGTAAACTTTTTAGGAAACGTTCATAATAGCCCATCACTGCTTCAATTCTCGTTTGTTGCAACATGATTTCGGAAATCCAAATATGATATGGATTTTTTCCTTTTCGCCAAGGCAATTCTCTTTTGTTTTCTTGGTACCATTTTATGATTGGTTCTGTTATTTTTTTCATCAATTCTATTTCTTGCATTTTTAAAACTCCTATTAAATCAATTGTACCATAAAAAAATAAAAAGTGCTAATCCTTTTTTATTAGCACTATATGTTTCTTATTTTAATATATCTACTAGACAAGCACACATCTTAACAAATTTTGCTCGTTTGTCTTTTGGTACTTCCTTAAAAACTTCCATAAGCTCTGTATCAGCATTTTGCTCGTCAACACCTCTTACTAGATTATCTAAACTGGATTCTAACACGATAGCTATATTGGTCATCACACGCAAACTACACTTATTATCGCCTCGTTCGATTTGTCCAAAATGGGATGCGCCAATTCCAACCTTTTCAGATACTTTATCTTGCGTCAATCCCTTTGCTTTTCTCCTTTCACAAATTCTTTTTCCGATTTCTTCACAATTTAATTCATACATCTCTTGCTCCTCCTTAAAATATATTTTATCTTGCTAAAATTGTTTTGAGGAGTATCCACAAACGTTATTTATTGCTTTGTACTGTTGTTTTCTAGTTTCCCTTAAAATTTTCTAATTCCAAACTACTTAAAAACTTAACACTTTTGTTTTTTTCGCATATCTTATTCTAGGTGATTTTTATGATTCAATTAAAGAAAAAAATTTTGAAAAATGAATTAACTTACAAAGGAAAAGTTATTGTAAAATACGAAATCGAGTATCCCCAAATTATTTCGAACTGTTATGCAACAAAAGCATTCAATCATTTGAATTTAACAAAAGCTTTGGAACTCGAAAAATATGCGCAAGAAACTTTATTTTCTGAAAGTAAAACTCAATATGATTACAATTCCCAAAATGGCTTTCCTATTATGGTTTATGAATTGGTTCTTCATACAGAAATTACTTACCAGCAACCACCGATTTTAAGTCTTTATCAAGACCAATATACTTTTACTGGTGGTGCACATGGTTCTACTATTCGTACATCACAAAATTGGAATTTAGCTTGCCAGCAACAATTTACTTTAGATACTATTTATGCACATAAACCAAATTATCTTCTTTCTATTTTGAAACAAATTAATCAGCAAATCCAAGAAAAAGGCGCTGATTTATTTTTTGACAATTCTTGTTCTCTCGTTTTAGAAACTTTTCAGCCCAACCAATTTTACTTAATTCCCCATGCCATTGTCTTTTATTTTCAACAATATGACATTGCTCCTTATTCAACTGGAATTCCAACCTTTGAAATTGCTCTTTAAAAAGAAAAAAACAGTAGTTACTTTCCATCTACTGTTTTTTTTACTATTTTATATTAATTTTTTGACTGTCTTCCTGCCTATTTTCTTCCAATGGTATAAAATAAAGAATACGGAATTACCTTTTCTTTGGCTTTCTTTTCGCCACAAAAAAATGTTTCTGATTTTATTTCTGAAAAGCCCACATTTTTTAATAAATCTTGCATAACTTGATGTTCAAATCCATTGTGTCCTTCAAAGTTTTCTTCATTGGCACGAAAACTACCATCTTCCTTGTCTAATTCAACCACACATAAAATTCCATTTTCCTTTAGTAAGTCATAAAACTTTTGAATCATATTTTCTGTATCCACTATGTGATGCAATGCCATAGAAGTATAAATCACATCAAACTTTTCTTCGTTATAATTTTCCTTTGTCAAATCCTTTAAAATCGGTATAATATTATTAACTTGAAAAGCTTCCATTTTTTCTTTCACTACATCAAGCATTTCTTTTTCCGAATCCATTAAAATTAATTTTTGATATTTATCACTCAATTCAAATCCAATTAACCCTGTTGCACAACCATAATCTAGAATAGAAATTTGTTTTTGTGTACCAATTAGTTCACTTATTTTATCTGCAATCACCATGCTTCGTTTTATCATCGCCTCGCTATCCCATTTTTTACTCTTCCTTTAAAATTCACTCTAATCTCCTCCTTGAATACCATTATTTTATCATATGTATTGCTATCTTTTCAATATTTTGCTATAATTTTACTAAGAAAATAATATGGAGGTTTTCATAAAGAATTAGCAATACGTAACTTGTCTGACTGAAAAAAATATGTAAAATTAGAAAGGATTTTAATCGTGTTAGAATTACCAAATAATTTCAAAATAAAAATCATCAATCGATATGGTGAAACAGGAAAAAAATGGCTAGAAAACATCAATATTGTGATAGAAAAATATCAAAAACAATTTAATTTAGAAACGATAGAATTAATCGAAGATTTAAGTATAAATCTTATTCTATTTGCAAAATGTGATTTATATGGCGATGTGGTTTTGAAAATTGGAGCCCCTAGTCCTTCTCATGAAATTGAGATTATGCAACAATATTCTCCCAATTATGTTGCCAAAACTTATTATGCTTCTAGCTCTGACAAAGTCCAATTATTGGAAAGAATTCTTCCAGGCTATCCTTTAAATAATTTAGAAAATATGGAAGAAAGAGTAAAAATTTTTGCAAAATTAGCGAATGCTCTTTTCATTCCAGCAACTGGTAAAGAATCGTTTGAAACTTTTGAAAATATTTTAAATAAAAGATTTCACTATGTCGCTGAAAACAAAATTCATTTTTCCGATATTTTATGGATGATTCATACTTCAAACGAACTTTATCATAAAATACAAGCCATGCATTTACCTAAATATATTTTACACGATGATTTACACCACAAAAATATTCTAAAAACAGAAACTGGTTGGAAAGCAATTGATCCACATGGAATCATTGGGGAAAAAATTTTTGAATGTACACAATTTATAAGGTCTGAAATAGAAAATGGAATATTAGAAAAAAGTAGAATTATCAAAATTATTGATTTGGTTTCACAACATTTCAACGAAGACCAAACGTTTATTTTAGAAGCTTTGTATGTTTACACCATCGATAAAATAATATTTTATACCAAAAATAACTACTCTAAGAAAAGAATTTCCTATAATATAAATGTTGCAAAAGAGATACTAAACTTGATTGATTCACAAAATTAATTATAGAAAACAGTTATTTTCAGCAATTTTATATGCATCAAACACAGTTTTTTATTTGGCGCTAAAGAATAATTCATACTTTATTCAAATTGATTAGCCAATTGGTCAATCGTAATTCCTCCTTTTCCCTCCCAGTCAATTGTAATATTATCAAATTCTTGCGCTCTAAATAAATTTAAGCTCTGATAATCTTTCTGTTCCATTTCAAAATCTAATGAATTTATATTTTCATGTATTCTACTACTATTCGTTGTTTTTATCAATACATTCAACTTCTTTTCTTTTAGCAACCAATTCAATATAATTTGATTTTGCGTTTTACTATATTTCTCTGATAACGCAACTAATAATGGATAATTTCTGTTAGCCGTCCTATTTCTTCTTAATGGTTGATAAGCGCAAAATAAAATATGATTATCTCTACAATAATCGATTAATCCAATATCTTCATTTAATTTACACTCTAAATTATAAACACCTTCATATATACTAATTGGATATTGCTCATCTATTTCTTTTAATTGTTCCAAATTTGCATTAGATAATCCCAACGTTCTTGCCTTTCCCAATTCCACCATTCTATTCATTTCTTTATACGTTTGCGTTAATGACAACTTTGTAAAAATAACAGAATGTAACATTAGACAATCCACATAGTCAATCTTCATAACTTCCAAATATTGATTTAGTTGTTCTTCAATATCTGTTATTTTTTCAACGGTTGGTTCAATCTTAGTTGTTATAAAAAGCTTTTCTCTGCCTACTTTTTCAACAAATTCTCTTATAAACTCCATTACCTTACCATTTTCATATAAATAACTTGTATCAATATAATTCTGTCCCAATTCAAAAGACTTCATTAAAGCATTCATACTCTCTTCTTTTTCCATTAAATCAATTCGAAATGTTCCTATTCCTAATGGGTATATTTCTTTTAAATCTACCCTACTTTCCATATTTCATCTTTTTCTCATTTTCTTCTTATCAAATTTTTACAAACTATGACAAAATCTTATCTACCATATTCATAAAGTTCTTTTTTTGTTTTACCTTGTAAAATATTGGAAAGCATACTTCCTTCTGTATAATCTGCAATACAGCAAAAATCAACTATTCCTTCGGTATTTAGTGTTTGATAAATTCTATTATTATAATGATAAAATTTATCATTTTCCGTTGGCTGATGAACAAAAATCGCCATTCCACCATTATTATGTACAAATCTCATTGCTGTTGCATCACTATAACCATCTCCTATGTAATTTACATTATGACAATTATTTCTTGTTCTACAGTTTTTTCTTAATATATCTTGAATTGCTAATATTTTTTTATCATCTGTCATTACTTCACCAATTCCAGAAATTAAACCTGTTCCATTATGTTTTATTTCTGTTCCATAAATTCCATCAAAATATTTCGCTACCTCCAGATTTTGCAAAAATTCTCTTAAACCTCCTGAAACAATATAATTTTTTGTAGCTGTATTTTTAATAAATTCAATTACACCTGGATTGTATTGAATAAATTGCTCACCTTCCATAAGTTCTTGATGAGTAAGCGTTTCATTATTATTGACAAGTAAGTCATTGAAAAAAGCAAAAAAAGTTTCAAGTTCATTTGCTGAATGTAATTTTCTATATTCAGTAAGTGCCTTTTCCAATTCATCATTCCTTTGTATTCCATTATATCCAAACTTCTTAACCCATACCCAAAACTTTGGCCATGTTTCGGTTGTTAAAGTTCCATCAAAGTCAAAAATATTAATTCGTTTAATTTTTTCATTTTCCATGAGTGTTTCCTCGATTATTTCTATATTTGCAACTCGCCACAAAATTATCATATTTTCCTTCTTTTGCTCTCTTGATAACAAAAGAACTTCCAAAAGCCTTTCTATCTTGACTTCTAGAGTTCTCTTCTCTCTTTGGCTCCTCCT
>CARFUA010000011.1:0-38668 GCA_948976265.1 uncultured Clostridia bacterium
AAGAAATTGCCGAAGATGACGAATATGAAGAAATAGAGGAAAACGAAGCATACGAGGAAATCGTTGAAGACGACGAATATGAAGAAATAGCGGAAGACGAAGCCTACGAAGAAAATGCCGAATACGCAGAAATCGCCGAAGAAGAAACCGACCAACAAACGAATGAAGAGGAAGAGACTACGGATACCGAAGAAGATGAAGAAGACTCTTTTCAAGAACCAACTCAAGAAGAACTGGATTTGCAAACTTTATCAAGTTTAAAAGCAGAATATATATTTTTAGGTTTACTACTCAATAATCCAAAAGCAATTTCTAGATATTATTTCGTATTTAAAGAATGTCATTTTTCAGATGAAGCCTTAGACAATATGTATCGAATTATTCTATTTCGTGAATCAGAACAATACGCACCAGCCATTGCCAAAGAAGGATTTAAACTTCCACTAGAAGCACGAGATACGTATGCTTTAAAAATTCAATTACAAGAAATGGCTTCCGAAAAAAATTATGATATTGAACGAATTTATATCATGATAAAAAAATTATTTATCCTAAAAAAATACTATTTATTAGCACCAACAAAAATCATTCGAGAAAATATTTTAAATATTGTAGACTATGAATTATATGATGAAATGACAGTTGAGGAAGTTGAAAATGCCATTGAACAAATTGGCGTTACAGCTGGTTTAAGCCAAGGAAGGCTAAATGAGGATACGACAAACTTCTTATTGAATGATGAAAGTATGTTATCAACGGGAGCTTCGTTGCCATTTCCAATTCTTTCCAGTGTATTTAAGGGAATTCGAAAAGGGGAAACCTGCTGCTATGCAATGCCATCGAACTCTGGAAAAAGTAGATTTACCATTAATGTAGCAAGTTATTTAGCATTTGTAGAAAAGAAAAAAGTTCTTATTATTTCAAATGAAATGTCTGTAGAAAAAATGCGACTTTGCTTGATTACCACGATTCTTAACAACAAAGCCTATCAAAATTTACACGGTCAAAAGTTGCATAAGACAGAAGGCGAATTACTAGAACTCAAATTCAGACCAGACAAAAAAAGAGGTGTAAAATTAGATGATAAAGGTTTCATTTTGAGAGGAGACAATGAATCTATGCAAGATTATGTAGAAAGGTTAAATACACTTTCTACAGAGTTTAGAGAAACGATTGCAACAACCGAATGGCTTAATCAACAAATCGATACCGCCATTTCTTTTATTCATATCACAGAACACACTAATGACGATATCCGAAAAATTATCATGAATTATTACTACCGTGAAAATGTGGAATATATTTTCTATGATACGTTAAAAGCAGATACTGAAAATATTGGAAATGGAGAAGAAGTCAAGAAAACAGCCACAATTCTTTCTAATTTAGCACAAAAATTTGAGATATTTATTGGTTCATCGATGCAATTATTAGAAAGTAGTACATTGCCAGTTAATTTAACGATTAATGATATGTCGGCTAGTAGAACAGTAAAAGAAGTGTTAGATATGTTGTGTTTGATGAAACAAATTCATCCTCTAACTTTAAATAAATATGAATATTCTCCGATTGAAGAGGCGAAAGATTATCAAGATTTGGAAGTCTTTGATGATCCAGATGTAAGATATTATGTATGTGTGGTTGATAAAAATAGAGCTGGAGCAAAACCTAAATTATTGTTCCGTTTAAATTTAGCGTATAATTTTTGGGAAGAGTTGGGTTATGTGAGATTGAAGCAGGAGTTTCAAACGTTAGATTAAAAATGATTGACACAGAATAAAAAATGTGGTAATATATTATACAAATAAATAAAAAACAAAGAAAAGGACAGGACATGTAACGGTAAAACTTTTAGAGAGCCAAAGGTTGGTGAAATTTTGGTAAGAGAATAGGTTATGTGTTATCACCTTGGAGTTGATTGACTGAAAATTTTTTAGGTTGATTCGTAAGTCTTGCGTTAAAAGATGTAAAGAGAGAAGTTTTTGAAATTTCTAATTTAGGTGGTACCGCGGATTACAGCATTCGTCCTAGTTTGGGATGAGTGCTGTTTTTGTTTTGGAGGGACAAGGGGGCTTAAGGGGTTCTGCCCCTTAAGAATCCCCGCGAAGGGCGCTGCCCTTTCGAAACCCGCTCTTCGGTCAGAGGGACAAAGGTTTGCCAGATTGGGTGATAAAATCTGATTTGTGCCCGCGCGTTAATCACGCGAGTGGGGAATTTTGTAAAAGTTTTAGGAGGGGGTCAACCTGTAACTGAAGATACGATTGTGAAAATTATAAAATTTGAATTAATTTAAAAGGAGGAATTTAAAATGAGTGAAGAAAAAGTGGATTATGGTAAAACATTGAATTTACCAAAAACGGATTTTCCGATGAGGGGAAATTTGCCAGAGAATGAGCCAAAGACATTGGAAAATGTTTTTGAGAAAGATTTGTACGAAAAGATGTTGAAAAAGAATGAGGGAAAAACGCCTTTTGTGTTACATGATGGTCCTCCTTATGCCAACGGAGAAATTCATCTTGGTCATGCGTTGAATAAAATTTTGAAAGATACGATTGTGCGTTATAAAAACTTGCAAGGTTTCTACACGCCATATGTTCCAGGATTTGATACACATGGAATGCCAACTGAGAAGAAAGCAATTGAAAAATTAGGATTGAATCGCGATGAAATTCCAGTTTCTAAATTTAGAGATACGTGTAAGCAATTTACAAGTGAATATAAAGATAAGCAAATTGAAGGTTTCAAACGTTTAGGTGTTTTAGGTGATTGGAAAAATCCATATATTACGTATCAGCCAGAAATGGAAGCTAAGCAAATTGGCGTATTTGGTGATATGTTTAAAAAAGGTTACATTTATAAAGGTTTAAAACCAGTTTATTGGTGCACAGATTGTGAAACCGCTTTGGCAGAAGCAGAAATCGAATATAAAGATGTAGATTCGATGACCGCTTATGTCAAATTTCCAGTAAAAGATGCACAAGGGAAATTTGATGAAAAAGATACTTTTATCGTTATCTGGACAACAACCCCTTGGACGCTTCCAGGTAATATGGGAATCACAGTAGGTGGAGATTTTAAATATAGCTTGGTGGATATTGGTACAGAAAAAGTAGTCATTGCGAGCGAATTAGTTAAAAAAGTGATGGAGATTGCTGAAATTGAAAATTACAAAACAATTCAAGAATTCGAAGGAAAAGAACTAGAAGGAATTCTTTGTAAACATCCATTTTTGGAAAGAGATTCTAGAGTGGTATTAGGTTCAGATGATACCATTTTGGTTGAACTAGAAACGGGTACAGGAGCTGTTCATACAGCACCAGGATATGGTAAAGAAGATTATTTGTGTGGATTAAAAAATGGCTTAGAAGTAGTTGTTTGTGTGGATAGCAAAGGACATCAAACTGAGGAAGCAGGTCCATTTGCTGGTCAATATTATGCAAAATCTAATAAAACAATAATTGCTTGGCTAGAAGAAAATGGCTTATTATTAGCCAGTCAAAAGGTAAATCATTCCTATCCTCATTGTTGGAGATGCAAAAAACCAGTAATTTTCCGTGCTACCAGTCAATGGTTTGCCTCTGTTGATGGATTCCGAAAAGAGACATTAGAAGCAATCAAAGGCGTAAAATGGTATCCAGCTTGGGGCGAAGAAAGAATTACAAAAATGGTGGAAGACAGAAATGATTGGTGTATTTCACGTCAACGTACATGGGGGGTTCCGATTCCAGTATTTTATTGTAAAACTTGCGAAAAAGAATATGTAACCGCTGAATCCTTAGAAAAAGTTCAAAAAATATTTGCTGAAGAAGGGTCAAATGCTTGGTTTGACAGGGAAGTCAAAGAATTAATGCCAGAAAATGCAAAATGCGAATGTGGATGCACTGAATTTGTCAAGGAAACCGATATTATGGATGTTTGGTTTGATTCTGGTTCAACACACGAATCTGTTTTGGCAGAACGTGGATTGCCAGAGGCGAATTTATATTTAGAAGGAAGCGACCAATATCGAGGCTGGTTTCAATCTTCGATTTTAACTTCTATTGCGACAAAAGGGAAAGCACCATACAAAGAAGTATTAACACATGGTTATACGGTTGACGAAAAAGGTAGAAAAATGTCGAAATCGCTTGGGAATGGAATTGAGCCAAAAGATGTGATAAAAACTTCAGGAGCGGATGTCTTGAGATTGTGGGTTTTGGCTTCTGATTATAAATCAGACATTAGTGTTTCGAAAGATATTATTAAGCAAGTAACCGAAGTTTATCGTAAAATCAGAAATACAGCCAGATATATTTTAGGAAATATTTTTGATTTTGATGTGGAGCATCCTGTTGCTTATGAAGATTTAATGGAAATTGACAAATGGGCTTTAACTAAGTTAAATCGTCTTATCAAAGATTGTACGAAAGCGTATGATACGTATGATTTTCATATTGCCTATCGTGCCTTAAACCAATTTTGCGTAGTGGATATGAGTTCGTTTTATTTGGATATTATCAAAGACAGGTTATACACATATCGTGCAGATTCTGTGGAAAGAAGAGCTGCGCAAACAACAATGTATGAAATTTTGTCTGCTTTAGTTAGAATTTTAGCACCGATGACATGTTTTACAGCAGAAGAAATTTGGAAATATATGCCTCATAGAAATAATGAAAATAGCGAAAGCGTGATGCTAGATTATTACCCAAAAGTAAATGCAAAATTTGAAAATGAAGCATTGGAATTAAAATGGGGAAGATTGATGAAAATCAAAGATGCTGTTAGCAAGAAATTGGAAAAAGCAAGAGCGGAAAAGGAAATTGGGTTATCCTTAGAAGCAAAAGTAATTTTGTATGCAGAAGCAGAAGAATATGATTTTATCAAAGATAAAACCGATTTATTAAAGGATATTTGTATGGTTTCTGGAGTCGAAATCAGTGAAAACAGAAGAAATCAGGATGAAGAAGTGGGAATTGGCATTGAAGTGCAAAAAGCAGATGGAGAAAAATGCGAGAGATGCTGGGAATATTCAACCACCGTTGGTAGTGACAGTAAAAACCCAACACTTTGCCATAAATGTATAGAAGCGTTAAAATAGTAGAGGTTGAATATTCCGTGGAAATTTTGTGAGGAACGAGCAAAATTTACTCGGTTACGATATATTTTACAAAAAAATGAAAATAATTAGGACTAACGCGGGAAATTTTGTGAGGAACGAATAAAATTTACTCGATTATATGCACATTTTTAGCAAAATGTCAACTTGACAAAATCGCCAAAATATGGTATAATATTATAGTAGAAAATAGGGGAACATTTAGAAATGTTTTCCTATTTTTTTATAAAAATTAATCGTGAAAGGAGTAACATGATTTATCTAAAAACATTCAAACTAAGCAATTATAAGACTTCCAATACCAATATTTATCCTTATAACGTTTTAAAAAACAAAGAACCCAATGTACTTGTTTTTGCTCCGATTACCGTATTATATGGAAATAATGGGTCTGGAAAATCGACGATTTTAAATATAATGGCACATAAATTAAATTTAAACGGAAAAGAAAGAAGCAATCCCAAAGTCGTTGGAACATGTGATTATTTTGAAGATTTTGCATCCCAATGCGAATATGAATTAGGTGAAAACGAAAACAGCAGAAAAATTACTAGATTACCAGAACATAGTCAATACATCAAAAGTGAGGAAATCTTATATGAAATCAGAAAGATTCAGCAAGATGCTATTTTGCAAGAAAGTATAGAAAGTAATTTGGCAAGAGAACGAGGATTGCAAAATGCGAAAGAATTTTTGGAAACGAAAGAAGGGCAAAAGCAGTTTGAGAGATTTCAATTTGCGCGGAGACAAATATTCCAACGGGGAAACTACATTGCAGATTTTAGAAGAAAATATTTTACCAGATACGTTATATTTGCTAGATGAACCAGAGGTTTCATTATCTCCACAGAATCAAGTAAAACTGGCAGAACAAATCAATCAAATGGCGCGTTATTTAGGTGTACAATTTGTGATAGCAACCCATTCGCCTTTTATGCTAGGAATTTTAGAAGCAAAAATTTATAATTTGGATACCAAAACCTACCAAATTCAAAAGTGGACAGAATTAGAGCATGTAAAATATTTTTATCAATTTTTCGAAGCCAGAAAAGAGGAATTTCAGGAAAAGCAATTTTAAAAAAATCATAAAAAATATAAATTTTCCATAAAAAACTATTGACAAAATGGAAATATGGGTATAATATATTAGCAGTCTAAGTTAAAGACTGCTAATTTATATGAAGGAGATAAAAATGGCAGATGATTTAGATACTCGCAAAAAAAGAATTTTACAAGCAATTGTAGAAGAATATATTGAAACAGCAGAACCTGTGAGTTCAGGAAACTTAGTGCAAGAACTTGATTGCAGTAGTGCAACAATTCGTAATGAAATGGCAGAATTAGAACATACTGGTTTTTTAGAAAAAACGCATACCTCAAGTGGTAGAGTACCTTCCCAAAAAGGCTATCGATACTACGTTGACCAACTAGTAAGAGATGATAATTTAACAAAACAAGAAATTGAAATCATCAAACAAAGATTAGAAACGAAAGTAAATGGATTAGAAGACTTAGCCAGAATAGCAACCACTACTTTGTCTGAAATTACGCATTATACAACAGTTAGCGTTGGACCAGATATGAACAAACACACCATGATAGATATCAAATTTATTCTGCTTCGGAACTAGAGTTTTAATGGCTGTCATTTTGACGGATTCTGGAATTATTCGAGAATCGGTTATCAAATTTGATGAAGATTTAGAAGAAGCGCAAGTGGAGGATTTGACGTATATTTTCAAGAACAAATTAATTGGAAAACCACTTGAAAAGTTGGAAGGACCGATTGAAGATTTCATTATGTCAGAGGTCAAGACAGGGATTAATATTATTCAGAAAATTATAGAAGAAATCAACAAATTATTAGATGGGTCGAAACAAGTTTATCTGGAAGGTGCTGGTAAAGTTGTAGACATGCCAGAATTCAAAAAAGTAGATGTTGCCAAAGACTTTTTAAATGTATTAGATGCCAAAGATTTAGTAGCAGATATTTTAAATACAGGAATTGCGGAAAATATTAATGTCTACATTGGCGAAGAATCCGAACATGAAGAACTTAAAAATTTTAGTATTGTAACATTTAATCATTTACTAGAAGATAAAGATATTGGAACCATTGGCATCATTGGACCTACTAGAATGGACTATTCCAAAGTCATATCTGTAATGAAATACATTAGTAAAAAATTAAATGAAGATTTTAAAAATGGAAGATTAAGCTAAGGATTTGTAAGCTTTATCGATAACTGATTAAAAGGAGGTTTTAAATTGGAAGAAGGAAACGAATTAGAAAAAAATGAAGTACAAGGAAATTTAGAAATTGAAAATGAAGGAACAACGCCAAAAACAGAATTGGAAGAACTAGAAGATAGATATAAGCGTTTATTTGCTGAATTTGAAAATTTCAAAAAAAGAAGTGCCAAAGAAAGAGAAAATTTATTCAATATGATTACAGGGGAAGTTTTAGTTGTCATGTTACCAATTATGGATAATTTGGAAAAAGCAGCAGCAAGTGAAACCACGGATAAAACTTACCAAGAAGGTGTTAACATGGTAGTAAAACAATATGCAGCGGCATTAGAGAAATTTGGGCTAAAAACAATTGAAACCATAGGAAAACGATTTGATCCAGAATTACACGAAGCGGTTAGTCATATAGATGATTCAACCAAAGGCGAGCAAGAAATTGTGGAAGAATATCGCAAAGGCTATCAAATTGGAAATAAGGTAATTCGCCACGCATTAGTTGTGGTTGCCAATTAAAAAAGGAATGGAAAGAGAATGAAACCAAAAGGAGCGAAATTTCATTATAAAATAAAACAATTTTTAGATAATTGGAGTATTCATCAAAGAAATAACTATTTTTATAGAAGCGGAAATAGATGGTCAAGAGTTCGAAAAGAAAATCCTTATTCTTATATCTATTTTATACTAGGAGTTGCCTTATGTATAATAATGGCTTGGCCCATTCGATGGATATTGTATTGGATTGTGGCAAAACTAAATGCTTAAAAAAGTTAATAATGTTATATTATTATAAATCAAACGAAAGATGAGACTACTGTTCTATTGAATAGTGAGTTACAGATATCTTATGCAATGGAAGTTGCAACATTAAAAATAATTTATTTTAGGAGGTTTTTAAAATGGGAAAAATTATAGGAATTGACTTAGGAACAACAAATTCATGTGTATCTGTTATGGAAGGTGGGGACCCAGTTGTCATTCCAAACAGCGAGGGAAATAGAACAACTCCATCCGTTGTTGCTTTTTCAAAAAACGGAGAAAGATTGGTAGGACAAATTGCTAAACGTCAAGCTGTTACCAATCCAGAAAACACAGTTATTTCCATCAAAAGAAAAATGGGAACAAGTGAAAAAGTAAAAATCGAAGGAGATGAATTTTCACCACAAGAAATTTCAGCCATGATTTTACAAAAATTAAAAGCAGATGCAGAAAACTATTTAGGAACAAAAGTTACACAAGCTGTTATCACAGTTCCAGCTTATTTTAGCGATAGCGAAAGACAAGCAACCAAAGATGCTGGTAGAATTGCTGGTTTGGAAGTATTGAGAATCATCAACGAGCCAACTGCTGCAGCACTTGCTTATGGAATGGATAAAGAAGCACAAGACCAAAAAATCATGATTTACGATTTAGGTGGTGGAACATTTGATGTTTCTATCCTAGAAATTGGTGATGGTGTTTTTGAAGTATTGTCAACCAACGGAAATACTCACTTAGGAGGAGACGATTTTGATAATGCTATTATTGAATATTTAGTAGACGAATTCAAAAAATCAAGCGGAATTGATTTAAAATCAGATAAAATGGCAATGCAACGTTTAAAAGAAGCAGCTGAAAAAGCAAAAATTGAATTATCTGGCGTGCAACAAACCCAAATTAATTTGCCATTCATCACAGCTGATTCAACAGGACCAAAACATTTAGATATTAATTTAACAAGAGCTAAATTCGAAGAATTAATTCATGATTTAGTAGAAGAAACTAGAATTCCAGTAGAACAAGCGATGAAAGATGCTGGAATAGAAGCAAATGAAATTCATAAAGTATTATTAGTAGGTGGTTCTACCAGAGTTCCATGTGTGCAAGAAATGGTAAAAAGAATCACAGGAAGAGAAGCTGACAAAGGAATTAATCCAGATGAATGTGTTGCAATTGGTGCAGGTATTCAAGGTGGTGTATTGTCTGGTGATGTTAAGGACTTAGTATTATTAGATGTAACACCATTATCATTGGGAATTGAAACGTATGGTGGTGTATTTACAAAATTAATTGAAAGAAATACAACAATCCCTACGAAAAAATCTCAAATTTTTTCAACAGCAGGAGATGGTCAAACATCTGTTGAAGTTCACGTTTTACAAGGTGAAAGAGAAATGGCAGCTTACAATAAAACATTAGGAAGATTCCAATTAACAGGAATTCCAGCAGCACCAAGAGGTGTGCCACAAATTGAAGTAACTTTTGATATTGATGCCAACGGAATTGTTCACGTTTCAGCCAAAGACCAAGGAACAGGAAATGAGCAAAAAGTGGTTATTACAGCAAGTACTAACCTTTCAGAAGACGATATCAACGAAGCAATTAAAGATGCAGAAACACATGCTGCTGAAGATAAAAAGAGAAAAGAAGAAATTGAAGTAAAAAATAATGCAGAAAGTTTGGTTTATAATAGTGAAAAAACTTTAGAAGAATTAGGTGATAAAATTAGTGGTGAAGAAAAAGCTAAAGTAGAAACAGAAATCGAAAGCACCAAAAAAGCGTTAGAAACAAACAATGTAGAAACAATCAAAGAAGCAACGGATAAATTAACAAAAGTATTCTATGAATTATCTGAAAAATTATATTCACAAGCAGGAGCAGCAGGGGCAACGCAAGGAGCAACTGAAACAGCAGCTGATAACAATACAGAAAGTGACAATGTCGTAGACGCAGATTATGAAATCGAAGACAACGACAACAAAGAATAAACCATACTATAGGGGCAGGATTCCCAAGAGCCTGCCCTGAACATTTTAAATAGTGGATTTTATACACATTTTCACAAATTTGTCAAGTTGACAAATTATCCCAAATATGATATAATAAAAGGTTAGGCATTTATTTTTACATATATATATCTGAAATGGTATATATATGTAAAAATAGAAATAGAGGGGGCAATATGGAAAAGGATTTAACCATTTCTGAATTAAAACAAATGCAATATAAATTATATGAAAAAAATAAGGAAAACTGGAATGATATGGAACCTAAAGCAGCTAAAAACCATTTATTATATATGGTGGAAGAAATGGGCGAATGTATTTCCATTATCAAGAAAAAAGGAATTGATGAAATCATGCATGTTCCAAGCATTAGGGGACGTTTCACAGAAGAAATGGTGGATGTTTTGATGTATTATATTGAAGTGTTGAATCGTTTGGAAATTACACCAGAGGAATTTTCAAAGGCTTATGTTGAAAAGTATCAAAGAAATTTGAACAGGGATTATGTGGAAGAAAATAAGAAAAAATATCAGGATTAAAAAGAGGATGTTGTATGGGAGATTATATTAAGGGGATTCGACAGAAAATAGGTCATGAACCGATTTTTTGTCCAGGTAGTGGAGCGATTATTTATAAAAATGGAAAAATATTATTGCAAAAAAGAGCAGATAATGGTAAATGGTCAATTCATGATGGGGCTGTAGAATTGGGAGAAACGTATCTACAAGCTTTGGAAAGAGAATTAAAAGAAGAAATTAACATCAAACCATTGCAACCTCGACTAATGGGAATTTTTTCGGGAAAAGATTTTTATTTTGAATATCAAAATGGAGATAAAATATATGATTCTTTATGTGTTTTTCTTGTAGAAAAATGGAAAGGAGACTTGAAAAAAGACAATGAAGAAGTAATCGACTTACAATGGTTTGATATGAAAGAATTGCCAAAAGAATTAGATAATTCGGATGAAGTAATTATAAAAGAATTGGAAGGATTTTTAGAAAATAAAAAAGTGATTGTTAAGTAGCTTTTGTGGAGGGAGAAAGATGGCGAATAAAAGAGATTATTATGAAGTGTTGGGAGTTGGCAAAAATGCCACAGATGATGAATTGAAAAAAGCATATCGAAAATTAGCTAAGAAATATCATCCAGATGCGAATCCAGATAATAAAGAAGAGGCGGAAAAGAAATTCAAAGAAGTGAATGAAGCCTATGAAACGTTATCGGATAAGCAAAAACGTCAAATGTATGACCAATTTGGCTTTGATGGTCCACAATATGGTGGTGGTCAAGGCGGAGGTTATTATTCGTATGGTTCAGGCTTTGACGGCTTTGGTGGATTTAGCGATTTTGGGGATTTTGGTGACTTAGGAGATATTTTTTCATCCTTTTTTGGTGGAGGTTCTTCGCGTTCTAGAAATGCGAATTCTCCACGAAAAGGAGCGGATTTAAGAGTTAATCTAAATATTACATTTGAGGAAGCATATTCTGGAGTAGAAAAAGAAATTACTTTGAATCGAAATGAAACTTGTAAATCGTGCAATGGTACAGGAGCAGAAAAGGGAGTGCAACCTGAAACATGTGGTGTGTGTGGAGGAAAAGGGAAAATCAAACAAGTTGTCACAACACCATTTGGGCAAATGTCAACTCAGAAAGTTTGTACAACGTGTGGGGGAACTGGAAAAGTAATTAAAAATCCATGTTCAAGTTGCCATGGAAAGGGAATTAATCGAAAGTCTGTAAAAATTAAAGTGAAAATTCCAGAAGGAATTGATGAAGGGCAAACTGTTGTATTAAAAGGAGAAGGAGAACCAGGAACTAATAATGGACCAAAAGGAAATTTATATATTGTGGTTCATTTAAAAAAACACAGTGTTTATACAAGGCAAGGCGAGCATGTGCTTTGCGAGATTCCAATTACATTTACAGGAGCAACGCTTGGAACGGAGTTAGAAATTCCAATGGTAGATGGAAAGAAGGAAAAATACAAAATTCCAGAGGGAACGCAAACAGGAACACGATTTGTGATTAAAAATAAAGGATTTAAAAGTGTCAATGCAAATTGGAGAGGCGATTTTGTCTTTACCGTCAATGTGCAGATTCCGAAAAAGTTGACAGCAGAGCAAAGAAAACTAATCACAGAGCTTGCCAAAACTATGAATGAACAGCCACCGATTAAGAAAAGAGGAATTTTTGGTTAAAATTTACAATTTTTTTTGAATAATCTCTTGATTTTATAAAAAAATTATGCTATAATAATTATGTATATCATATACAAATAAAAAACGAAAGGATGATAAGCATAATGCCTGCATTTGCAAAAAAAGAACCAAATGAATATCAGAGAAAAGAAAATGGAGTAAAACTACTTTTACTTCAAGTTAGTTCTCTTCTAAAGTCGATGGTTGATTTAAAAGATGAAGTGGAATATGACGATCTTGAAAAAGTAATCAAAGAAGCAGGAAAGAAAAATCCTGAAATAAAAGAAGAAATAGAAGCGTCTAAAAGCGAATTAAATAAAATGCTAACTGTTGAAAGAGAGTATAATAAAACAGAAATTTCAACCACAGAAGTAGCGAAGAAATCAGAAAAACAATATAATGATTTGAAAAATAATTTAGCAGATTTAAAAGCCCAAGTGTCAGAAGAACAAGCTAAGGAACAAACTAAAACAGCGGAAAGACAAAAAGGTGGAAAACAAAAAGCAAGAGTAGATGAAGATTAAAAAAGTAAAGCATGATTAGTGAAAATGACTAGTTATGCTTTTTTTGAATGTTTTTTCATAAAAAATAGTTGAAAAAAGGGCAATATAATGATAAAATGCAATTAATTTAGGTTAAGGAGGAAAATATGAGTAGTATTTTATTAAAAAATGGAACGGTGATTGATTATGCAAGTAAAACAGAAGAAAAGATGGATGTTTTAATTAAGAATGAAAAAGTCGTAAAAATAGCAAAAGAGATAGAGGACCAAGCAGATAAAACAATAGAATGTCAAGGACTATATATTATGCCAGGAATGATTGATATGCATTGTCATTTAAGAGAGCCAGGTGGCGAACACAAAGAAACCATCGAAACGGGCTCGAAAAGTGCAGTAAAAGGTGGATTTACAACGATTTGCCCAATGCCAAATACCAATCCAACACCAGATAATCCAGAGGTACTAAAAAGAATTATTGATGAGGCAAAAAGAGTTAATCTTTGTAATGTTTTGCCATATTCTAGTGTTACCAAAGGAGAAAAGGGAGAAGAATTAGTAGATTTTGCTACTCAATTGGAAGCAGGTGCCATTGCTTTTTCAGATGACGGAATTCCACTTACTAACTCCTTAAATATGAGAAATGCGGCTATTGAAGCGGATAAATTAGGAACCTTTGTGTCTTCCCATTGTGAGGATAAGTTTGTAGGCGCAGGAGCTATTAATGCAGGAAAAGTTGCAGAAGAGCTTGGTGTACCAGGTGTATATCCAGAGGCAGAAGAAATTATGGCAGCGCGTGAAATTGTGATAGCAAGTACCAATAATGTACATAGCCATATTTGTCATATTAGTACAAAAGGAACGGTTGCTTTAGTGAGAGATGCAAAAGCAAGAGGGGTTAAAGTAACGTGTGAAACATGTCCACATTATTATAGTTTTACTGTAGAAGAAGTGAAAAACTCAGGTGCAAATGCAAAAATGAATCCACCTTTGAGAGAAGAATCGGATTGTCAAGCGATTATTGGAGCTTTGAAAGATGGTACGATTGATAACATTATTACAGACCATGCGCCACACGCCAAAGAAGAAAAAGCCAAAGGTTTGGCAGGAGCGCCAAACGGAATTATTGGATTTGAAACAGCGTTGGCTGCAACAATTACGAATTTAGTTGAACCAGGACATATTTCTTATTTGGATATGGTTAGATTGATGTCTTATAATCCAGCTCAAATTTTAAAAATCGATCGTGGGGAAATCAAAGAGGGATCTATTGCAGATTTAACGATTTTTAATCCAAAGGAAGTTTATACTTATGAAGAAGCAAGCATTGTTTCAAGATCAAAAAATACACCTTGGATTGGAAAGAAATTGCAAGGCAAAGTGCAATATACGATTGTATCGGGTGACGTAAAATATGATGTAAATGATACAGAAATTGTGTAAAATGTATTGACAAAATAGAAAATAAACGTTATACTAAATTTATAAATTAAGAATGAAAATTTAAACATTTGAAAAACAGGTAGCTCTTATCTACCTGTTTTTCTATGTTTACAAAAAAGACTTTATGGTTGAATGTGAAAAAGTGAAAATTTTTATGTTGAATAATTTTAATGTGATAGTAAATTTTCTATGTTTTGAAGCCTGAATTGTTTTTTCTTCCGTATGGAATGAAAATTTAAACATAATCAAATCCTCCTTTCCTATATAATAAGTATAAATAGGGCATCACCTCCTTTCAAGTATGGTAAGAAAGATAGTTATTGGAAAAATTCTTATTGAAAAATAAGAATAAAGAAATAATTTTCAATAGTATATATTGCTCAAAGAAAAAATGCAAGAGATTTAAAATATATTTTCCCAAAAGAATTGAATTTTTTACAAAAATATGATATAAGAAATAAAAAAGAAAGGAAACAAAAAATGAATGCAATTGATAAACTAATAAATAAAATAAAAGAAACCAACAATCCAACAGTAATTGGATTGGATCCAAGATACGATATGCTACCAAACTGCATCAAAGAAAAGTATAGTGGAAGTATGGAGAAAATTTGTGAAGGAATTTTGGAATATAACAAAGCTTTAATTGACAGTGTTTGTGATATTATTCCAGCAGTAAAACCACAAATGGCATTTTACGAAGCCTTTGGCATGGATGGAATGAAATGCTTTCAGGAAACTTGTAAATATGCTAAAGAAAAAAACATGATTGTCATTGTCGATGCCAAAAGAGGCGATATTGGCTCAACAGCAGAAAGTTATTCTAATGCTTATATTGGAAAAACCAAAGTAGAAGATAAATTATATGGAATTGATTATATTGATTTTATAACTGTAAATGCTTATTTTGGGACAGATTGCGTCAAACCATTTATCGAAGATTGCCAAAAATATGACAAAGGAATTTTTATTTTAGTAAAAACTTCGAATCCTTCTTCTGGAGAGTTGCAAGATTTGAAATTAGAAAACGGAAAAACCATTTACGAAACAATGGGAAATCTAGTAGAAAATTGGGGAAAAGAATTAGTTGGTGAAAATGGATATAGCAGTATTGCAGCAGTAGTTGGTGCTACTTATCCAGAGCAATTGCAAACATTAAGAGAACAAATGCCTCACACCTTTTTCTTAATTCCAGGTTATGGTGCACAACGGAGGAAAAGCAAAAGATGTTGCACTTGGATTTGATAAAAATGGAATTGGTGGAATTATCAATAGTTCTAGAAGCTTGATGTGTGCTTATAAATCAGACACGTGGAAAGATAAATTTTCAGATGAAGAATATGCAAAAGCAACCCGTGCAGAAGCAATTCGCATGAGAGACGAATTAAACGGAGCGATTCAAAAATAGGAGAAAATATGATTCAAGGTAAAGATTACATAGGCGTTGGTTGTGGCGCCTTTATTATAAATGATAAAGGTGAATTGTTATTGCAACTTAGAAATAAAGCACCAGAAAAAGAATATTGGAGTATTCCTGGTGGAAGAGTGGAGTTATTCGAAACGTTTGAAGAGGCTGTGAAAAGAGAAGTGAAAGAAGAAACTGGAGTTGAGGTTGAGGTAATTTCTTTGTTGGGAATTTGTGACCATATTATCAAAAATGAGGAAAGGCATTGGGTTTCACCAAGTTATTTGTGTAAAATTATAGAAGGAGAACCACAGATTTTGGAGCCGACCAAACATTTAGATATGAAATGGTTTGCACTTAATAAGTTGCCAGAGAGAATCACAATTACAACACAAGCTGCTATTAGGAATTATAAAAAATATCGTACATAAGATTAAGTAAATCAAGAAATGTGTTTTGCATTTCAGAAAGGAAGGGGCATGTTATTTAATCATAAAGTAAAAGCCTATGCTTTTGTTGGACCATCTGGCACAGGAAAAAGCTACAGAGCGCAAATGATAGCAAGTGAACAAGGCATAAAATATATTATTGATGATGGGTTGCTGGTTAATGAGAATGAAGTTTTGGCAGGAATTTCAGCCAAAAAGGCACCAACTAAAGTAGAAACAGTTCGTAATGCTATTTTTTATAGTGAAGATAAACGAAAAGAAATGCAAGCAGCCATTAAAAAATATAAACCAGATAAAATATTGATTTTGGGGACCTCAGATGAAATGGTCAACAAAATTGCAGATAGCCTACAAATTGGACCAATTTTAGGTACAACTTATATCACAGATGTAGCAACACCAGAAGAAATGGAAATGGCTAAAAGTATTCGAGTTACCCAAGGAAAACATGTTATTCCTGTGCCAACGTTTGCGATTAAAAAGGATTTTTCAGGTTATTTACTAGACCCACTTCAAATATTTAAGTCAAAGGGGAAAGGAAATAAACCGTATATTGCAGAAAAATCAATTATTCGACCGACTTTTAGTTATATGGGAAATTTTAAAATATCAGATACAGTATTTAAACAGATTATTGATTTAGTGGCTGAGAAAACAGAGTGTGTATATAAAGTGCATCGAAGTATTATTAAAAAACATGAGGGAGTAGAGGATGGGATTTATCTTTATATTGAGGTGATTTTAGAAGTAGGCTATAATGTTTCAGAAGCAATTCAAACTTTAAAATCAAGGATTGTGAAAGATATTGAACACTTGACTTCCATGAATGTACTTAGCACAGATATTGTTGCGAAAGGAATTCATGTGAATAATGAAAATTAAAAAAGGAGAAAGAAAATGTCATTTGTTGTAGCGATTGATGGACCAGCAGGAACGGGAAAAGGAACTGTTACGAAAATTATTGCAGAAGATTTAGGGTTGGTATATATTGATACAGGAGCGATGTATCGATGTGTTGCTTTGGAGGCAATGAAAAGACAAGTAGAACCAGAGGAAAGTACGGAATTATTCGAGATATTGGACAGCATAGAGATTGCATTTAAGAAAAATGGTATGTTGCAAGAAACTTGGCTAAATGGGGAAAATGTTTCGAATGAAATCAGAAGTGCGATGATTGATGCAAAAGTCGATAAATTTGCTGCTTTAAAATGTGTCAGAGATAAAATGACACCATTACAAAGAAAAATGGGAGAAACTAGTAAAATTATCATCGAAGGAAGAGATTGTGGAACGGTTATTTTTCCAGATGCAGATGTAAAAATTTATTTGGATTGTTCAATGGAGGAAAGAGCCAATAGACGCTATAAACAATATTTGGAAAAAGGCATAAAAGCAACGTATGAAGAAGTTTTGGAGAATATAAAGCAAAGATATAAAATAGAGACGCAAAGAGAAATTGCGCCTTTGAGAAAAGCAGAAGATGCGATTTTAGTGGATTCCACAAAACTGACGATAGAAGAAGTCGTGGCAGAAATAGAGAAAATTATAAATGAAAAGGTGAGTTAGGATAAAATGTCCTCACCTTTTATTATATCATATTTATATGATTATGTCAACTTGACAAAATGCTAAAAGTATGATATAGAAAAATAATGAAATATTGAATATAAAATGAATGCAAGGAGGAAAATTATGAATTTAGCAGAAAAGGCCTTGGCAGTTGTTGAGGAAAGGCGGGAAGCTTTTGTAAAAAAAGTATTTCAAGATTTTATTGAAAGAGCTTTTGCTGAAAAATTGAATACTTTACAAGAATGGAACGGCGAAGCCAGCATTTCGATTAATGAAATTGGATTTGAGAGAGAGATTATAGAGGAGGGGAAAAGGCTAGGCTATTTAATCATTAAAGAGGCGGATAAGAAGATGCGGATTTATATACCGGAAAAAGGGTCGCCAGCGCAAGACAGGCTGTTTGAGTTTAATATTAGCTTGTGTGAGAGAAGAGCAAAAGCAGAAGAACAGCTCCAGAAGAATTGTATAGAAGTCCATGAAAAGATAAAAGAAGGAGATTTTAGATTGGAATATTGTAGTGTTGCGAAAAGGAAGTTTATTGTAAAAGTCGAAGAATCAACGTATGATAAGACCCAATTTTTTAAAGAAAAGGTGGAATACTTCATGAAAGAAAGCGGTTTTTGTGAAGTAAGATTTGCTAAAGGGGAATGGCATTTGTATTCTCTGAAACATTAGCAACCAGGAAGCAGATACGAGGAAATTTGAGTATCTGCTTTTTGCTATAGATTAAGTGGAGGTGAGAAATGAAAAAAGTTTTGTTGTTGCATGGTTATAATGGAATTCCACCAATGTTTTATTGGATAAAGCAGAAACTTGAAAAATTAGAATATACAGTTATTATGCTGGATTTACCAACACAGGAAGGCGTAAGATATTGTATTTGGAAACAAGAATTTGAGAAGATCAAAGAAAATCTTAGAGAAGAAGTAATTTTAATTGCGCATTCTATACGGAAATCCATTTCTAATAAAATATTTAAAGGAAAAAAATTTGAATGTAAAATTATATATTGGACTTGCTGGATTTAGTGACATATACAAAAAAGAGGGGAGAGAGGATTTATATGAAGCAGTCAAGAATATGAATCCATCCCAAGAAGAAATCGATTATTTTGTCCAAAACGTAAAAAAAAGGTATTGTATTTATAGTGATAATGACCATATTGTGCCGTTTTTTATTTTGCAAAAACATGTAAAAAATATAGATGCGATTGGCTATAGGATTCCCAATATAGGGCATATGGGAAGGAAAAGTAATTTGAAAGAAATACCAGAAGTTTTGGAGATTATCAAGGAAAATAGAATATAATAAAAGAGGTGCAATTTGCACCTCTTGTTTGTTTTTAAAATTTAAAATATTGAATCCAGCAGAAAAATTTCTATCTTTTTGAAAATTGAGGAGCTTTTCTAGCTTTCTTCAATCCATATTTCTTTCTTTCTTTCATACGAGGATCTCTTGTTAAGAATCCAGCATGTTTTAAATTTGGACGTAATTCAGAATTTGCTTCGCATAATGCTCTTGCAATTCCGTGTCTGATTGCTCCTGCTTGACCAGTAAATCCACCACCAGCTACAGTACAAATAACATCATATTTTCCAGCTGTATTGGTTACAGCAAATGGTTGATTTACAATAACTTTTAATATTTCAGTTCCAAAATATTCGCCTAAATCTTTTCCATTTACAGTTATTTTTCCAGTTCCTGCCATTAATCTAACGCGAGCAATTGATTTTTTTCTACGACCAGTTCCTAAAAATACTATATTTTCTTTTTTTGCCATATTATTTTACCTCCCAAACTTCTGGTTTTTGAGCAATATTTTCATGTTCACTACCTGCATAAACTCGAACATGTGTGATTTGTTTTCTACCAAGTTTTGTATGAGGTAACATTCCTTTAACAGCTATATACATTGCTCTTTCTGGCTTTGTATCCATCATCACACGAGCAGTGGTTTCTTTCATACCACCAATGTATCCAGAGTGATGTCTATAAACTTTTTGATCTAATTTATGACCTGTGAAAACAGCGTCTTTACAATTTATAATAATAACATAATCTCCACAATCCGCATTTGGTGTGAAAGTTGGTTTATGTTTTCCACGTAATAATTTAGCAGCTTCTGTAGCAGTTCTACCAAGAGGACGATTTGCCGCATCAATTACGTACCATTTTTTTTCGATTTCGCCTTTTTTTGGGCTATAAGTAGTATTATTCATGGTAAAATATACCCTCCATTTCAAATTTTTTATTCTTTTATCTTAAAAAATTTTAAGTTGCTAAGACAGAAAATTTTTAAGATTCTCATGATTTATAATAGTTTTTCTATATTAAAATAATTTTAATCTACCGGGGAGAAGATGAAAATTATTTTAAACCTATTATAAATTGCTTTACTATTTTAATATAGTTTTGGTAAAAAGTCAAGTAATTTGGAGAAAAAACTTGCCTAAATTTTTATTTTATGCTAATATAATATAGTAACATGTTAATTTTAGTTTCATGTGGCTAAAGATAATTGCCACAAAACACACTATTAATAAAGAAAGGAAGGATAAAGCATGAGACAAGAAAGCAAAAACAACATCCAAAAAAAGAAGGAACGGAAAGGGACTGAAAAATGTATAGAAAAATACATATGTGTAGTAGGTGTTTTCTGTTTGGTTGCTATTTCGTTTCTTGTAGGATTTACTGCTGGACAAAAAATGAAAATATCAAGAGTAGAGTCTGAAATGGAAACGATAAAACGGACAACCAAGGTTAAAGTAAAAAGGATACAGCAGAAAGTCGAAGCCCAAAAAGAAGAAGTACAGCAGGAAGCCAATGACAAGATTGAAGTATTTGAACAGCAAATACTGAAGAAGTATGATGAAAAAAAGTATAAGCTAATTGAAAAGTGCTTAAAAGTTCATAAAGGACAAAAAGTGCAATTTACTTTAGCGGAATTGAAACTAGATAGTGTGGATATTCCATATTTAGATCCACAGGATGAGTCTATAAATGAACAAAAAGTTTTAAGCTATTTAGAGGAATGGAAAGAAATCATTGAAAAGTATCCTCTGTCATTAGATATTAATTTTGTGGTCATTCATCGCTTAGAAGTTCTTGAAGAAGATTTTAAAAACAAGATTTCAGTGGAGACTTTTGAAAAGATTTGGGCATTAAAAGAACAGTGCGAGAAAAATAATGCTATTTGGGAATAAATAATTATAGTGTGTTAAAAAAAGACTTGTGTCAGATGATGATGCAGGTCTTTTTTTAAATCTGTGGGAAAATTGCAAAAATTACTTGACAAATCAATTAGCACGTGCTAAAATAATAATGTTCTTAAGAAGAAGTATCCACTTCTCACCTTATGCCAACAAGGTTGTAAGGTTAAAATACCAATTTTATATTGCTATTTTATTGTGGATTTGACTTTTTTAAGAAAGTCATTTTTTTTATTGATGGAGGTGTTTTATTATAAAACAAGAATTGCCGATTAACAGACAAATCAAAGCAAAAGAAGTTCAATTAATTGGAGCAGACGGAGACAAAAAGGATGTAATGCCTTTTGAAAAGGCTTTAGAGCTTGCAGAAGAACAAGACATGGATTTAGTTCTAGTCGCACCAAATGCTAAGCCAGTGGTTTGTAAGATTATGAACTATGGCAAATACAAATTTGAACAAGCCAAAAAAGAGAAAGAAGCCAGAAAAAATCAAAAAGCAGTTGAATTAAAAGAGATTAGAGTTTCAACCAATATTGGGGACCATGATTTTGAATTCAAAAGTAAAAATGCAAGAAAATTTTTGGAATCTGGCAATAAAGTAAAACTTTCATTAAGATTTCGAGGAAGAGAAATGAATAACATGAAAATTGGAGAAGCGGTATTAAATAAGTTTATCGAAGATTTATCCGATCTTGCAACAGTGGAAAAAAGACCATTATTGGAAGGGAAAACAATGTTTGTTATACTAACAAAAAATAAATAATAATAGAAGGGGGTAGTTAGAAAATGCCAAAATTAAAAACAAACAAAGCAGCTAGTAAAAGATACAGATTTACAGGTAAAGACAAAATAAAAAGAACCAAAGCTAACAGAAGACATCGTCTAGCAACAAAAACAAAAAGAACAAAACTAACCGCTAGAGTTCAAAATGGAATTGCAGATAAATCCTGCGAAAATACAATTAAAAAATTATTACCTTATGGTAGCAAGTAGAAAGTATAAGGAAAGGAAGGATATAAAAAAATGGCAAGAGTAAAAACAGCGAGAACAACAAGAGCAAGACACAAAAAAGTATTAAAACAAGCAAAAGGTTACTTTGGCGCAAAACGTTACAGATACAGAATGGCAAAACAAGCCGTTATGAAATCTGGAATGTATGCCTATGTAGGAAGAAAAGATAAAAAATCAAATTTCAGAAAGTTATGGATTACGCGTATTAATGCGGCTGCAAGAATGAATGGTTTGACATATAGCAAATTAATTTCAGGATTAAAAAAAGCAAATGTTACCATTAATAGAAAGATGTTAGCAGAGATTGCGGTAACAGACGAAAAAGCTTTTGCAGAGATTGCAGAAATTGCAAAAAAAGCATAATTTTAATAATTTTGGGGGGAATTCAAGTATCAAGCTTGAATTCTTTTGCATTTGGGGGCAAATTTTTAGATAGGAGGAAGTTTAGAGATGTTTGAATTTGTTCTCAATTTTTTATTTCCGCCAGCTTGTAGTGTTTGTGGAAAAATTGACAAAAATTGGCTTTGTGCAAAATGCCAAAAAAGAGTAGAGCGATTGGAAAAATCTTGTGTGGTGCAAATTGAGAATAGGAAATATGAGAAATTATGCTATCTTTTTCAGTATGAAAGTTTGGTGCGTAAATTAATTTTACGTTATAAATTTTCAAATAAAGCATATTTGAATCATTTTTTTGCGAATCGAATTGTGGCAAATGAAAAGAATTGTGAGATTTTAAAAGAATATGATATGATAATTCCTGTGCCGATGCATCCGAAAAAAAAGCAGAAGCGAGGTTATAATCAGACAGAATTGGTGGCAAATGAATTAGAAAAAAGTCTGGCAATTCCAGCAAGAAAAGATATTTTGTTGAAAGTTGTCAATACAACAACACAAAGCAAATTGAGTGGAAAAGCAAGGCAGACGAATATTCAACATGCATTTTTTATTAAGAAGGATGTTGAAGTGGAAGGTAAAAAAATCATTTTGTTGGATGATATTTATACAACAGGAGCTACTTCAGAAGAATGTGGAAAAGTTTTGAAAGAGGCAGGCGCAAAGGAAATTTTGGTATTGGTACTGGCTAAGGATTGAGGTTGTCATAAACAAAGGTTTAAGATGATATATTTGTCACAGAAATATTGACAAGGTAAATATATATCGGTATAATAATAAAAAAATTAGCTGAACGATTATTTTGTCAAATAGACTATTATCAGCGATTAATAGGAAGATAATGGCTAAAAAGGAAGGATAAGAAAATTCGAAACAATGAAATAAAATTACCGAAAGTGGAAAAAATAATACAAAAATACGAATAGAAAAAGGAGAAACAATGGAAGAATTAATAGAAAGTATATTAGACTACGTAAGAGCGGATTATACCGATTATGCCATCATGATAAATGGAGAATGGGGAAGTGGAAAAACGTATTTTTGGAACAATAAGGTACGTAACAAAATCGAGTCTTTACAATTAAATGGTCGCAAATATTCTACCATTTATATGTCGTTATATGGTATCTCAAATTTAGAGGATATTAGTAAAAAAATATTTATTGAAACAACGCAATTGATGGACAAAAATTTGAAAAAATACATGGATTCGCATGGAGAAACAACCATTCCAGAATATGCGAAAACAGGGTTGGATATGGCAAATTTTTTTGGTGTTACCAAAAATGGGGAAAAAGTAAATTATGATGAATTTTTCGCCACCAACAACAAAATTTTATGTTTTGATGACCTAGAAAGAGCCAATGTTGATGTTATAGACATTTTAGGTTACATCAACAACTTTGTAGAACATGACCACATCAAAACCATCATTATTTGTAACGAAAAAGAGCTTTCTACGAAATTAAAAAGCTCTAATTTGGAAATGAAAACCTTTATTGCAACCTATCTTTTAGATAAAGAAGGAAATCTCCTACAAACAGACAAACCAATGGTAGAAAAAATTGCCGATAAAATCGAATATGTTTTTGATAAAGCCAACGATTATGAAAGAATCAAAGAAAAATTAATTGGGGAAACTTTTGAATATGCCCCAAAATTCAATTATATTATCAATGGTCTTTTGATGCGTTTTGAAAACGATAAAGATTTAATTACATTTTTAAAACAACATACCAACTTAATTACAAATACATTCATGAAATCAGGAACACGAAATCTTAGAATCTTAAAACATGCATTAAATGATTTTAAAAAGGTGTTTGAAAATGTCAATAAAGCTTATCCCAATACCAATTTAAGAGTATTGCAAACCATGCTAATTTTTACGATTGCGGTTTCTTTTGAAATCAAATCTGGTAAAATTACAAAAGATAAGTTTGTGAATATTAACAGCAATGAAGAATATAAGGCAATCTTAGTTTCTTCTAGAGTTTTGATGGACAATCGACAATACTATATTAAGGAATTCGATAATAATTATTATTTCAATTTTAAATCTGATTATCGCTTCTTCAAATTCATTGAAGTCTATGTCAGAACTAGAATTTTTGACATGCGACTTTTTAAAGACGACATGGAAAATATCATCAGAACCATTGATACAGAAAAGCTTCCAGGTTATAAAAGATTGCTTACAGAAGAGTATTGGAAAATTTCAGATGACCAATTTCCTGGTGTCATTGAAGAGGTTATTAAAGATATTAAGGAAGGAAATTTAAAATTAATTGAAATTGTAAAATTGTTTGCCTATTTTAGTTATTTTAGTAGACGTAAATTGATTGATTATGACATGCCAACAATCAAAGAATTATTTATTGAAGGGATGGACAAAGTTATTGAAACATCGGAATATTGCAATAATATTGAAGAAGAGTTAACGCGCATTGGAATCGATGTTGGAGAAGATATGGATGAAATTTTGCAATATTTCCATAAATTGAACAAACAGTTACAACAAAGAATGTACGAAGAAAAAGCAGACAATATCTTCAAATGTATTCCAATGAAAATGGAAGCATTTTATGACAATTTCGAAGCAGAATGCATGGAAAAAGCGATTCTTAATTATTATGATCCTTATAAAATGTTTCAAAGAATCATGTGTGCAAGCAATGAAGACATTGTTCTAATTAAAGAAATGTTGGTGGACAGAGCTAGAAAAAACGAAGAAGTTATGAGACCAGAACTAGCATTTATCATAAAATTGAAAAAAGTCATTGATAATTATTATCAAGCAAGAGATGTAAGTATTAAAATGGTAATGCTAAAAGAATTTTCAAATGATTTGCAAACCATTATTGACTTATATGGAGAAGAAGCAAGCGAATTTGCATTGGAAGAAAATAGTGCTTATATAGATGAGGAATTAGAAGAGGTGAATTTTGATGTTTAAAATAGGATGCCATTTATCAGCCAGTAAAGGTTATCAGAATATGGCGGAAGAGGCGATGAAAATTGGTGCTAACACATTTCAATTTTTTACCAGAAATCCAAGAGGAGGAAATGCCAAACCAATCGATGAGGCAGATATTGCTGAATTTAAAAAAGTCAGCCAAGAATATGGAATTGATATTATTTTGGCACATAGTCCATATACATTAAATTGTTGTTCGGCTAAACCAGATATTCGAGAATTTGCCATTCGTACGATGAAAGACGATTTAGAAAGAATGGAATATACGCCATATAATTTATACAATTTTCATCCTGGAAGTCATGTTGGACAAGGTGTTGAGCTTGGAATCCAATATATTATAGAGGCATTAAATACGGTATTGGACAAAAATCAAACCACAACGGTTTTATTAGAAACAATGGCTGGCAAAGGAAGCGAGATTGGAAGCCGATTTGAAGAAATCAGACAAATCATTGATGGTGTCAATTTAAAGGAAAAAATGGGTGTTTGTCTGGATACTTGCCATGTTTCAGACGCAGGATATGACATCATCCATGATTTAGATGGTGTGTTAGAGCAATTTGATACTATCCTTGGACTCAATCGTTTAAAAGCCATTCATTTGAATGATAGCATGAATCCACCAGGAAGTCACAAAGATAGACATCAGAAAATAGGAGAAGGAACGCTGGGAATCGAAACTTTTAAAAAAATAATCAATCATCCTCAATTAAAGGAATTGCCATTCTTTTTAGAAACCCCAAATGAGTTAGAAGGGTATGCAAGAGAGATTGACTTATTAAAGAAAATGTATCAAACAAAGGAAACGTAAAATGGCTTAAAATCAAGTGAGAGCATAGTTTTGGCGATTTGTCAATTGACAAATTTACATAATTATGATATAATAAAAGGTAGAGGACTTTTTCGGAAATAATGATAAATTATTTCCGTTTTTTGATTTAAAAATTAGCAAAAAATGGGCTTGAAATGTGGAATTAAGTATGGTAAAATAACATAAAATCTTGAAAGTGAGGAAGAAATGGCAAAAACACAAGAAATAGGACAGATGAAAAAAGAAAGAAAAATAAAACTAAGCATAGAATTTCTGTTAAGCACACGCTGGTATGTATTAATAATTGCATTATTAATCTTGTTTAAAACCATATTTTTCTATTCCAATACAGTTTTTAAAAATGACACAATATGGTTATGGTCAATCCGTCAAACTTGCCTTTTTGTAATTATTATTGTATTTCCGTTGTGGCTGTTTAAAAATTCAGTACGACGATTTGAAGCAGGAATCGTGATTAATCTTCTGGTGAGTTTATTGCTGTTTGCAGATGAACTGTATTACCAATATGCTTCTAATATTTTATCTGTGATGCAAGTGGGAAATACACAATATAAAAATGAAATTTTAATGGTGCTTCCTACTTTACTAAATGCAAGGCAAATATGGTATTTTATTGATTTTATTTTGGTAGCGATAATGTTGCTTAGCAAGTGGATACAAATCAAATTTATAGAGGATTTTAAATGGTTGCCAGCTGTTTGCAGTTTGGTTTGTATTTTGTTTTTTTGTACGTCGTATCATTTAATACCAGAATCGTTGGAATTGGTGACTGGTTTTATTTATAGCAAATATAAATCGGTTCGTTATGGAACGATTTATGGTTATCATTATGTCGATATAAAAAATGCGATGAGCAATCACAAAAGTGCGCCATATAATGATTATGATGAAATGTTGCTGGCGTATGAAGATTTGAAAAGTGAGCAAAATGCCTATGCAGAATTATATACACCAGAGAGCGATATTTATACGGGAATGGCAGAAGGGAAAAATGTGTTTGTGATTCAGTTGGAATCGATTCAAGAATTTGTGATTGGGCGCGAAATAAATGGGAAAGAGATTACACCAAATATGAATCGATTTTTAGAGGAAAATATTCATATTACAAATATGCATTCTTCTAGTTATACGACAACTGCCGATGCAGAACATAGTTTTATTACGTCTACTTATCCAAGCGAAAATGGAGAAGCGTTTAGTAAATATTATGCGAATACGTATGATGATATTTTTAAGAATTATAAAAAAGCGGGCTATACCAATATTTATGCTCATGGAAATGAGGATAGCTTTTGGAATCGAAAGAATGTTTTTTCGAAATTGGCAGTGGATGAAGTATTTTTCTTGAATGATTTTGAGGATACTTCGGAATTGATTCGAACCTATTTATCGGATGAATTATTGTATCAGCAAATTTTTGATATGTTGCCAGAAACAGAAGGTCCGATTTTTGTGGATTTGGTGGCAGCTTCTTCGCATGCTCCTTTTGATTTGGAAGGCATTGAGGAAAAAGAAAATAAGGTATCGATTGATGTGGGAAAATATCGTGGAACAACATTGGGAAATTATTTGGAATCTGTGAATTATGCGGATTATGCATTTGGCCTATTTTGGGAAGAATACAAGGCACGAGGATTTTATGATAATAGTGTTTTATTGATTTATGGTGACCATTATGGAATGACAATGTATGATAAGGATTTAATTGAATTTTTGGGGGAAGATAGTCAAAATTATAATGATATAAGAATGCAATATGAGTTTTCCAATGTAGTTTGTGGTATGCGAATTCCTGGAATAGAAAAGGTTGAGATTAATCAACCAGTAAGTAGAATAGATATTAAGCCAACTTTGTTACAAATTTGCAATATAGAAGATACGTTTTCGTTAGGGACGAGCATTTTTAGAAAGAAACCATATGTGTGCATTAATAATGGAAAAATTGTGACAGAAGAATATTATTATGATACAGAAAAGTGGTATAAATTAGCAACTGGTGAGAGCATAGAGAGAGAGGATACGGGAGAAGAAATCAAAGATTGGTTGGAAAAAGTAGTGACATCAATGAATCAAGAAATTGGAATATCGATTTCTATTGTGACAGAAAATTTATTAAAAGATAAAATTTAAAGTGCAAAATAAAGAGCCTATCGATATAATCGATAGGCTTGCTGTTTTAGGAAATATCATTATCATTTTTATCTCGCACAGCTTGTTCGAATAACAATTTTAATTTATCAAATAAGCGATGGAAAAATCGAATGCCGAAATGGTCTTGTTCTAAATCTAATAAATCAGTTTGTAAATCATTTAGATAACTTAAAGTTCCATGCATTTTGATTAATTCACGTTTTTCTTCTAGCTGGTTTGTCATTTGGTGATAAAATTGGGAATAGAAGTCATAAGCTTCAGTGGTGATAAGTAGCTTTTTGAAATCGTATAATTTTTGTTGAAAAGCATTTAAGGTTTGTGTATCTCTAATTAAATCAAATTCGCTTTGGAAACAGTTTTCTAGGATAAGATTCTGGGTTTCCAAAGAAAGTTTCAAAATATTTGATTTAATGGAATCCATTTTTTGATGAGTGCGTTGAAGTTTTTTTGAATTTTGATTTTCAGAACTGTTTGCTAAGGTATGAGAACAAATCGATAGAAGTTCTTCATAATGAATTAATAAATCAAAATTGGATTCGATTTTTTGGTAAATTTTTGCGTTGGTTTTGGCAATAAAAGTGTTTTTAAAAATATGGTTACTGTGAAGTGTGCTATGAAAAAGTGGATAAGAGCCAGTAAAATAAAGAAGCTGATGAATGAGTGCTGTTTCAAGTGGGTAAAAAAGCGGACTAGGTGTGTAAAATGTCATGTTATAATATTTTACGTAATCGGCTTGTGTATTGGTTGCAATGGATGCCATTAATTGAACGGCAGCTTCATTGATACCTTGTCCTTTATTGGCAATTACATCAAATAAACCTAATTTTAATAATTTTCCACGAGTGTTTTTGATTTCTTGAATGGCATGAATACATTCATGGACAACTAATGTATCAAGGTTTTCTAAGTCAAGTTCATCACTAAAATATATGGCATTATTTTGAGAAAAATATTTTGCAACAGCTGAATCTTTAGGCATTTTTGCAAAATACATCGTTAAGTTAGAAAGCGCAGAACATAAGGTGTTAGGATTTAAGTTATGTTCTGGAAAAGTATGGCAAATTTTATCGGATACGATACTAGCAATTTGGTTAATTTGTAAATCATTTAATTTAGATTTTATCTCAATTCCTTCTTTTTTTAGTACAGAATTTGTATTCATAATTACTCCTTTGTAAAATATGCTTATATTATATATTAAAATTGGAAAAAATAAAATAAAAATAGCAAAAAAATATATTACATTTTTGTTACAGAAATGTAATGAAAATGTAATACAGAAAAGCTTGATTTTTTATCGCAAAAAAGTTATACTATATATGATAGACAAATCTACAATTTAAAGAAAAGAGGAATGAAAGATGAAAAGTAAATTATTAAGTATTATATTAGTGATGTTCGTAATGATTTTTATGATGACAATGTACGTTAGCGCAGTAAGTTTTACAGCCACAATGACACCAAGTGCCACAACAGTAAAAGAAGCAACAGAATTTACAATTACGGTAAAAGTATCTAATTTAGATGTTGGTTCTAACGGAATCAATTCATTGGAAGGATATTTAAAATATGATACCGATATATTTGAAACAATTAGTGAATCAAGTATTGAAGGATTAAATAGTTGGTCCGCAAAATTTGATGAAACAACAGGAAAAATTTCATTAACGAAAAATACATTTGTTACATCTACACAAGAAGTATTTCAAATAACGTTTAAAACAAAGACCGATGTTTCTGGTGAAAGTGGAACAATTTCTTATTCTGACATTGTAGCTTCTAACAGTGAAACAACAATTTCAGCAACGGATATTTCTACTTCAATTGCAGTTGGCAATTCAGCAGAAGGTAATACAAATACAACACCAATTACAAACAATACTGTAACCATTAATGCAATTACACCAACCACTAATAATACAACAAACAATACCAATACACAAAACACAGCAAATACAACCAATAATCAATCTGTTTCAAGCTATGTTAATACAATGACTAATACTAATTCAGAAAACCAAATGCCAGAAACAGGAGTGGATGATACAGTTTTAATGTTAATCTTTGGAGTGATTGCAATAGCTATGATATTCTATATCAAAATTGAGAAATTAAATAAAGATTTAAAATAAATGAAACTTAAAAAACTTACTTGAAAAAGTAAGTTTTTTTATTTTTGTATTGTTTTTTTTTTCGAAAACGTATACAATATAAACAATGAGTTTGGGAGGTTACAAAATGGAAAAATTAGAGCAAAATATTGGATATACTTTTAAGGATAAAAATTTATTAAAAAACGCATTGACGCATACTTCGTATGCTTACGAAAAAAAAGTCGAAAGCAATGAGAGACTAGAATATTTAGGTGACAGCATTTTAGAATTTATTAGTAGCAAATATTTATTCGAAAATTTTAAATCATTATCAGAAGGAGAAATGACTAAAGTTAGAGCTTATGCTGTTTGCGAGGATAGTTTATATCAAATTGCAGAAAAGCATAATTTTAGTGATTTCTTGTATTTGGGCAGAAGTGAACAAATGTCTCATTCCATCAAAAAAGCCTTAATTGCAGATAGTGTGGAAGCGGTTATTGCGGCTATTTATTTAGATGGAGGTTTGGAACCTACGGAAAAATTTATTTTAGAAAATATCAAAGAACAGATTGAATTTGCCAGCAAGAATGTGGGAATGAAAGACTATAAAACCGTCTTGCAAGAAGAACTACAAAAAAATGGTGAAGTATCCATTCAATATCTTTTAGTGAAGGAGGAAGGACCAGACCATGCCAAAACATTTACAATTGATGTAGAATGCAATGGCAAAAAATTATCACAAGGTGTTGGAAAAAGTAAAAAGAAAGCTGAAATGGAAGCGGCAAGGAAAGCATTAGAAGTCATGAAACAAGAAAGGAAATAAAAATGAAGAAACAATATATCATTCCTATATTTGTTCCACATTTAGGATGCCCAAATGAATGTACTTTTTGTAATCAAAGAAAAATTAGTGGTCAGTTCAAAGATGTAACAGAGGAAGATGTTAAAAATACAATTGAATCGTATTTAGATTTATTGAAAGATACCAAAGCGTACAAAGAAGTTGCCTTTTTTGGCGGAAGTTTTACTGGAATCGACGTAGAAATGCAAAATCGATTGCTTAAAACAGCTTATTCCTATATTCAATCCAAGCAAATTGATGCCATCCGAATTTCTACTAGACCAGATTATATTGACAAACAAACCTTAAAAAGATTAAAAAAATTCAAAGTTAAAACCATTGAATTAGGTGTCCAATCTACGAATGATTATATCTTGTCAAAATGTAAAAGAGGGCACACATACGATGATGTCAAACATGCTTCACGTCTTATTCGATGGCATGGTTTCAAACTAGGTCACCAAATGATGGTTGGACTTCCAGAAAGTACCAGACTAGACGAATTAAACACAGCCCGCAATCTAGCAAAATTAAAACCCAAAATGGTTCGCATTTATCCTGTTTTAGTAATTCGTGGCACAGAATTAGAAAATGACTATTTGAATGGTGAATTTGAGCCATTAGAAATAAATCAAGCAGTGGAAATTTGCAAAGAATTGAGTCAATTTTTTGAGAAAAAAAGAATAAAAGTTATCCGTATTGGACTTCAAAATACCGATACTATTTTAAGTCCAGACGAAAAAAATAGCGAAGTAGTAGCAGGTCCCTATCATGACAATTTTAGGCAATTAGTTGATTCTTCCTATTATTACGATTTGCTAAACGAAAAAATCAAAAAAATTAATGCTAAAGCAAAAGAAATAGAAATCACAGTTAATCCACAAATTGTGGACAGTATTGTGGGATATAAAAAGCAAAATCTTCAAAAAATAAAAGAAAACTACAATTTAGATATCCAACTTAAATTAAATCCCAAATATTCGAAAAAGAAAATCGATATCAAAACCGTTAAAATCTACAAAGAATTTGCAGATGACGACGAAAATGTTTCCAAAAGAAAATAGCATAAAATTTTCCAAATGATTCATACTATAAATAAGAAGAGGGACATTGTGCCCTTATGAATGAATTAAAGGAAAATAAAAAATGCAAAACATTAAAAAACAAATCAAAGAATATATGATTGCGATTCTAGGAAGTCTTCTAGCTGCCTTTGGAACCAGTTTGTTTTTGCTTCCTAATCAACTATCGAGTGGAGGATTTTCTGGAATTGCGACAGTGTTATATTATTTATTTCATATTCAAATGGGAACTACAATTATTGTTTTAAACATTCCTGTTTTTATTTTGGCGTATATGAGAGAAGGAAAACAATTCTTTTTTAAGACGTTAGTTTCTACATTTGTTTTTTCGGAAGGAATTGACTTTTTTGAAAAAATGGAGCCATTTACAACCGATAAAATATTAGCCAGTGTTTATGGCGGTGTCATTATTGGAATTGGTTTGGCACTTGTTTTTAAAGCCAGAAGTTCAACTGGTGGAACGGATTTGCTAGCCAATATCATTAAAACGTATCATCACGAAGTCAGTGTTGGAAGTATTCTTCAGATGTTAGATATTATTGTTGTTGTATTAAATATTGTATTTTTACATGAAATCGAAATTGGTTTGTATTCTGCAATTAGTATTTTTATCATTAATAAAATGTTGGATATTATTTTTGAGGGAATTAATTTTAGTAAGATGATTTATATTATATCCAATCAATATGAAGAAATTTCGCAGCTTATCAATCAAGAAATTAAAAGAGGTGCTACAGGAATTTATGGAAAAGGGATGTACACCAATCAGGAAAAGATGATTGTTTTGTGTGTGGCTCACAGAAGGCATATTATAAAAATAAAAGAATTGGCGCAAGAATTGGACCCAAATGCTTTTATTATTATAACAGATGCTAGAGAAGTATATGGATTAGGGTTTAAGAACTAAAAAAGAATCGAATTTTGAAAAAGTAGATTTATAAAAATAAATTTACTTTTTTCTTTTTATAAAATACAAAAAATTAACCAAAACAGGTTGTCATTTTTCTGAAATTTAGATATAATAGAAACAAACTTAGATTAAAAAGAGGAGAAAGTCGTAATGGGACAAGAGAATAGAAAAGGTAAAAAAATAATCTTAATCTCAATATTATTTTTAATGATAATTCTAGTGGCAACGTATATTGCTTATTGCTATTATACGCAAAATATCGCAACACAAGCATTAAAAAACGAAGTGCTTACTAATCTGAAAAATAATGATATAGCATTTTTTTTGAATCAAGAATTTTATCAAACAATCCAAGATAGAATGAAAAAAAATGATTATGAATCTATTTCAGATATTACATTATCAACCACAATGGAAAATAACATGTTTTCTGAACTTGATTTATCCAAATTTCAATTTCATTATGACTTTATAAAAAATGACCAAAAAAACTATCATAAATTACAAACGCAATATGCTGGCAATCATTTCATCACTTTAGATTGTATTACAACATCAAAACAATTTGCCTTAAAATCAGATGAAATTGTGAATAAATATGTTGGAATTCATAAGGAAAATTTTCAAAACACAATCAATCAGCTTTATCAAACAGAAGTGGATTTGACCGATTTTAAAAAAGCAAAAAATTTTCTGATTGACCGTCAAATGATTGATTTTTCTAAATTACAAAATAATACATTTGTGAATACAATAGGTAATTTAGCAGAAAAAGAAATTTTGGGAGAAAATATTTCGAAAAAAGAAAATGTAGTCGTAACTCTAAATTCTGAGCAACATTCAACAACAGAATATACAATTTCTTTTAACCAAAATCAGGTCAACAATTTAATAAATCGGAATTTCCCAAGCAATCGAGAAAGAAGAATTGGTTTCTGAACTTGTTGAAGATAATTTGCAAAACACCAAAACCGAAAAAAAGAACACACAAAATATTTCAGATAACAACACACTACAAACTTCAGGTCAAAGCAATCGTTTCAATAGTTCTATTCAAATTTGGGACACGAACACAACAACCTTAAACACAATTCCAGCCAATACTACGCAAGAGTCGCAAAATACAACCAATTCGCAAAATACAATCACCAACCAAGTTTCTGTAGAAAACGTTCCATCAGTCCCACAAGAAACTACAGAAAATCAAGAACAAGTGCCATCAGAAACGCCAGAAGAGCCAAACCAAGAAACATTCCAGCCTCAAGAAACCGAAGGAGAAGAATTAACACAACCACCAATTCAAGAAGAAGACAATTTCAGAACACAAGGCTATATATCCGTAAATGAAAATACAGAATATTATTCAGAAGAAGACAATTTTATCATTGGAGAAAATTATGAAGAAACACTGAAAAATATGACAGATTGGATTCACCAAATAAATTGGGGAACGTATTTAGCATCTGGTGCTAAAGCAAATATGACCCAAGAAGAATTAATCAAAGAATTTCAAAGCATTTTATCAAATAAGATACAACAAAATAATACTCTAATTTTAAAGTTATATGTCAAAGAAGGAAAAACTATAAAAATAAGTTTTGAATTTCCAGAAACAGCTGAAAATTTTGATATAAGTTTGCTCTCAAAAAGCGATAACGAAAAATATTTAACCATAACGCATTTAGTAGGAGAAGAAACCAGTGCCAATGGAAATATTTTAGGATTATATCAAAAAAAATCAGATGCCGTTATTCATACGAGAATAAATATTCAAAAAATTGTAAAAAGTAAAATTAGCCAAAAAACAAATTTGGAAATAGAAACCAAAGGAACTTCGAATGCTAAAAAATACACTACGAATGTGGGGATTATTTATTCAGATGCAAAAGGTGAATTTAAAATTAATTTAGAAAATGCTTTACATTTTGAAAAGTCATCCGAAATTGAAGAACTAGGAGAAGAAAATTGTTTGTTTTTAGACCAATTATCAAATGAAGAATTGGTAGCAATTATCGAAGCAGTTAAACAAAAAACGTCAGAAGTTTTCAGAGAAAAAAATAGAAATTTGAATATTATAGATTTGAATAACTCAAATTTAATTGTCCAACAAAAGCAACAAAATCAAGAACCCCAAGAAGATATGCAAGCCAAAGAACAGGCAAAACAAATATTAATCCAAACAATATCCAACCAAATGAGACAATACTTAGATCAAGGAAAACAATTAACCATTGAAGATTTAGAAGGCTTAGAAATACCAGGATACGAAGTTCAAATATCCATTAGTTCAAATCTAGCAATTATTACAGTAAATGGATATAAATTTAAATTAGATTCAGATTTTAATTTATCAGATTAAAAATAAGGAAGGCGAAAATGAGAAAAAAGATAAAATTCTTAATAATAGGTATTGCATTACTGGTTATAACCATTTGTATTTGCATTTGGAAACAAAGTGATGCCAATGGAAATAGTGCCAATATGGGACTCGTTTGCCAAAAAGATGGCGTTGTTTATTATAATAAATATGAAAAAGGAATTTTTGCTCTCAAAAATGGACAAGAAACCCAATTAACAAGTGAAACAGCTTATTCATTGAATATTTTTGAAAATAAAATTTATTATATTACAGTAGCTGATTTTAACAATATTATCATAAAAAGTGTAGATATCAATGGAGAAAACGGAAAAGCAATTGCCACAATTTATACTTCAATTAGCAAAATCTATGTTACCCAAAATGCTATTTACTATGCAACCAATGAAACAGGAAAGGGAATTGCCAAAATCGATTTAACTGGCGAAAATGAACAAATTATTCTACCAGAAAATGTGCAAGATTTTCAGATAGCCCAAAATCAAATTTACTATGTGAACAATGCAAACCGAATTTGTAAAATTGATATTTCTGGAAAACAGAACAAAGAATTATCAGATACTGCAGTGGCAAGAAAAATTCAAGTAATTGATGGCTGGATTTATTATTACGATCAAAATGAAAATGCTTTATTTCGTCTAAAAAAGAATGGAAAGAAAAAGGAACTCATTTCTGTCCTAATTCATAATGAAATGTATAACATTTCTGGTCAATATGTATATTATTTTGACAAAGAGCAATCCAAAATTGCTAGCATGAAAATTGGAAAAAGCAATCAATGCAATGATATTGTATCCTTAAATGTTTCCAAAACCAAAATCAATCTTGTAGAAGATGAAATATATTATCTTGACAAAAGTGAAGACCCATTTCAAACCTATCAAATGCATAGACGAAAAATCAGCGGTGAAGAAAGTCAAGATATCCAATATTAAAATGCGTTTTATAATCCCCAATAAATAAAAAAAAAGGAGAGTTGAACATGAAATTAGGAACTATTGTCTATAATAATGAAATTTATAATTTAGACTATATGACTTCAGAAGAAATAAAGGAAATCGTTTCTAAAATAGAAACCAATAAACAAAAAAATCTGTTTACTGGAAAACGATTCAACGACTAGACCTTTAAAGGAGGTAAAAATGAAGCTTAAAACAAATGATAAACCAATAGCAACAGCTTTGAAAAACCAATACGAAGAAGCCAAAAGAGAAATTACCCTATCGGCTATTTTAAATAGCGTTTATGCCAAAAAAATAGCAGATGAAACCATTCGCACGAAAGTATCCAATCAGCTAAATGCAATTGAAACTTCGATTGACCGAATCAATCCCAAGTTCAAAGAAAAACCAAAAAACTATGACAAAGTAAAACAAGAAATGCTTGCATTGCTTAACGGCTACGAAGCCAATTTAGTTCAACTTTCTCAAATGTGCAACAAAGAAATCCAAGAAGCAATCCTAGAAAAAGTTGAATTAGAATCCAAGCTTTTAATGGCATGGATTAGAAAAGAATATTTATATCAAAAAGACCAAAAGGAAGCAAGTCCCAAAACGCAAAATGTAATTTTGCATGGCATTAATCGTGTCATGGAAAAGCTCAAAAAGAAAGCGAAAGAAAAAAAACAACTGGATGTAAATTTAATTAATAGAATCCAAGATGGCAAACAGGTAGAAAAAGAAATTAAAGAAAATTTACAATTTTCAAAAGAATATAAAGAACATCAAATCTACATAAGAAAATTGCAAAAAGAGATAAAATTACTTACCAAAAAAATAAACGATTTGAACGAACAAAAGATTTCCCGAATCTTAGATGCTATGGAAACTGGTGATAAAATGCTTTCTACACAAATTAGAAGACCACACACCATTAAAAGAATTACAAAATTCTTCACCAACCGATTTAATACCTATCATGTTATTCAAAAAAATGTATTAGAACCAATGCATCAAAGAATTGATGAATTTAAAGTAAATGAACTAAAAAAAGTAGAAATCAAAAATGAAGAATTTAATTTGCAAGAAATCGAGAAAAAAATTTATGAAAAACAAAATTCAGTATTAAATTATATTTATCATAAAATAATTTGTAAGGAAATTGGAATTTTGTAGGTTTTGAAAAAAGAAAGGAAACAAAAGATGAAAAAAAGGAATTCAAAGCATGTTAAGATGGCTGAAAGCCTTGAAACTGTACACACACACACACACAACTAATTCTAAAAGAATAAAAAAAGAAAAAGGAATTACTTTGATTGCTTTAATAATTACGATTATCATACTACTAATTTTAGCTGGTATAACTTTAAATTTAATAAGTGGTGAGCAAAGTATTTTAAAAAGAGCATTGACAGCGGTCAATAAGAATAAGGCAGAGAGTGCCAAAGAGCAAGTAGAACTTCTGATTGCTAGCTATCTAACAGAATTTTATGAGGAAAGACAAGGTAAGAGTTCTTATGAAAAAAGTCAAAAAGAGTATGTTGCAGAAAAATTACAAAAAGGAGTTATAATCGATGAGTTTTACGTCAAACTTTTTGATGGAGAGAAAATAAATGTTTATGAAGGAAAGCAAGAAAATGACTTAATTATTGCCTCAGGAATCTTACAAGAAAATACTTCTATTGAATGGGAGCAAGACGTAAAAAAAGATGATTCAAATGAAGAAGATGAACCAAATTCAAATCAAGATAAAATAACCAATCTATATGTGCAAGGAAATGATTGTGCCACAATAACAGGAGGCTGGGAATTTTTTGTAAACGAAGAACCAAAAACAACTACAACAGAAAATAAAAGCTATTCATCTGAATATGGTTCTTATGAAATAACGCCAGAAAGTTTATCAATGATGCTTAAACCAGTAGCCAATTATAATGTAGGAAGTACCAACGAATTCAAAACCAAACAGAAAATCGATTTAACTCCCTTTGAAAAGATTGGAATTTTAGCCGAAATGGAAGAAATGAAAGATTATGGAATGCTAGGAATAACAGAAAATGAGAATTATAATAATATTCGAGATTTATCCCATAAGGTGACTGTTGAAAACAATCAAATAACTTATTTAGATATATCAGAATTAACAGGAGAATATTATATTCAATTTGGTTCTGG
>CARFUA010000011.1:38729-58089 GCA_948976265.1 uncultured Clostridia bacterium
ATGCTAATATAGAATGTGGTGATTTTGTTAAAAAAGGAGAAACACTAGGAATCCACATCTATCAAAAATCCAATTGTGCGGAAATTGATTTACAGAAAAGTAAATATGTATTTTCCAATCAACCAGAAAATATAGGAATAGAATCACGGAGAATGGGAAAAAGCACAAAACTTTAAGCATCAAGAAGAAGATTTGGAATGGACAGCTTCTGAAACAGGAATGCACTACTTGCATGTATTAACAGTTGATAAATCCAATCGAAAAATAGAAACAGTTTCAAAGCCAATTTTAGTAGTACAAGAATTATTTTACCAAAAAAATAATGATTGCCAAGCACTTACAGGAGGTTGGGAATTCTATGTAAATAATCAACCACAAACAACAACCGTAGAAAATAAAAATTATTCTACAACCTATGGTTCCTATGAAATGACAACTGAAAATCTGAATATATCACTCATTCCAATATCCTATAATAATACAGGCACTACCAATGAATTCAAAACCAAACAGAAAATTGATTTAACTCCTTTAAAAAAGATTGGAATTTTAGCTGAAATGAAGGAAATCACAGATTATCAAATACTAGGAATAACAGAAAATGAAAATTATAGTAATATTCGAGATTCATCCTATAAAATGACTATTCCAAATAACTCAATAATATATTTAGATGTATCGCACTTAGTGGGAGAATATTATATTCAATTTGGTATGGGCTCATACCGTAATGGAAATGCCCAAATTTATAAAATATGGGCAGAATAACGTTATAAACGTGATTTAACATTTGCAGATACTTGACAAAATCAAAAAAATATGATACAAATATAAAAAAACAAAGAAACCGTCTGAAAAAGCAAAGTAAATAAGCCAAAAAATATCCAAGAGAGAGCAAACATTTGCTGGAAGTTTGCTTGATATTTCCTTATTGAAAATTCACTTTTGAGGTTCTTGCGTTGAAAATTTCAGTAGGCGCAAGCGTTAGTTACGTTATAACGAGATGAGATTAAAAGAAATTTTAATGAAATTAGGTGGTACCACGAAAGCTTTCGTCCTATGTTGGAACGGAAGCTTTTTTTGTTAGCGAGAATCGCATTACAGACAACACCTAAAAAAGGAGGTTTTTATGGGAGATAAAATTTCAGAAATAAGTGAAGCTGTTAAGAAAAAATTAGCAGACATTAAGACATTACAAGAATTGCAAGATTTGAAAGTTAAGTATTTAGGGAAAAAAGGCGAATTAACAGCCATGTTAAAAGGATTAGGAAAAATGACGCCAGAAGAAAGACCAATTTTTGGGCAAAAAGTAAATCAATTGCGTGAAGAATTGGAAAAATCAATGGCAAGACGCGAAAGAGATGTCAAAGAAAAATTAATGGAGCAAAAATTAGCCAAAGAAAAAATTGATGTGACAATGCCAGGAAAAAATATTGAACTTCGGTTCGATTCATCCGATTACGCAAGTTATTGAAGAAGTAAAAGAAATCTTTTTAGGAATGGGATATAGTGTGGCTGATGGTCCAGAAGTAGAAACAACGTATTATGTTTTTGACCAATTAAATACACCATTAGACCATCCAGCAAGAGATTTGCAAGATACATTTTACGTAACTGATGATGTAATTTTGAGAACCCAAACATCTTCTGTGCAAATTCGTACGATGGAACAGCAAAAGCCACCAATTAAAATTATTTGTCCTGGTGCTGTGTATCGTTCGGATACACCAGATGCAACACATTCGCCATTGTTTCATCAAATCGAAGGTTTGGTAGTGGATAAAAATATTACGATGTCCGATTTAAAAGGAACATTGGAAATGTTTGCGAAAAATTGTCTTGGACCAAATACAAAAATTCGTTTTAGACCACATCATTTTCCATATACAGAACCAAGTGCAGAAGCGGATGTTTCCTGTTTTGTTTGTGGAGGCAAAGGTTGCAGAGTTTGCAAGCAAGAAGGTTGGATTGAGCTTTTAGGCTGTGGAATGGTGCATCCAAAAGTCTTAGAGAATTGTGGAATTGACCCAAATGAATATTCTGGATTTGCCTTTGGATTTGGTGTCGAAAGAATTGCCATGGCAAAATTCGGAATCGACGATTTGCGTTTATTGTATGAAAACGATGTGCGATTTTTGAAACAATTTTAAGTGGAAATACAAATCATTCAAAGGAGAAAAATTATGTTTGGTTTATCTGAAAATAGCTATAAGCAAATTCTGAAGGTTGTTAAAGACAATGCAAAATATCAATTTAAACTATTTGGCTCTAGAGCGAGAGGAGATAATAGAAAAAATTCTGATATTGATTTAGCAATTTTTCAAAATGTAACAGAACAAGATGAGTTTAAAATAAGAAATGAAATTGATTTATTAGATATTATTTATATGGTTGATTTAGTTTTTGTAAATGAAAATACAAAACGAGAATTGTTGGAATCAATTGAAAAGGAAGGAGTTGAATTATAATTTGAAACGATTAGAAGAAGCGTTAAAAGAAAACGAAACGGAAATTGCAATTGATGGTACCTTACATCGATTTGAATTCACGTTTGAATTCGCTTGGAAAACGATGAAAGATTATTTAGAATATCATGGTGTAATCGAAAATACAGGGAGTCCACGCGAGATTATAAAAGCGGCTTTTAAACAAGGATTGATTCAAGAAGGAGAAGACTGGATTCAAATGATGCTTTCAAGAAATAGTTTATCTCATTTGTATGATGAAAAAACATCAAGACAAATTTATGATTTAATAAAAAATAAATATGTTTATTTATTGAAAGATATTTTAGAAAAAGTATAACAGTAGGAAGATTAGCCATCTTCCATATCGAAATATAAAACGTAAAATAACTAGTAATACAAAAGGAGAAAAAATGGATTTTATAATTAGGAAAACAACAATTGAAGATTTAGAACAATTGCCAGAATTGTACAAAAGCCCTTTTGGAGCAGAAACAAACATACCAAAAATGTATGAAAAATTTGATACCTTAAAAGAAGATAAGCATTATCTAAATTATTCTGCTGTGACGAATGAAAACGAGTTAATTGGCTTTTTAAGAGTTGTAATTCACGAGGATATATTTGAAGAGTGTAAAGATTATGCAACGGTTTGGTCGGTAAGAAGCAAGTATAAAAGACAAGGAGTTGCAACTCAAATGTTTCAATTTGTGGAAACGGAATTAAAGAAATTGAATGTGGAGCTGATTGCATTAATTTCAGTAGACACTGTTGAAGCAAATGCATTTTATCAAAGTTTAGGTTATGAGCAACAAAACGCCTATTTTAAAAAATTATAAATCAAGGAGGAAAATATGAAAGCGAGTATCGAATGGCTAAAAGATTTTAGTGATATAAACGTTTCTGGAAAAGAACTAGGAGACATTTTAACCATGACGGGTTCGAAGCTAGAAACCATTGAAGAAAGAGGAAAAGATATTAAAAATGTTGTCATCGGGAAGATTTTAGAAATTGAAAAACATCCCAATGCCGATAAATTAATTGTTACCAAAGTGGATGTTGGAAACGAAATCTTACAAATCGTAACAGGTGCTAACAATGTAAAAGTAGGGGACATAGTTCCGATTGCAAAAGACGGTTCTAGTCTTCCCAATGGTGTAAACATCAAAAAAGGCGAGCTACGTGGCGTAGAATCCAACGGAATGATGTGTGCTTGTTCAGAATTAAATATTCCAGTTGACCGCTATCCAAATCAAATCGAACATGGCATTATGATTTTACCACAAGAAATGGCGTCAAATTTAGGTGAAGATATTGTCAAAGTTTTAGGATTAGAAGAGGAAATTCTTGATTTTGAAATTACTTCGAATCGACCAGATTGTTTATCCTTAGAAGGATTAGGACGTGAAACAGCGATTTCGTTAAATACAGAATTTAAAAATCCACGTCAAAATTTGGAAAAAATGAAGGTGGAAAACAAAACAGAAATCGAGGGAATTAAAGTAGATATTACAGCGCCGGATTTATGTTATCGCTATGTGGCAAGAGTTGTAAAAGATGTTAAAGTGGGAGAATCGCCAGCATGGCTGAAAAGACGTTTGGAGGCTTGTGGAATAAGAAGTATCAATAATATTGTCGATATTACAAATTATGTAATGCTAGAACTTGGTCAACCAATGCATGCTTTTGACATCAATTCCATTAGTGGAAAACATATTACGGTAAGACGTGCGCAAAATGGCGAAAAAATTATTACGTTAGACGAGCAAGAAAGAACGTTAAGTGATGATATGCTTGTCATTAGTGATGATGAAAAAGCAGTAGCAATTGCAGGCGTCATGGGAGCCCAAAATTCAGAAATTGAGGAAACAACAACAACGGTTGTATTTGAATCTGCTGTTTTTAATGGAGGAAGTGTCAGAAAAACGGCAAAAAAAGTGGGATTGCGTACAGAAGCTTCTAGTCGCTATGAAAAAGGATTGCCTGCAGAAAATGCAGAACGTAGTATCAATCGAGCAGTTGAATTGGTGGAATTAATTGGTGCGGGAAATGCGATTGACGGCAAAATTGACGTTTATCCAACCAAACAGCAATGCCATCCAGTAGAATTTAATCCAGAAAAAATAAATCGTTTATTAGGAACCAACATTTCCAAAGAAGATATGATAAAAACCTTAGAAAAACTAGAAATGAAAGTCGAAAAAGATACCGTAATCCCACCATATTTCAGAGTGGATATTGAACGTGTAGCTGACCTTGCGGAGGAAATTGCGCGCTTTTTTGGCTATGATAAAATCGAATGTACCTTAATCAATTCAGAAGCAACCCTAGGCATTCGTACTAAGGCCCAAAAATTGACGGATAAAATACGTCAAACCTTAGTTAATAAAGGATTATCTGAAATTTGTACTTATGCATTTATTAGTCCAAATGATTTAGATAAAATGGCGATTACCGAAGATAGTGATTTGCGAACGCAAGTGATTTCTGTCAAAAATCCACTAAGCGAAGATTACTCCATTATGCGAACTACAACGCTTCCAAGTATGATGCAAACGATTTACACCAATCAAGCCAAGAAAAATAAAGATGTCGGATTATTTGATATTTCTAGAGTTTATCGAAATGTAAATGGGCAAATTGAAAAAGGAGAAGTGCCTGAAGAAGACATGATAATTACGATTGGAATGTATGGCGAAAAGATTGATTTTTATATCCTAAAAGGATTGGTTGAGAAAATTTTGTCGGTTAGTTCGGTATTGAGGTATGATGTGGTATCGGAAAAGTGTAATAATAGTTATCATCCTGGCAAAACAGCGAATATGAAAGTGGGAAAAGATGTGATTGCAACTTTGGGAGAAATTCATCCAGAAGTAGCAGAGAATTACGATTTAAAAGGCGAAGTTTATGTTGCAGAAATTTGGCTAAATAAATTAGTAAAGTACGGAAAAATGAATAAAAAATACACCGAAGTTGCCAAATTCCCAGCGGTAGAAAGAGATATTGCCATGTTGATTGATGAAGAAATTCAGGTTGGAGATATTGAAAAAGCCATTCAGAAAAAAGGCAAAAAGATTTTAGAGGAAATTACATTATTTGATGTTTACCGAAATGAAAAATTAGGTCAAAATAAGAAAAGCGTTGCTTACAGCTTGAAATTTAGAAGTAAAGATAGAACGCTTACGGATGAGGAAATTAATAGCACAATGGAAGAAATTGTCCAAGAACTGGAAAAAGGATTAGGTGCTGAACTTAGAAAATAAGGAAAATCCCGCGCTTCTAGAAAAAAGAAGCGCGGGAGCTTTTTATGGCGTGTTGGCTAAAACGCCGTAAAATGTCCAAACAATGTCAGTATTTTCCGGTTTAACAGAGTATTTGATGACAACAACTTCGGAGCTGTTCCAGGGCACTAAATACTTGCCGTCCGAATTTGCTGTTATTTCAACCCAGTTAGAACTGGACGGAACTTGGTTTTCCTCAATAATTTTCCGATCTGCTAAGAGATAACAGAAGGAAGTGACGTTGCAATAAGGAGAAACTTCAAGCTGTTTAGCGTCCTGACGAATAAAATTCAGGATACCAGCTTCGTTTACGAGACTCCAGTTTTTTTCAGCCACAGTCCGAAGAATGGGGAATTTTAGCTGATCACAATACAGAAAATTAAATCCCCATGCTTGTATCGAAAGTTCTTCAATACAGGGATCAAATACAGTTTTGAGTTCCTCAAACTCCTTGACCTGCTGTTCCAGCTGAGATTTTAGATTCTGTACTTCCCGAGCCGATTCAACAGAGTCAGACTGCCTTGTAGACCAACCTCCTGCAGTGAGTGTAACAGCAAGAGTTGTTACAATGGACATAAATAATAATTTCTTGTTCTTCATACTAACCTCCTGATTTAATTTTTATGCATATATTATATCATAAGTTTACAAAATGTCAAGTTTTGAAGAAATTGATGTAACAAGCTATTTTTTCTATGACAAAATATTGCTATTTTCTTAAAAATGTAATATAATATTTCTATCGAAAAAAAGGAGGAAACTTTATGGAAAAAAGTTTTAGCGAGAGTTATAAAAATGCAGGAGTAGATGTAACAGCAGGTTACAAGTCAGTAGAGCTGATGAAAAAAACTATCAAAAGTACCTATAATGAAGGCGTAATTGGAGATATTGGCGGATTTGGACGGCTTGTTTGCGCCCAATATAAAAGATATGAAAGAACCTATTTTAGTATCTGGAACCGATGGTGTTGGAACCAAACTAAAATTAGCCTTTTTAATGAACAAACACAATACAATTGGACAAGATTGTGTTGCGATGTGTGTTAACGATATTGTATGCTCAGGTGCAAAACCGATGTTTTTCTTGGACTATATGTCTCTTTGGAAAAACATTCCGGAAATGGTAGCAGATATTGTAAGTGGTGTAGCAGAAGGCTGCAAGCAAGCAGGATGTGCCTTAATTGGAGGAGAAACAGCCGAAATGCCAGGCATGTATGCAGAAAATGAATATGATTTAGCAGGATTTTCTGTCGGAATTGTAGACAAAGAAAAAATGATAAATAGTGAAAAGATTGAAATTGGAGACAGGGTAATTGGATTAACTTCCAGTGGAGTCCATTCGAATGGATTTTCCTTAGTACGAAAATTATTTCACATTGGAACCGAAGAAAATGCTTTAAATAAATATCAAGAAGAATTGGGCATGCCATTAGGAGAATGTTTGCTAACACCAACTAAAATTTATGTAAAACCAGCATTGGAATTGATTTCCAAAGTAAATGTCAAAGGAATTTCACATATTACAGGAGGCGGTTTTTATGAAAATATGCCACGTATGTTAAGAGAAGGCGTTGCTTTAAAAATCCAAGCAGATGCCTATGAAATTCCAACCATTTTCCAATTAATGCAAAAAATTGGCAACATTCCAACACATGACATGTACAATACATTTAATATGGGAATTGGCATGGCTATCATTGTGCCAGAAAGTGAAGTTGAAAAGTCAATGCAAATCTTAAAAGATTGTGGAGAAGAAGCATATTTAATAGGAGAAGTGATAGAAGGAAATAAAGAAATACATATCAACTAGAGGAAGAACAAACAGTTCTTCCTTTTTAAAATGCATTCAAACAGCGTTTGACTTTTTTATGTAAATGTGATATAATATACATAGGGAAATATTAGAAAATACAACAACACACCTTGCTGAAGGTGTGAGGCATAAGGAGGAAAAGTATGGGGCGAATGAGAATGTTCGAAATTGTTTCGAACAAAACAACAAAAGTTTTTGTAACAGGCTACAATCGGAAAGAGGAGAAATTATTTCCGTATAAGAAAGTAGTTTGTTGGATTTTTGATGAGAAAATTATTGAGGCAACTATGCTGCTTACTGTTACTAGATATACCAGTGATGGTTGCTTCCAAACACGGGAAGTCTATCCAGGGGAATGGCTCGTAATAGAGCAGAATGGAGACTGGAGGATACAGAAGACCTTGGATGGTTGTCTGCGGCGCACTTGGAAGCAGATGAGGCAGAAGTTTCAGGAGATCGTTTTGGATTCACATAATAACTCGGAGGATTTAGGATTTATTGACCAGAAGGTTGCGAAAACAACCTCCTATATCGATTTTTAAAAGCAAAAGGAAACAGGCAAGATTTTGATAATTTGTCTGTTTCTTTTTTATGATTTTGTTGAAAAGTTTGAGAAAATTTTATAAAATAATAAAAAAGAAAGGAATTATTAGAAAATGGATATAAAGGAAGAATTCAATCAAATTGAAGAGAAAAATAGAGAATTAATTGGAAAGGCAATGGGGATTATGAAACAAGTGACAGACAAAAAACATGCTTTGTCACATGTGGAATCAGTTGTCAATTATACCAAGGAAATTTTGAGAAATGTTGATAGTGCAGATAAAGAGGTGTGTATTATTTCTGCGTATTGGCATGATGTTGGAAGAAGTGTAAAACAAGAAGGTCATGCAAAGCTTAGTGCAGATATGCTCCAAACGGAAATGAAAAATTTGGGGTATGATGAAGAACTGATTCAAAAGTGTTATTTTGCTATTTACAAACACGGCTGGAGAGAAGAACCTGAAACCTTGGAAGGAATTATCATTCGCGATGCCGACAAAATTGATTTTGCTGGCATTGGCAGATGGAAAGAATGCATTAAAGCGAATTGTCCTTTCTCAAAAATTCTAAAGCTTTTACCAACTATGCGAAAAGAACTTTTGAAATTGGAATGTTCCAAGCAGATTTTTGACCGAGAAATAGCAAATTTGGTGGTGTATTTGCATAATCAGGTTTTTAAGATAAGACAATAAGAAAAGCTTGTAATTTCAAACGCCACAATGGTGGCAGGAAGGAGCAGTTATGTGGTATTATATATCGATTAGTAACTATGCCCAAAAGGGGGGGCGAACGAGAATAAAATGCTTCAAATTCGTCCGCTTTTTTCTTTTTTTCTACAATTTCCTTGAAAAATTTACAATTTTATAATATAATAAATATATCAAAAAAACGAAAATAAAATTTTAGGAGGTATTTCCATGTCAGTCAAAAGAATTTATGTTCAAAAGAAGCCAGGCTTTGATGTAGAACAGGCGGATTTGTTAAGCGATATCAAAGAAAATCTACAAATCAGCAATCTAGAAAAAATCGTTGTATTAAATAGATACGACGTTGAAGGAATCACGGAAGAGGTTTTTGATCAAGCCAAAGGAACCATTTTTTCTGAGCCACAAGTGGACCATTATTTTGTAGAAGACTATCCAATAGAAGAAAATACGAATGTTTTTGGCGTCGAATTTTTGCCAGGTCAATTTGACCAAAGAGCCAATTCGTTATCCGAATGTTTACAAATCTTATCTGGTGGCAAAAAGCCAACCAGTAAATCAGCAAAAATCTATGTATTATCAGGAAATATAAGCAACGAAGAAATCGATAAAATCAAAAAATATATCATCAATCCAGTTGATTCTAGAGAATGTTCTTTAGCAAAAGTGGACACCTTAGAAGATAATATGGAAGAACCACAAGATGTTGCCATCATCGAAGGATTTATTAACATGACTGACGAAGATAGTGAAAAATTCTACAAAAAATACGGATTTGCCATGGATATGGCAGACTTAAAATTTTGCCAAACCTATTTCAAAGAAACGGAAAAAAGAAATCCTACCATGACAGAAATGAAAATGATTGACACTTACTGGTCAGACCACTGCCGTCACACAACTTTCTTAACAAAATTAGAAAAAATTGACATCAACTGGGATTTACTTTCTAAAATTTATGAACAATATACCAAATCCAGAGAATATGTTTATGAAGGAAGACGTGCAAAAGATGTTTGCTTAATGGATTTAGGAACGATTGTTGCGAAAGAATTAAAGAAAAGAGGCGTACTGAAAAATTTAGATGAATCCGAAGAAATCAACGCTTGCAGTTTTCGTGCTGAAATTTTAGTCGATGGGAAACCAGAAGAATATTTAATTATGTTCAAAAACGAAACCCATAATCATCCAACAGAAATCGAACCATTCGGTGGAGCAGCCACTTGTTTAGGCGGATGTATTCGTGACCCATTATCAGGCAGAGTGTATGTATATCAAGCCATGCGTATTACAGGATGTGGAAATCCAACACAATCCGTAGCAGATACCATGCCAAATAAATTGCCACAACGTAAATTAACCAACGAAGCAGCACGCGGATATAGCTCTTACGGAAACCAAATTGGACTTGCTACAGGACAAGTTGCTGAAATTTATGATGATGGCTATCTAGCCAAAAGAATGGAATTAGGAGCCTTAATCGGAGCAGCACCAAAAGAAAATGTTGTACGAGAGCGTCCTGAGCCAGGTGACATTGTTGTCCTTTTAGGCGGTCGTACAGGACGCGACGGATGTGGAGGAGCAACAGGAAGCTCCAAAGCCCATACCAGTGAATCGTTAACAACTTGTGGTGCAGAAGTCCAAAAAGGAAATGCTCCAGAAGAAAGAAAAATTCAAAGATTATTCCGAAATCCAGAAGCCACAAAGTTAATCAAACGATGCAACGATTTTGGTGCAGGTGGTGTATCGGTTGCCATTGGAGAATTGGCAGACGGTTTAGTGATTCAATTAGACAAAGTACCTAAAAAATACGAAGGTTTGGATGGAACAGAACTTGCTATTTCTGAATCGCAAGAAAGGATGGCAGTTGTTGTTTCCAAAGAAAATGCAGAAAAATTTATTCAGTTAGCCGAAACCGAAAATATTGAATCCACAATTGTAGCAGAAGTTGTGGAAGAACCACGTGTAAAAATGTATTGGCGAGAAAAATGCATTGTGGATATAGCTAGAGAATTTTTAGATACTAATGGAGATGTCAAAAAAACGGAGGCATCTGTTCAAAAGCCAGATTACGAGAAATCTCCATTGAAGGCACAACAAACGCCAAAAGATTTAGAAGCAAAATGGAAAGAGACGATTTCTAGTTTAAATTGTTGCTCTCAAAAAGGATTAGTCGAAAGGTTTGATAGTACAATCGGTGCAAACACAGTGTTAATGCCATTTGGCGGAAAATATCAATTAACGCCAGCAGAAGGAATGGTTGCTAGAATTCCAACTTTAAAAGGTTACACTAATACTGGAACCATTATGACTTATGGTTATAATCCAGAAATTGCAAAATGGAGTCCATTTCATGGAGCACTATATGCGATTCTTGAATCAGTGACGAAGTTAGTTGCCATTGGTGGAGATTATAAAGAATCTTGGTTAACACTTCAAGAATATTTTGAAAAATTAGGAACAGATAGCAAACGTTGGGGCAAACCATTTTCAGCTTTATTGGGAACCTATCTAATACAAGAAAAATTAGGCATTGCTTCTATTGGTGGAAAAGATAGTATGTCTGGTTCCTACAACGAATTAGATGTACCACCAACCGTTGTTTCATTCAGTGTTTCAACTGTTGATATTGAAAAAGTAGTTTCCAATGACTTTAAAAAAGCAGGTTCAAAAGTGGTATTGTTAAGAAACAAAATGGATAATGATTATTTGCCAGATTTTGAAGATTTAAAGGAGAATTATGAAATTGTACATAAATTAATCCAAGAAGGAAAAGTGTTGTCCATTTCAACAGTTCGAAATGGCGGATTAGCAGATTGCTTAACAAAAGCTTGTATAGGAAATAAACTAGGTTTCAAGATGACAGCAGATGTAAATCCATTTGAATTAATGTATGGTTCTTTTGTGATTGAATTAGCAGAAAATGTTGAAAATCCAAAATTCATTGAATTAGGAACAACGTGTGATTGTGCTAATATTGTAATTGGTGAAGTGAAAATGCCAATTGAAGAATTAATAGAAGTTTGGCAACAACCATTAGAAAAAGTGTTTCCAACCAAAGCAAAAGCAGAAAATTCAAAAGTAGAAAATATTGCATCCGATAAAAAATGTACCATAAAATGTTCAAAACCAATTGCAAAACCACGTGTATTTATTCCAGTATTTCCAGGTACAAACTGTGAATACGATTTGACAAAAGCATTTGAAGATGCAGGGGCAATGGTACATACCAGTGTATTTAAAAACGTAAAAACAACCGATGTTGCAGAATCCATTGAAGAATTTGCAAAACAAATTAAACAAGCCCAAATTATTATGTTGCCAGGAGGCTTTAGTGCAGGTGATGAGCCAGACGGTTCTGGAAAGTTCATCGCATCTGTATTCCGAAATCCAAAATTGAAAGATTTAATTTATGCTCATTTATATGAAGAAGATGGATTAATGCTAGGAATTTGCAATGGTTTCCAAGCATTAGTAAAAACAGGATTATTGCCATATGGAAAAATTATAGAAATGGATGACACGATGCCAACGCTTACTTTTAACCAAATTGCAAGACACCAATCTTGTATGGTACAAACAAAAGTAACATCAAAATTGTCGCCTTGGTTCAGCAAAATAGAAATGGGAGAAGTGTTTACCATTCCAGTTTCACATGGAGAAGGAAGATTTGTAGTATCTGAGGAAATGTACCAAGAGTTACTTCAAAATGGACAAATTGCGACACAATATGTTGATTTTGCAGGAAATGCTTCAATGGATATTGCTTTTAATCCAAATGGTTCAAATCATGCTATTGAATGTATTACAAGTCCAGATGGAAGAATTATGGGAAAAATGGGGCATTCCGAAAGATGTTATACTGATATTTACAAAAATATGCCAGGAAAAAAAGACCAGAAGTTGTTTGAATCAGGAGTTGCGTATTTTTCATAAAATGATAATTGCAAGGCAGATTTTTATCTGCCTTAAATGTTAGTGATAGCAAGCAAGAGCACAATTTTAGCAGTTTGTCAATTGACAAATTTACATAAATATGATATAATAAAAGGTGAGGGGTTTTAAGAAATAATGATAAATTATTTCTTATTTTTTGCCTGAAAACTTGACTATTTTCCCAAAAAATTATATGATACCAATGTACAAAAAATAAAAGGAGATTTTTATGGAAAAAAATAAATATATGACTCCATTAAGTGGCAGATATCCAAGCCAAGAAATGAATTACATCTGGTCAGATGACAGCAAATATTCTACTTGGCGTAAGTTGTGGATTGCACTTGCTGAAACAGAAAAAGAACTAGGTATTGATATTACAGATGAACAAATTAATGAAATGAAACAATATGTTTTTGATATCGATTATGATGTGGTTGCCCAAAGAGAGGCAGAATGTAGACACGATGTCATGTCACATGTTTATGAATTTGGCACAAAATGTCCTTCGGCGAAGCCAATTATTCATTTGGGAGCAACTTCATGCTATGTAACAGATAATACAGATGTTATTTTGATGACAGAAGCACTTAAATTAATCAAGCAAAAGTTAGTCGTGGTAATTCATAATTTGAAAAATTTTGCAGAACAATACAAGGGTGTTACTTGTTTGGGATATACACATTTTCAACCAGCACAATTAACAACAGTTGGCAAAAGAGCAACGCTTTGGTTACAAGATTTAATCGAAGATTTAGAAGAATTAGAATTTGTGGAAAGCCATATGAAATTATTGGGGTGTAAAGGAACAACAGGAACACAAGAAAGTTTTATGAAATTATTTAAAGATGAAGAAAAAGTGAAACAAATCGATGGCAAAATCGCAGAGAAAATGGGATTTGATAAAGTATTTTCTGTATCTCGGACAAACCTACACTAGAAAATTAGATAGCAGAGTTTTAAGTTTGCTATCCCAAATTGCACAAAGCGCGTCGAAATTTGCTAATGATATGCGATTATTACAACACGAAAAAGAATTAGAAGAGCCATTTGAAAAAGGTCAAATTGGTTCATCTGCAATGGCGTATAAAAGAAATCCAATGCGAAGCGAACGTATCAATTCATTGAGCAGACACGTAATAGCACTTTCTATGGATCCTAACATGACAGCTAGTACCCAATGGCTAGAAAGAACCTTAGATGATTCTGCTAACAAAAGAATTTGTGTACCAGAAGCATTTTTAGCAGTAGATTCGATTCTGATTTTATATGCCAATATCACAAGTGGAATTGTGGTTTATGAAAATGTTATCAAAACCAATATGATGCAAGAATTGCCTTTTATGGGAACCGAAGAAATTTTGATGAATGCTGTTTTAAAAGGTGGGGACAGACAAGAATTACATGAAAAGATTCGTATATATTCCATGGAAGCAGGAAGAGAAGTCAAAGAATTTGGCAGACCAAATGATTTAGTAGAGCGAATTGCAAAGGATGAAACATTTGGTATGACAAAAGAAGAAATTTTATCAGCTTTAAATCCAGATAATTTATGCGGTCGCAGTACAAATCAAGTAACAGATTTTATCGAAAGTATTGTAAATCCAATTTTACAACAATATCAGGATTTATTAAATATTGATATTGGAAATGTGAATGTATAAAATTTATATAGAGGCATGGAATACCATGCCTAAAATACTTTGAAAAAATATAGAGTTGAAAGGAACAAAAATATGGCAAAAGTAAATGTAGTGATTCGGAACTTTTTATGGAGATGAAGGAAAAGGCAAAATTATTGACTATTTATCAAAAGATGCAGATTTTGCTGTCAGATGTACAGGGGGAAATAACGCAGGACATACGATTTATGTGGACGAAAAAAAATTTGCTTTCCATCTTATTCCTTCTGGAATTTTGAATGCGAACACAAAAGCAATTATTGGAAATGGAGTTGTAGTTGATCCGAAAGTTCTAATGGAAGAAATTGAGAATTTAAAAAGCAATGGATATGAAGTAAATAATTTATACATAAGTGATAAAGCACATGTGATTTTCCCATATCATATTGAGTTTGATCAGCTGTTAGAGGATTTGAGAGATAAAAATGATAAAATTGGAACTACGAAAAGAGGAATTGGTCCAGCATATTGTGATAAATTTGAAAGAAGTGGAATTCGATTTGAAGATTTTATATCTGACCGATTTGAAACTTTACTAAAGAGAAATGTAGGGCAACGAAATAAGATTTTAGAATTGTATGGTTGTGAGCAGTTTGACAGCAATCAAATTCTTGAAGAATATAAAAAGTATGCAGATTATTTGAAAAAATATGTTGTAGATACAGTAAGCATGCTTCATGAAGCATTGGATCAAAATAAAACAATATTGTGTGAAGGAGCACAAGCGACTTTGTTGGATATTGATTTTGGAAGTTATCCATTTGTAACATCTTCGAATCCAACCATTGGGGGAATTTCAAGTGGTAGTGGAATTGGTGCAAAATACATTGGTGAAGTGTATGGGGTTTTGAAAGCATATTCTTCAAGAGTGGGAAGTGGACCATATTTGACAGAAGAGGATAATGAAATTGGGGACAAAATCAGAGAATTGGGGCATGAATATGGAACCACAACCAAAAGACCTCGCCGTTGTGGCTGGTTAGATGCGGTTGCCCTGAAGTATGCTGTTATGGTCAATGGAATCACAGGACTAGCAATGAATCATTTAGATACCATTGGAAAATTAGATAAAATAAAATTGTGTGTTGCATATAGACACGATGGGATAGAAAATATGAAATTTTCAACAAACCCAGATTATGTGGCAAAATGCGAACCAGTCTATGAAGAATTTGAAGGAAATTTCGGAGATATTTCTGGGATTAAGAAACGTGAAGATTTACCAGAAAATGCCAAAAAATATATAACTAGAATTGAAGAATTAGTTGGCGTACCAGTGAAATTTATCGGAACGGGTGCGGGAAGAGAGGAATTAATAGTAGAATAAAAATTGATTTAAAGTAAGAAAGAGATTCGTTAAAAGCGGATTTCTTTTTGCTTTAGAGTTATGAAATTAAATTGTTAAAAAAGCGAAGATTATTTTCAAAATTCATTCTGATATGAATAACTCTAAGAATGAAAACAGTATGAGTTTTTATGGTATATAAAATACGATGTTTTTTATAGATAATTTGTCTAATTTCAAAATCATAATTGGAAATTACTTTGCCAAGATATGGCATTGAATTCAAGATTTCTAGAAAATTCATTAGATTGTTAAAGAATCGTGTAGTGTTTGTTTGATAATATAAAAGATTTCTATTAATAGAATTTGTTACATCAAATTTGGCGCTTCAGACCAGATTGTTTGATAGTTCATTTATCCAAGCTCTCATTTCTTCACTAGTGTAAACATTGCCATTTTTAATATCTTCAATTGCGGGCTTTACTAATCGAAGTGTTTCTGTTAAAAAAGCTAATTTTTTGTTGTGAATTTTTGTTATATTTAATGTTTTGCAAAAATGATACTTTGCTATTTTTTCTTTCATCATAGGCATCAATCCTTTCTATATAATTTTATTTGATTGATGTAATTAAATTCTATTAATAAAATTAAAATAAATATAACATACTCAAAACATTTTTTCAAGCGAAATAATCCGACAAAATATGACAAAAAAGCACCAGAAATCAATTCTGGTGCTCTCAAAAGTGGTTCAATTAATGTTTAAAATGTCTCATATGCGTAAATATCATAGTCATGCCATATTCATTGCATTTATCAATGGAAAGTTGGTCTTTTTTGGCGCCGCCAGGTTGAATAATAGCTGTAATTCCAGCGGCGTGAGCTGCTTCTACACAGTCATCAAAAGGGAAAAAGGCGTCTGATGCTAAAACAGCATTTTGTGTTGCATCTTTACCAATCAGTTCTTCAGCATGTTCTACACATTGTTTGGTGGACCAAATACGATTGACTTGTCCAGGACCGATTCCCACAGTTTGTTTATCTTTGGCAAGTGCGATTCCATTTGATTTTACAAATTTTACGACTTTCCAAGCAAACATCAAATCTTCTAATTCTTTATCGGTAGGCTTTCTGTCGGTTACAACTTCATATTCATCTAGCAATTTTGCATCAATGGTTTGAACAATCATTCCACCATTAATTTTTTTGATATCATAAGAATTTTCGTTTTGCTTCGTTGTAATTTCAGGTAATTCTAACACACGGACATTTTTCTTTTTTCTTAAAATTTCCAAAGCTTTCTCAGAATAAGAAGGTGCCACGATAACTTCTAAAAACATCTCTGACATTTCATTTGCGATGGCTTCATTAATTTCACGATTAGCAACCACAATGCCACCAAAAATCGACATCTTATCAGCCAAATAAGCTTTTTGCCAAGCTTGATAAATATCGTTATCACTTCCAACACCACAAGGATTTCCATGTTTACAAGCAACTACCGTTGGTTCTTCAAATTCTTTCAATAATTCTAAAGCGCCGTTCGTATCATTAATATTATTAAAAGATAATTCTTTTCCATTTAATTGTTTTGCCGTTACTAAAGAACCTTCGCATTTTCCAACTTCCTTATATAAACATCCTGTTTGGTGAGGATTTTCACCATAACGCATTTCTTGCACTTTTTCAAAAGTTAAAGAAAGCGTTTGGGGATAGGTGTTGTCTTGTCGTTCATTTTTTATGTAATTACAAATCATAGCATCATAATTTGCAGTATGTTCAAATACTTTTTGCATTAAATAAAATTTCGTATCCAAAGAAACTTGTCCATCTGTTTTTAATTCTTCTAATACTTTTGAATAATCATTTGGATCAGTAATAACGGTTACATCTTGATAATTCTTAGCTGCAGAACGAAGCATAGTTGGACCACCGATATCAATATTTTCAACACATTCCGCGCGAGTTACATTTTCTTTCATCATTGTTTGCTTAAATGGATACAAATTAACAATAACAAAATCAATGGTGCCAATATCCAAATCTGCTAATTGTTTCATGTGATTTGTATTGTTTCTCATTGCCAATATTCCAGCATGTACTTTTGGGTGAAGTGTTTTTACACGACCGTCCAGACATTCTGGAAATCCAGTTAAATCAGAAATTTCAGTTACCTTAACATTTTCTTCCTTCAATTTTTTAAAAGTACCACCAGTTGAAATAATTTCAATTCCCAAAGTTTCCAATTCTCTAGCCAATTCCACAATACCAGCTTTATCCGATACACTAATTAAAGCTTTCATAAAAATTCCTCCTAATTAATAAGATTCTTCTATTATATAATAAAAATAGCAAAATGTAAAGCATAAAAATGAATTATGTAAATTATTTTTACAAAAAGGGTTGAAAAAGTTGTAAAAATATGGTAAAATATTAGTAATAAAAAATTTAGGGAGGTATCAAAAATGAGAAAAGAGAAAGGACGGAGAAAAGACTTTAACTTAAATTCAAACCGAAAGAGGACTAGAAGAGACTGGAAAAAAGAACGGAAAAGGAGAAGCCGCAAAAAATTCCAAGGAGGATTTTTAATTGGAATTTTATTAGTAATCACACTTGGAATAGGTGGGACATTTTTGTTTATTCATCATGACAACTCTGTTGAAGTTTCTACGAGTGATAATTCTGCCGATAAACTTGTGGATGATTCTAAAATGGAAACAGAAGTGGAAATAGAAAAAGAGGCAGAAGTAGAGATGAAACTGGAAACTGAAATAGTGGAAGAATTAATTGCAGAGTACACAATTAACAATCCTAATTCCAGTGCTAATAGAAATTCCAATCTAGCTACTGCTGCCGATATAATAAATAGGGGTACAGGTGGAACAGATGGTTATATACTAGATCCAGGAAAAAAATTTTCTGCTTTAGAAACCTTAGGAGAAATAACAGAAGAAAAGGGATTTAAAGCAGCACCAGAATATCAAAACGGCCAATTGGTTAATGGGATAGGTGGTGGAATCTGTCAGATAACTACTACAACGAACAGTGCTATACAGCAAACCGAACAGAGCACAGATGAGGAATATTTACATGCCGAACCACATTCTATTACTCTTAGAACAGGGAAACCACCAGCATATATTAATCCAGAAAGAGGCGATAAAGAAGCTTCTATTGCAAGGAGTGTATGGAAGGATTTTTACTTCATTTCAACTTTAGAATACAGTATTCGAATTCAGATTTTAACTGATAATGGCAGTGTAAGAGTACGGATTTTTTCAAGAAAAGAAATACCCAAAATAGGGGCAATTGCCCCTATTTTTATTAATTGTGTAAATCTCCTAGTTATACTGGGGGATAATTATTATAAATAAAATTAAAATAGGTATTGACAAATCAAAATAAAGGTGCTAAAATAAAACACGCTGATGACGAAAAAAGTCGAAAGTAAAGAGAAAAAAGCATATCAAAAAAACTATAAAAAAATATTTGAAAATTTTTTTGAAAAGTTGTTGACAAGAGAAAAAATATGTGCTAAAATAAATCTTGCTGACGACGAAGAAAGCAAAAAATAAAATTTACTAAATAAAAGAAGTCAGAAAAAAGTACATTGAAAAGTAAACAATAAATTCCTTTAAGAAACAAAACCAAG
>CARFUA010000012.1:0-26840 GCA_948976265.1 uncultured Clostridia bacterium
AGGCTTCGTTTTCCGCTATTTCTTCATATTCGTCTTCTTCGGCAATTTCTTCGTAGGCTTCGTTTTCCGCTATTTCTTCATATTCGTCTTCTTCGGCAATTTCTTCGTAGGCTTCGTTTTCCGCTATTTCTTCATATTCGTCTTCTTCGGCAATTTCTTCGTACGCTTCATCTTCCGTCATTTCTTCATATTCATCATCTTCAACAATTTCTTCATACACTTCGTCTTCCGTTATTTCTTCCGATTGTTCAGCTTGATTGGTTGTTTCAATGTTTTCAATCCCTTGTAATAGTCCTTGAAATTCATCAAACTCGTCAAAATCTCCAAAATCGTCTAATTCGTCTAATCCATAGATTTTGTCTTCTTCCTCTTCTTTTTTATCCATCTTTTTCCTCCAATCTTTTGTGTTATTAGCATTATATCTGTGAAAAATAATTTTGTCAACTTTAATTTTTTACATTTTTTATCGCCAAATTATCTTTTTCTTGATTCACAACAATTTGAATTACAGAACCTTCTACCACATTTTGAGCTACCATTTCTTTGGCAACAACGGTTTCAATTTCAGCTTGAATGGTACGTTTTAATGGTCTTGCTCCAAAATTAATATCATATCCTTTTTCTATGATAAATTCAATTGCCTCTTTTGTAATTTTCAATTCGATTCCTTTTGCTCCTAATCGCTTTCGTAAATCATTTAATAATAATTTTACAATTCCATATACCTCTGTTTTTGACAACGCATTAAAATAAATAATTTCATCTAATCGATTCAAAAATTCTGGTCTAAAATGATTTTTTAAAGCCAAATCAACCATTTCTTTTGCTTCATCCGTTACTTTTTCATATTGCGAAATACTATCTAAAATCGCTTGTGAACCTAAATTGGAAGTTAAAATAATAATGGTATTTTTAAAATCAATCAATCTTCCCTGCGAATCTGTTACTCTTCCATCATCCAATATTTGTAGAAAAATATTGAATACATCTGGATGCGCTTTTTCGATTTCGTCAAATAATAATACCGAGTACGGTTTTCTCCTTACAGCTTCTGTTAGTTGTCCTCCTTCATCATAACCAACATATCCTGGAGGCGCACCGATTAACCTTGTAACACTGAATTTTTCCATGTATTCTGACATATCAAAACGAATCATGTTCTTTTCGTCATCAAATAATGTTTTAGCAAGCGTTTTGGCAAGTTCCGTTTTACCAACACCAGTTGGACCTAGAAATAAGAAAGAACCAATCGGTCTATTGGGATTCGCAATTCCAGCTCGAGAACGTATAATGGCATCACTTACTTTTTTGACAGCTTCTTCTTGCCCAATTACACTTTGATGTAAAATATTTTCTAAATTTAATATTTTTTCCCTCTCGCCTTCTACCAATTTGGTAACTGGAATTCCTGTCCATTTAGCAACAATTTTTGAGATTTCATCTTCGGTTACTTTATTTCTAACTAAAGTTGATTTACCTTGGGATTTTTCAAATTCTTTCTCTTCTTCTTCCAAAACTTTTTGTAAATTAGGCAAAGTTGAATATTTTAATTCTGCTGCTTTATTTAAATCATAAACACGTTCTGCTTGTTCGATTTGAGCATTGGTTTCATCAATTTTACTTTTTAACTTTGTAATTTTTTCGGCACCTTTTTTTTCAGCATCCCATTTAGCTTTCATGGTTTGAAATTTTTCTCTTAGACTCGTTAATTCATCTCTTATTTTTTGTAAACTTTCTTGCGATTCTTGAGAATCTTCTTTTTGTAAAGCTGCTTCTTCAATCTCGTGTTGCATGATTTTTCGAGAAATTTCATCTAGCTCAATTGGCATAGATTCCATTTCAGAACGAATCATGGCACAGGCTTCATCGACTAAATCGATGGCTTTATCTGGTAAGAATCGGTCTGTGATGTAGCGATTGGATAAGGTTACCGCCGAAATTAAAGCTTGGTCCTGAATTTTAACACCGTGAAATATTTCGAATTTTTCTTGAATACCACGTAAAATTGTAATTGCATCTTCAACAGTTGGCTCGGTAACTTGTACTGGTTGGAAACGCCTTGCTAAAGCAGCGTCTTTCTCGATGTATTCACGATATTCATCCAGCGTTGTAGCTCCCATACAGTGAAGTTCCCCACGTGCAAGCATTGGTTTTAACAAATTGCTGGCGTCCATAGCACCATCTGAAGCTCCTGCCCCAACAATATTGTGAATTTCGTCAATAAATAAAATAATATTTCCGTTACTTTTGTCAATTTCATTTAAGACTGCTTTGAGACGTTCTTCAAATTCTCCTCGATATTTGGCACCAGCAATCAAAGTTCCTAAATCAAGTGAAAAAATAGTTTTATTTTTTAAACTGGTTGGCACATCACCTCGTATAATTCTTTGGGCTAATCCTTCTACAATAGCAGTTTTTCCGACACCTGGTTCACCGATTAAAACTGGATTATTTTTTGTTTTACGTGTTAAAATTCGGATAACATTTCGAATTTCGTCATCTCGGCCGATGACTGGTTCCAATTTGTTTTGTCTGGCATAAGCTGTTAAATCACGACCAAATCTGGAAAGTGCATCATAGGTGCCTTCTGGTGTATCAGATGTTACAGAAGTATTCCCACGAACATCTTTGAGTGCAGATAAAAATTTGGATTTTGTGATGCTATATAATTTTAACATTTGCTTGAAATCTGGAGTCGCTTCTTCCATCATTCCGAGCATAATGTGTTCAACCGATATGAATTCATCTTTCATGGAATTAGCCTGTTTCTGAGCATTTTCTAGTGCCTTTTCTACCTTTTCTGAAAAGCGCAAGGCAACACTGCCTGTGATTTTTGACAATTTGTTAATTTCTGTTTGACAAGCATTTCGCAAAGAATTGACATCAACATCCATTTTTTTGAGCAATAGGGTTACAAGTCCATCATTGGTAGAAATTAAGGCAGATAACATGTGATATTCCATTATTTCTGCATTTTGATTTGTCATAGCAAGATTGCTTGCTGTACTGATGGCTTGTTTAGATTTTTCTGTAAAATTTCCAACATTCATACTTTCGACCTCCGTTTTTGTTTTTTATTGTATCATAAAAAGCTTAAAATTACCATAATTTTGTTCAATTTTTTAAGGCAGAGTATTCTTAGAATAACTCTGCCTTGTGTTTATTTTCTCATTTCTTTTATCATCATATCTCCAAAAATGGCATAACCAATTTCTGGATTGGAAACTAATACATTGGTAACCGCTCCTACAAATTTCCCATTTTGTAAAACAGGACTTCCAGATAACCCTCTAACAATTCCCCCTGTTTGATTTATCAATTCTTGGTCTATGACACGAATGAGCATGCTTTTGTTGTCATAGTTGTTATTTTTATTAATTTTTTCGATTTTGATTTTATATTCTTTGCTACTTTTTCCGTCTAAACTACATAATACTGTAGCATCTCCTACTTGAATTTCATCTCTTAAGGCAACTGGAAGCGCTTTGCTGGTATCGATATTTAGACTGGTTAAATTATCGAGTTTTCCATAAATTCCAAATTGAGTGTTTTTACTGACTTCACCAATGGTTTTTTGATTTGCAATTGTTCCTCTAATTTCGCCTGGATTGTTGATTTCTGCTTTGGTAATGGATAAAATATTGGAAGTTACAATTTCGCCAGAATCAATATCGATTAATTTTTCGGTGTCGGAATCAATAATTCCATGTCCTAAGGCAGCAAAACTTCCTGTATTTTTTTCATAGTAAGTAATAGTTCCTACACCCGTTGCTGCATCTTTTACCCATAATCCTAATTTGTATTCTTGTTCCTCGGTTTGAACTGGTGTAATATTGGATGTAAGAATAACCCCATCTCTCATTAGTGTAAGTAAAACATTTTCTCCTTTGCTCTCATTGACTATATTTTTTAGTGTTTCGATATTTTCAATTTCTTTATTGTTTACTTTTACAATGGTGTCCCCTTCTTGGATGTCGCAAGACTTAGCGGGATTAATGACTTCATTATGAATGTTTTCAATTTCCGACATTCCCACAATTAATACACCATTTGTGTATAACTTCATTCCAATAATTTTTCCGATAGGAACAACTTGCACGTTTTCAATGGTATCCACGGTAACCTGTTTTACTTTGGTACCAAATAGCGTTACATCAATATTTCTTGTATTTCCACTATCATTTGAAGTGCTAACGGTTTCTATGGTATCAACTCCTAAAAATTTTTTGATGTTGTAATCTTCTTTTTCTAGTAAAATAATGTGATTGGGAATTAAAGTAAGATTAGCAACATACATGTAGAGTATGATTAAAATAAAAAAAGTGATTATCATTTTAAAATTTTTCATACAATTAGGATAACCAATTTCGAAAAAAATATTGATAAATTTTAAGATTTTGAAACAATTATAAAAAACAGGAAATTTGATTTTCCTGCTTTTAGTTTTTATTAATTATAGATTTCTTTTATGCTTTGAACCTTATATTGCATCGTATAATTTGATACACTGTCACCCCATTCAATTTGTATATTGTTTAAATTTCCAGTTGTTTGATTTGATAAATCAACTGTAATGGTTTGTTCTTTGCCTAATTGATTTGATATCGATTCTGTCGCAACTACCATTCCATTCACCAATATTTTCAATTTTATTGTTTGTTTGGTTGCTGCATTCGATATATTGGGTTCATTTTTTTCTAGTTTTATTGTAATTTGCAATTTTTTTAACAGTTCCAGACTAGGGCCAGAAATAGGTTGATTCCATGCTCCTGACGAATCTGAAACAGTTCCCTGCGGTTTTACTTGATACCCTTCTGAAGCTGGCAAGGCGTTCATTTTGTAAATATTTTGCCTTTCCTTGGCAAGTGAAATGTAAGCTAGGATTCGTCGATTTTTATAGTCACTTCCTAGCATAGAACTGATTCTATCATAATAGGAAGTATATTTCTTATCGTTATCTTTATACCAATCGTCATTTTTTGGCTTGAATAAAGTGTTATAATTGTTTTTGTTGATGCAAGTATAACAAGATAAATTTTTATGATCATATTGGTGTTCCTCTTTGGTCGCATCGTAAATTTTGTCATACTTTACTTCTTTGGATTTGAAAGAAATATACGTCGCATTAACATCGCCGTCTGCTAAATAAGGACAATCAATTCTGTGATAATTTCCGTGACTCTTTATTAAATTCTTCTTTTTTGGCATAATAAATTTCACTTGGTGTTACTGTTAATTCATTGTTTGTGCTAGAAACCATTTCGTAATTATTGTAAATATTTAATCCACAGTCTAACCCCTGCATAAAAGACACAATGGAAATGTTATTCAAAATTTTATCCCATTCTTCATCTAGCAATACTGGCAAGCCAAAATCATAAGCACTTGTATTATTTTTCATTTTGCAATACGCTGAAATGGATAAATTCAGATTGTATTTTATGGAATTTTTAATAACTTCAAGTTTGTGTGTATTAAAGTTAGATTCTGTATCTTCTGGGTCTTCATTTTGATCAAAAATAGGTTTTGTTTTTATGTTTTCTATATGATGAAAATCATAGAATAAATCTTGAGCAGTTGATGTGGATTGATATTTATTTGCATCTGTATAATAATTGCTCATTGCATTGTCTTTTATATTATCGTATTTCAAACTGCTTAAATTTTCATATACCCACTCTGAAAAAATATTTGAGCTTATGTAATAAGCAACTGCTTTATAAGCTGCAATTTCAAATTCTATATTTTGAATGGCTTCTAATATATCTGCATTTGTTTCCTTGTTTTCTTCGTATACCTCATAAGCTTTTTGTATATAAAGTTCCGCTTCGCTGATTGTTCTAATATCTGAATTAGCACCGTATTTTACTTTTTATTGTATCTATCGCTTTGGTTATATTTTCCCATTTTGCTTCTATCTTATCTCCATTAATTTCAACACTTGCTTCTTTCGCTGCATCAATAGTTTTTTCTGGATCCGTCGTTTTTACTCCTAAAATTTTTTCTGTGGCGAGATTTTCATTCTTAGCTGTAATTACAGTATCATCTTTAAGCTTTATATAGCAATTTTTTACAAGGTTCTTTTTTATCAAATATCCTGTTTTTGTATAATACACATCGCCAATGGTTCCAACAATGTTTAGGTAATTATCTAAAGTATAATTTATGGTGACATCAATCTTTTTCGATGGATTTTCATCATTCACATATCTTGCAGAATACTGAACATAAGACTTCAATACATAATCTAATTCCTCAGCTGCCTCATTTGGATCAGCAGTAAAAGTGTAACTTCCATCCTTTTTATATTGATAATAATTAGGATCGCTTTGAAGTAAACTTTTTTTCTTATATAAAATATCTCCATAATCTGGTCCAGAAAAGATTGGAGCTCCTTCTGGTTTTCCGTTTGACAAATTATATTTATAATCATTTCCCTCTTGCATTACACCTGTATCCCCTACTGATAAATACCCCTCCAATGTAAGCAAACCATTATCCTCCACCTTATTTACTTTTTCGGCTACTTGCTTGGTTTCTGTTGGAGCATAAATATAATAACCATCATATAAAGTATATAAAACTGCTGGAATATAGGGTTGTAAATGTTCTCTACTGGCATTTGAAATCCCTAATTGAGTAGAAAGCGAGTTCAACAACACATTATTAGAAGCAAGTATAATACTTCTCATCGAATCTGCTACAGATGATAATTCTTCATCTGCTGTATTACTTTCAAAAGCATACATAGCGTCATGTGTGGCATTTAGCAATTTTGTGTTATAGGAATTTTGCTTAGCAATGGTATCGACTTGTAACTGAATATAGTAGCTAACAATCAGTATAATCGGTAACAAAATAATAGCTAATATAACACCTAATCCATCTACTTTCATCGGTTGTCCTTTCTAAAAAAGATTGACTAAGATGTTAGTCAATCTTTTCATTTTTCTGAATTATTTTTATTTAATTTCCTGTTGCAGTGACCATTCCAGAATGTTGAGCCCCTACTTGGTAAGAGTCATTCGAAGAAATCGAATAAAATACACTTCTAAAGGTTTGTGATATCGTTGTATTATCATTTTTAGCTGTGCATGAGAAATTGTCACCTTCGTTCATTAGATGAACATTTCCTTTTGCATCATTTAACACATCCTCTAATATTTGAGTGGTGTAGATTGAAATATGCTTGTTTTCTCCTTTAACATTTTTATTGGTCCATGCAGTTTTCTTTCCAACATTTTCATCTAAAATTTGTCTTTCCATTTCAATTACATAAGAGTTTCCTGTTGCATTTAAGCTATTTACTAACTTTTCATAATTGGCAGCCGTTACTTTTCCTGTAGCTCTGGCTGTATCTACAAAATCCGTTACAGCTGTTTCAACTGCTAGCTGTGAGATGTCATCTGCTCTTTCTGATACAGATAGCATTGGAAACAAAAACATCAATATGACTGCTAAAAATATAGCAATTACGGTCATTAAGGTATCACCCATTTTCAAATCCCCTTTACTTTTTGTTTTATTTTAGCTTTTATTTTTCTTTGTAGGTTATAACAATTTTTGAATTTTCCTGTGTATTTCCTGTTATCGTTTCCACTCCATTTTCAGTAGAAATGGTTTGTCCTTCGTAGGCATATTCAACAAAAGTTTCTTGAAAAACACTATTTCTATTTTTACAATATTCTATAAAACCATCTGCAACAAGACTTTTAAAAGCTGAGCCATTTCTTGAATAATCTACTTCTGTGTTATTAATATATCCTTTTGTTCCCTTCAAGAAAAAATCGATTCGTGCTCTTGTGTCCTCCTTTATGTTTCCCATCCAAGGCGCTTCAAATAAATAAATTCTACACCCTTGCTTATTATAATCCGATTGTTTCAATCCTGCTAAAAGTTCATTATATAAACTTGAAGTTTTATCTACTACTTCATCAGATGAAGCGGCTGCTCTAGCAATATTTCGTTCAATATTGACATCAAATACTTGCAATAATTCATGATTAGCACCATTTTTTATAAAAATTTTTACAGCATAATTTTCTTTATAATATCTGTAAAGTGTTGGTATGATTGTATCAATTCCAACATCTCTTGTGGTAAGGCTGTCTTTATCTACTTCTATGTTGTCGTAATAATTTGTGGTTGTTACTGTTTGCAATACTGTGCTGGAGGTAGAATTGAGTTTGTTAATTAAGTACATGGAATACGAAAACGCTATTACAAATATTAACATACTAAAAGCAATTAAAAGTGCTCTTGTAACATTTTCCATAATCTACCCTCTTTTTCTTTTTGTATCTTTACCAATTAATATTTATTTGCTTAATAATTCCAGATTCACCGTAGTCTAATTTCACTGTATAAGGATGCGTGGAAGTAACTACATTTCTCATATCAGCAAGTGTATTAATGTAATCTTTATTTCCAGTCACTGAAGTAGCATCTGTTCCTCCTTTTGCATTTTCACCAGTATAACCACTTTCCGTTAAAGTAACTGTTGGCAATTTTATTTGGTCATCTTTGTTGGTGCTTGCGTTGGAAATAGCAAATGAAATTAAAGATTTTACTTGAGAACCTAGTTGAGTGTTGTTATATCGTTCGAATTTTTGGTTGAACATATTAATTTCCGTGGTGTCTAAGCTGGTAGTATCACCAGCGTTTTGTGCTTTATTGAAGATTGTAACTCCTAGGGCAATAATCATGATTGCCACTAATACTGAAGCCGCCATAATCAAGGCTTTTGATGAGTTTTCCATAATTCATCACACTCCTAATCTGCATTTGAATATAAATGAATTTCACATCCATTAATTATACCATTTGCCCCTTTGTTAAAAGTTACATAATAGGTAGTATTGTTTTTTATTCCTGTAGGATATGCTTTACCCTCCAACTTTGAATCAGTTGAAGTATTTATATCTCCAGATAATTCACCAGAGATTTTATAACTAGCTTCAGCAATAAGTGCTGCCTTATTTGCTGCAACACCCGAATCACTTGCAATTGCATTCTTATACCATAAAACAATTTGTCTATCTGAATAATCTCTATTATTACTTTTGATTGTAGTAATTAAAGCTGAAACCTCAGTTCCTTTCATTCTTCCTTCATAAGATTCAAATTTTGAATTATGGGCATTAACTTCTGTTCCACTTAAGTCCGCACTTCCCATGCCGTTTTTAGCATTATTGTATATTCCCATTCCTAATCCTATAATTAAAATTGATAAAAGTATAGCTCCTGCTATAATTAACGCTTTTGACGCATTTTCCATAATTTTTTCCTCCTTTGTTTTTTAACAAAATAAAATTTATTTTAATATACTTTTGTATATATTAAAAACTACTCTTGTGTTGCCGTAAATGTCATTTCTGCGATTCTGCCAGTAGTTGTGTGAAATTTGACATCAGTACATTTGAATTCTACTTCTCCGAAGTAGTTAGTGAAATTTTCGAGTCCTGATTTTTTTAAGACTTCCATAGGATAAGTCGTATCGTTAATAAGCATGTGAACATAAATTTTAATGCTGTTTTTGCCATCTGGTTTGTATTCACCATTTTCATCTTTTGGGATGTTACACTTTTCATTGTTGTCAAATGCCTTGTTAATAACGGTTGTAACACTTGTTCCTAAGACTGCTTCTTGGTTGTAAAACAGAAAATCTGCATTAAACTTTTGGGCATTGGATTGTTTAGCTAAAAGTTCTTTATAGTTCATGTAAATGGCTACAACAATCGCCAAAAAAATTAGTAATATCACAAAAATCGTTTTTTTCATACTTTATCCTTCACTTTTAATTTTACCACATTCGATTTTTTATTTCAATATTTTTTTGAAAAAAAGTAGAATTATTTTTAATTTGATTTTATATAAAATTTCATTAATTGAATTTTTCCTGTTTTTTCATTGTATTGTGTTTCGATACACTCAAAACTATACTCAAATTTTCCGCTAGCATCTTTAGCTGCATATTGTTCCATTAGTGTTTTATCAACATATGATTGCTTGTCGTTATAAATATAGATAGTTTGAACTGGTGTTGGTGTATTTACAGGTGGATCTCCCTCAATAAAATAATTTTGTTTCAACTTTTCATCTGGTAAAATGCTATAAGCCACATGAAGACCCGCAGGGTCGTTGCAAAGCTTAATTGAAACACTATTTTGAGGATCACATTTATTGGTTTTGTTTGTATTATAGGCTAAATTGGCAAGTGTAATGATGTCATGAAATGTATTATCCTTTTTATCGTATATTTCAAATTGATAATTGAATTCTACAATTGCTCGGTCTCCTAGTTGGCTATCATATTCCGCTCCTATGTTTCCCCCTTTTCGCAGAATGAATACCATAAAACTCGCTACCATAACTGAAATTAAAATTCCGACCAGCCATAATTAAGGCTTTTGACGCATTTTCCATAGTTTTCCTTTCTTATTTTTAATTTTACAACACACTAAAATGTCAGTCCTCTCTTAAATTTCTTCAAAAACAGCTCCATTTTGCGTTTTAAGCAATTTTTGAGCAGAAATTAATGATTTATGTATGTTTTACTTAAAAAAATCCCCTCTTGTGTCTCTTAGCGGTTCGTTTAAAAAACTATTTCTTTGATGCCATGCTTTTTTATATCTTTAAAAGCTTCTAAAATCGTGCAAGATTGATTGTTTGGATTTTTTAGTCATTTTTGTTGTCTTTTCTAAAAAAATATGATTTTTATAATTATTTAAAAAATTGGAGAACATCTTTGATTGTTAAGCAAAAAGTAGGTAGTGATAGCTACCTACTTTTTTCGTATTTTGAAATACTACTATCTTTTTATACAATATTTCATATATCATATTAAAGATATTATACATCAAATTTTTATTTTGTCGATACATTTCGGTAAATTTATAATTCTTCAAAAACTATATTATTAATTCTTCCTGTTTCAGAACTATAGTCCATTCTTGTACAGGTGAACTTTCGGGTTTTTAGGTCATATGTAAAGGACTTAAATTCTGCTCTTGACCAGCTGTTTTCTTTTACTGCTTCTGCCTGATTCTTATTTTTTTTCGTTTCTGATAATGTGTCTGTAACACTTAGTAAAGCTCTTAATTCTCCTTCTCCTGATGCATTTTTATCTTTTGTAAGATTGTATTCTGTTGTCGTTTTTTTATTATTTTTCGTTTGTAAAGGTTTTGTTTCTGGTTTAAATGTTGTAGCCTTTTTAAAATACTCTGTATCCTTCTTAATAAATGAAAATTCAGCCTCTTTTAATTGAACCCAATTAGGTCCTGCGTCTGCAGCGTATTTCTCTTCTGTCGCCAATCCTTTCTGTTTATGATATACTTCTATGGATTCTTCCAGCCCTGTTTTTAATTCTACTTTCACTTTCACTTCGTATAATACGTCATACTTATCGCCTGTTACATATTTTTCCTCGACAATTTGGTCATTAATACTCTTTGCCTTATTTAAGCAAGAAATAACATCTAAACCATACATTAAATCTTTATCATAGGCTTCGAATTCTTTGTTGAATTTGTCTTTTTGTTCCGTTAAGATTTTCTCATCTTGGGTGGTTGCCCAATCGCTCGTTCGGTTACGCGTAAATGTAACAAAACCAATTACTAACATGGCAAGTAACACACTGGCAACCATAATTAAAGCTTTTGTTGCTGAACTATCCATCGTTTCTCCTTTTCTATTCTACATAGACGACATTGCATTAAATGCTTCTGTCATACTCATTAAACCAATTACGCATAATGGTATGATTAAATATCCTACAAACAGAATTACCATTGGAGCAAATCCGAATAATTTACCAATCATGGATTTTCTTGAAATTAATCGCTCATTGGATTCTTTTCTTTTTTCTTGATAGTAATTTCTTTCGGTATCTAGCTCATCAAAAGCTTCTCGAATTGGAATGGATTCCACAGCAGATTGCAAACCTTCTACAATTTGAATTAATTGCTGGAAAGATAATTCACCTTTCAATTCTTCCAAAGCTTCCCATGCGCCACTTTCAAAGTTGTTTACACATCTTGAAATTGGTTCTTTGAAAATATTGGCATAACGCTCTAACCATTCAAGAATCATTTCAACATTGACTCTTTCAATTTTCATGAGCATCAAAATAATTGTCTGGAAGGACATGACTTCATTTTCCATTTCCATTTGACGCATTTTCTTTTTAAATTGCAATAGGAAAATTGGACCATAATAGCCAATCGCTGCAACAGCAAAACTTATCAATAATTCAAACCATTGCAAATATTCTGATTGTACTAGTTTTAATTTTGACATAATTCTTTCTGTTGTTGTTGCTAATTCGTCTTCTGTTAAATATCCATATTCTTCGGAAGCAGCAATTTCTGCCATTAATTCTTCTTGTGTGATACTTCGATCGTGTTTAAATTTGTCTAAAAATACATTATCATTTTGCGTTTTTTCCATAGCTGTTTTTTCTTCTCTTTCGGAGAGATTTCCTAGCAAGTTATAATCGCTTGTTGGTTCTGTATATACATAATTAATCGCATATTGGTGAGACGTGAAAATAATAAACATTGCCACTACAAAGGAAATTAAGGTACAAGTTACACGATTGATATACAGCCATTCCATTTTGAGTTTGGAGGCATTATCTTTTAATAAGCCAACTACTTTTTTGTATTCTTTGGTGCCATCTTTTGGCATGATATAATCAATAAATTTTTTGATTAATTTTTTGTCATATAATTTCTTTTGCCAAGGATTTTCCACGTTTCTAGCTGTATTGACACTTCCATTATCTTTTAAAGAACGAACGAAAATATAGCATACAATTGTTAAAATTACAATTGCCATTTGCGCAAGAAATCCTGCTGTGCCATTGTAAAATTGTCTCGTAAAAGCAAATTGCCCTATCGCCCAATTTTTCATGACATCTAAGAACAGAATTGGCACTGCTGCAATCATCGATAAACTCTGAAATACATAATCTAATTTATCTCTTTTTAAAATTTCAAGTTGCATTTCTTGTACAATATTATTCAAATTTTTCAAGTACAAAGAAGCACCATCTTTATCTTTTCTGTCACCAAATTCTTTAGTTAAATAAGAAACTCCTGCAAATTCTTTTAAGTAGCTATTGGGCGCAATATCATAATATTTTTCTAACTCGGTTTCTGGGTCATCGGATATTAGAACTTCATGAATTTTTTCTACCTGTCTAGAAACTTCTACTTCGTCATTTTGTGAAACATCGTATAACGCTTCTTCCACCATGTTATACTCATGATAGGAATGACGCATTTCGCCAAACATATCGATTTGTTGCCTTAATAATTGATTGTCAATTTTATCGACCATACCTTCCATAAACGTTTCTATGAAAAATAGTTCGAATAAAAATAGAGTGGCCATTAAAATTGGATTATTTCTTGTTAAAAATATGACAATAAGTGTCAAAGGGATAATAACAATTAAGCCTTTAAAAATGATTTGGGCTGTTTGTTTTCTTGTCAAATATTCGTCTTCTAAATTGACAATTTCAATTCTTCTTCTGACTTTTAATACATATCTCCTTAAAAAAGGGATTTTTGCACAATAGATATAAATTTTTTGGTAAAAAACATCCATATTGAAACCACTTGTTTTGGTTCCCTCTACCAATTGTGCTATGTATTTGGTTTCTTTTGATTTTAATTTATTGTTTAGCATGACATAGGCAATTAAGATGATGCAAAATAATCCACCTGTGCCAATCATTAAATATAGTAGTATTTGATTATTCATATTTTTTTCGACTCACCTCACTTTCTATAAGGTTTTAGTTTTCGTCCTCAAAATCATCATTTCCTAAGATTGGAGAACGATTTGTTTTCTTTCTTATGTCTGTGTTTTCTTGTGTTTTTGAAATTCTTTGGGTGGTTGCTTTTGGTGTTTGAGTAGCTATTGGTCTTCTTTTTGGTGTTCCTGTTTTAGATGGTATGTTTTGAGCTGGTCTTTTTTTTCGTAATATACCATCGGTTGGTGTTGCAGAAACTGGTACTGCTTTTTGCTCAGTTGGAACATTTTCTAATTCCTGAACTTCGCCTGGAATCCCTATTTTAGCTGGTTTGATTCCCCAATTTCTTTCTAAGAATCGGTCAAATGCTTCCATATCTGTTGTTTCCATATTGATTCTCATTTCTTTTATATTGGTTTCACTAATTGGATTGGTAAGTACATAACTATCATTGACATATTCCATGATGTTACGATATTTGTATAATTCTCGGTTGGTTGTTTTTCCAAAAAATATCGCAGCATTGTCCATAAATTTGTCAAATTTTCCTTCTAGTGTTTTTTCGTTTCTATGGTCAAATGTATATTCATTTTTTTCTTCGACTGGAATACATTCTGTAATTCTTTCAATGTATCTGACACCACGGAAGTCTTTGACTAAGTGAATGTCAAAATTTAAAACTTGTACAACTTGCTCTTCTGCTGTTCTTTCATCTTTGAAAACACCTGCTCTTAGCATAGAGTTACGAAGTGCTGTTACTAAATCTGGGAATGTTTTAGCGTGGTGCGTAAATAATGTAAATTTAGAAGCAACCTGTGCAGATTGAATCATCCAAGATGCTACGGGGTCTGTTGCAACCTCTCCGGATGATGTTTACAGAACCGTCAGTTTTCTTTTGAACGTCCAAACAGTCTTGTCCAGAAATCGTTTCTGTTTCACGCATTGATAAAATATTTCTGGTTGGATAAATTTTTCTTAAGTGAAGCTCGAACGCCGTTTCTGTGATACGAAGGTTCATGGTTTCATAAATATTTTCAATCATTGCCATCAGCATGGTTGTTTTTCCGGCAACCTTGCTCACCAGTTAGCGAAATAATTCTGGCCCCCTTAACTAAATATTTCATTAATTCAATTACTTCATCTTGTCCTTCACCACGAATAACTTGCTCTAAAGTAGCACGTTTTACGTCAAACTTTCTGACAAAGAATGCCCATGTTTCAGACATACTTGGTCTAACAACAACGACACGAGAACCGTCTTTCATTTCATTGATTTTATATCCATTTGTATCCGACAATTGTCCTGGATTGTTATATTTGTAAATATTTTGGCAAACTCTTTTTAATTCTGCTTCAGTTCCAAAAGATAGGAATGCTAAACGAATGGATTTACCTTGGAACATAATCCAAATACTGTCACAAGCTCTTGGCACTTTTGCTTCCATGGTTTGTTTTAAATAATCACCATCTAATTGTGCTACTTGGCTTAAAAAACTTTCTGGAAGTCCAGATACACCACCTGAAATACCATCGATATTCATATCACGTACTTCATCAATGCTACTGAATCCTTTGTATTGTTGATAAATTCTTTGTACAATAACATCCAATTTATCTGAAAATTCTAGTTGAAAATCTTCTTTTTCATAAATATCATCGATTTCGGCATCTGTAATAACATAAGATGGTTTCGATTCTCCTTCGATATATTTTAACTCTGCCAAATGATATTTTTTAATCATTTCGGTTAATGCTTCATAAGCGAATGTTTTTTTGTATTCGTGAATTAAAATATCAAATTTGTCTTGTGATGTTAATAAGGAAGGCTTATCAAATGGTAATACTCTTGAAATGTTGGTTTCATTGATTCCATATTCTTTAGAAAGTAAATCATAAATCAATTCTTTGACGTATTTTTTATCATTTACGTCACCATACGTACAGCCTTTTAAGGCTTTTTTCAATTCGTACTTTTTATTTTTTCTTCTTTTTAATTCTTCTTCTGATAGACCAATATCATAAAGGTTAACCTTTGTAATTTCGTCTAATCTTTTCTTGATGAATTTGACCATTAATTCCAAAGTATAGGTTTTATCATCAACCACTACTTCTTCCTCAACTACTTCTTCTTTATTCTTTTTCAACAAATGCATAATAGTAAAAAATACAAATACTATTACCACAAATATTAATATAACATTTGCAATCATTTAAAAGGCTCCCCTTTCTTATTTAAGACTGTGATACATTTCCGTATTTCATTTCCTCAAATTTATCAATAATTCTTTGAGAACAATCTGCTACTGACAGTAAAAATTGTGAATTTCGATCCCATGCCTTTTTACTAATTCTAGTATTCAGAAAGAATTCTGATACTTTCGCTTCATTGGTCGCTTCCAAAAAAGCATTGTTGTAAGTAATACAAACCAGATTTCGGTCATTGATGTATTTCATTACATTTTTTAAGTTATATTTGCAATAGCCATTCATACTGCCTATTAATGGAATGACAATTTTTCCTTGTAATGCTGTCATGATTCTTTTATTTTCCACATAACTATTGATTTGTTTTAGATTTTGCGACATTGTATAAACAATAACATCAGACATTTGCAAAATTTGGGAAGTAGATTCTCTTTCGGCGGTTTTGGATAAGTCTACGATAATCAAATCATAATATTTGTTGGCTGCCGCAATCAAATCTGTGTATAAGTGTAAAGTTTTTTCATGGTCGGAAGCACTTTTGGTTTTTAATCCCATTAGAATATCTAACCTATTTTTAAAAACAACTTTTGTATAATTAGATATAATTTCTGGTGAAGTTTTATTACTTGCAATTGCGCTCATTAAACCTTCTGTTCCAGCCGTAATGTCTAATTTTCCCTGATTTAACACTTTTTTTATTTCTTTGTTCACATCTTGATTCCAAAAACATCTTGGAATTGTATCATCATCTAATGTTGCATCAATCACTAATGTTTTGTAATTATGTTCTACAGACATATAGGTAGCTATCGCTACGATTGATAATGTCTGCCCTGTTTCTTTTTTATCTCCACTCCAAAAACTTAAAATAGCCATCTATATATCCTCCTTTCTATACTAATTCTCAATCTTTTTAAATGCTTTTCTTACTTTACCATTGCCTTCACCTGTTATTTTTTCAACAAGATATAACAAGGAATCAATATAGACACTGCTTAATCCTTTTATTTGTATTCTTTTTGCTCTTTGGTTCGTATAAATGGCATCCATGTCTTCTGTTGAGAATGGAAAAAATATAATATCTTTTTTGTTCCATTTAATCGTATAATCTTTCGCTAAATAATTTAGATATTCATCTTCTTCTAAAAGCATTTCTCTTGAAAAATAAACTTTTTCTACTTTTACATCTTTGGCAATATATGCTAATATTTGTAAACCTCTTTTTAAACAATAGATATCAAATGAAGTCACAAAAAAGTGCATGTCATTATTGGTTATCCCAAATCTTTGGTAAGCAATCGCTCGGTCAATGTCAAACAATACAATGTCATATTCTGTTTCAGTTCCAAAATTTTCTCTTTGGTATTGTTGGATGGCTTGAAAACTGTCAAATCCAATTGCTACATCTATATTTTCGTAGGATGTAATATATTGTTTTTCATTGACCATAGTTGGGACAACATATCTACTTTTTTTCAAAACTGTTGTATCCACTAATATTACCTTTTTTTCCATTAAGGTTAATATTTTGGCAACATATATTAACATATCTGTCTTATCATAAGCACCTATAAATACGTATTTCTTCATTCGTTCCTCCATAAATAACCTAATCAGTACCTACTTTACCCGTTCCTTCTAAGGATTCTACATATTGTTGTCTTGCTTCTTGACGTTTTGAAAGTTCTTCTTGCAAACCTGCCTCAACGGATTCTTTCATGTTATCATAATATGATTCTAGTGATTTATTAATGTGGTTATTTCTTTGTTCTACTTGTTCTTGATCGTTATATCTTCTCCACAATCCTTCTTTTGCTTCTTTACGAATATTTGGGTCTGTATTAATTAAATTCATAACAGCTAAACTTACTGCATAAGTTGGCGTTGCAGCAGCTTGGCGTCCTGGTTCAATATATGGTGTTGCATATAATTTAGAACCTGGTATTGTGTAAGCTTCCACAATGGCATTTCCTAAAGTTAAAATTTCTTCTTCTGTCATTTTCATCCAAATAGAAGAATCATTGGTGTGAACCACTTCTTTTTTTGAAACTACGATGTAATCTTCTCCTTCTGGCAATTGGAATCTTACATCAATATAGTTCCCGTTGGTAAGTAAAGTAGGAAGAATTATCATATTATATTCTTGTAATCTTTGATCTGCTGTAATTGGATCATCGGCTTCTTCTAGCATATCTTTTGTTATAATTGTTCCTGCTGGTATATTGGTTTTTACTACCATTTTTTTCTTTTTTGGATTTCCGTCTGTATCGTACTTTTGAATAATTTCGCCTGTTTGTTCATCGACAAATTCAAAATCGTTGTCTGAAACTAATTCATTGTCATCTAATGTAGTTTGAACTGTGGCATATTGAAAGGAATCCATTGTTACTTCTGCTCCAGATAATATGTAATCACCAGCTACATAGACTTGTGTTTGTAGTGCCTCCAATTTACCAATACTTTCATTCAATCCTTGAATTTTAAATATCAACACCATTACAATCAGTGCCATAATAATAAGAGCCAATAAGAAACCTATCAAAAATGAATTTCTCGCCCTTCTTTGCATCGGATTTGTTGCCATAATAAAACCTCCTAATATTTATTTCAATTTATAATATCACAAAAATATCATTTTATTTAATTGTACTACATAATTATTTTTTTTTCAACAAATTGCGATAATGTTATACAAATGTAATATAGTTGTAACATAATTGTAATATTAGGCCATAAAAAATAGGAATATTATTCCAAATATTCCTATTTCCGTAAGTTTTTATTCATTTGTCTTTGTATATCCTGTTAAATCTGGTAGTTCAATTTCTTCGTCTGTTACTTCATTCACTTTAAATTCGTATGAGATTTCTGTTTCATATTTAGAATCTTGATTTGAGTTTGTGAACTTTACAACAGAATGAATTGGTAAACCTGTTGTTCTATCAACTATTATTGTTTCTTGATTGGTCACAATTTTATAACATTTTTGATTGTTATATTTAATTGGTATAATGTATTTTATTTTCAAAAAATATTTCATCTTAAATTGATTGTCTTTATAAATATTTAAAATTAATCTAGGTAAATTAACTAAATAATTTTTATTTGTTTTTGTCAAAACATTCTCTGTAAAATCCTTTCTTTCTAAATCGATATTATATTTTTTACCATTACTAAAATCTTCCCACTGACAATATGTTTTTTCTCCATCTTTTGATTCTTCTAATTTTAATACATTATCTTTCAACCATATTTCTTGTTTTCCAGTACTTCTTTTACTCTTTAGCACAACCGAATAATATCTATTTTCCTCATTCTCAAATCTTTCAATCGCATGACAAATATGATTCATCACCATAAAACAATACGCTTTACTTCCTAATGTTATTATTAATATCACTAAAATAATTTTTACTACTAATTTCTTCATTTGTTTATCCCATTCCTTTTCTTATTTTATTATTACTTTTATTGCATAATCTACGCTTTGATTATATCCGTAAGGTAATGTGAATTTGTAGATATATTCCCCACATTCAAAATATGATAATTTCTTTGATGCCATATTTACTGTTTCATCAAATTCCATTGTCCTCAAATCCATTTTTTGATAAAAGATATAACCACTAACTTTTCCAGCCTTTACTATTAAATCAACACTTGAATCTGGTGTCAATTGTATTTCACAAATTTCTCCATTGTTTTCTGTTATCCTTATTTTTTCGCCATTTTCCAATCGCAAATATAATTGTGGTGTTTTAGAAAGTCCATAAGAACTTGGATACAGCACAAAACACATAAATAAAATAATTAACAATGTAGCAATCACAATTTTTACAACATTTTTCTCAAATTGTTTTTTCTTTTCAATAATTTCGATTCTCTCATCAATTATTTGAAATTTGCTATTTAATCCTAAAACTTCTTCTTTTTCAAGCGTAGACATTCCTGAAAATAAAACCATTAATTTGCAATATATGCTTTGTTCTTTTAAATTCATCTTGTCAATTGCCATTTCATCTGTTGCATATTCCATTTCAGTTCGTATATTTTTAAACATCTGCTTCACTACTGGATTAAACCAATAGACACATTTCAAAATCAATATTACAAAATTTACGACATTATCTTTTCGTTTGTAGTGTGATAATTCGTGCATAAAAATATCATTTATTTGAATATCATCTAATTTCAATACAAAATCTGTCACTAAAATTTTCACATCCAAAACACCAAGTGTAGATGGTGATTTCATTAAATCCTGTTTTACAATTCTAATCTTTCTTTTTATCCTTAGTCTTTGTTTACATCTTTCTAATATCAAATTAATTCTTTCATCTTCTACGGTATGTCTACCAACTTTTAAATTTAGTGCAATATACGAAAACATGGTTTTAGCAAATAATAAGCAAGCAATTATAAAGTGCAGATAGGCAAAGATTATCCCAATATATTTTCTGTCTATTCTATTTATGTTTTCTGTAATATAACTTCTAGTATTTTCTTCCATTTCCATATTTTCATCTGATTCTCTCCACAGCTTTATCATATTATTAACTTTTTCATTTGTCTCATATTTCACCTCACTAATATCTACCAAATTATAAATACTAATTCTACTTGGTGTAGATACTGGAAATACTAGCGCTATCAGAAATACTAAATAAATCACATAATTCGCTGTTGGAGATAATCTTCCTTTTGCCTTTTTTCTGACAAACCAAATAACACCTGCAATCACCATTGCTATGATTGACATGTATACTGTTTGATAACAGAAAGATAGAATAAAATTACTCAATATTATACATCCCCCCTTTTATTTAATTTTATCTTGTACTTTTTGAATTAATAGTCTTAATTCATTTTTCGACATTTCATTTGTGTCCACAAAATTTAATAACATTTCATCCGTACAACCTTCAAATAATTGTTGTATTAAATTCTTCGCTTTTTTGGCTTTATACTCATTTTCCTTAATTAATGGTACATACGTATAAGTTTTCCCCTCTTTTTTGGCAATTCCTACTGCTTTTTTTGAGATTAATCTTCCAATCAAGGTTCGAATTGTATTATTATTCCAATTGTGTCCCTGTAATTCTTTAATAATTTCTAAGGAAGTCACCTCTTTTTTGTTCCATATTACTTTCATAACTTCAATTTCTGCATCTGATATTTTTATCATAATTTTTCCCCCTCAATTCATATTACATTTATAGTTTATAATATTTTACAACACTCTGTCGAAAAAGTCAATATCTTTTGCAGAAAAAAAGTTTTTTTGTCAAAAAATGTCGACGTGTTTTTGTTGACAAGTTAACTATTTTATATTATATATATCTTGCAATTGCAATGTCGCAATTTGCAATTTTATGTCGGTTTTTGATATATTGTAACAACAACATCTTTTACCGACTAAACAAAGATTGGATATGCTCAAAAACAAAAAGGAGATTAACTGACCATGAAAAAACTTTCAAAAAGATTTTTTGTATCTTTATGTGCTCTGCTTCTTGTTTTTGGATTAAACACTCAATCCATCAAAGCAGCTGGAGACATTGTTAGTACATCAGACATTATTAGTATAGATGCTAGTACTAATACTTTTACTACAAACACTGCTAGTACTGTTGACCCTATAACGCATGCTACGGTATTAAATTTTCAATCTCGAGTATTTTACTTTGATGCAATCCCATTTAGCGAGTCAGGTCCAATTGATATCGCAGGATACCAGGACTGGGGCTTTTACAACTGGAGCGAAGCGGAGCCGCTCGCCCTCCAAATGGATGCGGACACTGTCACGTGTTACGCAACCTGTGAAGGTGATGTCGCAGATCAACTGACATTTCACCTGGAGGACCTAAACAATACCAGTTATGATTTGGCACTACCATTCATAGCTGATGGCGTTTATGAAACTTTCGGATTCGGGGTCCCCGCCGGACGATACTATGTGTATTTTACATCACATGATTCAAGTATTAAAAAAATTCATGCGATGGCAGTATTCAGTCGTTTCGGAAAAGTAATCCGAACGGTACCCATGGTAGTTCGGCAAAAAAAGTAGCATAATTTTTTACTCGGCTAAAAAATTTTATTTTGTAGTTTAACAAAAAAGCCTATCCAATCTTTGGACGGAAATAAACTTCTTAGTTTGTTTCCGTTTTTCTTTTTTTCTTAAAATATTTTTTTCGCTATTTTTCAACCTTTTTGGACATTTTTAGAAAAAATTTTTTATTTTTTTCAAAAAAGTTATTGACAAATGTGAATTTTTGTTTTAAAGTATAAACCGTATTACGTTTGTAGTTGTCTAAAATGAAGGGGGAATTTTTAATGAATCTATTTTTTAACACAATCTTAAATGAAAATTTTATTATTAATTTAATTTTAGAAATTATCTTTGTAGAAGTATCTCTAATTTTTTTCCACAAAATTTTTAAAACGCAATTTTCCATACACAATTACGTATTTTTTGCGTTAATTAATACAATTTGCTTCATTTTTGGAAATTTATTAGGAAATTGTATTTACGCTTATTGTTTCATGCTTTTTGGTTCGATGATTTTTATAATCCATACACAAAAAGTCTCAAATTTAAAAGTATTAAGTTTTATTAGTCTAGGCTCTATATTTGTACTAAATATACATTTCTGTATTTTTAAAACATTGTATATCACTACTTCTTATAGTTCTTATTTAAAAATGATTACATTGCCAATTTGTGGTATTATTACAATCATTTCAATGTCTATCATTGGACTTATTATTCATCTTTGTTTACAGCATCGTAAGCTGGATCCATTATTCATTTATTCGTTTAATCAACATGCAGCTTTAATCAATAGCATATCTGTCTTAAATTTATGCATTGTTTATACTATCTTTTATCGCTTTTTTGAAATATTGAGTCAAAATATTTTTTACATTTTGACATTAAATTTATATTTCTACTTCTCGTTAAAAGTCGTGATACACCTATGTTATTCAAATTTTATTAGACAAAAAATTAATAATCTAAGACTACGCAATAAAACTATTTTAAGTATGTATGATGAAACACGTGCCTTCAAACACGACTTTCACAACATTCTTCAAGCAATTGGCGGATATATTATTATAAACGACATGGCTGGTTTGAAAAAATATTACAAGCAAATTTCAAATGACTGTATTCTTTCAAACAATCTTGCAAAACTTAATCCTGAATTAATCAATAATCCAGCTATCTATAATATTTTGGCTGATAAATACCATCTTGCCAGCAATCATAATATTCAAATTAACTTAGACGTTATGCTAGATTTGAATCATCTTAATATGAATATTTATGAACTTACCAGAATAATGGGTATTTTATTGGATAATGCTATTGAAGCCTCAAAAGAATGCAAAGAAAAAAGCATCAATATATCTTTCAAACAAGATGCTCAAAAGCAATTGCTTATTATTGAAAATACTTATACAAACAAACAAATTTGCATTGATAAAATATTTGAAAAAGATTTTTCAACCAAACCTCACAATACTGGATTAGGATTGTGGGAAGTTAAGAAAATTCTAAGTAAAAATAATAACTTAAATTTACACACATCAAAAAATAACAATTATTTTTCACAACAACTAGAAATTTATTCTGCATAAATTTCTAGTTGTCCCCAACTTTTTTCTAAAAAATTATTTCTAAAATCCCCACACAATCGTAATTCAAATATAAAATCTAAGGTTTTCCAAAATTTTTAGGTTTGGACTTTTAAATTTTATAGCTATAAAAAAACTGTAACCTAAAAAAATTACATGTTACAGTTTTTTTACATATTTCATTTCAATTAATTTATCTTCTAATGTTTCATTCCCTTCAAGAATTATCTTTTTGCAAGCATGTTCATCAAATCCTTGAACATTTTGCTCAAAATTTTCCTCCATATTACGTATCCATTCTTCATTTGAGCCTCTTTCCCAATAACGTTTCATATAAATTGACTTACATTCAGCTTTTGGATAGCATAAAAGATAATCCAATTTACTTTCTTCTAGATAAGATATGATTTCATCATTGGCTGGCATTAAAATTACATCATATTTCTGAAGATTTTCCAACAACTGATTCATGAAATTTTGAGGCCACAAGGGATTCAATTTTCGCCATTCTTCTCTTCCTTTCAGTTCCTCAAATGTTTTGCTTTTCTTCATTTCATCCTTATAAATAAACTTATAAAACAAATAATCATAATCTAATACATTTTTATATTTTTTCCCACAATACGTTTTTCCAGCTCCTGCAAAAGCAAGTATAATTGTTGCTTTTGACGCATTACTTTTTTCTCCAAATTGATACACTTCCATCTTTACAGAAAAATTCACCATTCCCTTCTTCATCTATTATTACCGTATTTTCGATATTTCCCATGCAATCAAAAAATTCACATCCTGAAAAATCTTTTCCTAGATTCATTTTAATACTTCCACCAACTGTATCTGTTGCAACTACTGCGAGTCCGGAATCTGCATGTTCAAAATCTCCTTTTCGAACAAATCCAATTAAATTTGCATTTTCAAAATAATCCACTTGTTCACCATAAGCGTACAATTTTCTAGTTTCCAATAGAATATCTAACATTTTATTTTTTGCAGTAGCACCTTTTTCTGGAATCCCATAATAATCGCCATAAAATACACAAGGAATTCCTTCTTTGCGCAATAAAATTAAAGCATACGCAATTGGTTTAAACCAATCTGGAATCCAAGATTCTAAGGCTTGTCCCAACTGGGTATCATGATTATCTACAAAGGTTACTGCTTTTTCTGGATTCAGACTTACTAATGTACCATCAAATATGGTTCGCATATCGAATTCTCCATTACTGGTAGCCGCTCGATAAAAATTGTAATGCAATGGCACATCAAATAAACGCATGCATCCATTCGATTTTTCTATGTACTGATTTAAAGTATCTAAATTCGCACTCCAATATTCTCCAACCACAAACAAATCTTGCTTTCTGTCTTCTGTTATGCTTTCGATCCATTCTGGGAAAAATTCTGAACGAATATGTTTCACGGCATCCAATCGTAAACCATCTGCTTTTGTTGTTTCTAGGTACCATTTTCCCCAATTTTGCAATTCTACCACTACATCATGGTTGTTCAAGTCAATATCGGCCCCCATTAAATAATCAAAATTGCCTTTTTCTTTATCTACATTCTCATCCCAATGTTTGCCATAAAATTTGTAAATGGAAGCAGTCGCAGTGTTGTCATCCCAATCTACTCCATGAAAATGCGTCCAATTCCATTGAAAGCTAGAATACGTTTCACCTCGTCCAGGAAAAGTATATTTTGTCCAAGCTTTGATTGGCATTGCGTTTGACATATTAACATTTCGGTCATCTGCATTTTCTTGAATTGCCAATACTTCTTCTGTTTCATCTGCCCCCATTTTGTGATTTAATACAATATCAACAATTACTTTCATATTCTTTTTTTGAAGAATCTCAATGGCTGTTAAATATTCCTCTTTCGTTCCATATTTGGTTGGAATAGAACCTTTTTGATTGAATTCGCCTAGGTCATACAAATCATATACACCATATCCTACATCATTCTGACCTGCCGAACCTTTATAAGCTGGCGGTAACCATAAATAATCAATTCCTATTTTCTTCAAGTGGTCACTCTCTTCTGCTAAACGATTCCAATGGTTCGCATCACTTGGTAAATACCATTCGAAATATTGCATCATTGTACTATTTTGTGTTTTCATTTTTGCTCCCTTTCTGTCTATTTGATTTTCTCTTTTGGGAATGATAAGCCAGCTCCAAACTTAAACTTGATGGTGACAATTTATTCCCTATATAAACTAGTTTCATTTCTTTACCTGGAATAATAACTGTTTTATTTTTCAACATTTTATCAATAGCATATCGTGCTACATATTCGCTTGATAAACTTTTTAACTTAAATTTTACATTAGCCACATCATCAAAATTCGTATTGACTGGACCTGGACACAACACACTAACATTCACACTACTTTTGTCTTTTTTCAACTCTTTCTGAATTGCTTTAGAAAGCGAAACAACATAATTTTTGGTAGCATAATACGTTGCCATTAATGGACCTGCCATAAAACCTGCAATGGAAGCTACATTTAGAATATGACCTGTGTTTTTCTTTTTCATTTCTGGTAAATAAAGTTTGGTCAATGTGTGAAGCGATTTGATATTCGTATCAATCATCGATAATTCCTTTTGCAAATCAGTTTCATCAAATTTTCCAAAATCTCCAAATCCTGCATTGTTGATTAAAATATCAATTTCCTTGTTTTCTTCAAAAAGTTGCCTAGAATTTTCAAGGTTAGAAATATCCATACACACAATCTTTACTTCTGTTTTCAAGTCTTTTTTTAATTGTTCTAATAAATCCTTTCTACGTGCCACTATAATTAAATCATAGCCTAACTCCGCCAAATATCTTGCCATATCTCTTCCAATACCTGAAGAAGCGCCTGTTATTAAAGCCTTCACGAATCCTCTCCTTTCTGTTCTCCCCCTTCACTTGCATTTTTTACATATACTGTTTGCGTTGGGTAGGCTAAATCAATATTTTCCCTTTCTACCAATTCCAATATGTCACAATAAATTTTCTCTTTCACATTTAAAAATTTTATGTATTCTGTTTCATTTACATACAGAAAAATTTTGATATCTGAACTATAGCTCGATATCTCATCTAAACTTACTTGTACTGTTTCTGGTAAAACATTTGGATTATTTTTCAGAATCAGTTTTATTTTTTCTACTACATTTTTTATTTTCTCAGACGTTGTATTCATACTTAAATTCAGCACGAAATCAAGTCTTCGACTCTTCAATTT
>CARFUA010000012.1:26851-46613 GCA_948976265.1 uncultured Clostridia bacterium
TTATTCCAATTTACAACACACTCTGTTGTAATTGTAGCATTGGGAATGGTGATAATAGAATTATCTACCGCTTTGATACGAATACTTTTAAAGGTCATATCAACTACGGTTCCTTTATAATTGCCAACTTCAATATAATCGCCAATATCAAATGGTTTATCCGTCAAAATAACAACTCCACTCAGCAAGCTTTTTACTGTATCTTGGGCAGCAAGCGATATTACCACACCTCCAATTCCCAAAAGTGCCACTAAATCTGTCAAATCATATCCGATTTCCTTGATAATGATAAATCCTGAAATCATCCAAATTACGGTTTTAATTACTTTGCACATAAAATTATTTACTGCATCATTTTTGCGATTATGAAAATATTTTCGAAACCATTTGGCGTCTTTGGTAATAAATAAATTAATCATATTGGTCGCAAAAATAATGCCAATAATTTTAAAAATAGTATTGATAATCGCCATCTTTTTCACACTCAAGTCAAACATTCGAATCGCACAATATAATCCAAGAAAAATAAAAAAATTGTTCAATATTTTATACAATCTACTTTCTTTGACCTTCTTCTTTTTTTTGGTGATTGCATAAGCAATTTTTAAAATTATCTTTGTAAATAATCCTCTAAAAATAAAAAATATCAAAAATATCGCTACCGCAATTTGAAGATTAAAAAATTTTATTAAATCTTTTATATTAATTTGACTTAATAAGGCTTGTAAATTGTTCATTCATTCCTCCATTTTTTTCTCATTTTCTATCCTTTGTAAAATGCTTCATATGCTTTATAAGCTTGATAAACATCAAATTTACTTGTGATTTCATAAGGTGAATGCATTGATAAAACTGGCACACCACAATCAATCACATTCATACCACGATTTGCCAAAACAACTGCAATTGTTCCGCCACCTCCCATATCCACTTTTCCAAGTTCGGAAGCTTGATACATCACACCATTTTTCTCAAAAATTCCTCTCACCTCTGCCACAAATTCTGCTGGTGATTCAGAAGCACCTGATTTTCCTCTGGAACCAGTATATTTCACAATGGTTGGACCTCTTCCAATAAAGCAACTATTTGTCTTCTCAAAAGCAGATGGGAATGTTGGGTCAAAGGCACCATCAACATCTGCTGAAATTACTTTGGAATGATGAAATACTTTTTCCAAAGCATTTGGTTTATTTTGACCAACTTTGTTCAATAACTCTGTTATAAAATATTCAAATGTTTTTGATTCCATTCCAGTCACACCACAAAAACCAATTTCTTCTTTGTCAGTCAACACACAAACTGCTGTATTTTTAGGTGTTCCAATATCTAAAATTCCCCTTAGCGCTGTATAACAGCAAACCTTATCATCTTGCCCATAAGATGCAATCATACTTCTATCTAAGCCTAAACTTCTCGCTTTATACGCTGGTACAAATTCCACTTCTGAACTAATAAAATCAATTTCTTTGATACCATATTTTTCATTCAATAATTTCAAAATATTTAGCTTGATCGCATCTGAAACTTTTTCATCGTCAAATGGAATGCTTCCAGCCACAATATTTAACTCTTCGCCTTGTACGCCCTCTTTCAATTTTCGATCCATTTGCTGGGCTGCTAAATGTGGTAATAAATCTGAAATTGTGAAAATTGGATCACTTTCTTCTTCCCCAATATTTACTTCAATCTTCTCACCATTTGATTTTACAAAAGTAGCATGCATACTAAGTGGAATATTCGTCCATTGATATTTTTTAATGCCACCATAATAATGAGTTTTAAACAATCCTAAACCGCTATCTTCATATAATGGATTTGGTTTTAAATCAATTCTTGGAGAATCACCATGTGCTGCAATCATGCGAATTCCATTTTCCAAGGCTTCTTCCCCAATAATACTTGCAAATATCGTTCTTTCTCGATTCACAAAAAAGACTTTGTCACCTGCTTTTAAATCTGCTTTTTCTTGCAAATCCACAAATCCATTTTTTATCAAAATGTCTTTTGAATTTTTTACAATTTCTTTTTCTGTTTTTGATGAATTCAAATAATCCATATATTCATCTGCAAACTTAAAAACTGCGTTTTTAACTTCTTCTGTCATTCCCTCCCAACCAGTTTTTTTCTCATTAAATAACTCCTCTTTTAATTTTTGTCCTTGTGTATTTTCCATACTTTTTCTCCTCCTTTTTTACCTTCACAAACTTTACTAAAAAACTTCCACCACTACCTTCTCTTTCATAACCATATTCGGTACAATTTGGTAAGCAGATTTTAGCTCTTCTACAAAAAATTCTATATTTTTTGATGTATTGGCATGAATATAAGCTAAGCATTCTCCTTGCTCCACTTTATCACCAATTTTCTTGCATAAAATAATTCCTACTCTACGGTCAATTTCATCCTCTTTCGCTTTTCTACCAGCGCCTAGTTCTATACTCATTCTACCCACTTTTTCTGCATTTAATTCCTGTATCCAGCCTTTTTCTTGCGAAGTTACAGGAATAATAATCGGTGCCTTTTCCAATTTATTCAAATCATATAAATACGCTACATCTGCCCCTTGTCTTTGCGCCAATTGTACAAATTTTTCAAATGCTTTCCCTGTATGAATTGTCTCCCAAATTTCACGTTCCAATTCGATTCTACTTTCCTTTCTTCCCGCCAACTTTAACATTTGAACGCACATTTCCAATACAACCTCTCGCAAATCTTCCGCCATTTCGCCATGCAAAGCCTGAACCGCTTCTATCAATTCTAACGTATTTCCAACCGCATGTCCCAATGGTTGCTCCATTCTAGAAATAACACAACAAATCTTTTTTTCTTTCCCTTTCCAAATTTCTTTCATCGCTTTGGCTAGTTTTTTCGCTTGTGCTTCATTCTTCATAAAAGCACCTGAACCATAGGTTACATCTAATACAATCCTATTACTTCCCGCCGCAATTTTTTTACTCATAATACTCGAAGCAATCAAAGGAATACTATCAACAGCTGAAATTGCATCACGTAACGCATAGATTTTTTTATCAGCTGGCGCCAAATCCAATGTTTGAGAAATTAAACTAATTCCAATTTCTTTGACATTCTCTTTAAATTCTTCTATTGAAATGTCTGTCCTATACGCAGGTATTGCTTGTAATTTGTCAACTGTTCCACCTGTGATACCAAGTCCTCTTCCACTCATTTTCGCAATTGGAATCCCTAAACTTGCAATAATCGGAGAAATAATTAATGTTACCTTATCGCCAACTCCGTCCTGTACTATGTTTGTCAATCACTATTTCGGAAATACCACTTAAATCTAATTTTTCACCTGAATTTGCCATAGCAAGTGTCATCGCCAAAATTTCATCTTCGTTCATTCCATTAATACAAATCGCCATAATTAATGCGGCTGCTTGGTAATCTAGAATTTCTCCTTTCGTATATCCACTAATAAAATATTCAATTTCTTCCTTTGATAACTCTTTTTTCTCTTTCTTTTTATCAATTATTTCAATTATATTCATATTTTTCTCCTTTGTATTTTACATGATTTCCACAATCCTTGAAGTGGAATATGTCCTGCGTTTAACGATTTGAAATGCATCTTGTAAATTTTGCGCTGCCCCCTTTACTTTATTTGCATCATTTGTATGAATATAAGCAACGATTTCCCCCGCTGTAACCGAGTCCCCTATCTTTTTATTTAAAACAATACCCGCTGTTCGATCAATTTTGCTTTCATCATTCATTCTTCCTGCCCCCAAATAAACGGCAATACTTCCCACTAAATCCGCATCAATTTTAGAAATATAACCATTATCTGGACTATAAACTGGCATAATCACTTTAGCCTTTTCAAACAAATCCGTATTTTCAACATAACTTGTATTGCCACCGCTGAACAGCTATCATCTGAAGAAATTTTTCATAAGCTTTTCCATTTCTTAATACCTCTTTGATAATTTTTTCATTAGTCTTTAAATTCCTATTTTCCGTTGTTAACGCTAAAATTGCACTTCCCATCATAACAACCACTTCACCTAAATCGTGACACATTTTTCCTTTTAATGCTAAAATAGCTTCTATCATTTCTAAATTATGACCAATTGCATATCCCAAAGGTTCATCCATATTGGTTATAATGCACGTAATGCCCTTATTTAATTTTTTACCAATCATCTTTAATATCTTCGCTAACCTTTTAGCTTGTTCTTTGGTTTTAATATACGTGCCATTTCCATAAGTGATTTCAAAAACAATATTTTTACTTCCTGTTGATAACTTTATACTCATCAAACTAGCTGCAATAATCGGAATACAATCTGTACAAGCAATCTCATTACGCAATCGATATATTTTGCTTTCCGCTGGATTTAAATTTCCTGACTGATTTAATATCCCAACACCATACTCACGGATATTTTCCTTAAATGTTTCAATTGAAATTTCCGTATTATAGCCTGGAATAGATTCTAATTTATCAATCGTTCCTCCTGCAATTCCCATTCCACGATTGGAAATTTTTGCAATCGGAATATCTAAAGCAGCAATTATCGGCATTAACATTAAGGTAACTTTATCACCTACACCTCCCGTACTATGTTTGTCAACAACATCCATGCCGAGATTTTCTAAATTGATTTTATCACCCGAATCCGCCATAGCAACTGCCAACGAAATAATTTCATTTTCCGTCATTCCATCTTCATTAATATACGTCAATAAAGTGCCTGCTTGTGCTTCTGAGATTTCTCCTTTTGTATATTTACTAATAAATAATCGAATCTCATCTTCTGTCAATTCTTCGCCTTTTCGCTTTCTTGTAATAATCGTTTTAATATCCATATTTTTTCCTTTCTTTTGTACCTTAAACAAAATTCTTAATAAAGCTCTTTCGATGCAACATACACGGTCCTTTTTCTTTAATAACTTTAATATGTTCTGCTGTTCCATATCCTTTATGTTTTGCAAAACCATACATTGGATAAATTTCGTCCCATTCTCGCATCATGCGATCCCTTGTCACTTTTGCAATAATCGAAGCAGCAGCAATACAGTAATTTTTAGCATCCCCTTTTATAACTGAGATATACGGAATTCCGCAAGTATCTATATTATTCAAAGCATCTACCATAATCACATCTGGCTTAGTTTGTAAGCCTTCGATTGCCATTTTTAAAGCCAACTTTGTTGCATTTAAAATATTAATTTCATCGATTTTTTTTTGGTCCACTACGCCAACACTATAGGCAACCGCTTCTTCTATAATTTGTTCATAAATCTTTTCACGTTTTTTTTCTGAAATCTTTTTGGAATCATTCACACCTTCAATAAAAGATTCTTCTGGTAAAATAACTGCGCCTACTACAACTGGTCCAGCTAGTGGTCCTCTACCAGCCTCATCAATCCCACAAATAAAACGAACTTTTTTACTTTCATACAATTTATTTTCTTCCGCTTTTAGCTTATTTAATCTCTCAATTTCTTTTTCTTTCAATTTTTCAAACCATCTTTCCTATTATTGATTATTTATATAAATATAATTTAAACCTGTCATAGAATAATATTTTATTTTTGTACGATAAGCCGTTCCCTTACTATAAATAATTTCGCTATTTTCATAATTGATATAAAATTTTTCATCATTTCCCAACAAATTCACATCCAATCCTTGTGACCTCAAGTCACTCGCATTCCATTCATACCAAACCAAATTCGCAAATTCTGTATTTCCAACTTTTTCTTCGATTAATTTTTTTTCTTCTTCTGATAAAAAACCAATTTCTGTCACTTTTGTTCCCACTAAATCCTCTTCCTCTTCTGAAAATTGATATTGTTCATAAATGGTTTCCACCTTTGCTCTCACCAAAGTCATATTTGCAATAATACGTCCAATTCGCATATCTTTAATTACAGAATAACCCGTATTAGCCGAAACACCTGCTAAAATCCCCAACAATATAATGGTTATCACAAGTGTTACAAGTGTCACCCCTTTTTCTTTTTTTACCATAAGTCCTCCCAAAAATTCCTCTAAATTTTAAGATTATTTTAATCAATTAATAGTATTATATCTATATCATCAAATTTTTTCAATAGAAACTAAAAAATTTTTTAAGATATTTCTATTGTAAAACATTTACTTTTGCAGTATGATATATCTATATTTTAATATTTATGGAGGCGATTCATTTATGGATAATTTTAATCATAGTTTTAAACAATCAGAATTTCCAAAAAGCAGAAATTTAAACCACTTTATGGCACCATTTATCTCAGGTGTCTTGGGTGCAAGTTTAGTCGTTGGTGTTTGCTTTGGGGTACCGAATCTAAAAAATAAATTATTGGATTCTCCTCAACCATCAACCAACTTCAGAACAAATAGTTCCACTTCTCAGGTTTCAAAAGAACTTGTCAATTTAGTTGAATATTCTGATACCTCTGTTGCCGTAGCAGAGAAAGTTTTACCATCTATTGTGGGTATCAAAATCAAATATTCGGTTAATTCCGTTTTTGGCTCAAGTGAAGCAGAAGCAACTGGTTCTGGAATTATTATTAGTAAAGATGGTTATATTCTTACGAATAATCACGTTGTATCAACCGAAAGCTCTTCCTCTTATTATTCCATTCAAGAAGCCAGCAACATGACAGTTAATCTTTATAATGACCCGACTGAATACGAAGCAAAAATCATTGGAACCGATGCCTATACCGATTTAGCCGTTATCAAAATTGAAGCTTCTGAACTTGTTCCTGCCACTTTAGGCGATTCGGATACTGTTCGCGTTGGCGAATTTGCTATGGCAATCGGCTGCCCTCTTGGTTTCGAAAGTACTGTTACTTCTGGTATTATTAGTGCTGTGAACCGAACTGTCGATGATGGTGCTGGAACAGAATATACCTGCATTCAAACCGATGCTGCTATTAATTCTGGAAATAGTGGTGGTGCTTTGGTCAATAGCAATGGAGAAGTCATTGGAGTTAATACTTTGAAGCTTTCTGGCACTGGTGTAGAAGGATTTGGATTTGCCATCCCTATCAATTCAACAACCGATGTAATTGACCAATTAATTCAATATCAAACTGTGAAACGCCCTTATATTGGTATTTCCCCTGTTACAATGGACGAAAACACAGCGAAACGATACAAACTTCCTACTGGCGTTTATGTATATACCATTGAAAATGACTCTCCTGCTAGCAAAGCCGGTTTACAAAAAGGCGATGTTATTACAAAAATAGCAGGAACAGAAATTGCAACAGTTAATGATTTAAACAAAGAAAAAAATAAGCACAAAATTGGTGAAACCATTAAGCTTTCCGTTTATCGAAATGGCGAAGAAATGGAATTGTCGCTTACCCTAGAAGAAACACCAGATAAATCCAAAAACTCTGCCAACCAGGAAGAAATTGAAGATTCGCTATTCAATCGAAATAGCAACAACGAAAATAATAATCAAAATAATGGTTCCATATTTGACTTCTTTAATTGGTAAAAAACACCCAAAAGCCAGGCATTTCTGCCTGGCTTTTTTAATAAATTCTTTCTTCTTCATATGCTTACAATTTTATTTTTTTATTCAATTATCAAAATATTTACCAAAGAATCTTTGCTATTCTTCAAAAAAACTCCCCTACATTTTATTATATCATATTTATGTAAATTTGTCAATTGACAAACTTGTCATAATCTGCTCTCACTTGATATTTCTATGTTTTCCCTAACCACCTTGCATTTTTGTTTAAAATGTTGTATAATCTTTTTACATAAAAAATGAAAAGAGGTCGATCTTATGAAAAAAAGGAAAAAAATAATTATTTTTGTTCTTGTTACAATGATGGTAGGAATCGCTATTTTCCTACGGATAACATTTTTGTGGAATGGCGAATTCTTTGAGAATGTCATCTATAAAAGTCGGAATTTAATTATCCAACAAGTACAAGAAGGAAATCGGGATTTAATTATCCTAGGCATGGGTGGTTCTTTGAGTGTTGATGAGCAAAATAAAATCGTTCACCATGACCCACTTATGGTTATACCTGCCATAGAATTTCAGGGCAAAACGGTGCTATCTGTATTTTATCCCTTTGAAACAGGCGGTTTGGAAGATGCTGGAAAGGAATTGAGTGCTTATATCAATTCGATAGCCCCAGATTATGATAGCATCACATTGATTGGACATTCCAAATGTGGCGCTTGTTTTGCCAATGTAGCAAAATGGATTGAGCAAAAAGAAACTTTAACTGTTGTTACAATATCTACTCCATTTCATGGTACTACTGCCGCCGATAAAGATGCTATGTTCGAGAAATTGAATTGGCTTGAATATGGCGCTTTCATGATGACTTTTAGCAATCATAAAGTAGATCAAGATTTGATACCTGATTCGGAATTTATCAGAAATGCTGATTATTCTGGATTGGAGGACTGTAGACACGTTAATATTATTTCAACATGTCCCCCGAAAAATGAGAGTTTCACAGGTTTTTTATTGAAATGCTTGGACAAACGGGGCAAAATAAATGGCGATGGGATTGTTCCTGAAGCAAGCCAGAATTTGTCTTATTCTAACACGATTACAAAGAAAATCGAAGCAACGCATGATGACTCTTTGGAAATGGGTATAGAAATGGCAAAAAAAATAATGCTAGATTAAAATGGAAAGAAGAACGTTGATGTATCAGCGTTCTTTCTTTTTTCCAATATTCAATTTTATTTACTCCTCTTCAAAATGCTCCAAAAATTCTTGTTTTAAATCTGAAGTAATTTCAATATCAGTATTCATATCTTCTATTGCCTTATCAAAAATATCCAACTTGTCTGCTTTTTCATAGAATAGAACTGCAAGCTCAAATGCTTCCGCTTCAGTGATACTGTCTTCCACTTCTTTAAAGGGCGAATTCATTTTGTTTTTATATAAATATGTAATAATTTTTCCATCTGAACATACCAATGTTTTTACAGCTCCTAAATTTGTTTCATCATTATAAAACATCATAAATTCGCATAATCTCTCATTTAATCCCCAATCAAATATGGTTCCATCATCGCCATTCATGTAATATATTTTTCCATTTTCTTCTAAATCTGATAATTTAACTTCTGGTAAAAATTTTTCTAAGTTACTTTTTATGTGTTTTGAAATTTTTATTAAAATATGGTTCATTTATTTTATCCTCCCCTTTTTTATTTTTATCATTTTATCCTATTTATGATAAAAATGCAACTAAAATCTAGACTATTAAAGAATTGGAGTTGGCGTTTTTATCAGAAAAAATTTTAATTATATCGTAATTTATAATTTTTTATAAAAAATCCTCTCTTTGAAAGAGAGGATTTGTACTTTTGTAGATAATCGCTAAAAGTATAAAATATTGGAGGCGTTGGGCGGATTCGAACCGCCGAATCAGAGTTTTGCAGACTCGTGCCTTACCACTTGGCTACAACGCCACGTTTTTGCTTATTTATTATAGCTTATATTTCATTATATGTCAAGTGAAATAAAAAAATTACAAAAAGTTTTTACTTTTATATAATTATTTTTTTAGCAAAAAACTACATAATCAGGGAAGGATGCACAATATGATTTTATTTCGTGCTCTTTCCATTTTTGATAATGTTATATCACCAAATTCAAACTTCCCAAAATCAACCCAATCAAGGCCCCTAAGTTTACAATCGCTCCTAGCTCTTTTTTCATAATCGACAACAAAATTTTTTCCAATTCCAAAACTTCCATCTGATTTACTTTTTCCTCAACAACCTTTGAAATATCTAAACTTTCTAGCAAACCATTCACATATTTCAAAATCACATTCTGATAAATATTGCTAACTATCTCTTCCCATTTTTCCCTATCCTTTTCCACCTGTTGACTCAACGCCTTCATAGAAGTAGTTTCCAAACGATTTATTTCATCTTCTACAACAGGCAAGATTTTTTCCTCTCCATGCTCTCTGATATATTTTTCAATTTCATGACCCATTGGACCAACAATCGAGTCAATCAAACCGTCTGTAACAAACATTCTGAGCATGCTTCCCTTTACTTTATCGCGGATAACTTGTCCTCCTTCTTTGCTAATAATTTCGCCAATTTCCGCTTTTAGCAATCCATTTTTTATTTTGGCACCTATGATTTGTTTCAAATTTTCTCTTACTGTGAAATATTTTTCTTCATCTACAATTTCCAACAAAACATCTTGCACTTCTGTCTCCTGTTCCAAAAATTCAAAAATTCCTTCTATTACCGCAGATTCTATCTCTTCTGATAACAACATTTTCTCCATATCACTTTTTGTAAACAAATTATTTCCTACCGATTCTCCAATTGCTTTTGCTAATTTGTCTTTACGTTTGGGAATAATACCTGGCGTAAACGGCAATGTAAAGTTTCCAATTTTGACTGGTTTTAACGGTCTAAATAACATTTTTATCGCAATCCAATTCGTTCCATATCCAATAAAGGCGCCAATAATTGGTCCTACTAATATTGATAAATCCATCTTTTTCTCCTTCTTTTTTATATTTCACCTATTTTTCATATTTTCTTCACACGATTTTCATAATTTTATGCATCAATGTTAATTTTGATAAACTTAGGCGCTATAATTTTATATTCCAACAAAGTAAAATTTAGATTTCGCCTATTTTCGAGCAAGCTCTCCAACTGAAGGTGCGTCATCTCTGCTGTTACAGATACATTTTCTCCATATTCAAGATTATTGATATGAATATTTTTTTGCCTGAAATAATACTTCATTTTTTCCAAATCTGGATAACGAACAAACAATTCAACTTCTTCACCTAATGCTTTTTCCACAATCTTAGTTTGTCTTAAAGCCTCCATTGAGGCAGCTGTGTAAGCTTTGACTAATCCACCAGTTCCTAACAAAATTCCGCCAAAATAGCGAGTAACAATAATCAATACATTCGCTAAGTTTTGCGAAGTTAATAAATTGAGCATCGGACTGCCTGCTGTTCCAGAAGGTTCTCCGTCATCACTAAAACGATTGACAATTCCGTTTTGCGTATATACGCGAAACGCATAGCAATTGTGTCTGGCATCAAAATAGGTTTTATTTGCCTGTTTTATCAGTTCTTCTGCTTCTTCAATTGTTTCTATATAATACACATTTCCTATAAACTTCGACTTTTTCTCAACGATTTCACTACTTGCATTTTCTGCAATACTTTTAAACATGATTCCCTCCTGCCACAAAACCTGTTGAATAGGCTATTTGCAAATTAAATCCGCCTGTATAACTATCTACATCAATAATTTCTCCTGCAAAATATAATCCCTGCACGATTTTGGATTCCATTGTTTTGGGATTAATTTCTTTTGTTGAAATTCCTCCTGCTGTTACGATTGCTTCTTCAATGGGACGAAAGCCTGTTATCGTCACTTCGAAGTTTTTTAGCAATGTTACTAATTTTCTTCTTTCTTCTTTCGTGATTTCGTTTACTTTTTTACTAGGATTAATTCTTGACATTTCAACGATACTTTCAATCATTTTTTTGGGCAACAATTTTTCTAAACTATTCTTGAATTCTTTGTTTTTGAATTCTTCAAAATCGCGTCTTACTCTAATATCTAATTCCTCTACGGAAAGCGCTGGTTTCAAATCAATGTATAATTTTATGTTGTGATTTTCTAGCAATTCATCTACTTTTTTGACTCTTAGTAAATGCGCAGATGAACTTAAAATTGTAGGTCCACTTACTCCAAAATGTGTAAATAACATTTCTCCAAAATCTTCATATATTTTCTGGTTTGATTGCATATTTTTGAGGATAATTTTCACGTTTTTTAAGGATAAACCTTGTAAATTTTGACATACTTTTTTGTCTGCCCCTAATGGTACAATGGAACCGTGTGGAGAAATAATGGTATGTCCTAAATTTTGTGCTAAAGAATAGCCTTTTCCGTCTGAACCTGTTTTAGGATAACTTTTTCCACCAGTTGCTAAAATGATTTTATCGGCATCGATTTTCTCTCCGCTTTTTTAAGGAAACTCCTTTTACTTTTAATTGATTCTCGTCCATTTTTGTATCAATTTTAGTCACTTCTACATTGGTTCTAACCAAAACATGATTTTTTTCTAATTCCTTTTCAAAACAATCCAGCACACTTTGCGCTTTATCCGTCACTGGAAAAATTCGATCTCCTCTTTCCTGCTTTACCTTCAAACCATTCTCTTTTAACATTTGAATCATATCCTGATTGGTAAATTGCTCAAAAGCACTATATAAAAATCTTCCATTTCCCGGTGTATGATTGATAAATTCATTCATTTCCAAAGAACTTGTTATATTGCATCTTCCTTTTCCCGTAATCAAAAGTTTGCGTCCTAATGATGCATTTTTTTCTAGCAAAACAACTTCATTTTTTTCCTTTGCAGCAGATATTGCAGCCATCATTCCTGCTGGTCCTCCGCCAATTATTACAACTTTCATATTTCTCCTTTTGGTGATTATATCATTTTTTATAAAATTTTTCAATAGCAAAAAACCACCTCTTGGTGGTCTTTCTTTTTATAAAAAAGGACATAGCTGGTGACCCTAAGGTTTAAAAATTTCAGAAAATTCTCTCAAATCTTTGCTCCGATACAACTCCCGAATCAAGCCAACACGTTTCTTTTTGTTATATAAAAAAACTACAATTACTCTTCCTTTCACCTCTGCGTTTTCTTCCTTTCCTTCAACAAGAAAAATTGGCACATATTTGTCGCTTAAACCAAATTTCTTTTTAACTCTTTCCAACTGCAATTTCCGCTCTAAGAAAAAGCCATAAATTCCTACTATCACTGCCACTCTAACCAATATTCCGAAAAACACTTGGTTTTGCTCCATTATTAACTTTGCTAAAAGCGTTACCTCAACTGCTATCCACAGTATCGTTGCAATTGTTAAATTGCTGTCTTTTTTCATAGTTTTTCCTCCTAGTACAAAATTATTTGTTACATTTGTTGTATATCTTTTCTTCAACGCTCCTTTCCCAAGGCTGATTTAAATACTTTATCATATTTTATGTCAATTGTCAAGTAAATTACTTTATTTATATTTGTAAGCTATTGACAAATTTTACATAATATGATAAAGTATCTGCATAATTATATTTATAAGAGAGGTGAACTTTATGGCAACTCGGCAACAATTGGAAAGCATCTATAACTCCTTTAAGCGTGATTTGCTTCTTTTGGGTTCAAATCCCCAAGAGGGTTACAGGCATTTAGCTGTTTCGTTCAGCGCTAACGAGAAAATTTTAAAAGAAATCCTTCCAGATTTTTCCTGTTATGCAAAAGAATTGCATGAGCATCGTCATTCCGCTGCTCATTTAGACACTATTGTTAGGACCCAAGTTTTAAAAAAACTACAGGAAGCTATTACGAAGGAAAAACAACAGGAGATTCTTTCAAACAGAGCTAAGCAAGTGAAGGCTCTTTTCTTGGAATTAGCCTCCCACGCTGATGAACTGGCTAAGATTCTCAGTTCAGAGGATATTCTTCCGTAACACCTTACCGAGAGCAATTATCAATTCTGCTCTCGGTCTTTTTATCGACAAATTGATTTTTCTATGATATAATTTATTCAATAAAATTAGAAAGGACAAAAATATGCATTCGAAAACCTTAGAAAAACTAGAATTTCATAAAATTTGCGAAATCGTTGCTAATTTTGCGATTACTTACCTTGGAAAAAATTGGGCTAGAGAAATTACACCCATGACATCCAAAAAAGATATTACCAAATCACTTGCTCAAACAAGCGAAGCTTTAACACTTTTGTATCGTCTTGGTACAGTACCAATTTCTGAAATTGCAGATATTACAGTTTCTTTAAAACAATTGGAAAATAGTCAATCTCTCAACCCAAAACAACTGCTTGATTTATCACATATTTTGGAAATTTCGCAAAATCTGAAAAATTATTTGGATGCAAAAATTATTGCACTTTCTGATATTCCTAATTTGAACCCTTTATTCCAAAATTTGTATTCTAATCCTGGAATTGTGAAAGCCATTCATACAGCCATTATTGACGAAAATACAATGGAGGATAATGCCTCGCCAGAACTCAAAAATATTCGTGATAACCTTCGCAAAAAGGAGCAGGAAATTCATAGCAAATTAAATTCGCTTTTGCACTCAAAATATGTGCAAGAACCAATTGTAACCATTCGAAATCAGCGTTTTGTTATTCCTGTAAAAAGTGAATATCGTCAAGAAGTAAAAGGATTTGTACACGATGTTTCAACCAGTGGTTCGAGTCTTTTTATTGAGCCAATTGCGATTTTTGAAATGAATAATGAGATGAATCATTTGCATAATTTAGAGAATATCGAAATCGAAAAAATTTTAATGAAACTGTCGAGTCTCTTTTTTGAGCATTTGGACGATTTGTCTAATACAATAAATTTGATTGGTTTGTTAGATTTTATTTTTGCAAAAGCTAAATTTTCAAAAGAATTTGAATGCACAGAACCAGCCATTCATGACGAAAAATGGATTTGTTTAAAGGATTGTTATCATCCGCTTATTCCACGTGAAAACGCTGTGAAAAATACGATTGAATTAGGAAAAGACTTCACAAGTTTGATTATTACAGGTCCAAATACAGGCGGAAAAACTGTTGTATTAAAAACAGTTGGTTTGCTTGTTTTAATGGGAATGAGTGGACTTCCTATCCCTGCTAAAAAAGGAAGTAGCATTTTTGTTTTTGACGATATTTTTGCAGATATTGGTGATGAACAAAGTATTAGCGATTCTTTGAGTACGTTTTCTTCGCATATGACAAATATTGCTTTGCTTTTAAAAAAAGCAACCAATAACAGTCTTGTTTTAGTCGATGAATTAGGTTCTGGAACCGACCCAATTGAAGGTTCGAGCTTGGCAATTAGTATTTTGGAACATTTGAATCAATCGAATATTTTGACAATCGCTACAACACATTATTCTGAAATTAAAAATTTTGCCTTAGTTACAAAGGGATTTGAAAATGCTAGTGTAGCTTTTGATTTGGATACTTTGTCGCCTACTTATCAATTGTTAATTGGCGTACCTGGCCGAAGTAATGCTTTTGTGATTAGTAAAAATTTAGGCATTCCTGTGCATATTATTGAACGTGCAAAAACATTTATTAATCAGGATACAACAAATGTTGAACAACTTTTGAATCAGATTTACGAGGATCGACGTATCTTAGAAGAAAAGAAATTGAAAATTGAAACGAATTTGGCTGAAATTGAAACCATTAAAAAATCTTATGAAGAAAAATATGAGCGTATCACCTCCAATGAACATGAAATTTTGGAAAATGCAAAAATAAAGGCTCGTGATATTTTACTTTCTGCAAAAGAAGATGCTAATGAAATTATCAAAGAAATGGAAAGTAGTTCGAATCGTAAAAAATCAAATGATTTAAGAAATCAACTGAATCAAAAAATTGACAATTTATCTTGCCAAGAAAAAGTAGAAACAAAAACTACTGCACTTACTAAAAATGATATTAAAATCGGCTTGCCAGTTGAAATTTTATCTTTGCATCAAATTGGAACTATTCTTTCGGAAGTAACAAAAAATGATACTGTACAAGTCCAAATTGGTTCTCTTAAAACGTATGTAAAAATTTCGGATTTGGCTTTTACGAAAAATGCACCAAAAAAGCAAACGCTTTCTTCTTCAAAACGCGAATTTAAGGTAGCAAAAATTTCTCCAGAGCTAAATGTAATCGGGCAAAATGTAGAAGATGCTTGTTTTATGGTAGATAAATATTTGGATAATTGCGCTTTGAATGGATTAGCAAATGTACGCATTGTGCATGGAAAAGGAACTGGAATATTAAAAAAAGGAATCCAACAGTTTTTAAAAAATCACCCTCACGTGAAAAGTTTCCGTTTGGGAACTTTTGGTGAAGGTGAAGATGGTGTTACGGTTGTGGAACTGAAAGAATAATTTATTGATATAAACTTAAATCAACTTGTTGATAATTCATTGGAATTGTATAATATTTTTCTTCTTCAATTACTTTACCACTGGCTGAATAAATCGTGTGACTTTGTTCATCAATGTAGTAGTTTGTTTGTCGTAGAGATAAGTTATTTAATTCCGTTAAATCGATTTTATAGAGAGTTCCACTATTGTTGGGATTGTAATTGGCATTTCCTTCGGCATAATCTGGAATTAATGCTGTAATTTGAATAGATTCGCTTTGTATCGGTAGTTCTTGATTTTCTAAATAGTACAAAGCGATTTTTTCGTCTAGCAATTCAATATCCGAACACATCATATAATACGCATTTAGTTGATAGGTTGCAATGGAATTGTAGCTTATGGTACCAGCAATTAATCCCATTACAATGATGGTTACAACAAGTATCATTAAGGTAATCCCTTTTTGGTCCTTCATTCGCATTTCCCCCTTTTATTATAAATGGTGTTTTCTTCTGTTTTAAGTTTTGCTTTTGGTAAAAATCTGATTTTTCCTGCTTGTGATTTGATTATAACATATTGTTTGAAACAAGTAAATATTTATTTTAAGCTCGCTAAAATGTCTTCAAATTTTACCTTTTCCTGCGACTTTTCTTTCATATTTTTCAGCATCACACAATTTTCATTCATCTCATTTTCTCCGATAATGCAAACATAGGAAATATTTAATTTGTCAGCATATTTTAACTTAGATTTCATATCTTTGTAAAAGTTTGAATAAATTTCTGTATTGATTTTATTTTCACGTAATTTTTTAGCAAGCTTTAAAGCAAATCCGCTGACCTCTTCGTCCATCGGAACAACAAGGACTTTGGCAATGGAATTCATTGTCGTTTTGATTAATCCCATTTCTTTTAGTTGTGCATATAATCTTGAAAGTCCAATGGAAATTCCGACGCCTTGAAAGCTTCGCTCGGTATAATATTCTGTTAAATTATCATATCTTCCACCAGAACAAACACTTCCTAAATTTCGATATTCGTCAAAAAACGTTTCATAAACGGTTCCCGTATAATAGTCCAACCCTCTTGCAATTTTCAAATCAAGACGAAAATAATCTTCTGGAATTTCAAATTGTTTCACATAGCTGGCAACTTTTTCTATTTCGGATAATCCTTCTAGAAAAACTTCATTTTGAACTTCCATTTCTTTTAATTTTGCTATCATTTCATCTGTGCTTCCTGTGATTAAAATAAAATCACAAATTTGGTTGATTTTTTCAGAAGCAACACCAATTTTATCTAATTCTTGACGCATTGCCTCTTCCCCCATTTTGTCTATTTTGTCAATGATTCTTAGAATCTCTACTTTTTGATTGGAAATATCTAATGCTTCAAAAAATCCATTTAAAATTTTTCGATTATTGATACAAATCGTAAATTTTGCTAAATCCAATGACTTGAATGTTTCATAAATCACATTCACCATTTCTGCATCATTCATAATATCTAATTTATCTGAAATGACATCCACATCGCATTGATAAAACTCTCTGAATCTACATTTTTGTGGCCTCTCGCCTCGATACACCTTTCCAATTTGATATCTTCGAAATGGAAACGCCAATTCGTTTTGATTCATCGATACATATTTTGCAAATGGAACCGTTAAATCAAATCGCAATGACAAATCATTATCGCCTTTCTGAAAACGATAAATTTGCTTCTCAGTTTCTCCTCCTGCTTTAGCAAGCAAAATTTCAGATAATTCAATAATTGGTGTATCCAATGGTAAAAATCCAAAACTTTCATACGCTTTCCTAATTTTATCAACCATTTGATTAAAAATAATTTGGTCATTTGGCAACAATTCCAAAACACCTGAAATTGTTCTTGGTTTTACTTTATTACTCATACTCACTTCCTCCTTTTTCTCTTGGTTTCTGCTCTGATTTCTCGTCTATTTTAACTTGTTTTTTCCCTTCCATCTTTAACATTTGCATCATATTTTTACATTCTTCCCTTGTTAAAAGACCTTCTTTTAATAGTGAATATTTTAAAAACATAAATTTTTCAAACAATTCTATCTTTGTTTCCTTTAACAAATCATACACCATTTTATTTTTTGCTTTTGCTGTGATATTCTTCTTTTTAACAACATCATATTCATCCATTTTTGCTAAACATAATTTTATAATGGCTAATTTTGAACTTTCTTCTTTTAAAGTATATGCCATTTCAATAATGTCTACTTCACTCACATATCCAAATCTTACTAACGTTCTTAATAATTGCTCACTAATTGTTTTTATTTTTTTATTCTCAATCTTTTTTGCTTTTTTCTCTTCTGGCGTTTCTTTAATTGTTCTTAATAACTCAGCTGTTTCTTGTGCTGTCAAATGTTCTAGATTTCCAGTGGTTACCTCTAATCTTTTATCCACATCATCAATTGCGTGAAGAGCAACTGCTATCTTGCCTTTTTCTACTAATTTTTCTTTTTTTCCTTCTATTACATTTTCTACACTTGTATCTTCTAAATCTTTCAGTGAATCTTTTAATTTATTTTGCTCCATAATTTCCTCTAAATTACTTTGAACTACTTCTTCCTTTCCTTCTGGCGTTTGCATCGTTGTCAAAACTTTGTGAATATTAACACCAGAATTATCCTGTTCTGCTGAAAGTTCACTTACTACTAATTCATCATCTTTTGTTTTGAGTAATAATTTTTCTTTGTGTTTTGCTTTTATCATTCTTATTAAATTTTTTATTTTATTTACAATTCCCATACTTTCTCCTTTTTATAAATTTTCCACCATTGCTTCCGAAATTGCTGTTACATACTGTTCCATTTGAGTTTTTATTATTTCTAAATCATTTTTGATATATCCCATTTCAATTTGATAACATTCGATTCCTTGATTAGAACGATAATATGCATTAGCTGAATAACTAGAATTTCGCCCGTCAGCATAAGCATTTGTTGCAATTCCACCAACTTCACGAATTGTATATAAATAAGGCGTATCCAAAGTAATAGGATATGGCTCATATCCTTTTTTATGAGCAGTGTTAGTATATTCATTAATCACATTTTGCGTAAAATTTCGTACATAAACACCTTCTCCTTTTTTGAAAGCATTATTGTTGGAATATTCAATGTCTGTATAAGCTACAATTTTATTTGCTATATTCTGTGCCAAATCTAGTTTGGATTTACAAGGCGAATAAATTTCTAATCCTTTCAAACCAGCATTTCCGCTATTGATATGAAACGATAACATAATTTTAGCTTGCGATTTACAAGCAATTGAAATTCTGCCATTTTCATCATACATGTTGGTTGCTGTATAAGTATCTGTATTCGTATCATCTCTTGTTAATTTTACTTTAAATCCTTGGTTTTCTAATTTTTGTTTCAATAATTTAGCGTATTCTAACGTGATATTAGCTTCTGTATCTGTTCCCGATTTTTCTCCAATATCTTTTCCACCATGACCACCATCAATTACAATATCATAAACCTCTGTTGGTTTTTCAGCCTTTGAAATTGCTAATTCTAAATAGGCATAGTCTTGATTATTGTAGTTCTCTGATTTGAAATTAATGTCAACTTTATGATTTACATTTTCCTTTGTAATCGTATAATATTTCCTTACCTTTCCATTTACCTGATTTTCATAGACATTCAACCATCCTTTTATTTCCATAGAGTGGAGTAACGGATATAAAGTTCCTGCCTTCAAATGAAAGACGTGGTTGGATCTTTTCTCAAGGGTTTCAATCATTTCATAACCATACATATCCTTTTCTGAAAGAAGCTTTAAAAGAAGCATGGATGTGCTA
>CARFUA010000013.1:0-9905 GCA_948976265.1 uncultured Clostridia bacterium
AATTTGTGAATTTTAAATTTTTATAAATATAAAATCAATTTAAAACATAATTTGAAATTAAAAAATAAAATATTAATTCAAAAATACTGAATTAAAACAAAGAAAAAATAAAATAATTATTTAAAAATTTATCCTAAAAAACAAATATAAAATTGTTTTTTTAAAACAACATTAAAAATATAGAAAACAAAAAAGTATTAACTATAAAAAATAAGACAGAAAATAAAATCATTTAACTTAATCAGAAAACAAAAATGTAAGGAAACAGAATAAATAATACAATTAACTAACAAAAAATAATTTTTTCAAAATTAAAAACATAAAATAAAAAAATAATAAATGATAGATAAAAAATATAATAATAAAATATTAACAGTTTTAATGTTATGGCAAAGAATAAACACATAAATAATCAAATAGACTATCAACTATATAATCAACGGATAAATTTTATTATAAGATAAATCAAAGCCAAAGAGTAAAAATAAAAGCATAAAAATAAAAAACTACATAATAAGTTATTTTTATAAAAAATCACAAGAAGAAAAAAGTATTTAAAGTACAAATAACTATGGGAACTAAAGAGAAAAGAAACTACGAACAAACAAATGACAATATACATAATTCTGATAACAATATAAACAAAAAGACAATAAACGAACGAAAAAAAGACGAATACTAACCGAATTTCTTTTAGAATTCTAGTAAAAACAAATAAGAAGTATGATAAAAAAATATAGTAAAAATATGATGAAATAAAAAAAGAAAATATATTTTTTTATTTAAGATAAAAGGTAAAAACTGACTAAATTAATTTTAGCCAGTTTTTTTAAAAATATTAAATTAATTTATTTTTTCATCAATTTTATCTTCTTGAACCATATTTTCAATTTCAATTGCTTTAATATAATTATTTTTTTCTTTTAAATTATCTTTTGCCACAGTTAATAATAATTTAATTCGGTTTGTTTGATTTGTTTTACTTGCTCCAGGGTCATAATCAACTGGCGCAATATTGGCATACGGATATTTTTCTCGAATTGTTTTTATAACTCCTTTTCCAACAACATGATTTGGTAAACAAGCAAATGGTTGAATACAAATTATATTTGGAATATCATGTTCAATATATTCTAACATTTCGGCTGTCAAAAACCAACCTTCACCAGTTTGATTTCCAATAGATAAAATATCTTTTATTTTATTTTCTAATTCCCAAATATTGCAAGGCAATAAATAATCTTTTTTTGATTTTTTTAATGCTTTTATATTATCTTTTTCAAAAAGAGAAATTAATTTTAAAACAATTTTAAAAATAGTGGATTTTGTTTTATCAGTATTTAATAAAGTATTATTTGTAATTTTATGCGTACAAATAAATTTTAAAAATCCCATAAAATCAGGTGACACTACTTCAGCACCTTCTTGTTCTAATACATCAACGATATAATTATTTCCAAAAGGATGATATTTAATTAATACTTCACCAACAATTCCAACCTTTGGTTTTTTTTCACTTAAATCAAGCTCAATATTTTCAAAATCTTCTACAATTTCATAAATACTTTTTTTAAATTCTGACATCGATGAATGGCAAACTAATTTTTTACATTTTTCCATCCAATATTCAAACTTTTCTTGCGACTCACCTTTATGAATTTCATATGCTCTATTTTTATAAAGTAATTTTTGTAATAAATCGCCATATAAAACGCCTTTTAACATTTTTTCTATCATTTTTGCATTAATTTTAAATCCATTTGCTTTTTCCATACCGACAATATTAAATGAAACAACAGGAACGTTTGGATAGCCAGCATCTTTCAATGCTTTTCGAATAAATCCAATATAATTCGTTGCTCTACAACCACCACCAGTTTGAGACATAATCAATGCTGTTTTATTCACATCATATTTTCCGCTTTCCAAAGCTTCAATCATTTGACCAGTTGTCAAAATAGAAGGATAGCAAGCATCATTATTGACATATTTTAACCCTGTTTCCACAGTATGTTCAGTACAATCTTTTAGCAATTTTAGATTATAACCCAAAGATTGCATTGCCGACTCCAACAATTCAAAATGAATTGGAGCCATTTGTGGACATAAAATAGTATAACCTTGTTGTTTCATTTCTTTTGTGAAAAAAACTTTATTAATCTGATAATTTCCTAGTTTTTCTGGACTTTTCTTATTACGAATACGCTTATTCATACTAGCCAAAAGGGAACGTACGCGAATACGAATCGCGCCTAAATTATTGATTTCATCAATTTTTATCAAAGTAAACATATTATCGTAACTTTTCAAAATTTCCTCAACTTGGTCAGTCGTAACGGCGTCAACGCCGCAACCAAATGAGTTTAGTTGAATCATTTCTAAATAGTCATGTTTACCCACAAAATCTGCAGCAGCATATAATCTTGAATGATAAACCCATTGATTTACAACACGAATTGGCTTTTTTATCTTACCTAAATTTTCAATACTATCCTCAGATAATACACACAACCCCAAAGAAGTAATCAAAGTATCAATGCCGTGATTGATTTCAGGGTCAACATGATAAGGTCTTCCTGCCAAAACGATACCACGCAAATCATTTTCCTCAATATATTTCAAAACTTCGTTTCCCTTATCGCGCACATCTTTTTTATATTTTTGATATTCCTCCTCCGCTTTTTTCGCAGCGTTCATCAATTCTACTTTACTAAATCGATATTCCCTAAACTCCTCCAAAGATGCCATAATTTTTACCAAATTTTTAATATTATCAATTGGCAAAAATGAATTAATATATTTAATATTTTTCAATTCCTCCACATTATTTTTAATAACTTCTGAATACGAAATGACAATCGGACAATTATAATGATTATCCGCAACATCATGCTCTTTTCGAGAATACGGAATACAAGGATAAAATATCGTTTTTATACCTTGGTCAAGCAAACTCATAATATGTCCATGAGCCAATTTTGCAGGGTAGCAAACGGATTCAGAGGGCATAGACTCAATTCCTTTTTCATAAGTTTTACGATTGCTTTTCTCAGAAATAATTACACGGAATCCCAAATTCGTAAACAAAGTAAACCAAAAAGGATAATCTTCATACATATTCAAAACCCTAGGAATCCCAATTGTTCCGCGCTTTGCTTCTGATTCTTCTAATGGTTTATAACCAAACAATCTTTCAAATTTATATTGATAAAGATTTGGTAAATCCTGATTTTTAGAAGCTTCGCCACTTCCTTTTTCGCAACGATTTCCAGAAATAAATTTTTTACCATTATCAAATTGATTAATTGTAAGCAAACAATGATTTTCACAATGGTTACAACGAACATGTGTAATGTTTATATGTAATTTTTCCAATTCTTCAGCCTTCAAAATTGTTGAATAATATTCCATATCCATATTGGCAATAAATTGTTCTTTTGCAAGTAAAGCAACTCCATAAGCGCCCATTAATCCTGCAATATTCGGTCTTACAACGTCACGCCCAACAATCGATTCAAAACTACGTAAAACCGCATCATTATAAAACGTTCCACCTTGCACGACAATATGTTCGCCCAAAGTCTTGACATCTCGAACTTTCATAACCTTCTGAATAGCATTTTTTATAATAGAATAGGAAAGTCCAGCAGAAATATCACCAACTGAAGCCCCTTCTTTTTGGGCTTGTTTAATTTTAGAATTCATAAAAACCGTACAACGGGAACCTAAATCCACAGGAGTTTGAGAATGCAAAGCCTCTTGCACAAATTCCTGAATCGAAATTCCCAAACTTTTGGCAAACGTCTCCAAAAATGACCCACATCCAGAAGAACAAGCTTCATTTAACATAATATTATCAATGGTATCATCTTTAATTTTTATATATTTCATATCCTGTCCACCAATATCAATAATGGAAGAAACGTTTGGTTCAAATTGCTTAGCTGCTGTATAATGTGCAATAGTTTCGATTTCATTCAAATCGATATTTAATCCCGTTTGAATCAACTTTTCACCATATCCAGTAACACCACTAAAACGTAATTGTGCCGTTTTTGGCAACACAGCATACAATTCCTTCAACATTCCAATTACAGAAGTAAGAGGATTTCCATTATTATTTTGATACAACGAATACAAAATTTCATTTTTTTCCCCAATTAATACTAATTTCGTTGTCGTAGAGCCAGCATCGATTCCCAAATAACAGTTTCCAACGTAATTTTCTAAACAAGCCTCATGAACCGTATGCTTTGCATGCCTTTCCTGAAATTCTTCATAATCTTTGGTATTGGCAAATAAAGCAGGCAAAGGCTTACTTTCCGTATAATTGGACTTTTCGAATTTTTTCAAACTATTTTGCAAAGTTTTCGTCGAAATCCATTCGGTTTCTAGCGAAGCAAGAGCGCTACCGGTTGCCACAAGCAAATGAGCATTTTCAGGAACTATAATCTCATCTTCACATAAGGAAAGTGTTTCAATAAAACGATTGCGAAGTTCGGATAAATAGCTAAGTGGTCCTCCTAAAAAAGCAACTTTCCCACGAATCGGTCTACCACAAGCCAAACCAGAAATTGTCTGATTCACAACAGCTTGAAAAATAGAAACCGCAATATCTTCTTTTGCAGCACCCTCATTAATTAACGGCTGAATGTCCGTTTTGGCAAAAACGCCACAACGAGAAGCAATCGGATAAATGGTTTTGTAACCTTTGGCAAGTTCGTTCAAACCAGCTGTATCAGTATTTAGCAAAGATGCCATTTGGTCTAAAAACGCACCAGTTCCGCCAGCACACGTTCCGTTCATACGTTGCTCAATAAACTTATCAAAATAAATAATTTTCGCATCTTCTCCACCAAGTTCAATCACCACATCTGTTTGAGGAATTAGTTTTTCGACCGCTTTTTTACAAGCGATTACTTCTTGAATAAAAGAAATATTCAATAATCGCGAAATCTCCAAAGCGCCAGAACCAGTAAGGGACATCGTAAAATCTGAGTTTGGATAATCTTTTATAAATTTTAACAAAACTTCAGATAATGTTTTTTTCGTATCTGAAAAATGTCTTGTATAACTAGAATACAATGGTTTTAAGGTATCATCCAATACCATAATTTTAATCGTAGTAGAGCCAATATCAAGGCCAACGTGTAATTTATGTTTCATATAGTACACCTTCTTTTTCATAATATGCTAAAATGAACATTTTAACATAATTATATCTTATACTGTTTGTCGTAATTTGTCAATTGGTAAATTTGAGAAATATGGAAGAAACTAGAGAAAATAATAAGATTTTTGACATAAAAAAAGAAATAATTCGAAATTATTTCCCACAATAGCCCTCACCTTTTATTATATCATATTTATGTAAATTTGTCAATTGACAAATACTGTAAAATATGCTCTCACTTGATTTTACAAGGATTTAAGACAAGATAAATTTCATGGAATGAAAAAGTCGCTATACTTGCTAATAAAGTTAATTTCAGTATGTTATAGTTCAAAAAGTAGCCACTAGAGCATAAATTTCTACTCTGGTGGCTGCTTTTTTTAACCTCGATACGGTCGATGTGGGTTTATGTACTGGTACGGAACAAAAAATGTTTTCAAAGGAATCGACTGTGAATGCGTTTCAATTGGAAAATCCTGTTTCATAAATTCCCGCTGCTCAGCAGATTTTCTAATTCCTAATGGTAAATATAACTCAGGTTGAAGAGTTAATGTTCCATTAATGTGCCTATTTTTTGTGTACTTGATGGATAATGGAATTGCCACAACCATTCCATCTAAGTCTTTCCGATAGGAAACAGTTCGTTTCACGGAGACTTTATGTTCCGCATTTTTTTTCATAAACACAGTTGCCTTTTCAGAATGCGCTTTTAAGCGACTGCCTTTTGGAATATTACCAGAAAGGCTTAAAGTAATGTTAAAAGAAGTTGGATAACATTCTAGTAACAGAACAAGGTTTCCGTTTAAAAGCCGCAAACTTCTTTTGCCCAATAAGTTATTTTTCTTTTTACCCATATAGTTAATCCTCCAATTAATTGATAAGAATATTATATACCATGTTGACGTAAAAGTCAAATTTTAAATTAAAAACAAACCCAAGCCGATATTTTGGATTGGGTTTGTTTATTATATTTTCAAAACATATCTCAGTATAAACCAATAATGGCTTGCGCTTCCTAGCATAACGAACAGATGAAAAATCTCATGAAATCCAAAATCTTTCCATTTGGTTTTTGGCCATTTTAGCCAATAAATAATACCTCCAATGGTATAAAAAACGCCACATAAAATAAGCCATAAAAGTCCATGCAATAAATTAGCTTCTTTAAAAGATTGAAATAATGGATAAATTGCCAAAATGCCCATCCATCCCATAATTAAGTAAATTCCAGTTGATAAGGCACGTGGCGCCTTAATCCAAATCGAAGAAAAAATAGTTCCCAATAATGCAAAGACCCATAAAATTCCAAAAATTGTCCATCCCCAAGCACCACGCAAAGGACCAAGACAAATTGGTGTATAGCTTGCTGCAATTAAAATGTAAATCATAATATGGTCAAATTTTCGAAAAACATTGATTCCTGTTTGGCTGATATTTAGCCAATGATAAAGTGTACTAAATAAATATAATAAAAATAGTCCAATTCCAAAGATGGTGAAAGATACCACATCATAGCCATCGCCCCAAATGGCAGAAAAAACAATTAATACCACCATTCCAGCCAAGGCGAAAACGGCTCCAATACAATGTGTTAAACCGCTCGTAAAATCTCTAACTTTTGCCATAAAAATTCCTTTCTAATAATATTTTATAAACTCATCATAATACAGAATTTGTAAGATGTCAATACAAATCGTATAAAAAAACATATAAAATAGTTTTCGAAACTAGATTCGACAAAATCTGTCATAAAATTGACTAGCATAAAAGGTACAGACTACGAATATTATCTACCAAGAAAGGGAGGCAGTAGCTATGAAAAAGTGGATAGTTGTAATATTAGTAATTTTAACAGTGCTAATTTGTGGGATTTTATTATTTAATACAAATGTTGAGGTGGAATATGTTCCAGAAACGGAAATTGGGGAAGTCGATATGCGAAAAACAATGATTACATTGTATTTTCAAAATGCAGAAAACAAAGAATTGCAAAAGGAAAGCCGATTAATTGATTCAAAGGATTTATTGTTGGATCCATATTATGAATTGTTAAATATGCTTATGGAAGGACCTGAAAGTGATTTTCTTCAAAAAACAGTTCCAGAAGGCACAAGATTGCTAAATGTAGAGTTGATAGGAGAATGTTTGAATGTAGATTTTTCGAAAGAGTTTGTGGAAAATGCTTCTGGCGAGGAAGGAGAACGAAAAAATTGTATTCATTCAATTGTAAATACAATGACCGAATTAAAAGAAGTAAATTCTGTAAAAATCTTAATTGAAGGAGAAGAGGGAAAAGGTTTTAGTGATAGTGGCTTGGATTTTTCGGAAGAGTTTAGGAGATAAGAAACATTTACAAACACAAATAAAAGCCAAAATATAAAAGTTCAAATAAAAAAGCAAAGTACAATTCAGTTGCAATGTACTTTGCTTTTTAGCATTAGGCGTTATCGTAGGCTTTATATAACAATGCCATAAATCTCCTAACGTTGGTCATTTTTGCGACTTCTCCACAGCTGTTGAGCAAAACAGATTTTTCTTTGTCATATAGCCAGACAAATTCTACCTTGTTTGGAAACAGCTTAAAGACTAGAAGTTGACGCTGGCAAGAAAGTTTGCGTGTTTTGAGTTCTGTGGGAACGGGAAGTTCAATAAACTCTGGCCGACGTTCTTCATAGGCTGAACTGTAAGGTTGGCAATTATCGTAGGTATTAATTAAGAACACATTTGTTCCGCTACTCGAATCAATCTGCCAGTCATCTGAGATACAGAGATATCGTGAGAGTTTCATAAGTTGCTCCTTTCTATGTTGTAAATTTCAAAAGTTAAGTGAAAAAAGTATAACATAAATTGGATATAAAGTCAACATAATTTTTATAAAATTCTTTAATGTATTGAATTGGAAATAAATATATAGTATAATACTAAAACTAGGGAGAAAAAAATGGAATTAAAAGAAAATGAAAGAATGGATGATTTGCAATATAAAGGTTTAAAAATCATTCAGAATAAAAACGGATTTTGCTTTGGAGTAGATAGTGTATTGCTTTCTGATTTTGCAAAGGAAATCAAAGAAAACAGCGTTGTTGTGGATATTGGAACAGGAAATGGAATTGTAGGATTGCTATTATGTAAAAAAACACGTTTAGCAAAAATATATGGAATAGAAGTTCAAGAAGAGGTTGCTGAAATGGCAAGCAGAAGTGTGGAATTGAATCATTTGCAGGACAAATTCGAAATTATAAATGCTGATATTAACTGTGTTTTTGAATTTCTAAAACCAAATTCAATCGATAGTATTGTTACCAATCCGCCTTACAAAAAAGCGAATACGGGATTACATAATGGTGAGGAAAAACAAAGGATAGCAAGACATGAAGTAAAATGTACGTTGGAGGATATTGTCGAAAAAAGCAGTAAATTGTTGAAAGAAAAAGGCGAATTTTTCATGGTACATAGAGCAGAAAGACTGGTAGATATTATGTGTATGCTTCGAAAATATCGATTGGAGCCGAAGAGAGTGAGGTTTGTGCATCCGAAACCAAAAGAAAAACCAAATCTAATTTTAGTGAAAGCCATAAAATATGCCAATCCTTTTTTAAAAATAGACAAGCCACTTGTCATTTATGATGAAAAAGGAGATTATACAGAGGAAATTAACCAAATTTATGAAAGACATGAAATGCAGTAAAATCAGGTGAGAGCATATTTTGACGATTTTGTCAATTGACATAATTCGAAAAATATGGTATAATATTGTAGGTCAATTTTTTGTTTAAAAACAAAAAAATATAGAAATAAATGCAAAGGTAGCTGTTAGATTCTTGGAAACAGAAGGAATTATTTATAGGAAAGGAAATAAAATGGCAGGAACGTTATATTTGGTGGCAACACCAATTGGAAATTTGGAAGATATTACACTGCGTGCTTTGCGTATTTTAAAAGAAGTGGATATCATTGCTGCAGAGGACACAAGGCACACATTGAAATTGCTAAATCATTTTGAGATTTCAAAACCCTTAATTAGTTATTATAAACAAAATGAATCCACCAAAAGTGCAATTATTGTGGAAAAGTTGAAAGCTGGAAAGAACATTGCTGTTGTTTCCGATGCAGGAACGCCAGGAATTTCTGATCCAGGGGAGCAAGTTGTAAAATCTGCCATTGAGCATGGAATAGAGATTGTACCAATTCCAGGAGCTTGTGCATTTGTAAATGCATTAATTGGTTCAGGAATGTCAACCAGAGAATTTTGTTTTTTAGGATTTTTATCAGCTATAAAAAAAGAGAGAAAAGAGAAATTAGAAGAATTAAAATATGAAACAAAAACATTAATTTTTTATGAAGCGCCACATAAATTAAAAAATACATTAAAAGATATATTTGAAATTTTTGGTGACAGAAATATTATTTTAGCAAAAGAACTCACGAAAATTCATGAAAAATTTTTGCGTGGAAAAATATCTGAAATTTTAGAAAAATTAGAAATAATAAAAGGCGAATTTGTTATAATTTTGGAAGGAAATGATGAATCAAAAAAAGAATTAGAATTAAAACAATTTAATGAGATGTCTTTAGAGGAACAATATAAATTTTATGAAAATCAAGGTTTCGATAAAAAAGAAATTATTAAAAAAATTGCAAAAAATAGAAATATTAATAAGAATGAAATTTATCAATATTTTTTGGAAAAATAGTTATAAAATATTTGAAAAATAATAAAATTTATTTAGTA
>CARFUA010000013.1:9961-42962 GCA_948976265.1 uncultured Clostridia bacterium
AATAAAAGTGAGAAATATTTCTCACTTTTATTTTTTTATAATTTGTATGTAAATCGAAATGAGTAATAATTTTTCTTTTCGAATCGAACCGCGATACCTTCTGTTTTTGCAAAATTATCACAAGCAAATTTTACAGATTGAGCAGAACATTTTGTTGAAAATTCATAATAATTTTTGTCTTCAGGTAATTGATATAAAACAGAACCATTATTTTCTTTTTTTATAATAACTTCAATTGTATAACCACTTTCTTCAGCTAAAAGTTCGGTTGAAGTATTTAAAAAAATATTTTTAAGTTCAAGCCAAAAATTTTTTGCACCATCTATCATTCGTTTTTCTTGCAATTTTAAAACACGAGCATCTAATTTTTCTTTTAAATTCATAAAAACACCTCCTTTGAAAATAAAGATTATTTATAAATGTATTATAGAACAAAAAAGTTTAAATGTAAATATTTTTTTGCAAAAAAATTAAAAAAATGTAATAAAAAGTCATAAAGACTTTTCAAAATTTATATAATGAATTGAGGTAAAAATATGATTGATAAAATATGGTGTTTTTTTATTATTATTTCTGTTATTTTTTCATTGTTAAATGGAAATTTAGAAAATGTAAATCAAAGTGTATTTTCATCCATAAATGAAACAACTCAAATGGCAATAAATTTATTTGGAAGTATGTGTTTTTGGTGTGGGATGATAAAAATAATTTCAGAGACAAGTTTGCAAGAAAAATTAAAAAAGATAATTCGACCAATTAATAAAATAATTTTTAAGAATTTAGATGAAAGAAGCGCTTCTTATGAGCATATTAGTATTAATATGGTAACCAATATGTTGGGAATAGGAAATGCTGCGACACCAGCAGGTCTGAAAGCGGTTGAAGAATTAGAAAAAGAAAATATAAATAAAGATAAATTATCCGATGAAACAATCATGTTTATTGCAATTAATACAGCTTCACTTCAAATAATTCCTACCAATATAATTGCAATTCGAAATAGTTTAAGTTCTGAAAATCCAAGTGGAATTATTGTAGCAGTTTGGTTTTCAAGTATTTTGACATTTATCTCTATTATTTTTTTAACTAAAATATATTTAAAAATAAGGAGAAAAAAATGAAATTTATACAATACTTTAGTAGCTCGGCAGTCATATTTATAATTGCATTTATTATTATTTATGGCGTGCTAGAAAAGAAAAATGTGTTTGAAATTTTTATAAAGGGAGTTGTAGAAGGAGAAAAGTTAGTAGTAAGTTTATTTCCAACTTGGTTGGGATTATTTGTTGCAGTTGGAATGCTAAAAGCTTCAGGAGTAGTCGACTTTTTGGTTGAAAAAGTATATTTTTTTATAAAAAGTTTCTTCTTATATAAAGAAATTTTGCCACTTATTTTTTTAAGGCCGATTTCAGGAAGTACAGCAACTGTAATCGGAACAGAAATTATAAGAAATTGTGGCGTGGATACTGATATAGGTTTGCTTACTTCCTGCATTATGGGGTCGACAGAAACCACAATTTATGTTGTGGCTTTATATGCTTCTAAAATAAAAAATAAAGATTTTAAGCCGATTTTGATAATTGGTTTAATTGCAGATTTTCTGTGTGTTCTGTTTTCTATTTTTGCGTTGAAATGGGGATTGATGTAAATGTTTGGGTAAAATAATAATGTTATATTTTGTCGAACTTTGTAAATAAAAAGAAGTTGACATTTTTGAATTAAGATGTTACTATAATATAAATTTATAATCAAATCGGCATATAAGTAAAATTTTAAAATCTGCTGAAATTTCCATAAGTCAAAAATAAATTTTTAGATTGATTCAGAAGGGAAGTGATATTGTGTTAATGATAAATATAATTTTAATATTATATCTAATCAGACTTTTTGTAATTAAAATAGCTGCATTTAAAATTTATTGTCTTATTAAATATTAATTACTTTGCTTGGTGAATAGCGATTTGCCACAGAAAGTCTAATTTCATTTAAATTTGCGTTATTTTCAATCAATTCATTAGTAACGGTTTGGTAAGCAAGTTCAGGAAAGTTATTTTCTTTGCTCAAATGTCCGCAGCATAACTTCTTTTAACTCTTTTTTTAATAATAAATTAAATATTGTTTTTCCCGCAGAAGCATTTGATAAATGACCATGAGGTCCACTAATACGTCTTTTTAAAGGAAATGGATATTTGGATACTTTTAAAATTTCTGGGTCATAATTAGATTCCAAAAATACAAAGGAACTATCATATAATTCTGAAATTAAACGATTGTCCATATGACCTAAATCAGTAGCAATGCTCAGCTTTTTTGTACCGTTGTGAATATTAAAGCCACAAGGATTTGCAGCATCATGAGGTGTACTAAAAGGATGAATTGTTAGATCATTAATTTGAAAATCTTGGTCATTTTCAAAGGTATGTATATTAGTTGGAGCCATTTTATTTCTCTGTTTTTCCATTGCATCCCAAGTTTCTAGATTAGCATAAACAGGAATGTTGAATTTTTGGGAAATGGTTCCAATACTTTGTACATGGTCAGAATGTTCATGTGTTACTAAAATAGCATCAATATCTGCAAGCGATGTACCAATTGAATCCAAGCCTTCGCCAATTTTTTTACAACTTACACCAGCATCGATTAATATTTTAGTATGATTTGAATTTATAAATAGGCAGTTCCCAGAACTGCCACTATAGATACTACAAAAATTTATCATATTTTTATCTCAATTCTATTATAATTTTATCTTTTTTGTTAATCTTCATTGATTCTTTCGATTTTTGCGCCTAATTTTCTGAATTTTTCTTCAATATTTTCATAACCGCGATCAATATAATTTAGATTGTAAATTTCGGTTTTTCCTTTTGCTACAATTCCAGCAATAATTAAAGCCGCGCCAGCACGTAAATCGCAGGCATAAACAGGAGCTGCATTTAATTTGTCTACACCTTCAAATACAGCACTTTTTCCTTGAGCTGTTATTTTGGCACCCATTTTATTTAATTCAGCTGTATATTGAAAACGCGATTCCCAAATACTTTCATTAATAATACTTGTCCCTTTTGAAAGAGATAACACGACGCCCATTTGGGGTTGTAAATCAGTTGGAAATCCTGGATATGGTAAGGTTTTTATAGTTGCTTTATTGGTTCTTGTATTACACCAAACGCGTAAATGATCGCCATTTGCATCTACATTTCCACCAATTTCAATGATTTTGGCAGTAATGGATTCTAAATGTTTAGTGATACAATTTTTAATCACAACGTCACCTTTGGAAGCAACGGCAGCAAGCATAAACGTTCCTGCTTCAATCTGGTCTGGAACAACAGAATAAGTTGCATTTCCTTTTAATTCTTTTACACCATTAACTTTAATAATATCTGTTCCAGCACCACGAATATCGGCGCCCATTGTATTTAGAAAATTGGCAACATCAACAATATGAGGTTCTTTAGCTGCATTATCAATAATGGTAGTTCCTTCTGCTAAGACACTAGCAAGCATAACATTAATAGTTGCTCCCACAGATACAACATCCATATAAATGGAATTTGCAGTTAATTTTTTTGCTTTAGCAGTAATATTTCCATTAGAAACTTCGACATCTGCTCCAAGTGCTTCAAACCCTTTAATATGTTGGTCAATTGGTCTAGCACCTAAATTACAGCCGACCAGGTAGTCCGACTTGCGCTTTTTTGCATCTTCCAAGCAAACTACCAATTAAATAATAGGATGCTCTAAATTTACTGGTAATATCTGATGGTGCTTTATAAGAATTTATGTTTCGATTATCAATGGTTACTTCATGTTCAGAATTCCAAGTTACAATGGAACCTAAACTTTTTAATATATCACAATATAATTTTACATCACTAATGTTTGGTAAATTTTCAATTGTACAAACTCCGTTGATTAATAGAGTTGCAGGTATAATGGCTACAGCAGCGTTTTTTGCACCACTAATAACGACTTCACCTTTTAAAGGAGTATTTCCTGTAATGACAAGTTTTTCCAAAACAATTCCCCCTAGATTTTTGTATGATTTTGAGCACAAATTTTCACTCTATGGCACTATATCATATATAAAAAATTTTTACAATATAAATTTAGAAAATTTTTTTAATTTTATACTAAAGATTTTTCCTTAAAAAAGGAGAGACTCATAAAGAGCCTCTTTTGCTTATTTCTGATTTAATAATTCGATAATTTTAAATTTGAATTCAATATCATTTGAGTTTTCGGTGACAATTGAAAATTCTTCTTCGGATAGGTTTTCTTTCAAATAATCTTCGCCTTTTTCGTCAACCATTCCAGATGAAATGCTGACAAAGCATAATGGTGGAAAAAGAGAACACCACCAATTTTGACCTTCTGCTTCACCAATTTCAATTTTTAAGGCATCGTAATTTCCAGCAGGTAAGGAAATATTACCATAATATTTTGTTGGGAAATAAAAATTCCCAATTTCAACGCTAGCAGAATAATGATAACCATTTTCTTGAATTACTTGTTCTGCAATTTGTTTAAAATCTTCGATATGTTGTTCGGATAGAGCAATCACAGCTTGCTTGTCTGACATATTTTCTGTTAAAGTTTCCATGTAGGCTAAAATAGCATCACGTACTTTTAATTTTAAAGCTTGGTCTTCTTCGGAATCACTATTGGCTAAAATATGCAGCCTGAAAATATTTTCAGCGAGTCCTTCTGAAATATTAGTTGCATAAGAATAGGCAGTAATGGCAAAAAATAGGATAAATAAAATAGATAGAATTATGAAATTCTTAAAAAATTTTCTCATAATAGATTTCCTTTCTAAATTTTATAAAATTTTCTATTACATTCAGTATTAACCAAAATGGATAAATTATTCATTTTTTTCAGAAATAAGAAATAAAGGAAAATTTATTTTGAAAAAACAAAAATATTACAAAATTATTACAAAAATATTGCGAAAATGTTACAAAAAATGAGGTCGGAAAAGTCAGAAAAATAGCTTGTTTTGTTGATTGGCGGTAACTTTTTAGTGTCGAAATGTTGGAAAAACACTAAAAATCAGGTTTTCTGTCGAAAAAGAAAACACGAAAGTGTTTGACCTGTAAGGGTTCGAGTGATAAAATCCTTTTATGAAATATATGGAGGTAATGATATGAATAAGAAAAGATTATGTTGTTTCTACGTAAACGATATTCATTTGATTACGATGCTTTTACCATATATAAACAAAAGAATTAACGAATCCACAAAAGTGATAACAATGATAGAAACAGATATGAGTAGAAGTGCCAAAAAAGTAATCGAGCAAGTCCAAGGGAAGAAATCCAAGACTTTATTAGAGGTAGATTGGAGAAGTAAAAGTTTAAGTTATTTATATGAATGTGATATAAAAGATAAACTTATTTTAATTGGTGGGACAGAAGAGTTCATGAAAGAAGCAAATAAAATTATTACCAATCGAAAAGAGAATTGTACGATTTTAAATTGTTATGAAGTCATGCAAGGAAGTGAGAATTTACAAAAGATTTTGGATGAGCATGACAAGGTTGTGAATACATCAGGAGAAAAAGAGGCTGAGGAAGTTTTCACAGGATATACACAAAAAAAGTATAATAAAATTACATTATAATAAAAATAGCTTAAGAGTAGAGTGATTATCTATTCTTAAGCTTTTTTGCATAGAAACGACAGTTGACTTCTAAAATAAAATGGTATAAGATAATAAAAATTAGGTAAAAAATAAACTAATTTTAGAAAGGAATGGTGAGAAATGAGCGATAGACTGGATGAGATAAAAAAGAAATTAGAAAAGTATAATCAAAAACATTTATTGATGTTTTACGATAAAATGAGTGAAGAAGAAAAAAAAGAATTGTTGAACAAAATTGAAAACATTGATTTTGAATTAATGCAGGATTTATATAAAAATGCTAATCAAGTTCCAGATTTAAAAAAGGAAATTATTGAACCAGTTGAATATGTTGAAAAAGCTAAATTAACATCAGCAGAAAAAAATATGTTTGAGCAAAAAGGAATCGAAGCAATTCGAAAAGGAAAATATGCTGTTGTAACAATGGCTGGAGGGCAAGGAACAAGATTGGGACATAAAGGACCAAAAGGAACTTATGATTTAGGATTGGATTCTCAAAAATCAATTTTCGAGTTATTGTGTGAAGGAATCAAAAAAGCGATGTTCAAATATGAAACAATTATTCCTTGGTACATTATGACGAGTGAAGAAAATAACAATCAAACCATTCAGTTTTTTGAAGAACACAATTATTTTGGCTATCCAAAAGAGGCGGTGCATTTCTTTAAACAGGGTCAATTGCCAATGCTAGATTTAGAGCGGAAAAATATTATTAAACGAAAATGGTGGAATTAAAGAAGCGGCAAATGGTCATGGAGGAACGCTCCAATCGATGGAAAGAAGCAATGTCATTAATGAAATGAAAGAAAACGGAATTGAATGGATTTTTATTAGTGGTGTAGATAATATTTTGGCGAATTTGGTGGACCCATTATTAATTGGAATGGCAGTTTCGAATAAAGTTTTTAGTGCGGTAAAATCAGTAGAAAAAATTGATCCAAAAGAAAAAGTTGGTGTTATTTGTAAGAAAAATGGAAAAGTTGGCGTAATTGAATATACTGAAATATCTGGTGAAATGGCAAATATGAGAGACGATTATGGTTCTTTGGTATATGGCGATGCGAATGCGATTATGCAATTATTTAATATTAAAGCTTTAGAAAAAGTAATGGATTTAAAATTGCCATATCACACCGCTCAGAAAAAGGCAAATTACATTGACAAAGATGGAAAATTAATTGTTGCCGATAAACCAAATGCGTATAAATTTGAAATGTTTATTTTTGACTCTTTTGAGATGTTAGAAAATGTGCTTACGTTAAGAGTAAAAAGGGAAGAAGAATTTGCTCCAATTAAAAATGCAGAAGGTGTGGATAGTCCTGAAACAGCAAGAAAATTATATACAGACTTTTTCTCAAAATTAAACTACATGAAAAAATATAGCGAATGGTGCACAAATCCAGCATTTGACGAAGAAACACGCCACGAATTATTATTAATTGCGGGTGACGAAGAGGAAATTAAAGACCGATTTTATAAGGATTTAGAGTTTGGAACAGCAGGTTTAAGAGGTGTTATTGGAAATGGAACCAACAGAATGAATGTTTATACAGTTACGAAAGCAACACAAGGTTTAGCAAATTTCATTTTACATGAAGGTGGCGAAAATAAAGGAGTTGCAATTTCTTATGATTCAAGAAGAATGTCTAAAGAATTTGCAATTGAAACCGCATTATGCTTAAATGCAAACGGAATTAAAACTTTTATTTTTGATGAAATTAAGCCAGTTCCAGAATTATCATTTGCTGTTCGAGAACTTGGTTGTATGGCAGGAATTATGATTACAGCAAGTCATAATCCACCAGAATATAATGGATACAAAGTATATTGGGACGATGGTGCACAAATTGTGGCGCCAAAAGATAAAGAAATTATTGAAGAAGTGAATAATGTAACTGATTATTCATTAGTCAAGAGAATGAGTTATGAAGAGGCGCAAAATTCTGGATTGTATAATATCATTGGAAGTGCAATGGATAAATTATATTTGAATGCGATTAAAAAACAAGTCTTGAATCCAGAAATTATTAAAGAAGTGGAAAAAGATTTAAACATTGTTTATACTCCACTTCATGGGACTGGAAATAAGCCTGTACAAAGGGTTTTATCGGAGCTTGGTTTTACGAACGTATATGTAGTTCCTGAGCAAGAATTGCCAAATGGAAATTTCCCAACTGTGGAATATCCAAATCCAGAAGACCCAAAAGCATTTGAGCTAGCCTTGAAACTAGCGAAAAAAGTAGATGCAGATGTGGTTTTGGCGACAGATCCAGATGCTGATCGATTAGGAGTATTTTCGAAAGATTCAAAAACAGGAAAATATGTGACTTTTTCAGGAAATATGTCTGCTTTGTTGATTGCAGAATACGTGTTATCTCAAAGAAAAGAAAAAGGTTTAATGCCAAAAAATTCAGCTTTTGTATCAACGATTGTTTCTTCTAATTTGGCTGGTAGAATTGCGAAAGAATATGGAATGCATTTTGTGGAAACATTAACTGGTTTTAAATTTATTGGCGAACAGATTCGAAATTTTGAGACTACAGGAGAACATGAATATGTATTTGGATTTGAAGAAAGTTATGGTTGTTTGGCTGGAACACATGCTAGAGATAAAGATGGAATTACTGCAGTAATGCTTCTTTGTGAGGCGGCTGCATTTTACAAAAAACAAGGGTTAACATTGTGGGATCAAATGTTGAAAATTTATGAAAAGTATGGATATTATAGAGAAGAAACTGTTATGATAACTTTAAAAGGAGCAGATGGAGCAGTAAAAATAAAAGAAATTATGAATGCCATTCGAAATCATCCACCTAAGAAAATTAGCGATTATGAAGTGCTTGAAATTAGAGATTATAAAAAAGATGTGGTTATGGATATGAAGACAGGAAAAGAATCCAAAACAGGTCTTCCAATATCGAATGTATTGTATTATGCTATGGAAAATGATGTATGGTGTTGTGTGCGTCCTTCAGGAACAGAGCCAAAAATTAAATTTTACATGGGCGTAAAAGGCAAAACGATGAAAGAAGCGGATAAACAACTAGCAAAATTAAAGAAAGACATGATGGCTTTGGCTGAAAAATAAAAATAAAAATGCTATCTTAAATAGAAAAGATAGCATTTTTTATTATTCTATTGAAGTAAGTTCATTAATAACTTTAGTACATTTTCCATTTTCGAAATGGAAAGAGTAAGTTTTTGAAGCGTCAGGATGTGTAGTTTCAGAAGCAGTAGTTGGTGTATAGTTTTTAAAGTTTTCGGCAACGGTTGTATCAGGATTATGCCATAAACCTGTACAAATTGTATTACCAGGAAGAGTAATTTCTTTAGTTTCATTGGTTCGCTTCCAAACATTTTCTAATTGAGCTTGGCATTCCAAGAAGTATTCATTTGCATTTTTTGACTTTATTTTATAAAGTGCATAATTACTAGAATCATAGATTTCCCATTCATCTCCATTTGATTTTACAGTGTAAGATTCGCCATTTAAACGAATAGAACCAGAATTTTGTATCTGCATTACTTCGTCATGGGAAAGTGTATATTGCGTGTAAATAACGCCTTGTAAAGTATAAGTGTTGTCCTTATTTTGAGTGGCATTGGTAACATATAATACATCGATTCCATTTAGTTCTTGTGTAATTTGTGAAGAACTATTGTTAGAAGTTGTAGAGTTTTGAGATGTAGAAGTATTCGTGTTGTCTAACTGATTAGAGATAGAATCAAGTGTATTTTCTAAAGTGTTTATAGTTGTTTCTTTATTGGATAAATTATTTTGAAGTTGATTCATAATTTTCTCATTCGAACTTTTGGTTTCCCCTAACTGATACCATAAAAATCCGATAATCATCACTAAAAGAACAATTATGATGATATAAAAAACATGAGTTGAATGATTTTTTTCCATTTTTTTTACCTCCTATTTGGATAATATTAACACAATTATTATATATATATATATGCGATGTGTCAATAGAAAAAAAGGAAAAAAATAATATCATAGTAAACATAAAAATAACTATCACGAATGAAATGATAGTTATTTTTATATCCAGCAGATGAGCTAAATTCGAGGAAGTTATTCAACTTCTAAATAAAATCCATCGTCTTTTTCGATGAGATTTTCTTTTTCGGGGTCCACGAAGTGGCATACAAAGCCATTATCAGTTGATTCCCACCGTATGACATTGCCAACGGGTAAGTTCCCTTGAGAATCTCCAATCAAATAGATTTTCTTATTAACCACCAAAGCTGAGCTAAATAAAAATGGCGGTAAATCCATGTCAGAGTTTACCCGGATGAAATGGTCTTGCTTTTGTAGTTTTGCCATATAGGTACCTCCCAATATAAAATGATATCTATTATATAATACAAATTTAAAAATGTCAATATTGACACTTCCTATTTTTAATGATATAGTAATCTTAAATTTAGAGAGGAAATAAAAATGAAAGACAAAAGAAGTATTAAAAGCTGGAAAACATTGATAATTATAGCTTTACTAGTATTCATAATGGGGCTTATAGTTGGGGCTTTGAATGTGGGACAAGTTAATGAGAAAATAGCTAAATTAACGGAAGAAAAAGTGGTAAATACGGAAGAGAAAAAGTTTTTAGAAGCTGAGAAAATTATGGCTGCTTATGTTACAAAAAAGGAAGTAGCAAGTGAAGAAGTTGTTTCAAGATATGCTAAAGCACGCCAACGTGAATTGTATAACTCAATTGATAAGATTGTAATTTCGCCAAACATGGATTTAACTGTAAGATGCAATGTTTCAAGAGAGGACTTTATAACATTAATGGCAGGTGTTAGAGCAGATACTTCAGGTTTTTTTGAAGAAAATGCAGGAATCATTTATGATTTATGCGAAAAATACCAAATAAATGAGATATTTTTCTGTGGATTAATCTCAGCAGAGTCTGGATGGAATATTGCGGGAAATCATAGAAGAACGCATAATTATATTAGTTTGATGGGAAATGGCGGTTTAATTCAATTTGCTTCGGTAGAACAAGGATTAGAAAAAGCTGCAAGTACGTTGCATTATAATTATTTATCGCCAGGCGGAAGATTTTACAATGGAAAAAACCTAGCTGGTGTTAGGACGCGATTTTGTCCAGTAAATCCGAATTGGACCAATTTAGTGTATGGAAGAATGAAGCAAATTATAAAATAAAAAGCTCCTTAAAGGGGCTTTTTTTGTAAGTGCTCTACCTTTTATTATATCATATTCTTGAAATTATGTCAACTTGACAAAATATAAAAAATATGCTCTTACTTGTTTTTGCTAATAAATATTACTGTTTTTAATTTAAATAAAAAAAGGTAGCTATTTTTTTTAAATTGTGGTAAAATATACAAAAGATATTATAAAAATCTAAAAAGAAATAAAATAGGAGTTAAAATGGAATATGTATTTACTTTTTTAGAAGGAATTGCGAGTTTTATATCACCGTGTTTGTTGCCGATGCTTCCCATTTATATTGCTTATTTTGCAGGTAAAAACGAAAAAAAAACCCAAAAGGCAATTTTAAATGCAGTTGGTTTTGTGTTAGGATTTACGACGATATTTTTATTATTAGCAATATTTGCAAGTCAAGTTGGAAAGCTAGTAAGCAGTTATATGAAATATATCAAAATTGTATTTGGCGTGGTTATTATCGCATTTGGACTAAATTATATGGAATTCCTAAATTTAAAATTTATGAGCAAAATGAAAGCAGTAAATGCTGATTTGCAAAACTTAAATTTTATAAAATCATTTTTATTTGGCATGCTATTTTCAATTAGTTGGACACCATGTATTGGAACATTTTTAAGCTCCGCATTGCTGCTCGTTGCAAAGCAACAACAATTATTAAAAGGAATACTGTTGATGCTTATTTATTGCATTGGACTTGGAATTCCGTTTATTTTATCAGTCGCATTAATGGAAAAATTGAAAGGTGTTTTTGATAAGATAAAAGAGAATTTCAGTAAAATAAAGAAAATTTCAGGTGCCATTTTAATTGCTATGGGAATATATATTATTTTCTTTTAAAGGAGAAAACTATGAAAAATAAAATTATAATAATTGTTTTGTGTATCATTTTTATTGTTGGATTATTTGCCGTAAATGGAGTGCTAAAAAAACAGGAAAAGAACACAAAAAATGAAAATATAAAGGAGGATAAAATGAGTGTTTTAGAAGTTACAAGTAATGAATTTGAAGAGGAGATTTTAAAAAGTGAGAAGCCAGTTTTGGTGGACTTTTATGCAGATTGGTGTGGTCCATGTAAAATGTTAGCACCAATTGTGGAGCAAGTTGCGACAGAAAATAATGATGTGAAAGTTTGCAGAATTAATGTTGACGAGGCACAAGATTTAGCGGTAGAATATGGAATCATGTCGATTCCAACATTGGTTGTTATCAAAAATGGAAAAGAAGCAAACCGAGCAGTTGGCGTTTTAGGAAAAGATGAAATTTTGGAGATGTTGAAATAGTTTTGGAGGACAAAATGACCCAAATAGTAGAAAAAATAAAAGAAGAATTATTAAATAGATGTGAAAAATCTAAACAAAAAGATGGTTATGATTTTTGGAATGAACATATTAAATATGTTGTGGAAAATGCTGTGGAATTGGCTAAAAAATATGATGCAGATGTGGAAATTGTAGAATTGGGAGCATTGCTACATGATATTGCAATGCCTTCAGAATATGGAGAGCGAGAAAAACATCATATTTATGGAGCTGAAATTGCAGAGCAGTTACTAACGGATGTGAATTATCCACAAGATAAAATAGAAAAAGTTAAAAATTGTGTTTTAAATCACAGAGGAAGTAAAGATAGACCACGAAATACAATCGAAGAGCAATGCGTCGCTGATGCAGATGTTATGGCACATTTTGATTGTATTCCAAGTTTGTTTGAATTAGCGTATAAAGAGAAAAATTTATCCACAAGAGAAGGAAAAGAATTTGTGAAGAAAAAGTTAGAACGAGATTTTTATAAATTAAGTGAACAGTCAAAAGAATTATTAAAAGAGCGATATGAAAATATTGTAAAAGTACTTTTTGTGAAATAGATTTTGGAGGACGAAAATGAAATTAATTTTAGCGTCACAAGGATTTACAACAGATGAAATTGCCAATGAAGTTTCAAAATTAGTGGGAAAATCTTTAGCAGATATTAATGTTGCAATTATTAATGAGGCGTATGTTGTGAAACCAGAAACAAGTGATAAACGTTGGCTGATAAAGGAATTATCTCAAATTGAAAAATACATTGGTGGAATTATCGATTTTGTGAATTTAAGAGCCTACAATAAAGAGGAAATCAGAAGAAGATTGCAAAATACAGATATGATGTATATTGTCGGAGGACAAAATTTTATTTTACCAGATTTATTTAAAGAAACTGGATTTGACGAAATTTTGAAAGAATTTGCAGAACAAAAAGTTGTGATGGGAACATCAGCAGGTGCTATTGTTTTGGGGAAACAAATTGAAAGTGACCAATATTGGAAAGCAAGATATGGAGTCACAAATTGCGAAATAAAAAATAAAACGTTAGAGTTGGTTAATTTTAATATTGTACCACATTATAAAAGAGAAGATCACCAGAAATGGGATGCCAATTTTTTGAGAGAAACCCTAAAAGATAACTCGTTTCCAGTTTATGCAATAACAGATGAGCAGGCGGTTATTTATGAAAATGGGAGAATTTTTTTGGTAGGTGGAAAAGTGGAAGTCTTTGGAAGAAAATAAACAGTCATGATATATAATCTAAGGGACTTCGTTTCCAAAGCCCCTCGCCGTAGTTATTTGGTAGGAGTGCCATAGTTTCCTACATCTCTTGTTAACCTATTGCTAGGTGCGTGGAAGGCACGAAAATCGTCCACCTCAAATAACTCTTATATTGTACTTTAATTATACCACATTTATTCATTTTTGTAAAGTATTTCTTTATTTTTAATTAATTGCTTATATGTACTATTTCTTATTTTCCACATTGTTAAAATTGAATTTTTATCTCTTTTTTTATCTGTACCAGTATTCAACTTCACAACAAGTTGTATGTTTTTTCCCTCTTCTTGGATTCTTTTTAACATTATTACAGTATCAACATTTTTAGTATCTTTCAAAACAAAGTTAGGTTCACTTATTATCTGTTTTATATAAACAGAAAACTTCTCATAATCGCCGAGGATGTCTTTCTTTTATATGTTTCACTCTCTCATCTGTCAAAATAACGTCATCTGTTATTATTTTCTTGCCATAATCTCCAATTTTACTTTTGTCTAATTTTCCAATGTATTGCACATGTTTACCTCTTAATTATGCTATTTTCATTTCGTTTTTTTATATTTCGCCACAAAATAACGAATATCAAAATAACTAACTTGTCTTGGCAAATTTTCTTTTAAAATTTTTAATTTCTGAAATCCAAATTCATCAATAGCATCAAAAATTTCTCTTTCGAATTGTAATTGAATGTCTTTTGTTAGAGCAATATCCAAATCGAGTTCATAACAAGCAATCAAATGATTCTCAATCGTTTGTCTTGTGAAACCACGAATTTTACTAATTTCATCAATACTTTTTCCGTTTTTATATAAATCATAAGTAACTAGATTTGTGTTTTCTTTCGAAGAAGTTTGACTTTTCGAAGAGGATTTTGAAGTTATTTCCGTTATTTTAATATCGTTCTTCTTGACATATTTTTGGATTGTTTTAATGAAAACATTACCATATTTTTCTAATTTATGAATACCAACACCACTGATTTTTAGCATATTATCCACAGAAATTGGATAATATGTGGACATTTCTTTTAGTGATACATCAGCAAATACAATAAAAGGTGGAATGTTGTGAATATCTGCAATTTCACGTCTCAGAGATTTTAAAATTTCAAATAAATTCTCATCATAATTTAATTCTTTTGTTTCAGAAGCAAAATCCTTTTCGATTTTTCGTTTAATTAAAACTGATTTATCCTGAAACAAAACCTCATTTGCAGATGGTTCTAAAGTTAAAATAGGATATTTATCACCAACAGTTTTAATATAGCCTTCTGTCATTAAAAAATAAATTAAATCTGTAATCGTATTTTTCGAATATTCATGCATAATGCCATACGTTGATAATTGGTCGAATCCCAGGTTTTTTACTTTGGCAGATTTTGAACCTTTCAAAACATCAGCCACCATTCCAGTTCCAAATCTTTCATGCATTCTTTTGATGCAAGATAATATTTTTTTAGCATCCAACGTGATATCCGTTGTTTCCATTTCTGACAAACAATTGCTACAATTGTCACAAATATCAAAGTTCGGTAGTTCTCCAAAATATTCTAAAATATATTTTCTAAGACATTTATCAGTATTACAATAATCAACCATATCATTTAGCTTGTCATATTCGATTTTGCGATTGGAATCCGATTCACTTTGCTCAATCAGAAATTTATTTGTAACAATATCGCTTCTGCTAAAAAGTAAAATGCATTGTGCCGTATCACCATCACGACCAGCACGTCCAGCTTCTTGGTAGTAGCTTTCCAAATCTTTTGGCATATTGTAATGAAGGACATAGCGAATATTTGATTTATCAATTCCCATACCAAATGCATTTGTGGCAATCATAATGTTAGTTTTATCAAAAGTAAAATCTTCTTGTGAACGATTCCTTGCTTTTTCACTCATGCCACCATGATATTTAGAAACCACGTAACCTTCATTGGAAAGACTAGAGAATAAATTGTCGACATGTTTTCGTGTTGAACAGTAAATGATGCCTGAATCTTTAGTATTATTTTTTAAAAAATTAAATATATATTCTAATTTATTTTTGGGTGTTTCTACAGAAAAACTTAGATTGGAACGGTCAAAACCAGTTGTTAAAGTAAAAGGTGCAGACAAATTCAACAAATGGATAATGTCATTTTTGACAATTTCAGTAGCAGTAGCTGTAAAAGCTGATAAAATAGGACGTCTTTTTAAATGAGAAATTACTTTCGAAATTTCGCGATAACTTGGTCTAAAATCGTGTCCCCATTGTGATACACAGTGCGCTTCATCAATGGTAATCATAGAAATATTTAATTGATTTAGAAAATGAATAAAAGAATCTGAATTCAATCTTTCTGGAGCAACATAGATAATTTTATAAATATTATGGGAAATATTTTGCATTGTTTGCGAATATTCTAATTCACTAAGCGTACTATTTAGAAAAGTTGCAGGAATTCCGATTTCACTCAGATTGCTTACTTGGTCTTTCATAAGTGAAATAAGTGGTGATATCACGAGCGTAATTCCTGGCAAAATCATAGCTGGTATTTGATAACAAATGGATTTACCAGCACCAGTTGGCATAATGGCTAAACAATCTTTATTATTTAATATTTGTTCTATTATTTCCAATTGACCAGGTCGAAATTTTTCGTAACCAAAGTATTTTTTTAGTAAGTTTTGAGGAGTGTTCATAGATTCCTTCTTTCTTTATTTTGATAAATCAATTATATGAATTATGCAAATGGCTGTCAAGGTAGTTTTTTTGAAATTTTTAGCAGAAACGCTTGGAATTTTTATAAAATAAGAAGATATTTTATAGATAAAATACTTATATCATAAATATTTACGTTTGTCAACAATAAAAAATAATAATTTTTCTTATTTTTGTAAAACATATTTCTTATGAAAATGTTATTTGATATAATAACAAAAAAGTAAGGAGGTTTTTGTATGGAAAGAAAATTGAAAGTGTTTCAGTATGGAACAGGAAAAATGTCAGTTTATACGATGCGTTATGTTTATGAAAAAGGGGCTGAAATTATTGGGGCAGTTGACTTAAATCCAGATGTAATTGGAAAAGATATTGGCGAAATTATAGGAGCAGAGAAAAAAGGAGTAATTGTAGCAGATGTCAAAGATGCTAGAACGGTTTTGGAAGAAACAAAACCAGATATTGTAATTATTACAACCATGAGTTTGTTGAATGATGTGGAAGAAGCATTAATGCTTTGTGCAGAACTTGGAATCAATGCAATAACAACATGTGAAGAGGCTTTTTATCCGATGAACTCAAATCCAAATTTAACGAAAAAAATTGATGAATTAGCTAAGAAAAATAATTGTACGATTACAGGAAGTGGTTATCAAGATATTTATTGGGGTCAATTAATTTCATCTATTGCAGGTTCAACACAAAAGATAACTAAAATAAAGGGAAGTTCAAGTTATAATGTTGAAGATTACGGAATTGCTTTGGCTGAGGCGCACGGAGCTGGTTTAACAATTGCTGATTTTGAAAAAGATATTGCATCAGGTGATAATATTTCTCCAGAAGCAAGGCAAGAAATTATTGAAAAAGGTGAATATATGCCATCGTATATGTGGAATGTAAATGGATGGCTTGCGGAAAAATTAGGATTAACGGTTATTTCACAAACGCAAAAGTGTGTTCCACAAACGTATCATAAAGATATTTTTTCAACTACTCTCAATATGACAATAAAAGCAGGCGATGCAACTGGGATGAGTGCCGTAGTTACAACAGAAACCAAAGAGGGAATTACCATTGAATCGGAATGTATTGGAAAAGTATATAGCGAAGAGGAATTTGACAAAAATATCTGGACTGTGGAAGGAGAACCAAATACAACAATTGTTGTGGAGAAGCCAGCAACTGTGGAATTAACCTGTGCAACGATTGTGAATCGTTTGCCAGATGTAATAAATAGCGAATCAGGTTATGTTCCAACAGAAAAAATGGGAGATTTGCACTTTAAAATAAAGGCTTTAAATGAATATGTAAAATAAAAATAGGGGTACAATTAAATTGTACCCCTAAATTAGATTATATCATATTTTTACTGTTTTGTCAACTTGACATAATGCTAAAAATATGATATATAAGTTAAATACAATGTGGTTAAAAAATCATTTTTAGTTGAAAATGAAAGGAAGGGAAAATATAATATGATTAATCTATTAAAGCCGACACGGGAAATTCTTTCAGAATTGAATCGGATGCAGTATAAAAGCAGAAGGATTTTGATTCATGGAATCGGAAGCATCCGCAATGTAAGTTATAATGAAAGAGAATACACTGGTTGTTATTTCTGGAAATTTACCATAAAGGTAAATGATGGAATTATCTTGAAATGTCAAACGCGTGTAAGGAGAAAGGAAAGCGATAATTTTCTCTATTTTGAAGAAGGAGATAATATCGAATTCTTTGGAGAAATTAAAACGAAAGAGCAGGGGCTTTTTTGCCAATATAATGTTTCTAATATTTTGATATATGATGCGAAGTTAAGTGAAGAAAGACGAGGTTTCACAGAAATATTTATGTGGAATATTGAAAAATATAATTTTAGAAACATGTCTATGGCAGTCACTAGGGGTGAAGATTTCCCTATGATAGAATCGCAAATTGCTTGTATTGGCGAGGTAGAAGTGCAGGAGAATTGTTGGGCATATGGACAACTTGTTAAGTATGGCAAAATTGTTATATTAGAACTGATAAAAATGTTAGAATAATTTTGATTAAAAACCGTAGTGGAATGCAAACATTACGGTTTTTTGCTGTTATAATATTTTCCTTGCCACAAATCTTCTTTTCGCATTAATTTATCTAATCCATTCAAAACCCATTTTTTATGTGAGTTCCATTCTGGAGCAATCAGTAATTCTTTTGGGGCATCGCCAGAGATTCTGTGGATTATTATGTCAGGCGAAATGTGGGTTAAAATATAGGCTAAATTTTGTAAGTAAGATTCCAGAGAAATTGGCTCATATGTTCCGTTTTTGTACATTTCTGCTAAAACCGTGTCTTCCACAACATAAGTACAATGAATTTTTAAGCCTTGAATATTGTGTTTATTTATAAAATTCACAGTATTTTTTATGTCTCCAAAATTTTCATTGGGAAGCCCAACCATGATGTGTGCAACAACCTCAATTTGATATTGATTTAATAGCTCAACTGCTTGTGTAAATTGCTGACTGGTATAGCCACGATTGAGAAATTTTCCAGTTGCATCATTCGAAGTTTGAAGTCCCAATTCAACCCAAACATGATGCTTTTTTGTGTAACTTTTCAAAAGTTTAACAATATTTTCGTCAATGCAGTCTGGGCGAGTAGCAATTGCTAAAGCGACAATTTTATCGTCAATAAGGGCAGCGTCATATTTTAATTTCAGGTTTTCTATTGTATCATAAGTGTTACTGAAATTTTGAAAATAAGCAATAAATTTGTTGGCTCTTTGCGCTTTGTAGCTTGAAAAATAATTTTGAACTTGTTTTGTAATATTTTGAAGTGAATGAATATGTTCGCCAGAACCTTTTTCACTACAGAAAATACATCCAGTCGAACCCAAACTCCCATCGCGATTAGGACAAGTGAAGTTGCCATCAATGCAGATTTTTAGGGTTCTTTCGCCGAATTTGTTTTTTAAATATTGATTTAGATGATTGTATCGTTCTTTTTCCATGTAAAGAGTATAGCAAAAATTTTAAAATAAGTAAATAAAAGAGAATATTTTTTATTTTTATGATAAAATGAATTTAAGAGGTAATAAAATGAATATTGGATACTATAAAAGTCTTGTTGGAATAATTGAAATCCAGGAGGAAGATGGAAAGATTGTAGGTTTAAAATTCACAAATTGTGCTCAGGTTGTGGATAATTCGAGTGAAGTAATACGAAAATGTGAAGAACAATTGGCGGAGTATTTTGTGGGGAAAAGGAAAGAATTCGAATTAGAAATGGTTTTAAAAGGTACGAAATTTCAGCAAAAAGTATGGAGAGAATTGGCGAAAATACCTTATGGGAAAACGGTTAGTTATCGAGAAATTGCGCGAAATGTTGGGAATGAAAAGGCGGTTCGTGCGGTTGGAACAGCGATTGGAAGAAATCCGATTGCCATAATTGTGCCTTGTCACAGAGTGATTGGCACAGATGGTTCGATGACAGGATATGCGTATGGTGTCGAATTAAAGCGAAAATTGTTGGATTTGGAAAAGGGCAAAAGTTGTGAATTTAGTGCATAAATCAAGGAATTTATGAAAGAATAAAAATAAGTGCTTAAAAAAATGTAGAAATTTTAAAAAAAAGTATTGACAAATTGCAAGAAAACGTTTATACTATTATATGTCTTGACTAATTCATGTCAAGATATTGCAAAAGATGGGCTATTAGCTCAGGTGGTAGAGCACTTGACTTTTAATCAAGTTGTCCCGCGTTCGAGTCGCGGATAGCTCACCAAACCGAATGTATTTTAGATATATTCGGTTTTATGGCCCCTTGGTCAAGCGGTTAAGACATCGCCCTTTCACGGCGGAGACATGGGTTCGATTCCCGTAGGGGTCACCAATTTTGCAATTGCCATTTTAGCTCAGTTGGTAGAGCAACTGATTTGTAATCAGTAGGTCGTCCGTTCAAGTCGGACAAGTGGCTCCAAAAGCATTGATAACACTAGATTTTGTAAAAACGAAATCTAGTGTTATTTTTGAATTTCCCGACTTTTTCCCGACTTGGTTTTTAAAGAGAAACAAAATCACGGATGAGATTTGCTGTTTTGGATTTATCTTCAGGGAATACGAAGATGCAATATTTTTCTGTAATTTGAATACTGCTATGACCAAGCATTGATTTGACGTCATGAAGTTTGGCGCCACGTCTGACAAGGGTGGTTGCATATAAATCTCTTATGGAGTGGGGTTTTTTGTAAGGAATTTCGATTCTTTTTAAAAATCTTCTCCAAGCTCTGTTAAAATTGGCAGAATCAATTGGTTTGCAATTTTGGGTGGTAAATATGAGGGAATCGTCGTTGAATGTTAGGTCATTTTTTTTCCATTTTTTTTCTTGTTCTTTGAAATATAATTCTAGAATGGAGTAAAAGTTTTCTGGGTAATTGACAGTTCGAATACTTGTTTTTGATTTGGGTCTGATTAATTTTAACTCTCGGTGATATGTATCAGCGGTGTCATAAACTTTTGCTTTTTTTAAAGTATTTCTTACTTTTACGATGCTGTTTGTAATAAATTTCTTTTTTAATCCTAATAGTTCACCTATTCGTAAGCCTGTAATGAAACCTAGTTGAATCATGATGTTGAAGGTGTTGTTTTGGTTTTCGATGTATTTTAGATTGTTTTTAATTAGGTTTAATTCTTGTTCGTTGAAAACTTGAATGTCGTTGCCTTCGTCTGTTTCATCTTCTTCACCGTCAGCATTGCCAGGAATTTCTATTTTGCTTAATAGGCATGGATTGTCGAGGGTATAGTGTTCTTTTACACAGTAAGAGAAAAATGCTCGTAGAGTTTTGTTTAAGTCGAAAATTTTGTTGCTACTGACGCTAACGTGCTTTTTTTCTTTAGTGGTTGAGTCGAATAGATAGATTCCGTTTTTATATAAATCGTTATAGTATCGTTGAAAGGGTAAAGAGATTGCATTTTGAATTTTAATGTAGCCGATTTCTCGATTTTTGATGTAGTGTCTGTAATTGCATTCGTGTTTTTCGAATGAGGCAGATTTGATGTTTTTTGAATGGAGTAATACATCAAAGAGCCAAATATGCATTCCTTGTTCGATGGTTAGATTTTCTATGTTTATATTTAAACCGCTTTTTATTTTGTCCATATATTCTTCGATTTGTCTATCGCAATCTTTTTCGCCATCTCCATAAAATTCTTTTTTGACGGGGGTTCCGTCGGATTTGTGACCGATTGTTTTGGTTTTTCTGAAGTAGGGAATGCCATTTTTTTCACAATTATATTTTTTTGCCATGAAAAAGTCCTCCTTAAACAAATTTTCGGTACTTGTCTAAAGAGTTTTTGAATGTTATAATTAATATAACATAAGATTGCTTTAAACAAGTAGAGTTTTAGAATAATCCACGAACTTTGGACGGGGAGTGGATTATTTATGTATATAGTAAATCTTTTTGCTGTAATGTGTTAAGATATTCTAATTTTAAAGCTTCATCAGTATCGAATGTGCCACTTATGATAGATGTTAATATGCGTTTTAAGAAATCTCTATCTATACGGTTGTCAGCTACAAATATTGAAATATTTTCACTTTCTTTAATAAATATTTTTGAAGCAAAAAGATAACCATTATATAATAAAAATGCTTCACTCATAACAATTGCAGCTCTTTTATTTCCATCAGCAAAACAATGAAATTTACAAAATCCGAAAAACAAGTAAGTTAGTTTATCTATAAAAGAAGGGTAGTAATCATCATTTTTTATGTGTTCTAAAATGCTTTGAATTTGTCCTAAATTTAAGATTTCTGAAGTACCTCCACCACTAATTTCAACTGTTTTAGAGTGTAATTCCAGGACGTCTTCTAGGCTTAAATAATGTAACATTATTCTTCACCTTCTTCTTTTAAGCGTCTCAATACATCTTGATTCTCTGAAATTCTTTCTAGTAATTCTTTACTTTTTTCTCCTAAGAATCTTTCATAGTCATCAGCAGGTAAAGTTGAGATATATTCTGAAAGTTCGGAATGATAAGCATCTCTGAATTGATAATCACGACTAGCCATTTTTCTTCGAGCTTTTTCAATTAAAGGAGTAAAGAAGTAATTGTTTTCTAATTTATTAATAAGTTGATCTAGTTCGTAAAAGTTTAAAAGATTATCATTCTTATTATGATAAGATGTTTCAATTTCTTTTGCCAATCCTAATTCAAATGCTGCAATTAAATCAAGTACTTCTGAATACATAGTATCTCTAGTTTTATCTTTCATTTCTAATTTTAATATTTGTCGATATTGTTGAGATTTCTCTTTAAAAATAATTTTATAGATTTTATCTGTATATATGGCATATTTTGAGTTGCCTCCACTAACAAATTGTTTTAATGCATTGGTAAATTCTTTTCTGCAATTTTCAGAAGTATACCAAGAATTTAAAAAATCTTCATCGCGTTGATTAATGTATTTAGTTGAACCACCAGCTTTTTTATTGATTATATCAATAGATATGTCTAAAACGATTTGCCTTACAATTTGGGCTCTCTCATTATCTGAAAAAAGCATTGCTAAATCTATGAAAGACCTAAAATCAAAAATTCCAAGAGAGGGGATTGTTTTTGGAAGGTCACCGACATTGGTGTCGGTGACCTCGGCAGCAAATTGATTATAAAGAAAAATAAAATCCTTTAATCTTTGACCTTTTAAAATTTCGTACCCATTAGTAGTTAATTCATCATTATACTTTTCAATATATCTTTCAATGGTTCTAATATCAACTTCGAAAAATTTTGCAATATCTTCTTTTAAAAATCGAATTTTTCCTTCAAAAGAGATATTATCAAAGTCAAACACATTCATTATTTCATTTATTGCATATTCATTGTTTAGTATATTTTGTCTATCAATTTGACTTTTAATTAGTTCTTTCTTTTCCATTTATTTTCTCCTTCTAATTCAATATTTTCTACAAATGTAAATATTTAAGTTAAAAAATTACTTTTTTTGTTGATAGGGAGTATATTTTTGATAAATTCATCTAAATCGTCATATATAGTTTCTTGTTTTTTAATGTCATATATTTTTAGATTGTAGTCTTTTCCATATTCATTTTTAATAAATTTTTTTAAAGTGCCAATATTATTTCGTAGAACATGTTTTGTAAAGTCACTAATACTTTCAAATTCAATAGTAACATAATTATTAGTTTGAATCAAAAAAGCATTTACTAGAGATGTGTATAAAATAATTTGTCTATCTTCTTTTATTTTGGTTAAGATATTTTGCCAATGTGAGTAATCATAATTTAGATAAATGAAGTTATCAATGAATTTCCTAAATAATTTAGTAGTATCTGTTTCATAAAAGTAATTTACTCCCATGTCATTTCCTCTTGTAAAGAAATTGAAAATATTATCAGATGCTTCAGCCGATAAATCACATAGATTCATAATTTGTTGTGGTGAAATGGGGTCAGTAATACATGTTAGTACGTTTAATGGTGCTAATAATTCTCTGGCAAAAGCGTTTGCTTCTTGTTCATATATTTTATATTCTTCTGTGTGAATTGTGTTTTTTCCGAGAATTGCTTGATTGCATATTTCATTATGTTTAAGTAAATAATGCCCTAATTCATGGGCTAAAGTCCAACGGATATGACCAGAACTTTCAATGAGGTTATTGTATAGTATAAGATATTGATTTTTTTTTGATAAGAAATAACAACAACCACTATTGCTATTTAAATATTGAATTGTTTCTTCGAGGCTTATGTTGTGAAGGTTTGCAAACCAAGAGTATGTTTTAATTTTTAAGTTTTCAAATTGATTGATGAAAGATAAATCAATTGGTAATTCATGTTTGCATAATGATTGATGTACATGAAATACTAAATCACTGACTAATTTATAGTCTGGTGAAGTTCTTTTTTGGAATAGCTTATTTTCTAATTCATTAGTTATTAGAGTCTTCATTGAAAGCCTCCTCAAAAGCAACCATAATCATGTTTACCATCTTTTCTCTATCCTTTTGGCTCATTTTTTTTGCGCCTCTTTCAAGTTTTCTGATTTCTGGTATTTCGCTTTCTTTTTCTGAGTTTCGTATGTCGGATTTGCCAAGAAGATAGTCTGTTGAAACTTGGAATAAGTTAGCAAAATCTTTAATTAATTCTAAAGATTTTGGTTCATACATACTCGTTTCATATCTGGATAAAGCGCCAGGTGAAATATTTAATTTTTCGCAAACATATTCTTGGGTCCATTTTTTTTCTGTTCTTAATTCTTTTATTCTATTTCCAAAACTCATAATAACCAACCTTTCTGTAGTAATTATACTTTCATTTTATGAAAAAGTCAACATAATTTCAGAAAATGAAAAAAAATAAAAAATTTTTAAAAAAGTACTTGACAAATTTCAGTAAATGAAATATTATATATTCAGAAACTGAAAGGAGGTATAAATATGTATGAAAGATTAAAAGAAATCAGGGAAACTAAAGGTTATTCTATTGAGGATATGGCAAATGTAATAGGTAAATCTCCTTGTAATTATTTTAAAAAAGAATGTGGCAATGTAAAATTTTCAGTAAGTGAAGCCCTGAAAATTTCTAAATTTTTAAAGACGAAAGTTGAGAGAATTTTTTTTGAAACCGAGCTTTCAGAAAATGAAATACAATAAAATAAGAAGGGAGAGTAAAAATAAGTGAATAATGGATTGGTATTTGAGAAAAAAGGACAAGTATTTACAGATAGTATGATAATTGCTAGACAATCAGAAAATCAACATGAATCAGTGGTTAGAATGATAAGTAATAATTGTCAAGACCTTGAAGAGTATGGAAAAATTGAATTTACCGATTTGAAATCGGGAAAAAGAGGAAGACCAACGAGAATTTATTTGCTTAATGAAAGACAGTCAACGTTGTTGCTAACTTATTTGGATAATACGGAACCTGTAAAATGCTTTAAAAAAGATTTGGTAAGAGCATTTTTCAAAATGCAAGATTTTATTCAGTCATTACAAACAGCAAAATTAGAATTTCCAGAATTTACAAATGCAATTATGAATGCTCATGAAGAACCAAAACATTACCATTTTAGCAATGAAATAAACATGATAAACAAAATTGTTTTGGGTATGACAGCAAAGGAATTTAAAGAACAAAACGGAATTGATAAATTAGTAAATTCGATTAGACCGCATTTAAGCAATGAGCAAATAAGAAATATAGAGATATTACAAAGATTTGATATAGGGTTAATTACGATGGAGTATGACTATCGCAAACGAAAAGAGATGTTGACCAATTACTTTATGAAGTTAAATGAAAGAAGGTTGGTGGCATAGAAAACTAAACAAGAAAGGAGAGTAAACAAATGAGTGACTTAATAAAAATTGAAATGAATGAAAAGCAAGAACCGATTGTAAATGGGAGGGAATTGCACGAAACTTTAGGAGTAAAGACAGATTATAAAAAATGGTTTGACAGAATGTGTGAGTATGGATTTGCTGAAAATATTGATTATTGTACGTTAGTCAAAAATGTCCAATTTCAAATGGAGGGTATCAGGAGAGATTTGAACATGTTATTAAATTAGATATGGCAAAAAAATTGCAATGATATTTGCTTAGAGAAAATGGAATTGTACCAGCGATAGAAAAATAAATTAAAAAAATTTAATCTAAAACCTTGACAACTAAAAACTTCGTTTTTAGCAACTAAAAAAATTATAGGTACAATAAAAACAAGTTACGACAAAATGCAACAAAATTTGACAAGAAAGGAGGAATTGTATGCAAAATGTTAATGTGAATCATAAATGGATTTCGGCGACGGAATATGCAAAGCAAACGGGTTTGGGACCTGAAAAGGTAAAACAGTTTATAAGGGCTGGAAAATTAGAGGGAGAACAGACTGAGGATGGCTATTGGAAGGTAAAGGTTTATAAAGATGATGCAGTATCGAAGAAGGTTTTTGACGAAGAACACAACAAAAGAGTTGAAGCAGAAACGATGATAAAACTTTTGCGAAATATTTTAGGGGAAAGGGGAAAGTAAAATGAAACAAAAGAAAAGCATATCAGAGGAATTACACAAAGCATATTGGCGAGGCGTAACAGATGTAATTGGTTGTATAGCGATTAGTATGCTGTTTGCAATAATGTTTGTGTATGGATTTTAGAAGGAAAGTTTTAAGAAAGGAGAATTGAAAATGAAAATGGTGTTGATGATATTGTTGTTAATGACGATGTGTATGGCGATATTTTATCGTTGGAAATTGGAAGAAGTGGAGGAAAGGTTGGAAGAATCGGAGGAGATGCTGGGGAATTGTCAAAAGATTTTTAAAGAGATTAATGATGAAATAGTTGAAAAACCGCATTTGAATAGTGCAAAGAATTTGCAGAATAAATTAAAAACGATATTGAAAGCGGTTAAACATATCAATATCGAGTTTAATTGGTAAAAATATCTACTTGATTATTTTAACATGATGAAGATGAAAAGTCAAATGGTACATTGAAAATTGAATAAGTTTATCAGATAAAATGCAGTATTATCAATATATAGAAAAAATTAAAAAATATTTGAAAAGAGTATTGACAAACGGATACCGTTTGATATATAATGAGACCATAGCAAGAGGGTACCGTAAAAAGTAACCAGCTATGGAAAGGAGGAAATCCTATGATTAAGTTCATAAAAAAAGTGCTTGCAGCCCGCAAAGCAAAACAAGCACTGATTCGTAGAAGACAACATGTTGAAGAACAACATAGATTAATCTACGAAGGATTGAATGAGAGAGACTATTAAAGTCTCCTCACATCTCCATATATTATATATCAAAAAAATATATACGTCAAGGGAGATGATAAAATGAAAAAGGATAAAAAAGAAAAGGATATGTACAGCAGAACTGGAAAAGTAATTTTTGCCAAAGATGGAAAAGGTGGATATACTCCTAAGATATCAATTCCTATTACATGGCTTAGAGATATGGGAATAACAGATACAGAAAGAGGAATTGAACTTCAATATGACGAAAAAAGTAAAGGTTTTTATGTAATAAAAGAAGGAAAAAGAAAAGATGTTAATTTAGTTTATGAATATGATAAGAAAAATAAGTTAACGATTTTACGAAAAAAATATGATGATGGAAGAAAAAAATTACATAGAAAATATTTAAAAAAGAAAAATTTTACTATAAAAGGATATAGTAAAAAATATTTAGACTAATAAAAAAACTACTCATAAACTGCACGGTCTGGTAAATTGTTCAGTTTATGAATAGCCCAAAAAACTATTTATGAAAATAGTCTATTAATAGTGTAATAAACACTATATTTAATTTTAACAGATAATAGCCTTATTTTCAAGTAGTTTTTAGAAATATTTGAAAGTGAGGTTATTTTTTATGAATGAAAATGAAATAAAAGAATTAAAAGAACGATTGAAAAAAGAATTGTTAGCAGAAATGAATATAGGAAAAAGAAAAGATTCAGCATGGGATATGGTAAGAAAGGAATATGAGGAAGAAATCAAAAGATTGAATAAAATTCCAAGTGATAATCATTCATTGGAGGATGCAATAAGAACATTGATAAGAGCAAAATATGGAGTTAGAAATGTGGTTAATGTTGAAGCAGATTATCAGGAATTGAAAGATATAGTTGAGAAAATATTGAATATATTGAAAGAAAAGGTGTAAAGGGAGGAAAGGATGAAGGTATATAAGTTTAATGGAACGAATGAGGAGTTTGAGTGTGAGGAAGAGGCAATGGATTATTTGAAAAGGCTGATTGGATTTGAGTTTGATGATACGGTGGATGGTGAACAGTTGGAGATGCAGGAGGAGATGAGAAGTGTGTTGCTGGAGACTTATTTTTATGAGGATGTAAGGGAAGAGATGGAAGAGTCAGCTTATGATTATTATTTTGATGAGGGATTTCATAGGGATGTTTTGGAAAGAAGGGAGGTTTAGAGGATGGAGTTTGAAGAGTTAAGAAAAGTTAATAAAAAGTTGAAGAAAACAGTTATAAAGGGGAAAGAGTATGTTGAGGTTAATCAAAGAATTTTGGGATTTAGAGAATTGTTTCCGAATGGAATGATAGAAACGGAAGTGGTTGAGAGTGAACAGGGAGTTGTGATAATAAAGGCAATTGTGAAGGATTGTGAAGGGAAGGTTTTAGCGACAGGACATGCTCAAGAGAAGGAGAATAGTTCTTTTATTAATAAGGCGAGTTATATTGAGAATTGTGAGACGTCAGCGGTAGGAAGGGCGTTGGGAATATTGGGGATTGGTGCTGATACGAGTGTGAGGAGTTTTGATGAGATGGAGAGTAAGGAGTTTCAAGTGACATCAAATTCTACGATTAATGAGATGAAGCAGGATGCTTTGAAGTTGAGTATTGAAAATAATGGGATATTGGATTCGAAGGTGAAAGAAATTTTGGATAAGTTTGGATTTGAAAGAATTTCGGATATTACATTGAAGGAGTATCCAAATGTGATTGAGGCTTTTCAGAAAGTGATTAATAAGTAGGTGGTTATATGAAGAGTGGGTTTGAGGAGATTGTGAAAGAGGATTTTGAACAGTATCGAGAGATAGCAAGAAGATTTCAAAAAGTAGATATGGCAAATGCTGGAGAGTTGAATCAATTGACGATAGAGAGTTGGACTTTAGCGAGTAGATGGAGTGAAATACAAAGTATGGCGGCGAAGGTTGGGCAGGAATATGGAGTGAGTAAAACAGATTTTAGAGATTGGGCTTATCAAAAGTATAGGCAGTTACAGGAACTGCATACTACTTGTAGGAGTTGGTATCGATTGGCGGTGGAGGAGGAGAGACAGATTAGGATGATGGAGGGGATTTGATGATTGTATGTGATTTATCAAATAGTTTTTGTCCTTATCCAAAGCCACAAAGGGGACAGAAAACAGGAGAGAAACGGAGAGATAAAGAAGAAGAGCCGTAAGTTAGCGAAGAAGGAAAGGAAGCGATTTAGTATATTGCAGAGTGGGAAGAGATGTTTTATATGTAATTGCAAAGAGAATTTGACAAAACATGAGGCGTTTGGGGGCTGTAATAGACAGAAAAGTATGGAGTGGGGCTTAATATATTATTTATGTGTAATGTGTCATAGAGAAGTGACAGATAATGAAAAGATAAAGAAAAAACTGGAAGGATTTGCACGAAGTAAGTTTATTATGAATTATGATGCAGATTTATTTTTGAAAGAGTTTGGAAGAAATTTTTAAAATACTAGAGAAAGGAGAAACGATATGTGGAGGGATGGATTAAATGGCATAGAAAAGTATTAGATAATCCAATTATTATGAAAGATAAAGATTATTTTGCAATGTGGGGCTATTTATTATTAAATGCGACACATAAGGAATATGATGTTTTGTTTAATGGAAAAAGAATTACTTTGAAAGAGGGGCAATTGATTATTGGAAGAAAGTCAATAGCAGAAAAATTAAAGATTGATGAAAGTAAGGTACAAAGAATTTTGAAATCGTTTGAAATTGAACATCAAATTGAACAACGAACAACGTCACGAAATAGACTAATTTCAATAGTTAACTGGCATGAATATCAGCAAAGTGAACAACAGGTTGAACAACAGTTGAACAACAAATGCACAACAACTGAACAACAAGTGAACACTAACAAGAATATAAAGAATAATAAGAATGAAAGAAAAGATAAAGTAAGTAAGAAAGAAGGAACCAAAAGCTTTAATGAGTTGATTGATGATTATACTTCCAATGCTCAATTACGAGAAGAATTAAGGAATCATTTAGCGGTTAGGAAACAAAAGAAAGGTGCTTTGACTAATAGAGCAATAGAGCTATCTTTTAAGATGTTAGATAAACTTACAGAAAAAATATCAGTAAATGATATAGAAGCAATTGATAGAGCAAAAATAGAAATAGTCCAACAAAGTATCCTGAAAGGTTGGGTAGGTTTTTTTGAAGTGAAGGATACCGCTTCATGGAATGCTAAAGATAAAAATGAAAAACAAGAAACAAGTAATCCGTTTTTTGATTTATTGAGAGAGGAGGGGAAAATGTAATGACAAGAGATGATACGGTAGCTATATTAGGTATATTAAAAACAAGTTATCCGAATTTTTACAAAGATATGAAAAAAGATATGAAAAAGGATGAAATGTATAACACAATTGATTTGTGGAGTGAAATGTTTGCAAATGATGATGTAAATATTGTAAAAGTTGCGATTAAGGAATTGATACAGACATTAAGATTTCCACCAGCCATAGCTGATATAAAACAAAAAATGTACGAGCTAACAAATCAAGAGACATTGCCAACTGATTTATGGGCAAGTCTAAAAAAAGCGATTAGTAATAGTGCATATCATTCTGTTGAGGAGTTTGAGAAATTGCCGAATGAGTGCAAAATGTTTGTAAAAAATCCGAGGCAGTTGAAAGAATTATCGCAAAATGATGCTGAGATAAATAATACGGTTGTGAAGGGACAGTTTTTTAAGCAAATAGAGGTTATACAGAAAAGGATGAAGGAGGAGAAGCAGATGTTGCCTGAGGCAAGGAGAGTGAGAGAGATGGCTTTAAAAGTAGGACAAGATGTGAGTGGATTATTAAGTGAATAGGAGGAAATACAGATGATAACAAAAGAAACAAGACAATTGAGTTTTGAAGATATAAAACCGAAAAGGCTAACAAGATATATGCAGATATTAGAGATAATTGATGATAAAGAAATGACAGCTAGAGAGATAGAAACAGAGATGAATAAAAAAGGATATTCAAAGTATTTTGATATGAATCATGTGAGACCACGTTTAACGGAATTAGTACAATATCATGAGTTGGTTGAATGTGAAATGCGAGAGGATTATTTGACACATAAGCAGGTAGTGGTTTATAGAAAAATGACAGAGCAAGAAAAAATGGAGTTAGAGAATAGATTAGGAGGCTAAATGTGCAAGGAAAATGTGAAGTGTTTGAAAAAGATTGTATAGGTTGTGAAGGACTTTTGTATGATATTGATAATTTGAAATTGTTATGTGGGACATATAAAAAGAGCTTTACTGGATAAGAGGAGAACAGATAAATGTTTTTAATAACAAAGAATGATAAAAAAGAAATATTAAATATATTGATTCATTATAATTGCAAATATAAGATGAGTGAATTAATAAAAGAGTACAGTTATCTAAACGACAAGAAAAGAAAAAGAGAAAAAATAAGAATGATAATAAGAGAGCTGAATCGAGAATTGAATAGAATGATTAAATTACAAATAGTTGAGAAGGAAAATTATGTGGAAATAAAATTTTAGGAGGAGAAATGAATACATATAGAATTAAAAAAGAAGATTTAAAAAATGAAAAAGTTTTAGCAGAAGGTTATAAAATATTTAACCAAGGCTTTAAAGCAAGAAATTATTGTTATGCTGATAAAAATGGAGAAGTAGTTGGAAGTTTTCATAAAGTAGATGGAGATATAGAAGAATGTAGTTGGGGATTACATTTTAGCAAAAATCCGTTTAATTGTTTTAATTTTTACGAATGCGTGCAATGGAATGAGTTTGCAAAAGTAAGGGCTTATGAAAAAATTATTGATGCTGAAGATAAAGAAAAAACAGTTGCGCAAGTAATTGAGATAGTTGAAACATATACGTTTAATGAATTTATTGAAGTTTTAAAAAAATATAATAAAGAAAGATATTACAGTAATGGAGTAAATGGCAGTAATGGAGTAAATGGCAGTAATGGAGTAAATTACAGTTATGGAGTAAATGACAGTTATGGAGTAAATCGCAGTTATGGAGTAAATGACAGTTATGGAGTAAATGGCAGTAATGGAGTAAATCGCAGTTATGGAGTAAATTACAGTTATGGAGTAAATTACAGTTATGGAGTAAATGGCAGTAATGGAGTAAATGACAGTTATGGAGTAAATGGCAGTAATGGAGTAAATTACAGTTATGGAGTAAATTACAGTTATGGAGTAAATGGCAGTAATGGAGTAAATGACAGTTATGGAGTAAATGGCAGTTATGGAGTAAATCGCAGTAATGGAGTAAATCGCAGTAATGGAGTAAATGACAGTTATGGAGTAAATCGCAGTAATGGAGTAAATGACAGTTATGGAGTAATAAAATGTGAAGGAGTTTCAAGATCATTATTTTGTTATGCAAAAAGTGGAAAATTGAAGCTATTTAATAAAAATATAACAAAAGAAAGATTTGAAGAAGTTTTTAACAATATAAAAAGTTTTGGTTGGAATCCAATCTTTAACAATCTATTCAAAATGAAAAAAGAAAAACAAGAATGGTATAAAGCCAATATTCCAAACGTATTTGAGATAGATAATAAAACAGCGTGGTCTACTATGCCAATCGAGATGAAAAAATATATACAAAGTTTAGAAGAGTATAATGAAAAAATATTCAATAAAATAACGGGAGATTTATAAAATGATTAATATAAAAAATGGAAATTTACTAGAAGCAAAAGAGAACATAATGGTACATCAAGTAAATGTAGATGGAATAATGGGGGGTGGAGTTGCTAAGCAACTTGCCGAACAATTTGAAGGTTTGGAGAAATTTTATTCAAAATATTGTGAATGTTTAAATAATTCTTATGAATTTTTAAATGGAAATGTTCTATTTTATGGAAGTAAAGATAAGATAATTGTTAATATGTTTAGCCAATTTCCAAACTTTGAGACAGATTATGAAGCTATGAATATTGCACTAAATTATATAAAAAAGTGGGCAAGTAACAACAACAGAACAATAGCAATGCCTTATCGGAATAGGATGTCGGAATTGCAAAAGGAGATTGGAATGAAGTTTATAAAATAATAGAAAATGTATTTAGTA
>CARFUA010000014.1 GCA_948976265.1 uncultured Clostridia bacterium
CTTAAATTCCGAATGATACGAGAAATAATTAGGGTTTTAAGTCAAAATTGCATAAAAATTTGAAAAAAATGCATTGTAAATGCGTTGTAATTCTAGTAGTATAATCTTCTTTAAAGCAGAAATAGCAAGGTTTTGATGTCCTACAGATAAATTACCTGCTCCATTAGAAAAGTCATTGTATTAGAAGAAGGTCTAGTATGATGGCTTTTTAGTTGTTTTTTTTGTAAAAACTTGACAATTTTATGTAAATGTTGTATAATATAATTGTAGTATATAAATTTCTAATTAAAAACAGTGCCAGTTGGCAAGGAGGTAGAGAAATGATGGAAAAATCATTAAAGTTTGAAAAAAGAAATCATGCATTACGGAAGAACCTTTTTATCGTTGTAGCAATTATAGTGACATTCATAGATGCTTACTATTTTGTATACAAATTGAAATTGGCTTTCCCTTGGGAATTCGGTAACTACTATTCATCAGTAGAACGGGAAATCACAACAGTAGATATAGTTTTAACTTTTGTAATGATTTTCTTTATAATAATGGTATGCAGTTACTTGATAAATATCTCAGAATGGAAAATGTCACATAATATTTCACGAATCATATTTGATTATTTGAGTCTACGTGATTGCGTTCAGGTGGAATTAAAGCAGATTTATGGAGTACAACATAATGCAGATGTATTTTTTTCACTTACAGATGAGGTGTGCAAATTGTATGTAAAAAGCCTGAATGATAAGAAATTGTATATTTGGGCTAGTAATGAAAAGGGTGAAGAAATGGAACATTGGATTGAAACTCCAAGTGAGTTTTTCCATTATTTCACAATTAAAGATTAACTTCCAGGAGGAGATTTATCGATTGATAGTCTCCTCTTTGGTTATAAGAAATTATATTTTAAAACTTATTTACTCAAATATGGTATAATTTTATACCATAAATAACCACCTGCATATTATTCATTTAATTAGTAACAATTAACCTCAATATAGACAATCAATTCTATGCCTAGTAATTACTTAAAAAATTCCCTTTCTATCACTTAAAATGACAATATGCATTCGTGATGCATACAAAATGCATTACAGATTTTTTCCATATGATACGAGAAATAATTAGGGTTTTAACTCAAAATTACCTAAAAATTTGAGAAAAATACCTTGTAAATGCATTGTAATTCTAGTAGTATAATCTTCTTTAAAGCAGAAATAGCAACGGTTTGATGTCCTACAGACAAATTACCTGCTCCATTAGAGAAGTCATTGTATTAGAAAGAGGTCTAGTATGATGGCTTTTTAATTGTGTTTTTTTTAAATTAAAGAATATTATTGCAATTAAAAATATTTTATGATAGAATATACAATATAAAAAGAGTAAATATTTTAAATTTTAGGAGTGTGATTAGAATGATGTATCCATATGTACAATATCCAGATGGTACAGAAGTTGTATTTTCAGATATATATAGTGGCGAAAATGGCGAAGAATGTATTGATGTGCATTTTGAACGACCAACAAAAGATGGATTTGATTCAGTTAGAATTAAATTACCAAGTTATGAAATTGTAATATGGGAAGGAAATTATTCAGACGAAGAAATTGAATTTTTTAGGAAAATAACTGAAAATAGTGCGGATTTATTCTATAAGTATTCGAAAGAAGGAGGATTGAAACTTGCCTAGTATTTTTGAAAGTTATCGGATATAAAATCTATTTTTGGGCAAATGAAAATGGAGAGCCCATTCATGTTCATGTTTCGAAAGGAAATCCAACTGTGAATTCAACAAAAATTTGGCTTACGAAAGCTGGAAGTTGTATTTTAGCTAATAATAAGAGTAAAATTCTCCAAAATGATTTGAATAAATTATTGGATATTATTGCGAAACATTATTTCTTAATTGTTTCAAAATGGAAAGAATATTATAAGATTAGTGATATAAAGGATATCAAATTCTATTGTTAATAATATTAGTAGATAGATTAGTATTTTTTTGATTTCAAATATTTTAAAGTACGTTTGGAACGAATACCTTCTACTTATCAAGCCGCAGTTTGCTACCTGCTCCATTAGAGAAGTCATTGTATTAGAAATAAGTCTAGTAGGATGTTTCATGAAATCGTGCATTATTGCGAGATTCTTTTGGCGGATGTCTAAAAATGTATTTTTCAATTGACTCAATGTATGAAAACCCTGATTTTTTAATCGGGGTTTTTATCTTTATTAACTTTAGAGAAAACCCCCAGTTATACTGGGGGATAATTATAGTTGGTAACAATTAACCTATAAATGCGTTACATTTTTATTATATATAAATTCCTTAAAGCAGAAAACATCAAACAAAAAAATGAAGTTTTCCTAATTTTTAACCAGCAAAATTTTATTCCCAAAGATTAATTTGAAAAAAATCAAAAAATAGATTGTCTAATTCAAATTGGTATGATATAATCGAAATCATAAATTGCTTAAGAAGGGGATAAGGGGGAACGAAAAAGTGCTTGAGAAGGTATTATTCAATTTGATAGCTTTTTCTATATTTATCATCATATTCTTTAAAATTATTCGAAGAAATGATACCAATTACATTGGAATTTTAGTATTACAAGCCATTCGGAATTGCTGTTAGTTTTATTGAAATAAAAATAGGAATTGATGCCAATACTTTTTTTAGAAATTTGAGATACATTCTTTCAATTATTCTACCAATTCTCATTATATTAATGGAACTTAAAGGTGTGAATTTTTCAGAAGTAGTTAGTTCAATGGTGGCTCAGATTTTAATCGTATTTGGCAATACAAAAGCTGCTAAAACTAGATTAATTAAATTAGTTACCAAATATCCAGAAAGCTATATAGGACACAAATTACTGGCAAAAATTTATGAAAAAGAAGGTGGCATGCGAAAAGCAATTGATGAATATGTGAAATTGGTAGATATCAAAAGAAATGATTATAAATCCTATTTCAAAATTGCGGATTTATTAAACGATTTAGGACAGAAAAATGAAGCCATTCAAATGTTAGAAAATTTAATGAAAACCAAACCAGATTTATACGAATGTTCCATATTATTAGGAGAGCTGCTATGCGAACAAGCTAGATTTAAAGAGGCAGAAAGAGTGTATCAGGAAGCTTTAAAATATCGACCAACTGATTTTAATTTGTATTATAATTTAGGTATTGTTTATACCATGCTAAGTGATTTTCAAATGGCAAAAGAAATGTATGAAAAAGCAGCAGATATCAATCATAGAGCCTATGGAGCTAACTATAGTCTAGGACAAATTGCTTTGATTCAAGGGGATTTGGAAGTGGCTGAGAAATATTTCAAACATAGTTTATATGGTGATTTGGAGGCAAAAGCATATTTTCAATTAGCAAAAATTTATGTATTAAAAGGTGAAAAAGATATAGCCATTAATTTTTTAAATAAAGCCATTGAATTGGAACCAGAGCTGTTATCAATTGCCAATCAAGAAAAAGTATTTGCGGGAATTAAGGAGCATATTACAGTTTCTGTAAAAATGGATCATGAGATATTGGAAGAAGTAGGAGAAGAAGGAAAAGAAAATAAATATTTGCTAGCCTTAGAAACGAAAGCCAGAGAATATTTAGAATCTACCAATAGTTTGGTAAGAGATATGAATGAAAAATATGTCAAACAAAAGGTTGAAAAAACAGTAGACAAAATATTTGAACATCAAAAACAAGAAAAGGAGCAAGACAAAGGCAAAGAAGAAAATCAGAAAGAATTAGGTTCAAATTAGCATAACATTCTTTTTCCAAGAATACAATGAAAGAGATTATGGAGAAAGGATAGAAGCGTATGGAAAAAAGAATTTCAATACTTGGTGGGGATTTAAGAATTGTAAATCTTGCTAAAATGCTTTTAAAAGACGGATTTGAAATTTATACTTTTGCCCTAGAAAAATCACAGGAATTGCAAGAAATGGAACCAATTCATTTTTGTAGTTCTTTACAAGAACTTATGAAACAATCAAATACAATTTTAACCGCCATTCCTTTATCAAAGGATGGAACGGTTGTTAATACTCCCTATAGTGATTCAGTGGTAACAATAGAGGCGTTTTATCAAAATAGCAAAGGCAAAAGAATCATTTCAGGAAAATTAGAAGAAAGTTTCAAAGAAGATGAGACAACCGAAGTTTATGATATTTTAGAAGAGGAAGAATATGCTATTTTTAACGCTATTGCAACAGCAGAAGGAGCAATCCAAGTTGCTATGGAAGAATTTCCAAAAACATTGTCAGGTTCTAATATTTTGGTATTGGGATTTGGAAGAATTGGAAAAATTGTGGCTAAAATGTTGCAAGGGATTGGCGCAAAGGTGTATTGCGAAGCTAGAAAGAAGGAAGATTTGGCTTATATTCAAGCATTTGGTTATACGCCAATTGATTTGCAAGACTTAAACGAAAACTTAGCAAAATTTGACATTATTATTAATAATATACCAACTTTAATTTTAGATAAAACTCGTTTAGATTTACTAAAAAAAGAAGTACTTATCATTGATTTAGCTTCTAAACCTGGTGGCGTAGACTTTGCATATGCGAAACAACAAAATATCAAAACAATTTGGGCATTAGCATTACCTGGAAAAGTAGCTCCTGTTAGTGCAGCAGAATATATAAAAAAGGTTTTGTATCATAAAATACAACGATAAATATTGATACACGATACACAATAGCATGAAAATTACGTGATAAAACGGTGAAAATTAAGTGAAATAAAAAACGAAAGAGAGGAAAAAGAAATGACGATTTTACAAGCACTTATTTTAGGAATTGTGCAAGGTTTGACGGAATTATTACCAGTTTCAAGTTCAGCACACTTGGCGGTATTTCCGTGGATTTTTCAATGGGAAGAAATTCCCGAATCATTTGATATTGCGCTTCATTTTGGAACATTGCTTGCCATATCATTATTTTTTATAAAAGATTGGCTTGAATTGATAAAAGGTGGCTGGAATCAAGTGGTAAAAAAAGAAAAAACAAGAGAAGGGCAAATGTTCTGGTATTTAGTGATTGCAACGATTCCAGCTGGAATTTTAAGCTTGATTCTTGACAAATTATCTGGCAAAATTTTTCCAGAAGGTTCGCCGATTTATTTAATAGCAATTGCAGTTGCCTTAATTGTTATGGGAATCGTACTTTATTTTGTAGATAAAAAGGCAAAATCAGAAACAGATTATGAAAATATTTCTCTTGGGCAAGCGGTTTTGATTGGTATTTCACAAGCCATTGCAGCGGCATTTCCAGGAGTGTCACGTTCAGGAATTACGATGACAGTTGCAAGAACACTTAAAGTGGACCGTGAAAGTGCCGCAAAATATTCATTTTTATTATCAACGCCAATTATTTTTGCAGCTGTTTTGGTGAGTTTAAGCTCATTTGAATTTAGTTTGGCGTTTGTGATAGGTGTTTTAACTAGTTTTGTGGTAGGATTGTTTGTTATACGATTTTTGCTTAATTATTTAAAAAAAGGCAGTTTTAAAGTATTTGCAATATATCGAATGATATTTGGAATTATCATCTTAGTATTAACTTTTATAAGATGATGGAGGTGATTAGATGAAGGGTGGAAAACATGCTTCAGATGAAGAATTCGAATTTGAGTTTCATTTTGAATGGATTCGAAATGGTTTGCTGATTATTATTATTTTGGCAATTATTGTGGGAGTAGTGTTTGGAACGTATAAGATTGTTCATAAATTGAAAAATTCCAAAACAGAAACCACGGTAGCAGAAGAAGTAAAAGAAGAGAAAAAGGCGAAATATCCAAGTTTGGGAACCATTAAAATTGATAAAATTGGAATCGAACAACCAATTTTGGATTCGGTTAAAGAAGATGCTTTGAAAGAAGGCGTTATTAAATTATATGGAGAAACTTTGAATCAGGAACGGAAATTTTTGTATTGCAGGACATAATTATGAGCATTTTTTCAAACGATTGGACGAGTTAGAGATTGGAGATACATTTGAAATATGGAATGAGGACAACCAGTCATTCGAATACAAAATAACAGAAATTGCTTCTATTGAACCGACAGACTTAAGTTTATTAAGAAAAGAAGAAGGAAAGACACAAGTCACGCTCATTACTTGTGAAAATTATTCTACAAAAAGATTACTCGTGAAAGCTGACATCGAAAAATAACTGAAAAGAGGAAATATTATGAAAAAAATAATTTTAAAAATCCTGTTTATTATGATAAGTTTCGTTATTTTTTCAATCTATGTGGAGGCGGCAGAAAAGAATACAACAGAAAATCAAGCAGTTTCTAATAAAACGAAGAATGAAACAGCAAATCAAGCCACTAACCAAGTATCCAAAGAAGAACAAGAGAAAAAGCCAACAGAAACGTTGAAAAATGAAACTATGTATGTACAAGAAAGATGCAATATTCGAGAAAGTTATTCGGTTGATAGCAATCGTGTTGGCGGATTGGATGTGGGCACAGAAGTAACTGTAATTGCTGAATATAGCAATGGATGGTATAAAATAAAATATGATGGCGGGACGGCTTATATTAAAGCTGGAATTTTAAGGAGTACAAAACCAGAAATCGAAGAACCTGAAGAACAGCCAACGGAAACACCAGAAGAAACAAATCAACCAACCGAAAATGAGTCAAACAGCACATTACCAGAAAATAATGATGAGGTTGACAATGAATATGCAGAATTGATTAATGAAATTGGGGTATTACCAGAAGTGGGAAATAATTTAGCGGATGTGTTATATGGAGGCGCTATTTTTTTAGCAGTGTTTATGCTGTTTGTAGTAAGAGATAAAAAATGATATAAAATGAGGAAGGAAAAAATAGACATGGCAGAAATATTAAATGGAAAAAAACTAGCAAAAGAGATTCGAAAGAAGTTAAAACTTGAAGTAGAAAGCTTAAAAGAAAAGGGAATTTTTCCCAAACTTGCTGTAATTATGGTGGGTGATAACAGCAGTTCAGAAGTATATGTAAAAAATAAATCATTTGCTTGTAAAAAGGTTGGCATCGATTTTGAAGAGTTTTTTTTGGATAAATCTGCTTCTGAAAAAGAGTTGCTAGAATTGATTGAAACTTTGAATGTAGACAAAACGGTAAATGGCATATTATTGCAAAGTCCTGTTCCAAAAGGAATAGATATTAACAAAGCATTTCGAACGATTTTACCAGAAAAAGATGTGGATGGATTTCATCCAATGAATGTTGGAAATCTTGTAATTGGAGAAGATTGCTTTATTTCCTGTACGCCATATGGTGTTATGAAATTATTAGAAGAATACAAGATTGAAATCGAAGGAAAAAATGCTGTGATTTTGGGAAGAAGCAATATTGTAGGAAAACCAATGGTACAATGTTTACTTACTAAAAATGCAACCATCACAGTTTGCCATTCGAAAACAAAAGAAATTCAAGACATCATCAAACAAGCGGATATTGTGATTTCTGCAATTGGAAAGCCACATTTTGTAACAAGTGATATGATAAAAGAAGGAGCCGTTGTTGTGGATGTCGGAATCAATCGATTGAAAGATGGAACGATTGCTGGAGATGTAGAGTTTGAATCAGTAGAGGCAAAAGCAAGTTATATTACGCCCGTGCCAGGTGGAGTCGGACCGATGACAATTGCGATGCTATTAGAAAATGTTGTAAAAGCAACGAAAATACAAAATAATTTATAAGATAAATGGGGGTATATTTTAAGGTAAAATATATCTCTTTTTTATAGGAAGGAGAAAGGATGAAAGAATTATATGATATTTGGTTTTCTAAGTTAGATATAAGCAATCAAACAAAACTAGCTTTATTAGAAAACTATAGTACAAAAGAAATTTGGGAATTAGATTTTGAAACATTGTTAGAAAATGAAGTGAATGAAAAAGAAATGACTAAAATTGTGAAAAGTAAAAGTTTAGAAGAAGAAAAAAGAAATTTGGAATATATGAAAAATAAAAACATTCAGTTAATTTCTGTAAAAGATGAAAAGTATCCACATAAATTGCATCTTATTGATGATAAGCCAGCTTTTTTATATATACGAGGCAATGAAGAAATTTTGGATGAAGATAATGTACGGAATGGTAGGTTGCCGAATGGCGAGTCATGCAGGTCAGACAATTGCTAGAGTTTTGGGAAGAGAGCTGGCAAATCGAAATATCAATATTGTGAGTGGATTAGCAATTGGAATTGATAAATATGCTCATTTGGGGGCTTTGGATTCCGAAATTGGGAAAACGATTGCAGTGCTAGGTTGTGGTGTGGCAGATGAAGAGATTTATCCGTATGAAAATTATAAAGTGTTTGAGAGAATTTTGGAAAAAGGAGGGGCTGTGGTTTCAGAATATGGTTTGGGAAGTAAACCAGAAAGGCAGCATTTTCCAACGAGAAATCGAATCATTAGTGGGCTTTCAGATAAAGTAATTGTGGTAGAAGCGAAAAAAAGAAGTGGTAGTTTGATTACGGTTAATTGGGCGTTAGAGCAAGGAAAAGATGTCTTTGCTGTGCCACGGAAGTATTTTTTCAAAAAATTCGGTAGGAACCAATAATCTCATTAAAGAAGGGGCTTATTTGTTTTCAAATATTCAAGATATTTTGCAAGAAAAATGTTGATTTAAAAATTTTTATGCGATATAATGCCAAAAAGGAGAAAAGATATGCCAAGTTATATGACACATTTATGTTTAGCTAAAGAATATATAAAAAAGCATAGTATAGAAAACGAAGAAGAATTTATTCGTGGTACGATTTACCCAGATAGTGTAGAACCAAAAGGAAAAACGCATTATTCGGATTGTTATTCATCTGATACCGATTTATATCATTTTTTGTTAGATAAAACATTGGATTCGAGTTTTGATGAAGGATATTTTTTGCATTTATTGGCAGATTGTGTTTTTTATAATAAATATTTTCCAGAACACAGACAAATAGAGCGTTCTATTTTAATGAACGATTTTAATATCCTAACTAAAAAATTAATACAAAAATATGAGATAACAAAAGTGCCGAATGAAGTACAAAAATATATTAAATATGTAGAAGGAACCACCATACAATATCATTATGACAAAGTCATAGAATTCATTGAAGAAGTCTCAAATTATGAATTACATAAATTAGCTGAAAAAATTTTACAAGAAAAAGATTTTAGTTTTTTATTAAAGGAGGAATTTTAGATGGAAGAATTTTTGAAAAAAACAGGTTGGACGTCCATTATAACGTCTGTTGTTACAGCCATTATTGGATTAATGCTAATTGCTAATCCCAATGCAATTATGCATATTGTGGCTTATGTTTTGGGAACAATTTTTATTGTTTTTGGCATTGTGAAACTTATTAGTTATTTTGTTGCGAAAGGAACCTATGATTTTTATAATTACGAAATGATTTTTGGAATACTAGCCATTATCATTGGCGTAGTTACCATTGCTTATCGCGAAACGATTGCAACGATTTTTAGAATTATTATTGGAATTTGGATTTTATATAGTGGCTTAATGCGATTAGGCTTGGTTACGAAATTAAAATCTTTACAGGTTAATGAATGGAAATGGGCATTGGTGGTTGCTATTTTTATTTTGCTATGTGGAATTTTTGTTATCTTTAATCATGCGGCAATAGGTGTTGCAATTGGGGTTGCCATTTTAATTTATTCGATTATGGATATTATAGAAGGGGTTATTTTCTTGAGAAATGTCGATTCGATATTTTAAAAAATGAAATTTGTCAAGAAATTTCAAAAAAAGACTTGAATATTTTATAGGAATTGTGATATACTTTTAATCGAATGAAAAAAGAAAGGGAGAATCAAAATGAAAGTTTTAAAGAAAACAAAAATAGTGGGTACAATCGGACCAGCTAGTGAAAAAAGATTAGAAGAATTATTTTCTGCAGGGTTGAATGTTTGTAGAATTAATTATTCTCATGGAAGTTATGATGAACAACAAGAAAAAACAGAAGATATTATCCGTTTAAGAAAAGAATTAGATTTACCAATTCCTATGATTCTTGATATGCAAGGTCCAGAAATCAGAACTGGTATGTTAGTAACAGGAAAAAATGAAAAAATTAAATTAAAAGATGGACAAAAATTTACGCTTGTATGTGGAGAAGATATTGTTGGTGATGAAAATAGAGTATCTGTATCCTATAAAGAATTATATAAAGATTTGAAAACAGGTGCAAAAGTATTAATTGATGATGGTGCAATTGAATTAATAGTTGATAGTATTAATGGTACCGACATTGAATGTACAGTAGTTCATGGAAATGGATTAGGAAGCAGAAAAACAATGAATTTACCAGGAACTGCAATTCGTTTACCAGCATTAAAACAAAAAGATATTGATGATTTAATTACTGCTTGTGAGCATGATTATGATTTTGTGGCTGTATCTTTTACACGAAATGTTGATGATATTAACCAAGTAAGAAGAGTATTAGATGAACATGGTGGAACAGATGTGAAAATTGTAACAAAAGTTGAAAACGTAGAAGGTTTGAGCAATATGGAGGAAATTGTAGAAAAAGCAGATGTTCAAATGATTGCTCGTGGCGATATGGCAACAGAAACTGACTTTACAGAACCACCAATTATGCAAAAGAAATTCATCAAATTATGCAATGGAGCAAACAAACCAGCGATTACAGCAACTCAAATGTTAGAATCCATGACACATCAACCATTACCAACAAGAGCTGAAGCAAGTGATGTTGCCAATGCTGTTTATGATAGAACAAGTGCAATTATGCTTTCTGGAGAATGTGCAATGGGGGATTATCCAGTACAGTGTGTTGCAACGATGACCAAAATTGCGACAAGAGTAGAAGGAACTATTGATTACTGGAAAAAATTTGAAGAAAATGATAATATTAAATTAGAAAACCTAGAAGACAATATTGCTTATTCAACTTGTGTGATTGCGAAAAATATGAAAGTAAATGCCATTGTTTGTTATACGAATTCTGGAGATATGGCAAGAAGATTAGCTGGAATGGGAGCTGGATGCCCAATTTTAGCTGTGACAGATAATAGAAGAACATTCAATCAATTAGGAATTGCTTGGAATGTTGAGCCAGTTTTGGTTGAACAAGATGAAAACAAAGATAAAGTCATTGAAAAAGGAATTGAAAAATTAAAAGCAAAAGGAATTTTAGAAACAGGTGATACAGCAATTGTTGTTGGTGGAAAAGATTTCATGAATGGCGTAGCAGAAAGCAAACAAATTGGTGGATATATCAAAATTTAAGGTTATAAAAAATAGAGCACGATTTATCGTGCTCTTTGTTTATGAACTTAAAAAGAAGGCGAAGCCGTATTGGAATCAACAAAAGAATCAATTTCCAGAGAATTATCGTAAGTTGTAAATAAATCATAAAGAAAATTATCAAAATTTCTAAAATCGTCTGAATAAGGATAATTCAAGCTATCATCAAAGGAATTGTCGATAAAGTTGTTGGTTTTATTTTCCAAAGTATTTGAAGGATTTATTGAATTCTCAGAAGGTTTTAAATAATATTTCATTTCCACCAAATTTAACATAAAAAAACATAAAATTAAGATAAAAACAGCAGTAAAAATTTGAAGTTGTTGTTTTTTATCAAGTTGACTGAATTTTTCGGTTAACCATTTTGTCAAAGACAAAGTTGTTTCCGAAGAGGAAGAATCGGATTCTTCATAGAATGTTTCGGAGGCGGAATATACAATGGCTGGCTCAGATTGTATTGCTAGAAAAGCATCATATTCTGACTTTTTTTCAGGATGCGATAAAACATCATAAGCTTCATTAATTTCCTTTATTTTCTGTTCTGCCAAATTTTTATCTCCAGCATATAAATCAGGATGATATTTTTTTACTAATCTTTTATAAGAACTTTTAATTTGCTGTTTCGAAGCAGTTTTTGGTAGATTTAATATTTCATAATAATTCATAGTTTTCTCCTATTTTTATTATAAAATAAAATAGAGAAAAATACAAGATTTACAGAATGTTTTTTTGAAAAAGGTTGACAAAGTTGGAAAGGTTTATTATAATAAAAAAACAGTATAAGGAAGAAGTGACTGTCTAAAAGGGAGAAAATAAAAGATGAAAGAGAAAAATGCAAAAAACAATTTCATAAAAACAGCGAAAATCCTTGAGACTGTACACACACAAGTAATTTTATAAGTTCAAAAATAGATATATTTCAAAAAGCAGATTTACAAATCTAATTTGTAAGTCTGCTTTTTGCGTATATAAAAATAAGATTTTAAGGAGGAAAAAATGAATCAAAAAGTAAAAAATACGAAAGGAATCACGCTGATTGGACTCATTGTGACGATTATTGTGTTACTAATTCTAGCAGGCGTGAGTTTGCGAATCATTGTTGGAGAACAAGGAATTTTAAATAGGGTAACAGGGGCTGTGGAGAAAGATAAAAAGGCAACCGCCAAAGAACAAGTAGAATTAGTTGTTGCCGATTACAAATTGGAATATTGGGACAAAAAATATACGGGAGAAGGAGAGCTAGAAAGTCCAAAAGAATATATTCAAAACAAGTTTGAAATAGGTATTGTGACGGAAAACTTTTATGCAAAATCCACAGGAGAAAATGTGAAGGTATATGAAGGAAACAAAGAAGAAGGAAAAGCACTTATAAAAGGTACGATTCAAGAAGATGGTTCCATAAAATGGAATGAAGAAAGTGCGGAAGATCCATTTTTGGAAGAAGCCAACGAAAATCCAGAAAAATACAGACATCCAGAGCAAAACATAGAGAACAATAAGACATTAGGAATTGGATCCAATGGTGAACCAATTAATATGGATTTGTGGATTTTTGATGATTCAATAGAATACAAAAATATGGAAGATGGATATACTTTAACGAATCAGGAGTATGTAGGCGCTGGTGTTTTTGATATAGATTGTGCTTATTTGAGAGAAGATTTTGAGGATATTATCATACCAAAGTACATAAAAGCAGAGGGAGATGAAGAATTTAAAAAAGTAGTTGCTTTAGGTTACACATTTTGTACATGTACAAACCTAACAACGGCACCTGAAATCCCGAATTCAGTAACGGACATGAGTGGTATATTTTCAGGCTGTACAAGTCTAACAACAGCGCCCGAAATCCCAAGTTCAGTAATGGATATGAATTACACATTTGCAAGATGTACAAGCCTAACAACAGCACCTGAAATCCCGAAATCAGTAACGAATATGGTGAAGACATTTGAAAACTGTACAAGTCTAACAACAGCACCTGAAATCCCAAATTCAGTAACGGACATGTGGGGAGCATTTTCAGGATGTACAAACTTAACAGGAACTATCAGAATTAATACTAGTAATTGTGAAATAGATAGAGACGGAAGTAATGACATTTTCAATGGAATAGAAAAAGATTTAATAGTTCAAGTCCCAGCGAATTCTGAAATTTACGATAGAATGATAAGTTTATACTCTTCTAAAGAAAATATTACAATTGAAACATTTTAGTAACCAATCGGAACCATCACTAAAATCAGGTGAGAGCATAAATTCACCAATTTGTCAATTGACAAATTTACATAAATATGGTATAATAAAAGGTAGGGGATATTTACGGAAATCATTTGAAATGATTTCCGTTTTTTTGTATGCAATTGCTTGAAAATAAGAATAAATAGGGAAAAAAGAAAGAAAAAAATTATTTCAGAAAACTGCAAAAAAACTTGAAAATTGTCAAAAAATATTGTACAATGTAGTTTGAAATAAGGAGGCAAAAACGTGCAAGAAAATGAATTCATTAGGAAAGTAAAAGAAAAACTAGAGAATCAACATTTGACGTACCAAATTACAACGTTTGGTTGCCAATTGAATGAAAATGATTCCGAAAAAATTGCTGGCATGCTAGAAATGCTGGGGTATGAAAAAGCAAGCGCTGGGCAATCGGCTGATATGATTGTTTTTAACACTTGTTGTGTGCGTGAAAATGCAGAAGAAAGATTGTTTGGCAAAATTGGTGAAATCAAAAAATCGAAACAAGAAAAAAATGTTATGATAGCAGTAGGTGGCTGTATGATGCAAGAACAGCAAATGGTCAATAAAATTAAGAAAAGTTATCCTTATGTGGATATTATTTTTGGAACCCACACTTTGCAAAATTTGCCAGAAAATATTTATAAAACGATGATAAAGAACGAAAAAGTAAGAGATGTCATCGATGTAGAAGGTGAAATTTATGAGGATTTGCCAATTAAAAGAAATAGTCAGTTTAGTGCCAATGTTACTATTATGTATGGCTGTAATAATTTTTGTACCTATTGCATTGTACCTTATGTTCGTGGACGTGAAAGAAGTCGAAAACCAGAAAAAATCTTAGCAGAAATCAACGATTTGGCAAATCAAGGCTATAAAGAAATTACATTATTAGGTCAAAATGTCAATTCCTATATGCGAACGGAACGTGAAAATGGCACAGTTACAAGTGAAATTGATTCTTTTGCCAAATTGTTATATGAAGTGGCAAAAATAGAGGGAATCGAAAAAATCAATTTTATTTCCCCACATCCGAAAGATTTTACAGACGATGTCATAGAAGCCATTGCCAAGCTTGAAAAAATTTCTAGAATCATTCATTTACCATTGCAATCTGGCAATTCTAAAGTATTAAAGGAAATGAACCGAAAATATACAAAAGAGCAATATTTGGAATTAGTTGATAAAATGATTCAGAAAATACCTAATTTAAGTTTGTCAACAGATATCATTGTTGGATTTCCAGGAGAGACAGACGAAGAATTTGAAGACACATTAGATGTCGTAAGAAAAGTCAATTTTGAACAAATTTTTATGTTTATCTATTCACCAAGAGAAGGAACAATAGCCGCCAAAAGAGACGATCAAATTTCGGAAAAAATCAAACATCAACGATTTGATAAATTGAAAGAATTGTACGAATCGAAAGTTGAGGAAAACAACGAAAAATATATTGGTACAATTCATAACCTATTAATCGAAGGAAAAAGCAAAAACGATTCATCCATGTTCACTGGTCGAACCGATACCAACAAAGTTGTAATTTTTGAACCAAAAGAAGGTTACAAAATTGGTGACATGGTAAAAATTAAGTTGACAGAAAACCACAAATGGTATTTTAAAGCAGAAATTATTTCAAAAAATGAAACATAAAGGAGAATAAAAGATGGCAGAACTTTCCCCAATGATGCAAAGTTATTTAGAAAAAAAAGCGGAATATCCAGATAGTATTTTATTTTATCGATTAGGCGATTTTTATGAAATGTTTTATGAAGATGCCATTTTAGCATCTCGTGAATTAGAAATTACATTAACTGGTAGAGCTTGTGGAACAGCGGAAAAAGCGCCGATGTGTGGTGTCCCTTATCATGCGGTTGATACGTATCTTTCCAGATTAATTGCTAAAGGTTATAAAGTAGCAATTTGCGAGCAATTAGAAGATGCCAAACAAGCGAAGGGAATTGTCAAAAGAGATGTTATTCGTGTTGTTACGCCAGGAACAGTAATTGAAAATAATATGCTAGAAGAAAAACGAAATAATTATATCATGGCAATTGTTAAAAAAGGAATTCATTATGGAATTGCCATTTGTGATATTAGTACAGGCGAATTTTATGCAACAGAAATCAAACTTTCAGAAAACAATTTTGAGAAATTGTTAGATGAATATGCCCGTTTTACACCATCCGAAATTGTAATTAATCCAGCCATGTCAGCTTGCGAAAAAGAAATTTCCATTATGAAAGATAGAGCCAATACATTTGTTACGGTAAGAAACGAGGAAATATTTGCAGAAGAGATTGAGAAAATAGAGTCACAATATAAGGTGGTTGACAGTTTTGAAAAAGAGAAAAAAATAACAACCGAAAATTTAGCTGTAGCGAGTATCAACGGACTTTTGAATTATTTTGAAGAAACGCAAAAAATGAAATTAGAGCATATTAATACATTGAAACTATATGAAGTCCAAAAATATATGTCGCTGGATATTAGTGCCAGACGAAATCTAGAATTAACCGAAAGAATGCGTGATAAATCGAAAATGGGAACCTTAATGTGGGTTTTAGACAAAACTTCAACTTCCATGGGAGGAAGACTTTTGAGACGTTGGATTCATGACCCATTATTAGAAATTGCGGAAATCAGAGCGAGAAATACAGCCGTTAAAGAGTTAAAGGAAAATTTAATGTTAAGAGGCGATGTAACTGAGATTTTAAATAAAGTATATGATATTGAACGATTAGCAGGAAAAATTTCTTATGGAAATGCCAATGGAAGAGACTTGATTTCTTTGAAAAATTCGTTGTGGAAGGTTCCAGAATTAAAGAAAATTCTATCCAATGTCAATTCAAATTTATTGCAAAAATTCTATGAGGATTTAGATGAATTAACCGATATTGCAAAATTGATTGATGAAGCCATTGTAGAAGAACCGCCGATTAGCGTTAAAGAAGGTGGCATTATTAAAATGGGTTATAATCCAGAAATCGATGAATACAAAAGTGCTTCGATTGATGGAAAACAATGGATTTTGAAATTGGAGGCAAAAGAAAGAGAAAAAAGCGGAATCAAAAATCTGAAGATTGGTTATACCAAAGTGTTTGGTTATTATATTGAAATTACGAAATCTTTTTTAAACCAAGTACCAGAAGAATATATTCGAAAACAAACTTTGACTAATGCAGAAAGATTTATCACACAAGAATTAAAAGACATGGAAAATAAAATTTTAGGTGCACAAGAAAAAGCAATTCAATTGGAATACAATGAATTTATCAAAATTCGAGAAGAGATTGCAAAAAATATTGAAAGATTGCAAAAAACAGCCAATATCATTGCCAATATTGATGTTTTGACAAGTTTAGCAACCGTAGCAGAAAATAATAACTATGTTTGCCCAGAAATCGATGATAGTGGCGTAATTGAAATTGAGGAAGGACGTCATCCAGTTGTTGAAAACATGTTAGACAGCGGAAGTTTTGTACAAAATGATACCCAATTAGATATCACGCATAACCGAGTCGCAATTATCACAGGACCCAATATGGCTGGAAAATCAACGTATATGCGTCAAGTAGCCTTGATTTGTTTGATGGCACAAATGGGAAGTTTTGTTCCAGCCAAAACAGCTCATTTAGGAATTGTTGACAAAATTTTTACCCGTGTTGGTGCATCGGATGATTTAAGCATGGGACAAAGTACCTTTATGGTTGAAATGGCAGAAGTGGCCAATATTTTAAAAGATGCGACACCAAAAAGTTTAGTTGTTTTAGATGAAATTGGACGTGGAACTTCTACGTATGACGGACTTTCGATTGCGTGGTCTGTGGCAGAATATATTGCAGAAAAGATTGGGTGTAAGACTTTGTTTGCGACGCATTATCATGAATTGGTGCAATTGGAAGAAAAAATAGAAGGAATTAAAAATTATTCGATTGCGGTCAAGGAAAAAGGAGAAGATATCATTTTTCTTAGAAAAATTATCGAAGGTGGAACCGATGAGAGTTATGGAATTCATGTTGCTAAACTAGCGGGTGTTCCGAACGATGTTGTCAAAAGAGCCAATAAAATTTTAAATTCCTTAGAAAAGGGAGATGTCAAGGTAAAAGAACCAAAAGAAGATAAAAAACAAGTGGAAGGACAACTTGATTTGTACAATCTTCAATTTGCAGATATTGCCCATGAATTAGATAAAATCAATTTAAATGAATTGACACCAATTGAAGCGTTAAATGTTTTGGTGAAGTTAAAACGGAAAAGTTGCAGGATAAGAAAAAGAACGATTTGTGTAACATACAAATCGTTCTTTTAAGCTATTTTATTTGTAATTTCTCGAATGTATTGTCCTAGCTCACTATCACTTAAATCAAGTTCTAAAATTAATTTTTTTAAAATGTCTCGTCTAGGTAAATCTTCTTCATTATCGATACGTACATATTGTCTTAAACTAATCCCTAATAATTCTGACATTTTTACCTGTGTGTATTTTTTTGATATTCTTTTTTCTTTTATCATAAATCAACCTCCTTATGGTTAACCTATTATTATTATGTCATAAATAAAAATAGAAATATATTGACATTAAATGTCATGTTTTGTATAATAAAATGAAAAGAAAGAAAAGGAGGATACAAATGAAAAAGGAACGAGGAATTACACTAATTGCACTAGTTGTAACGATAATAGTTTTATTAATTTTAGCAGGAGTGAGTATTAGAACATTAACAGGAGACAATGGAATTTTAAACAGAGCTAAAACGGCTAAAGAATTAACAGAAAAGGCAATAGCGAAAGAAAAACTGCAAATAGAATTAATAGATTTAGCTGGAGAAAAATGACTAATATAAAATATAATTCAGACAAATATTTGACTAATTATTTGAATGAAAAAGGATTTGAAGTAGAAGAGGATATTGTGATTGTAGATGGATGGCAATTTGTAATAGATAGAACAGTTCCAAAAATAATAGATGATGAATTAGGAAAAATAACAGAAGCAGAAAGATTATTGCCAACAATAACCAAACTGGAAAAACAAATGAATGGAACACAAATAAAAATAAATATCAAAGTAAGAAATTCTGAAGAATTAAAAGTAAATTACTCAATAAAAGAAAAAGGAGCAGGTGAAGATTTACAAAAAGTAGAAAATATAACAGAATTAGAGCATACATTTAGTGAATTGACACCAGGAAAAGAATACATTATAACTGTGGAAACTAAGAATAAATACGGAGAAGACAAAAGGACAGTAGAAATTTATACGACAAGCATTCGTTTTAGTCAAGAGTTGCTAAAAATGAAAGTAGGAGAAACAAAAAAGATAGAATATTCGATAGATTCAGAAGATGTAAACAATATGGCAATAGAGTGGGAGTCAGCAGATGAAACAATAGCAACAGTAGAAAATGGTGAAGTCAAAGCTCTAAAAAAAGGAAGTACAACAATCAAAGCAATACTAAAAGATGGAAGTAATGCTTTCGCAGAATGTGTAATTAAAGTTACAGAGCCATTGCAACCAATTAAACTTATTGATAAAGGAGTAACAAATCAAGAGATTTTAGGTGGTTGGGAAAATTTTGCAAGTAATTGGCAGGATTCATTTGTTAGTGATACACTTGTTGCAGGGTGTATAAGTATAGCTGCTTCTCATAAAAATAACATAGTAGGAATGATTTCTAAAAATGCAATAGATGTTACAGAAATAGAGAATATATCAGCACAACTTGAAATTGAAGCAAATTATCCAGGTTTAACAACACATATTTATATTGGACTATGTTCAAAAAAGGATGATTTGCCATTGCAATTTGAAATGTATAATAAGGAATCAATAATAAGCGATGGCGTAAAAATACCATGTGAGCTTAATGTGGATGTTAGTGATTTAGAAGGAGAATATTATTTGAAAATATTAATAATACATGGTTCAGAAGCTATAGCATATAGTTCGATAGGATATATATATGATGTCATAGCAAAATAGTTAATTGTTGACAATAATTTAAATTATTGATAAAATAAACAAGAAAATAACGAGAAAACAAAAGAAAGAAGAGGTATGAGTAAAGAATGAAATTAAAGAAAAAAGAAATGGGAATTACACTAATAGTTCTAGTTGTAACAATTATTGTGTTACTGATTCTGGCAGGTGTGGTACTCAGAATAGTAGCAGGTGAACAAGGAATTTTGAAAAGGACAGAAGATGCTGTTACCAAAAATGACAAAGGAACAGCCATCGAAGAATTGGAACTAGCAATAGCTGACCTAAAAGTCAAATATTGGGAGGATGGAGCAGTAGGTTCACTACAAGATTATGTGATAAATGCGCTAGATAAATATGAAGAAATAGGCGGAAAATTATTAGGAACTTTAAGCATTGAACCAACAGGAAAATTGAGTTATGAAACTGAGACTACGGTAATAGGCTGGATTGATGAAAAAGGAAATTTGCAGATTGGTGAAAAAAATATGGAGCCTCCTACGATACCAGAAGGCTTAGAAATTGGCTCAACAGTAAGTTACAATCCAAGTGGAACGTATAATTGGCAGGCAGAATATTGTTCTAGTAATAAAACGGTAGAAACAGATGATGTCGAGTTGAATAGTGGAACAGGAGAAAGTTTCAATATCAGTAGCTGGAGAGTATTCAATATTGATAGGGCAACAGGAAAGATAGAAATGGTACCAGCTGGACCAACAAGTGGAGAGGTGTATTTAGGAGAATCGCAAGGCTATAATAATGGAGTAAAATTGTTGAATGATGCGTGTAATAGTTTATATTCAGATAGCAGTAAAGGAATAACGGCAAGGAGTATTAATAGAGGAGATATTGAAAAACGAATCGAAAAAGAAAAGCTAGCCACCATAAAAGCAGGTTATTCACACACGAATTTATCAAGTTATGCGCATTTGAATGAAAATGATCAAGTAAGTAATGCGTATGAAAAAGATGCTAGTAAATATCCATTAATTTATGGAAAAGAAGCATTATCAGTAATTGATGGAAATCCTAATGCTGATGGATTAGAAATGAGTGAGCAGAAAGTTTTGATAGGAAGAACAGAAGCAGATGCAAATGGAAAGGTAGCCTCAAACCGGTAAATTGCAGGCGGAGACAAGTATTCAGCCATATCAGACGTATTATTACATGGGAAACAAAGAACTTTCAGAGACATTAGAGGAGATTGATTTCGATATGATTGTTCCCAAAAACGAAACAAGTAAAACTTATTGGGTTTCTACACGATGTATAAATGCAATGGAAGATTTTTGCTATTTTGGTATATATTGTGTAGAATCAGGTGCTTTTGGAGCGTATGGAATAGATGGGTCTAATACATTTGCAAATCATAATTTGTGTGCATTATTTCCAGTTGTTTCATTGGATGTAGAACATATAAAAAAAGATGGGGGAAGTGGATTTAAGGTAGAATAAATATGATATAATAAAAGGTGAGAGCCCTATTTAAGAGAAGAATTTTCAAATTCTTCTCTATTTTTTTCTTAAAAATAAGAATTCTTAAAATAACTTGACAGATGTTTACGAAATTTATATAATAAATTTATCAAAAACAAAGAAATTGGAGCTTAAAAATGGAAGAATGGAGAATGAGAAAACAGTTCATTGAGGAAATATGTAGTGAAAAAGGTATTGAAAAGGAAGAGATTTCGTATGGATGGATTTCGATTTTAAAAAAGGGAAAGATTCAAAAAAAATTAGTCAATTATAATTTTCAGTTGAATCCTAAAATTGCTATAGAATTGGCGAAAGATAAATATTCCACTTATGAGGTGCTAACCTATTATGGAATTCCGATTGTGGAACATCAAGTTTTATTTAATCAAAAAATGATGCCAAGTTTTGAAACCAGTCAACCGAATGAAATATTGAAAAATGATAAAAAACAAGTTATAAAAGCGAATAATTCATTGCAGGGGAAGGATGTTTATGTGTGCCAAGATAGGGCAAGAAAAATACAGTTGGTGCAAGAACTTTTTGAAAAAGAAATCGAAGCGGTTGTTGTATGTCCGTATTTGGACATTGAATATGAATATCGAGCCATATTTTTGGCTGGCGAGATGATTTATCTTTATAAAAAACAGAAACCTTTTGTCATAGGCGATGGAAAATCAACCATTCAAGAATTAGTGGAAAAGCAAGTGAGTTATTTAGAAGAACCAATCGAAGGTTTGGATTTTGCAAGGATTCCTCAAAAAGGGAAAAAAGTGATGGTTGGTTGGAAACATAATTTGAGCAAAGGCGCGATTCCAGTATTAATTGACTGTCATGATGCCTATTATGAAAAAGTTAGAAATATTGCCATTCAGGCTGGCAATGCGTTGGAACTAAAATTTGCTTCGGTAGATGTGGTGGTAACAAAAGAGAAAAAAGTTTGTGTGATAGAGGTAAATTCAAGGGTGTGTATTCATAAGTTTTGTGAATTGGCGCCAAATGGAATGGCGATTGGAAAAGAAATTTATGCGAAAGTAATTGATAAAATGTTGGAAGAAGTCTAAGAAAAGGAGAAACGAAAGATGAAAAGAAACCCAAAAATACTATTTGTAATATTTTTTGTAGGAATTATTTGGTGTTTGCAAAATCGCTGTTTTGCAGGAACACAAAGATTGAATTCGTTGCATTATGATGTCCAATTAAATGAGAATGGCGATATGGAAGTTGTTGAGACTTGGGATATTACTATTCGCGAAACGAATACGGTGTTTAAGGATTTTGAATTAGATAATAGAAAATATTCTGGAATAACGAATGTGAAAGTAAAAGATTTGGATACAGGAGCAACTTTGAAACAGATTTATAAAGAAATGTATCATGTAACAAAAGGATGCTATTATGGATTACCTGTTTCAAATGAAAAATTTGAGATTGCTTGGGGTGTCGGATTGGATAATTCTTCTGCAAGAAAACAATATGAGATTTCTTATACAGTTGAAAATGTAGTTTCGGTGTATGAGGACTGTAGTGAATTGTATTGGCAGTTTATAGGAACGAGTAATGGAATGGCAGGAGATAAAGTAACGGGAACCATTCAATTGCCACAGCCAATGCTTAATTTGGAAAGTTTGCGAGTTTGGGCACATGGAGCGTTGAATGGAGAAATTTCTAGGGTTTCAAAAGATACTGTGAAGTTTGAACTGAAAAGTCTGGAGCCTCAAACGATGTTAGAAGTAAGAGTTGTTGTGGAAGAACCGATTTTTTCAAAAAGTGTGAAAAATTCGTCTCAAAGAAGACTTGAAGAAATTATTGCCGAAGAAACCGAATGGGCGAATCAAGCCAATCGCGAAAGAAGAAAAGCGAAGGCAATTATTATAGGAATAGCGGTAATTTATATTGTTGTATTTTTATTTTTTGGAAAAAAAGTATTATGTTATTGGAAAAAAATGAAGTCGTTTCCGAAAAATCCATACCAGATTGAGATTGGAAAATATTTTAGAGATATTCCAAGAGAAAAGGACGCGACACCAGCAGATGCTGCATTTTTATACTATTTAAAGCTGAAAGGAAAAGAAAATTATGTTATTTCAGCTACTCTATTGCAATTATGCTTAAAAGGTTATATTTCTTTTGAAAAAGAAGGGAAAAAGGACATTCGAATTCATTTGCTAAAACCAATGGATAATGCTTTAAAAAAGACGGAAAGACTTGTTTATGGGATTTTAACATGGCCAGCTGGAGTTCCAAAAGAAAAGACCGTTACAATGGAGCAAATCGAAAAATGCATGCAAAAACATTATGATAAATGTGAATTGCTTATGAATGATTTAAGCAACTACGCTAAAGAAGCACAAGAAGAATGTCAAAATTATGATTTAGTAGCAGGAGAGCAAGCTTCAAGATATACAGCAAAATCAACGATTTATATCATGGTGACGATTGGTTGTGGGCTTTTCTTAGCGCCCATATCAATGCTTTTGGCACCAATTATACTAGAATGGATAATTAGTGCGATTCTTTTATCAAAAACAGCGAAACGAATTCCTGTTTTAACAGAACAAGGAGAACTAGAAAAACAACAATGGGCGGGGCTTAAAAATTATATGGAAGATTTTTCATTACTGAAAGACAAAGATATCCCAGATTTAGTTTTATGGGAAAAATATTTGGTGTATGCTACGGTTTTTGGAATTTCGGATAAAGTTGTAAAACAATTGAAAGTGGTTTATCCACAATTGGAAAATTTGGATAACAGGACTTATACGTATCTATATTTGATGTCAGATACAAGATTTGCGAATGGATTTATAGGGGACTTAAATAAAAGTACCAATAGTGCTTATTCGGCGTATAAATCAGCTTATTCAGCGGCGCATTCTAGTTCAAGTAGCGGTTCAGGTTCTGGTGGAGGATTCTCTAGCGGAGGCGGAGGCCGGTGGCGGCGGCGGTCGGAATGGGCGGACGCTAAAGATTTCAAAAAGGAGAAAAAAATGAAGATAGGAATTGATATTGGTGGAAGTCATATTGGGATTGGAATTGTAGATATTAATGGTAAGATAATAGAAAAAAGTGAAAAAAGACTGATGAGTGCTGAAAAACAAGATGTTGAAAAAGCAATTGAAAATTATATTGTTGAACAAACAAATGACTTTATGAAAAAATATAAAATAACAGGAATGGGATTGTCTGTGCCAGGAACCGTAAGTCATGATACAATTATAAAAGCATCCAGTCTTGGGTTTGAGAATTATGAAATAGTAAAAAAGTTACAAGAAAAAATAAAGCTTCCCATAAAAATGAGAAATGATGCAAAATGTGCAGCCATTGCAGAAGATGCATATGGACTTTTGAAAAAATATAAAAGAAGTTTATTTTTCACATTAGGTACAGGAATTGGTGGAGCGGTTATCATTGAACATAAACTGTTGGATACAGGAGATAAACCAGGTTGTGAAGTAGGTCATATGGCAATCGAAAAAAATGGAAAACTATGCAAATGTGGCAAAAAAGGATGTTGGCAACAATATGCCTCTATGAAAGCGTTAAAAGATAATTTGCGAAAAGAGTTAGGATATGATGAAACAACAAGTGGAGAAGATTTATTGAATCTTATTAAAAACAATAAACAAGGGCAAGAAAATTATGAAAAAATAGAAAAGATATTAGAAGAATATATCGAAGATTTGAGCATAGGAATTTGTAATTTAGTCAATATTTTTGAACCAGAAGCAATTGGGATAGGCGGTAGTTTTGTTTATTTTGAAGAAGTATTATTGCAAAGGTTAAAGAACAAGATTCTTGAAAAAACACAGTTGTTTAATGAAAGAGAAGATATCATAATTGAAACAGCTATTTTAGGAAATGATGCTGGAATGATTGGAGCAGTGCTTGAATAAAAAGTAAAAAATAGATTGACTTTTTGGAAAAAAAGGTGTAAAATAACAATATCGATAAAAACGATGAAAAAGAGGAGTAAATCTAGGACTTCCAGACAAGAGAAAAGAAGTGATGCGCTGAAAGCTTCTTATGGAAAAGATAGATAGAAGGTAGCTTTGGAGTTGGCATAAGTGAAACTAATTTTAGAAAGTAGCTATGCTCGTTTGAGAAACGTTAAAATCTCATTTAAGAGAAAAGATTTGCTAATCTTTTAAATTAGGTGGTACCGCGGAATTTAAAGCCATTTCGTCCTATGTGGATGAGATGGCTTATGTTTATTTTAAGGAGGAATTGTTTATGAGTTATCACAAATTAAATGACAAATTTAATCCGAAAGATTTTGAAGAAAAATTGTATCAAGATTGGGAGAAAAAAGGCTATTTTAAACCATCTGGAGATACAAGCAAAGAGCCATTTTGTATTATGATGCCACCACCAAATGTAACAGGAAAATTACACATGGGGCATGCTTTGGATGGAACCATTCAGGATATTTTAATTCGTTTTAAACGAATGCAAGGTTTTGATACTTTATGGCTTCCAGGAACAGACCATGCTTCCATTTCGACAGAAATGAAAGTGGTTCAAAAATTAAAGGAAGAAGGAAAATCAAAACAAGGATTGGGGCGAGAAAAATTCCTAGAAGAAGCTTGGAATTGGACACATAAATATGGTGGTATGATTCAAGAACAACAAAAGAAATTGGGCTGTTCTTGTGATTGGGAAAGAAATCGTTTTACATTAGATGAAGGCATGTCTGATAGCGTTTTAGAACAGTTTGTGGATTTATATCGAAAAGGTTTAATTTATAAAGGAAAAAGAATGGTAAATTGGTGTACCAGTTGTAATACTTCGATTTCTGATGCGGAAGTGGAATACAAAGAAGAAAATGCGCATTTGTGGCATATCCGCTATAAAATTACAGGAACCGAAAATGAGTATATAACAGTTGCGACAACACGTCCAGAAACAATGCTTGGTGATACAGGTGTTGCGGTTCACCCAGAAGATGAAAGATATCAAAATTTGGTGGGAAAAACGTGTATTTTGCCAATTATGAATAAAGAAATTCCAATTGTAGCAGATGATTTTGTGGAAAAAGAATTTGGAACAGGCTGTGTAAAATTAACGCCTGCGCATGATATGAACGATTATGAGGCAGGAAAAAGACACAATTTGGAAATGATTGAAGTCTTTGATGAAAATTTCAAAATGGGAGATTTGATTCCAGAATATCAAGGAATGGATTTGTTAGAGGCAAGAAAGAAAATTGTCGAAAAATTAAAAGAAATTGGGGCTTTGGTAAAGGAAGAAGAATATACGCATAATGTAGCCAAATGTGAAAGATGTAAAAACACGATTGAACCGAAAATTTCGGAGCAATGGTTTGTGGCGATGAAGGATTTGGCAAAACGTGCCGCAGATAGTGTACGAGAAGGAAAAACAAGATTTGTGCCACAACGTTATGAAAAACAGTATTTTCATTGGTTAGATAATATCCAAGACTGGTGTATTTCGCGTCAATTGTGGTGGGGACATCGAATTCCTGCGTATTATTGTGAAGATTGTGGGCATATTAATGTATCTAAAATTGAACCAGAAAAATGTGAAAAATGTAATTCTACAAATTTAAAGCAAGATGAAGATACATTGGATACTTGGTTTAGTTCAGCTTTGTGGCCGTTTTCGACATTGGGGTGGCCAAATAAAGAATCGGAAGATTATAAACGATATTATCCAACCAATGTATTAGTAACTGGGTTTGATATTATTACATTTTGGGTTTCAAGAATGATGACACAAGGTTTAGAATTTACTGGAATAGAGCCATTTAAAGATGTGCTAATTCATGGCATTATTCGTGATAGTCAAGGGCGAAAGATGTCGAAAACATTGGGTAACGGAATTGACCCATTGGATGTGATTGATGAATATGGCGCAGATAGCCTACGTTTTTCCGTGATTTCTGGAATTACGATGGGAAATGATATTCGTTTTTCGAAAGAGAAATTGGAGCAAGCTTCGAATTTTGCGAATAAAATTTGGAATGCTGCGAAGTTTATTACAATGAATTTGGCAGATGACGAAAAAGTAAAAGAATTTTGCTATGAAGTATATGAAAAAAATAAAGCTTATAATGCAGAATTATTAAAAATAGAAGATAAATGGATTTTAAATAAATTAGATAAATTGGTATCAGAAGTTACGCAAAATATTGAAAATTACGATTTGGGCGTTGCTTTGGATAAAATTTACAATTTCTTGTGGAACGAATTTTGCGATTGGTATATTGAAATTGTAAAACCAAGAATTTATAACGAAGATGAGAAGATAAAAGTAGCTGTAAGTGATATTTTAAACCATGTTTTTGGAACTGCTTTAAAATTGCTTCATCCATTTATGCCATTTGTTACTTCCGAAATTTATACACAATTGATTTGTTTTGGAACACCGGATTTGATGATGAGTAAATGGCCAATGCTAAGAGATAAGTTTGTTTTTGAGGAAGAAGAAAATGTATTAGAAATTTTGAAAAAAGTGATTGTCGAAATTCGAAATGTACGTAGTACAATGAATGTTCATCCAAGTAAAAAATCAAAACTTATTTTTGTGACAAAAGAAAAACAAAACGTGATAAAAGAATCAGAGGAGTTTTTGTGTAAATTAGGTTTTGCATCAGAAATTATGGTACAAAGTGATGAGAAAGAAATTCCAGAAAATGCGATTTCAATTATAGTGGAAGATTTGAAAGTGTTTATTCCGTTTGAAGAGTTGGTTGATGTAGAAGAGGAAATCAAGCGTTTGGAAAACGAGAAAGCAAAATTACAAGCAGAGGTCACAAGAGGCGAGAAAATGCTATCGAATCCAGGATTTGTTGCCAAAGCACCACAAGCTAAAATTGAAGAAGAAAAAGCTAAATTGGAAAATTATAAAAACAGATTGGATGCTGTAAAAGAAAGATTAGAAAAATTGAGAAAGTAAAAAAGCTTGTTTCTTTTGGTATTTTATGATAAAATAAGAAAATAGATTCAATGTAAAGATGGAGTAAAACATGCAAGATTTGAAAATATTTTATGAAGACAATCATATCATCGTTGTTGAAAAACCCAATAATGTACCTTCACAAGCAGATAAAACGGGAGATGAAGACTTATTGACTAAAGTAAAAGACTATCTTAAAGTGAAGTATAAAAAACCAGGAGAGGTTTATCTTGGCTTGGTTCACAGGTTAGATAGACCAACTGGTGGCATTATGGTATTTGCTAGAACTTCGAAAGCAGCTGCTAGATTGAGTGAGCAAATTAGAAATCGACAAATCACTAAAAAGTATTTAGCAACTTGTGACGGAAAATTAGAGAAATCAAAGGATACCTGGCAAGATTTTTTATTAAAGACAGAACGCACCAATAAGAGTAGCGTTGTATCAGAAGATACCAAAAATGCTAAAAAGGCAGTATTGGATTATGAAGTAATAAATTATAATGAAAAAACGAATCTTTCTATTGTAAAAGTAAATTTGCAGACAGGAAGGCATCATCAAATCAGAGTTCAATTTGCTTCTCGAGGGCATAGTTTGTATGGCGACCAAAAATATGGTACACGAGGTAAGCGGAAAACAGTTAAGACTTTGGGCTTATTATTTAAGTTTTGTGCATCCTGTTACAAAACAAAAAATGGAATTTGAAGAGATTCCAGAAATTTTTCAAATAGGGATTTAAAAAATAAATCATAAATTTTCCTTTTTGACATATATATTAATAAGACAAAAAACAAAGGAGGAAATTATGAAAAAGATTTTTTTTGGAATATTACTGATTGGGACAACCATTTGTGTTATGTTTTTGATGTTTTTATTATATCATTTTATCACGATATTACAGACATTATAAAAAACCGCAGTTTGTTTCCACCAAGAAAGGAAGAAGAAATGGAAGTAGTTATTGCTCAAAATGCAGGATTTTGTGCAGGTGTAGATTTTGCTGTTAAGCAAGCAAATGAATTATTGGAAAAAGAATCAATTTATTGTCTTGGTGAGATTGTACATAATGAACAAGTGATTCAAACTTTAGAGAAAAAAGGAATGATAACCGTATCTGATTTAGAAGAAGTTCCAAATCAGGCAAGCGTTATTTTTAGGTTACATGGAGAACCGCCTGCTACTTATCAAAAGGCGGAAAGAAAGGGATTAAAAATTCAAGATTTAACCTGCGGAAATGTAAAAGCGATTCATAGCAAGGTACAAAAGGCAAAAGAAACAAGTTTTATTCTAATAATTGGACTAAAAAATCATCCTGAAATAATTGGAACGCTTGGATTTGCAGGACAAAATGCCTCTATTATCGAAACAGAGGATGATATTTTAGATGCCTACATAGAGTATGAAAAAACAAATTTAGGTAAAATTTATGTGGTATCACAAACTACATTTTCGAGTCAAAAATTTGATGATTTAGCAGAAGAAATCCAAAAAAACTTTTGTGAAGCAGAGGTTATCATCGATAAAACGATTTGTAATAGTACAGAAAATCGACAATTAGAAACGATGAAGATAGCAAAAAATAGCGATATTATGCTAATTGTTGGAGGGAAAAAAAGTAGTAATACAAGAAAACTATTTGAAATAGCGAATAAATATTGTAAACGAGTGCATTATTTACAAACAGTAAAAGATATGGAACAGATTCCATTCAAGCCAATCGATAAAGTTGGCATTATGGCAGGTGCTTCAACGCCGAAATCACTGATAGAAGAGATAAAAACGGAGTTAGAAAGGAAATTTTAGAAATTGTGGAAATAGCAAGAGATTGGAAAGATTACGAAATATTAGATATGGCAAATGGCGAAAAATTAGAAGTTTGGAAAAATGTATGCTTAATTCGTCCAGATCCACAAATTATTTGGCAGGATAAAACCTATCCAGAACTATGGAAAACAGCCCATGCACGTTATCATAGAAGTAATTCTGGCGGTGGTGGCTGGGAAATGGAAAAGAAAATTCCACAAAATTGGCGAGTTCATTATAAAGAGTTGACCTTCAATATCAAACCAATGGGATTCAAACACACAGGCTTATTTCCAGAACAAGCGGTAAATTGGGATTGGATGATACAGAAAATAAAACAAGAAAATCGTCCGATTAAAGTATTGAATTTATTTGCTTATACAGGAGGCGCAACAGTAGCATGTTTGTCAGCTGGAGCGTCGGTTTGCCATGTGGATAGTTCGAAAGGAATGACCGATTGGGCGAAAGAAAATGTAAAATCATCTGGATTGTCAGACAAACCCGTTCGATTTCTAATTGATGATGTAGTCAAGTTTGTACAGCGTGAAATCAGACGAGGGAATCAATACGATGCGATTATTATGGACCCACCTTCTTATGGAAGAGGCAAGAATGGTGAAGTTTGGCAGTTTGAAAATCAAATTGCGAACTTAGTGGAATTATGTGAAAAAGTATTATCAGATAATCCATTGTTCTTTTTGATTAATTCTTATACAACAGGCATTTCAAGCAAAGTTTTGGAAAATATTTTGCGTCTAAAATTAAAAAGGAACAAAGGTAAAATCACCTCTGGTGAAGTAGGACTTCCTATGAAAAATTCAGATTTAGTATTGCCATGTGGCATTTTTGGAAGATGGGAGAAAGGAAAGAAGTAATCATGAAACAACCAAACGAAAATCAATTAATCTATGATGACCTAATTTATGGTAGAAATGCTGTATTAGAATTATTAAAATCGGAAAAAGATATTAACAAAATTTTTATTGAGCGTGGCGAAAAGCATGGCTCCATTAAGGAAATCATAGCAAAGGCAAAAGAAAGCAAGATTGTAATTATTGAAGTAGAAAAATCAAAATTAGATAGCATGACAAAGGAAAATCATCAAGGTGTAATTGCGATTGTACCGCCGTTTAATTATTGCGAAATAGAAGACATTTTAAAATTGGCAAAAGAGAGAAAAGAAGAACCGTTTGTGGTTTTATTAGACGGAATTGAAGATCCGCATAATTTAGGTGCGATTATTCGAACTGCAGAAACGGCAGGGGTTCACGGAATTATTATTCCGAAACGAAGAAGTGCGTCTGTCAATAGCACGGTAACAAAAGTTTCGGCGGGTGCTACCACGTATATGAAAATTGCAAGAGTCAATAATTTAAAGGATGCGATTCGAAATCTAAAAGAAAATGGTTTGTGGATTATCGGAACAGATGGAGAAGCTAAAACGGATTATTATGAGCAAGATTTAACAGGACCAGTTGGAATCATTATTGGAAGTGAAGGATTTGGTATGAGTAAATTGGTAAAGCAAAATGCTGATTTATTGATAAAAATTCCAATGAAAGGTCAAATTACATCATTAAATGCTTCTGTGGCAGGTGGAATTGTCTTGTATGAAGGGGTAAAACAAAGAAATAAGAAATAAATCTACAGCAGTAGATAACAAAAAACAGAAATAAATACTTGTAATTTTGTGAAAAATGTGTATCATAAGATTTTATTTAGAGGGAATCATTTGTAGGATTCCTATTTTTTTATGTGTATTTTAGGGTTAAAGTTACAAAAAAAGTGAAAAATATTGTAAAAAAATTATGTTCACCTATTGAAATGATTGGAAAATTGTGGTATAATAGATATAAATTAATTTGGAAAGTACAAAAGATGCAAGGAGTGAAACTGATTTGCATCTTTTTTTATAAATTACAGGGGGACTGGTAATGAATAAAAATTTAGAAAATTTGAAACAAGGTATTTTGAAAAAGAAAATATACATAATTTTAATCACGTTCATTTTTATGATAACAGGCATAAGTTATACTTTGGTGAATGTGAAGTATGTTGCTAGTCAGAAAATTTTGGTGAAAGAAACGGATAAAATTGAAACTTATCAAGAAATGATAAAAGGTTCAGCGTTGTTGGAAAAAGTAATAGAAAATCTAGCAATGAATAAACGTGTTCAAGATTTGAGCCATTTGATTGTGGTAGATAAAAGTAAGGATCATACGATATTAACCATTCAAGTGGTAGGGGAAAATGAGCAAGAAATTAAACGACTTTCGGATGAGATTTCAAATGTTTTCGTAGAAATGGTAAAGGATATTTATGAGGATTCAGAAGTTTATCCAATTGATAATAGTGCTAATTATGCACGAGAAGGCAATGTAATATTGGTTGCCTTAATTTCTTTAGTGGTTGGATTTGTGGTGTCAACTTTGCTTTTTGTAGTGGGATTTTTATTGGATATAAAAATCAAAAGTTGCAAAGATATTGAAGAGATTACGGGATTAAAAAGTTTAATTTCGATTCCGTATGTAAAGTTAATTGCCAAAAAGAAATTGACACTTAGGAACATAAGAGCTCACAAAAGTGAAGTATTTAAGGTGTTGATGACCAATATACAGTTTGTCAATAGTAATGATGTGCAAAGCAAGAGTATTCTTGTGACCAGTCCTAAGTCATTGACAGGAAAGACATATATTGCAACTAATTTGGCAATTGAGTTTGCAAAAGCAGGCAAAAAGGTAATTTTAATTGATGCGGATATGAGAAGAGGAAGAATGGCTAAAATTTTTAGTTTGCCAAATGATTTAGGGTTTTCGAATTATTTGTCTGATTTGGATTCAAATGGAAATCGCATTCATGAGAGAATTACAAGATTTATTCATGATACGGAAATCAAGAATTTGAGCTTGATTACAGCTGGAAATGTGCCACCTAATCCAATGGAATTGATGAAACTTGAAAAAGTAAGGCAATTGATTAAAGATTTGAAAGTTTTTTATGATGTGGTTATTTTTGATACAGTTTCTTTATTGGAAGCTCCAGAGACAGGCGAGTTGGCAAAAGTATGTGATTTGAATTTAATGTTGTCTTCTTATGGAATTACGAAAAAAGAGGATCTTAGAAAAGCTTATGAAATAATTAATACTCAATCGAGAGCTTGTATTGGAGTAGGATTCAACAAAGTTCCAGATACACGATTGAAAAAACAAATGGTAACATTTAAAATGGATGCTAAAAAAAGATGGAATAAGATTTTAAAAACAGGAAAAATGATTTTTCGAAATTTAGGTAAGGCTTTGAAGTTATTTGGAAAAATAGTGAGTGCTTTGAAAACAGTTTGGTTGCTTATAGTGGCAGGACTGATTGTTATCAAAAGAGGTATTTTAAAAGGAATGTATCTTGTGAAAAAGGGAGTTTTTAAGTTGGTTCATCAGTTGAGAAGTAAGTCACAAGATGTTAAGGAATATATACAAAAATATAAAACGAAAAAAGAAAGCGTGAAGTTGATTGAATCAGGAAGTGTTCCAAATTTGGAAGAAAATAATATTATTCGAGATGTGTTTGAAAATGAGATGGCAAAATTAGAGGGAGATGAAGTAGAGTATCGCAAGAAGTTGGATGTATTAAAATCCAATATTGAGATTAGGAATGTCGAAACACCAATTGTAAGACCAGTGATTCAGAAAGTAGAAACGCAGGAAAAAAGTAAATTTGATTTGATTCGAGAGCAACAAAAAAAGGAAGTGTCTGAGAAGCAGGAAAAACCAGTAGAAGTAAAAGAAGAAGAAAAAGAAGTAGAAATAAAGGAAAAAATAATAGAATTTGAGGCACCAGAAGTTAAAATTCAATTAGAGAAGATAGAACCAAAACAAGAAGTGGAAGAAGAGAAGGTCAAAATTTCGGTAGAGTCTTATGAAGAAATTGATTTGTCAAAACAAGAACATATTACAGAAGAAATGATTCGCAAACAAGTAGAAATTGATGAAATGCTAAGACTAGCGGAAAAAGAAGAAGAGGAAGAAGCACAAAGAGTACGCCATATGAAAATAGAGAAGAAAATGAAAAAAAGGAAGGAACGAAAAGAGCAGATAATGCGTTTTTGGGATTCCATTAAAAATAAAAAAGCTGAGTCAATAATTGGGGATTCTGAGGAAGAACGTATTTTAAAGAAAGAGGCAAAAATCCAACAAAAAATACAAAGAGAGAATCAGAGATTAGAACATAAAGCTCAAATTCGAAAAACGAAAGAGGAAAGAAAAGCATATCGAGAGTTTGAAAAACAAAGACATAAACAAGAATTAAGAATTCAAGAAGAATTGCAAGAGGATAATTTATATCCAAAACCTAGAATATAAGGGGAAGAAGGAAAAAAATTATTGGGTAGAGAGTAGATATAAAGTTTTGGCTTTTATCTGCTCTTTTATAAATTTTGGCTTGTATTTTTCTTAAAAATAATATATAATAAAGCCATTAAGGGAAAGGTTTAAAGGGAGGAAAAATGTATGTCATATAATTTTAAAAAAGTAGAAAAAAAGTGGCAAGAAAAATGGGATAAAGAAGGAACATTTGAGGCTAAGCAAGATTTTAAGAATCCGAAAAAATGGTATGGATTAATCGAATTTCCTTATCCATCTGGGCAAGGTTTGCATGTGGGACATCCAAGAAGCTATACCGCTTTAGATATTATTGCAAGAAAGAAGAGAATGGAAGGGTACAATGTGTTGTATCCAATTGGGTTTGATGCATTTGGACTTCCTGCTGAAAATTATGCGATTAAAAATCACATTCATCCTAAAATTACAACAGAGAATAATATTAAGCATTTTCGCGAGCAATTGAAAGCGGTTGGTTTCTCATTTGACTGGTCCAGAGAAGTGAATACTACAGATCCGAATTATTATAAATGGACGCAGTGGATTTTTATTCAATTATTCAAAAAAGGTTTGGCGTATAAAACGACAATGCCGATTAATTTTTGTACAGGATGTAAAGTTGGTTTGGCAAATGAAGAAGTGGTAAATGGCGTTTGTGAAAGATGTGGAAGTCCCGTTGTGCAAAAGGAAAAAAGTCAATGGATGCTAAAAATCACAGAATATGCGCAACGATTAATCGATGATTTGGATGATATTGATTTTTTAGACAAAATCAAAGCACAACAGAAAAACTGGATTGGCAGAAGTGAAGGAGCAGAAGTTCATTTCAAGATTGACGGAACAGATGAAACCTTATTAATTTATACGACCAGACCAGATACGATTTTTGGGGCGACCTATATGGTGGTTGCACCAGAACATAAATTGATTGAGAAATATGCGGATAAAATTACGAATTTAGAGGAAATCAAAGCGTATCAACAAAAAGCTGCTTTGAAGTCAGATTTTGAGCGTAGTGAATTAAATAAAGAAAAAACAGGAGTAGAGTTGAAAGGATTGCAAGCTGTCAATCCGCTTAACAATGAAAAAATTCCAATTTGGGTTTCGGATTATGTTTTAAGTACTTATGGAACAGGTGCGATTATGGCAGTTCCAGCACATGATGAGCGAGATTTTGCATTTGCTAAGAAGTTTGGTTTACCAATCAAACAAGTTATAAAACCGAAAGATAACACAATGCCAATGGATTTGGAAAAAGAACCATTTGTTGATGTAGAAAATGGAGTGGCTACCAATTCTGACTGGATTAATGGACTTTCTGCGAAAGAAGCTATTGATAAAGTAATTGAATATGTTGAAGCAAACAAACTAGGAATGAAAAAGGTAAATTATAAATTACGTGATTGGGTATTTTCTCGTCAAAGATATTGGGGTGAGCCAATTCCAATGGTGTATTGTGAGACATGTGGTTGGGTGCCAATTCCAGAAGAAGAATTGCCATTGAAGTTACCAGAAATTGAAGATTATGAGCCAAGTGAAAATGGTGAATCACCGCTTGCTAAACAGTTGGATTGGATTGAGACTACTTGTCCACATTGCGGAAATGCAGCCAAACGTGAAACTGATACGATGCCACAATGGGCAGGTTCTTCTTGGTATTTTTTGAGATATATGGATCCACAGAATGATGAAGAATTGGCTTCAAAAGAGGCTTTAGAATATTGGTCGCCAATTGATTGGTACAATGGCGGAATGGAACACACAACGCTTCATTTGCTTTACTCAAGATTCTGGCATAAATTTTTATATGATATTGGCGTTGTGCCAACCAAAGAGCCTTATCAAAAACGTACTTCACATGGTATGATTTTGGGAACCAATGGCGAAAAGATGTCAAAATCTAAGGGAAACGTTATCAATCCAGATGATATTATTGAAGAATTTGGGGCGGATACATTCCGTGTTTATGAGATGTTTATGGGACCTTTTGACCAGGTGGCTGCTTGGTCGATGGAAAGTATTCGTGGTTGTGGCAAATTTTTGGACCGTGTTTGGAATTTAAAAGAAATGTTGGTAGAGGAAGAAAATTATTTACCAGAGCATGAAAAAATGATGCATAAAGCCATTAAAAAAGTAAGTTCAGATATTGAAGAAATGAAGTTTAATACAGCGATTGCAACATTTATGACAATGGTGAATGAATTTTATAAAGATAAAAAATTAGCAAAAGTGGAATATAAAACATTTTTGCAATTGTTAAATCCATTTGCACCACATATAACAGAGGAATTATATGAAGAAATTGGCGAAACCGCAACAATAGCCAAAACGCCTTGGCCAGTTTATGATGAGTCAAAAACAATTGATGATATTCTTGAAATTCCAGTTCAAATCAATGGAAAAGTTAAAGTAGTGGTAATGGTTTCAAAGGACGAAGATGAAGAAAAAGTTAAACAAATGGTTCATGAAAATTCGGTTGTTCAAAAGAATTTGGAAGGAAAAACGATTGTAAAAGAAATCTATGTGAAGGAAAAAATTTATAATATTGTTGTGAAATAATTCGTTAAAACTAGTATTTTCTTAAGAAAATGCTAGTTTTTTTGGAGTGATGATATTTTGTTAACTAAATAATAATTTTATAAAAAGCGTGATTGCTAAAATGAGGGAAGGAAAAAGACTAGATTTTTTAGTTATTCACAGAGTTTTCCACATTATCCACAACCCTAAAAAAAGAAGTTTTGTGGATAAGTTAGTAAAAAGATTATGTAATATTTACAAAAAGTTTTTAAAAAGTGCAGTCATATAGGTTAAAATAACAAAATTTATGTAAAATTTACATAAATTTACAAAAAACTATTGATTTTTTCTCTAAAAAGTGGTAAAATGAATATAACGTAAAATTATAAATTCGCGAATTGTAACCATTTTGCGAAAAAGATACTATAAGAAAAAAGATAAAAATACATGGAGGATTAAATGAGGAAAAAGAAAATTTTATATCTGGTGGAAGCGATGCGGTGGCGGAGTGTTTACTTATATGGTAAATTTAGCCAATCGAATGGTTCAGGAATTGGATGTAACAATTGCTTACTCAACAAGAAAACAAACGCCAAAAGATTTTGAAAGATATTTTGATGAGAGTATAAAATTAGTAAGAGTAAAAAATTTTACGAGAAATATAAATCCAATAAAAGATGTAAAAGCAATTTTTGAAGTAAAAAAGATAATAAAAGAAGAAAAGCCAGATTTTGTACATATGCATTCGTCCAAAGCAGGAGCGATTGGAAGAGTTGCTATTTCGAGCAAACAAGCGACATTGTTTTATACGCCACATAGTTATGCATTTTGTAAAAAAGATGATTCGGAAATAAAAAGAAAGTGTTACAAAATGATTGAAAGAATTCTAGGAAAGTGTAAATGTATGACGATTGCTTGTTCTAAAGGAGAATATGAGGAAGCAAAAAGGCTGACGAAAAATTGCGTGTACATAAGTAACGGTATAGAAATTGATGAGATGAAACGATATATTGCACAAGAATCAGAACCAATAAGAGATAGGCAAAATTTGAAAATTTGCACAGTAGGGCGAATCGGACACCAGAAAAATCCAGAATTATTTGAAAAGATTGCTGAGAAATTTCCAGACATACAATTTTCTTGGCTAGGTGATGGGGAATTAAGAGATTGTTTGAAATCGCCCAATATAACAATAAAAGGTTGGTGTGACCGAGAAAAAACAATGAAGCAACTATATCAAAATGATATTTTCATTTTACCATCTTTATGGGAAGGTCTACCAATTACATTGTTGGAAGCAATGTATTTTGAAAAAACTTGTCTGGTGAGTGATGTTATGGGAAATCGAGATGTGATAATCAATGGCGTAAATGGTTTTGTTTGTCAGACAGAAGAAGAATATGGAAATATCATACAAAAGATAAAAAATGGAGCAATTGATGATTTGCCTATGAGACAAAAGGCGAAAGAAACAGTTTTGGCAAATCATAATATGAATAAAGTAGAAAAAGAATATTTAAAAATATATTATAAAGGAGATGATTGTTATTAAAGAGTTAGAATTAAAACAATTTTTAAAATTATTTTGGGATAAGAAAATATTTATTATAGTGGTTATGTTGGTGTTTGCCGTTTTAGGTGGCGTGAAAATTAAATATTTTACGACTCCAGTATATGAATCAAGTGGTAAGTTGATTTGTGCTAGAACAGAGGAATCAATTAATACAGGGGCTACAGTAACATCAGGTGAATTAAATATGCCATCAAGTTTATCAGAAACGTATGCTGCTTTGATTAAAAGTGATTTGATTGTGAATCAAGTTATTGAAAATTTAGGCTTAAATATGACGCCAGGTCAATTAAGTGGTTCAGTTGATTTGACGGCAGTAACAAAGGTGTATTATCAAGTGACAGCAAGAAGTACAAATCGAGAACAAGCGGCACAAATTGCAAATGAATTTATTAAGGTATTTTCAGAGGAAATTAAGAAATTTTACGAAATTGATAATATTTATGTTGTGGATGAGGCGTTGGTACCAGGTGGCGCTATTAATATGAATATGGGTAAAAGTATAAAAGTATTTGCTGGTATTGGATTTGTAGTAGCTGCTTTGATTGTTATGGTGATGTTTATCTTTAATAATACTGTAACTAATTCAGAACAAATTAAACGTTATACAAAATTAACAACATTGGCTTCCATTCCAAGATATAGTGGAAATGGCGATTTGATTACATTGAAGGATTCGAAATCACCATATGCAGAAAGTATTAAAATTTTAAGAACGAATTTGCAATATATGTATGATAAAGGAACTTTACAGACAGTAGGAATTACAAGTAGTTTGCCAGGAGAAGGAAAAAGTTGGCTAACCGCTAATTTAGCAGTTGCGTTTGCAAATACAGGAAAGAAAACGTTAATTATTGATGCGGATATGAGAAGAGGAAGACAACATCGACTATTTAAAGTAAGAAAAATTCCAGGTTTGTCAGAGTTTTTAAGAGCTAATAAAGAAAATACAGATATGATTGCGATTAAAGGTAGAAGAGTGGTACGAAAAGGATTGGCAAGAGGTTTGAGCATGATTAATAAGTTTATCAAAATAGAAAAAATACCAGGAATTGCGAAGATTATTTATAAAGAAGATTATATTAATGCTACAGTAGAGGATCAAGCAAAGATGAAATTTTTGGCAATGAAAAAAGAGATGGAAGAAGTAGAAGTGGTAGTTGAACCAGAAAAGAAGACAAGAGGCAGACGAGTTGCGAAAAAAGAAGAGGAAAAAGAGAAAACAACAGGAAAACGCGTAGCGAAGAAGAAAGAAACAGCAAAAGCAGAAACGACTAAGAAAACAACAAGAAAGTCAACAAAGAAAACAGACTTAATTCCTAAAACGGAAGAAATAGAAAAAGCAAAAGAAGAAACAAAACCAATGATATTTAATTTTGTAAATGAAACAGGAATTGATAATTTATATGTTATTGCGTCTGGTAGTGAAAGAATGGAATCTTCAGAATTGTTATCAACGAATAAATTAGGGGAAGCTTTGGAAGATTTGAAAAAAGAATTTGATATGATTATTATTGATACACCACCAGTATCTGTGGTTGCAGATGGATTTATTATTTCAAGAATGGTAGATACGAATATGATTGTTTTGAAACATGGTAATACAGAGATTAACGAGTTAAATAAAATTAAGAATAATATTCATGAAATTGGTGGAGATGTAATTGGAACAGTTATTAACAAGATTCCAGATGCCAACAAGAAATATTACAATACCTATTATAATAAAAGAGCAAAATAATGAAACGAAATATAGCGGGCTTACAATTTGGTTAAAAGTCCGCTATCTTTATAAAAGTTAGGAGAAGTTACAGATGAAAATAAAACAGAATTTTTTTGTAAAAACAACGGTTATTATCATATCAATGATATTTCTAATAGCAGGAGCCAAAGTGGTAAGACATACGATTATGAAGGAAGTTCTTGTGAATATGAGTATTGGACATGGAATGGTTGCGATGATTAATAATCAAAATTCGATTTTGTATGATGAAGAAATTAGTGAAGAAGAAATGGGAGCAACGCAAAAATCGGCAATGATATTTAAAAATATTAATTTTTTTGAGTTGGTTAGTTACGAGGAATTTGAGGTTTATATAACGGTATTGTGGAATATTATGCTTGTTGCTATTATATTTTCATTAAGAAAGAAATTAAATGTGTTGCAAGCTATATTTTTGGTGCTGACTATTTTGATATTAAATATATTTGATTTTAATATGGCAAAAGAGCCAGTACAGATGTTATATTTTGTTTTGATGTATGTTGTGATTACGAGTAAAGCTCTGAAAGATAATTTTAAATATATTTTTTGCTTTTTGATTTTGTATTGGGCTTCCCTTTCTTTTCGAACGTATTACATATTGATTGCCTTATTTATGTTAGGAAGTTCTTGGATTTGTAAGACATTTATTTTGATGAAAGATAGATTAAAAGCATTGGATATTATAACCGTTATTGTGGCATTTGGTGTGGGATATTTTTTATTGCTAACAGTGGCTAAAACGGCAATGCCAGAGGAATATCAAGAATTGGTTAGGGTAAGGACGAGAGAAACATTAGCCAAAACGGATATTAGTAACTGGATTACGCAAGATGCTTCGAATTTGCCATTATTTACTTTGGATTATTTGTTGATGTTGGTTCGTATGATGGTGCCAGTTGAATTAATTACTTTTGGACCAAAGTATTGGCCGTATGTTGCTTATCAAATCATGGTAACGTTTTATGTTATTATGGCGTTGAAAAATATTAAAAGGAATCATAAATCGAAAAATGTGGCTTTGTATGTTTATTTGGGATTTTTATGTGGTTCTGCGACGTTTGAGCCAGACTTTGGCTCATGGGTTCGCCATGAAGCAGCGATTGCACCAATCTTGTTTGTTTTGGCGGATATGTATAAATTCAAACAATCTAGAACAGATGTAGAAATGAGAAAATTGGAAAAAGAAAACGAAGGAGAATGAAAGTATGGATAAAAAAGTTGGAATTGTGTCTTGTTATTTTAAAAAGAATTATGGAAGTATGTTGCAAGCTTATGCAACACAGAAGATTTTGGATGATTGGGGAATTCCTAATGAAACGATTCATTTGGAAAAGTTGAATTCAGAAATTTCAAAAGGAAAAAGAAAATATTATAAAAGTCAGTTGTTTAATTTTTCGTTTATTAAAGCGAAATTTGGAATGGTGAAATTAAAATTGTATTGTAAGTTTGCCAATGGAGAGTTGGGAAAAAATATTAAAATTAGAAATCAAAAATTTAAAGAATTTGAAAAAAAGTTTCATCTTTCGAAAAGTTATGATAAAATAGAAACGATTTGTCAAGAAGGAAATTATACAGATGTTTTGGTAGGAAGTGACCAGTTATGGCTTCCAGTTAATATTGTGGCAGATTATTATACGCTTAATTTTGTACCAGAAGAAGTAAATAAAATTTCGTTTGCAACGAGTTTTGGGGTATCGAGTGTGCCAGAAAAATATAAGAAACAATATCAAACTTTTTTGAATCGAATTGAGCATTTATCGGTAAGAGAAGATAAGGGGGTACAATTAGTAAAAGAGCTTACGGGAAGAGAAGCAGAATTGGTTTGTGACCCAACGTTGTTATTTAACCAAGAAGAATGGAGAGAAATTCAAGCAGAGGAAAGGCTGATAAAAGAAAGATATATTTTCTGTTATTTTTTAGGGAAGACGGTAGAATATCGAAAATTTGCGGAACGATTGAAAGAGAAAACTGGTTTTAAAATTGTTTCTTTGAATCATTTGGATGAGTATGTGAAATATAGCGATAAATTTGCAGATGAAGCGCCATTTGATGTGGGACCAAGTGAGTTTTTGAATTTGATTCGAAATGCAGAATTTGTGTGTACAGATTCGTTTCATGGAACGGTGTTTTCCTTGATTCATCAGAAGAAGTTTTTTGTGTTTCGACGTTATCAGAATAAGTCAAAGGTTTCGACTAATTCAAGATTGGATTCTTTGCTTAAGATTGTGAATTTGAGTGACAGAATGTTAGAGGGAAATGAAGCGGTTGATGAATTAGTGGAAAAAGAGATTGATTATGATTGGGTAAATGAAAAATTGGAGAAGTTTAGGGAAGAATCGAAAACGTTTTTGAGAGGAGCTTTGGAAAATGGGAAAAACTAGAGTTTTATATTTTATTGACCGAATGCGCCATGGTGGAATTCAGCAGTTTGCTGTGGAAATTGTGAAAAATATGGATAAGAATAAATGTGAAATCGAGTTTCTTTTGTTGGATGATGGACAAACGTATCCGCTGGAAAATGTTTTGAAAGAACTTAATGTGAAGTTTTATAAATTGAAAGGTGTATGGTTTCGAACGCCATTAGATATTTTGAAACAAAAAAAGGCATTGGAAAAATTTTTTAAAGAGCATCATGATTATAAAGTGATACATTTGCATTCTTCGAGTAAGAATTTTATGGTGTTGAAGATGGCGAAAAAGTATGGAATCCAGGGGAGAATTGCTCATTCGCAT
>CARFUA010000015.1:0-23767 GCA_948976265.1 uncultured Clostridia bacterium
TGCTTCAATATTCTTAAAAATTTTTTTCAGTAATAATGCCTTATTTAATTCTTTACTATTGTTTTTAATCTTTCTAATAATTTTTATTAAAAACAAGCCAGAACCACAAGAAGGCTCAAGTATATGTGTGTTTTCATCTATTTTTACATTATTAATCATATAATCGATAATATCATTAGAGCGAGTATAAAAACTACCACAATTCTTTTTATACTCTGATGACATTGTATTTTCGTATAAATAACCAACAATGTCATTTTCATTTGTACTAGAAAAATAATCTATTAAAGCTATTGCTTCTTCACTATCATAATCATATTCGATTTCTTTAAAAATATATGGATAAACATTCTTTAATATATCATCTCCATTAAATTCTTCTGTTCTAATTTTAGATATTAAAAAGCAATTTATTAAAATACTGAATATTTCCTCTAATGAATATTGTTTTTTTATTTTATTTATAAAATTTAAAATATTTTGATTACTCATTATTTAATCTATTCCTTTCATTTATTATTTTATATCATACATTTTTTATTTTTTCAACACTATTACGAATATTTGTTTTATTTTTTCTGTAAATTATTCTTATACATATATAATTTCACTAAAAACAATTTCCTCAGCTTGACTTTTTATAGAGTTCATAGTTCCTACCCAATAAAGAATATCTGTATTTTTCATATCTTCTGTCAAATCGCTTTTAGCTTTTAACTCGCTAATAATTTGTTGTACTCTAATATCTGCTGTTTCTTGTATTTCTTAAGATATGTATTTAATGTTCCCTCCATTAGCATTATAGTATAATCAGCTTTTTTGTATTCTTTCAAATATTTCAATCTCATTCTTCCATACTTATTTAAAATAATTTTTTCTTGTTTAGGTATTGCTAGGTTTGGTATATAATAATCTCCCTCTAAATTATATTCAATACCTGTTCTTTTATCAATTTTTGTTTTTGGTAATTCATTATTCATAGATTTTTTCCTCCTTTTAAAATCTTGTATCATTATTTTTCTTTTTACTTTTAGTTAGTTTGTTTTCATCTGGTATAGTTACTTTTCTAGCAATATTATTTGCAATTTCATTATCATTGTTGTCGAATATGCCATTTTTATATAGGTCATCACTAACAATTTTATAGTTATTATCTTTATCATAGCAAATTCGTTTATGAAAGTGGCTCATAATACTATGCCAAAAGGCTTTAAATTTCTGCAATTCTTGTTTTAGTTTTTCTTTTTCAGTTTGTAACTTGCCTATAATTTTATCTTTAGTAGATATTTCATTTTTTAGACTGCCGATTTCATTATCTTTTAATTCTATTTCATATTTAAGTGAACGATTTTGCTTTTCTATTTCAAAAGCAGAATGTTCAAAATCTTTAATCGCCATATTTAAGTCATTTACACTTCTAATAGTTTTAGTAGTATCTTTTACCTTATTTGTGTAATCTTTTATTATTTGGACATCCTCGTTTGAAATAACCATATTATTTTTATTTAGTTTAGTAGGTTTTAAATTATCTAGTATGGTTTTTATATCTTTAGTTGTATTATCTAGTTTTTTAGTTTGATTATTGGCTTCTGCTAGTTTTTTCTCTTTCTGTTCCAGTTGTTTTTTTATTTGTCTGTAATCTCCCATATCTTTAATATCTATATCTTGATTTCTTCCTTTTTTCTTTTGTTTTAGTATAGAAGTCTTTTCATAGTGTTTATTATATGATTTTATACAACAAACTCTCATTTCGTCTTGTATTCGTTGCAAAGACTCTTTTGTAAATACTTTTGACTTTGCAGGTTGCTTTTTCATACCTTTCTTGTAACCATCTTTTACAGGAATACCAACTAAATGTAGATGTGGAGATAGTTCATCAAAATGTATTACTGCATTTGCAACTTTAAATTCTGGTACAATTCTCATCAAGTCTAATACTTGTTCTTTGTAAACATATCTCATATTCATTCTATAATCTAAATTTTTATTATTCCAAAAGTCCATATCTCCAAGTTCAATTATTAGTTCACAAGCCAAGTCTTTTTGCTTATCTTGTGATATATGCTTAAAATAGTTATCTATCTTTCTATCTTTACGAGTTTGCTTATTATTATATTCTAGTCTTGCTCCTTCAAATTCTTGTAAATATAGGTCTTGAACATCTTGATATAAGTTATCTGTTCCATATAAAATGTAAATATTATCTTTATTATTATCATAATCTCTTAAATTGTGTTTATTCACTTTCGATAGCTGTGTTGCATTTTGTATTCCATTGTTTGCAAATGATGTTTCTCCAGATGGATTGTTTTTTGCAACTTTTTTAGCTTTAGTAGTTTTGTTTTTATCACTACCTAAGTGAATAGAATATGCTAATTCTTCGCTCATCTTTTTCCTCCTTTAGAACTTGCTTCGTAGCATAGGAATTTGACTTTAGTCAATATTCCTAACCCAGTAGACTTAAGTTAAGTACACTTTAATTTTTATTAAAAATATATTTTATAAAAGACAGCTTTAGCAGATATAAAATTATAGTTCTAAAAGTAGTGAAATTAAATTTTAGGAGGATTTAGTTATGCTAGAGATAACTTATCACAAAGAAGGAGATTTTTTCGTTCCTGACTTATATTTGGAAAAGGAAGATTACGAAAATGATTATATTATTGGAAAGTATGGTCATTTAAGATTAGAATATTTGAGAAATCATAAGAAAGCAGAATATATAATAATGTTTATGAACAAGACTTTAAGGAAACATATTGTTGAAACTGATAAACAAGCTAAACAAAGATTTGAAATACTTATGAAACAAATGCTAGAGAAAAATCCTATTGATGAGAACTTGAAGGATACTGACCCTTTAAAATGGGCTGGACTTATGAATAATTATAAATATTCAGTTGAAGAAATTATTTTTAAAGAATTTATATTTAACTAATATTTAAGGAGTAGCATAAGCTACTCCAAGTTCCTTGATACACATTTAATTTAGCCATTTTCCTATGATTTTATCAAAATGGTCAAGTGTTTCATCACTATATTTATATTCATTATTTTCAACCCTTTTTAGCAATTCTAACGAATAATATGCTTTTTCACCAGAATAGTCTTCATTGTTTATTCCTATATTATTTTTGTCTTCTTCTGAAAATAAGCCTTCAATTGAAAAATTGAGATTATTATTTTCTTTGTTGGTTCCATCAACAAACTTTATATCATTTAAATCAACTAATAATTTGTTAGTTAAAACCTTATATTCCTTTCTTCCTTCTTTATCTTGATCAATGAGAATTTTATATTTATATCCCCATCCAATTAATATTGAAATAATATTATGAATATTATCAACTCCAGAAGAAGGTATTATATTATATTCTTTCTTATAGCGATTTTGCATTAAAAAAGCTTTTAAATAATTGTAATCAGAAATTCCTTCAGTTATTATATTTACTTTTTTACTATCCATAGCTGTAAAGCTATATCCCATATTCATTCCTATTGCAGTTAAAATTGGAGTAATTGTTTCTTTTTTTGAACTCATTTTATGAGGCAATGAATAATATCTATTCCCAATATTACTATTGCCCGAATCATCTTTTATAATTGTTCTCGTTCTATATAAATCATTTTGATATATCATACTTGGTAATTGAGTAGTATATATTATTTGATTATCCTTTGATGTGAAATCTTCAAATAAATTTAATATTTCTTTTTGTGCATTAACGTGTAGATATACTCCTGGTTCATCTAATAGGACAACGTAATTTTCTATATCATATTTTTGAGTTTTGGCTAATAATTGTATATACATATTTAGATACCATTTTAACCCATTACTTCTTTCACTCAAATTCAAATATTTATTATTAGTTTTAACAACAAAATTTAATGAATCCATATCAAAATTAACTCTAAGTTTTACTTTCTCTTGTTTGTAAAATTTATTAAATTCTGTTATTATCGTTTCAATTTTACTGTTTATTTCTTCTACAAAATTATATTTATCATCATCTTGTGACAGCTTCCAATAACCCATTAAACTATTAAAGTCTATTCCAATAGTTTTCAATAAATACTTTAGCATTTGCTTTGATTGTGTATTATCTTCTAAATATTTTCGTGTATACTTTGTTTTAAGCCCAATATCATCTAAAAGAATAAATCGTGGAAATATAGAATGGAATTTCATTAAATATTCTCTACATTCTTTTAAACATTGTATAAAATCTTCATAAGTTGAATTGTTTTCTAATGATGAAATTATATTATCTATATATGTATAATTTATAAATACTTTTGACTCAGCATTGTTAATCATTTTAATAATATTGCTAAATTGTTTTCTTTTATTTTCATCATTGAAATAAATATTTTTATTTAATTCGTTCATTCTTTCTCTGCTTGTTTGAAAATTCTTATCATTACTTATTATTTCTGTCAATCCTCCATCAATGTCTATATCATATTGATCATTAATAGTAATAATAGTATCTTTTATTGATTTATAAATATTTTCTTCACTTTTATATGGAATTAGAACTAATGATATTGATGGCTTTTTCATATTATTTTTATTATTATTTTTAAAATAATTTGTATCATTTATCCCTGTTAACTCTAATTTGCCAATTGCTTGTATTAAGTTACTTTTTCCAGATTCATTTTTTCCAACTATTGTATTGATATTATCCAAATCTATCCTATTATTTTCTTCTGCAAAAGATTTAAAATTTTGTATTTTTACTGATTTTACTTTCATAAATTGCTCCTTTTTAGTTTACATCATCATTAATCCAAATATATATCTGCATTTTGTTGTTTTCTTCTAATAAATCCTACTCATCATTATTTTCATTTTTTTCTTGTTGTTGTATTTCAAATATAGCTTTTTGACTTTCTATTTCTGCTTTTAGTTGTTCTTCTGTTGGCAAATATGTTTTATATTTTGTTGCAAATAATTGCTCATTTCCGTGTAAAACTGAATATCTTGCAACATCTGCATCTGTATCAGTACAAAGTAAAATTCCAATTGTTGGATTATCATCTTTAGCTTTCTTTAATTCATCATACATTCTTACATACATATCCATTTGTCCTATGTCTTGATGTGTTACTTGATTAGTTTTTAAATCTATCAATACAAAACATTTTAGGATATAGTTGTAAAAGACTAAATCTATGTAATAATCTCCTTTTTCTGTACGAATATGTTGTTGTCTTTCAACAAAAGCATAGCCTTTTCCGAAGTTCCATTAAAAATTTTTGTAAATTATTTATAATACTTGTTTCTAGTTCTGTTTCTGTATAAGTATCTTCTAATGAAAACCCTAAAAATTCTGCTATCAATGGATTTTTGATAAATTCTAGTTTGTCCATTAAATAATGTTCTTTGTTTTTTTCTCTCATTTCTTCAATTACAGGTTCTTTAACTTGTGATTTCAATAATCTATAATAGTATTGAGAAGAAATGTTCCTTTGTAAAGTTCTTACACTCCAAGTCTGTTCAGCTGTTTCTTTTTCATACCACTCTCTAGCTTTTACATCTTCAACCTGCAACAAAGTTTTATAATGAGTCCAAGACAGTATATTAGATTTTGCATTCACTGAGTGCAAAATGTTTGGAAAAGTTTTGTAAAATTGTAAAAAATAGTATAAATTTCTTATTTCAAAGCCTTTTCCATATTCTTTTTTTAATTCTTTAGACAATTTTTTTAATATCTCTGTACCATAGTCTGCTCTATTTTCGCCTTTTAATTCTTCTTCAGCAATTCTATAACCAATAAACCAATTTCTTTCTACTAATGCAATATTTACTGATTGATAAGCATAATTCTGTGCTGATTCAATAATAGAACATATATCTTTTACTACATTATCTGTATTTTGATATTTAATAATCATGGAATTATTATCTTTCTTTTCTAAATCCATTATTTACCTACTTTCTTATTTTAAATTTTAACTAACAAATAATACATCTATTATGTTTTTATATCTATCTTTTAATATTCCTCTAGTTCTTGAACTTAACTTATTATAATCTCTTTCTAATTTTTTTCTAACATATTCTTTCCCATCTGATATAGATAAATTCATTTCTTTATAAACTAAAGAAAATAATGATGGTATGCAATCAAAATGTGCTATTACATCTGCATCTGCTACACATTGTTCTTCTATTGTATTTCGTGGTCTATCTTTGCTTCCTCTATGATTTAATACACAGTTCTTAACTAGCTCTATTCTTTCTTTAGGATAATTTAGTTCCGTTAATAATTGTTCTGCAATTTCTGCTCCATAAATATGATGTTGTTCTCTTTCTCCATACTCTGATGGCATTGCTATATCATGTAATAATGCTCCTAATTCTACTATTTCAACATCTGCTCCATATTCTTTTGCTAGTTTTACTGCATTTTCAACTACATATTTTATATGTTCATTCCAAAAATCGTATCCATCTTTTTCTTTTGACTTTTCACATCTAATTAGTAATTCTTCTTTTATTTTTTCTGTAACTTCACTCATATATTGACCTCCTAAATTTTTCATTACAACCATTCTTCTATAATTTCTTTAGAAATGTTTAGATTACCTCTTCCAATGCCTATCTCTATATCTGGCTTTGGATTTCCATGATAATCACTTCCACCACTAATATATAAATTATTTTTTCTAGCATATTCTACTAAAATGTCCTTTTTATTATCATCTGCTGATGATGGATGAAAACACTCTATTCCATCTAACTCTGATTCTTTTCTTAAATCATTTATAAATCCAATTGTATTTTCAAATTTATACTCAAATGGATGAGCTAAAAATGCTTTCCCTCCTGCTTTATGAATAATATCTATTACTTCTCTATGTTTCGGTCTAAATTCTATATGATTCATAAAGTAACTACTTTCTGGATTTGCTAAACCTTTTCTAAAAAATATACTAAATGATTCTGTAAATTCTCCTAGTATTTTATGATTTTCTTTATGTGCCATTACTTCGTTGTAAATTGGTATTTCTACATATTCTGATGCTTTTTTAGGTTTTTTTATTTTACTTTCATCATATATAAGTCCATGTTTATCACATATATCAAATAATCTTTTACGGAATATTTCTTGTTGTTCCTTTAATTTATCTTCTGAATAATATTTCTCACACCATTCATTTATTATGGTTGGATTTATATTATATGCTAATATTTCAATACTTTTATTTTGAAATACTGCATGTAACTCTGTCCCCTTTATAATCTTACCACTAAAGATTTTATTGTTTTTTAATGCTTGCTCATCATATTGTTTACAAGTATCATGATCTGTTATTGAAATATATTCTAATTTTCTTTCTTGACACATTTTTAAAACTTCTTCTACTGTTTTATCTCCATCTGAATATATTGTGTGCATATGTATATCTATCATAGTTTTCTTCTCCAATCAATTTAATAATATTATGTGTCAATTATACCAGTAACGTTGACTTTTTTCAATTGATTTTTTGGATTTTATTGACATTTACATAAAAAGATGATATATAATATATGTATTTAATAATACACTGAAAAATTAATAGACACAAAACACTGATTAGTAAGGGATACAATAAAATATTTTCTATCTTTCTCCTAAATTGAAAATTAAGATTTGTAGGAAACTTACTAATCCAATGCGTTGAAATATATTTTGGCTGGTTTAGAATGAATAGTATGTAAAATGTCCAGCAGTGGTTAAGACCAATTAGCATGTTTCAAGTAAAACTCACTACTTTGCAAAAAAATTGCAATATTGGTAGTTTTATTTGTTGTGCCTAATGGGTCTTTTTGTTATGCTAAAAAAGACTATATAGGTATTGCTCTATATTCTTACGAAGCATAGCAAAAAGATACTGAAAAAATTTTATGCTAGGTAGCAGAAAAATTTTTCAGTATTCAGAATAATATTTGAATGGAAATGAAAATATTATTTTGATTTGGCGAAGCCAAACATAAATTATCTATCGCAAGATTAGATAATTTATGAGCCCTCCGCTAGGAGCCCATTGGCATCTTTCCAAAACGAAGTTTTGAAAGTGTCATAGTGGGTTACATACTTTCGTTAGAAAGTTATGTAACAGCTCCCTTCGGTCGCTACTTGCTACCTACAGAAAGGAAATATATTGGACAAGAACAAAACAAATATAACTAGTGAAAAAATATATAGAATTGAACTAACTAATGAAGAATATGAATTTTTAGAAAATTTAAAAATTGAGTTTTGTAATAAACTTTCAAAAATGAGCAATGAAGAAATCACAGAATATTTAAAAAGTTTTTATCCAGAACAGAATTTGAACTTTGAAAAAGAAATAAAAGATACTGTTTATAAAGTAAATACCTATTTTAACAAGGATTCAGAACACACAATACTAACTAGATTTTTTGAAATCTTCCAAAAGTAATATTTTTGTATTGAATTTTTAGTTTGGAATATGGTATATTATAAACACTACTTGAAATGAAGTAGCTATAATTTTATATCGTATTTCAAGCTGTCTAAAGAAAGGAGTAAATTATGAAACAGCTAGAAAGCGATAAAATAACAGCTTTATACTGTCGTTTATCAAGAGATGATGAACTATCAGGAGAAAGCAATAGTATTAAAAATCAAAAAATAATTTTAAGTAAATATGCAGAAGATAACAAATTTCAAAATATTAAGTTCTTTATTGATGATGGATATTCTGGAACTACTTTTACAAGACCTGCTTTTATGGAAATGATGGAACTTGCAGAGCAACGGACAAATTGGAACAATTATTGTAAAAGACCATTCAAGACTTGGTAGAAATAGACTTATTGTAGGACAACTTCTTGAAGAAGATTTTGTAAGACTAAATATTAGATACATTGCTATCATGGATAACATTGATAGTAGTAAAGGTTTAAATGACTTCTTGCCTATTCAAGATTGGTTTAATGAAATGCATGCAAAAAATACAAGTCAAAAAGTTAGAGCCGTTCTTAAAAGTAAAGGCGAATCTGGTATTTCACTTGCTAATAATGTGCCTTATGGTTATAAAAAAGATGAAACAGATAAAACAAAATGGGTTATTGATGAGCCATCAGCAGAAGTTGTAAAAGAAATATATAACCTATTTATTCAAGGACATGGAACTTTTGAAATAGCAAGAATACTTACTGAACGAAATATTATGACACCAGCAGAATACTTTATAAGTGTTGGAAGAAAGTTCCCATCTAAACTACAAGAATTTAAGCATAAGTGGAATGCTACAACAGTAGCAAGTATTTTAGATAGACAAGAATATATTGGAGATACTGTTAATTTTAAATATACCATTCGTTCTTACAAAGATAAGACTAAAGTTCCTATTCCTAAAGAAGATTGGCAAATATTTAAAAATACTCATGAAGCAATAATTGATGAATATACTTGGAACATTGCAAAACAATTAAGAAATAACAGAAAAAAGCCTACAAGGTCAGGCAAGAAAAGTATATTTTCAGGATTGCTATTCTGCAATGATTGTGGCAAAAAAATGTATTTTCAATCACCTGTTACTGACCTAAATGCAAAAGACCATTACAGATGTTCAAGTTATAAGAAAAATATTGCTTTATGTACTTCACACTGGATTACAGACGAAGTATTACAAAGTCTTGTTTTAGAAAATATACAAAGAGTAGTTTCTTATATGAAAAATTTTGAAGATTTATTTATAAAAGAACAACTTGCAAAATCTACTCAAGATGAAATAAAGAAAATCTTTAAAAACAAGAAAGAACTAGAACAAGCAAAGAAAAGAGTTGTTGAAATTGATACTTTGTTTCAGCATATTTACGAAGATAATATTTCAGGAAAGCTAACAGATGAAAGATTTAGAAACTTATCATTTAATTATGATAAGGAACAAAAAGAACTAAAAACAAAAATAGAACAATTATCAAAGGAAATAAACAATACTGAAAAGAAAACAACTGACTTAACACAGTTTATATCTAATGTTAAGAAATATACTGAAATAACTGAACTAACACCAGAGATACTAAACGAACTAATAGAAAAAATATTAGTTCATCAAACTGAAAAAGTTAATGGTAAAAAAGCTCAAGAAATAGATATATATTATAGAGGTGTTGGTATTATTTCTTTTCCAGTAAGTTTGGAAGATATGACAATGGTAATTGAGAAAATGATAAATAAGAAAATATCAGCTTAATTTAAAGCTATTTTATAGGGAAAACATTTTAGTGTACTTAACTAAATCGTTCTCCCCTATGAGTTTCGTCATGCTAACAAAACTCGGGGGCTCTGCGAGGCAATAAATTTTCTCCCATAAGGGATAAAATTTATTCAAATTAACTATCGCCACTTTCATTTTTGCAAAGGCAAAAACAAAACGTGCCACGTTAATTTGCTTCTTCTGCATTTTCTTCGCAGAACTTTACTGGCTTTACACCTACTGAAATAGGAGTAGGCTCTTTTGTATAAATTACACTATCATTGCTTTCATCTGGTATATAGTTAAATGCAGTATCAATTTCTTTCATTTGAAATTTATCTTCTTCACGAATATATATAATTCCAAATTCATAAGTCTCCATTTTATTGTCTGGATCTAATTTGTAGTAATCTTCTAGAGGAAACACTCTAACAATAGCACTATTGTCTTCAGCAAAGTTAAAATAAAACATTTGCTTATCAACGTAGTAGGTTGCCTCTGTATAACCAACATCATAGTATTGTCTTAATCTCATAATTATTTCGCCGACTTCTTTCTCTGGCAAATAATTGCTAAACCTAACATTACCCAGCACATTGCCTAATATCATTGGCTTTGTAGTATCAATATAACCATTGTCATATAATTCTTGACAAGGTTTACAGATGGAATCTCTAAAATTTATTTGTTTTACGACTACTTCGTTACCAACTAAAGCAAGTTCTATATCATCAACATATTTCATTATTAAGTCTGATTGTTCTTTTCTAGTATAATCTTTCCAAGTTTTAATCCTTACTTGATATTCTTTATCTAGCTTAACCTTGTTAATAAAGTCAATATCTCTTTTTAGTAAAATATCTTTTGGTGTAAATTTTAGTTCTTCGGTGCAATCAGTAGTTTCTAGTTTGTTCTGTAATTCTTCAATAGCATTTTCAACAATTTTCTTTTCTTCGTTATATTCTTTTAGTTCAAAAACTCCATTGATATAGGCTTTTTTAATTCTTTCTAATTTGTTGTTTTGCTCTTTTATCTCTTTTTCTAGTTGTTCTTTAGGTTCGTCAAATTTTTGCTTTATCATAGGCAAGAAGAATTGATTTACAACAGAGTCATATTCTACCAATTCATTGATAAATTGATTGAAATAATCATTTATAACCTTTTCTTTAAACTCAATTTTGCAATCATTACAATAATAGTAAAAATAGGAATTGCCATTTTTCTTTGTAGTAGCTTTACCACCTAATATTCTCTTACATTTAGGACATTTTAATTTTTGTAAATATAAATAGGTTAATGTTCTCTGGTAGCTCTTAGAATTTTTCTTCTTCTGCACTTGGCAATCTGCCCACATTTCTTTTGAGATGATAGGCTCAACAACATCTTCATAATAAGTTGGGTGCTTTGTTCTTTTTCCGTGAACAAAATCTCCCTTATATATTTCATTTTCAAGAATTGTTTGTATAGTTGAATCTCTCCAGTTATCTTTTCCTAATACTTCTTCTTCATTGAATAGATTACTTATTTTCTGATAAGAATAGCCATTATAGTATAAGTCAAATATTCTTACTACAATATCTTTAGTAGAATAATCTATTACTAATCTTTTATCTTCGTGTTTATAGCCTAATGGTGCAACGTGTGGAATATGTCCTGATTTTATTGCACCAGCTAGTCCTACTTTAGTTCTTTCACTTGTTCTTTCAATTTCATTTTGACTAACACTCATTAAAAGTCTTGAAATCATTTTGCCATTTGCACTTGTAGTATTTATCTCATCATTTACACAATCTAAATAAGCATTATTCTCGTCTAAAAAGGTCATTAAATTTTCCCAATCATAAATACTTCTAGTTATTCTATCTAGCTTTAGAGCAACAACAGTATTTATCTTTTTAGCTTTAATATCATTTTTTAATCTTTCAAAATCTGGTCTATGATTACCCGTTTTGGCACTTATTCCAGCATCCTCATAATAATCTACTATTTCATAACCTTTGAATTTACAAAAAGTTTCTAGTCTTTCTTTTTGCTCTGGCAAACTAAATCCGTTCTCTTGCTTGTTCATCTGTCGAAACTCTCATATACAATCCACATTTTTTCTTTTCTTCGTTCAATTCTAAAACCTCCAATCTAACAAAAAAGAGACATCAAAGTACAATACGAGTACTTCTGACATCTCTTAAATCCATTTATCATAAACTAAAATATAAAAATGCAATATAATATAATCTTTTCAAAGTACTCATAAACATATAGCTCTTGACGAACAGCTATATGTAATCAATTGCCTATATTATACTACGATTTTAAAAAATGTCAAATATTTACAATTATATGTTTTTCAAATATTCTTCTAACTCTGATAATTTAATCTTTTTAGTTAAGTTAGAGATATACACATCATTGGAATAATTAAAAACTAAAAAAGTAATGTTTTTAATTATCACTCTATGTGGCTCAATATATGTAAGATTAGTTCTCTCTAATTTTCTAATGCTACCATTGATAAAGGTAGGAGTAACTTTTGAAAACTCACATATAAATTCAAGTCGCTGTTTTAGACATTCCTCAAATTCTAATTCTTGCTTAATTATCTTCATTTCAAACACCATCCTTTCATTTGGATGATTTTAATATTGTTTTTAGGCAACAAAAAAATCAACCAGATTTTATTTTCTGATTGATTTTTGTATCAATTCTGTTCAATTTAGTTCGAACAGATACGTCGTTGGTGGGCAGGGTTGGATTCGAACCAACGTAGACTCTCGTCGCCAGATTTACAGTCTGGTGCCATTAACCACTCGACCACCTACCCATGTATATATATGGTGCACCATCAAGGATTCGAACCTTGGACCCACCGGTTATGAGCCGGTTGCTCTGACCAACTGAGCTAATGGTGCGTTTGACCAACGCAAGATTTATTATAAACGATTCTTTTTAAGATGTCAATACTAAAACCCAATTTTTTTTATTTTTTAGAAAAATTACTTCATCCAACTTTTATATTTCGCTTCAAATTGGTTTAAAAATTTTTCTATTATTTCCTCTCTAGAAAACTCTGTTCCTCTTATTTTTTTTAAAGAAGTGGCAATTTCTGTTAAATTTCCTGGAAACTCGTCTTGGTTTACATTCAATCCAATACCAACATAAATTTTGCTTACAACCTCTCCTTTGCAAACTGTTTCTGTTAGAATTCCAGCCAGTTTTTTTTCCGCATAAAAAATATCATTTGGTTCTTTTATTTCAAATTCCAAATTTGTTACTTCTTTTAATATTTCTATCAAACATTCCGCAATATGAATTGTTATATTTTCAATTTTTTTAATATCACATTCTGGTAACAAAACAAATGACATAGCAATATTTTTTCCATTTCCCGTGTACCATTTTCGCTCGTGTGTACCAATGGCAGCAACTTGATTATCTGCAATCACCACCGTTCCATTCATCGGTTGTTTTAATGATTTTATCTTTTTTTGGGTTGAATCAATCGATTCAAAAAATATTAAATTTTTTCCCAAAAATTCAGTTTTTAGTCCCTTTAATTCCATATTTATTACATCCTATTCATATAATCTATTTTCATATCTCCTTGATATTTTTCAATCACAATATGGTCTTCTGTTTTATAACTAATCGTTTTTTCATCGACTTTTAATAAATCCAAAAAGCCACCTTTTATAGTAATCGCACTTTCCAAATATTTTTTATCTCCAATTGCTTTTACCACATAAGGTCCTGAAATTCGCTTTCCATTGACTAAAATAATACGATTGCTAATCAAAGCAATATCAGTTCTTGAAACAACTCTTTCATCATTAATGGAAATTGCTTCTGCATCTGCTAATTTTAATTCATTAATAAGACTAATTAAATCAGAGGTATCAATATTTTTAAAACTATTATCCTCCAAAGTAATGACAATTCCTTCTCCTTGTACATCTGTACAACCTAAAAATTTATTTGCTTCATTTAATTCTTGTTTCAACAATTCAACCGCATTTTCTTCCGATGTTATCTGCGTATGATACTCTTCCAGTTTATGATTTGTATCTTCCAACTTCGTTTGAACTTCGTTATATTTAGCTTTCCAATCCGCTAATTCCGTTCTCAATTCCGTTTCCCTCATCGTTTCAATCGCTACAATATCCGTTTGTTCAATTGTTTTAAATTGTGTAAACATAACCATCGTAAGAATTAAAGCTGTACAGCCAATTGATATACTCAAAATCACCTTTTCTTTCTTCATTCATTTCACCTCTCTTCCACATTTTCTGCATACTGAAAATTGTATATTCCTTCGTATTTAGGAATCGTAATATTATTTGATTTTTCAACTTTCACCTGTATTCCCGCTGTTTCCAATAATTCCAAATAACCACCTGGCATCGTCAAAGCGCCATACAATTTTTCTGTTAAACCAATTGCCTTTATTTTAAAGGGCGAACCTATTTTTTCACCATTTACTTTAATAATATTTCCTGCACAAGATATTACGGTTGGATTCACAATTCTTTGGTCATTAATGGAAATTGCTTCTGCTCCAGCATTTTTGAGTGCATTCACAACTTCTAACAAATCTCCATCATGGACAACAGCAAGATAAGCTGCACTTCCTCCAGTTCCTGGCTCAGCATCTTTTAAATTAATTGTAATTCCTTGTCCTGATACATCATAATATCCCAATAAATTATTGGCTTTTTGCAATTGTTCACTTAAATTCACAGAATCTGTATCTTGATTAGAAACCTGACTTCGCATTTTTTCCAACTCTTCTTCTTTTGTCGCCTCTTCCTGATACAATGCCTCATACCTTTCTTTCCAACGCAAAACACTATCTCTTAACTCATTTTCTGTCTGTGTTTTTCCTACACCTGTTGAAGAATTCTTAACAGTCTTCACTTGAATAGCAATTCCAATGGTAAGTAACATGCACATCACACCCAATAAAATTCCAATTTTTTCTTTCTTCATCTTCTCACACCTTTCTTCATTTATAGTTGTTCTTCTGCAAAATAGACATATTCCGAATTCAAATCTACATTTACAAAAACCTTTCCTGTCTTACCTTGTTGATCTTTTAGAATTGCTTTCAAATATAAAAATCTTGTATTCAAATCCGTTCCACTTCCTAAATAAGCGATTTTTCCCTCTTTTTCCAAATGCAATGCATAATCTTCTTCATTCGAAATATCAATTTTGGTAATGAGTTCTTGCATTTGATGATGAATTCCCATTTCCATAATTTTTTGAACTGTATTCATCTTCTTTAAATCACTTTCTGCCAATCTTTCATTTTCTTTTACATTGCTCAAATCTGTCGAAACTCCCAGTAAAATTGGCACATTATTAAATTGATTTGAAATTTCTAAAATATATCCATCTCGATTAATATAAACATAGCTACTTGCCAATGGTAAGGCATACTCTACGGTTCTTTCTTGTAATATCAATTTTACTTTATTAGGGAAACATCGTTTTACTTGTACTGAATCCACAAATGGATTTTCTTTTATTTTTTCCATAATCTCCTGTTTCGATAAGGCAAAAAGATTCGTTCCTTTTTGGATACCAGAAAAACTAACCACCTGTTCACTAGAAATCGTTACATTTCCTTCTACGACAATTTGTGAGATGTTAAATGCACCTGACATGCAAACAAACACAATTGCAATCGCCAATAAAATCACTATCAGAAATCCTTTTACAATTCTATAGTTAGAAACTGGTTGTTCTTTTTGTTTATAATATTGCTTGTACTCTTTTTTAGTGGCTGTAGAATTTACAGCCATTCTTGATTTCCTTGCTTTTTTGGATGTTTTTTTATCTGTCCTATTTTTCAATTTAACAATCCTTCCCTTCTTCCTCTCTTGTAATATTCGCCCCTAAAACATTCAATTTTTGATCTAAATTCTCATATCCTCGTAAGATATATCCTACTTTTCTAATTTTTGTAGTTCCTCTTGCCGAAATAGCCGCCATCATTAATGAGGCACCACCTCGTAAATCGGTACTTTCAACATTCGCACCATGTAATCTTTTGACGCCTTTTACAATTGCCGTTTTGCCTTCTATATTTACTTTTGCTCCCATACGCTTCAATTCTTGCAAAAATTTAAATCGATTCTCGAAAATATTTTCTGTAATAATTGATGTTCCCTTGCAAGTAGTAAGCAACGTTGTAAACAAGGGTTGCAAATCTGTTGGAAATCCTGGATAAGGCATTGTTTTTATTTCTGTCCCCGTCAATTTTCCATTTGACTTTAGATAAATGGCATTTTTCAAACACTCTACTCTACAACCACATTCTTGCAATTTATGTAAAATTGGACTAATATGCTCTGGGCATGCCTTATTTAATTTTATTTCTCCACCTGTCATCGCTGTAGCCAGCAATAAAGTTCCTGTTTCAATTCGATCTGGCATAATGGTATAAGAAACTTCACGAAGTTCTCTGGTTCCACGTATTTTTATAACATTGGTGCCAGCACCTGTGATTTTGGCGCCCATTCTGTTTAAAAAGCTAGCTAAATCTACTATTTCTGGCTCCATTGCAGCATTTTTAATCATGATTTCATGATTTCCAATCACAGAAGCTAAAATCAGATTTTCTGTTGCTCCCACACTTGGAAAATCTAGCTGAATTTCAGTACTGATAATTTTATCACATTTGCACACAATATTACTAGTATTTTCATCAATTTTTATTCCTAATTTTTTAAATCCTTTTAAATGTAAATCAATTGGCCTACTTCCAATATCACAACCACCTGGATAAGAAAAACATGCTTCGCCAAATCTAGCAATAATCGCTCCCACAATAATGACTGAAGAACGCAACCTGCGCATTAAATCTTCTGGAATAGTAGTTCCTGTCATATTTCTGCTATCAATCACTAATTTCTTTTTGTCTTTTTTTACTTTACATCCGCAGACTTTCTAAAATCTTAATTGTGATTTTCACATCCGAAATATCTGGTACATTATACAATTTTGAAACTTTTCCATTTAAAATCGTGGCCGCCAAAATTGGTAATGTAGCATTTTTGGAGCCAGCTACATCCATCTCTCCGCGATAGTTTCGTGCCTCCTTTAATTATGTAGTTATACATTTTACTCACCTCTTCATCATATTTTATGTTACATATTATGAAAAGTTTACGTAAAACGTTACTGCTCCTTGTTCTCTTTTTCTATATCATAAAACAAAAATAATTTCAACATTTTTAGGTTTTTTCTCAAAAAACTCCTCTGTAGTCATTTTAATGCGTTTTCCAAAAAGTGACTTTTCTGATATACTATCTTTTTATCCCTCTAAAAATCCGGAAAAATACCGTAAATCGATTTTTTTGATTTTTTAGTCATTTATCTCTATTTTTCTAAAAAAGTGTCTTAAAAGGCTTTTATTCCCTTCCTTCATCACGATGAACTACGTTTTTCTTTTCCATTTTATCTGCCTGATTAACCGTATTATTCTTTTGATTTTCTATTATAACTCGTTTTTGCTCTGGCGTAATATCCCACCATGCCTTTTTTTCTTCCTTATCTGTTTCCTTTTCAGTATAATAGGCGGCAAGCATTTCTTGATAATGCGCTATTTTTCGTTCTCGTAACCCTCTCAAATCTTCTTCAGAAAGCCCTGGCGCACCTTTCAAAATATTTTCTTGAAAAGCCATTTTTCTGACATGAAGTTCTTGTCGCAGCCATTTCCATGTCGCCATTTCTTGAACATCCACCAAATGCGTTTCTTCTGATTCTTCAAGTGGATTTTCCCCAGTTTCTTGTTCTACTTGAGAAATTCGTTTCTTTATATTATTGATTCGCTCTTCTCGCTCCAATATTTCTTGCGCCCAGCCTGCTAAAATGCTTTTATCTTTCATTCCTTGGTTTTCCCAATAGGCATTTTCCGTTTCTATTTGCTCCTGTGTTAAAATTTTCAATTGTTCTTTCAATTCACTTAATGACACTTCTTTCATACACTTTCCCTCGTATTCTTCAAAATCTTTGGTTTTACTTTTTCTTCTTTATTATAAACCTTATATTGAAAAATTACAATATTTTTGATAATTTTTTGAAATAAATAATACATTTATTATAATATGAAATGAAATACAAAAAAGCACAGCATTTTACAATGCTGTGCTTTTCTATAAAACCGAAAGTTCGTTTCATTTATTACTTGACAATCAATGAACCGTGATATACAGAATATCCCCAGAGGAAAAACATCTCGGCAATCTCATCATAGGAATAATTCGTCCTACCTTTTACTGCCATGATATTCAACTCTGTATCACTATTGTTCACCAGCTCATGTTCTTCATCAATCAAGCAGACATAAGCTTTTCTGCAGTCCCCCCATGCATAGACTTCCCATTGTTTGTCATGTCCATGCATCTTAACGGCGGTCCATGGCGGAACATTAAGCAGTGTTATTTCAGCCGCTTCCTCGAGCGTCCGCTTTTCTACTGTTGCATTTCCACCTTTGGTTCTTGTAATATTGTCTTCTGAAAGATAAGTTGTTTTAATCATTTCAACCTCCTAATATGCTACGTTTTTTGTCTACAGGACAATTATAATATATTTACATAATTTTGTCAAGTTTAATTGTCAAAAGACAACTAAAAAGCCATCGTATTAGACTGTTTTTTAATACAATGACTTCTCTAATGGAGCAGTTAATTTGGTTGTAGGTATCAAAACCTTGCTTCTCTGCTTTAAAGAAGATTATACTACTATAATTACAACGCATTTATAAGGTATTTTTCTTAAATTTTTAGGTAATTTTGACTTAAACTCCTAAGTTTTTCTCGTATCATGCGGATTTTGAGCCATATGCATTTTGTATGCACTTCAAATGCATTACACCTTTTTGAGTGATAGAGAAAGAATTTTTGGAGTGAGTACTCCCCATAGGATAGAATAATATTGTGTTACATATATCTTGGCTAATTGTTACTATTTTTTACTTTACTAAATAAATAATAAGTGATTGGTTAATTATGGGGTAAAACGAGCCCAATATGAGCAATTTTTATTTTTTCCTAATTATATTAAATTAGAAATTCCCCCACAATGCAAAATACTTGCATCGTGGAGGATTTGGGTCAATTTTAAATTTTTTTTAAATTCTTATGGTGGCTTTTGATGAATCTTCCGAAATTTCAAAATACCCATTAAGAATTATTAACATCTGCTCTTTAATCTCTTCATTAATAGAGCATTCAGCTATTTTTAATGCTTTTTTCAAGTTATCTGAAAAACATTCGTGTTTACTGTAAAATCCGCCGTCAGGCACTTTCACACTGAAAAAAAATATGCCAACCGATGGATTATGCATTATGATTTCTTGAACTTTCGTACCGTTGATAAAACCATATTTAAAAATATCCATGACTTTCTCACTGGCAACCACAGCATCTCCTTGCAATTGTATTGTGTCTTCTAATTTCCGGCTTTTAAGTACCTCTTTGAATTTGTTGTCTAATCTTTCTACTTCTGTCATACTAATTTCTCCTTTCAATTGACCTTTTTCAAGTCTTAATGTTGATAATAATATTATACAATATCTACATAAAGTTGTCAAATTCGAGTTACAATCAAGATTTCATGACCTATATAACAATGCATAATTTGAACTAAATATTTGATTGTTCGTCTTAACTAAAAAGCCCCCATACTAGACTATTTTCTAATACAAGGACTTCCCTAATGGAGCAGGTAATTTGTCTGTAGGACATCAAAACCTTGCTATTTCTGCTTTAAAGAATTCTATACTACTAGAACTATAACGCATTTACAAGGTATTTTTCTTAAATTTTTAGGTAATTTTGACTTAAAACCCTAATTATTTCTCGTATCATTCGGAATTTAAGCCATATGCATTTTGTATGCATCACGAATGCATTCTATAATTTTGAGTGGTAGAAAGGGATTTTTGATTTGGTTACTCCCCATAGGATTAATTATCTATATTGGGGTTAATTTTTACTAACTAAATGAATAATATTCAGTGGAGTATTTATTGAGTAAAATCATACTAAAATTGAGTAATAAACCATATTGAAATATTATATATGATAGAACTTCACTCTTTTGACTTACAAACAAGTTTTTTTGACTTTTAAATAATGCATAATTTTGAGTAAGTATTTGAGTGTTAGTCATAACAAAAAAGCCATCATACTAGACTACTTTCTAATACAATGACTTATTTAATGGAGCAGGTAATTTGTCTGTAGGACATCACAAGTTTTCTATTTCTGCTTTAAGAAAGCCTATATTACCCAAATTACAACGCATTTTCAATGCATTTTTCTTAAATTTTAGTAAAATTTTGTCTTGAACTCTCTATTATTTCTCGTATCATACGGAATTTAAGCCATATGCATTTTTAATGCATTACTAATGCATTGCATCATTTTGAGTGGTAGAGAAGGAGTTTTGGGTTTGGGTACTCCTCATATTATAGACTGATATTTGATTATCTATATTTGGGTTAATTGTTACTGATATTTTACTTTACTAAATAAATAACAAGTAATTGGTTAGTTATAGAGTAAAATGAGCTAAATAAGAGTAAATGAAATTTGTAAAAACTTGACAACTTTATGTAGATGTGGTATAATATAAGTATAAATAGCATTATTTTTTATTAGTAGTCAATTGCATGTGAAGAATAGGAGGAACATTATGACAAGAGGAGAACTTATCAACATTGACGTAACAACAGAAATTCTTTTCAAAGATGAAGAAGGTAAAAAATTCTGGGCAAACTCAGTTGCTGAGGCTAATGGAGATTACGATTGCAAATGCGTTGTTCAGTGTGCAAGTTACTGGGCAAAGTATATGCAAAAGATGATTTCCGAAGGAAACAGAACCGTTGCAGACATCGCAGAATCGACATTTAGTGATGTCAACGATGCCTGTGGAGGTTTTTCAGGTCTCACTTATACTACTGCCGTCTTTCTTCTGGCACGGAGTTGGAAGTATGGAAATGAATTTTTGAAATGGCACAATGAAAAATATGGCTACAACAAGGGAGATAAGATTGTTACCCCTTGTAGACTTAGCTTTTAATCAAGGCTTTTTACGGTCGAAAGGCACACCTTCATAATCGGTGTGCCTTTTGGCATAATTATAAGCACAACAAAAAAGCCACCATACTAGACCTCTTTCTAATACAATGACTTCTCTAATGGAGCAGGTAACGAGAATCGAACTCGTAACTAAACCTTGGCAAGGTTTTATTTTACCACTAAACTATACCTGCGTTTAACATGAATTTTTTTAATTTATCCTTAGAATAGCATTATCATACCAAAATCATTTTTAAATGTCAATACCTAAATTGAATTTTTTTCATTTAAAAAGCAAATAGTGAATCTATTTGCTTTTTATGTTTATCATTTTTTTAATTATTTTTTATTAACTATATCTTTTAAAGCTTTGCCTGGTTTGAATTTTGGAGCTTTAGAAGCTGGGATTTTGATTTCTTCTTTTGTTTGAGGGTTTCTTCCTTTTCTAGCTGCTCTTTTAATTACTTCAAAAGAACCAAATCCAACTAATTGAACTTTGTCTCCTTTTTTCAATGTTTCAGTAACTACGTCTACAAATGCATTTACTAACTCCTCTGCATTCTTTTTTGTTGCTCCTGTTTTTGCAGCTACTGCTGCGATTAATTCAGCTTTGTTCATTTCATTTACCTCCTAATAGATTTTAAGTTGTGTAGATTTTTTTGTTCTACTAATATCATTATTCGCCAAAGTTAGTCAAAATCCTTCTTTTTTTAAAATTATTTTATTTTTTTATTTATTTTTCAATATTTCTGCCAACTCTGATTTATTTTTTTCTTATTTATCAAGCTTTTTAGGCTTCTTTATAAATTTTAAGTTTTTGCAAAAGTTGATATATCTTTTCTCCATTTGGCAACATTAATATGTCTTCTTTTGACAAAACTTTTAGTAGAATGATGAACACAAAATATACCATTACTGCAACAACAATCCCTAAAATTGTAGCCAATGTTGATACCATTCCCAGAAGCATTCCACCTTGATAAACTCCATACGAAATAACCGACATTAAAATTGTAACAATTAGTGGCTTTACTATTAATTGACTGATACTAAAATCTAGCTGAATCGTTTTTTTCAATACACTATATACAATGGTAAATGACACAATATGACAAAGTACAGAACCAATGGCTGCCCCATTTTCAAAAATTCCTTCAATTGGAATTAGCAATAGATTTGCAATAAATTTAACGATTACACCACATCCTAATGCAATGGCTGGTACTTTTATTTTCCCTAATCCTTGTAGTGCCCCATTGATGGTTTGGGCTAAGGAAGTGAAAATAATTGTGAAAGCTGAAATGGCAAGTAAAGTTCCACCTGAACTTGCATTAGGAAACAACAACTCTAAAATCTGTCTAGCGTATATAAACATTCCAAATGTGCACGGAAGCCCAATTAATATGGTAATTAATAAGGATAAACGTAATCTTTTGTTAATTGTTTCGGTGTCGTTTTTTACTCTGGCACCTGAAATGGTGGGAACAAGCGCTGTTGCAAAGGCAATATTAAACGCAAGTGGCATAGAAGTTAAAATATCTACTTTAGAACTTAGAATGCCATATTTCGCTTTTGCCGTTGCTTCTCCAATAATTGGTTTTAAAATTCTAACAACTGTAACTGAATCGATATTTTTATTGATTGCTGAAATAAGTGAACTCAATGAAATTGGAATCGAAACGGCTAATATTTTTTTAATAATTGATTTGGCACTTTCTTTTGTGGTAGGTTTCGCACGTTCTATTGGGTTTTTGTATTCTTCTTTTCGGTTCATTTTATATAATGCAAAAATATATGAAAAACTTAAAAAGGTAGCAAACGTTGTCGCTAAATTGGCTCCTGCTGCCATTAATTCTGTGTTCACGCTTGTGCAAATTGCCACAATTTCTACAATTACAATTGTTAACGTTGTTTTAAAGATTTGTTCAACCGTTTGTGATTTAGCAGTGGCTGACATTTTTTGTCTTCCATTAAAATATCCACGAATAACAGAGGAAATTGATACAAAGAAAATAGCTGGTGAAAGTGTCATTAAGGTATATTCCGCCTCTGGAATTTGTAGCCAACTATTGGCAATCACGCTAGCGCCTAAGTATAACATCAAAGTCCCGCCAAAACCAATGATAGCAAAAGCAACAAAAGCAATTTTAAAAATTCGATCGGCTCCTTTTCGATCGCCTAATGCCAATTTTTCAGAAACCAATTTTGAAATCGCATTTGGTACTCCAATGGAGGATAATGTAAGCAATAGCGCATATACTTGATAACCACTCATATAAATCGCATTTCCACTATCACCAAAGCCTTCACGATTTGTCAGATACATACTATAAATTAAGCCTAATATTTTGATAATTACCTGCGAACACATTAATGCAAGAACCCCTTGCATGAATCCTTCTTTTTTGTTTTTCGCCATAGAATCTTCCCTCTTTTACTTTTTTATTTTAATTTTT
>CARFUA010000015.1:23794-31156 GCA_948976265.1 uncultured Clostridia bacterium
TGTTAAATCTTTCAATACCTTTTTATAAATATTCTAAAAAAATTCATTTAAGACATTTTTTATTATAATTTTTTAAATAAAAAACCATATTTTTTCGTCAAACCCCTTGTTTTTTTTTCCATTTTGTTAGATAATATAGGTAAGTATGTAAAATGAAACATAATAAAAAATTAGAAAGTGGTGAAAACTTGTGAACTATATTGATAAATTCCTAAAAAAATTAAAAACCGATCGAAATACCTTTGCAACCTACATTTTAACACTTATCTCCATTTACATAGTCGTAGATCGCATTGCAGAAATCTTTTTGATTGGATTTTCTGGCATATCTGTATCTTATTGGGGACCGCTTAAATACACTTTAGCACTTGCTTGCCCTATTTTTGCTTTTTATTTATCCTATGCCTCAAAATTTGTAACACACCAAAAAATAAAATTATCTTTTCTTTATTTATACACTATTGTTTTATATATTGTTGGTATGTCTATGCTAATTCAATGGACGAATCATTTGGGTTGGTTATTATTATTTTCAGTACCAAATTATAATTATATCATTTCCGAATTTATGGATTTAATCCGACCTGCTTTTTCTGCTTTTGCTTGGTATATACCAATTTGTACTTTTTATCCAATTTTCAAATATTTCTACTATAAAGTCAATGATATCAAAGATATCAAGGATTCTATTTTTGATTATCAAGGAATTGATTTATCTAATAAAAAAGAAGGAACCGGACCTTATACTTGCGAAATGATTCTATGCAAAGATAATTCTTCTTCTAAAGTAATCAAAATTCCAGAAAACAGAAGATATGAAGCTATGTTAGTGGTAGGAACTTCTGGTTCTGGAAAAACGTCTATGATTTTTGAACCAATGATTGCAAGAGATATGGAAAAGAAATATTTTTTGAAAGAAGCTTCTAAAGAAGTAGGTTTTACAGCTTTACGTACAGGCATTGCAAATCTGAACTGTCCTTATGCAAATGATTATATTAATGAACATTTTTCTTTAAATATGCTTACTCCTGTTTCCAATAAAGAAAAAATCTTCAAAGCATATGTATCAAAACTTACTTTTTCTTATGCTGGTGAAAATTCCATTTACAAAGACTTGGGACTTACGTATTTAGCACCAGATTATGAATCGCTTTCTCACATCAAAGATGTGGCTGATAATTTCGGACTAAATTACCATATCATTGACCCTAATGATCCTAATTCCATTGGTATGAATCCATTTGCTTTTAAAGAGCCTATGAAATCGGCTATTTCCATTTCTTCTATATTAAAAAGAATGTATGATGCAAATTTGGATTATAACCAAGCTTATGTGTCCGCCAATATTGCTTATAATCATAATGTTGTTACACAAGCTGTTGAAAATTTAACACTTTTGTTAAAAGAAATGTACCCGCTTTTAAATAACAACAACATTCCTACACTTTATGATTTACTAAAATTGCTCGGCAATTTTGACCTCATCGAAGAGATGGCAGAACAAATGAAACAAATTCCAGATTTAGCAGAACAATATTCTATTCAACTTGGCTACTTTGAAAAAACTTTCTATAAAAATGCTGTTGGTCGTGAAACAACTGCCAAACATTTACAAGCAGCCTCTGCCCAACTGGAAAACTTGCTTCGTTATCCAGGTATTAAAAACATTTTATGCAATCAAACAAATAACATTAATTACGATAATATTCTGCAAAATGGTGATATTGTGCTAGTATGTACTCGTCGTGGCGATTTAGGTGCTAGTGTTCATAAAGCTTTTGGATTATTTGTTTTGCTTTTGATGCAACATTCTATTTTATCCAGACCAGGCATCGAAAAAACAAGAATTCCGCATTTCCTTTATGTAGATGAATTCTCACCATTTGTCTGCAAAGCAACAGAAGATATGTTTACTTTATACCGTAAATATCGTGTTGGAACCATTGTATCTTCTCAAAATTTATCACAATTAGGTGACGATACTTTTAAAACAACCTTACTTGCCAACAGTACAACCAAAATTGCATTTGGCAATAACACACCTGAAGATAATGATTGGTGGCAAAGAGAATTTGGAGACCATCGTGAATGGAAATTCTTCAATGATTATCAAACTGATAAAGTAGAATATAATCCTACGTACCGCCAAATTAAATGGGATTGGAAAGAAAATATCAAATCTGGTGAAGTGCAAGCCTTGGCTTTTAAAACAATTGTATATAAGACACGAGATTTAAAAGGTAAAATGGTGGTTGGAAAAGCAAAAGTTGATTTTCTGGAATCTAAATACAAAGAAAAACAAAAAATCAAAAATTACAATTTTTCAAAATTTACAAATGGTATTAATATTAATGATTCCACGACTGCACAAAATAAACTTCGTAAAAATGTTTCTTCAGAAGATGAGGATTTGGAACCAAATCCAGTTACTCAACAATTTAATTCGCATTATAAATTTGATGATGAGGAACCAATTGTGGACTATAAAAAATCGAATCATAATTCCTAAAAAAAAATCAGAACCTTTGGTTCTGATTTTTATGTATCTTTTACTTTCCTGTAACTTGCAAAAGCAATCATAATTATTCCTATCAAACTAAACAAAATTCCATAAAAATTAACTTGAGATAATAAATCATGCCATATAATTTTTATAAAATCGCTAATTGATTGACTCAATAATAAGATATGTTCTATATCAATATGCTTTATCAAAATATAGCGAACTAATTCTAGTAGAATTCCAGTAGATAGCAAACTCGCTGCCAGCAAACCAATACCATTTTCTATTTCTCCTAAATTTGTAATAAGCGCTATCACAATCAGAACGATCACCATTCCAATCATTATTTTTTCTATTATTTTTATAACGCCGTCCGACTTTGACTAGTACATTGCTTAGTTTGCTAACCTGATTTGGCAAAATATTAATATTCTCTTCATACACATCCACAATTATTTTTTGAAACGCTTCCACATTTTGCTGTTCGGTTTTTGTTAGATCTATGTTATTTTCCAGCAAATATTGATTAATATTTGCCATTACTTGTTCTTCGATGTTAGCTGAATGGTTTATCATTTCAGCCCCATCATATAAATGATTTATCATTGCGTCAACGTCTTCTTTTATCCATTCTTCTGTATATAAATTTTCAAAAACTGTTTCTGGAAACCCTGACTGATACTGATATTCTTCTAATCTATTTTTAAAATCTGTCTGGATTCTTTCATAATAATCATTCTTAGCTAATTGCTGTAATACATATTCTTTATTTAACACAGTATGGGTCCCTAAAAGAATCACAAAGCCTCCTACAAGACCCAAACATAGCAAAAATGCTATACCAAAATTCCAGATTCTTTTTACTATTTTCATTTCTCTATTCTCCTCTACTTTGCATATATTACGTATCTTTCTGTCGCATATCCTACATTATTAATCGGCCAACAAGTATAAATCATTAGGATTTCGCTTTCTTCTTGAATTGGAACTTTGTGAACTTCTGTTTCTTTTACAATTTGTGAATCATAAATCGTGTATTCAAAATTCCCATAATCTGTCGTAATTTCAATTAAATCGCCAATGTTCACATCTGGCAATTTTCCCAACAGGCGATTATAATTATGTCCCATCAAAATAATACTTCCACCTTCTCCTGGAAAATAGGATTCTTCATCATGGCCCACTCCATTTTTCAATAAATCTAACGATTTACCATAATAAATTGGCAATTCTGTCGCAATGCTTGGTATTTTTAAGGTAGCATAATGCTTTCCATAAGCAGGGCAATTCGTCAATACTGTGATTTCGTTGTCAAAATATTTTTTATCCATCGTTTTTAATTCTGGTGCAGGACGTTCCGCAATTTGTGTATCATCCATTGTTATCATGCGTATCAAATCAGTTGCCTTCAGAAATTTTTCTTTTCCTAATTTGATTGCTAGCATTGAAATTATGATAACTATCAAAAAAGCAACTATTAACCACTCAATAGTTGCTTTTAACTGTTTTTTTATTGTTTTATTTTCCATATTTTCTTACAATCATTATCCCTATTATAGCAACGGCAACTATTGCTAATATTGACTTTATTGCAAAAGAATAATCTTTTCCTGTATATACTAATTTTTTGCTAGTTGTAGTATTAGTAGGATTTTCTTTTGTAGTCGTAGTCGTTCCATTTCCATTATTGGTAGTTGAGTCTGTAGGTTTTTGTGTTGTATTTCCAGAATTACCTGGTTTTTCTGGTGTAGTTGGCTTAGTTGGTGTATCTGGATTTGTTGGATCTTCTGGTTTTGGTTTGTTTGGTGTTTGACCTTGATAAGTTAAAGATATCACTTCATTTTTAAATCTTAACTGAACTTTTACTTCTTCGTTTGCCAAATTAGTTGTATCAATTGTTACAGCCACATCAGCTAATTTTCCAGTTTCAATGACTAAATCTTCAATATAACTAATTGTTTGTGTAGGCACATCTGACAACTTTTCAGCAGTTGAATCATTGATTACTCTTTCAACTTCTTTTAAATTTGCCAACATTTGTCCTGCATTTTCTTCAATTGTTTTGCCATTTACATTTACTTTTGTATCTTTATTATTTTCTAAGTATGTAATCATTCTTGCTGCATCGTGTTGTTTTATTTGATGCTCTTGACCTTTTATTATATGAACTGAGCTTATATATTGAATTAACTCTTCCATATCTGTTGCTGCTTTGACTTGTACTGTCATTCCTAGCAATACAAGTGTTATCATAAGTACTAAACTAATTATTATTTTACATAATTTGTTCATTCTAATCTCTCCTTTTATTTTTAACTAGTTCTATTTTACCATATTTTCACAGTATTTGCAAGAGTTTTTTAATAATTTTTATAACAAATATTGCAATCCACATTTCCATTAATTCCTGGAATTCGCCCAGAGCTTGTATATTGCCATATCGTATATTTACCTGTATAAGTACATTTTGTATTATATTGCGCCACCCAAACATCATATAAAATTTGAGAAGCATTCATATTATTATTTAAAAAAGATTTACAAGCATATATCATCGGTGTATAACCATATCCTGCGATGACTCCTCCAAATGTATTGGCAATACTTGTTCTCATGCTTCTACTCACATTTTTATCTCTTGTATTCACGCCTGAAATTAATTCCAAATCCAACGCAATTGGCATTGAAACTTTATTTTGATACCCATACTTCCTTAACAAAGTCATAACATATTCTGCATCTTTTCTAGCTTCTGTTGTATTAATTGCTGTTGAATAAAAATACACACCAACTTTTAAACCATTCGCCACAGCACCTGCAAAATTTTCGCGAAATTTTGGATCTTCTGCCAAAGCACCATTTCCATAACCTCGATATCCTATTCGAATCATTGCATATTTTACATCACTATTGGCCACACTTTTCCAATTAATCGTTCCTTGATATTGTGATACATCAATTCCTTTTGCGCCTTGTGTTTTTTTATCTCCTTCCACAAGAAACTGTACAGACATTCCTTTTATTATATCTCCATACCTTGATTTTTGATAAACTGTCAAAGTATGTACTCCATCCTGCATTCCATTCGTACTTATATTTTTCATGAACCCCACCATTCGTGTTTTGCCACCATAAAAGTTCTTATAACCATCCATATCTGGTCTTTCAAATCTGTCTGCCTTTGCCTTTAAAATATTATCTACATATATTTCAATATTTGCCTGTTCATCCTGTGCCACAGCCCAACCACTCACATGCATGTTCTCGCCTTGTTGATACACTTGATGAAACGTTGGAAAATCCACATACAAATCGCCTTGATACTGCCTATTTTTCACATTCACAACCACCTCAAACGCATTTATCAAATCGTCAAACCTTGACCTTTCTTCCACTCGTATAATATGGTTTCCCACACTCCAAGTGCTAATATCTACTTCTTCGATAAATCCCGCTTTCGGCGTTGTATTCTTTCCTCCATACGGTTTAGCTAGTTCTGAATCTTCCATGTCTCCTCTTACAAATCTGGTCATGCCATCTTTTAGAACTTTTCCGTCCACTACTAAGCGCAAATTTGCTTGAGCATCATTTGATACTGCCCAGCCACATACTGGAATTTTGTTGTCATCTGGCTTTGTTAAAACTTTATTCTTGGTTGGCAAATCCGTATATAATTCGCCTTGATATTTCCTATTCTTCACATTCACAACCACTTCAAACGCATTTATCAAATCGTCAAACCTTGACCTTTCTTCCACTCGTATAACATGGTTTCCCACACTCCAAGTGCTAATATCTACTTCTTCGATAAATCCTGCTTTCGGCGTCGTCTGCCTTCCGCCATACGGTTTGGCTAGTTCTGAATCTTCCATGTCTCCTCTTGCAAATCTGGTCATGCCGTCTTTTAGAATTTTTCCATCCACTACTAAGCGCAAACTTGCTTGAGCATCATTTGATACTGCCCAGCCACATACGGCAATTTTGTTATCATCTGGCTTTGTTAAAACTTTATTCTTGGTTGGCAAATCCGTATATAATTCGCCTTGATATTTCCTATTCTTCACATTCACAACCACTTCAAACGCATTTATCAAATCGTCAAACCTTGACCTTTCTTCCACTCGTATAACATGATTTCCTACACTCCAAGTGCTAATATCTACTTCCTCAATAAATCCTGCTTTTGGCGTTGTCTGCCTTCCTCCATACGGTTTGGCTAGTTCGGAATCTTCCATGTCTCCTCTCACAAATCTTGTCATGCCATCTTTTAGAACTTTCCCGTCCACTAGCAAGCGCAAACTCGCTTGAGCATCATTTGATACTGCCCAGCCACATACTGGAATTTTGTTGTCATCTGGCTTTGTTAAAACTTTATTCTTGGTTGGCAAATCCGTATATAATTCGCCTTGATATTTCCTATTCTTCACATTCACAACCACTTCAAACGCATTTATCAAATCGTCAAACCTTGACCTTTCTTCCACTCGTATAACATGGTTTCCCACACTCCAAGTGCTAATATCTACTTCTTCGATAAATCCTGCTTTCGGCGTCGTCTGCCTTCCGCCATACGGTTTGGCTAGTTCTGAATCTTCCATGTCTCCTCTTGCAAATCTGGTCATGCCGTCTTTTAGAATTTTTCCATCCACTACTAAGCGCAAACTTGCTTGAGCATCATTTGATACTGCCCAGCCACATACGGCAATTTTGTTATCATCTGGCTTTGTTAAAACTTTATTCTTGGTTGGCAAATCCGTATATAATTCGCCTTGATATTTCCTATTCTTCACATTCACAACCACTTCAAACGCATTTATCAAATCGTCAAACCTTGACCTTTCTTCCACTCGTATAACATG
>CARFUA010000016.1 GCA_948976265.1 uncultured Clostridia bacterium
TACTAAATACATTTTCTATTATTTTATAAACTTCATTCCAATCTCCTTTTGCAATCCCACAACCAATTCCGATAAGGTATAGCTATGCTTCTGCCATTATTTCTTGACCACTTCTTCAGATAATCTAATGCTATTCTCATAGCTTCATAATCTGTTTCAAAATTTGGAAATTGACTAAACATATTAGCAATTATCTTATCCTCACTTTTATAAAATAGAACTGTTCCACCTAAAAATTCATAGGAATTATATAATTCTTTACAATGTTTATCATAAAACTTCTCTAACCCTGAAAATCGGTCAGCAAGTTACTTAGCAACTCCACCTCCCATTATTCCATCTACATTTACTTGATGTACAATTACATCTTCTTTTACTTCTAATAAATTTCCATTCTTCACTTTCACCATTATCCAATTTCTGCTCCCTTCATTATTCTTCTAAATTTTGCTCTTGAATAATTCGGTATATTTCTTATTATTTCTTTTTCTTCTTCCTTTAAATTATCCCACCATTTCTCAGCTTCATCCTTTAAATCTAACTCTCTTATAAAACCTCCTGCTATTTTTGATTCTGGATTCCTTTCTTGTTCTTCTTTTGTCATATCTTCCCAATTAATCCATCTACTTTTTGGTATTCTTGTTAATATGTAGTAAGCATCACTTTCTCTCCATTCTTCCCATGTCATATTGCATTTTTTGTCAAAAAACTTCATTGGCTGTTTAACTGTACAGAAGCAACCTGTTGACCTGTCAGTTATATTCCAGTCTCCTGTGTTCCAGTTTCCTGTATTCCCGTCTCCTGTGTTCCAGTTTCCTGTATTCCCGTCTCCTGTGTTCCAGTATCCTGTGTTCCTGTTTCCTGTATTCCCGTCTCCTGTGTTCCTGTCTCCTGTGTTCCTGTCTCCTGCGTTCCTGTCTCCTGCGTTCCTGTCTCCTGTGTTCCAGTATCCTGTGTTCCTGTTTCCTGTATTCCCGTCTCCTGTGTTCCTGTCTCCTGTGTTCCTGTTTCCTGTATTCCCGTCTCCTGTGTTCCAGTCTCCTGTGTTCCAGTTTCCTGTATTCCTGTCTCCTGCGTTCCCGTCTCCTGTGTTCCCGTATCCCACTGTTTTCATTACCAATATTTTTCATTTCTTCTATTTCTTCTTTACTTAATTCTCTTATAATTTTTATAGTGTCTGTAACACATTTATCATCACCTTCAATAATGTTCCCACTTGCAATAATTTCACACACTCTTATATCTTCATTCTTCAAGTCATAATATCCATGTATGTCTATTAATCTTTTACAAAAATGAAACCCCTTACTACATAATTTAATGTTTCCATTATGTTTGTATTCTTTTCCTATTTCGTATTGAAAATCTCTACATGTTAAATCTTTGTTAAAACCTTTATATCCTTTTAATTCCATCTTTCCTTCCTCCTACTCAAAATAAATTTCACTCACCAACCTATATCCAACACCACTCACCGTCTTTATCTCCAATTCATGTTTCGTATCCTCAACCAACCTCTGCTTCAATCGCCTCAATTCATTCATCGATATTCCCAACCCTTTTAAAATATCTTCATACCTCTCCACTTCATTACTCGACAAACAAACTAAAAGCTTATCTTCCCTATAGCTTAGCTTTACCTTTTCATACACACCAATCTGCAATATTCTATTTTTCGTATCATATACCATCAAAATCCTCCTCAATCTTATTATCATTCTTCCTATAATAACTTTTTCTTGCCCTATACATCCCCTCAAAATACTCTATCGGATCCACCAAATCATAACAAATTGGTTCTTCTTTATTTTCAAACTTTCTCTCAATTCTTCCAATCGCTTGAATTACAGTCGCCTTATCTCGATGTGGACTTGTCAAAATTAATCTATCCAATCGCGGAATATCAAGCCCCTCCTTTGCCAATCCATATGTTGCAAACAAAACCTTTTCTTTGCCATCTCTTACATCCTGTATCTTTTGTTCTCTTACCTCTTTTTTTGTCTTTCCATCAATCACATTGCCATATCCCAACTCTTTTTGCAAATAGTACATTTGCTCCACTCTATCCGCCAACACCAAGCAATAATTATTTTGACACTTCAATAACAAACCAAGTATCAAATCATTTCTCTTTTCATCTTGTGACAAAGCTGTTGTAAGACTAGCATACTTTATCGTTCCATCCACTTCCTGACATTCCTCTGGAATTTCATTAAACTCTGTATTTACCTTTATCACTGTAGCAGGAACAACTCTATCGCCAATTACGTTTTTGTCTAATTCATCAATCACTTGTCCAATCAAGCAAAACATTGCTTTTTCTGACCCTTTTGCATTTCTATATGGAGTTGCTGTCAATCCATACTTATACCTTGCCACCAATCTGTTAATCACTTTATAAAACATTCCAGCCTTTGCAGGCGTTCCACAAACTCTGTGGCATTCATCCGCAATTACACAATCCCAAACATCTGCATAACTCTGCAAATCAATATGACTCAATGTCTGAACCGTTGCAAACGTGATATGAGTTCCAATTTGAATTTTTCCATTTGCAATCTTGCCAAGTCCCACATCTTCAAAATTACTTTTCGCACGCTCATAACTTTGATTTAACAAATCAATCGTATGCGTTATCCATAACGTTTTTAAACCTAACCTTGCAATCATTTCAAGTGCAGTCTGTGTTTTCCCCGAACCTGCTGGCATCACCAATATTCCATTTTTAGCATTTATCGCTTTCTGACACATATACTCTTGATACTCAAACAACTCTATCTTACTCTTATATGTAACATACTCACCCAAAACAATTCGATTTTCAAACACATCTTGTGGATACATTCGAAACAAATCTCTCAAACAGCCAAACGGTAATATCAAATCATTCCCATCAATTTCATAAAATACTAAAAATCTTGATGTTTTATAATTTGAATGCCCCAACCTCAAATTTCTTTCATAATCTGGATTCCTCATCACTAAATTTACTTCCGCATAATTTCTCATTCTCTCATCCGCTTCTATCACTCGAATTGTATTCGACACAACTATTTTCATTCGTCCTCCCTTCTAAATCAATACTCTTTTGTGTAAAATCTATCTCTTTCATATTAATCTCATAAATCTTATTATTGTATTTAATCGCCAATATAAACTTTCTATTTCCACACCTATAAAATCGTTTAAAAGCTTGCCTCTGATTCGCCTCAATTCTGGCAATTGGAAAAAATCTCGTACCACACGTCTTACAATCAACCAACATCGCTTCATCGTTCTTAACTGCTATTAAATCCGCTGGTTGACTTCCCACATGTGCTTTTGGTGTCAAAAACGTTACCCAATAACCTTTACTCTTTAAAATTTCTGCATATTCTTTTTCAAAAGAATTTCCTAATCTTTTGTTATTCATCTAAAACTCCTCCTTATATGTTATACTAATGATTTCTAATGCCATATTTAGCAATTCAGCCAATGTACTTTCTGTCACTTCATCTGATTTCCATTTCTTTCTCAACTCATTTCTCATGTATGATGTTCTATTTGATACCTCAACCTTCTCTTTAAAAATACTCATCCAAAAATCAAACTCTTTACAACGTTTTTCATAATCTGCAAATATCTGCTGCTTTATTTTACTTGCACTCTCGCTTGAAATTTGCTTATTCCAATACATAATTAGCAATCGTTTCAAGGCTAAAAAGCAATGTAACTCTAGCAAATTGTAGTGATTTGGCGGTATTTCAAGCTTTAAGGCATCTTTTTCGATTTCTTTTCTTTCTTTCATTTTTACTTTTCCTCTCAAAAAAAGTGTAACTTTTTACCCCTTTGTAACTCCCTATGTGTAACAAACTTTTCTTACTCTCCCAAGGTTTTCATGAATTTGTTACACTTTTACACCTTTTTTTAGAAAGTATTATATATATAAGAGATATTAAAAATAATTTTCCAATTTTCCCTATATATACTTATCTATATTATTTAGGTGTAACTATATATTATTTAGTATATAAAAGCCTTGCTATTTCTAATTTTCCGCTGTTACCCCTTGAGGTGTAATTTAGGTGTACAAATGTGTAACAGGTGTAACATTTTAAAAAGGCATTTCCTCACTTTCAATTACTTCATTTTCTACTTTCATCACAAATTTTACACATCTACACAATTTTTCTCCTGTTCGCACAGGACTTGTAAATTTACCTTTAGCATCTTTTTCGATATAACCTTTTTCAAATAATTTGTTTTTTACACCATTCCAACTAATATTATTACCATTCAAAAAATCATTTAAAACTTTAGGAATCACCCAAAAAGCATTGCTATTTTCATCGTATCTACCCCAAACTTCATTTTGTGTTTCTGATTTAAACTTAATAATATTTTGATAAAACCATTCCAAAATCAAATTATAAATCCTCTCTGCCTCGTCTACATCCTTTTGAAAATACTTTACAGCTTGTTCAGTCGAAAGTGGCTTATCAAAAAATATTGTTTTACTCACAATTTCATCTGCTAAAAGAATTGTTGCAATCGCATTTGTCTGTTTTCCTGTTGACTGATTGATCTTTTCCAAATTTTCAAATATCTCCATATGTCGTCTTTGTAAATACTCTGTATCTGGCAAATTTTGAATAAACTCTTTTCCTGCAAATCCATAATTCTCAATCAGAAAATTTACAATCTCTTTTCCATTTTCAACAAGTGCTTCATTTTCTTCAATTTCAATCACTCTATTTTTGACACCCTCTTTGGAAGTATCACTCGTAATTGGCTCTTCTCCAGTCGTTAAAAATGCGCAATTCCACTTTAATTGTTCTTGAATACCTCCATCAATTGTTCCTCTCGACTTTCCTTCACCTTGTGTCAGCGAATAAATCAATTCATTAAAATTTGTATATTTGCTCTTTATCGCCTGCAATTCGTCACATGCAAACGGAATATTGTTTAAAAAAGCGCTTAATCTTTCCAATCCAACACTTGTACTATTTAGATTTTTCACAAGATGCCCAATTTTAGGATTTCCCCAAACAGACATTGCAACCATCAAAGCAACTGTTTTTCCTGTCCCAGATTTTCCCCACAAATGCACAATAAATGGATTAATATGCAAAATCTCAATCAATGTACTTGCAAAAGCTGTAGCAATCATGAAATGTAACGTTTCACTTGTCTCTCTCAATTCTTGCATTTTCTCTCTCCAAAACTCATAATTACCTTTACTACTTACATCTTTGTAAATCCCTTCAAAACTTCTATCACCATCAAATTTGAAATCATCAACAAACGGTATAAATCCATCTTCAATCCAGCCCAAATGAGTTACTGCCTTATTACATGGTATTGTTTCATAATTAATCGCAATTAAATCTGCAATATACGTTATCATATCTTTTGCATTATTCTCATTCACTTCAATTCCTGTATTCGCAAGTTGCAAAATTTTATTTTTACTGGCAAGTGTGTTGCGCTCTGCAATCACACTTTGCCACATTTTATCCTTATAAAAAGCCAATTTTACTTTTTCAATATTTGTATCTACATTAATCAATCTTTCAACAGGCAACAATGGATGTGTGCAGATAAATGTATCAACTGTTTTCATAAGTGTTGGATTAAATTCTGACTTCGTAATTCCTAAATCATTGCAAATATAATTCTTACATTTTAGTTTAATTGGTGCATTCGTAAAATTCGTTTCTAGACTATTGACTTGTTTCTTTTTCTGAATTATTTCAGCTTGTACTACTTTAAACAAACGTTTAAAATTCTGTATCACTTTCAATTCTCGTGCTCTATTTTCTAATGCCATCAAGCATTTTTCTCGTATTTCAGCATTCTCTATAATCAAAATTTCTTCAATCAAACCAGCTTGCAATACTTCACTTGCACTTAAATTTTTATATGCTTCTTCCATTGTTTATTACCTACCTTTCCATATTCATTTAAAAAGGTAAATCATCATCACTATCACCAGACATCGTTTGAAAATCTCCAAAAGCATTCTCATTTCTTACCAGCTTCTTCTTTTCTGGTACTTTAAAATTTCCATCTTGAATACACTTTACTGATCTAATAAATTTTACCTTCACTGCTGTTCCGATACTTTCATCCATTTTTTCATACTCTTCTTCTCCAAAAATACATCCTAGCACTTTATCTTTCAAGCTCTCCTCATTCCCTGTCCATTTATAACCACTATTACTTTCCTCAATAATCGTTCCAAATCCCTTAAAAAACTTATTGCACTTACCCTCTTTATCTAGTTTCATAATTCTATGAGTTCCATTGTTAGACCATTTTACTTGTTTATTAACATCTGTATTTTGCTTTTTAGCATCCTCAAATCTTCTTTGAAAATATCCTTTATGCTCTCCCTCTGCTATATCAAGTGCCAACACTAACATTTCATTTCCTGCTTGGCTTGTTTCTGCCTTTGCACCTACAATTTTACAAATATATCCTCCTGCCTTTAAAGTTTCATAATCTCCTGTTATTCCTTCTGTTTCTTCATAATCTTTTGGTAATTCCATAATTATTTATCCTCACTTTCATTTATTAATTTAATATCAATATTTGTTTCAATAATAGTTTTTGTTTCTTCATCTGCAGCTTGTTTATATTGTTCATATTGCATTTCGTGCCTAATTAATTCTTCATATCTGTCTTGATCTATTTCAACAGTTGGTTTTTGAAATAAAGTATTTCTTGTACTCATTATTTTTTGTCCTCCCCTGTAACTTTTTTAATAAGATTCATAAATTCTTTTGCCTTATCTCCTTCAAGTTTTCCTACTTCAATTTTTATGTCTGCCTCTTTTTCATCTTTACAATGTTTTCCTTCGCTTTCTACTTTTTCTGTTTCTTCTTCATTTACTACATTTTCTGCTACTTCTGCAATATTAAGCCCTGCTAAAAATGCTAATCCTATAATTTCTAATGTATTAAAGTCCATTATTTGTCACCTCTTTTCTTTTTTTGATACCAATTCCAAAATCCTTTGAAATCTGATCTATGTCTTTTGGCCACGCCTTTGTTGTGTTCTTTCCATTGCCTTTTTAATTGATTTCTTTCAATTTTTCTTTGAAAACTCATATTACTCATCCTCCCCAAATAAGGTTGTTTGTTCGTTTATTTTTTCAACATAAGTTTCGTTGGTTTCTTCATCAACTTTTACTTGATAATCAAATCCTAGATTTCCTTTATTAGTATTTTTAATTTCTTTAATTTTTTCGCTTATAGAATATTCAATTCTTGGTTCTATCCATTCCTTAACTTTGTCATCTTCAACTTCTTCAAATTGTTTTATACTATCAAGATTTATTTTTAATACAATTTCAGCCTCTTTATTTTGTGTTGCTACTATTCCAGTAAGTTTATTTATAATAATTTCAAGTTGTTCTCTCATTGGTTTTAATAATTCACTATCTAAATTAAGCTTTTGCATTTTCTTTTTCTCCTTTCGCCTTAGTTTTGTTTAATTCGTAATATTCCCTTATTGTTTGATCTACTACTTTTAAGTCATTATCAATTTTTGCTTCAAACATTCCCATTGGACTTTTGCAGGTTGTATATCCATCACTTTGTGTTTCAAAATAATGTTCCTGGCCATCCGTTTTACAAAGTAATACTATTGAAAATAAACCTTCTAATGTTAATTGGTTATCTAGCATTTTACCTGATGTCTTAGCCTTTATTTTTCCTGTATCTGTTGTTTCTGTATGATGTAAGAAATACACTATTGTATCTGCAGGTGTACTTTTTATTACATAATCTACAAGGCTTCTAAAGTTTAATGCAACATCTGTAAATTTGTTGTAACCTACTTCTTTTGCTCTATCAAACATTTCAAAGGCCATTAGGTATTGTGAGTCATCTATTACATAAGTTTTAAAAGTTCCCTTTTGCATATTGCTTTTTATTTGTGTGTATGTAACATTATCTGCTTTGTTTAATTGCTTTTTAAAAGGTAATGGTTTACCTGCTATGTTATAAATTGCAACATCATTTTTATCAAAATTTCTCAAGCTGCAGCTTTTTCCTGCTCCTGATTCGCCTAATATTAATACTGGTATTCCCATTATTTCCCCTCCTTTATATCATTTTCAATCACATATATGTTCTTTCCCTCAATTGCTACTAATCCATCACTAATCATTTTATTTTCTCTTCCTGTATATCTATTTTCATAAAAATAATTTCTGTATTGTATACATTTTTGTTTACATTGCAATAATTCTTTATATTCCTCTATCGAAATAATTACTTCTTTTGTTTCTGACATCACTCTGCCTCCAATCTTCTCTTAAACTCTTCCTTCAACTCTTTATCTTGTATGTGTATATTCGTTAACTTCTTGTCCAAAATTGCTCTTTCTTTCACCAGCTGTTCAAACGTATAACCTTTTATAATTTCTGAATACTTATTTTCTTCCATTTTCTTACTCCTCCATCATCTCATTTATCTCATCCAACGCATCATAATCCATATTCGCCCAATCAAACAATGCATACGCTATTTCTAAAGCATCTAGCACATTCATTTCTATCTCTTCACCTTTCTTTGTCATAAATGTAAAATTTCCTTTTGATGTATACTCGCCATCTTTAATATTTTCTATTTTCATAATTCTCCTCCTTGACTTTTACGTATTTTTATAGTAAAATAAAAATACATAAAATTTTTTATTAACTATGAATCTATACATTATCTTTAGTCGGGTAAATGTATAGATTTTTTCTTTGTCCAATTTTATCATTCAAAAACTTTCGCCCCTCCTCTTTTGTTTTTTCACTCGACTTCTTCATACAACGCAAAATCATCCTTCTCAAATCTTCACTCATAAAATGTTCTTCCAACTCTCTAAAATTTTCCCTCGATATTACCTGCATCTTTCCAACTCCCCTTTCAAAATACTCAATCCTAATTTCATTCTTTCTGCTCTCTCCTTATCCTCCTGAAAATCAATACATTCATTCAACAACTCTTGATACCTTTCAATCATTTCTTTTCCTCCTTAAATTTTCCTAAAATGCATATGCAAACATCAACGCAAACGTCATACTAACTACTATACAACCCACTACATCTGTTACGCCTCGCCAATATGCTTTGTGTAATTCCTCTGATATGCTTTTCTTTCGTTTCTTCATAGCAATTCCTCCTTTCTAATGCTTTTTCTTACAATATTCAAGAAATGCTGTCCAACTTACTCTGAATGGTATTGTCCATCTTTGTACTGGAAATTCATCATCAAATTGTGCTTGCTTTTGAAATGCGCCTTCATTTATCCCAGTTCTTTCTGACAATTGTTTGAATGTTAACAACTCGTCCATATCTTTTTTTCCTTTCCATCAACATCTTAATCTTACTTATAATTTTTTTAGTTGCTAAAAACGAAGTTTTTAGTTGTCAAATCCATAAAATCAATCAATATACTTTATTTTAGTTAATTATTTTCGTTTTTGATTGTTTTTCTTCATTTGTCTAGTTTTTTCAAAACTTTTTCATTCCATGAAATTTTATAATCAGAATGTCCAAACCTTGTAAATGGCTTTTCTTCTCCATACTCCTTGCCTTGCTCAGTTAATCTCCATTTTTCTCCCTTTTTCACTTGTAAACCTAATTTCTCTAACATCTTATTTACTTGATTAGCCTTTAAGCCTCCTAATTCTTTTCCTAATTGTGTTGGATTAAAACTTCCAATATCATGTTCTGCACTAGGTAATAATTTTTTATATTCGTCATATGAATATCCTGTTTCTTTTTCTGCCTCACTTACCGCTACTGCATACGCTAGTCCTGGTTTTATTCCTGTTTTCTGAATGATTGTTTCTGCTATATTAAAATGTTGTCTTATAGCTCTATCAATTGGTTTGTGATATTCTCTTTTCACTTTCTGTACTGTAAAATAATTATTTACTAATTCTCTTTGAATCTCCCAAGCTAAATCATCATGTAACGACTTCACTAACATCAAATAACCACTTGCAGTAATTAAAATTACTTCTTTTGTATTACTGCCGACGAAATTCGTCGTCTGTTTAAAATCCTTTAAAGCTTTACCTGTTATAGAAAAATAATCAATATTCTCTATAAACTTATCTTTATTTTCCCTAAAATTTCTTCCTGCTGTTCCATCTACTCTTTTGTGTACCATATCAATATCTTTGAATGTAATTACTCTTTGTCCATTAAATTCTTTTACTTTTAACTGTTCATTATTAATTGTAATTATTTTATTCACTTTACACCTCCACATTTGTTAATAAAAATTGAATATCTGTTGGATATATGAATTTATTATATAAACTATACGCTAAATCCCTTACTTTCTCTGGTTCCTTTATCTGTACAATTTTTCTATATATTTCATTAGCAGATCCACCATATCTTCTCATTGCCATTAATTTTGAAATTTCTTTTAATATTTTTATGCATATCAAATGTGGTTTTAATTCTGTTGCATTAATAGCCTCTCCGATTATAATTGTCAATACAGCTTCACCAGATAAGTATATTTCTCCTTCTTTTTCAATTATAAAATCTTCATCTTTCATTTGTTTTTAGTCTCCTTTCTCTAGTTTAAAGTTTTTAAATTCTTCTTCTTTTGTTCTATACTTACTATCACCAGTCAACCACTCTAGTTGAACTTTATAAGTTTTAGCAATTTTTCTAAGAGCTTGTACAGAAGGTTTTGAACGTCCAGTTTTCCAATCTGTTACATTGCCCTGTCCTACTTTAATACTTCTAGAAAACTCTTTCGCTGTAATTTTGTTTTCTTTTATCAGTCTAAATATTCTACTTAAGGTAATGTTTCTGTGTTGTACTTTAATCTTTTCCATCTTTTCACCTCCAATCCTATTGACAACCTTTAAAATTTATAGTAAAATAGTAATATACGAATTAAGCGTATACAAAAAATACATATAGCATTATTGGCTATATTTTGCTTAATTGTTCGTATTTCTGATTAGTAAGGCACATTTGATTCCGCCAAGATTCAATGGTGTGTCTTGCTAATATTTTTTGTATTTTACTTTTGACATTGTCATTATATTCGAACTTTCGATTTTTGTCAATAGTATTTTTCGATTTTTATAAAAAACTTTTAGGAGGTTTCGAATTGACCGTAGTGGATAGGATTTTTCAACTTATAAAAGAAAATAATTTAACTGCAAAAGAATTTGCAAATAGGGTCGGCGTAAGCCAAGGAAATATAACTGACTGGAAAACTGGTAGAGCAAAACCCTCGGTTGAGTCTTTGCAAAAAATTGCTAAATATGCTAATGTTAGTACTGATTGGTTAGTAGGTAATTCCTTTTATAGAAACAATCAAGAATATCAATCTGCCACAAAATATTCTATAGCATTCTTAGAATCTGAAGATGAAACACCAATAAGAATAATTAATATGATATTACGAGAACTCATTAAATTAAAAAATAAAAGTTTATATGATATTAAGCAAAAAACATATACTTTTTTAGAAAAATACCGGTTGCCCACCTTCAAAAATTCCAGACCTTGCGAAAGTAATTATAAATTTATATGAACACTACCTAGAAACCCGGCATGCGTACTTCTTATGAATTTATTAATAATAATAACAAAGAAGTATTTGAAAAAGAATTGACTCAATCAACAGAAAAAACGCTTAAAAAAATAGACTCAAACACTTTATTTTTAATCCCCATACTAGGACGTGTTCCAGCAGGAGAACCTCTTCTAGCCGATGAAAATATAGAAGGATATTTGCCTATAGAACCATCTATGTATAATATAGACAAGCCAGATGGATTTTTCTTTTTAATTGTGCAAGGTGAATCTATGAATAAAGTAGTCACTAATGGTGCTTATGTATTAGTTAGAAAACAAGATTTTTGTGATGATAACGACGTTATCGTTGCTATGGTAAACGGCGACAATGAAGTTACGTTAAAAAGATTTAAAGACTTAGGCAATGGATTTATTGAATTAAAACCTGAATCAACTTGTAGTGAATTTTCATCCAGAATCGTCAATACTAAAGAAACAGACTTTAAAATTATAGGCAAAGTTATCGGAGATTTTAAAAGATGGTAGAATCCTACCATATAAAATTATATGAAATACTAAAGAGTAGCTACCCACTACTCTTGTTTTATGGAGGCAAAACATGGCTCGTAAAGTTGGAAACGGCGAGGGTTCACTTTATTATAGTGAAACAGAAAAGAAATGGATTTTTCAATATTATCATAATGGCAAACAACATAAAATGAGACAAAAGCAAAATGAACGTGTAAAAGATTTCAAAAAACGTGTTACTGATATAAAAAAGACTTTAAATGATAACACTTACATTGAAAAAATTGATATTACTTTGTATGAATTGGGAAAAGAAATAAATGATAACAAATTTAAAAGAAATTTGATTTCCTCTGCAACATACGGCAAGGACAAAGCAACTCTTAAAATCATTCAAAATGATAATATTTCTAATTTAAAAATCCAAAAAATCAATTCACATCAATTGCAAAATTTCATGGATAAACAATGTCATTATTCAAATGAAGTAATCAATAAAATTTTTCAAATGCTTTCTAGAATTTTCAAAGAAGCCATCAGATTAGATTATATAAATAAAGATCCTATGATTAATGTTATAAAACCAAAATCTAACAAATTGAATGCTAAAGTGGAAAGTTTATCAGTTGAAGAACAAAAGGCTTTTATGTCACAATTGCAAAATGAAAAATATAAAAATATATTTACAATTGCAATTTATACTGGTATGCGAATGGGAGAAATTTTAGCATTAAAAAAAGAGGATATTGATTTTGGTAATAAAATCATTCATATTCAGAGAACTCTAACACGTGATGAATTTGGAAACACCATTATTGGTGAAACAACAAAAACATATAACTCACAAAGAATTATACCTATCACATCTCTTATTGAAGATATACTTAAAACGTGTTATAATCAATCTACAACCGATTTAATATTCACAAGGTCAAACAACATGCCTTTTACTGTTTCTATGATGAATTTACAATTTAACAGAATTTGTACTAATGCCAATTTAGGTGTAGAAACAAAAATCATTACAAGAAAAATTAACAATGAAAAAACACGTCAGATAAATCACAAAAAAAGTCGTTATAATCAACATATGTTACGACATACTTATGCAACAAGATGTATCGAAGCTGGTATGCCTGCAGAAGTTTTACAAAAATTATTGGGTCATTCCGATATTCAAACTACTATTAATACATATACTACTATATTTGATAAATTTAAAAACAAACAAGTAGATATTTTTGTAGAATATATAAATAAAATATAGCTATTACGACACTACTACGACTTTATGATGAGTAAAAACCCTTAATATCCATTATTTTGTAGGATAATTAAGGGTTTATTTTTGGCTGGGCTGGTGGGATTCGAACACACGCATGCCAGAGTCAAAGTCTGGTGCCTTACCGCTTGGCTACAGCCCAATATATTAAAATTTTATAAAACTTTGGTATTAACTTACTGTAAACTAATTTGTTGTTAATTCAGTAAATGTATCACCAATATTTTAAATTATAAATGGGGTGGAAGATGGGACTCGAACCCACGGTCTCCAGTGCCACAAACTGGCGCGTTAACCAGCTACGCTACATCCACCATTTATTATTTGTATTTCTTCAAACGCTATTCTATTTTAAAACATTATTTCTAATTTGTCAATACAATTTTTAAATTTTTATAAGAAAGACAGAAATAATTGTTTATTTCCATCTTTCTTTCTGATTATTGTTGTTGCTCTTCTGTTACTTTTAAAGTTAAATCATAAGCATTTGAAAAATCAGCTTCCCCTGCAGCACTAAATGGTACAGTTTGTCCTGGTTCTACATCACCAATAATTCCCCCAATGCTTCCTATTTCTTTTCCTTTTTTATCTTGGAAAACAATATCTACAAATGCTACATCTGCTTTTTCTTCTCCAATATTTTTTACATCTGCTAAAATTAAGGTTTGACCATCTTGTACCGTTACTTGAATATTCGATAATTCATATATTCCAAAGGTTTTTATATCATTTAATTTATCACTTGTATTTAACATTGTACCATCTTCTAATACTTGCACAAATTCTCCTAAGTTTTCTCCTCTTCCGTTTCCATTATTCTTTCCATTTGCATTATTTTTACTTCTTACAATCAATAATATTGCTACAATAACAATAGCAATTACGACTAGTAATAATATCATCCTCTTTTCTTTCTTTTTCATTGGTTCTACCTCCCTAAATTTAAAATTAAATTATATTTTACAACATTAAGTATATTTTAAAAAAAGAATAATGTCAAGATAAAAAACAAAAATTTTTGTAACCAATTTTTAATTTTAGAATAGTATATAACATACAAATGATGTTTCAAAGATTACATGTAAAAAGGGGGGAAATATCATGCCAGAAAACAGAGGATGCGGATGTGGATTCGGTTTTGACGGTGACTGCATTTGGATAATTGTTCTTATCTTAATATTATGCTGTTGCTGTGGTGGAAACAACAGAGGATGTTGCTAATTCCATACGCTTAAAACGCAAAAAAGGAAGCTTTTTGATAAAGCTTCCTTTTTCTTTATGCTTTTTATCATTTTCCTAAAAAAAGCCCACGTTTAATAAACGTGGGCTTCTTTTAATTATATTTTATCACAGTTTTGTCATATTGTCAACTATTAGTACATTCCTCCCATATCTGGCATGGCTGGTGCACTTCCTCCGCAGTGACAATCTTTTTCTTTTTTCTCTGTCATAATGCTTTCTGTTGTAAGTATCATTGAAGCAACACTTTCTGCATTTTGTAAAGCGGAACGAGTTACTTTGGTTGGGTCTACAACGCCTGCTTTTTTCATGTCAACATATTCTTCTTTCGCTGCATCAAATCCAACACCTGGTTGGCTTGATTTTACTTTTTCTAAAATCACAGCACCTTCTAATCCGCTATTGGCTGCGATTTGTCTAACTGGTTCTTCTAATGCTTTTAAAATAATTTTCACACCAATTTTTTCACCATCTGTTTTTACTTCTGATAACAATTTTTCAACCTTTGAAATAACGTTAACATACGCCGTTCCACCACCCGGCAAAATTCCTTCTTCCACCGCAGCTTTCGTTGCAGATAAAGCATCTTCAATTCTTAATTTTTTCTCTTTCATCTCCACTTCTGTTGCAGCTCCAACTTCAATTACAGCAACACCACCAGCGATTTTTGCTAAACGTTCTTGTAATTTTTCTTTTTCGTATTCGCTTTTTTCCTCTTCTAATTGTGCTTTGATTAATTTTACTCTTTCAGAAATTTGTGCTTTATCGCCCATTCCATCCACAATAATCGTATTTTCTTTGCCAATTTTTACTTGTTTTGCTTTTCCTAATTGTGCTAAAGTAGTATCTTTTAATTCCAAACCTAAATCTGATGTAATCACTTCTCCACCTGTTAAAATTGCCAAATCTTGTAACATATCTTTTCTCTTATCACCAAATCCTGGAGCTTTAACAGCCACAACATTTAGCACACCTCTTAATTTGTTCAAAATTAAAGTCGATAATGCTTCCGATTCTACGTCGTCAGCAATAATGACTAATTTTCCGCTAGCACCAGTTAATTCTTCTAATAGTGGTAAAATTTCTTGAATATTTGAAATTTTCTTGTCTGTTAATAAAATATAAGGATTATCCATAACTGCTTCCATTTTTTCTGTATCAGTCACCATGTATGGAGAAACATAACCTTTATCAAATTGCATTCCTTCTACGACATTTACTTCGGTTGAAGAAGTTTTTGATTCTTCAATTGTGATAACACCATCTTTTGAAACTTTTTCCATAGCATCTGCAATCAAGCTTCCGATTTCTGTATCGTTTGCAGAAATACTCGCTACTCTTGCAATATCTTCTTTTCCGTTGATTGGTGAACTAATTTCTTGTAACGATTTTACAGCAACTTCTGTTGCTTTATCCATTCCTCTTTTAATTGCTAAAACATCTCCACCAGCTGCTACATTTTTGACACCTTCTTTTAGCATAACTTGCGCTAAAACAGTTGCTGTTGTTGTTCCATCACCTGCAATATCATTTGTTTTGGTGGAAACTTCTTTGACTAAAGAAGCTCCCATATTTTCAAATGCGTCTTCTAATTCAATTTCTTTTGCAATGGTGACACCATCATTTGTAATTAATGGTGCTCCAAAGCTTTTGTCCAATACGACATTTCTTCCTTTTGGACCTAAAGTTACTTTGACAGTATCTGCTAATTTATTAACACCGTCTAATAATTTTTTTCTGGCATCTTCGCCATAAATAATTTCTTTTGCCATTTTTATACCTCCTAATTTTTGATTGATTTTTTAGTTTAGTAAACAAATCTTACCTGTACATTTTTATTCAACTATTGCTAGAATGTCAGATTCTTTGACAATAATATATTCTTCGCCTTCGTATTTTATTTCGGTTCCTGAATATTTGCTGGTGATGACTTTGTCACCTACTTTGATATTCATCTCTATTTTCTTTCCATCTTCAATTCTTCCTGGTCCTACTTCAATTACTTCTGCAATTTGTGGTTTTTCTTGTGAACCTGAAGATAAAATAATGCCACTTTTCGTGGTTTCTTCCGCATCTTTCATTTTTAATAAAACTCTGTCTTCTAATGGTTTTATCATATTTTATTCCTCCTTTATAAATAAATTAGCAGTCTATACATCCGACTGCTAATACTTTATACCCATTTTCAAAAAATGTCAATAGTTTTTTAAGATTTTTTTAATTGAATATGATTTATATCCCAACCTACAATTTTAATCCCGTATTCTTTAAAAATATTGATACTTGAACGAATGGCTTCCTCTTTTATTTTATATTCCTCTGGATGCTCTTTTATGAATAATGTAACGATTTTCGTAATTCTTTCACGAATCTGCTCTAATAATTCTTCTCGTGAATAATAACTTCTTACTTGAATTACTTTATTAAATAATTTAATTGGTTGTTCAATTTGAAATTCAAACATGCCTTCTCCCTGAAAATGATTCATGAATTTCTTTTTGAGATAAATTTTATTATGCGTAATAATATTCAGGTTGAAAAATAATATGCATAATTGATCTTGATTGTCTTTTATTTTATAGTCATTTAATTCTTCTGGAAAAGAAGTATTGGGTTCTGTTTTTATGGTATAAATTCCTTCATCTTTTACCAAATCATAAATTTGCCCTTTTTCAAAAAGAACGGCACATTGATTGTTTTTTAGTTTTAGCAAATAATGTTGATTTTCATCTAGCTTTTGTTTATAGACTAAAATATTATTATCTAGTTTCGTGCATTCGATGATTTGATATTCTTCATCATCTTCCAAACGTTTTGAAAAATGCATTTTATTTTTCCTTTCTGTATTTTAATTTCTATTCTCTTTAGCCGCTTTAATCAACGCTTTAAATAGCGGTGCTGGTCTGTCTGGTCTGGATTTAAATTCTGGATGAAATTGTCCTGCAATAAAAAATGGATGATTTCTATATTCCACAATTTCCACCAAATTTCCATCTGGTGAAGTTCCAGAAGCAATAAAGCCTGCTTCTTCTAATCTTTCCTTATATTCATTATTATATTCAAAACGATGTCTGTGACGTTCACTAATTTCTTCTTGTCCATAAATTTCATACGCCAAAGTATCCTTTTTTATTTTACATGGATACGCTCCCAAACGCATGGTTCCGCCTTTGGAAACCACACCTTTTTGTGTCTCCATAATATGAATCACTGGATTTTTGGTATGAATATTAAATTCTGCCGAATCTGCATCTTCGATTCCCAAAACGTTTTTGCAGAATTCCACAACTGCCATTTGCATACCAAGACAAATTCCTAAAAATGGAATATTATTTTCTCTAGCATATTGAATTGTTGCAATTTTCCCTTGAATACCACGATTTCCAAATCCGCCAGGCACCAAAATTGCATTATATTCGCCTAATACTTCTTTGACGTTTTCCTCACGAATTCCTTCTGAATCAATAAATCCAACCTCTACATTAACTCCATTGGCATATCCACCATGACGTAAACTTTCTGCAACAGATAAATACGAATCTTGTAATTGCATATATTTTCCAACCAAAGCCACTTTGACAGTTCCTTCTAAATTTTTAATATTTTCAATCATCTTTTCCCATTCTTGATTTTGTGGCTCAAGTCTGTCTAAATTTAGTTTTTTGCATACTGCTTTTGCTAGACCTTCTTTTTCAAGTAATAGCGGAACTTCATATAAATTGCTAGCTGTCAAATTAGGAATTACGTTTTCTGGGCGTACATTGCAAAAAAGCGCTAATTTTTTACGGATGTCATCTGGAATTTCTGTTTCACTTCTGCAAACTAAAATATCTGGTTTAATACCAAAAGACTGCAAATCTTTCACAGAATGTTGGGTTGGTTTTGATTTTAACTCATTCGAACCAGAAATAAATGGCAATAAGGTTACATGAATATATGCCACATCTTCTGGATTGACTTCCAATCCTACTTGACGAATTGCTTCAATTAAAGCTAGTCCTTCAATATCACCAACCGTTCCGCCAAGCTCTGTAATCACAACATCAATGTCTTCACCTTCGAAACTATAAATATTTTCTTTGATTTCATTCGTAATATGTGGTATGACTTGTACCGTTTTTCCTAAATAGTCACCTCTTCTTTCTTTGTTTAATACATTTTGGTAAATCTTTCCAGAAGTAATACTACAATTTTTCGTTAAATTAACATCGGTAAATCTTTCGTAATGCCCTAAATCTAAGTCTGTTTCTGCGCCATCATCTGTGACAAAAACTTCTCCGTGTTCATAAGGGCTCATGGTTCCAGGATCAACATTGATATAGGGGTCAAGTTTTTGATTGATGACTTTATAACCTCTGTTTTTTAGCAATCTTCCGAAGTGAAGATGCTGTAATTCCTTTTCCTAAACCAGATACTACTCCTCCTGTAATAAATATGTACTTTGTTCCCATCAACTTTTCCTCCTAAATTTAAATTTCTAAAAACAAAAAAACAGATTAAAAATGAGTTTTTTTTTAATCTGTTTTGTCTACTCTCTCTGAATATCTTTATTTTAACATTTTTATACTTAAAAATCAAGCTTTTTTGAAAATTTGATAAAAATTATTGTATAAAAAGAATCATAAAATAATGACTCCAAATTTTGGTGACCCCTACGGGAATCGAACCCATGATTCCACCTTGAGAGGGTGGCGTCTTAACCGCTTGACCAAGGGGCCACATATCTTTATTATTTATACCATAAATTTATGTTTTCGTCAAGCGTAAAATCAATTATTCTACAAAAGATGTCACATGATATGATTTAAAACCAGCTTCTTCGGTTTGGCAAATGGTTTGATGCTTATCATCGATAAATACGATTTCTTCTTTTGTGATATTTAATTTTTGAGCATATTGTTCTAAAGCAATAACTTTAAGAGCTGAATTTGCCACAAATTCTATTTTAATTTTTACACACTGCTTCCTACAAAATTTTCTTCTCGCATTTTATTTCCTTCAAATCTGTAATGCCTCTTACAAATTCTCTTAATTTCATCACGATGCGTTACAATCAAAACCGTTTTATGTTTTAAATATTGCTCAATTAGATTGACAATTAATTTTTCGGTTTCTTGATCCAAATTTGAAGTCGGTTCATCTAAAACATATACCTCTTTATCCAACAAAATACCACGAATGATGTTAAATCTTTGTTTTTGTCCAACCGATAATTTCAAACCTCTTTCGCCAACAATTGTGTCTAAGCCATTTTCCAGTTTTTCCACCCAATCATCTAAACCAGCTTCTGCTAGAACTTTCATCAATTTATTATCTGAGATTTGTTTGCCTAAACATAAATTTTCTCTTACTGTTAAATCAAACAAATCGATTTCTTGGGAAATATATGCCAAGTCCAAATTGCCTTTTTGACTTTTTCCATCTATCTTATATTGTTCATCTGCTATTTCAATATCACGGGAAAAAATATTCAAAAACGTACTTTTTCCTTGTCCCGATTTTCCTACAATGCAAACTTTATCCCCTCGTTGGATTTCGAAATGAGGAATTTGGATTTTGGTTTTGGATTCCTCTGCATATTTGAATTCTAAATTTTGAATTTGAATTGTATTCCACTCCTTAATTTGAGAATTTTCTACATCTGGTCCAATCATTTTTTCTACTTGATTGGTAGCTGCTTGGAATTTGTTGAAGTGGACAAATAAATAGGTCAAATCTTTTAGTTCTCATCGCAATAAATCAAAAACTGTTACATAAAATAGTAAACTTGATAAAATATTAACTCCACTTTGCATTTTTATATATAAATTTCCCAAAACAAGAATATACATTATATACACCATCACATTAATTCCATTAGAACGAAATGAATAAATTAAATTTAATTTTTCTAATTTCGGTAATACTTGTTGATACGATTTTTCATTTTTCTGATTTGCAAATTCACTTGCATTTAATCGTTTTACTGTTTTAATATTTTGCAAAAAATCCACATAAGTAGAATTATACTTAGCATAATATTCATTATATGCTTCTTCCACACGAACATATTTTTTTCCAAGCCATACATTATATAATACCATTCCCATTGTCATTCCACAACAAATAACAAAGATTCTTCTATCTTGCCAAAATACTTGCACAAAAAACATCAACATTGATACTGAAATTCCACTCATCGTCTCAAAAATTTGTTCCATGAATTCTTCTGCCTCTTGTACAATAATATCAATTTGTTTCTTCAAAAAACCATTATGGGTTTTGTTTAGTTTATCTGGTTTCATTCTTACAATACGTTTAAAATAAGCCAGTTGCAAATCTTTTGCATATTCATTCTCAAATTTCAAAATATAGATAATCCAAATTTGATTCAAACTTACTGCTAATACTTTTGAAATCGCAATAGCCAAAATCAAATATTTCAAATTTTCCAAAGTAAAAGGCTCCTTTGTAAAATAAGCTAACAATACTGGCGTTATGTAAAAAAATATATTGGTTAAAAAAGCATCTATAAAACACAAATTTCTTCTTATCTAAAATTTTAAACGCATATTTCATTTTTTTCTCCTTTCTTTTATACGCTTTATTATAGCATGAATTATAACAATTGTCTATATTTTATGGTAAACTATAAATCTTCCTTTTGCCCTGATTTAATTCTAATCCAAAAATACGATTAAAATCTTTTTCTCATTGCTTTTATCCAAAAACGAATTCTTCAAACAAAAACCGAATAACAAATGTTTTAAGTTTCCAAAAAAAATAGATAGTGCAACAAGCACTACCTATTTTTTTCTATATCTCTACAATATTTACAACTTCTAATTCCTCTTCGCTTACCTCGTTTTCAATCGCATCATATAACGCATTTACGGTATCTAGCGATGTAAAACACGGAATTTTACATTCAACTGCTGTTCGGCGGATTTTGAATCCATCACGATTGGATTCTTTTCCCTTTGTTGGTGTGTTAATCACAAAATTGATTTTACCAGATTGAATCAGCTCAATAATGCTATCTTTTCCTTCCCAAATTTTTTCCACAACATTAGCATAAATATCATGTGCTGCCAAAAATTTGGCTGTTCCTGCCGTTGCATAAATTACAAACCCCTTTTGATAGAACTTGTGGGCAATTGGAAGCATTTCCTCTTTGTCCTTGTTACGCACTGTAATTAATATTGCGCCTCTTGTTGAAACATTTGCACCGACTTGCAATAAATGCTTTCAGGGTCGCCTGATGAAATTCTCTCGAAACACCCAAAACTTCACCTGTTGACTTCATCTCTGGTCCCAAACTTGTATCTGCATTTTTGATTTTCTCAAAAGAAAATACGGGCATTTTTACGCAAACATATTCACTTCTTCGATAGACGCCTGTTCCATAGCCAATATCCTTCAATTTTTCCCCAAACATCACTCTGGTTGCAATATCAATCATTGGCAAATTCGTTACTTTGCTAATATAAGGAACGGTTCTACTAGAACGTGGATTTACTTCTATAATATATATTTCATCATTGGAAAGGATAAATTGAATATTAATCATTCCAATTACATTCAATTCTTTGGCAATTTTCTCTGTATATTCAATAATTTTTGCCTGATGCCTTTCTTCAATACTTTGCGTTGGATACACCGAAATACTATCTCCTGAATGGACTCCCGCTCTTTCTAAATGCTCCATAATGCCTGGTATCAAGACATCTTCTCCATCACAAATGGCATCTACTTCCAATTCTTTTCCTAACATATATTTATCCACTAAAATTGGGTGTTCTTGTGCAATGGTGTTAATTTCATTAATGTATTCTTCTAATTCAGCATCATCATAAGCAATCGCCATTCCCTGTCCACCTAAAACATACGAAGGTCTTACTAGAACAGGATAACCAAGTCGGAAAGCAACCTCTTTTGCTTCTTCCACCGTAAAAATTGTACTTCCTTTGGGACGTAAAATTCCGCAATTACTCAAAGCATCATCAAATTCTTTTCGATCTTCAGCTCGGTCCATGTTTTTCTCACTTGTTCCAATAATTTTTACGCCCATATCTGATAGCGCTTTGGTAAGTTTTATAGCTGTTTGACCGCCAAACTGTACAATAGCCCCTTCTGGTTTTTCCACATCTACAATGTTTTTCACATCTTCTGCTGTTAATGGTTCAAAATATAATTTATCAGCAATGTCAAAATCTGTACTTACTGTTTCTGGATTGTTATTCACAATAATGGTTTCAAACCCTAATTCTTTCAAGGCCCATACGCCATGCACACTACAATAATCAAATTCAATTCCTTGTCCAATTCGAATTGGTCCGAGAACCGAAGTACCATAATTTTTCTTTTATCACTTTGTTTGGCTTCATTTTCTTCATCATAGCTAGAATAATAATATGGTGTTTTGGCTTCAAATTCGGCAGCGCAAGTATCGACCATTTTAAAATTAGCAATAATTCCATTTTCTAAACGAATTCTTCTGATTTCTTCCTCTGTTTTTCCACTTAATTTAGCAATTACTTTATCAGGAAAACCAAGTTTTTTAGCTTTCAAAAGAAGTCTACTATTCATTTCATTGATAGCTAATTCATTTTCCATACGTACAATTTTGTAAATACTACCAATAAAAAATCGGTCAATTGTTGTAATTTCATGAATTTGTTCTACGGAAATCTCTCTGCGAATGGCTTCTGCAATCACAAATATTCGATCATTATCTATGTCTTTTAATTTTTCCAAAATTTCTTCTTTTTCCAAACTTTGCAAACCTGGCATGATAAAACTATTCATATTTTCTTCCAAAGAACGAATGGCTTTCATTAGTCCAGCCTCTAAATTCGGCGCAATTGCCATTACTTCACCAGTTGCTTTCATTTGGGTTCCTAGCGTTCGATTCGCTGTTAAAAATTTCTTAAATGGCCATTTTGGAATTTTGACAACCACATAATCCAAAACTGGTTCAAAACAAGCATATGTTTTTCCTGTTACCTCATTTTTAATTTCGTCTAATGTATAACCCAAAGCAATTTTCGTTGCTACTTTTGCAATTGGATAACCTGTTGCTTTTGACGCCAAAGCGGAAGAACGACTAACTCTTGGGTTCACCTCAATGACTGCATATTCAAAACTATTGGGATTAAGCGCAAATTGTACATTACAGCCCCCTTCAATTTTCAAAGCAGAAATAATCTTAATCGCCGAGGTTCGAAGCATCTGATATTCCTTATCTGCCAACGTTTGAGAAGGTGCCACTACAATGCTATCTCCTGTATGAACGCCTACGGGATCTAAGTTTTCCATATTACAAATCGTAATACAATTTCCAGCGCTATCACGCATGACTTCATATTCCACTTCTTTCCAGCCTGTTATACATTTTTCAACCAAAATTTGGTGTACTCTGGACATTCGAAGTCCACTTCCTGCAATTTCCTCTAATTCTTCAAACGTTTCCGCAATTCCGCCACCTGTACCACCTAATGTATAAGCTGGTCGAATAATTACGGGAAGCCCAATTTCTTTTGTAAATTCTATTGCATCTTCAATATTTTCCACCACTTTACTTGCAATACAAGGCTCTTTTATAGATTCCATCATATCTTTAAAAGCTTGTCTATCTTCTGCATTTTTGATTCCCTCGGTTCCTGTTCCGAAGCAAACGCACATGATGTTCTTCTAAAAAGCCACTTTCTGCCAATTCCATTGCTAAATTCAAACCAGTTTGTCCTCCTAAATTCGGCAAAATACTATCTGGTCTTTCTTTTTCAATCACTTTTTTGACAGTTGTAATGGTTAATGGTTCGATGTATATTTTATCTGCCATATTTTTATCTGTCATAATCGTGGCTGGATTGGAATTGATTAAAACCACTTCAATTCCCTCTTTTTTTAGCTCTCGGCAAGCTTGTGTTCCTGCATAATCGAATTCGGCCGCTTGCCCAATGATGATTGGTCCGAGAACCGATAACTAATACTTTTTTAATTTCGTTATTTTTTGGCATTTTTCTATTTCCTTTCTATCTTAGATTTAATTTCGTTATTCTGCATTTGATTCATCACTTGTTTTATAATTGATTGACAAATTGGTCAAATAAATAATTGGTATCTTGTGGACCAGGACAGGCTTCTGGATGGAATTGTACTGTCACAATATTTTTATTTTGGTAGCAAATACCTTCTACTGTATTGTCGTTCAAATTAATATAGGAAACCTTTGCAATCTCTGGTTTTATACTATCTTCCACAACATAATAACCATGATTTTGTGACGTAATATACACTTTACCATTTTCTAAATCTTTTACTGGATGATTTGGTCCTCGATGTCCATATTTTAATCTTGCCGTCTTAAAGCCATGTGCCAAAGCCATTAGTTGATGCCCCAAACAAATTCCCAAAATTGGCAAATCCGTTTTGCATAATTTTTTGATAATTTCAATTTCCTTTCCACAATATTCTGGGTCTCCAGGTCCATTAGAAAGCAAAATTCCATCTGGATTTAATTCTAAAATGCGCTCTACTGGCATCGTAGAAGGACAAACTGTAACCCCAACATTTCGCTTTAAAAATGAATTGACAATATTATGTTTAAAACCATAATCCATTAATACGATTTGTTTTTTATTGCCTTTTCCATAAGAAATTGGCTGATTGGTAGATACTTTTCTAACGACTTGTCCAATTTCGTAAGATTTAATTTTTTGCATAATTTCTGTCATATTTTCTATGGAAGACGTAATATACCCTTTCATGGTACCAGCTTCTCTCAAAATTCTCGTTAATTTTCTAGTATTAATATTGGTTAAACCTGGAATTTTATAGTCACGTAAAAATTTATTCAAACTATCCTTTCTTCTAAAATTGCTTTCAAATTCCGCAAGTTCATGAATAAATACAGCTTTTGCCCAAACTTGTTCGGATTCAAAATCTTCTGGAATCACGCCATAATTTCCAATTAACGGATACGTCATTACAATTCCTTGACCAGCATAAGATGGATCCGTAAATGTTTCTAAGTAACCTGCCATTCCTGTGTTAAAAACCACTTCACAAGCCGTGTCAATCGTCGTATTTCCAATTCTTTCGCCTTCTAATATTTCTCCATTTTCTAGCACCAAATATCCTATCATAATTTATCATCCTTTCTGTTTTATTTTACAAAAAATAAACACTAAATCGATAAATCTAGTGTTTATAGCTATAAGAATGAGAAAATACGCTACCAATCATAGATACTCCTCTATGATTGATTATCGCTATTTTGTTCATTCCTTTCTTTTCTTTCATTTCATTGACCTCTTATTTCTTATTCTTCTGTATATTTTAATATATTTTAAGCCAAATTGCAAGTATTTTTACAAAAAATCTTTTCTTTATGAGCAATATCGACACAATACACTTTTTAATCCCACCTGAATGTCGATGAAACCATTTTTGGATTGAGCATCAATCGTTACCAATTCTTGGAGTATTTTTCTTAATTCCTCTTTTGGAAAATAGGAAGTCTGCTTTTTATATTTGCTCACCAAAAACGTTTGATTCGGCTTTAAATTCAAAGCTGACACAACATCTTTATTGATTTCCACAGCGATTTTACAAAAATACAACTTTTTAAAATGGTTATATAATGTCACCAAAATTTTTTGCAGTGGCTCTTTTTGATAAATCAAATCATCCAAAACCGCCATTGCTTTGGCAATTTTTTTATTGCCCAAATCATCCGTCAAATCAAATATGACACTTTCGATTTGTTGAATTGCCAACAAATCAATCGCCTCTTTTGTGATGATTCCTCCTTCGCCAGCATATTCAATCAATTTTCGGATTTCGTTCATCAATACTTGCAAATTCGTTCCTGAAACTTCCAGTAAATAGCGTAATGTTGTCTCTTCACAATTTACTTTATATAAGCTACAAACTTGTTTTAATTTATGGATTAATTGTACTGGTTTTAATTCTTCCATTGAACAAACCACTCCATTTTTTAAAATTGCTTGATAAACAGCGTTTTTATCCACTTCTTCTTCCACAAAAACAAGATGCGCCATTTCTTTTATTGTATCGCTATTTTCTTCCAAATAAGTACTTACTTCTTTTTGCATTGGCGTTGGCTCCTTTTTGCGACCGTCTTTTTTAAATAAGCCAGAATGTTTGATAAAAATTAATTTCTTTTCATAGCCAAAGGCTGGAACTTCTATATTAAATAAAAAATCTTGTAAATTGGTTTCGTCTATCACCACAAAATTGATTCCTTGTACCAATTCGCCAAATGCTTTTTTTATTTTTTTCAACATCGTCTGAATCAAATATTCTTCTTTTCCATACAAAAGATAAATTGATTGCAGTTTTCCTGTATTTAATTCCTTTTCTAAACTATCCACTTTGATTTCCATTGCTTACCTCTTTTTTATTATATCAAATCTATTTTCAAAGTACAATAAAAAAAGAAGAAATTTGAAAATTTCCTCTTTTCTCTTTGTTATTTTACGAACATTCCAGCTGCGCCAGTATTCATTGCAATCGCTACACCGATCAACATTAAAACAAGACCTATAGCAAATCCCATTAAAATTGTTCCGCCTACATAGCCCCAAAATGAATTAGAACGCTTATATACAAAATAGCTTTTCAGTAACATGTTAAAAGAGAAAGACCTCCATCGTCTTTCCCTTTTTAATATTATACTTCTAAATGATTTCCTAAAAAACCAGCTGCTGATTGTGCCACTTTATATTCGACTTCTCCCATTTTTTGATTTGGTTCTTTCGATAATAAAATAACACTTCCAATCACGTCGCCATCCGAAATAATCGGATAAATTACTTGTGCATTATAAATTCTTTCTCTTCCTTCATTTTCTGTAATTGGTATCGCAATTTCGTCATTGTCTTTGCTTTTGAAAACTTCTTTATTTTCGATAACTTCTTCTAATTGTTTACTTAGATTTTTTTCTAAAAAATCTTTTTTAGAGCCACCAGATACAGCAATTACAGTATCTTTGTCCGTAATACAAGTAATATGTCCCGTTGTTTTCGAAAGCGTTTCTGCATAACTGCTTGCAAATTCAGTGAGTTCACCAATCGGAGAATATTTTTTCAAAATAATTTCTCCTTCTTTATCTGTGAAAATTTCAAGAGGGTCACCCTCTTTGATTCTGTGTACTTTACGAATTTCCTTTGGAATTACAACTCTTCCTAAATCATCTATACGTCTTACAACACCTGTTGCTTTCATTTTTTTTCCTCCTTTTTTAAGTTAAGTTAGCTTTTCGAACGTCAGTGAGTTACAGATAACTTAGTTAAATAGCAAGTATTTAACTTCCTTATTAAAAAATAAAATCACCACTTTTTTTGCTCGACCTTTATAAACTTATTATGACAAAATTGGAGAAAATTATACAAATTTGTTAAATTTATTTTTTGATTTAACTATTTTTAACAACAAACGTCACACCAGAATGTCCTGCATTACTCTCAAACTTACTTTTGGTAGCTTCGTCTTTTACTTTAACTGTTAAATTGCTGCAGCCAGAAAACATATCTCTCATATTGGTTACGTTACTTATATCAAATGAGCTTAAATCTAAACTAGTTAAACTTCTACAGTCATCAAACATACTACTCATATTGGTCACGTTACTTGTATCAAATGAGCTTAAATCTAGGCTAGTTAAATTTTCACAGTAATTAAACATCTCTCTCATACTCGTTACATTGCTTGTATCAAATGAGCTTAAATCCAACGACGTTAAGTTGCTCTGCCAAAAAAACATCCTCTCCATATCAGTTACTTTACTTGTATCAAATGAACTTAAATCTAAACTGCTTACATCACATGACGGAAACATAAAAGCCATATCGGTCACATTACTCGTATTCAAATTCTCGAAATTAATTATTTCCTTCCTTAAATCCATAAATAATTCTTTTGTACTAGTTGGTGCAATTTTATCATAAATAATAATGGAAATAGCAGAACTATACGGACCTCTCTCCCCATCTATCGTAATCCAACCTGGCGTTTCTTCTGAATCCGAAATATCTCCATAATCACGGCTAACTTCTCTATCTGGATCCGTATAATCTGTACTACTCAAAATCAAAGTGCCATCTCTATACAATTTGGCAAAAACTGCTGTTGGTTCCATTGGAAGTGGCTTTTCCTTTGGGCTCGCATCCCAAATAATTTTTCCATTTTCTAAAGCTCCTGTCGCAACCAATTTTCCATCTTGAGAAACTTCTACTTTCTTCTTTTTGATTTTCGCTTGAGAACCATCAAACATTTCGCGATTTATTCCAAACTGTGATTCAATATAATCATCCACATCACCAAAATTTTGACTTCCTTTATCATATTTTTCTTCATAATAGCCAGTTCCCAAATCCGCCACGACCAATTCCACATCTTCTT
>CARFUA010000017.1:0-20266 GCA_948976265.1 uncultured Clostridia bacterium
TTTCACCAACGCCATAGAAATATCTTGTTTTTTGTTTTTCTCTTAATTGAGTACCATATTCAGAAAGTTTTGATCTTTTTTGACCATGATCACCTGGTCCATAATTTCTTCTTGTTACACTACATTTATCTGAATAACATCTATCGCCTTTTAAGAACAATTTACATCCTTCTCTACGGCATATACGACATTGTTCCCCTTTATATCTTGCCATGAAATTTTTACACCTCTTTCTTAAATTATTATGAATCCCTCATTCTTACGGGATATCCTTACTTTTAAACTCCAATACTTTATAAGTGTTTAAAGCAGATTTATTTCTTTAAACTCTTCTTCTTTTAGGTGGTCTGCAACCATTATGTGGAATTGGAGTAACATCTTTTATCATTACGATTTCTAATCCAGCTGTTTGCAATGCTCTAATTGCAGCTTCACGTCCAGCACCTGGACCTTTCACATAAACATCAATTGTTTTCATACCATGTTCCATAGCTGTTTTGGATGCCACTTCAGCTGCTTGACTAGCTGCATATGGTGTACTTTTTCTAGATCCTTTAAATCCTAATCCTCCGCTACTTGCCCAAGATATAACATTACCTTGTGTATCGGTAATTGAAACAATTGTGTTATTAAAACTAGAATGAATATGAGCAGAACCTCTATCTATGTTTTTTCTTTCTCTTCTTCTAATTCCTGTTTTCTTTACGCTACTTGCTTTTGCCATTTAAGTATTTCCCTCCTTAACAATTTCGCTTTTCAATAATTTGTTTTTATTTTAGTTACGAATTTATCGTACTTTATTTTTTACTTTTACTTACCAACTTTCTTGGTCCTTTTCTAGTACGCGCATTTGTTTTTGTTCTTTGACCTCTAACTGGTAAACCTCTTCTATGTCTAATTCCTCTATAGCATCCAATTTCCATAAGTCTTTTAATATTCAAAGCTACTTCTCTTCTTAAATCACCTTCGACTTTATAATTTTCCATAGCTTTTCTTATTTTTGCTTCCTCATCATCTGTTAAATCTTTTACTCTAGTATCTGGATTCACTCCAGCTTCCTTTAGAATTTTTTGTGAACTTGATAAGCCTATACCATAGATATAAGTTAAACCAATTTCAATTCTTTTTTCTCTAGGTAAATCAACTCCCGCTATACGAGCCATAAATTTTTACACCTCCATTGTTTTTTTCATTAAATTGAATTTTTTAAGAAACTAGTCCTTAAAATTCGTAAAAGAACGAAAAATTTGTTTTACAAATTCGATTCGTCAACGTTCTAAATTTTCTTTTCAAAAAATTTAAAACAAATATATATAAACACAAACATGAATTTAGATAGATTATATCTAACAGCCGCTCCATATCTGTGTTAATATCAAGTTTATACTATCCTTGCCTTTGTTTATGCTTAGGATTTTCACAAATAACTCTTATTTTGCCTTTTCTTTTGATTACTTTGCATTTTTCGCAGATTGGTTTTACTGATGGTCTTACTTTCATTTTTTATTCCTTCCCTTCTTAGTATTTTTTATAAATTGCAACTTGGTTGCCTATATTTTGGTTTTAAAAATTTCTTTTTAAAAGTAATCCGTAATACTCATTCCTTGTAAACGGCTTACTTTATTTAGCTCGCCAAGTAATTCTGCCTTTGCTTAAATCATATGGTGATAATTCTAGTTTTACTTTATCTCCTGGAAGAATTTTTATATAATTCATTCTTAATTTTCCAGAAATATGGGCTAATACTTGGTGTCCATTTTCTAATTCAACTTTAAAATTTGTATTGGGTAATGTTTCAACAACTATGCCCTCTACTTCGATAACATCCTCTTTTGACAAGCTATTTTCCTCCTAATTTAATGTTTAACTTGGATAAAATATCCAGTTAAGCTTTTATAGTATACAACATTTTTAAATAATTGTCAATACTTTTGCCTCTTTTTCTGTAATTAAAATTGTATTTTCGTAATGCGCAGCTAAACCTCCATCTTGTGTTACAATTGTCCAGCCATCTTCTAGTTCAAAAATATCTGGTCTTTTTTCTGTAACCATTGGTTCTACTGCAATTGTCATGCCTTTTTGCAATCTAATTCCTTTGCCTTTTTTCCCATAATTTGGCACTCCTGGATCTTCATGCATTTCTCTTCCAATTCCATGTCCTTGAAATTCACGAATCACAGCATAACCGAATTTTTTTACATATTCCTCAATCGCAAAAGAAACATCGCCTATACGATTTCCTTCTCTAGCAAATTTAATTCCTTCAAAAAAAGCTTGTTTTGTTACTTCAACTAATTTTTTAGCTTCTTCAGAAACATTTCCAACCAAATGAGTTCTAGCACTATCTCCATGAAATCCATTTTTTAATACTACCAAATCAATACTTACAATATCACCATCTTGGATAATTCTCTTTTTGGTTGGTATCCCATGAATTACTTCATCATTAATGGATATGCATAATGTTGATGGAAAATCGGGCACTCCTTTTATTCCGCTTGGATAGCCTTTTTGCGCTGGAATTCCGCCTTTAGAACGAATAAATTCCTCAGCCATTTTATCCAACTCATAAGTTGATATTCCTGGTTTTATACTTTTCTCCAACATCTCATGAGTTTCAGCTGTAATTTTGCAGGCTTCCATCATTAATTCAATTTCTCGTTCAGATTTTATGCTAACCAATTTTTCTCTCCTTTATCTTTCTATTTCATTATCCTCTCCTGCTTTCATTTTAGCGATATCCGCTCCAGCTTGTTGGCTTTGTCCTTTTGCTAGTGCTATGGCTAATTGTTTTCTCGCTTCTTGTTCAATATTCCTTATTATTGCCTCAATAGCTTCATCAGCTTTCTTTTGAAAATTTGATGATTCTTGTGAAGATTGTGCCATAATTCTTTCAAATAAGTTTTGTAAACCTTTATCTAAATCCCTTTTGAAATCTTTCATAATAACACTTCTCCTTTTCCTATGAATTTTTATTCTTAAAATTAAAAACTATTTAATTTCTTTCAAAACATCTTCTGTCACATCTTTTCCAAGTCTTCCTGTTTTTTCGCTAATTTCTTCTGTACGTAAAACACCTTTTTGAGAATAAAATTCTACTAATGGCAATGTTTTTTCATCGTAAATATCCAATCTATTTTTAATAGCTTGTTCATCAGAATCGTCTTCTCTTTGTACTAATTCTTTGCCACATTTATCGCAAATTCCTTCTTGCTTTGGCGGATGCATTGTTAAATTATAAGTTGTTTTACAAGCTTGATTCGAACAAACTCTTCGATTTAAAATTCTTTCAATAATTTCATCTTTTGGACTGGTAAGATTAATAACTAAATCCACTTTTTTTCCTTTTTCGGCTAATATTTCATCTAATTTTTCAGCTTGTGCCAAATTACGTGGAAATCCATCTAATATTGCTCCTTTTTGAGCATCTGGTTCATTTAAACGTGCTACAACCATTGGTACTGTAATTTCATCTGGCACTAATTCTCCTTTTGAAATATATTGATTAGCCTCTACTCCTAATGGGGTTTCCTCTTTAATATTTTTTCTAAAAATATCTCCTGTTGAAATTTGTGGCCAGTTTAAACTTTCACTTAGCAATCCTGCAACAGTTCCTTTTCCTGTCCCTTGTGCTCCTAACATTAAAATAACCATAATTTTCCTCCTTTAAATTCATAAACAAAATAAATTGTGTTAACAAATCTTATTTATAAATTCAATTTATTAAACCGTAGGGGCGACTATTGGTCGCCCTTACAATCTATTTATTTTTCTAAAAATCCTTTATAATGTCTCATCACTAATAATGATTCTAATTGTTGGATTGTTTCTAAAGCAACACCAACTACAATTAATACTGCTGTTCCTCCAAATGATAAATTTAAATTTGAGAATCTAAGTAGCATTGGTAAAATTGCGATAAAACTTAAAAATATACTACCAACAAAAGTTAGTTTATTTAATGTACTTTTTAAATAATCCGCTGTTGGTTTACCTGCTCTGATTCCAGGAATAAATCCACCATTTTGTTTAATGTTTGTTGCAACTTCATCTGGATTGAAGGTTGCATACGTATAGAAAAATGTAAATCCTACGATTAATAAGAAATACACAATTGCATTTGCTAGCGAATAGCCCCAGCCAACACTTGATGAAGATGTTGCAATTGAGAATTTATATAAACCAGATATAAATCCTGCTCCTCCTATTTTGTCTGAAGCAAAGATTTGGATAATCATTGCTGGAAATGTCATAAAACTACTTGCAAAGATAATTGGCATAACACCTGCCATAGCAAGTTTTAACGGAATATGCGTGTTTTGACCACCATACATTTTTCTTCCTACAACTTTTTTGGCATATTGTACTGGTACACGTCTTTCAGCTTGTTGTACAAAAACAACTCCACCAATCAAAATAACCGCACCAATTAGAACAATTAATGCTGTAACAATTCCAACTGTACTAACTGCTCCTTCTGTCATAATTAAATTCCACAAAGTTACCAAGCCAGATGGTAAACCAGATACGATACCAATGAAAATAATCATGGAAATACCATTTCCGACTCCTTTATTGGTGATTTGCTCACCAAGCCACATAAGGATTGATGTACCTGCAATCAAAGATATAACAATAGTTGCTCCTGTTAAAAATCCAGGATTTTTAAAGATTCCCGAAGAACGATAGGAAATATAAATTCCCAATGCTTCTACTAAAGCTAAAATGATTGCTACAACTTTGGTATATCGATTTACCTTTTCTCTTGCTATTTCGCCACCTTCCTTCATTAATTTTTCTAATGAAGGAATAATCATTCCTAATAATTGAATTACAATAGAAGCTGTGATATATGGTGTAATTGACATTGCGAAAATTGATAAATTCGAAAAAGCACCTCCTGATATGGTGTCAATTAAACTTGTTAGTGACATGGTAGATGTATTCATTGTTTCTGCTAAAGCAAATGTATCCACGCCTGGAACTGTTATATAACATCCAAATCGAAATAATACGATTAGTAATAGAGTATATAATAATCTCTTACGTACATCTGGAGTTTTAAAAGCATTTTTTATTGTTTTAAACACCTTAAACCACCTCACACTTTCCACCAGCTGCTTCTATCTTTTCTTGGGCAGCTTTTGTAAATCTTGTTGCTTTTACCGTTAATTTTTTTTCTAATTTTCCAGTTGCCAGAATAACGATTCCATCATTTATTTTACCTATGATTTTATCTTTTAACAAAGTTTCAGCACTAACTTCATTAACAGATGATTTGTTTAACATTGTTAAAGTTACCTCTGTATAAGTTTTAGCGTTGAAATTATTAAATCCTCTTTTTGGTAATCTTCTATATAATGGTGTTTGACCTCCTTCGAAGCCTCTTCTTACACCTCCACCTGATCTTGCTTTTTGTCCTTTATGTCCTCTTCCAGATGTTTTTCCAAGACCTGAAGCCATTCCACGACCAACTCTTTTTTTGGTTTTCGTTTTAACATTTGGATGTAAATTTCCTAATTCCATGTTTTGCACCTCCTTATAAATTGATTTTATTATATTCTATAAAAAATTTTTTTGCAATACTTTTTTAAGGGTTGTATAGTATACAACCTGTTTGGTCGTATATCATATAACCTACTTGGGTTACATACTATGCAACCCCTATATCAAAAAATTTACTGTGTAAATTTCTCGAATTCTTACAAAATTTCAGAAACTTTCTTTCCTCTTTTTTTAGCAACTTCTTCCACTGTTTGCATATTTTTTAATGCTTCGATTGTAGCATAAACAACATTTCTTGGATTGGTTGTTCCTAAAACTTTTGAATTAATATCTTTATAGCCAGCTAATTCTAATACTGGTCTTACGCTACCACCAGCAATGATTCCAGAACCTTCTGTTCCTGGTTTTAGCATAACTCTAGCACTACCAAATCTTCCAATATATTCATGAGGAATGGTTGTTCCTACAATCGGTACTGTGATTAAGTTTTTCTTTGCTTCTTCGATTGCTTTTTTGATAGCATCTGGAACTTCAGCTGCTTTTCCGTTTCCAACACCAATGTGTCCTGCTTCGTCTCCAACAACAACAACTGCACTAAAACGGAATGTTCTACCACCCTTAACAACTTTAGCAACTCTGTTAATCGCAACCACTTTTTCTTTTAATTCAACTGTCTTTTCTTCTTCCATGTTTTTATTTCTCCTTTCTAATTAAAATTTCAAACCTGCCTCACGTGCTGCTTCTGCTAATTCTTTTACAACACCATGATAGATAAATCCACCTCTATCAAAAACTACATTTTCAATTTTTTTGCTAGCAGCTTTTTTGGCAATGGCTGCTCCAACTTCTTTTGCAGCTTCTTTATTGGCTTTTTTTGTTTTAATATCGGTATCCATTGTTGATACATAAACAAGTGTCTCACCTTTTGTATCATCAATGATTTGCGCAATTATGTTCTTATTCGTTCTACAAACAGCTAATCTTGGAACTTCAGTTGTTCCACTGATTTTTGTACGAACTCTTTTATGTCTTCTTTGACGTTCTGCTTTTCTGTTGATTTTTGTAATCATTTTTGTTCTCCTTTCTTTTTTTGGCATAGTAGTTTTTCTAAGGAAGCTAATTCCATAAATTTTATACCAATTTGGCATAGTAGTTCTAAGGAAGTTAACTCCGCTCCGCTACGTTAACGAAGTAATCTGTAACACTCATTCTTAGCGAACGGCTTACTTCTTACCTGCTTTACCTTCTTTACGTCTAATAACTTCATAATCATATTTAATACCTTTACCACGATATACTTCTGGTGGTCTTTTACTTCTGACAACCGCTGCTGTTTGACCAACTAATTCTTTGTCAATTCCTTTTACAATAATTTCGTTTTGGCTTGGCACATCAAACGTAATTCCTGCTGGTGCCTCCATTTCAACTGGATGTGAATATCCTAAGTTCATCAATAAATTATTTCCCTTTTTCTGAGCTCTATATCCAACACCATTAATTTCTAATTTTTTCTCAAAACCATTTAAAGTTCCTTCAATCATGTTATTGATTAAGGTTCTTGTTAAACCATGTAAACTTCTATTTTTGGGTTGATCGTCTGGTCTTACAACTGTTAAAATTTTGTCTTGAAAATTGACTTTCATGTTTTCATGAATTTCTCTTTCCAATGTTCCTTTTGGACCTTTTACTGTAATATGTTGTCCGTCAATTTTAATTTCAACATTATCTGGCACAGTAATTGGTTTATTTCCTATTCTTGACATTTTATTTCTCCTTTCTTAGATTAATACACTATTTTTATAGGTATTTTTTCAGAATTTTATTGTATTCATAATATTGGAACTTATTGCTTTACAAAAATTCCCACGTTCTGTTCTAATTTCCGTCTACTTTCTAAGCAACCTACGATTCAATTCCTCATTACCAAATATAGGCTAAAACCTCGCCGCCGATTCCTAATTCGCGGGCTTTTTTATCGGTCATGATTCCTTTAGATGTTGAGATTAAGGCGATTCCTAAACCGTTTAATACTTTAGGCAATTCATCTTTATTTGCATAAATTCTTAAACCTGGTTTACTAATTCTTCTTAATCCATCGATTACTCGATTTCCTTTTTCATCATATTTTAAGGTGATTCTTAAAACACCTTGAATTCCATCTTCAATCTCTTCAAAAGATTTGATATATCCTTCTTCCAATAAATTTTCTGCAATCGCTTTTTTCATTTTTGATGCAGGAACATCAACTGTTTTAAATTTATTGGTATTCGCATTTCTGATTCTTGTTAACATATCTGCAATTGGATCTGTTATATTCACTGATTTTCCCTCCTTTTCTAACTTTTATAGGAAACAATACTTTCGTATTGCTACTGACACTGTAACTCGCTTACGCTCGAACAGTCTCAGAACCTACCAACTTGCTTTTTTTACTCCAGGAATCTCACCTTTGTGAGCTAATTCTCTAAAACAAATACGGCAAATTCCGAATTTTCTAATATAAGCATGTGGTCTTCCACAAATTTTGCATCTGTTATATTCTCTTGTTTTATATTTTTGCTCTCTGGCACATTTCACCTTTAATGATTTTTTAGCCATCGGTTTCTCCTTTCTTTTTAGTTTCTGAATGGCATTCCCAATAAAGACAACAACTCTTTTGCTTCTTCATCTGTTTTAGCTGTTGTTACAAATATAATATCCATACCTCTTATTTTGTCGATTTTATCATATTCAATTTCTGGGAAAATTAATTGCTCCTTGATTCCCATTGAGTAATTTCCTCTACCATCAAATGAATGAGACGATACACCTCTAAAATCTCTTACTCTTGGTAATGCAACATTAAATAATTTTTGTGCAAAATCATACATTTTTCCTGCTCTTAATGTTACTTTACATCCTATTTTAGCTCCTTCTCTTAATTTGAAAGCAGCAATTGATTTTTTTGCTTTTGTGATAATTGGTTTTTGACCTGTTATAATTGTCAAATCATTCATTGCATTATCTAAAGCTTTTGGATTATCTTTGGTTTCCCCTAATCCAATGTTTATGACTATTTTTTCTAAGCTTGGAACTTCCATAATAGAAGTATAATTGAATTTTTTCATTAATGCTGGTACTACTTCATTTTTATATTGTTCTTTAAGTACTTCCATCTTTCTTAAAACTCCTCCTTTCTATTTACTTTTTAAGTTTCTCTCCGCATTTTTTACAAATACGTACTTTCTCGCCTTTTTCTTCTTGATATCCAATTTTAGTCGCCTTTCCACATTTCGCACATACTATATTGGCTTTACTGCTATCAATTGGACATTCTACTGAAATAATTCCACCTTCATCTCCTTGTTTTCTAGGTTTCACGTGTTTTTTTCGAACATTAACACCTTTTACAACAATTTTGTTTTTCTTAGGAATTACTTCTAAAACTTCACCAGTTTTGTCTTTATCGTTTCCTGATAAAATTTTAACATTATCACCTTTTTTGATTTTCAATTTATTCACCTCTAATTCTTTTTTAGATTTTTGAATTTTGTATTACTTCTTATAAAACCTCTGGAGCCAAAGATAATATTTTCAAATAATTTTTATCTCTTAACTCTCTTGCCACTGGTCCAAAAATACGTGTTCCTTTTGGTGTTCCATCTTCACGAATAATAACCGCAGCATTTTCATCAAATCTTACGTAAGAACCATCTGGACGTCTAGCACCTTTTTTTGTTCTAACAACGACAGCTTTTACTACTTCTCCTTTTTTTACAACGCCACCTGGTGTAGCAGATTTAACAGAAGCAACAATTACATCTCCTATTTCCGCATATCTTCTATAGGATCCGCCTAAACATCTGATACACATAAGTTCTCTTGCACCAGTATTATCAGCTACTTTTAATCTAGTTTGTTGTTGTACCATTTAAGGTTCCTCCTTCTTTCTTAAACTTTCTATTACAGCTTATTTTATAATTGCTTTTTCGACTATTTTTATTAGTCTCCATCTTTTATCTTTGGATAGAGGTCTTGTTTCCATAACTTCTACCTTATCTCCCACTTTGCATTCATTTGCTTCATCGTGAGCTTTTAATTTATAAGTTCTTTTGACAGTTTTCTTATAAATTGGATGTGTTACATTGTCTTCTACAGCAACTACAATGGTTTTATCCATTTTATCAGAAACAACTGTACCAATCATTGTTTTACGAAGATTTCTTTCTTCCATAGCCAGTCTATCTCCTTTCTTAATTTTCTAAAGTCTGCAATTCCGCTTTGCTTCCTTGCATAAGTGGTTCGTATGGCTTATACTTTGTCTACGATTCACTCAATTCTCTTTTTCTAAGTATTGTCTTTACTCTGGCAATTTCGCGACGAACTTCACGAATTCTCATTGGATTATCCAATCCGTTTGTTGCTAAACTAAAACGTAATTTGAATAATTCTGATTTTAATTCTGTTAGTTCTTTTTCTAGCTCAGGTGAAGACATTTCATTTAATTTTTTATTCTTCATCTAAATCACCGCCTACTTCTCTTTTTACAAACTTGGTTTTTACAGGCAATTTATGTCCTGCTAAACGTAATGCTTCTCTTGCAATTTCTTCTGAAACACCAGCTAATTCAAACATAACTCTACCTGGTTTTACAACTGCTACCCAATATTCTGGAGCACCTTTACCTTTACCCATACGAGTTCCAATTGGTTTACTGGTAATTGGTTTGTCTGGAAATACTTTTATCCAAACTTTTCCGCCTCTTTTGATATAACGTGTCATCGCAATTCTGGCAGCTTCAATTTGGTTTGATGTAATCCATCCAGCAGATGTAGCTTGAATTCCGAATTCTCCTTCATTTACAACATTACCACGTGTTGCTTTTCCTCTATTTCTACCTTTTTGCATTTTTCTAAATTTTGTTTTTTTAGGCATTAATGGCATTAGTTTCTACCTCCTTCTTGTGCATCTTTTTTGCTTGGCAGAATTTCACCTTTATAAATCCAAACTTTAACACCAATTTTTCCATAAGTCGTATCTGCTTCTGCAAATCCATAATCAATATCAGCTCTTAAAGTTTGTAATGGAATAGTTCCATCTTTATAAAATTCAGTTCTTGCCATATCAGCTCCACCTAATCTTCCTGATACTGCAGTTTTAATACCTAAAGCACCAGCTTTCATAGATTTTTGCATACATTGTTTCATGGCTCTTCTGAACGAAATTCTTCTTTCTAATTGACCTGCTATATTTTCTGCAACTAATTGTGCATCTGTATCAATATTTTTTACTTCAACAATGTTTAAATTAACTTGTTTGTTAATCATTTTTTCTAACTCATTTTTTAGAGCTTCTGAAAGATTTCCACCTTTTCCAATTACCAAACCTGGTTTTGCTGTGTAAACATTAATTCTTACACATTTGGCAGTTCTTTCAATTTCGATTTTTGAAATTCCACTAATATATAATTTTTTCTTTATATATTTACGGATGTTATAATCCTCTACTAAGTAGTCACTATAATCTTTCGCATTTGCATACCACTTTGAGTCCCAATCTCTAATTATACCAACTCTTATTCCATTTGGATGAACTTTTTGTCCCATGTTCTTGTAATCTCCTTTCTTTATTTTGTCATTTCTCTTAACACAATTGTTATATGACTTGTTCTTTTTCTAATTCTTACAGCAGAACCTTTTGCAGCAGGTCTTATTCTTTTTAAAGTAGGACCTTGATTTGCATAGATTTCGCTAACAACTAAATTACTTCTATTCATAAAATGATTATTTTCAGCATTTGCAATTGCTGAATTAAGAAGTTTTTCCAATATTTCACTAGATGCTTTTGGTGCAAACTTTAAGATACTTAACGCTTCTTGAACGTCTTTGCCTCTGATTAAATCCGCTACAATTTTTACTTTTCTACTCGAAATTCTAGCATATTTTAAAGTTGCTTTTGCTTCGATTACATCAGTTTCTATTGCTTTTTCTTCCACGGTTTATACCTCCTCTTCGATTTTTTTAGAATATCATTCTATTTCGTTTTTTTGTCTCCGCTATGCCCTTTAAAAGTTCTTGTTGGAGCAAATTCTCCTAATTTATGTCCAATCATTTCTTCAGAAATATAAATAGGAACATGTTTTCTACCATCATGAACAGCAATTGTGTGCCCTATCATTTGTGGATATATGGTAGAAGCTCTTGACCATGTTTTTAATACTTCTTTTTTCCCAGATTCATTCATAGCTTCTATTCTCTTTAATAATCTTTCATCTACAAAAGGTGCTTTTTGTTTTCTCTCTTTCTTTTCCACGGTTGGCATTACTTTTTCCTCCTTTCAGCTTACTTTCTTCTCTTAACAATAAATTTATTTGATTGTTTTTTCTTATTTCTTGTCTTATATCCTAATGCTGGTTTACCCCAAGGAGTTAATGGTCCTGGTCTACCAACTGGTGCTCTACCTTCACCACCACCATGAGGGTGATCACATGGGTTCATAACAGAACCTCTAACGGTTGGACGAATTCCCATATGTCTTTTTCTTCCAGCTTTTCCTAATTTAATGTTTTCATGATCGCTATTTCCAATTGTACCAATTGTTGCTCTACATCTAACACTAATTAATCTCATTTCGCCTGATGGAAGTCTTACGTGTGCATATGCCCCTTCTTTTGCCATTAATTGAGCATCTTGCCCAGCAGAACGAACCAATTTTCCACCTTGACCTGGATTTAATTCAATATTGTGAATCATTGTACCAACTGGAATGCTTGCTATTGGCATAGCATTTCCTGGTTTAATATCTACGTTTGTTCCAGATATTACTTTGTCACCATCGGTTATTTTTTCTGGTGCTAAGATGTAACTTTTGGTTCCATCTTCATATTGAATTAAGGCAATATTTGCGCTTCTGTTTGGATCGTATTCAATTCCAATAACAGTTGCAAACACGTCATCTTTCTTTCTTTTAAAATCAATTATTCTGTATTTTTGTCTGTTTCCACCACCTTGATGTCTTACTGTAATTCTACCATATGAGTTTCTACCAGCATTTTTTTTCTTTTTTGCTAATAAAGATTTTTCTGGTGTTTTTTTCGTGATTTCTTCAAATGTTGAAGTGGTCATGTTTCTTCTTGATGGTGTATACGGTCTATAATGTTTAATTCCCATTTTTCTTTTCTCCTTTTAAATTAATTTATTTTCCTGGTTATTTTCCAGATATTCAGCAGCAAAGACAATTCAGAATCGCTTCTACTTATCTACGCATTAAATGCGTCAATTGAATCGTTATATTTTTTAGAAACTTTTACTTCTTTTCCGCCTTTGCCAAGATATTTAATATCTCCAGCATCTGTATCGATTGTAACAATCGCTTTTTTCCAATCGGATGTCATTCCTCTGTGAACACCTACTCTTTTAGCTTTTCCTTTGACTGTCATTGTGTTTACATTTAATACTTTAACATTAAATAATTTTTCAACTGCATTTCTGATTTCAACTTTTGTTGCTTTTTTTGCAACTTTGAAAGTGTATTTTCCATCTTGCATATCCATATTACTTTTTTCTGTAATGATTGGTTTTATGATAATATCTTCTGCTACCATTTAAGCATACACCTCCTCTAATTTCTTAACTGTATCAACTGTTAAAACTAATTTTTTGTATTTTAGTAAGTCAAATACATTGATTGTGCTAACAGAAATCGTTCTAACTCCAGCTAAATTTCTTGCTGATTTTTGAACTTTCTCATCTCCTGTTGCAAGCATAATTAAAGCCTTATCTTCAATTTTTAAGTTTTTCATCGCATTTGCCATTTGCTTTGTTTTGATTTCTTTAAAATCAAATTTATCTACAACAACTAAATTACTTTCTAAAACTTTTGAACTTAAAATTGATTTGATTGCTAATCTCTTTTCTTTTTTATTTACTCTATATTTATAAGAACGTGGTTTTGGTCCTAATGCAATACCACCTTTAATCCATTGTGGTGCACGAATAGAACCTTGTCTTGCACGACCAGTACCTTTTTGTCTCCATGGTTTTCTACCACCGCCTCTAACTTCACTTCTTGTTTTGGTACTTTGCGTTCCTTGTCTTTGATTGGCTAAATAATTGACTAAAACATTGTGTACTAAACTTTCATTTGGTTCTATTCCAAATATTTCTTCTTTTAAATCAATATCGCTAACCTTTTTACCTTCTACGTTATATACTTCTACTTTAGGCATTTAACTTTCCTCCTTCCTTTCTATTTACTTTTCTTTACACTATCATTTATTTTTAAGATGCTACCTTTATTTCCAGGAACACTTCCTTTTACTAAAATAGCATTTTTATCAGAATCCACTCGAATAATCATAAGATTTTGAATGGTAACTGTATCAACACCCATGTGTCCTGGTAACTTTTTACCTTTGAATACTCTACCTGGTGTTGAGCAAGGTCCCATTGAACCTGGTCTTCTATGATACATAGAACCATGTCCCATTGGTCCTCTTGATTGTCCATGACGTTTAATAACACCTTGGAATCCTTTTCCTTTTGTGATACCTTGAATATCAACAGCTTCTCCTGCTTCAAAAGTATCCACTTTTATTTCATCTCCTACTTTTACAGTAGAAACATCATCTAATCTAAATTCTCTTAAGTGCTTTGTTGGTTTTACACTTGCTTTTGAAAAATGACCTTTTTTTGGTTTATTCACTTTTACTTCTTTTACTTCTCCAAATCCTAATTGAACAGCATCATATCCATCTGTTTCAACTGTTTTTACTTGAACAACTGGACATGGTCCACATTCAATTACAGTTACTGGAATAATAGCACCTGTTTCGTCAAAGATTTGAGTCATACCAACTTTTCTTCCTATAATTGCTTTCTTCATTTTTATTCCTCCTAAATTTTACTATTGGCTGAAACCTTATTCAGCATGGTCTTTTTTAGGGTTTTCACTCTAAATTAACCTTAAACTTAAATTATAGTTTAATCTCAATATCAACACCAGCTGGTAATTCAAGTTTCATCAAATTATCAACTGTTTTTTGCGTTGGATAAAGAATATCAATTACTCTTTTATGTGTTCTCATTTCAAATTGCTCTCTTGAATCTTTGTGTTTGTGTGGAGAACGTAAAATTGTGATAACTTCTTTTTCCGTTGGAAGTGGAATTGGTCCTGAAACTTTAGCTCCTGTTCTCTTAGCAGTTTCTACTATTTTTTCAGCAGACTGGTCTAAAACAACATAATCATAAGCTTTTAGTCTAATTCTGATTTTGTCACTTCCTATTTTGTTTGATGTTGCCATTTTTTTCCCTCCTTCTTTTATTCTACGATTAACGGCAAGTTATTAACGTATCCGAGTGTTTTCTCTTTCACCTTTTTTTTATCCAAGTATTTTCATCTATTTTATAAAAATTACCTGGATAAGTTTTTATCAAATACGTTTATCAAACTTATCGCCTGGTCTAAGCCACGACATACTCCACAGGAGTTCCCTCCGTAAGAAAACTTACGTAGCCACATCCTGCTTCATCGCAAATCTACACGCAATTGATATTATACTACGGATTGGTAGGATTTGTCAACAGTTTTTCCAAAATTTTCTTTATTTTTAACATAAAAAAATCAGCCGTAAAACTGATTTTCAATTTGCCTTTTCTTTTAATAATTGTAAGCCTTGTTCCCACAATTCTTTACTGTTGTTTTTTATGCCACATAGTAATGTTTCAATTGGATAATACTCTTCTTTTAAATCTGCATACTCAATCACTGTTTCTATCTCTTTTAAGCCGTAATCTTTCAAAACTTTGAGTCCAAATTCTCTTTCTATTTCTTCTTCGCTTTTTTCTAACAAATATAAAAAATCACAATAAATATCTGTTACGCAGGCATCTCCAAAATCAATAACGCCTGCTAATTCATAGTTTTCATTTAAAAGAATATGATTCCCACTCAGGTCATTATGGCATAAAGCCTTTTTGCCCAAAAAAAGACTGCTTCATTTTTGAAACGGTTTAAAGTTTTTGTGTTGTCAAATCCTTATAATCTTAAAATTAAGTTACTACTGCTGACATTATAACTCATGCTTCGCCTTCGAACAACCTCATCAATATCAAGTGTTATAGAGATTTCAACAAAAACTCATCTTGGTGTAGATATCCAATTGCAAGCCTTTCATCAATTATTCTAGTTATCTTATAAAACTTTGTGTAGTTGCATTCAAAATTGCACTACTTTCTATATTTTTTACATCTGCTTTCTTCAAGAGATTACTGGACCAAATATGTGAGATAGGCTGTCCATTCTTTTGTTTGTTTGGCTGGACCATTCCTTCTGGCCACAGGACTTCAATGTACGAATCTTTCAATCCATCGACTAGCTTAACAGAAATAATTGTGCCTTCTGTTCCTTCTGGCGGAAAGATATCGCCAAGTCCATAGCTGTCCTTCGGACCATAATAGCAAACTTTGTCTCCAGGCAACAGCTGATAATCGACCTTTTCAAGGTTTGAATGAAAATCGCTGTTAGGAAAAAAGTATGGTCCTCCAGAAGGCCTTGCCATATTATTGGGGCGAAAAACAAAGAAATAGCTGTACCATCCTATGTCCTCACTAAATGATTCCACTTATAGATTTATGTCAAGTTTTTAGATTTCATTATATATACTAGGTTCATATAGTGAAAAAATATTTATATTTTTACAAATGGTTCTAATACTTATACAATAAGTAAATTTGGAAATATATGTGCAAAACGGCACATCAAATAAGTTAATAATAAAATTTCTTAGCTCCTATGAACTATAACGAACTGCCATAACTCGGGAACTCTATGAGGCAATACACACTGACAAAATATATAATTTTTCCCAAAGAAAAAAATCAACCATTTACTGATTGATTTTCACTTTATCTGTTTAAATTCATTCGAACAGATACGTCATTGGTGGCTTCAAGTGGAATCGAACCACTGACACGAGGATTTTCAGTCCTCTGCTCTACCAACTGAGCTATGAAGCCTTATATGAAAGAATATCTAGCAAGCTAGATATTCTTTGGCGACCTGGAACGGGCTCGAACCGTCGACCTCCGCCGTGACAGGGCGGCATTCTAACCAAACTGAACTACCAGGCCAAATAAAGCATAAAAATTTTACAAACTGTAAAATTTAATTTGCCTTATATAAATGCTATTCAAAACATCTATATATAAAATGGTGGTCGCTATAGGGATCGAACCTATGACCCTCTGCTTGTAAGGCAGATGCTCTCCCAGCTGAGCTAAGCGACCATGTCAACTGACAAATAATATTTTACTCGATTTTTATCTTTTTGTCAATACTTTTTTGAAAATTTTTCAAAATATTTTTAAAAGCCACCAAATAATCTTCAGTGGCTTTTATTCCACTTTTATTATTGTAATTCAATAACAGCTCCAGCTTCAGCAAATTTAGCTTTCATTTCTTCAGCTTCTTCTTTTGCTACACCTTCTTTAATTGTTTTTGGTGCTCCATCAGCAATCTCTTTTGCTTCTTTTAAGCCTAAGCCTGTAACTTCTCTAATCACTTTGATAACAGCTATTTTGTTAGCTCCTGTTTCTTTTAATACAACAGTAAAGTCTGATTTTTCTGCTCCTGCATCTCCACCTGCTGCTCCTCCAGCTGCTGGTGCTGCAACCGCTGCTGCAGTAACTCCATATTTTTCTTCAATTCCTTTTACTAATTCTGATAATTCAACAACTGTTAAGCTGTCAATTTCTTCTAACATTTTATCTGTTTTTTCACTCATTTTAAAATTCTCCTTTTCTTTTATTATTAATTTTCTGTTTTCTTATATCGAGTAAAATTTCTCGTTACCTCAAAATTTTTCACGATGTTTACTTGCAAATTCCTCTATTATTCTGATGCTTCAGATTCTTTTTGTACTCTAACTGCATCCAATGTAGCTGCTAATTTTGATACATTTGCAAGTAAGCATCCAGCCAATTTCGCAATTAACTCTTCTCTTGATGGAAGTACTGCTAATGTATTTAATTCTTCAAGTGTAGCTACTTTTCCTTCTAAAACACCTGCTTTTATTTTATAAAAATCATTTGCCTTAGAATATTTATAAATTGCTTTTAATGTAGGTAAATACTCTTCACCAGTTATAATAACTGCTGTTGGTCCAATTAAGCTATCGCCTAAATCAAATCCACATTCTGCTAAAGCTCTTCTTGTAATATTATTTTTGATGACACAATATTCTCCGTTTACCTCTCTGATTGTCTTTCTTAGATTTGTAACATCTTCTACATTAATTCCTCTGTAATCTGTCAAAAGTACTAAACCAGCACTTTTGAATTTTTCAGCTAATTCTTTAACTTCTTTTTCTTTTTGTGCAATATTTTCTTTATTTGCCATTTTTTCACCTCCCTTATTTCACATAATTTATATATAAATATATAAAAAACTCTTTCAACATCCACACGAGATAATCGAAAGAGTTAACTTCTTCTCTATTACCTCGGTAGGATTTATTAATAAGATAGTTGAACTCACTTTGCTTAAGCAACTATCTTAAAAACCTACTGTCTTCGGTTTTATTTGATTATTTTTGATTAAGATACATACTTGGTCCCATTGTTGTTGTAACAGCAATGCTTTTAATATATTGACCTTTTGCTGCTGATGGTTTTGCTTTGATAATTGCATCCATAATCGTATTATAATTTTCCTCTAATTTTTGAGCGCCAAATGATAATTTTCCAAATCCTAAGTGAATAATATTGGTTTTATCCAAACGATATTCTACTTTACCAGATTTAATTTCTTCTACTGCTTTTGTTACATCCATTGTAACAGTTCCTGATTTTGGATTTGGCATTAAGCCTTTTGGTCCTAAAACTTTACCAAGTCTTCCAATGACACCCATCATATCTGGAGTTGCCACAATAACATCATATTCGAACCAATTTTCTTTTTCAATTTTAGGAACTAATTCTTCAGCTCCAACAAAATCAGCACCTGCTGCTTCTGCCTCTTTTGCTTTATCACCTTTTGCAAACACTAAAACTCTTAATGATTTACCAGTTCCATGTGGCAAAACAACTGTTCCTCTTACTTGTTGATCAGCATGTTTTGAATCAACACCTAATCGAACATGTAATTCAACTGTTTCATCAAATTTTCTTTTTGGCATTTTTTCTAAAGTTTCCAATGCCTCTTTTACATCATACGTTTTTGCGCTGTCTACTAACTTAGCAGCTTCTTTGTATAATTTTCCTCTTTTCATATTTAACCTCCCTTGGTAATAACGAATTTAAAATTCTCCCAAAATATTTTTATCATTCAAGAATTTCTTCTTAAAAATCTACTCAACAACTGTAACACCCATAGAACGCGCAGTTCCCATAACCATACTCATCGCTGCTTCTAAAGATGCTGCATTTAAATCTTCCATTTTTTGTTTTGCGATTTCTTCTACTTGAGCTTTTGTTATTTTCGCAACTTTTTCCATATTTGGTTTTCCTGAACCTTTTGCTAAATTAATTGCTTTTTTTATTAAAACTGCAACTGGTGCAACTTTTGTAATAAAAGTAAAAGATTTATCTTTATACACAGAAATAACAACTGGAATGATCATTCCTGGTTGATTTGCTGTTCGATCATTAAATTCTTTTACAAATTGCATAATATTAACACCACTAGAACCTAACGCTGGTCCAACTGGTGGAGCTGGTGATGCTTTACCTGCTTCTATTTGTAATTTAATAACATTTACGACTTCTTTATTGTCTGCCATTTTTATTATCTCCCTTCAATTTAATTTACTTTTTGAACTTGAGCAAATTCTAATTCCACTGGTGTTTCTCTTCCAAACATAGAAACTAGAACTTTGACTTTTTGTTTTTCTTGATTGATTTCTTGTACCATTCCAACAAACCCTTCTAATGGTCCATTTACAACTTGTACAGTATCATTTACATCATAATCTACATTGACAGGAACATCATCAAATCCCATATTTCTGATTTCCGCTTCTGTTAGTGGAATTGGATCTGTTCCAGAACCAACAAATCCTGTAACCCCTCTTGTATTTCTAACAATATACCAAGATTCTTCCGTTACAATCATTTTTATTAAAACATAACCTGGAAAAACTTTTTTCAAATTTGTTTTTCTTTTTCCATCTTTAATTTCAACTTGCTCTTCCATAGGAACAATAATACTAAAGAAGTAATCTTCTAATTCTCTGTTTTTGATTGTTTTTTCCAAATCTGTTTTTACTTTATTTTCATATCCCGAATAAGTATGAATAACATACCAATTTGCTTCTTTCTTTTCTTGAGACATAACTTTAGTAGCCTCCTTTTTATTATTGTATAACTTCTTCTCCAAAAAATAGTGATTTTTTTATGCTTCTGGCTTAGCTTCTGACTCCTCTGGTGTAGCTTCTTCTGATTGATTTTCTTCTGCACCATTATCGGATTCTTCAGTTGGCGTTAAGTCTATTTCATCAAAATTACTATCTTCATCCGTTGTATCTCCCGTTTCATCCGTTGTTTCTTCATTTTGAGTTTCATTTGATACAACTGATTTTAATTTCTCTACTCCAAATTTATTTAGATTTTCAAAGCATACATCTAATATAAAAACAATCGCAGATAGAATTAAAACAATCGATACAACTGCAAGTGTATTATTTACTAATTTTTTAAAGGTTGGCCAAGTAACTTTTTTTAATTCAGCTTTAACTTCTTTAAAAAAATTATTCTTTTTCTTATCTTTATTAACATCTTTCTTTGCC
>CARFUA010000017.1:20284-25525 GCA_948976265.1 uncultured Clostridia bacterium
CTTAAAGGATTTATTTAGTTTCTTTGTGTTTTGTATGTTTCTTACAGAATTTACAATACTTTTCAATTTCCAATCTGTCCGTATTATTTCTTTTATTTTTTGATGTTGTATAATTTCTTCTTTTACATTCTGTACACTCTAAAATTATATTTTCTCTTGGTCCTTTTGAAGCCATTTTATTACACCTCCGTTTATTTACCTTATTTTAACGATGTGAGTTTATGTACTCTTTTGGAATACATGCTTTAATACTTTATCACAAATTCTTTACTCTGTCAATCATTTTCTAACATTTTTATAAATATTTTACTATTTTTTCTTCTTTTTTACCGAAAAACCAAATTTTCCAACTTTTTTGCCTTGCGTATAATACCCACCATTACTATAAGAAATCAGTTTACACTTCGAAATATCAAAGCCACCTTTTTCATCCATATATTTTTCATCTGCATTAATTGCCAGCACTTCTGCTACAAATTGAACATGACTTCCATATTTTCTTTCTTCAATTACCTTACATTCTACTGAAACAGGGCTTTCTTTTATCATTGGACATGCCACAAATTTCGCTTTTTCCTTGGTCAATTTCATCTCTTTAAATTTGTCAAACTTTGCTCCACTCCTTACACCGCACCAATCTGTTGCAAATGCTAATTTTTCGTTTGTCAAATTAATGACAAACTCTTTGCTTTCCTTGATTAAAGAATACGAATACCTCTCTGGTCTCACTGAAATATAGACAATCGCAGGATTCGTATTGATAATTCCTGTCCATGCCACAGTCATAACATTTGCTTTTTCCATTGTGCCACAACTAACCAAGACAGCTGGAAGTGGATATAAGAACGTTCCTGGTTTCCATGTTACTTTTGCCATTTTTTCTCCTTCCCTATCTATCTAAACTTAAATATGTTTCTATTTCCATTTCAACCTGTTTTAAATTCTGAAAAACAATTCCATTCATTTTTAAGCTTTCTGCAACATCAATATTTTCTTTCATATCGTCTACAAAAATAGTTTCTTCTGGAATTAAATTATACTTCTGAATCAATGTTTCATAAATCTTTCGCTCTGGCTTGCACATTTTTTCTTCAAAAGAAAATATACTTCCGTCTACTTTTTGCCAAAAATCATATTTTTTAATATATTCATAAGATTCCCTCGAAAGATTCGATAAAATATAAATTCTAAAATCCTTCTCTTTCAATTCCTCCAGAAATTCTGCCACATCTTCCTTCAAAATAAGCAATTTTACCCAGTCAGGCGTCAAAACCAATCTTATTTTCTCCGCATACCCGAGGATTTTTATCACACAATATTTCTACCAAATCACTATTCTTTTCCTGTTTACCACGATTGCAGTCTTCCCAGTCAGTGCTTGAAAATATGATTTCGCTCAAAATTTGATTCACTTCATCACAAAATCCAAATTGCCTTAAATATTCAATTGGATTAAAATCAATCAACACTTTTCCTAAATCAAACACTATATTTTTTATCATTTACCTTCTCCTATTTCATTTGCTCCAACACCGGCATTTCTTTTCGATATTTTCTTAGTTCGTCCAAATCAAGCTCAACTGTAATAACGCCTTCTTCCTTTTCTATGTTTTCCATTACTTTTCCGTCATATGAAATTACTTGCGTATTTGCACAATTTCCTTCTCCTGTTTGATTGCACGCACAAAAATAAATTTGATTTTCAATTGCCCTAGCTCTACTCAATACATTCCAAGCAATCTCTCCCGTCGCTGTTCTAAAATGCGATGGTAAAAATACTACCTCTGCTCCCTCCTTTGTCAACTCTCTAAAATATTCTGGATAGCGCAAATCAAAACAAATTCCAACGCCCATTTTCACGCCATCTAATTCAAAAATGCCATTTGTTTCTCCGTGGAATTGTCCTTTCCTCTTCATCAATCTGCAAATTTTCTTTATTTACTCGATACATATATTTTTTATCATAACGATGAACAATTTCTCCTTTTCGATTAATCACAAAGCAACTATTGGTGGTCTTATCCGAATTCTCCTGTATCAACGAAACACTTCCCAATACAAGATTTATCTCATTTTTCCTTGCAAAACTCTGATACTTCTCTATATCTTCTAATTTGCAACGTCTCTGTGTTTCATCTTTTCCCCAATACACAAACGACTCTGATAAGCAAATTATATCTGGATTTTGTTCCATTGCCTGTTCCATCAATCGCAATGCCTTTTCTTCATTTTTCTCTCTTATTTCTGTTGAATCCATTTGAACTAATGCAACTTTCATTTTCTTTCCTCCTAATTTATTGAAATAATTTTCTAATCTCCAAACAATTCTTTTCCGCCTCAACAATGCATTCCTCTAATGTCAATAATTTTCTCTTTTGCTCCATTTTTTTAAGTACCTTATCACAAGCTTCTTCATATGGAATCTGCCTTATTCCCAATTCATGCAGCCAAATCAAAGCACCTTCTATCGTCACAAATTTAAAACATTCTGCATTTTTTACAATCTCAGCAACTTTCGTTTCCGTTTTTACATCACCATGATGCGCTTCAATCGCATTCAAAATAATCTTCTGTTTTTCATCCGGAATCTCCCAATCCATCAAAAATTTCTGCACAAATTCCGCACTTAAAAAAGGATGCTTTTGTTGAACTTCTCCCATCCAAACACGACTAAAAACCGTATGTGCCAAATATAATGACACTACAATTAACATTTCATCCTCTCCATATTTCTTAGCCAGCTCTTTTCCTTTTTCCACTGCCAGTTCTGTCAATTTCCAAGCAGGTGCTTTATTAATTTGCGTTTGCTGGTACATTAATTCTTTTGCTAACACAATCTTATCTTTCATCTTTTCTTTTTCACTAACTCCTTCTTCTTTATTACAATATCATTATTTCCACCAAAAATCAAGCATCAAACGCAAAATAAGTCCGTTTATTCTTGATTTATGTAGATTTATATGATATAATTTCAACAAATTAAATAACAAACATTTTAGGAGGTAATACAATGAACCTTAAGATTTTAAGTTCCTTGATAGAACAACTTCGGAGTAACTTGTTAATTATTGGCACTCATAACGGCATTTTTCATTCAGATGACATAGTTGCCTGTGCTCTTTTATCCCTACTTTATTCCGACAAACCAATCCGAATATTACGGACGCGAGATGCTGAAATGCTTGCACAATGCGATTTATGCGTTGATATTGGCGGTGGCAAATTCGACCATCATCAAACAGGCTTTAACCAAACACGAGAAAACAGCAAAATATACGCAAGCGCTGGATTAGTCTGGAAACATTATGGAGAACAACTTATCACATTAATGTTAGAAAAATATTTTCCAAAAGCAACATGTGATATTTCCTCTATTTTTAAAGCCTTCGATGAAACTTACATCATTCCAGTTGACTGCGAAGATAACGGAATACCAGTAAAAACACATTGTTTCAGTTTCATTTCTTCTTTTTTACCATTGTGGTTTCACAATCGTGAAAACAATTACAACGCACAATTTTATTCAGCCCTAAAAACAACAATCGTAATATTAGAGCAAAAATTAAAAGCCACGATTGCAAAGGAAATTTTAATTTCTCAAAACGAATTTTCAATCTTGGAAATCAAAAGTAAGCTCGTAATAGCAAGTCAAACAACAAAAACAACAATCGCAAAGAAAATTTCAAAGCAAATTGTTGAAGCAAATTGGAAAAATTCAAAATATTTCCAAAATGGAATTCTTGAAATTCCTTCCCAGACACTCTTCTGGACAGAACCTGCCATCCTACTTAACGAATCTATCGAAAATAACAAAATCAATTTTGTTATCTTTCCTTATCCTGACGGAGGTTGGGCAGCTCAATGTGTTCCTCCATCATTGGCGAACAAATTTGGAAAACGGATACCGTTCCCTATCGAATGGGCAGGTCAAGAAGGCAAACTTGCTGAAATATCTGGTATAGACGATGCAATCCGTTGCCATAATCTTCGCTTTTTCGTAAGAGCAAAAACGAAAGAAAGTGTCATACAACTATGCAAGATTGCAATAAAGCAAAATTAGACAATTCTAAAAAAAGGAGAAATCTTGCGATTTCTCCTTTTTTTCTAAGAATTTCTACTATTTTATTCTTATAATATCCAAATTAGGTTGTAATAACTCAACCACTGTTCCAGAATTATTTTTTACTCGCAAAATATCACCACTACTCGCTCTAATAATTACAGCAAAATTCAAATTAACAGTTTGATAAGCATTCGCAACTGTTTCACCAACTGTGGTCCCATATACTGTAGCATTATTATGCTCTAAATATAGCGACAATGTTGCTTCTCTTCCTGTCGACGGTGGCTCATAAATCGTTGTATTAAATTGAACATAATAATTTCCATCCTGATTAATCACAAAATCAGCAGTTCCCTCCAAATGCGTTATATCTGTTTTCTCTATCAATCTATTGGTATCAAAAGTAATATATCCCCCATTTGCTAAATTCTCTGGAGCATAATTAAAACTATTTATATGGGCAGGAGTATTATTGGAAACAGTATAAGTCAAAACCAAATTCCAAATTAACAACATAACAACTAAAATTACACTAATACTTAAAGTACCTATACTACATTTTCTTTCATAACAAGTCAATTTTCTCACCTCTATTATAGTATATGATAAATACACAATTTGTCTACTTCACTATTTCTTCAGAATTTTCACTTTTTTATTTAGTCAACATTCTTATTGCCTCATCTTCATTTTCAGCAAAAAATATATCTCTCCCATTATTACTTTCATAGATAAAATTTCTCAACGGCTTACTTGTATACTTTGAATAATCTCCACATACAGAAAACTTAACCTGATAATTGATAAATTTTTGTAAAATTTCTCCCGCCAATCCTGTACTCAAAATAAAAAACTCTTCTACAATTGCTTCTTTATTCAATACAATCTTATTACAATTTGTTTCGTATTTTATTGTCATCACAAAATCTATTGCTGACTGGACATCTTTTATTACAATCTCTTCACTTTTTACAATTGCTATATCATTCACTATTTTAGTTTGCATTTCTTTCTCCTAAATTTAATTTTCGATTATTCCTAATATTTTTATTATTCCCTATTCCTTTTAAGTTCTTTATTACCATATTTTCCTTCTTTTGCTCTCTTGATAACAAAAGAACTCCCAAAAGCCTTTCTATCTTGACTTCTAGAGTTCTCTTCTCTCTTTGGCTCCTCCT
>CARFUA010000018.1 GCA_948976265.1 uncultured Clostridia bacterium
ATTATGCGCATTGGAAAATTAATAATTATATGGTAACTTTTGATAAGAACTACTTAGAGAATAACTTATGGAACAATTCTTCTCTACCAAATGGAATGGGATATGAATATGTAACGATTTCACAAGAGAAATTATATGATGATAATGCAATAGGCGGTATAGTAGGAAAAGCAACTATACAGGGAACTGGCGGAGGTATATGGCATTATGGTTATGGAAACAGTTTGACAAATGGAAAGACGTACACTTGGAGTGTATATATGAAAGTAAAATATAATCAATCATCCAATATTGGCCATGAGCAAGGTGGACAAAAAAGAGTTAATTTGACCACAGAATGGCAAAGATTTACTTATACTTTTGTAGCTTCTCCTTCATGGAAGGGTGGATATGCCTTTATGTTTGGTACAGAGTGGATTGATGGACAAGAACTGTATGTTCACTCCATTGAATTGGTAGAATCTAATTCTCTGAATGTAACTTCTTCACAAAAGAAATATTCTTCCACTTTAGGCACACTCGAGACACCAGTTCGTTCTGGATACACTTTCCTAGGTTGGTACACTTCACCTATTGGTGGAACCCAAATTACGAATTATACAACTGTAACTAACAATATAACCTATTACGCTCACTGGAAATATAATTCTCCATAACACGATATTTTATAGCAAAACCAGACAAATGTAATTTTAATTACTTTGTCTGGTTTTTTCTAGCAGAAAAGAGGACACTAAATCTGTCCTCTTTTAATCTATTTATTTCAAATTCCAACCTTGTGTACTATCATTCCAAACCAGAGAAACCCCTGTTAAAGTAATAACTGGTCGAATACTTGCATGACCATCACCACTTGCTGTGATTCCTCCATTTTCAACAATAAATCGTACACTACCATCATTACTATCTAAAGGAGATGCTAACCAAAAATAAGCTGAAGTGTTTCTGTTAGAATAATTAAACAAATTATGTGGATCTGTATAAGCAACACTTGCATCTGTTTTTCCTGTTACATCACTTAGAGCAACATTTCTTATTTCTGTTATTTTGTTAGCTAGTGTTCCAGTAGTTCTAAAAATGGAGCCAGTTGTTGTGCTAGTAGGTGTTTGACCATTAATCTTAGTAAAATATCCATAATTATATCCTGCATTTGATGCATTCGTTCCTTTAAAAATTATTTTTTCTAAATTATAGTACAAGCCAGCTGCAGCATACATATTGCCATTATCATTAGAGGACGAAGCATAAAATTTGTTTGCATAATTATTGCGTTGTGTGCTGTTAGCAGCCCATTTTCCATTTGTTCCGTCAAATTGGAAATTGCCAATTGAACTCACATTATAATACAAACCGGCGGGATTTCCATTACTAATAATTTTTACGTCATATTTATTAGAATCTGAAGCGTTTTGTTGTAGTTGTAAAATTCTCCAGCCATTGGAAGAAGTGTATTGCTCGTTGTTAAATATATCCGTATATGGCACATCATACATTGCATAATCTCCAATATTAGGTTTATGATATTGCCAATGCGCATAATACGTCACATTTCCAGTTACTGTTTTACTACTTGTAATTCTTGTTCCACCCACAGGCTCTGTGTACCAGCCTAAGAAAGTATAATTTTCGCGCGTTGGAGTTGAGAGAGTGCCTAGGGTTGTGTTGTATTGTTTTTGGACAGAAGTCATATTATTTGAACTTGTTTTTGCCAATTGTGGAGAAGCAATGCTAATTACATCGCCAACATTCCAACTTTCACCAGCAACATAAAATTGCATGGAAGCACTATTATTTGTACTAAGTGAAAAAGTTTTTGTAATTTTTTGCCATTCATTGCTAATATTAACCGTTTGCAAATCTGCCCAATCTCCAATTCCAATTTTCATAGTGTGCGAAGAACTACATTTCACAATTACACTCCACGTATAGGTTTCACCTTCTTTTAATTCATCTGTATATTCGAACCTACTAAAAACACCACTTCCTGAAATTCCAGCTTCATTAATTGTGTATTGTAAATATTTCCCTTGAAAAACGGTATCATCTTCAACCACTGCTCGAGTATAATTTGATATACGGTTTAAACCTAGCATTGGAGTTGAATTTATATATAAGTTATTTGGCAGATGGTTAGTATCATAAGTCACCGTATAACTATTAATTTTCCATAATGCGTATAACGTCACTTTTGTGCTATCTAATGTCATATTGGTCGTTGTTGTACTTGCACTATAGTTTGGTGAACTCGCTGTACTCGTTACTGCCCAACCATTAAAAGTATAACCTGTTCGGGTTGGAATTGGTCTTAAATTAACAGATTGACCATAATACATCGTTTGCTGACTTGGACCACCACTTCCTCCATTTGCATTAAAGCTTACTGTATATTGTGATGTTGTAAACGTAAGCGGACTTGCTTGCGAATAGCTTGTTTTCACATTTCCAGCTAAATCATAAGCTTTTGCCCATGCTCGAATCGTTCCACCTGTGGAAACCGTAAATGTCTTAGTAGTTGTTTGTGAAGTTGTACTTCCATTATACGTTGTCGTTGCCCCTTTGACAAATACATCATCTAAAATCAAATAGGCACAATCCTCATAAGTATGATTCGAAGAATCCTTTACAAATTTTGCTGTAATCGTATGAGAACCTGCTGCTAAATTAGCCGTATATTCCAATTCAGAACCATTTCCTGATATAGCATTAACAATCGTTGTACCATCTAAGGTAATCGTTAATTTATCCCAATTAGTTTCACTCGATACCTTATATTTTATCGTATAATAATAACTTTCCGATAAATTAATCGTCCACGAACTCTGTGCTGTAGAAGAATTCACTCCTTTATTATTTGAAGTCCACTTATTTCCATCTTGCACAAACTTATAAGTTGTTGTCGAACTACCAGTCCAATTTTTACGTGTACCAATATCATAATAACATTCTACTTTGCTCAATCCTGATAAAGTATCTTGTGCCGTTGTTTGTAGTTGGAATGTATTCTTTCCCACAGATGGATTCGTCAAACTAATGGTCGGCAATACTTTATCAATTTTGCTAACTTGTGTACTAGCATACACCGTATTTCCTACACTATCTGTTGCCGTTGCATAAACATATCCATTGGAAGTTGCACTTACTGTTTTTGTAGTAGAAGTTGCCGCTGATGAATTTGAACACGCTGTTTGAGCACTAGAAAGTGTGGTTCCAAAGCCCGCCTTTCTATTCGCCGTCAAACTTGCCGGATACGTAACTGTAACACTCTTACTACTATTCGTCCACGTTCCCGAACTTGCAACCGAAAAACTAATCGTAGCAGTTCCCACTGTAAACGCACTACTAACCCATTTATTCGTACCAGTAGCACTTTCTGCCTTATTGCCTGCACCATCTAACACTTTCACCCACAAATAATACGTTCCTGAAATGCAATCACTTTTCGTAATGGTTGTTCCACTTGTAAAAGAAGTCCAAGTTGTTGGTTCCGTGGTGCTACTACTATTCCAAGCATATTGCAAAGTGCTTAATCCACTTCCGACCTGTATCACTTGCTGTAATCGTTGTTTTTATAGTTGCGTTTCCGCTAGTTGGTTTTACATACGTTCCACCATTCGTTCCAATCGTCACAGTTGGCAATGCTTTATCAATTTTGCTGACTTCTGTACTAGCATACACTGTATTTCCTGCTTTATCCGTTGCACTCACATAAACAAATCCATTTTCTGCTACATTAATAGAACTTTCCGTTGAAAGATTAGCCGCTGACTGAGCCGCCGCCAAAGTCGTTCCAAATCCTACTTTTCGATTATTCGTTAAATTCGAACTATACGTAATACTCACTTTTTTATCCGTATTTGTCCAAATTCCCCCATTTTGTATTGTTAGCGTTATTTGCCCTGTTCCAACCGTAAAAGCATTGCTGACCCATTTTCTCGTCCCACTATCACTTTCTGCTTTATTTCCTGCACCATCCAATACATTCACCCACAAATAATAATTTCCTGTTGTACAATCCGTTTTACTAATCGTAGTTCCATTCGTAAATGTAAGCCATGTTGTTGGCTCAGTTGTGTTGTTCCTTGCCCAAGCATACTGCAACATTTGTAAATTACTTCCTCCAGTATCATTTGCTGTAATTGTTGTCTCAATTTTAGCATTGCCTCCTGTTGGTTTTACATAGGTTCCGCCATTAGTACCAATACTTACAGTTGGCACTAACTTATCAATTTTACTAACTTGCGTACTCGCATAAACAGTATTTCCCGCATTATCTGTTGCACTTGCATACACAAAACCATTGGCTGTTGCCATTACTGTTATTGCCGTTGTGGAAGAAGCTGCCGTTTGAGCTGCTGCTAAAGTGGTTCCAAATCCCGCTTTGCGATTTTTCGTCAAATTCGAACTATACGTAATCGTCACTTTTTTATCGGTATTCGTCCAAACTCCTGCATTTTCAATATTTAAAGTAATACTTCCTGCACCTACAGAAAATACATGACTCACCCATTTTCTCGTTCCCGTCGTACTTTCCGCCTTATTTCCTGCATGATCTAATACATTCAGCCACAAATAATACGTTCCTGTTTCACAACCCGTCTTCTGAACTACCGTTCCATTTTCAAAATCACTCCAACTATCTGGTTCTTGCGTATTACTATCACTCCAAGCATATTGTAAAGTTTCTAATTCACTGCCTCCTGTATCACTTGCTGTAACCGTTGTTTCAATCGTTGCCTTTCCAGATGTTGGTTGCACATAACTTCCACCATTTTTATCCACTGTTACAACGGGTGCATTTTTATCAATCTTGTTGACTTGTATACTCGCATAAACAATATTTCCAGCCTGATCCATCGCTGTCGCATACACATAACCATTTTCCGTCACACTAATACTATTGGCAGTTGTCGTGGAGGCCGCTGCTTGAGCCAGCCTCTAACGTTAATCCAAATCCTGCTTTGCGATTTTCCGTTAAATTTTCGCTGTATGTTATGGCTACATTCTTATTCGTATTTGACCAAACACCTGGATTTTCAATGTTCAAATTAATACTTCCTGCTCCCACAACAAAAGCTTCACTCACCCATTTTTTCGTTCCAACTTCACTTTCCGCTTTATTTCCCGCATTGTCTAGCACATTTAACCACAAATAATATCTTCCTGCTTCACAATTTTCTTTAATGATTTTATCGCCATTCTGGAACGTTGTCCAATTGCTTGGTTCCTCTGTATTACTGCTACTCCATGCATACTGTATGGCTTTTAGCTGACTTCCACTTTCATCATTTACTGTAATTGTTGCTTGAATACTAGCATTTCCTTCGGTTGGTTTAGCATATATGCCACCATTGCGGTCAAGCGTTGCTGTTGGCACAATTTTATCAATTTTGCTAACCTGAATACTCGCATAAACAATATTTCCAGATTTATCCGTTGCCTCTGCATACACATAACCATTTTCCGTCGCACTTACAACCGTTGCTGTTGCTTCAGATACAGCTTCTTGCGCTAATTCTAACGTTGTTCCAAATCCTGCCTTTTGATGCTCTGTTAAATTCTCGCTATAAGTTATCGTTACTTTTTTATCAGTATTCGTCCAGCTATCTTCATTTTCGATCGTAAATGTAATCGTTTCTGCTCCAATAATAAACGGCTTACTCACCCATTTTTTGGTTCCACTTTCGCTTTCCGCCTTATTTCCTGTTGCATCTTGTACATTAACCCACAAATACCATGTTCCTTCTTCCCCAACATTTTGACTCACCACTTCTCCACTTAAGAAATTTTCCCATGCGGTTGGTTCTTCTATATTATTCGTACTCCATGCATATTGTAAAACCGTCAAATCACTTCCATCAGCATCTTTATTAGCTGTTATCGTTGTTTCAAGTGTTACCTCACCTGTGGTTGGTAAAACAAAATTTCCTCCATTTTTGGACAACGTAACCGTTGGTAGAACTTTACTGATTTTGCTAACTTGTATATTAGCATAAACTTTATTTCCAGCTAAATCCGTTGCTTCTGCATAAACATAACCATTCGTCGTCGCTGTCACAACTGTTGCAGTTTCTGCACTCATAGCATTTTTAGCTGTTTCCATAGTAATACCAAAACCTGCTTTTTGATTGGTCGTTAAATTCGAACTATACGTAATCGTTACTTTTTTATCGGTATTTGTCCAAGTATCTTGGTCCGCTATCGCAAATTCAATCACGCCATCTTCCACCACAAAAGCATTACTTACCAGTTGACCAGTTTGCACACCTTCTTGATTTTGCGTGCGAATCCATAAATAATAACTTGCCTTATCACAATCTGTTTTTTCAATCACACTCTCATTCGTAAAGTTTGTCCAATCTGCTGGCTCTTCTGTTTTACTAGTACTCCACGCATATTGCAAAAAATTATCTTCTCCTTCTTCCTGCTGAACCATTACTTTTGTTTCGATTTTAGCAAATCCATCCGTTGGTTTGGCATAGCTTCCTCCATTGATTTCAAATCGAATATCCGTTGGTTGTGTCGTCGATTGCGTCGTAGCAAATAAATAATAATTTCCTGTAAAACTCTCTGTTCCATAATACGGTGTTATCGTTGAAAATTTCTCTCCACTTATCGCTAAATTTGGTTTTCCAGGATAAATCGCATTGGTATTATAATTGGTTGGAAAATAATAAGTTCCGTCATTTAACTTGTTATCAGTATTATCATAATACCCTAAAATTTTATATTCTGTTCCTTGTATAATTTTCTTATTTTCGCCAAAAACAAAATCATAATTCAAAAAAGAAAATTCAGTTCCCATATTAAGAACAATATCATTTTTCAAGGCATATTTGGCTTCTTCTCCAAATTGATACACTTTTCCTTCAATCTCAATGGCTTGATTGCTTCCAATTGCCCATAATTGTTCCTTTGTATAAACTGGAATAATCTCTGTATTCGGTGCCAGTTTTTCATTATAGATTTCAGCTTCTTCATTTGATATATAATACAAATCTTGTGTCAAACCAATTGATTCTGTTTGTGTTTGTGCCTTTTTGGAAGCAATCATATAAATTCCCATAATTGTAACCAAAAAAAACATCATTACAAACATGACAAAAACTGAAATAGCTCCCTTTTGCGATTCCTTTGTTTTCTTTCTCATAGTTTTATGACTCCTCTTAAGAATTTTTTCTATTCTTATTTTATCTCTAATTTTAAAATTTGTCTATCCCTGTTTCATTATTTTATTTAGTTTTTTGAAAAATATTGCAAAAACCTACAAAATAGTATATAATTTTTGTAAATCATTAAAATTTATCGATTCATTAAAATAAAAAGGAGGATTTAAAAAATGAAAAATATTGATGTTGCTATTATTATGGGAAGTGATTCTGATTTACCCATCATGAAAGATGCTGCTAAATTTTTAGACGATATGGGAATTGCCTATGAAATGAAAATTCTTTCCGTTCACAGAACACCTGAAAAAGCTGCTGCTTATGCTGAAGAGCTAAAAATGCGCAATGTGAAAGTCATTATTGGAGGAGCTGGTGGTGCTGCCCATTTACCTGGTGTTATTGCTGCACAAGTTCCTGTTCCAGTCATTGGCGTTCCGATTTATACAAAAACTTTGAACGGTTTGGATTCTTTATACTCTATCGTTCAAATGCCTTCTGGAATTCCAGTTGCAACCGTTGCAATCAATGGTGCTAAAAACGCTGCTATTTTAGCCACTACGATTTTAGGAACTTCCGATGAAACCATTAAACAAAAATTAATTGATTACAAAGCATCCCTAAAAGACGCCGTAATCGCCAAAGACGAAAAGTTACAAGCACAAGGTTATGAAGAATATATGAAAAATATGTAAATTATTAAAAAGGAGAAAAATCATGATAAAAAAATTAAGTAGTGGAAAAGTCCGCGAAATTTATGAAATTGATGGAGATAAATTATTATTAGTGGTATCTGATAGAATCTCAGCTTTTGACTATATTTTACCTTCCCCAATTCCAAATAAAGGAAAGATTTTGAACCAAATTTCCAAATTCTGGTTTGATTTTGTAAAAGATATTGTGCCAAATCACATTATTTCAACTGATAGCAAAGATTTTCCAAAAGAATTTCAAACGCCTGAATTTGAAGGTCGTTCGATGCTTGTTAAAAAATTAAAAATGCTTCCTGTTGAATGTATTGTAAGAGGTTATATTACTGGTTCTGGCTGGAAAAGCTACCAAGAAAATGGAACCATTTGTGGAATTACTTTGCCAGAAGGTTTGCAAGAATCTGAAAAATTGCCTGAAGCCATTTTTACACCTTCTACCAAAGCGGAAATTGGAGAACACGATGAAAATATTTCCTTTGAAAAAGTAGTCGAAATGTTAGGATTAGAATTAGCTACAAAATTGCGTGATAAAACACTTGAAGTTTATAAAAAATGTAGTGAATATGCTACTACCAAAGGTGTGATAATTGCCGATACAAAATTTGAATTTGGTTTAGATGAAAATGGCAACCTAGTTTTGGCTGACGAAGTTTTAACACCAGATTCCAGTCGATTCTGGCCAGCTAGCGATTATCAAGTCGGTCGTTCGCAAAAAAGTTTTGATAAACAATATTTACGTGATTGGATGAAATCAACTGGCTACAATCCAGAAAGTGGCGCTTCTATTCCAGAAGAGGTCATTCAAACAACTGTTAATAAATACACAGAAAGCTTTGAATTAATTACAGGAAAGAAATTTGAGGGATAAAATATGTACAATTTAGTAATTTTTGCCTCTGGTGGAGGTACAACTTTGCAAGCCATTATTGATGCCATTGCCAATAAAGAATTAGACTGCAAAATTAATCTAGTCATATCCAACTCGCCGGATGCTTATGCCTTAGAACGTGCCAAAAATGCCAGAATCGAAACCTACGTGATTCAAAATAAAAAATCAGATGAAATGGATTTAGAATTAGAACAAATTTTAAAGAATCATGAAATCGATTTAATTGTTTTGGCTGGCTATTTGAAAAAAATCGGTCCAAGATTGGTTGAAAAATACACAATTATTAATACCCACCCTTCCCTGATTCCCAAGTTTTGTGGAAAAGGAATGTATGGTATGAAAGTCCATGAAGCTGTTGTAAACGCTGGCGAAAAAATCAGTGGTGCGACAGTTCACTATGTCAACCAAAATTATGATGAAGGCAATATTATTTCGCAAACGAAAATTGATGTTTTACCAAACGACACCGCAGATGATGTGGCTGAAAAAGTGAAAGCAGCTGAGAAGATTCAGTTGATTGATGTGATTCGTAATTTAAGTAAATAAGTAAAAACTCACATATACGTTTTATATGTGAGTTTTGTTTAAATAAATTAAATAATTTATTATGTAATATTTTCCTTCATCTTTTAATTAGTTTTTTGTACATTTAATATCTTCTCATTATATTTATCACTAAATTCTTTAAACCATGGCATAGATTGTACTGTATCTGATACATATGACAATTTTAGATTTTTAAAGTCTATTTTTATTAAGTTCTTATCAAACATCGCATGATGGTTTCTACATAAACAAATACCATTTTTTGTTTCATCACTTCCCCCTTCATATACAGGTATAATATGAGCAGCCTCTAATATTTTTTCTTCTTTACATCTACAAATGGCACATTGACTTCCATAAGCTTTAAGTACTTTTTTTCTAAATTTTATATCTCTATTCCAATTTTCAACTGTCCTTTTAGTTCTTGGTTGGGAATTTAAGTTTTCCTCCTCTATTATTTGGGGTAGAATGTCGGAATCTTCCTTATCAAATTTTAATAATTCAGCTAAATTATTTTTATTATAAATTAATGTATCAAAACTCATTGCAATAACTTTTTCATAAGGATTTTCTTCTTTTCTTCCCATCTGCTTGTACCAATCTTTTATTTCTTCTCTAACAGGTAATACATTTTTCCATGAACATTTTGTTAAAGATTGTGTTTTTATGCAATGTTCACACTACCTTTGTCTTTTTAAATTCCAAATAACAGCAATTTCCTCTTTAGTATTTAAATAAACTAAAAAATTAGCTGTTTTATATCCATTTTTTAAACATGTGTAGGATATTTCTCCAGCTTCTCCCTTTCCATATTCTATTTCATCATTGAGTGATATCATTTTTTCTATTTTTCCAATTAAATCTTGATTTACCATCTTTTCCTATTTCATTCCTCTTATTTACTTTGGTGGAGATGACAAAAGTTCTCCTTTATATATCAACAGTTTTCTTCATTTTGTTGACAGAAATGTTGACAGTTTTGCATTTAATCACTCACAGAGGTATATAAATTTACTTTAATTTTATGAGTGATACTCAAATTTACAAAATATATTATAGTTATTATACAGTAAGCAATAATTTTATTCAAGTAGTACTTTGCTATAAGTGGCTAAAACCTATAAAAATGTCAAAATTTTATTTTGATATTTTTATAGGTTACCGTGGAAGAGTTTGAGAAACCGAGTAAGGTTTCTCATCAGTTTAGCTATTAAGCTAAACTGCATTATAACAATATGCCAATATTGTTATAACACGATTATAATATTCAAATAAAATAATGTAATTATTTTGTGGTATTGTTTAAATTTATTTAATCAATATGAATATTTAATCGTGCATAAAAGAATTATTAAGGAAAACTTTAGTTGTCCTTAATCACACGAACTTCTTTTGAAGTTCTAGTGTGTTAGAACTTCAAGAAAGTTATATATAGAAAAATCAAAGGAGGTATTTATTTTGCTTGAGCCTACGAAGGCTATCTTATAAGAAAAGGAATAGAAAAAATGAGTTATGCAATAATTAGAAATGCTAACTATAAAAAAGATAATCTTGCGGGATTATACAAACACAACGAAAGAAAAAATACAAACTATTCTAATAAAGATATTAACAAAAATAATTCTATAAAAAACTATTCAATTAAACAATGCAATACTACTTATTCAAAGGCTATTAACGAACTAATTAAAACTAATGATTTAAAATGTAGAATAACAAGTTATACTAATTTAGTTTGTGAATTTATTATTACTTCTGACAAAGAATTCTTTGAAGAAATTGGAGAAGAAGAAACAAAAAGATATTTTCAAACAGCCTACAACTTTGTTGCAAATTATAAAAATCTAGGAGAACAATATATTTTATCTGCAAAAGTTCATTTAGACGAAAGTACACCCCATCTACATTTAGTGTTTACTCCAGTTATTCAAACTAAAGATAAAAACGGAAATCAAGTCAAAAAAATTGCTTGTAGTGAATATTGGAAAGGCAAAGACAGTTATAAAAAACTACAAGATAATTTCTATAAATATATTACTGAAAATGGATTTAATTTAGAACGTGGCAAAGAACGAGAAGTCGAACATTTAAGCACAGAAAAATTAAAGCAAGTTACTAACTACGAAAATATAAAATATGAATTAACGCAAGAAGAAATACAGCCATTAGAAACTAAAAATACAGCTTTAATATTAGCACAGAATAAAAAATTAGCTAAGTATGTAAATAAACTAAAATTGCATTTAAGCAAGTCTTATACTGCAATAGAAACCGTGAATAAATTACAAAAGCAAAATACTGATTTGCAATATGAAAATCAAGAATTAAAAAGAGAAAATCATAAATTAAAGAATTACATAAATAAAACTTTTGAAGTTGTAAAACACCTTTTTAATTTTCCTTTAGATACTTTTAAGCGATTAGTTGATAATTTTGTAAAAAGTTTTGATAAAGATAATTTGTAAAATATTAGAGCAGATAATTACTATAAATTATCTGCTCTATAACTTGTAATTTAGCGAACTAATCTCTTTATTCTCTCAACATAATCATCTGCATGATTTATGCTAATATCCCCATGATAATATCCTTGTAGTACATCAAGTTCACTATTTGGTATTAAATTAGCAATTTTAGTTGCCGATTTTTTCATAATAGGTCTTTCTTTGCTTCCTACCAATACAAGCACTTTTGCTCTAGTATGTGATAAAGTATCTTTTACTTCATAACTAGAATTTGACTTCATAAAAGCAATTAAATTATCTTTTGTAATTTTACAAGTATCTTCATAATACATATCAAACAAACTGTTTTTAAGTTTTAAACTTTTAAACTGTAGTTTTGAAAACCATTTTTTACTTATTAAACAATATGATAAATTAAATGTTGGCTCTATCATTTTATAAGTAAAATTCATAGGAATTGCCAAAGCACTTTCAACAATAGCATATTCACATATATTGGGATTTTTAGATAGTATTTCTAACAATATTTGTCCTCCTAATGATAATCCTCCAATTAGTTTTACTTTTCCATTATAATTATCATTTATAAAATTTATTATTTCTAAAGCATTACTTTCAATGGAAGTAAAATTTGTATCACTATTCGAATGTCCGTCTAGTATAGGGATAACTATGTGAAATTCATCTTCAAGCAATCCTATTTCATCTATATAATTCCACCAAGAAAGACCGCCACCATGCAATAAAATTATAGTATCATTATTCTTTGATCCATATTCTTTATATTCCATCTTACACCTCTAGATTGTAATTTAGTGAATAGTATGTGCTGTAATAATCGTATAACTGTATGAGTTAATAGTTATCTTTATATTATCAATTTCACAATACCAATTCTTGCCTTGTTTATATATATTACATTTTTTATCTAAAACTTTATTTTTGCAATAATCAACTACATCATTTGTATCTAGTTTAAGATTTTTCTTAATTCTATCTATACCCATTTTTGTAGTATGAACTTTATCTATATTTAATAACAATATCTCTTTATTCATAAACTATCAACTCCATAAATTGTAATTTTGTGTTACTTTGTATTTGCTTTTATTGTATTTTTACTTTTTCTATATAATATAAAACTAACAGCAAAAACTAATAATGGTGGTACTATCAATTTTATAGGACTTCCATTTACTATAAATTTGACAGGGCTATCATCTCCTAAAGCAGTACACATTAAACCTGCTATAAATACAAATGCTGATATATTTGATAGTATTAAAAATATATTCTTTTTTATAGTTTCTTTCCTTAAATTAAACATATTTAATCACACTCCTAATTTGACTTGTAGTTTGTCTATTTTACTATAAATCTATAAATTGCATAAACTACCCATATAAGCCAAGAATATGCCCAAGCCTTAAATATAATGCTTACTGTTAGATATACAATAGCAACTATTATTGCTATTATCCAATTCATCATTTTTTTCTTATCCATTATTTTATACCTCCTCGATAGATTGTAATTTGTATTATACTAAAATTCTAAATACAAAAGCTAATAATAATGCTATTAGTAAATTATAAACACTATTTTTAGGACTTACATATAGCACTAATATTGCTCCTATAAATAAAATTGTATCAATTATACTTTTAAAATAAAAATACCACATACCTATACTAAAAGATAATATAAACATTACTGCCAGTATCAAACTACTAATCATAAGTGATATTTTATTTTTACTTTTTGCATACCAACAAATAAATGCAAGTATAGGAGATATTGATGTTATCGTGTACCAAATCATCATATAACTTTTTGGATTAAAACCACTAACACATATTGTATATAAATGATAACTTACTGTCATTCCTATAAATAATAAGAATACATTTAAACTTGCTCTTAACGGTGTCTTACTAAATACAGAAATTGTAATAGCAATAAATATCCATATTCCCAATTCAGAGAATACATTTCCTAAATCTAAAATGCCTAATATGTGTTGCCACCATACTGTATCATCAATACTTAAATTATCTAGCCATTTAGAAAATATCCCCAATATTATTCCTAATAAAAATATTAAACTTGTATTTATAATCTTCCTACTTAATTTTAGATTCTTATCAGGTATTCTAATTTTTTCTAAAACTTCTTTCATTTTTGCTCCATTCTAAAAATTGTAATTTTGCAATTACTTAATATCAAAATTTTCTGTTTTCAAATCACAATAATATCTACCACTTGTTGCAGTAAATTTTAAAACACAATAATCTGGATCAGTTACACCTTTTTTATAAAAAATTGTATCTCCCTTTTTCCAAATCATATTTTTGGTTTCTTGGTCTGTTAAAATTTCCATTTTTCCTTTTAGCATAACACCAACATATTTAATTAGTCCTTTGTGATAAAAATAAATACTAGCATTTGGATTACTTTTATATTGATTAACCCTCATAGATGAAGTGTTAGTAGAAAAGTAAAATTCTTTTAAACTGTTTCTTTTTCTAGGTTTTAGCATTGCTTTTACATTAGGATAGTTTTCATCATCAATAGAACATATAAAACTAACCTTTTGTTTATCAATAAATTTCTCAATTTTCTTTAAATCCATAATACTTAATCTCACTTTCAACTTGTAATTTCACAGTTAGATATTATATTCAAATCCAACTTCTAAATATTCTTTTTCTCCTATTTCTATTGCTCTTTCCTTAATAATTTTACCACCCATTTTCGTATAAAACTTTTTAGATGGCTCATTATCTTTTAAACACCATAATATCATTTTTGTCTTATTTTTGCTTTTAAACTCATTTATAACAAATTGAAATAATTGTGTTCCTATACCCTTGTATTTTAAGTTTGGTTTAACATATAGTGCCAATAATTCGCAATCTATATTTGATATATTTTGTGTAAATTTACCACTATCTATATATCTACAAAATCCAATTACTTCATTATTTATTTCTGCAACTATAAAACCATTTTCTTTATAGTCATTACTTCTTTTCTTTATTCTTTCATCTCTATTCATTGAATTTAAAACATTATCGTCAACTATTCCTTTATATGCTGATTTCCAACCATCTATTTGAATATCTACAACACTTGGAATATCTTTTTCTTCAATATTTCTAATTATAATGTTTTCCATACTTTATCACTCTTTCAAACTGTAATTTTGCAGTTACTTTACATTATTGCTATTATCTTTTTTTATTGCTGAACCGATTGCCATACCCAAAAGCATACCAATACACATTCCAATCCCTATACAAGTACCTATATTTTTTACTAGACTTCCTACTACTACACCACCTGTTACTCCAAAGCACATTCCTAAACTCATTCCTATTGCCATATAGCTTTCTTCTTTTTCTTCGTTAATTTGTGTCTTTTTTTCTTTATCCATAAATTTTACATCTCCTTTATATATTGTAATTTTATAGTTACCTATTATTTTTTTATTATTGTATTCAAACTATTTAT
>CARFUA010000019.1:0-1609 GCA_948976265.1 uncultured Clostridia bacterium
AAATTCCACCTATAACTGCAAGCAAGCCAATAGGTGTAAATACACCAATTGCACCAAATATTATAAATAAAATATTTGCCCATTTTTTAGTTTTACTAAAATATACTAGAATTATATTAATTACAAAAAGAACTATAGTTAATGCGTATCCTACAGTTTTTATAATTGTGTTATCAATAATAGGGGCTATAAAAAATATAAATATTAGTGGAATACTTGCAGCCATTAGCAAATATATAGATAACAAAATTTGGCTAGCAGTCATTTTTTTCTTTTTCTCAGTTTGTGAGTTTTGGTTTTTAACTTTTTTCAAAATTTCTTCTCCTTTGTAACTTTATAGTTTATATTATCAATTTACGGGTTAAATTTCACCCATATTATACCAATATTTTTTATATATGTCAAGAGTTTGGGTGAAGTTTAACCCATATTTTTTTTGTCAATAATGATAGACTAAAGGTGAAAGATAACCCATAAGAAAAATTTAAATGTACCAAAATAATCATTTAATTTTCTTTAAGTTGTTTTAAATCATATCTTAGTTTTAGGCTTGGATATTGAGTTACATAAGAGGAAAAAATATGAATATTAGTCAAGCGGTAGCAATGAGGATAAAGGAATTGCTATTAAAACAGGGCATAACTCAATACAAACTTGAGCAAAATGCTTGTCTGTCTCATGATACAGTAAAAAGTATTATGAAAGGAAAATCAAAGGGTGTAAATTTAAAAACTCTTATTGCTATAGCAGATGGTTTTGGTATGACAATAAGCGAATTTTTGAATAGTGATTTATTTTTATATGATAATTTAAATATGGATTAATGGTATTTAATGGAAAATAAAAAATAAATTTAGTTGCTTTTTTAAATTTAATTTGTTATTATGAATATGATAGTAGTGGTAATAATTTAATTATTAGTTGTAAACTTACTATTAATTGCAATCAAACTTAATCATGGGGATGTTTTGGATTCGACAGGTGGGTGTGAGATTGTGTAAGCGTGCCGTAGGTTCGACTACGTTAAAACGAACGTTAAAAATAAACGCAAAAAATAATAATCAATTAGCTTTCGCTGCTTAATTAGCGAGCTTGTCACCCCTGTAGTCCTATCGGATAGGTAAGTGGCATCATTTAGGATAGGAAGGTCTTTTTACTTTTGGTGTGAAGTAACTAGATAAATTAACACCTCATCAAAATACAGCCTGTGCAAAAGGCGATATGGAGAAACAATAAAAATTTGCACTCCGCACGAAGAAAGCATAGTTAATCCCCGTTTGGACACGGGTTCGAAACCCGTCATCTCCACCAAGCGTGTCGGTGGAAAAGTCTTTTGACTTTTCCGCCGATTTTCATCATTTTAGGTATAATTCATGTAATTTTACTATTTTGTGTATATATTTTAGTTATTATTGAATAGTAATAGAGCATTTTTGACCAAATAAAAGACTTTGAAGAGGAAAATATCCTTTAAAAGGTCTTTATTTTTATTGAAAAACACTCAACACATTACATATTACACTACATTATTGTGTCCTATGAAAAGTACGAGCTGACGGGACTTGAACCAGTAAAAAAGTACATGCCCTTAATAATTAATACCTAGTGT
>CARFUA010000019.1:1659-1917 GCA_948976265.1 uncultured Clostridia bacterium
TTATCGTTATTGACTTTTGGTATTAAAAATGTTAAAATAATATCAATAATATTTAATACAAGTTATTGTTCAAGGTATAAAATGCAAATAGACGAATTTATCAAACAATATAAAGTTTTTTGCGATTTAAAGTATGGTACCAAAACTGGTACTGCAATTTCATACGCAAATGCTTTGAAATATTTGTTTGAGTATCTCGGTTGTAATGAGGTCAATGAGGCAACGATATTGACAATAAAAAGTATAGAACCAGATATA
>CARFUA010000019.1:2046-3454 GCA_948976265.1 uncultured Clostridia bacterium
TTGGTAGAGAAACCTTTATATTCCATAAAAAATGAGAATGATTTATTAATCAAAGCAGTACATGACAATACAATTGTTGTTCCATTTGAAATAAAAAAAATTAAACGAATTTTACCTATATCGGGACAAAGTAAACATAGTTACGAAATTAATCGTGTCAACGGAACGGTAAAAAATGCTTTAAACAAAATTTACAGTGGTAGAAAGGCGGAAAAATATTTTATTTCTTATCTCAAGGATTATCTTGGGCTTAATCAAGGGTTCGATTTTATTGATGTAGCAAATAACAAAGAATATGGGTACGACATAAGAGTTTTTCAATATGGAATAGAGATAAAAAATATTAAAAGCGGTGGTTTTTATCTAACTGACAATGAGATTGCACGATTAGAGCATTCCGAAACACATTTAATTTTTGTAGATATTGATAACGGCATATGGTTGCTAAAAAATAATTCCGATTGGATTAAGAATATTATTTCGAACATAAAATCTATTAGAAAAATTTGCTGTGATAACTATAATTTGCTGGACTTGACAGATATTCGTATCAATATTGATGAAACGGCAGAAAAAGAGATGGTTGAAATTTCTGACTTTAACAAAGAAAAATTTATAAATTTGTTAAATTGCATGAATTAATAAAGAAGAGTTAAATATTAATGGATGTGGGAAAAGGAAATTGTGTGACATTGGTAACTTTTTAAAACGAAATGATTAATATCGTTTATTTGCAAAAAAATAGTAAAATAACTAACGAATAAGAAAGTAATTGGAGAAGAAATGAAGATAGTTGATTTATTTTCAGGTGCTGGTGGTTTAACTTTTGGGTTTTATTACAAATTAATTAATGGTGAATTTTATAAAACAGATAATAAATTTATTTTTGCGAATGAATATTCTAAGGCAGCCGCAAAAGCTTTTAGTATAAATTTTCCTGATATAAACATGCAAAATATAGATATTAGGGATTTGGAAGAAGAAAAAATTATAGATTTAATAGGAGAAGAATCCGTAGATTTAATTGTAGGCGGCCCTCCTTGTCAATCTTTTAGCACTATTGGACAACGTCGATTTGATGACAAAGCAAAACTTTATGAAGAATATTTAAGAATTTTAAAAATCGTAAAACCTAAAATGTTTTTGTTTGAAAATGTTAAAGGATTACTTTCAATGAAAGAAATATTTTATGCAACAGATGATAATGGGAATGTTAAGTTTTGTGAAGAAAAATTTGAACGGAATGGAAAAATTATCAGCAAAAGGCATCCACAAGTGTCTGGATATGGAGAATTAATTATTGATAAAATAAAAAATCAATTTGCAGAAATTGAAGGTGACTTGGGATACGAAATAAATCAACAGCATTAATCACTTTATAATTTATTTCGTATCCCAAGTCACCTTC
>CARFUA010000019.1:3464-5088 GCA_948976265.1 uncultured Clostridia bacterium
GTCCCACAATTTCGAGAAAGAGTATTTATTATTGGAACTAGAAAAGATTTAAAATTGAAATGGAATTGGAATTTTGATTTTGAAAAATCAAGAAGGATTTCTATTAAAGAAGCAATTTCTGATTTCCCAAAGTTGAAAGAAAATGAAAATTTAACAGAATACACTGTTGAACCTCAAAATAATTATCAAATTATGATGAGAAAGAATAGCAATAGTATTTCACAGCATTTTTGTGGAAAGTATGGAGATAAAATTAGAACTGTTATTGAGAATGTTGGGCAAGGTCAAGGGAAAAATGACTTTAATGCATTAGTTGAAAAAGGGATGGTAGATAAAAGATATTTTTTAACATCTGGGTATGCAAATACATATGGCAGATTAATTGAAAATCAGCCATCAACAACAATTACTAATAATTTATGTACTCCTTCTGGACTTAGATGTATCCACTATGAGCAAAATAGATCCTTAAGTCCACGTGAAGGTGCAAGAATTCAATCTTTTCCTGATTGGTTTCAATTTTATGGTTCTAAAGCTGATGTAACTACACAAATAGGAAATGCAGTACCACCTCTTTTAGCAATTGCAATTGCAGAAAAAATTAAAAAATTCTTAGGAGAATGAGAAGATGACTGATGAAAAAATACCTTTTAAACTGGGATATGAAGCACTTTCCTTATTAGGTAAGGGGATGTACTCAAATGTTTGGGCAGCATTATCAGAACTTATTGCTAATGGCATAGATGCACATGCTGAAAATGTGTATGTTTTTATTGATATGTCTAATAAGAGTCATTCCATAATCGAAATTTTAGATGATGGAGATGGAATGTCTATTGATGAGATTAAAGATAGATATGTAGTTATTGGCCAAAATAAAAGAGAGAATGCTGTAGATGCACATTCTTTAATGGGACGAAAAGGAATAGGAAAATTGGCAGCATTATTTCTAACTGATAAATTTGAATTTTTAACTTGTAAAAATTATGCTGAAGAGACATGTTGGCAATTTGATTTTACCGATCATTCAAACGAATTTCCTACATTAGTTAGAATTGATTCTGCTAAGTTTTTCTTGAGGGAACTATTTTTAAAAAAGAAAAAAGGCACATTGTTGAAATTGTGTGATGTCAATTTGACAAATATGGCCGAAGAAGCTATCAATGCTTTGTCTCTTATAATGGCTAATTATTTTATATATGAAAATATGACAAATGTTAAAGTACAATTTTTTCCAAAATTTAAGTGCTCTGATGTCATTGATTTTAACAAACCTGTTGTAATGGATAAAAAAGTTGCTTTTAATAATATGATGGCAATTATATCAAACAACGAAATTGGAATTAGTGATTTTAAAATGCCATTAAAATATGGTGAATCTTTTGCTAAGGAATTTTTAACAAAAACAAGACAAACTGAAAGGTTTGAAGTAATACCTGATACTAAAGGCATTTATACTATAGAAAATAACGGAAAAAAAATAGATATACCATATGAGTTAAAAGGGTGGATAGGTATTCATGCAAGTATAAAAGTAAAAGAAGCACAACTTAATGATGAAAATTTTATTAAAAATCAATATTATAATCCAAATAAATTGCGTTTATATATTAGGAATAAACTT
>CARFUA010000019.1:5146-7297 GCA_948976265.1 uncultured Clostridia bacterium
TCAATTATATTGAAGGGGAAATTTCATTTGATTTATTAGATGCGAATCAACTTAATGATATAACCACTTCTAATAGGCAAGATGTTGATATTCATGACCCAAGAGTAGCATTATTAATTAAAATTGTTAAAAAATTGGTGTCTAAATTAATTAAAATTAGAAATGATTTTACAGAGGAAGTTTCAAATGAAAATCAGCGCCGAAAAACGATTTTGGAGAATAATGCGAAGAAACAGGCACAAATATCAATACAAAATGATTTGCATAATATGGGAATGAGTCAACAGCAAAGCAATAATATTATAGCATCTGTTACTAGTAAATTAAAGGGAACAATCAATGCCGAAGCAAAAGAAATATTTAAATTATTTATATCACATTCTGCGGAGGATAAACGATTTTCTGATTTTATTTATTATATTTTACGTAAAAAAGGAGCATTAGAAAAAGATATTTTTTATACAACTCATGAAGTAACCGCTAATTCAAGGTTGGCTGATAATATTAAAGAAAATATTGCGGAAACAAATGAAATGGTTTTATTCTTAGATAGTGTTAATTCTAGGCGCAGTCAATATTGTATGTTTGAAGGTGGTGCCTTTTGGGCGACACGCGGTATCGAAAATTGTATTCACATACATTTTGATACTAGTTGGATACCAGATTATATTAAAGATTCTGGAGTTTACCATGTTCCTTTAAATTGTGGTAAAAATTTGACGATTGCAGCATTTGAATTAACATCAAAAAAATATAATGAACTTGCTAAAATTCTAAATGTAGCAATAGAACATATCAATAAGAGTTCGACTCATATTGTGAACAAAATTCCTCTTTTTGAACATGTTGATTTCCCACCAGAATTAGAAATGCAAAAAAATGGCGAGTCTATTTTTGATTATATGGATAAAGAATTTGTAGAGTACTGGAACTATTATGTAATACAAGGTGAAACGGAAATTAATAAACGCTCAAAAGAAGAATACTTGAATGATTACAATATGACTGTTTTAAAAATGTAATATGTAATTTATCTAATTTCATCCGTTTTTTGAATCGTATGCATAATGTGTGCGCTTCAAAATAAAAGTGAATTTTGGCAAAATCATGAAATTTAATTTCTTTAATATATTTTAGAAATTTTTAAAGAAATAGATCATTTGTCACTTTTCACGCGACACACTTACAAAAATGACACATTTCACGCTACATACACACACCAAACCTAATCCGAACCACTTTTTGTGGTATCGTGGTTAGGTTTTTCTTTTTATTAGTTTAACATAGTGTTGATAATTCTGCTAAGCGGTGCGTTTTGTTATATCAAACACTGCTACAGTGTCACAAGTCCTACGATATGATGAATGTTGTTTAAATTCGCTGTTTATGGGCAATGCTTTTTAGTATTTTTATGCTATAATAATGTTACTGGACATAAGGAGGTATTCATTATGGATATGCAAAAAATCGGTGCTTTTTTATCTGAATTGCGAAAAGAAAAAAATCTTACGCAAAATGAATTGGGCGAACAAATAGGTGTAACAAATAAAACCATTTCACGTTGGGAAAACGGAAATTATTTACCGCCTGTTGAAATGCTACAAATTTTAAGTGAATTTTATGATGTAAGCATAAATGAAATATTAAATGGTGAACGGATAAACAATAGAGATTATAAAAATGTTTCAGAAGAAAACGTAAAATATGCACTAAACAGAAGCAATGTTATAATACATAAGCACAAAAAAATTATGAGTTGGATTATTGCAATTGTTGTGGCTTTAATATATATTGTAATTAGTTTAATATCACAAAAATGGCAATACACTTGGATTGTTTGGGTTGTGTATTGCACATATCGCATAGTCGAAAGTATTATCAATCACCTATTACATATTCACGTTAAGTCTAAATAGAAATTCGTTTTAGTTTTTTACCACTTCACCTTTTAAAACCTTAACCAAGTTAGTTGGTTAAGGTTTTTTATATTGACAATATTATAGCGATATGATATATTAAAAATGTGATTTGTTTAATTGAAAATGAAGTATTTTAAATTAACATTTATTCAGTTATGGTGTTAGAATTTAATGTTATATAGATTTTAATCATTTTGTTTTGAGGGGTAAAAAATGGAAAAAGCACTTAAAA
>CARFUA010000020.1:0-370 GCA_948976265.1 uncultured Clostridia bacterium
CTTCATTATTGAAAGAAATATATGATTCGCATTATGTGTTATTATTAACTGGTCGATGTGGGAATCGTTTACTTGCAGGTGATGATAGTGAAATAACAAAGTTAATATTACTTAGACATTATGTGCTTGCAGCAACGGAGAAAGTAACATTTGTTCATGTTCTCTCTGAAAAAAGATTGAGTTATAAGTATTTAGTATCTATGTCTAAAGGATTTGGATTATCCGTACCTGTTCTTATGGCATATGATTTTGCTATAAATGAAAAAAAAACTATTATCTATCACTATATATCTTATATAAAAATACTTATAAAGCTTTGTTTGAATGTATGTTTGATGCTTTTTCAAAATGAACGTATAGTGACTGTCTA
>CARFUA010000020.1:396-5938 GCA_948976265.1 uncultured Clostridia bacterium
TTAAAGGATATCATTTTTGGACAATAAGACGACTTCATTCTGTTGTTATGAGTTCTTTGAACTTAAAGTCTGCCTCAAAAAAAGTCTTTCTTCACAAAAATAACTGTGTTTATGGAAATATGTAATAAACATTTGTAATATGGAGTATTTTATATTGTGATTTGGTTAGTCTATATGTGACGATAATAAAAAGTAAGTATGAAGATGGAAAATGAAAGTAACATACCAAAGAAAATACATTATGTTTGGTTAGGGAATGCTTCTAAGCCTCGTTCTGTGATAGATTGCATTAATTCTTGGAAGGAGAAAATGCCTGATTATGAAATTAAATGTTGGGATGAGAATGTATTTGATGTAAATTCAGTTCCTTGGGTTAAGGAAGCTATTAGCAAAGGGAAGTGGTCATTAGCGTCAGATTATATTAGGCATTATGCTATATATACTGAGGGAGGAATATATTTAGATACTGATGTAAAAGTATTTCGTCCTTTTGATGAGTTTCTTAATTGGGATTTTTTTACCTCTGTAGAATATCATCCTCAGATTTATATTTCGTCAGGCAGAAATTGTGTTGATGTAGATGGGCACGCTTTGAAAAAAGGTGATGTAGTAGAAGGGTGCGGATTGCTAGCTGCATGTTTTGCTGCAAAAAAAGGGAATGCATTTGTAAAGGAATGTTTGGAATACTTTGGAAGTAGACATTTTGTCAAAGAAGATGGTAGCCTTTTTATAGATATCATTAATCCTGGAATAATGGCAACAATAGCTACAGCATATGGATTTGTTTATAAAGACGAGGATCAATTATTGGAAAATAATATGATGATTTTTAATTCCTCTGTTTTTGCAGGTAATCCTGCGACAAGAACCAAACAATCTTATTGTATGCATTTTTGTGATGGAAGTTGGAGGGATAAAAGCTTTTTTGAACGATTAAAATGGGAAGTTAAGAAATTTCTAAAGCATCGATAGTTGCTATATGTATACTTTATACTTTTTACTAATTTACTTTATCTTTTGCTGGAGAACTCGTGCATACTTAGTGCTTTCTTCATTATTCATTTTATTTCCTATTCATATCACATTAAAGCATTGTTTTGCAATTCTAGGTGGGAATGTTTATTTTCCTTTTTGGTATGATATTGCAATATTCTTTCTTCTACAAAAGGCGTTTAGAGTTAAAATGCAGGTTTCTTACTATTGGATTGTCTTTTTATTTTTTATATTATATCTTTTTGCTTTTTATTTTTTGCTGCCTAATGATAAAGATGCGATCTCGACATTGAGGATTTATCTTCATTGCTTTTGTTTATTTTTTAGTTTGTCAACTTTGAAATTTACTTCATTACAAATAAAAAAACTTTTTATTGTACAACTTTGGGTAACATATATTCTTTGTATAACAGGAATTGTCATTTATTTTTTCTTTCAATCAGATTGGCATCTTTTTTTAAATCATTATATAATTGATAAGAATGGAGCCTTGAGTTATGTAACTCCATCTTTTACGATAATGGGAATTGAGAGGATGAATGGTCTTATTGGAGCTCCAAATCAGTTTGGTGTCTATATGGCATATGTTTGGCTATGGATATATTCAGCATGTATTTCTAAATCTATAAATAAATTTTCTTCTTGGTTATGTCTTGTCTTGGTTTCTGGATGCTTGTTCATGTCTTTTTCTAGAGCTGGTTGGGCGCTTGTTATTATAACACTCTTTTTATTTAATTTTTATAAAGGAAAAGCTGTTGTTGTAATCAAATTTATGTTTGCTATGTTATTTGCTTTGGTATTAATAATGGCTATTGTTTTTATTTTAGAACCAATGTTTTTCGATATTGTAGTAGCTTCTTTAACAGGTGAAGAAAGTAGTGCTTCAACAAGAGGAGATATGGTTCATGATTTTTATTTGCAGTTATTGTCAACGCCATGGGGAAATGGTCTAGGAACAGGAACTATAGATGGTGATGGAGGAAATATTGCAGAATCTTCTATTTTATTACAAGCTTATGAAATAGGAATACAAGGATGTGCCTTTTATTTATTTTTATGGTTTGTGCTTTTAAAAAAAATGAGGCGATATAAAACGGAGATTTATTTGATAATGTCATCGTTGATGATTGCTACATTAATGGTTTCCGTTGTATCAGTTAATATATTTCAGTATCCTTATGTTTATTATATATGGGGAGGAATGGGATTTATTGTAAATAAATCAGTAAAATCAGTTTATGAGAATAGATAATCCATTAATTACTGTCATAACAGTGTCTTATAATTCAGTATCTGTTATTGAGGATACGATAGAAAGTGTACTTAAACAAACATATCCTCGGATTGAATATATAATTATTGATGGTGGAAGTCGGGATGGCACGGTTGATATAATTAGGCAATATGAAAAATCTATTTCTTTTTGGATTTCTGAAAAAGATAGTGGGGTATATCATGCAATGAATAAGGGTATTGATAGAGCGACAGGAGAATGGTTGATTTTTATGAATAGTGGTGATCGATTTTATTCTGAAACAATTTTATCACAAGTGTTTGAGCATGAATATAAATCAGATATTATTTATGGTGCTGTAGAATTAGATTATGGTTTCACTAAAATTATAAAGAGACCATATCCTTTAGAATGTCTTCCATTGCATATGTGTTTTTCACATCAATCTTGTTTTGTTCGAACTGATTTAATGAAAAAGACTAAATTTGATACAAACTATTCTATTGTTGCCGATTATGCGTTTTTTTTGGAACAATATAAAAAAGGAAATCTTTTTCATCAATTACCGTTTACAATATCTACTTATGATAATGTAAATGGAATTTCATCTGCTCCTAATATTAAAGTTTTAGTAAGACACTTGAATGAATTGCAAAGAATAGAGGTATTTCATGGATCTATATATTTTGAAATATTAAAGTTTTTAGTAAAGAGGATGATTAGATGTATATGTCCGAAATTCATTCTAAAAATTTACTACAGAAAGGTGAATGATTAATTAAGAATGGTAGATACTGACATAATAAATGAAAACAATATACATAGTTGACTTGATTGGATCTTACTGTGGCATGCATTATTATGATGAAGCATTTGCCGATATTTTGCGTAAGAAGGGATTTCAAGTAAAAATACTTTCTACTTTTAATGAACAAGGAGAGAAACCTTTTTTCTCTCTTATATTTGGTAGGAATAAACTGATATCAGTCTTGTTGCTTTTGAAAAATTACCTACGGTTATTGAAACATATGATTACTCACAAGAGGGGAGTATATATTTATATGTGTTATGGTGAACTTTATGATCTGTTAATGATGTCACCTAGTATGGTTAGTAGGCGGTTATGGTGTGATATGCATGAAGCGCATGCTTTAAAATATATGGATACTTCGCGTGTCTTATGTTTCTTTGATTGGTATTATACTAAATATGTACGTTGCTTTATTTATCATTCTGAGCGTACAAAAAATATATTGAATACTATAGGGGTGAAAGTTTCAATGTTATATGTACCTCATTTAAAATATTCTTTTAAGAAAAAATATGAGGAAAAGTCACTATCTAAAGATGTTGCTGATGCATTTGTGAGTATTGGCAAAATTAAATTTCTTTTTTTTGGAAACTTAAGTTATGCAAAAGGTATTGATATCATTGTAGATGTATTTGCAAGATTACCGCATGGTGTAAGGGAAAAAGTCGAACTTGTAATTGCTGGTAAAAATGTTGAAAATATAGATTTTAGTTTATTGTATGGAATATCAACAGATTACAGGGTACTTGATCGTCATATTAATGATGATGAATTGGTCTATTTATATAGTCATACAGATGTAGTTTTACTACCTTATCGTAAATCTTCGCAAAGTGGTATTTTTGCAATGGCATGTTATTTTAAGAAAGTTATGTTATTAACGGACATTCCATATTTTCGTAAAATGATAGACGAGTTTCCTAGTTTTGGCAGACTTACATCAATCAATAAGTATCGTCAATCAGTAGAGGATATAATAAAAAAACCAGTGTTAGATAATTATTATACAACTTCAGATTGTGAACGTTATGAACAGAAGAAAGAAATCAACGATTTTGTAACTATGGTTGATGCTGAGATAAATAGAGTTTGAAAAAATGATTATGGTATTTTCTAAATTTATTTCTGCTTTTATTTAAGAAAAAGTAAAACTCTCATATTGGACTCGCTACACGAAATATTGTTCCGAGAAAAAGAGATTGTTTTGTATACTTAGAGTTATCAATTTACCTTCATATATTAAAATTTCTGATGAAAATAGCTTTTATTGGCACTCGTGGTATTCCAAATAACTATGGGGGCTTTGAGCAGTTTGCTGAATACATTTCCGTAGGTTTGGCAAAAAGAGGTCACATAGTGACTGTCTATTCTCCTCATTTTCACCCTTATAAAAAAGATTTTTATAAAGGAGTACGTATCAAACATATTTATAGTCCTGAAACATGGATGGGGAGTTCTGTTGGGAGTTTCTTTTATGATTATTTTTCGTTAAAAGATGCACTCAAACGGGAAAAGTTCGATATTATTTATGAAGCAGGGTACACTAGTATTGTACCAGCTTATATTTGGTTTAATGTGAAGAATATTAAGTGTCCAATATTTATAACGAATATGGATGGATTGGAATATAAGCGTACAAAGTTTAATAAATGGATACGGAAATTTGTCTTTTGGGAAGAAAGACAGGCTGTGAAACACAGTCATTATCTAATTGCTGATAATATGGGTATTCATGATTATTATAAGGCGAAATATAATAAAACTTGTCGTTTTATTGCTTATGGAGCAGATATACATGATGATTACAATAAGGAAGTATTGAAGGAATTTAAGTTAGAATTGAATGGTTATTATTTGCTTGTAGCGAGGTTAGAACCTGAGAATAATATTGCAATGGCTATAGAAGGGTATTTGGCTTCTAAAGAAAATGGGCGTAAACCATTGATAATTGTAGGTAAAACTAATACCCCTCATGGTAAAAAACTTGTGGAACAATATGCTAAAGAGAGTTATGTGCGTTTTATTGGTGGAGTTTATGATTTTGATAAACTGAATTCAATACGTAAGTTTTCTTTTGCATATTTTCACGGTCATTCAGTAGGAGGAACAAATCCATCACTTTTAGAAGCTATGGCTTCAGGTTGTTTTATTTTAGCTAATGATAATATATTTAATCGATCAGTGCTAAAAGAAAATGCCAAATATTATCATACAGCAATAGAGGTGACCAAGTTATTAAATGATATGGATATTATTGCTGCACGAGATAAAGAGAAATTTATATCTGCAAATTTGGAAGAGATAAAAACAGAATATTCTTGGGAGCATTTAGTAGATGAACATGAAAAATATTTTATGGAATTGTTTGTTGAGAAATGATGATAAAGTAAAATGTGTAGTAATTGAAGGGGAATTATGAAATTCTAATAAATGTATGGTGGATTAACCCTAAAAGGTATGGTATAAAATAAATGTTGAGATGTAATAAACACGTGAGTGTTTCG
>CARFUA010000021.1 GCA_948976265.1 uncultured Clostridia bacterium
CGCAATCCTGGATGATGTGCTTGCCAAGCTATCCGTTATCCCGTCAATAGCCCCCAATTTTGTCTCTGCATTCTTACCTTGGTTTATTCAATCTTTCTACCTCCACGATTTAAAAATTTTCACCACAAATAACAAATGCTCATCTACAGTTTCCACTTATTACTTCTCTATCAGAAATCAAATTCATCACGAAAAATCAATCCACCAATGCGCCACCTCAGAAGTAACAAGCCATATCGGATAGGAATTAGATTGATTTCTATTCTCCGAAATGGCTTGTCCATATATGAATCAGTTTTTAAATTGCTTTACCAAATTCTTTTGCCTTTTGCATTGCTACTTTTACAGCTTCTTCTTCGGAATCAAATCTACCAAATTGCATTCTTTTTCCATCAACAGTGAATTCAACAACATATTTGTTTCTTTTTTTGTAAACATATTCATACTTTCTCCTTTGTTTTTTCTTTATTCCCAACTTAAACGCCATTGTTATACAAGCATGTTTACTTCTATTTAGCATTACTGAAACTTCACCCCCTACCTTGGGATAATATTCTTTTAAAATCTCATACTCCTGATCAGTCCATAATGTATTTTCATTTTTTGATGTTACACCTAATAGCCTAGCCCTTATCATACACGCCTGTTTACTTCTATTTGGTAGTCTATTAAACACAGCAGTTTTTTCAATCGGATAATATCTTTTTACTATATCATCCTCTTCGTCTGTCCATTTTTGAACATTATTGTTGCTTAAAATACCCAAAAATTTTGCACGACCATTACATTGCTCTTTGGTTTTATTACTTAATCTTTTGTAAACATTTACACCTTCTGTTGGATAATAATACTTTATTATTTCATCTTCTTCATTAGTAAAAATTCCTCGTTTATTTACACTTATTCCCAATTTACGTGCTTTAGTCATTATTGAACTTTTAGTTTTACTTGGCAGAAATTCTTTTATCCTGAGACCATATATAGGATAATTTTTTTTCAATATATCAATCTCTTCTTCTGTCCAATATCGATTAAGTGAAATTATTCCCATTCTATCAACTTTTCCTCGTATCTCGCTTTTCGTTCTACCATTTAATCTATCTTTAACCCTTATACCCTCAATCGGATACCACTTTTTTAATATTTCTATTTCTTCATCCATCCAAGAATCCCAGCTTCCAACCAACCTCATCTCAATCTCCCTAAATCCGCTAACAACATCCATGAATTCATCCATCACAATGAATTCATCTACATCAAAACCAACTTCATAATCCTTACATTCTTTTTCGCATTCTTTCTTCCGCTTTTCAATCTCACCCCTTAATTCATTCGGAAAACTAAGGTTAGTAGCATCAGAAATAAACTGGCTGTTCGCAACTAAATCAAATATCAAAGGTATAGTTTTCTTGCCACATGCAAATGCCCGTCCAATCATCTGGAAATACATATTCGCACTAATGGTCTCTCTAAGCATAATTACACCGTCAATATCGCCATGAATTCCCTCCGCAAGCATATTGACGGATAGGCACAGCTTGATTATTCCATCCTCTGTATCTTCCTTAAATGCCTGAAATTCTCTGTCCTTATCAGTATTCTTACTATGTACTTCATACAATCTGACATTAAATCCAGCATCAAGAAACCATTTTTCTATTACTGGCTTCATTATCTTTAAATGGGTGGTATTTTTCAGAAACACAACAAACTTTTCATTACCACTCATAACATATTTCTTGAAAATATCTGATACACCATGCCCTTTATCCAAATTCTCTTTCAAAATTTTCAATTCTTTTATTAATTCTTTCTTCTCTTTTTCACTATTACAGCTTTTCTCTATTTTCCTATTTAAATTCTCTGTATCCTTTTCATATGAATAGACACCACAAACGTATCTCGCCATAGGAAGTATCCCATCAAGAATCGCTTGAGACAGACCCATATCACAAGCTAAGTTACCACCAAATAATTCTTCAGCTACATTCCTACATTTATCCAAATATCTAATAGGAGTTGCTGATAATCCCAACACTTTTGCATTAGGATACATTTCTAATAAAACATTGATACCTTTTGACCATTCTTTGGCTAAAGCCCTATGCATCTCATCAAGAAAGATATAATCAGGTTTCAATGACTCCATTATTTGTTGTTTCATATTTGGCATATTGCAATAGATATTGAAATCAGCCCTTTGCAGCATTTTTTCATCCAGCTTCTCTTTGAACTGATCATTGATTTTATGGCTTGTTGACAAAACAAAAAATTTACTATCCGGATTGTCTTCAATCAACTTTTGCATTAAAAGACTTTTGCCACTGCCAGTTGGCTGGACAACTGCCACTCTTTGAATTCCATCATTATACATACGGCAAATATTTTCATATGTCTTTTTGTTGTGATCATGTAACTGCTCCATAAACCTTCATCCTCCAATTGAATCTTTATAATTTATCTATCAATAACTACTTCTCCATCTGTCACCATGTTTTTCTCAAAAATGTGAAAAACCTATTTTTATTAAAAATTTAAAAAATCACCCATTTTTATCAAAAATCCCTCAAAAAAGCCGTCAAAAAATAAAACCTAGAACAATGCCAATCTTGATAAATGCTCTAAATTCACCCATGTACTACAATCACTATTAAATTTTTCACATAATGGAATCTCTGAATCTGTGTGTTGTATGTATTAGTTAGTTCTATCAGTTTTGCAATCCATGTAATGCCAATACAATGAAATGCCTTATAAAACTATGTATGTTCGTATGTCAAGAGTAAAAAAATACCAGCCATCGTACTGGCTGATGGCTGGAAAATAAAGTACTATTTTTTTATTAGTTCTACAAAATCTATAAAATATTTTGTTACTGTAAACACCGACAAATCACCACCTGCCAAATGAATTGTTTCTAAAGAACAAAAACCAGTTCTTTGGATCCCAATTAAAATGGACTTCAATACTGCTTCATCTATGAAAAAATGATTAATCGCTTTTATCCTAAACTCTCTCCATATTCTTGCCATTTCTTGATAATTTGCATCAGTAATCATCTCTCCAATGTTTATAAATTCTATTTCCTCTTCATATAACATATATAGTACTTCTATTTCCCGTTCTGACATTTCTTTAAATCTATAAAGGTATTCATTAAAGTTATCATATTTATTTTCTGTTTCTGATAATACTGTATTTTTAAAAAGCTTTCCAAGATATTCGACCTTTGTATTGGTTGATAATCGGTCGACCACCTCTATTAATTTATAAAATTCCATTATAAAAGAAACATCTTTTACCATTTCTTCTGTAATTTTATTATCAGAAAAAATTACATTACACAATTCCTTTCTCTTTTTTTGTTGAAAACTATTCAATGAACTTTCTGCCATTGTTTTTATTACACCCAAAACAGGAAATTCATCTATCAATGAAAATATTATTTGTCCAACTGAACTTTCAACTATATCTTGTACCTTTTCACTTCTATATAACTGCTTTTTTGTTTTTCCTAATTCAAACTTTTGTTCTTCCATATAATATCTCCTCCATCCATTATGATAAAAATATTATATGTCATTAACAATTAACACACAATCACCAAACTACATATATTCCCTAAAATTTTCCCTAAAATTCCCAACCCCTACCAACTCTTCACCCACACCCACAGCATCCCAAATTACCCCTAATTTACACAGCTTATAATCAGAACATAATAAACAATCAATTCCTTCATTGAATCTGTGAGATTACGTTCTATACGCAAAGCTCTCTGAATATTACGCTTTAATATATTGAGTTCTTTTGCTATTTCATCAAGAGTTGATTTTTCAGAAAGTCCATTTTGGTCTTTCTGAAAATGATTCCTTCCAATTTCTCCTTGTTTATATCCTCTAAGAGATACATAGGTTTCTAATGCCTTTCTATCCTTAGCTGGATTATTCTTTCTTCTGCCAAAATTATTAGATATCAAAGCACGAAGTTTTGAATTCTCATCCTGTAAATCTTGTAACTCAGGAACTAATTCTGTGAGTTTTTTGTAATTATTGAGTGTATCTACAGAGATTCCAATCATATCCGCTAGTTGCTCTTGAGTAGGTGATTCCGAAACTTTCGGAGACACCTCATTATATTGATTTCCTTGAAAAGATGTGGAGCCATGTTGTATTCCGTAAATTCTTTCAAGTTCTTTAATACATCATCCTAATTTAATTGGATTAGGATTTCCAATACCTCTCTGGCGAATATTCGTTTCAATGAGATCCTTTAAAACTTTTTCTTCTTTACCTTGTATGAGTTCTTTATAGCCAGCGTGGATACTTTTTTCCCCAGATAATACTTCTTGTTTCAGATTTTCATCATCAGAGTCAAGAATTTTTTTCCCTTTTGAATATGTATCTGTAGATTCACCTGCTGTTTCCGCTAATTTGGCACGGACATCAATATTGTTATCAATAGTTGAAGCCTTTGAAGAATTCTGCGAAGGCTTAGATGAATTTGATAATCCTCCTTTTCTTCCGCCCTCTTTTAAATTTTCTTTTGCCTGTTTTTCATAAATAGGTCTATACTTCTCAGCAACAGCAATTCTCTGGATAGGAGAGAGATTACGTCTTCCTAGCTGAATATCAAGCATCCATCTCATATCATCCCATACCCTATCCTTGCACCATATCACCAGAGATCCATCCTATATCCCGTCCAGACAATACCACTTGGATAAACTTACCCCTCTAAAAATACCCCCATTATTTACCC
>CARFUA010000022.1 GCA_948976265.1 uncultured Clostridia bacterium
GAATGATGCGGAGATTGCCAGTCAGCATAAGCCGCAGGGCGAGGATAAGTTCTGCTCCATGACCTTAAAAGGCGTGACCTACAAAGAAAAAGCGGACGCAGGTGAGATGCTCCTTGCTATCTGCAAGGAAAATCCGATGTCACAGCCGATAGAAGTCGGCAGCTACCGTGGTTTCAAGATGGAGGTTTTCTATGATACCATCAATGCACACTATTGTCTGAATCTCTGCGGAATGAAGAAATATAAGGTAGATTTAGGTGTGGATGCTTTGGGCAATCTTACCAGAATTGAGAATGAGATTGCCAAGTTCCCTGCCCGACTGGAAGCTGCCAAGACCAGAAAGGCAGAAACCATTGCACAGCTTGAAACAGCAAAAGTTGAAGTTGAGAAACCGTTTGCTTTTGAAAATGAGCTGAAAGAAAAGACGGAAAGGCTTAATGCCCTCAATATCGAACTGAATCTGAATGAAAAGGACAATGCCGTGATTGATGATGAGCCAGAACAGAACGGTGAGCCGACAGAGAAAAAAAGTGCGGACAGGGAGCGGTAAACCCCGTTTGCACATTTGTATTGAGTATTTCTGGGCAGTATAATAAAGGACAATGAGAAAAGTTGGAGGTGAGCAAGAATGTCTGATGCGTTCAGATTTGAAACTTTTGTAGATGTTCACAGCAATATCTTTAATGAATATCTCGGCTCTGTCATCGCAAAGCTGTCCAGAGAAAACGAGGAATACCGTGCCGTGAGAGCCGAGATTGAGGGCTTGTATGAGAAATATCCGAAAGTATTAGGCGTGTTTGACACGGAAACAGTGGTGGAACTGACCGAGGAAGAATGTGCCGTATTGATTAAAGTGATGGAGCTTAGGAACAAACTTACGGACATGGAGACGGTCTATTTCCGTGGCTGCTATGACAGTGTGGGGTATCTGAAAAAGGCAGGGATTTTATAACGGACTGACTGAGGAAAAAGGCGGTGTCGGCGTGAGTGCTGATGCCGTCTTTTCATGGTTATTATATTTATAAGAGGTAGAAAATAATGACTTTTTGTGATATGATTGCAATAAAAAAGAGAGGGAAGTATGAAAAGAAAAATAGGAAAAACAATAAAAGAACTAAAAATTCAAATTATACTGTTAATTATAGCAATCTTTTTGATTTGTAAATTTTCATCTGCACCACTTTTATTTGGATGGATGCCGTTTTTTCTTAGACCTCAACAAGAAACAATGGCTTTTGAGCTTTTCCGTATTATGGAAAGTCTTAGCTTGGCGTATATTGCATCTTTAACATTCTATTTGGTGGTAGATTATATACCTAAGAAGAAAATGGAAGAAAAGGCGTTTGAGATACTTAAACCTCACCTTGTTTCGCTCTTTATGCGGATGAATGAGATTAATAGTTATTTTAAGTGCGTAATGAATGTTACCGACTTTTCAAAGTTGCCGCAAGAAAAAATAAAGGAAATTGATGATTTTTATTTTACGAACAGAAGCAAATTCTTTATGGAAACTTCTTATAGAAATAATATAAGTAACCGTTCGGATATGGCGGTTTTTCATGGAGCTAAAGAAATAAGAGATAATGGTAAATCAATTTTAAAAGTTTATGAAGATATAGATGCGATTTCTGCAACGATGGTACAAGCATCATCTGAACTTATCACGTTGTTAAGTAAAATAAGAAGTTCAGAATTTCTTGAAAAAATATTAAAGATTTTTAAAGATAAGGAAGAAAGTCTAAATGGAGAAGAAATTATCTGTCGTTATTTGAATTTTTATGAGGATTTAGCAGAATTTTCGTTTCTGGAAATGCAGTTAGCACAATACGATTTTGACAAAATAACTGTTGAATATAGAGAAGCTACAAAGAAAGAAATTGTGGAATGGATTGAATTACAAGTTAAAATGCGAAAGGAACATCCCGAAATAGAAGAATACTTTAAAATGATAAATTCAAAAAGTAACGTATAAAATTTGGGGGGGGGATAATTCGTTTGTTCTATTGAGTTACGAAAATATATTTTTACATAGCCGAGAGGTTTTCACAACGAAAATCTTTCGGCTTATTTTATTTTCAAGGAGGTGTGTGATTGAATTACCAATCTTATAGACAGTCCTTTAACCAAAGGCTGACCGAAAAGGTATGTGGGAACTTTGCTTTTTTCGAGAAAAAATGAAGGAGAAAATATTAAGGAAAATATACGAAGTCATAAGCATATCAAATAAAAATAAATTAGGAATTTTACAATGTTGCCTAGAAAAATTAATATCAATATAAATGTGTGTGTTGTTTTTGCATAATTACTTGTCAAGAAATTTGGTTATGTAGAAAAAAAAAGAGAACTCTTAGAGTTCTCTGAATATTTGGAGGTCTAGGGTAGTGCTTATCAACTACATGCTACCATTACACCATATCGCCGCAAGCACCTAGACCTAAAAATAAGATTTCTCTCTTCATAGAAACTGTTCCTTTCTCCAATACAAATTTAACGGCATCGTAGAGTAGACCTGAAACTATAGAGCTGAATAGCAATCCTATTATTTTGGCGACACTTGGAATCGAACCAAGACCTGTTGCTAACTAAATTAACATTTATAGTTTACTAAAATATTTGAAAAGAGTCAAGAGAAATGATTTGTTTGCCATAATCATATAAGTAGAAAAAAATGTAGATGTATGATACAATCATGAAAAATGAAGTACAGTTCTTCCTAGTAAAGTGGCGGGAGTATTATTTGGGTAACCGAATGGAGAGTGTGTATAATGAAATGTATTTATTGTAATTCTGAAAAGAAACTTACTTCATCTGACATTATAACATTTGCTATTACAGGAGCAAAAGTAACAAAATCTTTTGTTTGCGATACACATAATGCATTTACCAATAATAATTATGAGAAAAAATTTGTGGCTGATTTGAACTTTTTTAGAAATCATTTAGGACTATCTACTCGTGAAGGGAAACCTATTCAGTATGAGGCAGATATACTGGTGGATGGAACAGAAATGCATAATGTTAAAGTTAGCGATAGAGAATCTTTGTATGCCCCCAAAAGTGTTGTGGCAGGTTTTGATAAGGATGGAAAAAAAGTTATAATGGCACCTATGGAGAAGATAGAAGAAATTAGTAAAGGAAAGGGAGCTTCGCTAGTAGATATAAGTGATGTGACAATACATAAAACTATTTCATCAGATAGTTTTCTTGGCTTTTATGCAGTTCATAGTATTGCCAAAATAGCATATGAATGGTATTGCTATATAAATAATATTGAAGAATTTAAGGAAGAATACAAGGAAATTGTAGATTATATTTTGGGAAACAATGATGATGACCTTGTTGATATTATAATTGATGGTAACTATTATTTGGCAATGGAAAAGTTGTCTGAAATAGGAACAAATGCCTTATTTCAATATGATGATGTTGATGGTTTTAGGTACGTTGTGTTTGATTTGTGGAAAACAATTTCATATAGGGTAAAGATTTGTAAAACACCCAGAGTGATTTCTTCGGATGTAAATTTGTTATTTTTTGAGTTATATCTGTATCATATAGATGGCAATAAATCAAAGACAGCATTTGGTGCTTTTCCTCTTAATGGTAATCAAAGACCTAAATTTTATACAATTCAACCTTCAAAAATGACTATTGAAATATGGAGAGTATTTGTAAAAAGGATTGAAAAAATAATGTCAACTATGATTTTGTCAATCAATACTATAAAAAAAGAGGTTGATTTGCTTTCTTCTAAATTGAAGAAATATTGCGAAGGGAAAATGGATATTGCACGATTATTGGGATTTGAGGATAATAATATTGTATCTGTAATAGAGATTATCAGTCAGTTATATCTGAATAAGGACAAGTATGATGCATCGAAAACATTTAATGAAAATTTACCAATTATACTCAATTTGAATGGTGACACAATAACAAGAACATTAGAAGATAAACGGAATTTCATAACAAAATTAGCTGAGATGGATAAAAAGGGAGAATTATGTGATTATATACAAAAAGGAATAGACACTTTTTATGAAATTTATGAGTATGAAATGGAATTAACTGAATATCATAAATAAATTTGTATTACATAGCCGAGAGGTTTTCACAACGAAAATCCCTCGGCTTATTTTATTTTCAAGGAGGTGTGTGATTG